>NZ_JBBCAU010000001.1:0-1254135 GCF_037203685.1 Chryseolinea sp. T2
ATCGCAGAATCACTCAACCTCTCAGCCTTGTAATCCTGCAGGTCCGCTATCAATTAACATCTATTCAAAGAACGTTTATTCTCAAGTCTTAATGCCCTCTCGGGATGCTCTCGAATATTGTAGTCTTTCAACTATTGCACTGAAATCCTTCCGACTTCCGTGCTTCTTTCATTTTGGGAGTGCAAAGGTAATTGGATTTGCAACTCGAACCAAATTCTTTCAAACTTTTTTATTTCCCTTGTCCCTGCTGGCAAAAGGGCTTCAAAGGTAACAACGGAACCATCAGTTGAAACAATCAATGCCAAAAAAGTTATCCACATTTCATCTTCCGCTCACATATCCTTAATCCGGCAGCCAAAGCAATCGAATGTTGCCTTTAAACGCGGTTTTGAAGGTTTTCAGAAAGATTGATAAAGGCTTATAAAGGCTTAAATAGATATCACAAAGACGATGCAAAGGCTATACAAAGACGATGCATCGAAGATCCCAAAGTCACCAACATTGACTTGTCCATTTGTAAGAGATTTCTATCTGGCCGCTTCTAGAACAAAAGACGCTGTCTATCTGGCCTTCTTAAATAAGGGAACTGTACTGCAAGGCTCTCCATACATGATGCTCGACGCCACCTTTCGTATCTGAGCCGTAGCTTCTACATAAACCGCAACCGGAACATTTACTTTACTGCAACCCTTGATCACAACCTTTGCTCCCTGATATGCCAACCAATCAACGGTTGCCAGTCTCTTCCTGAAGATTTGCTCCTCTAACGCTTCGACGGAACCGAAAACGGCCTGCTTGGCATAAGGTTCCAGGGCAACCATTACCAGCATAAATGCCCACGTGGGAACAATAGCATCCGCAGAGCAGGTAATTGCCACAAACTTGCCCTCATATTGTTTCCAGTCGTTGGTCTTGATATACTCGCGAAAGTCCTTCTCGCGCAAAATCAATCCCTGATATAGCTGGTCGGCGATATCAATAATTACCCGTTCCCCAGGCTCGTAGTATTCCTCAAGATCGAAGGTCAACAGGGCGCTGTTCGCCACCCGATTTACAATTCCTCCTTCCGACTGAATCGCATCCTGGGGCGATGCCTGATCGCTGCCCGGTGTATTTACTGGTTCCATAAATGCTTTAACAAGAGTGTCAGGCAGGTTTGTTCACTGCCGGAGCAATAATATTTGAGGGCAGTTTAGCCTTGAAGTCTTTCAGATAAAACGGCTCAAAGTGCACCAGATCTTCCGTCTCGCCTTCAGTCAATTTGCGATAACCAATGTTTCCCAAGTACCTCGCAGAAGGAAAGATGCCTTCCAAAAATGCTGCATTACGATGCGTGATCACGCCACGGCACTTTCCCGAGCCATTGCCTGCAAAAACAACACTGCCCGCATTAAGTTGTTCCAGAAAACTTTCCTCATCTATAACACGCGCCTCCACTTCACCGAGTCGGCCGGCAGCACTATTATATAACGCGCAATAAACTTCCATTCGCCTTGCGTCGATCATAGGACACAATAAAGCATCCTCAGACGCAACGGTCCTCATATGCTCAGCCATGATATCCAGCGTACCAACTGATATCAACGGTACGTCTAGTGCATAACATAAACCTTTAGCCGTCGAAGTTCCTATCCGAAGTCCCGTATATGAGCCGGGTCCTGCCGAGACTGCTACACCATTCAGGTCCTTCATTGTTGTACCGGCGATAGTCATAACTTCCTTAATAAGCAAGGCAAGTTTCGACGCATGAGCCTGTCCGATGTGGACCTCGGCAATAGCCACCAGCGCACCGTCCTTGTGAACGGCCACTGAGCATACGTCTGTTGATGTTTCAAGGCTTAACAGCACCGGCATCGGGTGTAGCTAGGATTTTGTTAAAAGAAGCCGGATCACGGAACAGCTTTCGTGCCTGTTCAATCGTGGCATCGCGATTTAATGAATTCAGAGCCTGCCCTTCATTGAGACCATAATGGAATGCAATCTGCGATTCTACCTCTGCTTTAATCTCTTCCTTCAGGCGAACAAGGTCGCTCGCTTTTGTTTGCTCAATCTTATCTGTGAGCGTTTCGAGTACGGGCATCACATCCTGATACTTTTCGCGCGTAGCAATCTCTTTCATCTCTTCAACCTCGTGCTCAATGCTAGTGGTGTAGCTAAACTTTTGCTCTTTGATGAAGGCGATAAACTTTTCATAATCGGCTGCCGGAAGTCGCCATGCCGCAAGATCCGAAGGTAGCGCATGATCTGCGCAATATCGCGATGCAAAATCAAACGTCATGCCCTTCACGATAAGTGCTGTTGTCACGGCCGCCAGGTCTTCCTCTTTCACCGGTACATCAGGATCCAATCCTCCTCCATCGAATACCGGACGACCATTGCGTGTCTTGAACTGCGTCTTCAACGAGTCGGCTACACGTACAACCGAACCGTCGTCTTTCCGGTGAGCATAGTCAAGTGCCTGAATGCACCTTCCACTAGGTGTATAGTATCGGGCCGTCGTCACCTTCAGCTGGGCATTATAGGATAGCGGCCGAGTTGATTGCACAAGACCCTTTCCAAATGTATTGGTACCCATCAGAACTGCACGATCGTAGTCCTGCAGCGCGCCTGCCACGATCTCTGAGGCACTCGCACTTCCCTCGCTCACCAAAACAATCACGGGTATAGATGTATCAACAGGTGCGTTAAGAGTCTTATAAGATTTGTTCCATGAATCGACTTTTCCCTTCGTCGATACCACTTCACTTCCTCTTGGAATAAACATGCTGACGATGTTCACTGCTTCATGAAGTAATCCTCCCGGATTGTCCCGCAGATCCAATATCACCTGTTTTGCGCCATTGCTTTTCAGTTTTGTCAGCGCCTCCTGCACCTCACGCGACGCCCCCGCGGTAAAATCCTGCAACTTGATGTAGGCAATATCCTTATCGATAATGCCAGCATATGCAACGTTGGCTATTACGATACGCTCACGCGACAGGCGGGTCTCAGTTTCACGTTGCCCGGGTCTTTTGGTCTTAAGCTGTACCTCCGTTTTCGGCTGGCCTTTGAGCATGGCACTTATTTCCGACGTTGATTTTCCGGCGACGTTCTTACCATTAATGGATATGATTTCATCTCCGACGTGCAGCCCACCGTTGTAAGCGGGAAATCCTTTGTAAGGATGAGTGATGACGACCCTTTTATTGATGATTCCTATCAGTGCGCCTATTCCTGCATACTGTCCGGTCGTGGATATCCGGAAATTATCCATGTCCTCCTCTGCGATGTAGTCGGTGTAAGGATCCAGCGACTCAAGCATGCCATCGATGCCCACCCGAATGAGCTTCTCCGGATCTACTTCATCGACATAGTAAGCATTAACCTCTTTGAAAAGGGTCGCAAAAATGTCTAGGCTTTTGGCGATGTCGAAGTACTTTTCAATCGGCTGGCGAAACGCCAGGCTCGAAATGATCAGCACACCAATAGTAACGGGCCATTTGAATCTTCTCCACATGCGATTACTTCTCCCCATAGTTCAGAAGCGTTTGAATGTTTTCGCGAGTCGCTCCCTAAGCTGCGCGGCCGGCAGCTTTTCCTTGACACTATAAATATAGGCAATGACCAGCTTCTTTGGGACTTCCGGAAAAGGCTTATTCAAGCGGTAAGCCTCTCTCATTCGCCGTTTTATCAGGTTGCGATCGACGGCACGCGGAAACAACTTTCGTGAAACAGTGATCAGTACCTGGTGTGATGATTGGTCTTCACCAGGATGAGGCATGAAGAATACCTTGAAGGGGTACAAATAAAAAGAGGAACCCTTGTCGAAGAGTTCCTTTATAAGTTTCTCACTGGTAAGTTTCTCATCCTTCGGAAACGTGTACTTCCTCATGAGCTTGAATTTAATCAATCTCGAAAGAGGCGACCGTCCCTCTCAGAATATTTGAGCCTTATTTGTGCTTAACTGTCTTCTCGCTGGACACAGTAAGCTTCTTCCGGCCATTCTTGCGGCGGTTAGCAAGTACGCGACGTCCGTTGGCAGTTGCCATACGCTCGCGGAATCCGTGCTTATTTTTTCTCTTTGTGCGCGAAGGTTGGAATGTACGTTTCATAGCTCAAGCTTTAAAAATGTGTTCGGATGCTCGATCCGTCTTGTTGTTCCCCTATTTTTCAAAGGGCTGCAAAGATGCCAAGTATTAATGTTAAATCCAACCTTTGGAAGACAAAATCCTTCCAGAAGCATCATCAGTAGATCGATGTGATTCCTCTAAGGTCCTGTTCATCAAAGCATTGTCATATTCTGATTCCAAACAAGGCCTTGAGCGCAAGCTCCTGGGCCTGGATGACCAAAGCCCTCATCCGTAACTGGTATAAATATCCGATACCTGAAATTGCAAAGCCGCCCTGTGAGAGAACAAATGAGCCTATTTGCCAAAATGACAGAACAGTTAGCCTGCGCTGGCCTCACTGGTTTATATCGATCCTCAATGAACCCTTAATGAAAGGTCAATGAAATCTACACAATCCAAAAACCTATCCGAAGCAGGCGTTGCGAGGGTGACCTTTAACGGCAATTCTGACTTTTCGACAGCCTGAATGGAACTCTTCCCGATTTAATGATGACCCAGATCCGCAAGTATGTTTTTCACCTGCGCGGTCTCCAGTCTGGGGCCCCATTGCGCCACCACCTTTGAAGACGCCAGCGAAGCCAGTTTACCTGCTTCCGCATAGCTATGGCCGTGCGTGATGGCGTACATAAAGGCCCCTGCAAACATATCGCCTGCGCCATTCGTGTCGACCGCCTTCACCTTATAAGGCTCTATACTAATGAAGGTGTCGCCATCAAAAATGGTCGCTCCATTCTCGCCCTGAGTAATTACAAATCGCCTTGCCACCTCTCGAAGCCTGGTCCGAGCTTCCGTAACACTGTTGGTTCCCGTAAATATCATGGCCTCCTCCTCATTGCAGAACAGCAGATCGACGCTGGCTCCAACAATTTCAGTCATCTGAGCAGAGAAGTATTTGACCATACTTGGATCCGAAAAAGTAAGGGCCACAGAAACTTTATTCTTTTCTGCAATCCGCTTCGCTTCTTTCATTGCCTCCAGGCCTTTTGGGCTTGCAACAAGATAACCCTCGAGATAAATGTATTCGGACGAAATGATAGCAGACTCACTGATGTGCTCCGGTGACAGAAATGAACTAACGCCCAGGAACGTATTCATCGTTCTGTTTGCATCTGGAGAAGTCATTACGAGGCAACGCCCGGAGTGCCCGGGAGGACAGGCATCGTGAGTAAGATTTGTATCGATGCCGTGTCGTTTGATATCGTCAAGGAAGAACTTACCCAATTCGTCCTTTGCGACGAGGCAAGAATAAAATGCTTTGCCTCCAAACTGACTTGCTGCGACTACGGTGTTTCCGGCAGATCCGCCACCAGACATCTTGCTGCGCTTCATGTCGATCACTTTCATGAGCTCCAGCTGACGCTTCTCGTCGACGAGGGTCATCACACCCTTTTCTATGTTGTTCTTTTCAAAGAAGTCGAACTCGACTTCTGTAACGATATCGACGATGGCGTTGCCAATACCAAAAACATCGTACTTCTTCATTAAGTATTTTTTTCGCAATAATACGGGAAAAGTCCGGTCAAGATACTCGCTCAGCGCCCGCCCTTGCCCGGAATGTTCAAAGTCATGCGGAAACGACGGGAACGATTGGGATAATCGGTGATCAAGCCATCGACACCCATGCCTTTTAAGGCGAGCATGTCGCGCGTTTCGTTGACCGTCCAGGGTATGACGCGGATCTTCTTTGAGTGAAGATATTGGACCTTGGCCTTGTCGATTAGCTTAAACTGCGGACTGTATACTGAAGGAATGAAGCCGAGCTGCTCCAGGTTGGCGTCGATGGATTTGTTGTTACCCACCAGCGCGCTTAATCTTATTTCAGGGTGTTTTTCGTGCCAGTATTTGAGTACGCGGAAATCAAAAGACTGGATTACAAGGCGGTCCATGGGGATATACTCATCCATAAGATTGTAGATCAGCTCTGAGTATTCTTCGATGGAAGGATGAAACTTCTTGTCGGTTTCAGGACTGCTTTTGATCTCGATGCTGTAATCTACTTCATAGGAATTATAACTCTTGATCCGTGTTTCGACGGCCACAATTACGTCCCTCAACAGAGGCTTGCTGGTCTGAATCTTTTGCTGCTCGGGAAACTCCTCATTGGCTTTTGATCCGCAGTCAAACTTTCGAACCTGGTCGTAGGTCATCTGGTAGATGTTGAACTTCTTCTCATCTTTTTCGGCGATCAGTCCACCGGCAGAATCATAGCATATGGAAGCGGCGATCCACGGTTCGTGCGACAACACGAGTTTCTTGTCTTCTGTTACGACGACGTCCAGCTCAATCGTTGTCACCCCGGAGTCAAGGGCTGTGAGGAATGCCGGAATGCTATTCTCGGGCATAAGTCCGCGCGCACCACGGTGGCCCTGAATATCAAACTTCGGAAGATACTGCGCTGATGCTGCCAGAGACATAACAACAAACGCCGCAGCAAGGTGCAATCGTTTAAACATGTCCAAAGATAGGTTCATGGCGCTGTCCTCACAAACAATCAATCACACGTCGCTCTATAGCTTCAATACTGCCCGACAATAAATTACCCGACGATCGGTTTCAAAAAAGCGGAAGATGTTACTTTTGAAGAACGCCAACACCGTGCCATTCACAAATAAATTAAATGATCTATGCGCGCAGGAATGAAAATGTCGAACATCATTTTCGCTGTGGGCACATGCCTTGTGGTTGCCTCATTGTTCTTGCTTGGCAACTGCACTCGTCCCGGTTATCGCACGATTGAGGGCCCCCGCACACAGATTACCCCGGATGCGCAGCGCGACAAGATGGCCGTTGCCGGAAACTTCAGCAACCAGGTAGAGCTCAGGTTCGACAGCAATGAAGTGCAGAAGTTTGTTACGAGATATCCCAGGTTTGCGGACTACGCCGCCGACATCAACAAGTTTTATCGGAAGCGTGACTTTGCCTATGCCTGGTATGATCAAAAAGGGTTGATTGAACAGGCTGGAAGTTTGTTTAACCGAATCGTGCACATCCACGACGATGGAATAACGGCACAGCTACCCTACGAAGCAGATTTTGTCCGGATGATGGAAGACAGCGACAGCATCTTGCGCAAGGAACCGAGAAACGCGGATGCCGAGTTAATGCTTACTTCACAATACTTCAGCTTCGCCAAGCACGTCTGGCAGGGAGTCGGCCAAACAGATGAAGAAAAGATGGACTGGTATCTCGTTCGTAAAAAGTTGGACCTCGAGGCACTAATGGATTCGCTACTTCTACATCCTGAAAGATCGATCAACGCCGATGAACCAGTTTACCGACAGTACGCGCTGCTGAGACGTTATCTGAAAAAATATAATGAGATAGATTCAGCAGGAAAGTGGATCACCGTTCCGTCTTCAGACCGGAAACTTTCAGAAGGCGATTCATCGCATGTTATTCTCCACATCAGGAAAAGGCTGGCATTAACCGGAGATTTTCAGGGCGACACCATTTCGGCAACGTATACAGCCGATCTCGCCAAAGCTATAAAACGTTTTCAGGACAGCCGGGGACTGCAGGCAGATGGTGTGATCGGCCCGACGGTAATTAGTGAACTCAATATGCCGGCGTCAAAAATCGTCGAGCAGATCGTTCTGAATATGGAACGGGCAAGGTGGGTGCCGGTAAGCATGGACGGTAGCTACATCGTTGTGAATATTCCTGCATTCAAGTTGTATGTCTACGATCACGACTCACTGGTGTGGGACATGAATATTGTCGCGGGACAGCCCATGCACGAAACTGTGATCTTCAATGGCGAGCTGAAGTACGTCGTCTTCAGTCCTTACTGGAATGTACCTCAGAGCATATATAAGAATGAGATCCTTCCAGGTATCAAACGCGACCCGGACTACCTGGCAAAGCACAACATGGAAAAGTTCGGCAACAGTGTGAGACAAAAGCCGGGGCCATCAAACTCGTTGGGGCGTGTGAAGTTTCTGTTCCCGAACAGCTACAACATCTATTTACATGACACACCATCGAAGAGTTTATTTAGTAAAGACAATCGTGCGTTCAGTCATGGATGTATTCGCCTCGCGGAACCCAAGAAGCTGGCGATGTATCTTTTAAGGGACAGCAAAGCATGGACATCAGCAAAGATCGACGCGGCCATGAGCTCAAACTCTGAAAAGTGGGTGACGCTGGATAAACCTGTGCCGGTCTTCATTGCTTATTTCACTGCATGGGTGGGACGTGATGGTGCGTTGAATATCAGGAAGGATGTGTATAAGAGAGATTCGCGTCTGGCTGAGATGATGATTGCGGGGAATTAAGGCAAGACACTCAAGCTCGATCCACTGCGTCGTTCACATTGAGTTTGTACCCGATGCCATGAAGTGTCTGGAACGATATGTTCGGATCGTGACGGAAAATCTTTCGCAGGCGTGAAATGAATACATCCATACTGCGGCCAACAAAATAACCTTCATCTTCCCATATGGCCTTTTGGATCAGGTCCCGTTCGATCACCTGATTCCGATGAATACAAAATAGCCTCAGCAGCTTTGCCTCCTTAGTGGTGAGCTCAACGATTCCGTTTGACGACTTTACCGTTTGATCGTGAAAGTTGAAACATGAACCGGCAAGATCGTAGGTCGCTTCATTGTCGGCACGGGAAGGAGTCTGATACACCCGTTTGAGAATCGCCTCAATCCTCAGGATCAGTTCCTCAATACTAAAGGGTTTGGTAACATAATCATCGGCACCAATACGAAATCCCTGAATGCGATCCTCTTTCATCAGCTTCGCTGTTAAGAAAATCAACGGAATATCTCTGTTGATCTTTCGGATATCTGATGCCAGTGTGAAGCCATCTTTCTTTGGAAGCATGACATCGAGCAGACAAAGGTCAAATTCTTCCTTTAAGAATACACTGAGACAAGTTTGTCCATCTCCCACAGCGGAAACACGATAGCCCGCCATTTCAAGATTGTCCTGCAACATGAATCGCATGTTGTCATCATCCTCGGCGATGAGTATTCTCGCTGGCATCTCAGATACAGTTTTGCAACATTACGTCGAAACGACTCCCTTTGCCGGGCACGCTACTAACTCTAACGGTACCATTATGCGCCTCCACAATGCCCTTCACATAGGTGAGGCCAAGACCAAATCCCTTGATATCGTGGACATTTCCCTTCGATGCGCGAAAGAACTTTTCAAAGATCTTCGTCTGATGCTCCTTCACGATGCCCATGCCCTTGTCACTTACGGAAACAACTACTCCTTCGTCACAGTCTGCTGTTGATACTGTGATGTCGGGCGAGCCCGGGGAATACTTCTCGGCATTGTCCAGCAGGTTGTAAAGAATGTTTTTTAAATGGAGGACGTCGGCAAAGACTACGGGTCGCACGGCTCCGATATCGACTGACAATCTGCCTCCGCGCACCGCGATGCGTTCATTGAACACCTCGGTAATCTCCCGTACAATTTCGTTTATATTGATTTCCTGCCGCGACATTGCAAGCTCACCTTTCTCCAGCATGGCTGTCTGAAGCACCTGGTCGATATGCGCCTTGAGGCGGAGATTCTCCGATGATATTATATTAACGTAATGCTGGGCACGACTGTTAGCGTCGCGGTTCTTTTTCAACACTTCGCTGGCCATTGCGATATTAGCAATAGGTGTTTGGAGTTCATGTGTCATGTTGCTGATGAAATCGGCCCGAACCTCCGCTCTGTGTTTGCTGCGTGAAAGATGAACCATCATTCCCATCGTCAGCGCCAGGACAACAATGAAAGCAGAGGCAGAGAAGATCCAGATGCGCATACCGCCGATAACATCTGTAGTGTGTTGGGGGAAACTGATGTTGACCATTTCTGTTTCTGCTTTTGCAAGTCCGTGATGTAAGCACAATGCATCGGCCTCGGAGGTTGCCCCCTGTTTGTAGAAGTTTCCAAACATGATCTCCTGCTTATTGTTGTACCCCACTACCTGAAAGGGTAGCGAAAGGTCGTACTCAGCAAAAGTATTTCTACTGAGAGAATCTATCCGTTCGTAAGTTATTCCATGCGGATACGTTAGCTGGAAACTGTTGGATGAATTCTTTTCAATAACGGCTGGAACGTGATCACCATGAAGATCGCCTACGGTGTTTGCAATCTGACGCATCGCCAGTGTTGTTCGTTCTGTTAATTGCCTTTCTGCAAGGTTGTATGCAGCACTAAACCACCAGACCTGAACACACAGCAGCCCGGCAAGACATAGAATGCCAAGGGCCACCAACATCTTATAAACTCTGCCGCCTTGCATAGCCATTGTTGTTGATTATGTAAATGTATTCACGAAACATGTGCAGTATGAAAAATTTACATTTCATTAACATGTTTTTACAGCGCTTTTGCAAAAGGCCGGCTTGGTGCATCTACGTTTGTTAGCATACAAACACTCGAAAGATGACCAAAATTCTTTTTTGCGCAGCCCTCGCACTTGCTATGTCCGTTGACTGCACCGCACAATCCACAACGGTGAAATATGAGGTCTTGCCCTCGCAGAGTACGCTGAAGTGGACGGGTTACTACCTGTTCAACTTTGGCGAGCACACTGGCACAATAAACATTACAGACGGAAAGATCCTTGCCGATGATAAGGGCGGCATCTCCGGATTGATTTCGGCTGACATGAAAAGCATTCGCGACACCGACATGGCCTATGAAGACGGAGGCAAAGATCTCAGTGAACACTTGATGAGCAAGGACTTTTTTGATGTATCACAATATCCAGGCTCAAAGCTCGAGATCGTAAAGAGTGAACCTGTGGAAGCTGCCAGACCGGGAGATGTCAACACAAAGCTGATTGCCAATCTGACCTTGAAGCAGGTCACCGCGCCGGTAACATTGTATGCCACGATAGACAGAACGTCAAAGAGTTTTACTGCCGTCGGCAAGTTCAAGTTCGATCGCACACGCTGGGGTATTGAATACAACTCCGGAAAAGTATTCTCAGAAGTTGGCGACGGAGCGATATCCGATGCCATTGCTATCGAGTTCAACATCATTGCAGAAGTTAAATAATAATCAATATTATGAAGACGAGTTTAGGATTGAACACCTGTCTGCTTGCGCTTGCTCTGGCTTCAATTGCAGCTGTTCCTCATCCATCTGAAAAAGCAAATACCTATTTAAGCACTGACCATGGCGTCAGCTGGCAACCGGCAGATAAGGGCCTTCCCGTCGACGAACGATTGAATGTGATAGTTGTACACAACCGTCTGGTGTTCGCCGGCACCGATCGCCATGGCGTTTGGCTAATGGATAAAAACGGATGGAGTATCCAATCCAATGGACTTCCTAAAAGTTCGCGGGTGCTGTCGTTGCTCAGTTCTAATCACATCCTATATGCAGGACTTTATCATGGCGGCTTATACTTTTCTACTGACGATGGATATACATGGAAAAAGGTCAACCAAAATCCTGACGCGAATGTAAGAGCGATCAGCGAATTCAAGGGGGGCATTTATGCAGGGACAGATGTTGGAATATATCGGATCGATATCAAGAGTGAAACCTGGACACTATTGTTGGGCAGGCAGCAGATCAATACGTTCGCATCAAACGGCAATTACATCTATGGAGGAACACATCAGGGTGCGGTTCGTTCTACCGATGGAGTTAACTGGGAACAGGTTTTCGAGGGCGCGGCCATCAGCAAAATTGCTTTCAATGAAAATGAAGTTACAATAATGGATTTGGAGGAGAATGTGTTTCGCGGACTGTTGGATAAGCCGACGTTCGTCAGGGAAGACATCTATCTGCCACACACTCACTATTTCCGGCTTACGCCAAAAAGCGGCAAGTTGATTGGGATCGAATGGTCGGACATTTCCTTCTATAACCCGTCCAATAGACGCGGGCTACCCGGTAACAAACCGTTGAATCTTCTTGTCAGGACACCGTTTGGGCTACTGGCAGCATCCAGTGGCGGATGTTGAAGTGTTAACGCCTGAAGTATATCTCATGTTGATGGTCAGAAAGCCTCTAAAAAGAGAAAGGCCGCCGATGAGCTTCGGCGACCTTTCGAGGCGGCGTGTAATCTTACTACTTCTTAGTCGCAGTACCGATGTTCAAATCGGTAACATATACCACACCATTAACGCTCACCTCAGCTTTTCCAGCACCGAGGAAGGTGATCTCTCCACTGTACTTAAACGATCCTTTTGAAGGAACTGATCCGCTGATAGAATATGATCCTTTACCGCTTTTGATCACATGCTCTGCCTTGCTAATGGAAATATCTGTCAATGTCATTGCAACGTTGCTACTGATAGTTCGCTTTTGTTCGTTGTCGACAAATGAACCGTCATATTTGTATTCGCCGTTCATTTCGAATGCCGATGCATCTGAATGGAGTCCATCAAGTTGCAAGTTGGCAAGTCCTGAACAGTCATAAGAGTAATTGGTTGAACTGAAGTCACCGTTGTAATTCATTTTAACGGCAAGCGCAGCAGGCAATTCGCCTTCGCAAGTCAATTCGAATTTGTATTCGAAGTCGAAGTTAAAAGCATTGATTGATCCGGGATCACTGTTGGTCTTGTAGTCAACTGTCTCCGAGAAACCACAAGTCGCTACACGTCCTCCGATGTTTCCGTCCATAGCATCAGAAGCGTATTCTGCCGACATAGATGAAACTGAATTTACGCCATTAGATGACAGAGAAACGGCTACAATAGCTGCTGCTTCATCCGATGTGATGGAATTCTTTTGTTCGTCGTCGCTACAGGCGGCGGCCAATCCCATTACAGCAATAAATAACCAGGCACTCTTTCTTTTCATAGTTTGGTGTTTGTTCGGGTTATTAACGATAACCACGATGCTATATACATGCCGTTGGAGGAACGTAAGCGTAACAAACTTCCAATCAAAGAAACGCGGGGTCGAACGTCACCTATGCGTGGTTCAAATGCCTTTAATAAATTCTTGTGCTAAATCATCGCAAGGTGAATTGTTCATCAAGATGGTGAATCACTCCACAATAGGAACACATTCTCTATTCAGGACTCTATTGAACTAACGAATCGGTTGTTGCACCAGCAATAGAAATGCTGAAGAAGGCTTAAGAATGTGTCATTAGATTGCAATAAGAATGTGTCATTAGATTATGCAAGCCATTAGATATGCAAGCAGACGGCACGGCATAAACTTCTGCAGAAAACTAACCGCAAAATGTTAAATACTAAATGTAAAATTTAAAAGGATCGGTTAGAGAGCTGGGAGGCGAGAGACAACATCGGCGACGAGTTTCCAAATCAACAAACCTGTCCAGCTTTAGCGGGATCAACAAATCAACAAGTGAATTCGTGGGATGTATTGGATTCGAACCAATGACCCCTACCCTGTCAAGGTAGTGCTCTAAACCAGCTGAGCTAACACCCCGGATTATTGACTTATTTGTTGACTTATTGATCCCGCTAAAGCTGGATCAACAAGTCAATCAATATTGTGACCCCGGAGAGATTCGAACTCTCGACCCATTGATTAAGAGTCAATTGCTCTACCAGCTGAGCTACGGAGTCAAGGGAGTGCAAAGTAAGTATTTGAAGGTGATGAGCGCAAATCTATTTTTTGCCTTTCTCTTCTTTTGACGGGCCGAAATTGAACGGCCACGGTTAAGGCGGAATAGCTGGAATATTAATCATCTTTGTGGTGGTCGCGAAAGGAATCGCCCCAAAGCAGCAGTCATGAACGCCGATTACTGGATTGAGCACCTTAAACTTTCGGCACATCCCGAAGGCGGATTTTATCGCGAGACATATCGTGCCGGGGGGAGGCTAAGTGTTAGTGATAATGCCGTACGGAATTATTCCACGGCGATCTATTTCCTGCTTCGGAAGCAGGACCGGTCTATGTTTCATAGAATTAAGTCCGACGAGTTGTGGCATTTTCACGCCGGTGGGAGGCTTACTATTTACATGCTCACGGAGGGCGGCCTCGTATCACAGTCACTGGGACAAAATATTGAGCAAGGCGACAAACTTCAGATCGTCATCCCGGCAAATCATTGGTTTGGAGCATTGGTAACGGAGGGTCCATACGTCCTTGCGGGATGCACGGTATCGCCAGGCTTCGATTTCAGCGACTTCGAAATGGCGAAGCGACAGGAACTTCTCGGTCAGTTTCCAAAACATTCAGACATCATACAAAAGCTGACGTAATCAAGGCGCACATCCGTCTTGCAGCTTTCATATTCAACGTATTCCACTCGATAGATTTGTGTCATCTTCAGTCAGATACCCGGATCCTAATTGTGGACCGTGAGCCGTTCTGCTCGACAATCAGTGCATAAACTCCCGCTCTGACCTTTCCGAAGTCAAAGCGTTGTTCCACATCACCCGCAAGGGAGGGCCACGACGAATCCATCACTTTACGACCGAGCAGATCAACCATCGTTATTTTAACCGGTGGTTGCCAATTGTCCCGCAAGATAATCGCCCCGATACGGCTTGGATTTGGATACGCTGCAAGACCTCTATGGCGTTCTTCTACGGCTACAATACTGAGAAACCTGGCAACGTAGGTGACGTCCTTATCTGGTGTCGCGATGGTGCGGGCGGTCTCCGTTACTCCATCGTTCCAGGACTCGAAAGTATATGAAACGAGCTCACCTTCCTGCGGCGTTACTGCGCCAATGTTTCGAAGGAGCCCCACAACAGATTCCACAACCAACGGGGTCGCTACCGGCTGTCCGTCCAGCGTAAGCGTAAGGCCGTCCGGTTCGGTGGCGAGTGTGATGCTTGATGTCAGCGGATGAATGTCCACAGAATCTTTTCCTTTCAGTCCGTTGGCGTCCGTTGCTGTCAGGATGATCCTGTACCAAACGTTTGGCGACGTCTCGCCTTCCACAGGAACTGTAAACGATCCTGAGGCGACACCATCCACAGCGGGCTCGTCGTGCTGGTGTGTATCGTGATGAAAATTAATGTTCCATCGAAGATTTGTCGCCGACAGCGGGCCATCTTCTTCATCGACGGCACGGCCGGAGAAATTGATGACGTCACCGGCGCGATAGAACGTGCCTGATAAAGGAGTCTCAATGGAAGCGGCAGGTGGTTTGTTCGCTATTACTGCGATGGTAACCGGATTACTGTTGACTGCACCACTGCCATTGGAGATGCGCACAGTATACTGACCTGCGTCAGCCAGAGTTGCCTTGGCTACTGAATATGTTGAAGTCGTTGCTCCTTCGATTGTGGCATTGTCAATATACCATTGATATGCCAGTGGGCTGCTTCCAGCAGCAATCACGCTAACCGAAAAAGGATGGCCTTCTGCGGCGGTGGCTCCCTGTGGTTGCTGGGTGATGTAAGGAAGAGTGGAATTGTTATAAACGATTTTGTATACAGCGCTACCGCTGCGACTGAGGAAATACATATTTCCATCCGGACTTGATGTGAGTGCGAGGGCATTCCCCGGGATGCCGGTGGCAAACGATGACCTGACCGCCCCCGTCGAAACGTCAAGCACATTAATCCATGCCCCACAAAGATCCTGAATGAAATACTTGTCGAAATATGAGGAAGGATAATTAGTGGTGGAAGGATTGAAGAACGCGCCGCCCGTGATCGCGCAACCAGTTCCATCGCCTGATGCATGCGAGTAAAAGTAGATGGGCGTGGTGTAGTTTGGATAGGTTGCTGTATTGAAATTTCCCTCTGTCGCCGGCCATCCGAAATTCCTGCCGCCGACAGATGCATCGTTCACCTCCTCCCAGGCATTCTGACCAACGTCGTTTACCAGTATCCTTCCCGTTGTTGAATGAATTGAAAATGTATATGGATTTCGAAGTCCGTACGACCAAACCCTTTGCCTTTGCGCTGTTCCTGTAGTAAAAGGATTTCCAGCAGGGACTGACCCGTCTTTGTTTATCCGCAACAGCTTGCCGTGATAGGTATCGAGATTTTGAGCGTGTGCCGAGTTCGCATTCTCACCTACAGCTACAAAGAGCTTTCCGTCCTTGCCAAAATGCATCGCCCCGCCATTGTGATTTGTAGCAGAACTAAGTGGATCGAGTTCGAGAATGGTTACCTCGCTACCCGCTAGTGCGACATCTCCATTTGCCGTGAAGCGACTTATCCTATTATGCGCGGGCGACCCCGGCACGGTGTAGTACACATAGATCCAATTGTTGACCGCGAAATCAGGATCTATCGTTACACCAATGAGCCCCCGCTCTCCTGTTGACGTAGTTGAGACTGTTACGAAGGGTGTCGCTTGCAACGCGCCATTCTTTATTACCCTTAAGGCACCCGCCTGTTGGGCAACGAACAGGCGTCCATCAGGTGCAAAAGCCATCGCAGTGGGGTTAGCAATTGTATTGGCTACCTGGACCTGTACAAATCCCGCGGAATAGGTTTGTCCCTTCACTGCTATAGTGACAAGGTGCAGTAATGCAATAAAAGAAACCAGGGAATACTTTTTCATCACGAAGTCAAAACGCAGTACAGTCGTCCCACAGGGTTGGGAAGGCTCATTTGAAGGTAACATTTTCCCAGGTAACCTTGTCGAACAGAATTTTATTTGGTGTTTGTGTACAGGTTCATGTATGAATTCCATCAAGAGTAAAGAAAAGGGCGAACCGCAAAAGGCACAATTGCACCGGGAACTGTTGCGTTACGGGTACATGGCAATAAAACAACATCCTTCACGAATACGCTGAAATGGCCAGCCTGCATGACATTTTTTACACGGGTAAAGATTTAGTCTGTTGCAAACGTTGCACTTTAACTACGTTTACCACCGTCTGAACTGAAAAACGACGGTTCACAAAAGTGGCGACAGACGTATTATTTTCACTTTTTTTCAACTTGAAACTAAGTTGAATTAGTATCTATTTGGCATGATGTCGAACCGCGTTTTCTTTGTGCTGATTGCCTTGCTTTCCGTCCCGATTGGCGCTTCCGCACAAAAGTTCGACAGCCTTGCGCTGAGCCGTAAAGCTGACTTTGCAATTCAAAATTATCTCTCAACACCAGACACGTCACTCTTTGAAGCAAGGCAGTTGCTTGAAGCGGCAATTGAAAGCAGGAGTACCTATTTTCAGGCAAATGCATACTACCTGATGGCAAAAGCACATTGGGCAAAAGGCCGTTTAGGTTCCAGCGCAGAATCTGGCTTCAACGCACTTCGTTTACTGGAGGACTCTCCTTACAATGATTTAAAGGGTGAAGTATTACTTTCCCTGGCCAGAACACTAACGGAACTGAAGAATTATCAGGAAGCGAGCGAATTTCTCAATCAGGCAGAAGCGCTGGCAGTCAGAACAAAATCGTCATCATTACAGGCAGGCGTATATCGCGAAAGGTCGATGTTGATGATGGAACGAAAAGACTATCGCGGCTCCATCGAAATAGCCGACAAAGGTCTTGCTATCTACGAATCAAACGGAGATACGCTTGACGCAAGTGTCTTATATGGCCGAAAGGCAAAGGCCTACTGCGCACTGGGCGAGTTTGGTGTCAGCGAATCGTTTAACAATAAGGCCATCTATCTCGACAGCCTCGTTGGAAATAAACGTGGACTGGGCATTCAGTACTATCAGGCTGCTGTTAATGCTTACAAACTCCAGAAGTTTGAAAGAAGCAATGCGTTGCTGAAGAAGTCACTTTCACTGTTAAATGAACTCGGAGGACTTGGCAATCTCATTAAAGCACATCACCTGCAGGCGCTGATTTTTACACGACAGCACAAAACCGACTCAGCAGTTTCCGAATTCAAGCTCGAGGCCTCTCTGAAAGACAGTCTTTATAATTCCGAAAGTATAGGGAAGTATGTTGAGATGCAGTCGGCCTATCAGTTGCAGGAAAAGGACAAGGCAATACTTGCACTTGAGCAATCCAAGGGACGTCAACAACTTATAACGATAGCGCTATCGATCGGCATCGTTCTATTGCTCGCACTGATCTTCGTTTTATGGCAACTGCGCCTGATTCAGAAGCGTGCGAACAAGGACCTCAAGTCCCGGAATCTTGCTATCGAGCAGCAGAAGGAAGAGATGCAGGCGCAAGCCGAGAAGTTGTTTGAATTGAACCAGCTTAAATCGAAGCTGTTCTCCGTGATCAGTCACGACCTCCGCGGGCCGATTTCAAATCTCCATGCGTTGCTCAGTTTGCTTACCACTAAGGCCATGACTGCAGATGAGTTCATCAGCATTTCACAAAAGCTGAAGACTAACCTCAACGTAACGCAGCGCACGCTTGAGAACCTTTTGAACTGGTCTTTGAGTCAGATGGATGGCATTAAGACAGAGTCCAGAAGCTTTGATGTGTCAGCAGTGATCGAAGAGGTTTGCAACCTGATGAGTGAGGTTGCCGAACGCAAGCATCTCACTTTCGAAACGAATGGTTCGTTGCCGACAAAGGTGATGGCCGATCTTAATCAGGTACAATTGATCCTCAGAAATCTTGTTCACAACGCGATCAAGTTCTCAAAGCAGAACAGTTCGATAAGAGTGATAACATCCACAACCGCTTCGCACTGTATTATACAGATCGAAGACCATGGCATTGGCATGACCACCGAGGAGACAGAGATGTTACAAGACAGGCCTCATCATTTTACAAAGGTCGGTACCCATGAAGAAAAGGGAACGGGCCTTGGCCTGCTGCTTTGCAAGGAGTTTGTAAAACGCAATGGCGGTGAACTTAAGATTCAGAGTACGCCAGGCAAAGGGACTACTGTTAGTTTCACGATCCCGTTAGCTGAAGAGTCAGCGCTGGTTGCCGTTCCGTCTTGAGTTATACAAAGGACAAGGCAGCATACCTTCAACAATTTGTGAGAGCATTCCTGAAGTCTGAAACGGATGGCGCTTGACGCTTAGCCTTCCGGTTGAGGGGGAAACGGTCCATTCATGACAAACTCCTGTTGCAAGAATCGTTCGCGTGGGGCAAGCTCCCGATGCTTAAGTTTTTCCGGAAGTGATTGTGGATCTCCCGGATATCCTACGGCGATGAATACACCAATCTCATATTGGTCGGGGATGTTCAGAAGATCAATGGTTCTTTGTTTATGAAAGCCCGCCATTTGTCTCACCTGTAATCCAAGTTCGACGGCCTGCAGAGAAAGAAAGGAGTTGGCACCGCCGAGATCGTACATTGCATAACTGTTGGTACCTGAGAATCTCGAAAAGTTCTTGCGCGCCAGGCTCAGTATGAGCAAGGGTGCATCCTTTGCCCATATCTGGTTGCCTTCGTTCAAGCAGGAAAACAGTTGATTCCATAATTCCGGCTGGTCACGAGTCGCGTATATGAATACCCATGGCTGCTCGTTTGTGCTGGAGGGCGCCCACCTTGTTGCTTCGAACAACGAGGCGATGCGTTCGGGTTCTATAGGTTGCTCCGAAAATGAACGAGTGCTCTTCCGGTTCCTGATGAGGTCGTTTATCGGATGCTCGAATTGATCTGACTTTTCCATGTTGCTCTTCAAAGTTAGGGTAGGAATTAAGAATTAATTCTTAATTCCTCCAGTTTCTCACTCTTCTATAAGTATCCCCATCCTGCCCATTTGATAATCGCGCATTGCTTCCAGGATCTGGGTTTGACTATTCATTACGAACGGGCCGTGCGAGACCACTTCTTCATTCAGTGGTTCTGCTGATACGAGCAGTATGCGCGTGTCTTCGAGTCCGCTGAATGAAATTCCGTCTCCATCATTGTTAAACAATACGACGTGATGTGCCTCTACTATTCCAAACCCGTCGACGTTCAATTTTCCGTCGAGCAGATAGATGAAAACATTATGGTTTGATGGCAGCGGGATTTGAACCGAACCGCCTTTGCCAATGGTGATAGTTGCAGCATTCACTTCGGGTCTTGCGGCGATTCCTCCTACTGTATCAAGAACATTTCCTGAAACAACCTTCAGTACAACCCGGCCATCATCGAGTACCTTCGTGGGAACATCGCTGGCCTGCAGCGGATAGTATGCTGGCTGATCCGTCTTGTTCGCCGCTGGCGAGTTGATCCACAACTGAATTATCTCCTGACGTCCGCCTATCTCATGGATATCGTGAGGTGGTCTTTCACTGTGAACTATACCCCGGCCCGCGTTCATCCATTGCGCACCACCTGCATATACCACGCTATCGTTGCCTCTGCTGTCGCGGTGATGAACACCCCCCTGGAATATGAATGTCACGGGAGAAAATCCGCGATGCGGATGCGGTCCTACACCAGCATCGTCAGGGTCAACATATTTGTCTGCTTCTACATTGGCGTGGTGAAGCAAGAGAAAGGGATCTATCTGCTCAACCTTTTCTGTTGGAAAGGGTTGTCTTATCGGCATATCCCCCATCATGGTTTCGTGAGCGTAGAGAAGCTGGTTTACTTTTCTGTTTTTCATGACTTGATCGAAGTTAAAGTAGTCCTGAATAGTTAGTCCTGAGTAGTTAGTCCTGAGTCCTGTGGGGTCCTTAGTACTTAAGATTTGAAGACAAATTTGAGTTGGGAAGGACCAGAGTATTATGCTGACCATCCTTGCCTTTACTAAGGACTCAGGACTCAGGACTAAATACTACTCCTACAATGTGAATTCGACACTTAAAGTTCAGTACAACAGTTGTAAATACATTAGTATCGAAATTTAATCAGAAAAGCCTCTTTTTATGCTACAAAGATGAAACATATCAATTACTTTCACGTTTGTAGAAACAGATACAGATATGAAAGGATCAAATCTCGGAGAACTCGAAGAACTGATACTTCTCACCGTTGGCATATTGTATCCGGATGCCTATGGGGTGGCTGTGATGGATGAAGTGGTGAAGAACACAGGGCGCCAGCTCAACATCAGTGCTGTGCATGCCGTGCTGACACGACTTGAGGAAAAGGGCTTTGTTCGCTCTTCCATGAGCGACCCGACAACGGCCCGTGGAGGAAGACGCAAGAGAATATTCACACTGACTGCTGCAGGAAGTAAGGCCCTTGAGGAGGCTAATGAAGTCCGAAACCAGTTGTTCAATCGCATTCCGAAAGTAGCGTTTCAATTTCAATGGCCGTAACGCCACAACCCCCAGGCTGGGCAAACCGGTTTCTTGAGTGGTATTGCCGTCCGGATATTCTTGAAGAAACTCAGGGAGATCTGCTGGAATTGTATGAGCGTTCCGCTGATCACTCACCGCGCCTCGCGAGGTTGCAGTTCGTTTGGAATGTGATACGCTTCTTCAGACCACGCAACATCAGGAAACGCAAACACCATATGAGCTCCGCTACCCTCTCACCCGCCATGTTGAAGAGCTACGTTACTTCAACAATTCGAAATATCCGACGTAATCAGTTTCAATCTTCCATCAATATCATAGGGCTGTCTCTCGCATTGGGATGTGGCATTACCATATTTCTTCTGCTCGACTCCTATTATAACAGAGACAAGTTTCATGCAAAGGGCGATCGCCTGTACCTGGTCATGAATGATATGAAGTCGGGTGGCATCGTAGAGCATTGGACGCGTTCACCCTATCTCATCGGACCTGCATTGCAGGAGGCACACTCTGCAGTCGAATCCGTAGTACGGGTTCAGCGTCACTCATTCAGTATGCGCCGGGGCAACACTGTCTTCAATGAACAAGTTTGGTTTACAGATCCTGAGTTCTTCGATGCCTTCAGTTATAAAGTAATTCATGGACAGGAGAATGCGTTGCACGACCCCACTTCCATTGCCATAACGAAGGAGGTAGCACAGAAATACTTCGGCCGCGAAGACGTGGTGAACGAAGACATTCAGATCAAGTACAGCAACGACGACAAAGTAACGTATAAGATAGGCGCCGTTGTAAACACGATACCTGACCAGTCGAGCATGCACTTTGGTGTGTTGATACCCATGAAGCAGTGGGAACAGCACGTGGAGCCTTCAAAGGTAATTCAGTGGCGCACCTGGGCCGCTGCTACATTTGTCGTGCTAAAGGAAGGGCGTTTTCCGAACGAGCTCAACACGGTGGTGGAAGCCTTGAAGAAGACGCAGCATGAAGCCAACGATAAGTTTCAGATTGAATCTGTAACATTCATCCCCATGGAAGAAGTTGCCGAGCGCAGTTTCGATATCAAGTTTGCCTTGTCGTGGAGCAACATGCCAGCAGCCATGATCGGATTGGGCATCATTGCATCATTCCTGGTGCTCCTGGCATGTATTAATTATATGAACGTTGCCGTCGCGTCGGTATCTACACGTTTGAAAGAAATTGGAATCCGTAAAGTCGTAGGTGGTGGGCGCAGACAGATCATCTGGCAATTCATGATCGAGAACGTAGTGTTCTGCGCGATAGCAACGCTGGCCGGAACAATAATATCGGCCTTCATTCTTCTGCCTGGTTTCAATACACTGTTTCCAATTCACATACCATTCGCTTTCTCCTCGCCCGCTACCATGATCACCTTTTTTGTTGGTGTCATTCTGATGGTGGCCATCATTTCGGGAGCATATCCTGCCTTGTATGTCTCTTCATTTAATGCCGTTACGATCATGCGTGGACGCGAGAAGTTTGGTTCAAAGAGCATGCTGAGCAAGTTCATGCTCACCCTTCAGTTTGTGATTTCTTTCTCTATCATCGTGGCAAGCTTTGTGTTCATCAACAGCAGCAAGCATTTTGAATCGAAAGATTGGGGTTATCAGCACAACGGCCACCTTTACACGCCCGTGTCAAACCTTGCGCAGTTTCGGGAAGTGGAACGAAAGCTTGCATCGAACAAGCACGTCATTGCATATGCAGGTGCAGAAAGTCATATCGGAATGACGAATCACATTACCACGATCAATATCGGAGAAGACCAGGTGGCCGTCAATCGCTTCGAGGTTGGATTCCGATACCTGGAAACGATGGACGTAAAGATTGTTCGAGGTCGTTCATTTGATGAGAATATCGCATCCGACAAGAAGGAATCCGTAATTATCAATGAAGCTTTTGCCAGGAAGATGAACTGGTCAGATCCATTGGGTAAGACTTTTGATTTCGACGGTCAGAAGTGGTACATCATTGGTGTAGCAAAAGACTTCAACTTCCAGGAATTCTATACTGCAGTGGAACCTGTGTTCATTCACATCGGAACAGAAGAGCGCTACAAGTATCTCGCTGCACATGTTGAAGCAGGCCATCTCAATGAGGTGTCCGACGAGCTGAGATCTGCGTGGAATAAACTGGCACCTGATGATCCCTATGAAGGAAAGTTTCAGGATGATGTATTCCAGCAGTTCTTCAATTCCAACAGCGGCAACAACAAGATCATGATGACGATATCGATCGTGGCGCTGGCACTGGCAATCATGGGATTGTATGGATTAATGTCTTATAACCTCACCAGGAGATTGAAAGAATTCAGTATTCGAAAGGTCTTTGGTGCATCCATGCTTCACATCCTCAAAGAGATGAATCGTGACTACGCGTGGATTGTCATTACTGCCTTCGTGATAGCTGCTCCGTTAGGGTGGCAGATGGTGAGCCAAATGATCAAGGCAGCTTATCCGGAAGAGATTCCGATTCCTGCGTGGCCATTTGTTCTAACGGGCAGCCTGATGATCTCTACGGTTGTCGTTACGGTTGCTACGCAATTGGGTCGCCTGAACGCGGCGACACCTGCAGAGACTCTGAAGAACGATTAGTATTTGAAACTCCGAGCTTCATTTGAATTGCCATGAACATTGGCGGCTTACTCGTGCCTGAGAGCATCAACCGGATTGCCTCTGGCGGCACGAATAGTCTGATGGCTGATTGTCGCCACGGCTATGAATAACAGGATGATGCAGGGGATTACAAACATCCAGTACGAAAGTTCAATTCTATACTGATAACTATTCAGGAACTGCTTTGCAATGATCCATCCTAACGGTACGGCCAGGGCAATCGACAAAATGATGAGTCGCACGAAGTCGCTGGACAACAACACGAGGATCTGGCTGATTGTTGCACCCAGTACTTTACGGATACCGATTTCTTTGACCCGCTGATGAAGTGAAAACGACATAAGGCCAGCAAGTCCCATGCAGGCAATGAAGATCGAAAGCAATGTCGACAAGCCTGCAATGGATCGGATCCTTTCGTCGCGTTCAAAAATTCGTTGAAAAACAATGTCCTGAAACGTGTATTCGAATGGGGTGCCAGGAAACATACTCTTCCATTCTTTCTCGAGAGCAGCAACGCTTTGCGAGATGTTGCCCGGAGCAAGATGAACGATCACATAGTTGTAAGTACCATAGGGCCACGCGGTGTTGGCGTACATCAAGATGCCAGGTAACACAGAAGAGCCCGGAAGATTAGTGTTGTTAACGTCTCTTACGACGCCGATAATTTTCAAGGTCATGTCACCTTCCGAGCCTCTCCAAACGAAATTAATTGGTTTATCGACAGCATCGTCGGCGCTCTGGAATCCAAAGGCTTTCACGGAAGTTTCGTTGATCATCACTACCTTCTCACCAGTGGTTCGTTCGCGCGTAAACTCGCGACCCGCCACTAATTCAATCCCCATGGTTGATGCGTAATCCCAGTCGACCACATTCTGACAGAGACGGACCCGTTCATCAGGTCTTTCAAGGTTCGTGTATTCGGAGGTAGTGAGCTCAGCAAATTTCCCCGGGATAGCCATCGCACCGGTCACGTTTATAACCTGTTTATTGTTCAGCACCTTTTCGCGAAACGCGCGAAACTTCGTAAAGTCCGGATCGTCGGTCCCAATGTTCCTGATCTGAATCCGATGATCGGACTCAAATCCTCTTTCGCGCAATTGCAAATGTTTTATCTGCAGAAAAACCGTGAAGCTGAAGATGATCAGTGTAACGGACACAACGAATTGAAGTACGACGAGTGCCTTTCTCATGAACGCACCGTCGGAAAATTTAACCGAATAGCCTCTCAATGCTTTAACCGAATGCAGCTTTGCCAGTGTGGTTAAAGGAATAAGTCCATTCACAAGGACACTTGCCAGCAAAGCAAAAGCGATCAATATTACCTGGCCCGGAGTCCATAAAAGGAAAGGGACATATTTGCCTGTCAGAGCAATGATCAACGGTCGCGCTAACAGCAGGATTATAAGTGCAACCACGAAGCCGGCAGCATGAATCAGCGATGCATCGAGCAGGTATTGGCGTGCGAGGTTCCATGCTGAAGCACCCATGATCCTTCGAACACCCACTTCTTTAACTCTGTTGAAAGTTTTGGCTGTTGTCAGATTGATGTAGTTGATGGCTGCCACGGCAAGAATAGACATCCCGATGAGTCCAATCATCAGCGTATAGCCAACAGGGTTGGTTTGTATCGAGGGCGCATTGCTGTCTATCCTTCCCGATTCAAAATGAAGTTCATTGATTGGTTGAACTTTTAGTTCCAATCGTTGACCATCTGCGAGCTGTTTGTTCGCCTCGGCGGGAACGGTGCGAAGTACCTTTGATTCAAGGGAGTCGCGGCTCACTGCATGATTGGTTTTCATGAACGTAAAGAACCCCGGCCAGTACCAGATGTTCCTGATGTCCTGTAAATAGTTGTCCTCGAAGTTTCTGAATGGAAGAAGCATGTCGAACCGGAGCGTTGAATTTTCCGGAACATCATCGATGATGCCTGTGACCTGATAGTTGAATTGTGTTTGTCTGGTCTCCGTCCCGCCAGTCCTGATCTGCACAACTTTACCCAGCGGATTTTCGTCTCCGAAATACTTCCTCGCCAATGACTTCGTCATTACCATCGATGTCGTTGTTGATAAGGCGCGGTTACGATCACCCTGGAGCAGAGGAAAATCAAAGACATTGAGAAACTCTTCGTCTACGTAACGGGCGCCGGGCTCATTGTAAGATTTTTGAGGACCGCTCTTCGGCGTATAGCTAACAATGCAATATGGTTCGCGATTGCCCTGATCGAAGTAGCGGGATACATATTCAACATCCGGCACCGACGATTTTATTCTGTAAATCAGGGCGGGCATGGTCGATACGAACTGATCTTCTGCGCCTCCCTTGAGGCCTTTAACAGTGGTAGAGACAAAAAACAGCTGGTCAGCTCCAGCATGAAAGTTGTCGAAGCTGTATTCAAACAATACCGTCTTGATCGAAAAGAGGAAAGCAGCAAGGCCTAATGCAAAGCCACCAACCTGAATAAGAGCGACTGTTTTGTTTCGAAGGAGGTTTCTAAGTGCAACGGGTAACGTGTTCCTGAGCATACCAATGCCGTGCAACCATGCCGGCGAAATTGCTTGCCGTATGTGTACGAAAAAGATACCACAAAGGGTTGCACCGATCCAGATTTCCTACCAAAATATGGTCAGGAAAAAAGTCTGAACCGTTGTAGACAAGGCCATAGTGGTCAATCGGTCTGCAGTCACGGAGCCTGGATCAGATTGTCAATCGCGAAGCTTGTCAAGGATTCTGTTTAGTTCTTTCGCCTCATCTTTGGAAATGATCCTGAGCGACTCTAACCACACGGCGGCTTCCTCATCGATACGCTTCAAAAGCTCGAGCCCCTGATCGGTGATCATGATGTCGACCTGGCGGCGATTGCTTTCACAAATCTCACGACGCAACAATCCCTTCTGACGTAGTTTCTCCACCAGGCGGGTAGCATTGCTGCTTTTGTCAATCATGCGGGAGGTAACGTCCGCCAGCATTAACGCGCGGGGGTGACTTCCCCGTAAGATCCTCAAGACATTGTACTGCTCAGGGGTAATGTCGTGCACCCTAAGCCGTGACGCATTCCGGTTGTAGAGCCAACTGGCAGTAAACAAAATGTTGATTACCGCCTTTTCATGCTCGTCAGCAAACTTTTCCTGTTTGATATCCTGCTCAAGTGACATAGCTAAGTAGTTTCAACAATTGTATATACAAGACTTTCAGAGAGAAAGTTTCCTTTGAGGCAACTATATTGTCGGCACCATGGTAACGTTCACCACCACAATCAAACGCGATGACCGCAGCAGGGAAAAGACCGGCTGGTCATATATCATCATTTCTGCTGCCAATGCAAAGAAGCTGGTTGCTGGTTCCCGACTGGGATTTCGGGTCAAAGGCTCGATCGACAGCTATGCGCTCAATAAGACTTCTGTTTTACCAATGGGTGATGGGTCCTTCATGCTGCCTGTTAATGGCACCATGCGGAGGGCAATAGGTAAAGAAAGTGGAGACAAGGTTACGCTGGTCCTCGATGTGGATAAGCGAAAGATCGAACTATCGAAGGACCTGATGGCGTCGCTGGCTGACGAGCCAGGTGCCTTTGAATTTTTCAAGTCACTGCCGATGTCGCATCAGCAATACTTCAGCAAGTGGATCGAGAGCGCCAAAACTGTTGAAACGAAAACGAAGAGGATCGTTATGTCGGTAAATGCCCTGAGTCAGAAGAAGGGATACGGGGAAATGATCAGGGAAGAAAAGCGAATGAAGATGTAATCAATTTTGCTTCAAGTCACCTGAGGCATTTAGCCGCACAAGTACCAACGACAAACTATTTAGCCTTCTTTTTAGGACCCTTTGAAGCGCTCTTTTTTGCTACTGTCTTCTTTGGTGGAGCAGCCTTCTTAGTACCTGCATCGCTTAGTGTTCTGCTTCGGGTCATCACCTTGATATTATCGACATGGCGGAAGCGCAGGGCACTCCAGTCTTCGTCGATAGCAACCATTCGTACTGGTTCGTAGTCGTGCTTGCCAAGTTTGGCCCATCCTGAGTCGCGGTTGAATTCGCACTTGTATTTTTTTGATGAACCTTTGGGATAGGCAAACCAGAACAGCCCGTCCTCAGCCATCAACGGTATAACCTTTTCAACCAGCGAATCGACCTCATTTTGCTTTGTGACAAATGCCAGGAAAAAGCTGATCTCTCCGGATGGTATGGACGTGGCCACTTTAGTAAGAGCTTTCATCTCATTCATGTCGGCATTGAAACTTTGTGGCGCGTTAACAATGACGGCGGCGGACTGATCTTTGAAGTTGAGTTTCTTGAATATGGCGTTCATAGTGCCTAAGCTAACAATGTATCTATTTATATCTGACAGTTACCGCTCAAAAAATTAATGGCTATGGCAGCCTTGCAATCGAATGATCGGTCCTTCGTTTAGATATATTTTATAACTTGTCGGCATGCGTTTCATTGACGGCCCCCTGCGTTGGGGCATTATCGGCTGCGGCGATGTTTGTGAGGTAAAGAGCGGTCCTGCATTTTCCAAAATAGACAATTCATCATTGGTTGCCGTTATGCGGCGCGATGCTGATAAGGCTGCCGATTTTGCACAACGCCATCATGTTGATAAGTCATACGGCGATGCCTCGGCATTGATCAACGATCCCGGTGTGAACGCGGTTTACATTGCAACGCCACCTTCCTCTCATGAGGCTTACGCTTTGGAAGCGATGAAGGCGGGGAAGCCCGTGTATATCGAAAAGCCGATAGCGCTCAACAGTGCATCCTGCCGACGCATGCTGGAGGCATCCGAATCTATGGGACAACCGTCGTCTGTTGCTCATTACCGGCGGGGGCTGGATCTTTTTCGTCGCGTGAAGCAACTGATTAACGAAGGGGCTATTGGAAGGCCAACGCTGGTCCAGCTGAACCTGCTTCACCCGGCCAAGCCGACCAGCGCTAATGAAAACTGGCGGGTGGATCCCGGCGTTTCGGGAGGGGGATTGTTCTTTGACCTGGCTCCCCACCAGCTCGACATCATCTATTGGATATTCGGAAAGCCACTGTCATTCAAGGGTACTTCGGTTAAGCAGGGAGTATTTTACGATGCGCCTGATGTAACATCGTTGTCCATGGTGCTTCGCGATAATGTGTTCTTCCAGGGGCTGTGGTCATTTAATGTGAGTCAGTCGCAACGACATGACAGTTGTCGGATCATTGGTGATAAAGGATCGGTGACGTTTCCCTTTTTCACAAGCTTTACCAGTGCATCGATTGAAATTACGAAGGGAGAAGATACGACGACGGAGAGCTTTACATTTCCCGTGAACATTCAGCAACCGATGATTCAACAAGTAGCCGATTACTTCAGAGGCAAGGGCAAGAATCCTTGTTCGCTCGCAGAGGCGCTTGATACAATAGAGATAATGGAAAATTGTTGATCGAATTATAAAACACCTATGAAAGAGAAATTGCGCAGCCAGGGATGGTTTGGAAAGACCGGTAAGGACGGGTTCATCTATCGCGCGTGGATGAAGAACCAGGGTATCCCCGACTATGAATTCAGAGGCAAGCCTGTGATTGGCATTTGCAACACCTGGTCTGAGTTAACACCCTGCAACGCTCACTTCAGAGAGCTGGCAGAATCAATCAAGCGTGGCGTATCGGAGGCGGGTGGCCTTCCCGTCGAATTCCCGGTAATGTCATTGGGTGAAACGCTCATCAAACCCACGGCAATGCTGTACAGGAACCTGGCCAGCATGGATGTGGAAGAATCAATAAGAGCCAATCCCGTTGATGGGGTTGTGCTGATGTGCGGATGCGATAAGACGACACCTTCACTCGTAATGGGTGCATGTAGTGTGAACCTTCCTACCATAGTAGTATCGGGCGGACCGATGCTGGCGGGTAAGTTTCAGGGAAGAGACATCGGTACCAGCGACATCTGGCGTTTTAATGATGCCGTTCGTGCAGGAGAAATGTCGCAGGAAGACCTTACGATATCTGAAGCGTGCATGGCCCGCAGCCGTGGGCATTGCGCCGTGATGGGTACCGCATCCACGATGGCTGCCATGGTGGAGTCGCTTGGGTTGACGCTTCCTGATAATGCCGCTATTCCGGCAGCTGATGCAAGGAGAAAGGTACTGGCGCAGATGTCGGGGATACGCATCGTAGAAATGGTCAAGGAGAATCTGCGCATGTCAGACATTCTTACCCGCGAGGCTTTTGAAAATTCAATCATTACCAATTCAGCTATTGGTGGTTCGACGAACTTTATAATCCACCTTCTTGCCATTGCTGGACGTATAGGTGTTCCGTTAGAGTTGAAAGACTTCGACAAACTTTCGGCACTCGTTCCCGTTGTTGCCAACATCCAGCCTTCGGGTAAACACTTCATGGAAGACCTGTACTATGCTGGTGGATTACCTGCTGTGATGAAGGAAATAGATCGTTTTCTGCATGGCAACGCAATCACTGCAAATGGAAAATCCATCAGGGAGAATTACGAAAAGGCGACGTGCTACGATCGCGATATTATCTCGACAGTTGAAGAACCATTTAATCCTCTTTCGGGGGTTGTGATCCTCACCGGAAACATGTGCGAGAACGGCGCGGTGATGAAGCCATCGGCTGCCGACCCTAAGCTGTTGAGTCATACTGGCAAGGCTGTTGTTTTTGAGGACATTGATGACTACAAGAAGCGCGTAGACGATCCAGACCTGGACGTTGATGAGACTTGCATACTGGTACTGAAGAATGTAGGGCCTGTCGGTTATCCAGGCATGCCAGAAGTAGGCAACATATCGTTGCCCAAGAAGCTTCTCACGAGAGGAATTCACGATATGATCCGAATATCTGATGGACGAATGAGCGGCACCGGCTTCGGTACAGTGATCCTGCATGCCTCACCTGAGGCGGCGTTGGGCGGAAACTTTGCTGTTATAAGATCCGGGGATACGATAACCCTTGACGTCCCGAACCGGAAGCTGACATTGAACGTGAGTGAAGAAGAACTGACAAAGCGTCGCAAGGAGTGGAAGCCCAAGCACAAGATCTACGATCGTGGGTACGTAAGTCTGTATCAGCAACAGGTGGAACAGGCTCATTTGGGTGCTGACATGGTTTATCTGCGTGGCGGATCGGGCAGTGAGGTGTCACGAGACTCGCATTGATGTTTTAAAGGAATTCCGGAAGCATGGATTAATAACTCAGCCATCCTTGGTTGAGATTCGTGCATGCTGGTTTCAAGGAGAATTTATTTCAAAAGAGCATTTGACTAATGGAAAGAAACGGACAAGCATTTCACAACCGTGTGGCTATTGTAACTGGAGCGGGCCAGGGCATCGGCCTTGAAATCTGCCGGTCGCTGGCAGAACAGGGTGCATCCGTGGTATTGAACGATGTTCAAAAATCATTGGCGGAAGAAGCAGCGGGAATCATTCAGCGGGAAGGAGGAAAATGCATACCGTACGCTGGCGATGCCTCTGATGTTGACTTTATCCGCGAGATGGTTGCCGAGGCAGTGAAGCAGTTTGGGAAGCTTGATATAGCAATCGCGAATGCAGGTATCACTTTGTACGGTGAGTTCCTTGACTATAAGAAGGAAGATCTTATGAAAGTACTGGACCTGAACGTGGGAGGTAGCTTCTTTCTTGCCCAGGTGGCGGCACTTCAGATGAGGGACCAAAACAGCGGAGGAAGAATTCTGTTTATGTCTTCAGTGACCGGGCACCAGGCGCATAAGAACCTCGCGGCCTATGGTATGAGCAAAGCAGCTCTGGAGATGCTAGCCAAGACGCTGGTACTCGAACTCGCTCCTTACGGCATCACGGTCAACGCTATTGCCCCTGGAGCAACAGCAACTGAGAGAACGCTTGCTGATAAAAATTATGAAGAGACGTGGTCGCGCATAACTCCCATTGGTAAGCCGGCGACTACGAAGGACATTGCACACGCTGCCTTGTTCCTTGTTTCACCGGGAGCGGGACACATAACAGGGCAGTCGCTGGTGATTGACGGCGGATGGACAAGTGTAAGTCCGTCGCCTTATTAATGATTCCAGAAAGCATAAAGCGACAGGAGATAGATATTCGCATTGTGCCCCAAATCGGCCCGGACATTGAAGCTGGGCACAACAACATGATTTCGCAAATTCATCTTGAGCGATTTAGTAAAGCATTAAAAGGAATACTCGATGCCGAGCTTAAACTCGGAAACACCATTGCCGAGACGGGTGAAGGATGGCCAACGGATAACGGCATTGTTGTTTTTCTGAGAGCGCCATTCAAGGGACGATATTATATGCAGCAGATTGAGTTTCGGGAGATTAATGATCCGCACTATTGGTTGTCGGAGTATTTCGATCACACAACGGGGCATATACTCGCCAGCAAGTATGAATAAGTTCATGCGGCTATGAACAGGGCCAGGCTTATCTGACTGCCCAACGAAACTATCGTGATTTGACGAAGGGTTTTGCTGTAAGCCCATTCAGGTCCCAAACTACCTTTCCCTCTCTTATAGTGGCCTCGGCAATCAACTTGCGATCACCCATGATCCTGTTTCCGCCGGCATCAACGAAACCGTAGTCACCCTCCACTTCTCTAATGATAACAACGTCAGCAACAGAGCCGACGCTCAGGTTTCCGAGATCGCTGCGATGAATAGCCTTTGCTGCGTTTGCAGTTGCTCGCCTGATCACATCGTCACGACTCATTCCAAGCGCTATAAACTTTGACATCACATTAGTCATGTCTTTCATGCCGGCATTCATACTGAAGCGATGGAGATCTGTTCCAAATGTGAAAGGCGTTAAGCCCTGCTTCATTGCTGGAATGGCTTCGCTGAACCAAAAGCCTGCCCCTCCATGACCGAGGTCGAAGAGAACACCTCTTTTTTGCGCAGCAAGTACGTAGTCGCGAACATTACCCTGCTCGTCTGTGATGGGTGTACGTTCGTCAACCTTCTCAAAGCTGTGAGTGATGATATCTCCGGCGCGCATCTTAGCGAGCTGATCCTGCAGGCTATACTTTGGCAAATGGCATTCCACAAAGAGCGGCACAACGGCCTGACTAGCTGCCTGGAGGGCTCTTTCAAACGGCACCCAATCGGATTTTTCATAGTGTCCGATCTTAATTCCAACGATGTGCTGACTGAAGGTTTTCGCGACATCAACAGCGGCGTTAACATCCATTGAGGCGACGTCTTCCTGGCCAGGATTGCCGATCATGCCGGGCGATGCGATATTAAGCCAGGCAAGAATTCGAGTCCTGGATTGATCGATCACCTGCTCTTTAAACTTGTGAAAAGACTGAGCGCCTGAAGTTCCGGCATCAACCACTGTAGTAACACCGCTCTTAAATGTAAAATCATCAGGTGAAAGGCTGTAGACACCATCGGCGAACACGCCAGGATTACTTCCCACAAATACGTGCGTGTGGATATCGATGAAACCAGGGCAAACGATCAAACCCGATGCATCGATCACGTTCTTGCCGCGATCTGATGAAATGTCTTTTGCAATGAGGGCAATCTTGCCGTTGGCTATGGCGACGTCACGAGCAGCGTTTACATTATTCGCCGGATCAACTACGTGCCCATTCTTTATGATCGTGTCAAATTCCTGCGCGACTGTAAAGCGCACGATTGAAATCAGAATCAGTGAAAGTATCAGCCGTTGCCGCATGATATAAGATTTAAGAATGTCGACATCGTTGCCGCTGACTATCGAATGCTCAATTCGAAGGCTGAAAAGCAGCGGCAGCAATACCGTTAAGGTCCCAAACGACTTTACCAGCGCGTACGGTAAGCTCGGCCTCGAGTTTTTGTGAACCTTTCACTTTAGTGCCCGATACATCCAGGAATCCGAAGTCGCCTTTTCGCAAATTGAATACAGCAATGTCGGCATCGCTGCCTACGGTGAGCGTACCCAATGCCGGCCTGCTGATGACGCGGGCGGGATTTACGGTGCAGCGTTGTATCACATCTTTCAAAGGCATACCCAGAGCGAGGAACTTCGACATCACATTTGGCAGATCCTTCATCCCCGCATTCATGCTTTGTGTATGCAAATCAGTGCTGATCACGTCGGGTGCAAATCCCTGCTGTAAAGCGGGAACAGCTTGCTTCCAGGAGAAAGCACCACCACCATGCCCCACGTCAAACAGGATCCCGCGCTTGCGGGCACTGAATACAAACGGCTTTACTTTTCCTTTGTCGTCGACAATCGTCTCGCGCTTAGCCGGACCGTGGGAATAGGTATGCGTGAAGATATCTCCGGGGCGGAGGTGCTGCATGAACAGGGCTTCAATCGAATTCGGAGGATCGTGTTCACCGAAGTCTACCATGACGGGAACCTTCGCGAGTTTACCTGCTTCAACTGCTTTATCAACCTGCGTGAAGTCTCCCCAGTAGTGCGCTGACTTGATTCCGACAAGAATATCAGGATACATTTGAGTGATCATGTTTGCCGTCATGACAGGATTCATGTCACTTACGTCCTGCTCTTCAAAGCGCCCAACCATACCGTTGCCCACGATGTTGAGAAGCGCCAACACGCGTGTTTGAGACCTGTCAATGGTTTGTTCCTTGAACTTCCGGAAGTTGCGCCATCCCGAAGATCCGGCATCAACAACGGTGGTTACACCGGATCTGAAGGTAAATCCATCCGGCTGTACACTGGTTTGTCCGTCTGCGATGTATGCGCCGAGATCATTGCCTATAAACACGTGGACGTGCATATCGATGAGACCAGGAGTTACATAGAGTCCCTTTGCATCGACCACCCTCTTAGATGCGGTAGATGGAATGTCAGATGCAACCTTGCTGATCTTTCCGTCCTTAACGCCAACGTCCATTGGACCGTCGATGTTGTTGGCCGGGTCCACAACATGTCCTCCTTTGATAAGGAGGTCGAAGTCCTGGGCGGGACAGTGCGCGGCGGCGAAGAGAAACAGGAATGTGGTTATGATTCTTAACATGCGAGTCAGTCTTGAGTCCTTAGTCCTGAGTCCTTAGTTGGGTATTTAGTTCTAAGTCTTTAGTCTTGTCTACTTAACAAATCAAGATGCAGTGATTGCCCCCGTCAATGTTGGAAAACAGCAGCCATTTCTGAAGCAGCCTTTTACTGAAGTTGACTTTTCGTTTTGCTTACTCGTTAGGTCGCGAGTGGTGGTCCGCCGGGGATCACGATTCGTTTCCGGGCAAGCTTGTAGACGCGCTTACGTGCCTTGAACTTAGCTGTCTGGTATTCGCCCATGTAGACCGACCCGCTGAACTCTCCGTTATTCAATTGACCTGAGAACAGATAAGTGATGCCGTCACCTGCAGCGCGATAGTTCGTTCTTATCTTGATCTCGTTGCCTTCGATCATGCCAACCAGTTCGTTGTTGGAAAAGTCGGAAATGTGCAGGCCCTGAAGCCAGTTGCCATCCTGCTCGATTCTGAACTGATGATTGCTTGTACCAGAGAAAAACTCCATGGTCACATCCCAAAGTCCGGCAACGTTACCGCCAGGCGCAGGCATAGTGTCATCTTTTGCGGGCCTCTTCTCGGACAATACAGCAACGATACGCTGTGCCACTACTTTATCATTACCTGGCTGCATCTGACCTGTGGTGATACTCAGCGAAGTTACATCCCCCTCGGTACGTCCTCCGATAGCAACGCGCGGTTTTGTTCTGGCGAACAGTTCCGCTACCTCTTCGCCGGTGATGTTAAACTTGTTCACTTCCCATGATACGTTCAGCACTGGGGACTTATTCGATAATTCTGTAGGTTCAAAAACCTTCGTAGTAACGCCGGCAACCTTTGTCACTTCCTTGCTGATCGTATCCAGATAAGAAAGCCACACCTTCCATTCTGCAGCATGATCGCGTTTTGTCCACGCTTCAACACCTGCCAGCATTCCCATCATTTCTTCCTTGCCGACTTTGTTGTCGCGGCCGGGTCCGTGGTGAGGTGAGCTTGCCTGCCAGGCAGACATCAGCAGATCTTTTTTGCCCAGAAGCAAACCAGCACACTGCGGACCGCAGATGGCTTTGCCGCCGCTGTATGCGACAACGGTAGCGCCATGCGCGAGGTGAACGTTAGGAATAGTCAGTACCTCTGCAGCTGCATCGATAAGAATGGGAATATTGTGGGGTTTCGCGATCTGTGCGATCACCTCAGTAGACAATGGCTGACCTGGCATCGTTTCTTCACTTGCCATCAAATAGATCAGCGCCGTTCGGGAATTGATAGCAGCCTTCAGCTCCTCGGCGGAATCAACAGTAATGATCGTCACGCCGATATTACGCAGTGCGTGATCGTAAACATTTCGGCTATGCTTCGGTATGATTACTTCCGTTTTGGTAAATCCTGTCAGGTTTGGAATTCTTATCAGCTTCTCCGGATTACCATCAGTTACACAAGCGGCAGTTACGTGCTTCAGCCCGGCCGCGCATCCGGAACTCACCATGCCCCATTCAGCGCCTGTTAACTCTGCCAGTCGCTTGCCCACACCGTAAGCGAGTTCGTCATACTGAACGAAATAGCCCGAAGCCGCCTTCATGGCATTCACAACTTCCGGTCGTTCTACAGATCCACCAATGATGGTGAATGTGCCACGACAGTTGATGATGGGATCGACGCCGATCGAGTCATATATTGAACCGGTGGCAACAGGCTTTTTATCCAACGGTGTCGATAGGGGTAAACCGTTAGCCGCTGCCTGAGTTGCTGCCGCAGCAGAAATCAATCCGCCCGCGAATGGAATCGTGGATAATTGTTTAACAATCTCTCTTCTTTTCATGATGAATCTTTCTAAGGAAAGGGTGTAGAACTTAATGAGCACGGTCAGCACCAGCATCGTCCTCTGAACTGATAACATTGTTCATTTGAACTGCTGTTTACCGAAGCATCCGGTACCAATATATTGATGTGCCTTTCACACACCACGAACTTTTATTCAATTCCTTCTACAAGGACGAACTTCCCTTTCGATGCACTCTGGCGGATCTTCTTGGCAGGTGCATAAACTTCTCCTTCATACCAGGCTTTTGCTTTTTCCGGAGATGGGAACTCCAATAGTACTATTCGTCCTGCATTCCAATCCCCTTCAAGAGCAGTAAGCGGGCCTCCACGTACAACAAACTTTCCGCCGTAAGGCTCGAGTGTTGCCTGGGTGAGCTTCTTGTAGTCCTCATAGCGGACAGGGTCCGTGATGGTAATGTCGCCGATGATGTACGCCTTCATGATTTTAAAATAGTCCTGAGTAGTTAGTCCTGAGTATTGAGTGTTGGTCGTTAGTGGTTAGTAGTCCTGAGTAGAGGTAGAGTATTTAGGGCTGGGTGCTCTGGTTCAAATATAGTCCTTAGTCTTGAGTCTTAAGTCCTGAGGCTATGGATTATTGATTTGTTTTTGGCAGCACTAAAAACATATTAGGCTGCGGACTGGTGAATCATAACCCGGAGCTGATACTCTAAAAACTCAAAACTACCAACCAAACTAAGAACTCAGGACTAAGGACTCAGGACTTTTCAATACTTCATGAGCAAGTCAAGCAGCTTCCTATCCAACTTCGCTCCGTGCCAGTCTTCATACTTCACATCTGCACGTTCTGAGTCGATCACGCCGAATGAGCCTTTGAATTCCCAGAGAGCAAATCCAATCTCGTTTGATTTAAGTATGTCGAGCATATCCGTGAACCACGCGAGGAACACGTCGTGAGGTGTCTTATTCCAGCAACCGCATTCACCACAATGCACACCAACGCCTTTGTTCTTGAGTTCTATCCAGGGTTTAAAATAGTCTTCGAGAATCTTGCGACTGAGGTATTGATCTCCGACCTGGCCAGGCCATTTGGGTTCCGGGAGATGGTCCGGATCCTTGTTCGCCCAGGGTGCTTTATAATGTGAAATAATTCCGGGAGTATAACCTCTGCAGCTCTGGGCAATATTCAGATCGATCAGTTCAGGAATTACTTTATTGCCGACATCGTTTCCATCAGCGACAACCATACGCTTTGGATTTTCCTTCCTGATGGCTTCGGCGGCAGCCTTGGCTACCTTCCTATAAACATCGCCGGGAACACTGGAACGTTTAGAATGCTGATCATTCATGTCTTCGCGCATAGACGGCTCGTTGACGAGGTCGAAGCTGATCTTTGTTTCGCTCACGTTCTTGTAACGCTTTGCCCACATGTTCCAGTGAAAGCAGAACGCATCGAGGGCCGCCTGGTCTTTCCAAAGATTGTACGGTTCGTTAAAGCCTGCGTTCACACAATATCCCGGTGCACGGTGAAGGTTGAGGCTCACGTGCATGTTGTATTTGAGGGCCTTGTTTACCAACGCATCGATATGATCGACGGCCTCGTTATTGATTTTGTAGACATCGTCGGGAGTAATGTTCTTACTTCTGTCGATGTTGAGATAAGATGGGTAGGCCATGGGAATTCGTATAAAATTGAAACCCCAGTCTGACATCCATTTAAAATGTTCTTCCGGAGTGGTGCCGCGCCCGTTGGCGGGATCCGGTGAAAAGAAGTCAAGCAAATTGAACCCTTTCCATCTGGGAATCGCGTTTTTGGGTGGCGTTATTAGTGCTTCAGATACCCCTACCGTTGGCGATTCCGGTGACCTTGTGGCGCCGATAGCCGTGGATACCAGTGCCGACGAAGCAGCCGTCACAGCAACTGTGGATGCCGTCGTCCGAATGAAGTCTCTTCTTTTCATCTATTAGAATCTTATATGTCTGTAATTGATCCATTGAACACGGTCTGCATTCAGTAATTCATCTCCGAGAATGCCGTGGTAGTGTTCAGCAGGGTCAAATCTGCAGCAGCCTTGTGAAAATGCCAATGTCATATTGGCCCTTCGACCTATAATTTACAGCAAGGCCGTATTACTCGTTACGTATGGTTTGAACGGGATTGACTGACGCGGTGCGGATGGTTTGAACGGCAGTAGTAAAGAGGATCACAGCAAATGTTATGAACAGCGCCAGCATCAGCGGTATCCATCCGATACCAACCTGGTTGGCAAAGGTGGCGAGCCATGCTGCCGATAGATAATATGAAAGTGGCATGGCGATGAATGCGGCGATGCCGAATATCAGTGCAAACTCCTTTGACAAAGCATAAAAGACCTGTATTGTAGAAGCACCCAATACTTTCCGAATGCCTGCTTCCTTCTGCCGTTGTATGTTAACATAGGCGGCCAACCCCAAAAGTCCCAATGAAGAAATGCCGATAGCCAACAAGGAGAATGCGCCGATGAGACTGCCGAACCGTTGTTCAGATTGATAGGCTTCCATTAGCTGATCATCCAAAAAGCGATACTCGAACACGCGCTCCGGGAACGATTTGTTCCATGCGGTCTTCACTGCCTCGATTGATGAAGAAACATTCGTGTTATCAAGCCGAACGGAAAAGACGGTGAACTTGCTGACATCGACTTCCATTAACAACGGACGCAAGGGTTGCTGCAATCCCTGGACATGAAAATTACGAATGACACCGATCAATGTTCCGTTCTTTCCGAAAGCATTTACCTGTTTGCCGATAGCACTTCTGGCATCCCCAAATCCCAGAACTGATAAAGCTTCTTCGTTTGCCATGAAAGCGTTAAGGTGATCGGTACCTGCGGTTCTGTCGAAGGCGCGCCCCGCAATTACCTGCATGTCGTAGGTCTCCAGAAAATCATAGTCCACACTCACTATTGGAACGAAAAGGTTGTCTGTATCCCTAATGCTGTCTGTCGTAACCAGTGCAAACACTGCTCCCTGTCCGGGCAGTGTTGATGAAACGGTAACGGCTTTCACGGAAGGTGTGTTGCCAATTTCAGTCTCGAAGCCATTCATTCTAAGGCGCAGATCGCGGCCCACGCCGCCGCCAAGAATCGAGTTTGGATTGCTGCTGAACACCGGAACCGTTAGTACAAATTCTTTATTGAATCCAAGTGGTTTGTCCTGCATGAAATGTATCTGCCTTTGAATCACCAGTGTGAAAGCAATGAGGGCAATGGAAGCTGTAAATTGCGCGGCCACGAGAATGCGTCGCACGAGGAAGTGTCCTGTGCCAATTCTGGTCTTCAATCCCTTGAGTGCACTTACCGGATTGATCCTTGAAACAAACAGTGAAGGGTAAATTCCCGAGGTAAGTCCGGTGATCAGAATAATGGGAATGAGAATGAAGAGTACCTCTGTTCCAAACAGTGCGGTACTATCGAATGATTTTCCTGTGAGCCCGTTGATCAGTGGCAGAGCGTAGTAAAGAAGTCCCATTGCCAATCCGCCCGACAAAACCGTTAATAACAACGATTCCGACATATAGTGCCAGAACAGCACAAACCTGCTTGCTCCAACGACTTTCCGGACGCCAATCTCTTTCGCACGACGCATCGAATGCACCGTTGACAGATTGATAAAGTTGATGCATGCAATCAGAAGAATCAATACTCCGATCGCCAGGAAGATATAGATGTAACGAATGGCATTTCGATCGCTCGCATGGGTGAAGTCGGAACGCAGGTGAATATCGGTAATAGGCTGAAGGCTATAAATCACGTGATCGCGTACGCGTTCATCTGCATATCGCTCGTTCAATTTCTGAATAAGGCTTGTTGTCTTTACCGGATCGGCTGCTGGCCGGAGCATGACATAAGTTTGAAGTGGATTATACAGCCAGTCGCGCTTTAAGAAGTCACGGACTTCAGGCGTCTCAACAGCGTAGTAGTTGTCGAAGTGTGCTACCGCGTCGATGATGTTAGAAGATTGCAGTGGCCAATCCTCGTAAACTGCGGATACAACCATTGGTATTGAACCTTCAAACATCAACAGTTTGTTGATGGCTGCTGTGGCTGAGCCAAAGTATTTTTCCGCGGTGCGCCTGGACAAGACGATTTTATTGGAAGCATCGAGTGCTGTTGAAGAGTTGCCTGCAAGAAAGCTGAATGTGAATAATTTCAGCGTTGATGGGTCCGCAAAGTAAAAGTTCGGCTCGCGGAATTTCTTGTCGGCGACCAAAGATGAATCTTCTGATATCGGCTGAAGCGATGCTTCTCTGCCAAACAACCGGGCAACGTGCTCCACTTCCGGAATGTCGCGGGCAACAAATTCGGCCAGTGGGGCAGCCGTTGTTGGATAGCGCGTACCCGCACCATCGTACGATGTGGTGACGTTGATCCGATATATCCTCGACGCGTTGTCGTGAAAGCGATCAAACTTCAGTTCATCCACTACGTACAAAAGTATGGCGGTGAAACAGCCCAGTCCGAAGAGCAGACCACCTGCATTAAGCAATGTAAAAGACTTATGCTTGAGAAAACTTCTCAAAACGGTGGTGAGCCAGGAAGACATAGGTTGTGAGATTGGACTTCAATGATAATCAATATTGAAGGCAACAGCGAAGGTCTCTCCGCGAATTATCCCACAGGCTACAATCGTGTTTGACCGGACCAGTTAAAGAACGCGCATCACCTCGCTTGCGGGACTATCCTGTTCATCATGTGTATTGGCCAGTTCGCCCAAAAGTCGGATCACCTCAGAATGATGTGACAGCGAATACTGGGCTGCTGAATGACCCGAGCCCACCTTTATCGTTGTTGCCAGGTTGGACATTGCCTTAAACATATCTTCGTCTGTTTTGTCATCACCGACAACAAGAATGAAATCGCTTTCAGTACGTTCTATAATTCGTCGGGCGGCGACACCTTTGTCAATGCCTGCCATGCGGATCTCGATCACCTTGTTTCCGTCTATAACCTGCAGCTGACCGTTTCTTACGAGGTGGAAAAGACTATCAAGCAATTCCCTTGATCTAAGAAAGCCGAGTTCCGGATCAACATTGCGATAATGCCACGCCAGGGTATGATTCTTTTCTTCAATAAAGGAACGAGGGCAACGTTTCACAAACATTTCGAGCGTAGGCCTCAACATTGGCTTCCATGTTTGATCAAAGGCTTTTGCGTTAGTCCACGGCTTGCCTACACGCCGGATTGTGGCACCGTGTTCGGCGACTAGATTCACGGGCATATTGCCGAACCATTCCTCAAGGGATTCAGCATCCCGGCCACTGATGATCGTGAGACTTGTGCTTTCGCTTGTTCCCAGTTTTGTCAATAGCGCCAATAATTCAGGATCTGGAATGGCTTCGCGTGGATTTCGAGCGAATGGAACCAATGTTCCATCGTAATCCAAAAGCAAACTGCGATGGCTGGCCTTGCGGTAGCTTCGGACAAGGTTCTTTCGGATACCCGGTGAAAGATATTTACTATGCTCCTGTTGCTGTTGTGTTTTGACTTCGTTGAGTTGACTGAGAAAATCGTTAACCCATGCTAACACGTCGTAGTCGTGAAGACGCTTGCGCATTACCGTGAGTCTTCGCTTTTGTTCAAGCAATGGCATAGACAAGGCCTGATTAATAGCGTCGGCAGTTTCCGAAGTGTCCAACGGATTTACAGGGATTGCTTCGCCCATTTCGATGGCGGCGCCTGCGAGCTCACTTAAGATGAGCACACCGTGATCTGAGTTGCTGGCAATGTATTCTTTTGCAACCAGGTTCATCCCATCGCGCAATGGTGTGATAAGCGCGACATGTGCGGCACTGTACAATGCAGAGAGTTCTCTGAAGTCAAGTGTGCTATATCTGTAGATTACCGGTTGCCACGATAGCGTCGAGTATTTTCCATTAAGTCCGCCGACCTGTTCTTCTATAAGCTTTCGACGTTCGTTGTACTTTGAAATGATCTGTCGTGATGGAACAACCACGAGAATGAATACGACGTTCTCGCGCCACTCCGGATGTTTATCTAAAAAGCACTCGTAGCCTGCGAGGCGATGTGTGATACCTTTTGTGTAGTCAAGCCTGTCGACGGAGAAGATTATTTTTTTGTCGGGAAAATTCTTCACGATTTCGTCTCTCGTAGCGGCGACATCATCGCGCTTGGCCGAGTCGTTAAATTTTGCAAAGTCAACGCCGAGCGGAAAGAGCTCTGCTTTTACAAGGCGACTCTCATGAGCAATCTGGCGATAGTGATGGTCGTGCCCTGTGACCATGCGAACGGCTTTCAGGAAGTGCTGTACGTATTCGTGTGTATGAAATCCGACGAGGTCGGCACCCAACATTCCCCGGATGATCTTTTCTTTCCAGGGACGGTGCAACATCCGGAAGACTTCGAATGATGGAAATGGAATATGAAGGAAGAACCCGATGGTCGCATCAGGAATACGTTCGCGTACCATTTGAGGTACGAGGAACAGTTGGTAGTCGTGTATCCAGATTGTATCGCCGGGCCGGGCCTGCTTTATAATTTGATTCGCAAACTGCTGATTAACTTTTTCATACTCCGCAAAAGTTGCGTCGTCGTACACCACATAGGATGGAAAATAGTGGAATAAAGGCCACAGTGTGGCGTTGCAAAAGCCATTATAGTATTTGCTGTAGGATTTTGCGTCAATGAACAGTGCATCTATCCGAAAAGACTGTGTTTCGGGGTTCTGCTTGTATTTAAGCCATCTTTTCTCCGGAAAATCGGCAGAACCAATCCATATCTTCTCTGCAATGCCATTAGCCTGACTCAACTGCTCGAAATAGCCCTTTAGTGCGGTGACGAGGCCGCCATCGCTTTGTTTGAGGGATATTTGTCCATCTTTTTCAATCAACTGAAAGGGGAGCCGATTGGAAACGAGGATTAGTCGTTTGTTAGAATCACCCATAATCAAAGCTGTTAGGTTCAAACTGCATGCCACGTGTCTGGCACGAAAGAGTTGCAGTGTTTCGGACACCCATGCAAAGGTGCGGCGGGTGACCGCGTGAAAATACTCAGTGTATAAAGGAGAACTGAGTTTTAATGAAAATTTAACCTCAGTTAGATTTCCGAACGTGTAGCAATGTAGGGTGAAAATATGAGGATAAAAATTCCGATTGTACAACGGTATAGCTACGCGTTAGCACAATAGTCTATCCATTGCTTTCGGATTGTGGTATTATGCAAATGCTACTTTTGAAAATTTTGTCTGTCCTGATGGGCCAACGGCTTGACAAGAATTCTTTTTAAGAACACTATTTAAATGCCGCAGGCCCCTCAAATTTGGTATTTTAGAAGATCAAAGCGGCCTTTTAGGTAACGCCTTTTAAGGTAACGCCTCTCCTGTTATTTCGCCTATGGGTTCAATCAAAACCCATTTTACATCAAATAAAAGCATTTTTATTGATGTAAAACAGCTTTTTTAGCTCAATTTCAAATAATATCAACACAAAGCACGAAGGATCAACGAAGAATCAACGAAGTATGCACGAAAAATATATTTCCAAATTATATCGGAATCCTAACTGGTATTGCTTAGTATTGAGATTATGCCAATCGTTAGCAATAACTCTCTATACAAAGGATTATCCGGTGCTCTTGGAAAGAACATCGTGATCAAACAATACCGTAAACGTGGTGTCGTCATAGTAGCGAACTATGGGAAGAAGAGGAAGAGCGATTCCGACAAACAGATTGCTCAACAAAGTGTCTTTCGGTACGCTACCCAGTATGCTACTAATGCTACGGCCCATCCCCAGGTCAGTGCAATCTATGCTAAGGGCATCGATGCCGTGAGGACCAGTGTGAACGCAGTCGCGCTTAAGGACTATCTGACTTGTCCCGAGGTCAGGGAAGTTAATCTATTGACCTACACTGGCGCTCCTGGTGAACTCATCCGGGTACGGGCATGGGATGATTTTAAAGTGATGTCAGTATCCATCACAATAGCAAAAAACGATGGCACTATCATAGAAGAGGGTCAGGCGTTGCCAAGGGGCAAAAAGGGATTGTGGCGTATGGCCACCACGGTACGAAACGACAGTGTTCCTGGAACTGTGTTTACAGTAACAGCCACAGATATGGCAGGCAACAAAGCGAGGAGGATAGTAACCATTCCACTGGCAGGACAAGCCGAATCCATTAAGCAGAAGCATGTGAAAATTCCGGTAATATCTGCTTCGGCCATACTTGCACAAATGGAACGCAAGTCAGCGAAGTCAGAAATCGAATCGACCTCAGGCTTCAACAAAGTTGTGTATTCTCCGGTATCGCAGGCGGAAATTGATGCGATGCTAAATAATAGATCATCTGTATCCGCTCCATCTAACGACGAGGTTGGCAAAGCGACGGACGCCGGTACTTTAAAAGGACATGATGCTCCTTCACTGCGAGAAGATCCTCCACCAGGGTGAGAAGCGATTAGGGATGCAGGATGAAGACTTTGCAGCAACGCAGAACATTGAAGGCACGACAGTACGACTATGGTTTCGAAAAACTGAGCTCACAGTCAAAGCGATGTATCAACCGATCTTAGACTATTTGTCAAAGTATATTGAACTGACAGATACAGAAGCGGAACGCTTCAAGTCATTTTTGAAGCACCGTAAACTGAGAAAGCGTCAATACCTTTTGCAGGCTGGAGACGTAAGCACCTTCGAGACCTTTGTAGCGGGTGGCTGCCTTAGATCATATTCAGTAGAAGAAGATGGCACAGAACACATCGTACAGTTTGCCATTGAAAACTGGTGGATCGGTGATCTCTACAGTTTTCTCTCTGGTGCACCTGCTACTCTAAACATTGATGCAATAGAAGACAGCGACGTTTTTACCATTGACAAGAGTGACCTTGAACGATTGTACCGGGAGATACCGAAGTTCGAGCGCATGTTCAGAATACTTTTTCAGAATGCTTTTGTCGCGTATCAGCAACGGATCCTCAGCAAGATCAGTCAGACCGCGGAAGAACAATACATCGAGTTCATCGGAAAGTACGCATCCATCGAGCAGCGAGTACCTCAGCATCAGATAGCATCCTACCTTGGGATGTCGGCTGAAACTATCAGTCGGATCAGGAAACAACAATCAAAACATTAAACTAATAACGCTGCTGCCAATTCATATGCAGCACGAAACGCGCATAGTTTTGGCGTTCGGGAGAGGTTAAACAAATGCTTGTTCTTGACACAGGTCAAGATTCGTTCTTGATCCACGTCAATGTTTCTCGCCGCCGAGGGTCACAATTTTGCTTCACATAAAAGCAAAACAAGATCATGAACACAATCACAGAAAAGTGGCGGACCTCAATCAGTTGGTCATCTCAGGCAAGCTGCTGGATGCTTTCGAAAAGTACTACCACGACGATGTTGAGATGCAGGAAAACGAAAACAGCCCTGTACGTGGCAAGGATGCAAACCGGAAGCGCGAGCAGGAGTTTCTTTCGAATATCACTGAGTTTCGGAATGCATCTGTCAAAGGATTGGCTGTGTCAAATAACACTTCCTTTGTTATCTGGAGCTATGACTATACCCACAAGGAATGGGGAGTGAAGAACTATACGCAAGTCTCGGTACAGACCTGGAAGGACAACAAGATCGTGAAAGAGCAGTTCTTTTATGGAGACTGACCGGGCAGAGAGCCGCACGAACGTTAATGGCAAATCCCACATTGCATAGTTATAGTTGCAATTCTGGCGTGGATTTCTGAACATGTACATCATTAATACTGATCAGCATGTCACGCAGAATTGCAATTATCGCTTTCTCCTTTGCTTTGTTATCAGCGTACTCGTTAGCCTTCGCTCAGAATAGTGGAGAAGTCCGTATGAGCAACGGAAGGCCTACACTATTCATCAACGGCAGGGCGGAATATCCGATGTTTTACTCGCTCACGGACGTCCCTGGCGGACGCTGGGCATGGGAAGAAGTTCCCAGATATAACCTTAAATCATTTTGTGAACTCGGAATCAAACTCGTTCAGGTTGATATAGCCTTTGATCACGTCTGGGCACCTGATGGACGCATCGTGATGGATACCGTTCAACGTCAGCTCAAGGCAGTGCATGATGTTTGTCCTGATGCTGCAGTATTCATTCGCTTTCATGTCAATCCGCCAAAGTGGTGGCAGCAACAACATCCTGAAGAGAATACTGTCTATGCCGATACAAAGCCAATGCCTGATATCGGCTGGGGTATTCAGCGCATTATTGAGGATGATGAAGAAAATCCAACGCGTCATAGTTTGGCATCGGAGCGTTGGAAGGCAGAGGCGACAATCAAGCTGAAAGAGTTTCTTTCGCAACTAAAGAACATTCCGGAATCAAACAGTCTCGCGGGTATCCAGGTTGCTGGCGGTGTTTATGGTGAATGGCATTATTGGGGATTTATTGAAAACGAGCCCGATATGTCGTTGCCGATGCAGCAATATTTCCGACAATGGCTAACGCAAAAATACAAGACTGACAAGGCGCTTCAACAGTCATGGGGCGTTAAGATTACTTTAGCAGATGCAACAATACCATCGCTCGAGCAAAGGCGTCAAACGTTGCATGGTGTATTTCGTGATCCTGTAAAGGAACGTAGCGTGATCGATTACTATGAAGCACAACAGGACGTGGTTGTGGATGACATCCTCCACTTTTGCAAGATCATTAAAGAAAGCTGGACGCGACCAATTGTTACCGGTGCGTTCTATGGGTACTTCTATGCAGTGTTTGGAAGGGAAGCGGCTGGTGGGCATCTGCAACTTCAACGGTTGTTGAAGTCGACCGATATTGATTTTCTATGCGGGCCGGGTACCTATTATCCATCGGCCGTTGAGATGGGAGATCCATATCGCTCGCGAAGTCTCATCAACTCTGTGTCATTACACGGTAAGATGTGGTTGGATGAAATGGACCAGCAAACGCCATTGGTTCCGCTCAAAGATCCCACCTATAAAGAGAGCCTTCAGAAGAGTATTGCCCAGGTGAGGCGCAATGTGTTGTTCACGTTCAGTAAGGGACAGGGACTTTGGTTTTATGACTTTGGTCCGTCGGGGTTTAACGGCGGTGCCAGGCTGAAAGATCACGGTACCTGGGGATGGTGGGATGAACCAACGCTTCGTGCCGATATCAAGAATCTCAAAACCGTACTTGACAAGCAATATCAGTTGCCCTTAAAGAGTGTTGCTGATGTACTGCTGGTTCATGATACTAAGTCGTTCTACTATATGGGGAGCTCGCGCGATCATTCGTCGGTTGCTCATCGGGCAAACAACTGGATCCCGGTGGGGATATTCAAGGCCAGCGTTGTTCACGATGTTATTCATATCGATGATCTTTCCCTGGTAAATCTTGATCAATATAAGGCCGTCGTTTTTGTTAACACCTTTGTGATGTCGGGGCAGCAGCGTGCGTTGATCAAAAGCAATGTCGCGAAGAAAGGACGGCATCTCATCTGGATATATGCTCCCGCATACAGCGACGGTGCAACACTTGATCAGAAATTCATGGACGAAGTTACCGGCATGAGTTTGTCGAAGCTTCAGACAACGGAAGCGCCGGGCGCAGTGATTGATTCATCGATAGTTAATTACACGTTTGCTTTGAACAAGCCTGCTGTATCGAATCCTGTTTTTGTTGTGACGGACACCAAGGCACAGACTTACGGTGTCATTTCGAAGACAACACAATCTGCATTGGCATCGAAGCAACTGAAAGAAAGTACGTCGTGGTTTTTGTCGCTGCCGTATGATCGCAGCGAGTTGTGGTCATATATATTAACGAAAGCTGGTGCGCATAGGTATTGCAGCAATGGAGAGATTGTGTATGCGTGGAGTGGCATGGTGTCGATTCATACTAAGACGGGCGGGCCGGTAGAGGTAGCGTTGAAGAATGGGAAGCGTGTGGTTTTAGAGATGCCGCCGAATTCGACCTGGGTGTTGGATGGGGAGACGGGGGCGATGGTTTTGTCGGGTTATTGATGTGGAATTCGTGTCGCGATGCGTTCGACGTGGGATTGCACGCGGGGTTCGACATGGGGTACGACGTGGGTTGTAGAGACGCAATGCATTGCGTCTCTACGGCGGGTTTATCGGGATCGTCGTCGGCGTCGTCGCCGGTCGTCATCGGATCGGGGGTCGTGATTACCGCCATTGGATCATGGGGTGCCGTTTGGGATCGTATTATAATCGAACCGTGGTCATGATTGGAGATTGACTCGTGTAAATCATGTTATGTTAACGAGATAATTTACTGAGCGGAATGAAATTTATCCTCCTTCCAATTTGAAGGGTTATTGGTGATGTAATTGGAAATGGTTTGATATGCCATCTCATTCCGAATAATACGATCATGAAACCGCGCCTGCCAGTCAAAATAGGGATCAATCAAATGGGCTCGTTTCGTTACACTTATCTTGAATCCACGAATGATCGACGATAAATTTTTGGACTGGGGTGCGAAATGGTTTATTGTGGTGGAACACGAAGGGTGAGACGCAAAGCATTGCGTCTCTACAGTATAATCCGATGTTCTCTGGTTAAAAGGGTTCGGGCCGATGATAACGATCCCATGAATATGGTTAGGCATCACAATGTATGCACCCATTTGAAGGTTCATGTCGGGTCGCATTATGAATGTTCTTTGCCATTCCTCATCTGCTATTTCACCGATCGTTGACAGAACCACCTCGCTGCTTTCTACGCCGCCGAAAAAGCATTGACGATCCCGAGTGCAAATGGTAGTCAGGTATGCTCCCACCCATCCATAGTTCCAAAAGGAAGCGCGACTTGAGGGAATGCGATATTTGTTCTGGTATCTCTCCATCTACAATGATGGTAGCCAATGTCGTGAACACATTGAGCTTATCGCCTGTTATTGACAACAAGCTTTCCGGACAATCTTCCTGGCCCAGAGATGTGAAATTCATTACAACTAAAAAAGCCATCCTTTTGGAATGGCTTTTTTGATGTGGGAGCTGAGGGGTTCGAACCCCCGACCCTCTGCTTGTAAGGCAGATGCTCTGAACCAGCTGAGCTAAGCTCCCATTTCCTTCAAAAACCCCGGCGGGGAATTCTTTGGGAGTGCAAATGTAAACCAGATTTCAATATCTGCAAATACAGATCACCGGTAATTTACAATTGGAAGGGCACCACGTCCAAAATAGCCCAAAATCGGCGAATTTGAGGCGGTTTAGGCGTTCTTTAGCTGCTCTATGTCCAGCTTGTTCATCTTCAGAATTTTGTTCATCACGCGTTCGGCCTTCGCCGGCTCGGACATCAGTTCCCCGAGAATTGACGGAACAATCTGCCACGAGTAACCGAACTTGTCACGCACCCAGCCACATTGCTCTTCCCGACCGCCGTTTTCAGACAATTTCTGCCAGTAGCTATCGATTTCATTCTGAGTATCACACGGAATGACGAACGAAGTTGCATGTGTCGGTTTGTGAATTGGACCTCCGTTCAGCCCCATGAACTTGCTACCGTTTAATTCGAACATCACGACCACCGGATGTTCGCTAAGGATCCTTGAATTGTTAAATACTGAACAATAGAATTCAGCTGCTGCCCTGGCTTGATTGTCAAACCAAAGGCATGGATAAATAGATTCGGCCATTGTATTTTTTGCTATCAGCGTTTGTTGTACAATACAATGTTAGCCAAGACGTGAATGTTCGAGACGGTGTGATGATGTCAAATTAAAGGGGAGATTGCGACAGGAACGTCAAAACATCAGGGCATGCAAGTGATAATACTTTTCTTTTCATTCCTTTGTCTGAAGACAAACACGGATCATTCCATGCAGCAGGACATTGTCGATCTGGTCAGAAAAAATAATATCGAAGCAACGCGGAAGGCGCTCGAACAGGGCGGCGACGTGAATGCTAAAGACGGGAGCAACCGATCGTTGTTGCTTATTGCAACGGTCAACGGCCATGAAGAGATGGCAAAACTTCTTGTCGCCAAAGGAGCGAATGTTAACCAACAGGCCGATAACCTTGACAGTCCATTTTTATATGCGGGTGCGAGTGGACAAACAGAGTTGGTCAAACTCTTTCTCGACAATGGTGCGCGCTTCGATCTGTTCAACCGCTACAATGGAACTGCGTTGATCCCAGCCTGCGAGCGGGGCCATATCGAAACTGTGAAGCTGTTGGCAAACACTAAGAACTTCCCGATCGATCACGTCAATCGGTTGGGCTGGACGGCGTTGCTCGAGGCCGTTATCTTGGGTGACGGCAGTGCGAAGTACCAGCAGATCGTGAAGATACTAAAAGAGGCGGGAGTGAATACGCGCATTGCAGATCACGAAGGTGTTACGCCATTGCAACACGCACGATCGAAGGGCTTTAAGGAAATCGTGAAGCTATTAGAGTAACTTCACAACGACGGTGGGATGCAAATAATCTATCGGATGTTTGTTGTTGTAATGGGTTGTGATGTACATGGCGTTACGTGCGTATGTATAGACGCAATGTGTGGGGACGAATGTGTGAGGCGCATATGTTGGAACGGATAGAGACGCAACGGATAGAGACGCAACGGATAGAGACGCAACGGGTAGAGACGCAATGCATTGCGTCTCTACGGTGATTATGTGCGTCATTCGGATCCGTGTTTGATGGGTGGATCGTCGCACGTCGGTTCGGATTACACGTGTCAACCGCGGCGATCGTGAATACATGTGGAATGTCTACAACCGATTTGCCCTTTACGAATATCCCAAGCCCTTCTTCCTGATAATCTCTTTGAGATACTTGTATCCCTGTTTGTAGGATGCAAGTCTTTCAGCATCGCCAAAAGGAAGTTTATTATACTCCGCGATGCCCTTTATTTCTTTCTTGTCGATCTTTCTCTGAGCATCATCACCGAGCTGCTCAAATTTTCTTACGTCTTCGTCGGTGAGTTCGGGGAAGTGGCGCCGCCATTTGTCATCATAAAGTGCGATCACATTTTCAGCGCGATAATCTTCGAAGCACAAATGAAGGTTGGGACTGTACTTGCCCAACACTTCAATGGCCATGCTCCAATCGACAACGCCCTCACCTACCGTTCGAAGTTGCTGCGTAACTCCGGTCTCGGAACGGTAGATGATGCCGTCTTTGCAATGCGTGCAGTGCACATAGGGGGCAAGTCTTTTGATGGCATCGTTCGGCACATCGCCACTGAGGGGAAGATTGCCAGTGTCCAGCGTGACACCCAATACATCAGGACCGATCTCCTCGATCATACGTATGAGTTCGAATGATGTTTCGTCACCGTGGGTTTCGATGTTGGCTCTTAGTCCAAGGTCTTTCATCATCGGACTGAGCATCGTTATGAACTTCTTCATCGCGATCAATTGATCACCCCAACTCACGTCTGTTCTGAAACGATCGTAAGCCACGAAGAATTGATTGCCATGGATCGAATGGCCCGACACCGAATACAATTCCGTGCAATCAATTTCGCGGGCAGCCTCGATCATTTTCTCGACGGCGAGTCTGTAGTCTCCCTTTCCGAATCGTCTTATCTCAGGCGTTTCAGCAGTGTTATAAGGATTGAGCCACCCGATGCCGCCATCGAGGAAGAGCCCAAGTGAATCGGCATGTGCTTTCACTTCTTTCAACTGCCCGCTGTCGAGCGTAGGACTGATGTCCAGCATTGTTCTGAAGAATGCGCCATCAAAATTATTCTCCTTGAGATAATCCAAAATGGCCAACGGGCCTTTGGACTTTACCGAATAGAGCTTGTCTGTATCAGAGCCCAGCCGCATTCCTTTTGGTTTGTCTTTACCGGACTTGTTTGATGAAATTTCCTTGTGATCCGTTGCGCTATTAGCAGAGGCAACATTAGATGCGACGGCAATATCAGAATTGCCATCCGATGCCAATGTACCTGTCGAGACAACAGACAATGCAAGAGATGAGCTGATAAATTCTCTTCTTGATAAAAGGTTGCTCATATTAAGAATGCTTTTCTTTCGTCAAATACAAGGGGACGCGGTTTAACAATATTAACATCAACCAACTTGGGTGCCAGACGAACGTAAGTGATTAATGAACTCATTCGAATCTAACTAGTTACCAGAAATCTTTCTTACCCACGCTCTGAACTCTCCATCATTATCAGCTGTATTGTCGTCGTTGATGCCGAAATAAAGTTTGCCCGACTTCGACGCGATAAACTTTCTATCAGAACCAACCAGGAAACCATCCTTCGAATCTTCGCCAATACGAGCAATGAGCGAACCTGTTGGCGCTCCAAGCACGGGCTTGTTGCCCCAGCGTGTATAGGGCACTGCACCTTCGGGAGTACATCTTTGTCTTCCGTCTTTGTTCCATACAATCGTACCCTCAGCAGTGACTTCATATTGCTCACCTTCTGTGATTGTTATTCCGGTATCCGTCCAGTCTTTGGTACCTGATACGGCATATGAGCGGGGTAGCATCGGTAATAACGCGAACACTTCTTCTTCGCGGATCTGTCGTCCGAACTCTGCTACTTCAAAGCCTTCAGCATAGCGAATTTTCGAAGCTTCATCTTTGCCGTACCACTTCTCGAGTGCATAGCGATATGTCGGGAACACTTTGCTGAATGCATAAGTGTTGTCATCTATCAGTTGCTTTTGCTTTGCAGGATCCTTCCGGACTTCCTCAAGGATGCCCATGCTATGAGGGATCGCTTCTGCAACCTGTGTCTGATGCGAACCACACGCCTGCAATTTTGTTTCCCACACTTTGTCGATGCTGAATGCGAAGTGAGGAATGTAAGTGAAAGTCGAAGTGTGAAAGTCGCGAACATAAAAGAACACTGGAAGCCTTTCCATCTTCAGTTCGCGTACAGCGTCACGCACGATGTAGCCGGCGGTCATGTTATCCGTGTGACCGCCCGCCGCCGGATAATAGGTAAAGACAACGTCGGGATTAAACGCCTGAATGCTCTTCACCACTTTTGCACGAGACTCTTTGGTATTCTTCAAACCCTGATCGTGATAATCCAGCACCTCATAGTCCACAAGATTGAGCACCTTTTTTGCATTCATCGCTTCCTGGTAGCGGCGCTTTGCCAGGACTTCAGGCTTCTCTTCCCAATGGCCAGCATCACCGTTCGTGAGTGACATGAACTTTACCTGGTGCCCCAATTGCGTGTACAGCGCGGCTGTTCCTCCGGTGTAGACTTCGCCTTCGTCAGGATGGGCGAATATCATCATCACTCTTAAGGGTTGTTGTGCCATGGCGTTGATAAAACAAATTGATAAGGTAAGAATCAAAGAGACTTTTCTCATGTGATGTTAGTTTGACGAAATGGAATTAGTGAGCTACGAATCTAGGTGTTCGCAATTCTGAAATATTGCTCTTATTATACCGATACTGGTACTTCTTATAACTGCGCGCGAAATTCCTTAGGTGTGTATCCTGTGTGTTTCTTGAAGAAGCGTGAAAAGTAAGCGGCGTCCTGAAAGCCGAGATCATAAGAGATCTCCTTAACATCCTTTTGAGTGAGGGCAAGCAATCGCTTCGCTTCCAGTAACAGCCGGCGCCTGATACAATCACCAGCACTGAAGCCTACTTCCTTCCTTGAAATAATGTTGAGATAGTTGGCAGTAACATGCAGTCGTTTGGCATAGAACGCCACGGAGGTATCCTCCTGAATATGCTTTTCAAGCAGGTTGAAGAACCGCGATATAATGCGATTGCTTGACTCACTGAACACCAATGGGTCAGACTTTGCATACCAGCGGTGAAGTAATGTGAGGACAATGTGGAGGCGCTGTCGGATGACCTCGTTCACAAACAGGTCCTGATTGTCGAATTCATCCTTGATGATTGTCAGTTCTTCTTTGAGCACCATGAACTCAGTGTTGCTCAATGTCAGGTACGGTTTCGAGGAGGAGATGAAAAACGGAAGCCTGGCAGGGAGGGTTGGCAGGTAGTCGGCTGTGAACATGACCTGAAAGCCGCTGGTGCTTTCATGAAGTTTCCATTGGTGTGCCTGACCGGGCGCCAGAAAGAACACTGTCCTGTTCCTGACGGCATGCCTCTGAAAATCGATGCTATGAACACCGGAACCTTCGTCAACAACGAAGATGAGGTAGAAGTCGTGCTTGTGGGCGGTCGGCAGAAATGCCTTGCCCATTTCTTCGTGTCTTCCAATGCTAAAGCCCGGAACATTATTCAACGGCACACTGGCCTCTTTTATTGAGATAATGGGGAGCTGGGTAGCGATGGTCATTGATAAAATTATGAAAATTTGGCGAATGCGTCTCGTATTCGTCGCGATGCGGCACATTATTGGAAATTGGGAATTGAGAAATTTCAAGACCGTGTCTGCCTGTTGGATCAATATCCCAACCGTTGTGAAACCATTGGGGTGCGTGTTGCGATGTACCGTGTTGGTGAACGCAATGGTAATTACAACAATGGGGTTTGATGTCGTGGGTGGTGAGGGCGCGTGGTTTTGCGCAACAAAACGGAATGCCGATAATTGCATGGGACCGAACACATGATCACCTTTCATATCAACGATTCCGTTCGCGCCTTCGAGGCCGAAATCCGATATACGCTTGGCCTTTGGGCAATAAATCAATCGCACGAAATAGCGTTTTCACCCTTTCGCGAAAATTCAATTGTCGTTGGTACCCAAAGTGAAGCACACCTTCGCCTTGGTTTGCGATTTCCAACACCCGGCGAGCCAGCAACAAGATCTCCCTATGTTCAAATGGACGGCACCGCATCCGACAGATTCGACCACCTGACTGATCCCCTTGCGAGTGCCTTCCAGATGGTTAATGCTTTGCAGGAATACGATGCTCCTGAATATGATGAGCTCAACCGCTATCAGTTCAAAACCAGCTATCAAAAACGACTGAACAACGTGTACGACAATCTCGTACAAAAATGCTTTGAATCGATCAGCAGCAAGCTGAAGCTTCCGTTGAAGAGCACCCCTACCCGGTTCTTCTTATCCCATGACATTGATATTGTGTACGGGGCCATCCTTGAAGATGGAAACAATGTGATCCGCAAGGGCCGCTTCGATCTGTTCTTTAAGATGCTGTTCAATCTTGCTATTGCCCGGCCGGAGTGGCTGAACATGGACAAGATCATGGCACTCGAGTCGGAGTATGATTGCAAGTCTATATTCTTTTGGATTGTAAACAAGGGACGCATCAACAGTCGTGAGGAGAATGCGGATTACACTTTTCACTCGAGGCCGATACAGCGACACTTTGATGCGGTGGCCAGGCAAGGATTCGAGAACGGGCTTCACAAAAGCATAAGTTCTGAATCGTTTCGGGAAGAGCTTACCAAATTTGGAAACGCCGCGTATGCCAACCGTTATCATTTTTTGAAGTTTCGGTTGCCAGATGCGTGGCATGACGTCGAGAGTGGCGGGCTGAAACTGGATGCAAGTCTTGGTTTTTCCGCCGAAATGGGATTCCGGAATAGCTACGGCCTGCCCTTTAATCCTTACGACTTCAAAGAGCGCAGGCCGTTTTCATTCGTGGAGGCGCCTCTGAATGTAATGGACAGGACCTTCTTTCAATACAAGAAACAAACGGCTGCGGAGGCGCGCGTGGATATATTCGACTTCTTCGAGAGGAACCGGAACAACTGTGTACTGTCGGTGCTGTGGCACAACAATTTCTTCACGGACCATAAGTTCAAGGGATATGTTGCCCTATATAAGGATATACTTGCCTACATTAGCGACAACAAGTTCCGCACGATTTCGGCGCGAGAGATTACCCAACACTACACGATAAGCCCATGAGCATTCTCATCCGTTTACTGCAGCCTCATGAATATACGCTTGCGAACGACTTCTTCAATGTGACGTATAAGACCAACCGGTCGCTGAAGGACTTCGAATGGGAATTCAGTCATGGACCCTTTGGTCCTGCAATCTATGTCGTAGCGATTGACCAGGAAGTAACGGATACTATAAAGGTCGTGGGTATCCAGTGTGCCATTCCTATCAGCCTGGTGAATTCGGCTGGAGACCGTGTAATGACGGCCAAGTCTGAAGATACTTTAGTTGATCCATCTTATCGCGGACAAAAGATCTTTGAACGCATGTATGAGATGTTATTCGATGCCTGTAAGAATGCTGGCATCAAATATATATGGGGTTTCACGCCAGCGAGAAAGGCGTTTGAGAGAATTGGATTTCAGATACCGTTCCAGGCGCATCAGGCATTGATGGTGATGAATCCACGGAAGGCCTATGCGTATTTGTCGCGGTTAAATCCGAGTAACAAGCGCATTGATAAATTAAAGATCGCGGGTCTTACGTTCTTATCGCGGCTTGCATCGCGCGTTGTTCCCAACCCACCGGACCTCGAGCTTAAGCGAACAGCCTTTTACGACAAGCAACATACGTTAAAGGCGTTGGCTCCAAATGGTGAAATGTTTTATCTCGACATGACCACCGATTACCTCGAGTGGCGTCTCAAGCGCAATCCCTTTGGCAACAACTACGACAACTTCCAGATACTGCAAAACGGAAAGCTGGTCGCGGATGCTTTGATCAACACACGTCTACCACGGTTGGGCTATGTTGAGCAAATTATCTTCGGTGAAGGGCTTAACGAGAACGATAAGCAGAAGATCGTTGGCGCTATTGTGCGTGAGCTCAAATACAAAGTAGATCTTATCCGCGTGTTGTGCTTCGACGCGAATGATGCCCTAATCGATCAGGAGCAACTCTTCAAGAGAAGTGGTTTTATCATATTGAAACGAGGTGGCTACTTCGTATGGAAGGAGTTGGAGCCTGCGGGGCTGGAACCTAATAAGTTATTCCTTAGCCGTTTGTTTACGCAGGGAAATCAATAGGCGCCGTTGGCGCCGATATGCAATTAAATCACAAATTGGATTGGTGGGTGCGCATTCATGCGGGTGCGTCGGGTGTATGCGGGTGCGTGCGGGTGCGGGTGCGTGCGGGTACGTGCGTGCGGGTAGAGACGCAATGCATTGCGTCTCTACGGCAACGTCGGGATCAATCGTCGGGATCAATCGCCGTGATCAATCGTCGGGTTAAACGTGAGGACCAATCGTCGGGATCAATCGTCGCGTTTTATCGTCGGGTTCAACGTTGGGTTACGATCGTGGCAAACATCATTTGTAAACGTGCGAAATGTCGTTGATAAACGTTACCGCGCCATCGTTTTATTCGCCGTTAACCTATACATCAATACGGCTACACGTTTTGCCTCCCACGCAATTGATCTTGGATCTGCCTTTTCATTTACCGTATGGCCTCCCGTCGTGCGCATGCCGACACCGTCGAGAGCCATATCAACATAGCCTGAGGTAAACGAAATGTCGGCGGCACCGGCATCGCGCGGTTTCACCGCCACCACCTCGCCAAAGCCAAGGTCGTTGCTCACCTTATTGAAGTATGACAATAATTGCCTGTTGCCTTCTGTCGGGGCGAGGGGCGGATAGCCATCACCAAAGATGATCTCCGCTTTGGTTTGAGGAAGATGTTTGGCAACAATTGCCGTCATGGCATCCTGTACCCTTTTCAATTGCTCCGGTGAAATCGTACGAATGTCGCCTGTGACAACGACATCTTTCGACACAACGTTGTCTTTACCCGTCGCTTTGCCTCCGCTGATGTTGTCATCGTAATCAACGGCAGTTCCGCCCAGGATAACGCCCGGGTTAAACGTCAGGTCCTGTTCAGTGGACAGCGCCTCATAAAACTGGTAGAGTATTCTGCTTGCCTCATAGATGGCGCCTGCCCCAATATCTTTCGTGAATATTTGTGATGAATGTGCAGGCACGCCGCTCACCCGAAGTTCCCAGCCGGAGGCACTGCGTCGCGAAATGTTGGCGTGTTCAAACAGTCCATCACCATCTTCGAATCCGATGGCTACGTCGGCCCATTTGGCTGCCTCGATCAGGTCGTGTCGCGCCAATGCCAGTGGACTTCCGCTCGATTCTTCATCGCCGCTCATGACGACTACAATGTTCATATCCTTCAACAATCCAGTCTTTGCAAGCGCCTGAAGTGCCTGGATCATGATTGTATTTCCGCCTTTCATGTCGCCTGCTCCGGGGCCCTGGGCCGTTGAATCGTTGAGCATGGAGAACTTCTGAAAGGGACTGTCGGGTTCGAATACCGTATCGAGGTGCCCGATCAAAAGAATCTTTTTACCAGCCTGCTTGCCTATGTGTTCCGCAATTAGGTGCCCGGCACGTCCGAATGGGCTGCCATCGACCCACCGCGTTGTGAATCCAAGGGCTTCAAACTTTGGTTTGTAGAGTTGCGCTACCTTACGGACACCTTCAAAGTTCATGGAACCGCTGTTGATGTTCACGGCATCTTCCCACAGCCTGAGATTTTCGGCAGTATATGAATCAACGGCCGCCACAATCTTCTTCTCCACCTTTGATGGCTGGGCACAGAGGGGGAAGCCTGCGATACAACAGGCGATGAGTGTTGACCACGCGAAACGCTTCTGACAAGTGGTACTGATCTCTTTTTTCATCATCATAATTTAATCTAAGCAATGTTACTGTTCCCCGATTTTCATCAGACCAAAGCCGGCGCATTCGTTTGATGCGCCCTTGCTGATTAAGCATCCATCGCCCGCGAAATATACATCAGGTAAGATATACATCAAGTGGCAAAGGCCCGTGCATTGCTGCAGCCCGCGCCATTTGGGAACCTGCATGGGCGCGTGAGCAGGCCAAATGCATTGTGCAGGATCATTCAACAATCCGTCGGGACATACATACGCATCGCTCGTATAGTTGCGTTTAACCGGTACTTTTCAGATGGTGTCCTTCCCCGATCGGGCATTTTGTATTAGAAATGCCGACCTTTGGCGAGAAGTATTGAACCTCTGTGAAAAGCGGTTTGATATTTGTCTTGTACTTTTGTGAACTCTTAGTGCGTTTGAACATCCTTCGCAAAATACTTTTTTATCTGGCCCTCGTGATCGGGGTTGTCGTGTTGTCGGTCACCATATCGGCTTTCCTTTTCAAGGACAAGATCATCAACCAGTTTATCCGGGAGGCAAACAAGCAATTGAGTACTCCGGTGAGTGTGGGTAAGTTCGACGTTTCCGTCTGGCAGAACTTTCCAAAACTTTCCATCGTGATGTTCGACGTGATGGTGGAGGACAGTCATCCGGGAAAGTATCCCCTGCTCACGGCGAAGGAGCTGGCCTTTGAGATGAACCTGATCGATGCCTGGAACGGCAAGTATTTGATCGAAGGGCTTCGCATTAACGACAGCGAGACTAACCTGAAGGTGAACCTGAACGGGGAAAACAACTACACTATTGCCAAGGCTGGTTCTGGTGCCGGCCAGGGTTCGGTAAAGTTTGCGCTACACAATGTTCAACTGATCAATACCGTAGTTCATTACAGCGATCAGTCGCTTAACCAACAACACACCTACAAAAGCAATAAGCTCAAAGCATCGATCGATACCGACAACGACGTGTACGACATCGATGCGGACGGTGATCTCACCATTGACAAACTATCTATTGAGGGCAAATCGTATCTGGCGGGCAAGTCATTTGAAATTGAGAGCGATCTTGTATACGACGATCTGAAGAAGGTACTGACGATCAATCCCAGCCTTCTCGTGTTGCGTAAAGCCTCCTTCAATGTGGCTGGAATCTACTCGTGGAAAACGAAAAATGAGATTGATATCAAGGTGGATGGCAAGGACACTGATATTCAAACCCTGGTTTCGTTCCTTCCCGAATCGACTGCGGGAAATCTCGCGCAGTACCGAAGCGATGGCGATGTGTACTTCAAGGGAAGGCTGCAGGGCGAAATCGGAAAGAAAGCAAACCCAGCATTAAATATTGACTTTGGTTGTACCAATGCTACGGTATACCATCCAACCTATAAGTCGCGCATAGAGGGTGCCCGCCTCGAGGGTTCTTTCAGAACGAATGATGTGATGAACACTTCCATCGCGCATTTATCATTAAAGAACATCAGCGGAACGCTAAATAAGGAACCGTTCTCGGGTAATCTTACGATCCACAACTTCTCCAGCCCGGATGTTGTATGCGACTTTAAAGGCCGCGTTGATGCTGCCGCCTTGCTGGGCTTCTATCCTATCGAAGAAATCAGGGCAGCGTCAGGTTCGTTGCTTGCCAACGTATCTTTCAATGGGAAGATCGACTTGCTGAAGAAGAAGTCGACGGCCCAGAAGGTGACGACACAAGGTACGATTGACTTGCAGGGCATCTCCTTCAACTTTGGAAAGGACAACACCCGGATCGAAGGTCTTCATGGAAATCTGCAGTTCAGCAATAACGACCTCGCGCTAAGCAATGTGTCGGGTCGGCTAGGGAACAGCGACATCACCATGAACGGATTCTTCAAGAACATCATCACCTTCCTGCTGTTCGACAATCAGCCCATTGGAATCGAAACGGATCTTAAGTCGCGGTTCCTTGATGTGGACCAGCTCTTTGCCATAGGATTCGGAAACTCGACGGGCGGGACGGCCCAGGAGTACGAGTTCAGCATCTCGAAGAACATCAATCTTAACTTCAACTGCGACGTACAGTCACTCCGTTATAAGCGCTTTCACGCGAGCAATCTTAAGGGCGATCTGCTGGTGAAGAACGAGATGGCCGTTTCGCGCAATATCACTTTCAGATCGATGGGTGGCGATATGACCCTTTCGGGTATCGTTGACTCCAAGAACAGGAAGGCAATCGATGTGGTAAGCTCGTTCCGGCTGAATGGCATTCACGTAGACAGCATTTTCTATGTATTTGAAAACTTTAAGCAGGACTTCATTCAGGACAAACATTTGAAAGGTCAGACGACGGCCGATGTGAATCTCGAGATGACCCTGAATCAAAATCTAAAGCTGTTCCAGGAAACACTTACCGGCGACATCAGTGCCTCCATCAAAAACGGCGAGCTCAACAATTTTGAGCCTATGAAGAAGCTCAATCGCTTTCTCAACGATGAGGGTCTCAGCAAGCTGCGCTTCTCGGAGCTGAAGAATGACATTCACATTGAAAATAAGACGGTGTACATTCCACAAATGGAAGTCCGCACCAACGTAACATCTTTGCGTTTAAGTGGAACGCATACCTTCGATCAGCGTATCGATTATCACATTGTGGCCCCATTGATAAACAACAAGAATGTGAACTATCAGGAGGCCAAGAGCGCGCTTGAAGAGGATGGTGCGGGTCAGACGAAGATATTCCTGAAAATCTACGGTACTACGGATGACTACCGGATATCATACGATACCGAGGCGGTGAAGAAAAAGATTGCGGCCGACTTGAAGAACGAGGTGAAGGAATTGAAAGAGGCGTTCAAAAATAAAGGCACCAAGCAAAAGAAGGAACTCGAACTTGAAAGCGATGAGTACTTCGACTGGGATGATGATAATCAATAATCGAATCTGAATTCGCGATTCCCGATAAAACTAAAAAGTATAAAACTCCTTCGGAGTAATACAATGATGCAGCGGAACATCAAGCGTGTTGATGTCATCAATACGATCAATTGCTTCGAAGAACGATAGCCCTACACGCTTGCAATCAGGCCTGCACCCCGCAAGGAACTTGTCGTAGAATCCTTTTCCATATCCAACGCGATTGCCCTTCTTATCAAAAGCCACGAGTGGCACGATCACCAGATCGATGTCCTGAATATTTGTCGATTCTCCCTGGGTTGGTTCCTCAAGACCCCACTTGTTCTTTTTAAGGGGAAAGCGATCGTCGAAATAGAAATTCTGCAGCTGCCTTGTTTTAGTGACCACGCGCGGAAGGGAAATTCGGATGTCCGGGTACTTTGTGCGTATCCAGTCAATGATGACCCAGGTGTCAGGCTCCTTATTCTTTGTTATTGGAATAAACGAATGCAGCACATTGAGTCGGTCGAGATCGAAGTTCGCTATGAACTTCTCCGAAATCGTGTGGCTCATCATTGAGCATGACATCTCGGAAAGCGCGAGCCTTTGCTTTAGATAGGTTTCTCGAATTTCTTCCTTGGTCATGCGATTAGGTCAGGCAGTGTAAGATAAAATATTGAACCGATAATCGAATGGATCAAAGTGTTCAAGAAGTGAATCAATAAAGGACGGATCGCGCAGATAGAAGTTCAGGAAGTTATCTGTACGCTCCTGCAATCCGCCACCGGGAAACAAAATGTCTTTCACTTCACCGATCTGCCGAAGTTTGTCGGACTGATTTCTTTTCTCTGCTCTAAGCATTTTGTGCTCAGCTTTATCAAGACTTGTGAGCGATCGTTTTGCTGACGCCTCTATAAATCCCTTAAGCGTCGGATCTATTTTTTCAGCACGAGTTCGCAGCTCATTGAAAAGATTGGTGATGGCACTCCGGTCTTTTGAAACGGAAAGATCGTGATTAGAATGAGCCAGCACCCATTCGTTGAACAGATAGTTCTTGTCCTCGAAAAGGTCTTTAAGTGTCAACCCTGTCTTCGACCATTTGCGTGAAACTTCATGATCGATTACCATTCCAAAGTTTCGGGGCATCAGTATGGGGAACGGAACCCTGTAAAATTCGAAAACATCCTGCAACTGCATCCAGTAAACAACTTCAGATGGCCCCCCTACATAGGCGATGTTCGGGAGGATCAATTCCTGGTACAATGGACGCAGGATAACGTTAGGACTGAATCGTTCAGGCTCCTGGTCGATCAGCTTTTCAATCTCCTGTCGCGAAAATGATAGGTCTGTGTCGACAACAATAAATCGGTCGCCGTCTTTTTCAATTCGGCTCCTGATGTTCTGATGAAGGTAAAAGAAGTTGATATCCCTGCAGAATACCTGTGTCTTATATCCGGAAGAATTCAGCCCGACCGTTGAAATGTCTACGTATCCTTTGAGGTCCTGCAACAGTATGTCGTCGCGCATCGCGGGCACCAATGCCCTTTTCAAGTCACGACTATCGGCGTCGATCACAACAAGACCTTTCTCGCCAAAAAGTTCATTTACAAAATGCCGTGTGGCTGCAGCGAGATTCTTACGCTTCGAATAAGCCTCACGAAATATGGAGATTCCATCAGAGACCTCACTTGCAAGCTTATCGAGCCCCGTAGTATTGAATCGACCGACGGCCCCGGTTTGGTTCGTTTCCCACACATACTTCTTTCCGTGCAATCGGAAATACTTAATCTCATCGTAGTCATGGTCTTCCGATGCCATCCAGTATACGGGAACAAAATTGTATTCCGGATACTGTTGCTTAAGGCGTTTACAGGTATTAATGACGGTGACGATCTTAAAGATAAAATATAGAGGACCAGTGAAGATGTTCAACTGGTGACCGGTCGTTATGGTAACTGTCTTTTGGTCGCTGAGCAGATTGATACTTTGCTCGAGCGCCGGCGACTTTTTGAATCCTTCATATTGCGCCTTCAGTGTTTGCACGAGTGTTGAGCGCTGATCGATCGTAAAGGATTCGACTTTGTTTGTTATCTGGTCTCCGAAATTTTCAATGTGTGGCTCCCTATGAAAGTAAGGCCGCAGCGCCTCTTCACTGGACATGTAATCGAGAAAGAATTTGCTGAAAGCATTGGTATCAGCAAGCGAAACCTTATCAAGCTGCATGTTGACAGGAGAGGTTGGTGGTGGTAATGGGAACCATCTTTCGAATAACGACAATTTGAAGGTTTGGGTTGAAGTGATTACACCTGAGGCGTGCTGACCACTTCGCCGGTGAGGTCAAATTCCGTGGCGTCCGTGATCCGAACCTGCTGAAAGTCGCCGATTCTCAGATAGTTATCCTTGTCCTGGATGATTACTTCGTTGTCTACCTCGGGGGAGTCAAATTCTGTACGGCCGATAAATTCACCGCCCTCTTTACGGTCAACAAGTACCTTATAGGTGTTGCCGATACGGGCCTGATTCAACTCCTGTGAGATGTCCTGCTGGATCTCCATCAGGTCATCCATTCGCTGTTGTTTTGTCTCAACCGGTACATCGTCCTTCATTGAGTAGGCGTGTGTGTTGTCTTCATGTGAATAAGTGAAGACGCCCAATCTGTCGAAGCGGGTCTTGTCAACAAACTTCACAAGCTCGTCAAATTCCTTTTCCGTTTCACCAGGATGACCAACGATCATCGTAGTGCGGATGGCAATGCCGGGAACCTTATCGCGGATGGTAGAGATCAGATCTTCAGTCTTCTCGCGGGTGATGCCGCGGCGCATGAGTTTCAGCATTTCGGTTGAACCATGCTGCAACGGGATGTCGATGTATTTGCAGATGTTGCTTCGTTCCGCCATTACGTCGAGGACATCGAGCGGGAATCCAGCGGGATATGCATAGTGAAGACGGATCCATTCGATACCATCTACGTCTGAAAGATGACGCATCAGGTCCGACAGGTTTCTCTTCTTGTAGAGATCCAGCCCGTAGTAAGTAGAATCCTGGGCAATGAGAAGCAATTCTTTCACACCGGCCTTAGCCAGGCTCTTTGCTTCCTTAACAAGCTCTTCGATTGGTTTTGAGATATGTTTACCGCGCATCAGCGGTATGGCACAAAAAGAACAGGGGCGATCGCAGCCTTCGGAGATTTTCAGGTAAGCAAAGTGACTTGGATTGGTGAGGATGCGCTCTCCAACCAGCTCGTGCTTGTAGTTGGCCTTGAAAACTTTCAGCATCCTGGACAGATCGCGTGTGCCGAACCAGGCATCTACTTCCGGAATTTCCTTTTCAAGGTCATCCTTGTAGCGCTGAGACAGGCATCCCGTGACATACACTTTGTCTACTATGCCTTCTTCTTTGGCATCGACGTAGCGAAGGATCGTATCAATAGATTCCTGTTTGGCGTTATCGATGAAGCCACAGGTGTTGATGACCACCACACTGGAGTCGTCGGATTCGGACTCATGGACGGCATCGATGCCGTTGCCGCGAAGCTGGGTAAGCAGCACTTCGGAGTCCACCAGGTTCTTGGAACACCCCAGGGTGACGATATTTACTTTTGTATTCTTGTTGCCCTTCGTCTTCATGTTAGACCCCAACAGCAGCGGTTTTAAGTTAGCTGGTCGGGTATTTGCTTATCGTTACCGGCCTTTTGAAATACGCCTGAATCGTTACCAACTGTTTATCAGCAGATTAGGTTTCGCACTTCGGCCGAAAGCAGCGGCAAAAGTACTAAAAATTGGCCGATCCGGAATTTGGCCTTTAGCCTGTTAAACTATCTTTACAGCCGCGTTTGATAACCATGAAGAGATTAAGCTGGTTCGTTTTCTTCTCCATATTTACTTTTTCCTGCCTCGACCAGCCTGATTGCTATCAGCTCAATAATAATGTGATGGTTATCGCTTTTAAGATTATCGGGGGTGGGACTGATGTTTACAATCTGGCAGGAGTATCTACTCCGGGAACTGACACCGTATTTCTGGCCGGTGCAACTGGCAGCAGCAGTGTCAAACTCCCATTAAACCCATATGCAACCGAAATAGGCTACACGTTTGATGGTTACTATGGAGGAATTAACACCGGGGAGCCAAAGCACCTGGATCTGTCGTACAAATCGCTTGTACAATTTGTGTCAGAAGACTGTGGTGAACGTTACGTTTTCAGTGATATCGCACCCACTTCCACAGATTTTGATTCAATAAGAATACTTAATTCCGTTCCGACCCAGCCACCGAGCTCGAATCTTGAAATTTATCGCTGTCCGCGCACGAATATTCTCTACGTCGACTTTGTTGCGGACGTGGCAATTGATTCGATAAAGTTTGGTCCAAATGAGAGGGTGCCAGTAGGTGCCACGTTAAGCGAAATTTGGCTTCCTTTGAATCTGCTAGCCGATTCTTCGACATACATCTTCAACTATACCGATGCTTCATTTCCTGATGATACTTTAAAGGTCACATACCTGAGGACAACTAAAACACTCTCTCCAAAATGCGGCGTGCAGAATTTCATTAGCAAACTCAGATACGACACTCTGAATTCAAGTTTCACAACACCCACGTTAAAGGAAGACAGCATTTACGACCTACCTAAAATCAATTTTGAGCTCACGCGCTAACATATCGCTATTGTTTGGATTGGTTCTGGCGGCCGCGAGCGTTGTTCAGGCACAGGATCCAAAGAAAACCCAGGACTCTAAGACTACGCCTGCATCGAAGAATCCTCCGTCAACGTCTGCCCAGCCGTCAAAGAACACCCCTGCATCAAAAAATGGAAAGGACACAAAGAGCACCGAGCCCGACACAACGATAATAAAGCCAAGCTATCTTCCTACCGGGGTACGGGTTGGCACAGATCTCATCTCCTTGATTCGTCCTTCGTTTGATGACACGTTCAAAGGTTGGGAGATTAATGCCGATGTTGACTTCTATCGATACTTCCTCGCGCTCGACTACGGACATTGGGAACGCGAATGGGAAAGTGAAGGGCAGGCCAAGTATTCCAATAGCGGCGACTATTGGCGCGTTGGGGCAGACGTCAATTTCCTTAAAAAGGATCCTGACAGAAACATGTTCTTTCTAGGCTTGCGTTATGCCCGTTCTAAATTTTCCGAACAGATGCTTGTGACCTCAACCGACCCTGTGTTTGGAACAGATTCGGACTTGTTGCGCAACGACAACGTACCCGCTAGCTGGGTCGAGGTAACTACAGGGCTACGCGTGAAGATCTGGAAGATCTTTTGGCTGGGCTACACTGCTCGCCTGAAATTCGGATTGAATATGGCTGATACACCTGAGATGAAGCCAAGCGATGTGCCTGGTTACGGGAGGGCCGACAAGGATTCTTACTGGGGATTCAATTACCAGCTCTTTATCAGAATACCAACGAGGAAGACTCCTCCGTTACCCACCTTTAAATAGTGAGTCGACAAATTCGGATTTGTTGAAGGTTTGAAGATCATCGACCTTTTCGCCAACGCCGATGTACTTAACCGGTATCTTGAATTCGTCTGAGATGCCAATTACCACACCGCCTTTTGCAGTGCCGTCGAGCTTGGTGATTGCCAGGGCGCTAACATCGGTTGCCTTCGTAAACTCGCGCGCCTGCACCATCGCGTTCTGACCCGTGCTGCCGTCGAGAACAAGCAGCACTTCATGAGGTGCATCGGGAATCACTTTCTGCATGACGCGTTTTATCTTCGTCAGTTCCGCCATCAGGTTCACTTTTGTGTGTAAGCGACCTGCAGTGTCGATGATGATGATATCAACCCCCTTTTCGAGGCCCTCTTTCACGGCATCAAATGCGACCGCTGATGGATCTGTATTCATACCGTGAGCGACTACCGGAATGCCTACACGCTGTCCCCACAATTTTAGTTGATCCACGGCCGCAGCGCGGAAAGTATCCGCTGCTCCCAGAAGTACTGATTTCCCGTTCTTCTTAAACTGAGCGGAAAGTTTTCCGATCGTGGTCGTCTTTCCGACACCGTTCACACCCACCACCATGATCACAAAGGGTTTCTTGCCGGCGGGGATGTCAAAGTTCTTCACATCGCTGGCGTTGTTTTCGGAAAGCAACGAAGCGACTTCTTCTCTAAGGATTCTATTGAGTTCTGAGGTTCCCAGATATTTATCGCGGGCGACGCGCTCCTGGATGCGCTCAATAATTTTTAGGGTTGTCTCTACGCCTACGTCTGAACTCACCAGGATCTCTTCGAGGTTGTCGAGAACCTCGTCGTCAACGGTCGACTTGCCGGCAATTGCCTTACCCAGCTTTCCGAAGAAGCTTTCCTTTGTCTTTTGGAGTCCTTTGTCGAGTGACTCCTTTTTTTCAGACGAAAACAGATTTCCAAAAAAAGACATGGTCGTTGGCGTTGACGTTGAACGGGCGTAGACTTAAACAAAAAAAGTCCCGGAGACGGGACTTTTCAACTGCTTGCGCAAATTTCTTATTACTTTTTGGCCAAAACCTCTTTCACGAGGTCAGAGGATACGATTTCCTCCTTGAAGGTGTAAGCACCGGTCTTTTCTGACTTTACCGCGCGGATCACCTTTGCATAGCTTTTTCCGTCGGTCTTCTTAAGGGACGCAACTACTTTCTTTGCCATATCTTATTTGATTTCCTTGTGAACAGTCATTTTCTTCAAAACCGGGTTGTACTTCTTAAGCTCGAGGCGCTCAGTAGTATTCTTACGGTTTTTTGTGGTGATGTAACGGCTCATGCCCGGCATGCCCGTGGTCTTGTGCTCAGTGCACTCCAAAATCACCTGGATCCTATTACCTTTCTTTGCCATGATACCTTAATTTCTTGATTGTACCAGATTATAACACCAGGTGGCCTTGAGCCTTCGCATCTTTCAACACCGCCGTGATACCATACTTTGAAATGGTCTTGATCGCTTTAGTGCTGACCTTCAAAGTAATCCACTTTCCTTCTTCAGGAACATAAAAACGCTTCTTCTGGAGATTAGGGAGGAACCTTCTCTTAGTCTTGTTGTTAGCGTGCGAAACATTGTTTCCCACCTGAGGCCGCTTTCCCGTTATTTGACAAACTCGTGCCATGTCCGCTATTGATTTAAATTACCCCTTTTGAAAAGGGACTGCAAATATCGCTAAAACAAGGTCAATATTCCAATGCTAATTTGAATAATTGCCTCACATTCATCAAAAAAGGCGTTCCAGGATCGATTTCGGCTCTATATTAAAGTTATCAATATTGAAGTCCGTTTCAGAAAGCTCCTCATTTGTGTGCGTGGTGGTCAATCCGACCACCTTGCAACCCGCTGCTTTGCCTGCTTTCACCCCGGATAATGAATCTTCGAAAACAACGCAATTCCTGGGGTCCAGACCCAACGCCTCCGCCGACTTCAGGTAGATTTCGGGATTCGGTTTGCCAATAGTGACAAAAGAATCGTCGAGAATGGTCTTAAAATAGGGTCCGATGCCAGTATGCTCAATAGTGAAATCGACATTTGCCCTGGGGGCAGATGTCGCAATGGCGCGGGGAATTCCCAAAGTGTCCATTTTCTTTAAAAACGCGAGCAGCCCTTCGAGAGGTTTGATATCGGTGTAGATCTTTCTGAACAGGGCCTCCTTTTCGTAGGCGTACCGCTTAACGGTTTCATCCGGTAGATTTCCAAAGAGGTTCAGAAGCCAGTCGCGGTTCGTGCGACCGTAAATCTTTTCCCTCAATTGTTGTTCGGTTAGTTCAAAGCCGTGCTCCCTGCAAAATTGGCGAAGCGCTATCGTGTGCGTTGGATTGCTGTCTATCAGCACGCCATCCATGTCAAAAATGAATCCGTAAGCCATCGCCAATGATATAGAATTTGAAATCAATAAACCACAACACGACGTGTCATCGTCTTGTTCTCAATAGTGAAACGGAGGATATATACGCCCGCAGCCAACGACGACACGCTAAAAGCATACTCTTCATTGCCCAATACATAAACAGGCTCCGTCATCACCTGGCCTAGCGCAGTGAACGCCTGAACAAATCCTGGCCGGTCTATTCTTATAGTAAGCTCCTTATCGGTAAAGCTCCGTCTTTGCACCGGGTTAGGATACACGCTTATGGTGGGTTCAGTGGGAAGCTCCTCACCATTATCATTCTTCAGAACTGACAGTCCTCCGAGAACATTGCCAACAACAATGGCCGGCCGCGTGCTGCTGAAAATGTTTATGGCCGTGGGCCACAGTCGCCCGCCCAGATTGTGACGTTCGTAGGTCTTTGTGATCGTGTTGTAAACTAATTCACTAACAGCGGGCGCTCCATCGCCTGCTCCTCTGACATTCGAAACAATTGACAACGTTCCATTCTGATCTCCTATCATCAGATCAACCTTTTCGTCTCCGTCGAGATCGCTCATGAAGCAGGCCAGATTCTGACGAAGCACGCTTGCGCCCAGGCCGAGGAAACTGCTGTCAAAGAGCTCAAATCCGAGGCTTCCGTCGGCCCTGTTTCGCCAGTACTCCAAGGCGCCGCTGGTACGTCCGATGAGAAGGTCGGCAAGACCATTTCGATCAACATCTCCTACATACACGTTCTCGTTCACTCCTACCACCACATCGGATTGCTGGACCTGGCCCGAAACATTAATCACGCCGCTGCCGCTGTTGGGGACGAAGTAAAGCCGCGTGATTCCGGTTTGCAGATGTGTGGCCGTGAAGACGAGATCCTGCCGTCCGTCATTCGTAATGTCAGCAAACTGAATCTTGAGATTGTAAAAAGGAAGTTGAGAGAAACCCCACATATCATCATTGACGAGCTTGAATGCCGGAGCGTCGGCCGTTCCGGTATTTTCATACATTGCCACTTTGGAGGGAATCTCACTTGATGTATACTGACTGACAAACATGTCGAAGTCGCCATCGCCATCGTAATCAATGAATGCCGGCACTGCATTGTCGCCAACATCAATCATCAACGACTGCAGATAGTCTGACTGCTGGAAAACGAAGTTAGGTGCAGTATCGGTACCGTTGTTTTTGTAAAACCAGTTTGAATGTGCAAGATCCGTTTGCAGCAATGTCTTTGTGAAGATGTTCGGCATGGCAAGCAGATCTTTTACACCATCGAAGTCGAGATCTTCATAAAACGTTGCGGGGAACAACGGAAAGCTTGCCGGTGATACATTGGGAAAGGGAGAAGTCGTTGTGATCGCAGGATTTTGAAGCGTGCCTGAATTCGGAAGCAGATAAAGGTTATTGCAGGTGGCTTCTGAAAAGAGCAGATCGATGTTGGAGTCGCCGTTCGCATCGATTGCCGTCAGGCTTTTTCCTCCGGCATGCTCTGTGCGTCCTCCGGGAGGAACGTTGCAGGGATTTCCATTGAAGGCAAATACGCCACAACCACATTCTGTAATGCCACCCCACGTTTGAGTCTGACGCTCGTAGTCGAGTGAATCACAGGTGCCATATCTCTCCATGCCAAAATTACGATGGTATTCAATGGTGCCATTACCAACAAATCGCACGTTGAAAAGATCAAGGTCACCATCGCCGTCAGCATCGACGAAGGAAGGAAGGTCATCGAACTGCAACTGCATATTTACCTTTCCGCTAAAGCCTTTGGTTAACAGTACGGTGCTTCCAGTGCTTCCAGGTCCGGCGTAGAAAATGTATTGCTTCCAGGCGGGCCTGTCGCCAGTGGTGACATTAATATATACTTTGATGCCGAGGTTGTCGCCGGTGAAAATATCTTTCCGTCCGTCGCAATTTGCATCGCGAAGCAGTAGCCAGTTCGTGACCTCCGAAGGAAATGCACTTTCGTACTGCGGCGCAGGCACATAGCGGTTGTCGCGATTGAGAAACGTTATGATTTTGTCGGCCATGCGATCAAATAACACGAGGTCATCTTTGCCATCGCGGTCGAGGTCCATCTTGTTATAATGAGAAGCATTAAGGCCACCGGCCCAGGGCATGGTGAGGGGATTTCCGTCTTTGTCGCTCACGGGAATGTTCTCTTCATATACATACGTGAATTGCGCACGTACGTATAGTGGAAGCATGAAGATGATGATCAGCAGAACCCGCACCGGCAAAATTATTCTCCTCGCTATAACGTTGGCCGCAAGCGAGCTGTTATCTTGCCTGCAAGATACTTTTCCGGACGCACAATAACTATACGTCCACAGGAGAGAGAGGATATGGAAACCGAAAAGTTGTATAGTCATTTCTTACGGTCGTCCGGCATTTCAACGGACACCAGGAAGATCACACCCGGCTCAATGTTCTTTGCATTAAAGGGTGATAAGTTCAATGCAAATGAATTCGCGCAACAGGCACTGGAAAAAGGTGCCTCGTGCGTTGTTGTCGACGAGGCAAAGTTTGCATCAGACGAAAGGTGCCTGCTCGTTGACGACACGCTTCTCGCACTGCAGAATCTTGCGCGTCATCATCGCGGGCAACTGTCAATACCAGTGCTTGGGCTAACGGGCTCCAACGGGAAGACTACCAGCAAGGAGCTTGTCAATGCCGTATTGAGCACTCGCTATAAGACGTATGCCACGAAAGGCAACCTGAACAATCACATTGGTGTGCCATTGACGATCCTGGCAATCGACAATTCTGTCGAGGTGGCTGTTGTTGAAATGGGCGCCAATCACCTTGGTGAAATCGCTTTGCTTTGTTCCATAGCCAATCCAACGCACGGCTTCATTACGAACATAGGGAAGGCGCACATTGGCACTTTTGGAGGCTTCGAGAACATCATACGGGCGAAGTCCGAGCTGTATCAACATTTGATAACAACAAACGGAAAGGTATTCATCAACTCGCAGAATGAGATACTTGCCAACATGGCAAAGAGATTCAGAGAGCCGGTATTCTACCCCGCTGCGGGTGATAACTATCACTGTACGCTGATCGGTGCTGACCCATTCATTAAGGTTCGTGCCGAAAATGGCGAAGAGGTTCAGACGAACCTGGTGGGCACTTATAACTTTGAGAACATAGCCGCCGCGTTGTGCATTGGAAAGTATTTTGAAGTTGATGCAGCCAAAGCGAATGAAGCAGTACGCAGATACGAGCCAGGCAACATGCGGTCGCAGTTGGTTAAGAAGGGAGACAATACCATCATACTCGATGCCTATAATGCAAATCCTTCTTCGATGAAAGCAGCGATCGAGAATATGGCAGCAATGAATGTACCGGTAAAGGCTTTGATACTTGGCGACATGTTTGAGCTGGAAGACGAAGCTGAACAGGAGCACCGAAATATTGGAAAGTTGCTCAAAGCGAATCGTTTCGATCGGGTGATCCTATGCGGCAAGCTGATGCGTTCGGCTAAAGAGGAATATCCGGATGCATTATTGTTTGAAACAAAGGACAGCTTAATACAAGAATTGAAGAGTCATCCAATAAAGGGCGCGGCTGTACTGGTGAAAGCCTCACGAGGGATTGGTTTGGAAACCGTTGTTGATTTTATCTGAGCCCTTTAATAATTCTACTTCAATTCTCAATTTTCGTTTAGAATCTGATATAAGGATGAACGCTGAAAACATTTTAAAATTTCTCAAGTCATTAGCACGTAACAACAACCGCGATTGGTTTGAGAAGAACAAGGACAACTATCTTATATTAAAGGAGGGATTCGAAACGTTCGTTGGTGAAGTACTCGCCGAAATGATTGCTTTCGATTCGTCACTTTCAGGCCTCGATCCCAAGCGGCTCACCTACCGGATCTATCGCGACGTGAGGTTCAGCAAAGACAAGACGCCATACAAGACAAACATGAGTGCCGCCATCTCTTCCGGAGGAAAAACCATGGGCACTCCAGGATATTACTTTCAGCTGGAGCCAAACGGCAAGAGCTTTGTTGCTGCGGGCCTTTATGTGCCTCAGGCCGAAACTCTGGCAAAGGTCCGCCAGGAGATAGATTATAATGGAGATCGCCTTCAAAAAATATTGAAGGATACGAAATTTAAGAAGTACTACGCCGGCCTTTGGGATGGAGATTCATTGAAGTCAGTCCCGAAGGGTTATGCCAAAGACCATCCGCAGATAGAATTGCTGAAGTTGAAAAGTTTCCTCGTAGAACACCCCTTCAGCGACGAGGAAGTAACGGGCAAAACGTACAAGAAGAAATTAATCGAAGCCATGCGCGCAGCCCAGCCGTTGGTAGATTTTCTGAAGGAGGGGTTGGATTAAGGAATACACATCACTCATACTTTAACGCCTTCACCGGATTCGACAGTGACGCTTTAACAGAGTGATAGCTCACTGTTGCCAGTGCAACGCCAAATGCTGCGACAATAGCGCCTGCAAATAATACTACGCTCATGTCGGCACGGTAAGCAAATCCTTCGCGCCATTGCGACATCAGGTATAGCGCCAGTGGAGTGGCGATCAACACAGCCATCGCCACAAGAATGGCAAATCGCCGGTTCAGCATCAAGACGATATTTGCAGAAGACGCACCCATTACCTTTCGTATTCCAATTTCTTTATTGCGCTGCTCAGTTGTATACGCAGACAACCCGTACAATCCCAAACAGGAAACGAAAATGGCCAACACCGTAAAGAAACCTACTGCACGACCGAAGAGCTTTTCCTTTTCGAGGATGTTACCAAAGTTTTCATCTACGAAGTGATAATTGAACGGCTCATCCGGTACCAGTTCTTTCCACTTATTGTTTATCTGCCCGAGCACGCTGGAAGCAGTTGCATTGCTAACTCTCACACTGAGTTGTGGATAATTGTTTCTGCCCATCGCGAATACCGAAGGAGCTATCGTCTCGCGAAGTGACTGCCAGTGATAGTCCTTCACCACGCCTATTACAGTTCCACCATATTTCAACTTTGCCCCCACCGGCTCTTTCAGACCCAGAAACTTCACGGCAGCCTCATTAAGAATAATCGCGGAGGTATCTGAAACCAGATCGCGATTAAAGTTCCGGCCGGCGATCAATTGATATTGCATGAGTGGGATCATCTCAGCATCCATCGGATAGGTGTTGAGGGTTACCCCTTCGGTCATAGTCTCTGTTTGATAGTTATAGACCGTTTTAACAGATTCATTTCCCGGCTCTCCTGAATGTCTGCCAACGCCACTAACGCCCTGCAATCCGGAAACAAAAGTTCTGAACACTTCAACCTGTGTACCCAGTTCACCGAGATCGTCGATGGTGAAAATGTTTTCGCCGTGGAATCCCAGGTCGCGGTTCTTCATGTAGTTCATCTGTTGAAAAATAACGGTCGTGCACATCATCAAACACAACGAAATGACGAACTGAGAAACAACCAGAATGTTCCTGAAGCCACTTCCACCGCTGGGATTAGTGTGACCTTTGAGAACACGGGCTGGTTGAAACGAGGTGAGATAGAATGCAGGATAGATACCCGAGCAGAGGCCAATGAGTACGGCGAAAGAGAATAGTATTGCCAGGTTCCAAGGTGTCCATAAAGAATCAACGAGGGGGCTGCCTGCCATCAATTGAAAGATCAACAGGAACGCTTCCCCAAAGAATAATGCAAATACCATCGCGATAGCGGCAACGATCATGGACTCAGAGAGAAACTGGCTCATCAGGCTGAAACGCGACGAACCCACCGCTTTCCTGATTCCGACTTCCCGTGCGCGACGTGAAGCACGTGCCGTCGTAAGATTTATGAAATTGACGGCCGCCAGTAACAACACAAATAATGATATCGCACCAAAGGCATATAGATTATCCTCATCTCCACCGGCAGATATCTCATATCGTAGTTTCGATTTGAGGTGAACGTCCTTCAAGGCATAGACAGGAAACTGTACCGCGTTAGGATGCTTTTTATATTCATCGAAAGAAAGTCCTTCGGGAACACCCATGTGCCCGGGGAAAATTTCCTTTTCCAGGATCCTGTCGAGTGCGAGTTCAAGATCGTTTTGAGTTTGTCCATCCTTCAGCAGTACATAATTGTACATGCCCGCAGACGTATAATTGGTTTCGTGGGTGAGTATGCCGTGTATCGAAAGCCAGATTTTTGAGTTCAGCTGCGACTTATGGTTATCGTCCTTCACGACTCCCGTTACTGCGAAGGGCTTTTTTTCTTTTCCAATGGAAATTGAGCGGCCGAGGGCATCTGCTGTGCCAAAGAACTTTTGAGCAACGCTCTCTGTAATAACAATACTGTTATCATTTTTCAAGGCTGTTGAAGGGCTACCCTCAACAAAATCCCTGGGGAAAAGTTTGAAGAATGAGGCGTCGGTGTAGTAAGCCAGCTCGCGGAATTCACGGTATTCCGTTGTGATGATCAGCGATCCATCTCTTCTGATTCGGGTGAAGGCCTCGACTCCCTCAAATTGTGCAGGGAGGGATTCGCCCAGCACCTCAGGGCCGATACCGAATCCTCCCATTCCAAAGAAGGCGATCCCTACTTTATAGATTCTATCGGCTTTCGGATTATGGCGGTCATAGCTCCATTCGCCCATCACGTACATGAAGATTACAGCACTGCAGGCCAACCCTATGGCTAATCCCAGGATGTTTATTGCTGAATAACTGAATTGCCTGGTGATGTTTCGAAGCGCGACGACGAGATAGTTCCGGATCATGGCTCAAGGGTTTTTTCAAAGATGAAGAACACGATACTATAGTTCTAAGATGCGAAAAATTTCGAGGTCCTGGCCTATGAACCGGCTTCCGCTAATTCAAAGAATGCTGTGATATACAACGTTTGTGGAGGTTGAGACCAATTTTGCGATAGTTGTAGAATTCCATCCTCTGGCTAAACATCCGAACATCGTTTTTTGCATTCAAAAAGCCTCCCGCTAGCTATGGCATACTTTTTTGAATGGGAGTGGTGGATAAACTCAACATAAAATATGAAAAAGGTAATGATAGTATTTGCTGTGCTCTTCGCAGCAATTGTAAACTTTGCTCAGGCGCAAAAGCCAAGCGTGATGCTGAGCGACAAGCCGGGTTGGCATAAGATCGGTGAAGTAAAAGCTGACTTCAAAATGGAGGACCAGACTATTGCTGTCCTCGGTAACGACCGGTTCAAATCTATTCTTCTAAAGGTGACTGATTCACCAATCAATATCGAAGATGTCACTGTAATTTTCGAGAATGGCGAAACGCAGGATATTCACGTGAAGAGTGAATTGAAAGCAGGATCAGAAACTCGTCAGATCGATCTTAAGGGCGGATCGCCGGAGATCAAACAAGTTAAGTTTACTTATAAGACTTTGCCGAACGCTGAAAACGATAAGGCACACGTGGAATTGTATGGTTTGAAATAACCCCGCTGGCGAAGTCCCGTAAGACATCGATCCTTTGGACTTTCAATCGTGCACTAGGGAGGCCGTTGTATTGACAATGGCCTCCCTTCTTTTTATGACCAGTCCCTTCTTTATCTGAGTTATCAACATATGTGCATTGATTGTTGATTACTATTATATCCGTTGTCGTATAACGATTTCATAGGCTTGAGAGCTAATATTGAATTTTTAAAAATTGCCGGCGACGAACTGCCGCAATGATAAACTGTAGAAGCTGTTCTGATTTATGTCTGGAATTTGTCTCAATCGGGGGATTCTTCCTGGAACCTTGTTGTCTCAAGCCATGTTATGAAAGGCGAATTCATCTTGTCCTGATTATGCCTGATAGCAACGTAAATATCCCATATTCAATACTGGACCTGGCCACGATAACTCAAGGACGTAGTATCGCCGATGCCTTTCATCATAGTCTTGCCGCTGCGCAGGCTGCCGAGCAATTGGGTTTCAATCGATACTGGCTTGCCGAACATCACAATAGCGTAGGTGTTGGAAGCGCTGCAACATCGGTGCTGATCGGCTATATAGCACAGGGGACAAATACCATCCGCGTCGGGTCGGGTGGAATCATGCTACCCAATCATTCTCCGTATATCATAGCAGAACAATTTGGAACGCTCGCCACGCTCTATCCCAACCGTATTGATCTTGGCCTGGGTCGCGCACCGGGTACTGATCAGCTGACTGCCCGGGCAATAGGTCGTCAGCAGGCGCGCGTCGAAGAGTTTCCCGATGATATTCGCAAGCTCCAAATGTATTTCTCAAAAGATAATGCGAACAGTGCAGTGAGAGCCATCCCTGGCGAAGGGCTTGATATTCCGATCTGGGTACTGGGCTCAAGCCCCGACAGCGCACGTCTAGCCGGTGAGTTAGGCCTTCCATACGCATTCGCGAGTCACTTCGCTCCGACGCATTTGTTTACAGCGATAGATCTTTACCGGAGAACGTTCAAGCCTTCTGCAGTACTTAAGAAACCATATATGATGGCAGCCGCGAATGTTGTGGTCGCCGACACTGATGAGGAGGCGAACTACCTCTTCACATCCGTTCTACAAATGTTCATGGGAGTGATCACCGGCAGGCGTCAACCCATGCCTCCTCCCGTGGAAGACATCAACACTGTTTGGGACGAGATGACCAGGCAAGCAGTGCTGAGCATGCTGGCGTGCTCATTCGCCGGCAGCCAGGAGCGCGTCAAACTTCACATCGATTCTTTTATAAAGCAGACGGGCATACAGGAGCTGATGATCACAACCAACGTCTATGATCAGGATGCAAGATTAAAGTCGCTGAAACTCTTTTCCGGGTTAATGCAAATGCACTCGGATCCCGTAGGTATTCAGATCCCGTAGGAGGATCTAAATCTCCGGTTCCTGCTGGCTCAAACAATGGAAAGAGCCCAATCCCCAGATTACGTCAACGGAATCAATACCGATCACCTTTCTGTCTTTGAAGCATTCTTCCAGCAGCTTGAGCGCGAGAGGATCATTCTTCTTGTCACGGAATGTGGGTACCACAACATAATTGTTGGCGATGTAGAAGTTGGCATATGAGGCAGGTAAGCGCATGCCCTCATAAGAGATAGGTTCAGGCATTGGCAGCTCGACAATATTCATTGGCTTGCCATTGAGCAGGCGCATGCGTTTTAATTCGCGCAGGTTGTCGCGCAGCGGAACATAGTTCGCATCCTGGCGATTGCTTTCAACCACAGTTACTACGGTATCTTCGTTCACAAACCTCACGAGGTCGTCGATATGTCCGTCAGTGTCATCGCCCACAATGCCGTCGCCCAACCAAAGAACCTGATCCACGCCATAAAACTGAATGAGATACGATTCAATCTGTTTCTGGTTTAAATGAGGGTTCCGGTTTGTATTAAGCAGGCATGATGTAGTGGTCAGTACAGTACCCTTACCGTTGAAGTCGACGGAGCCACCCTCCATAACTATCTGCGGATAGAATACAGGGAGGTTCAGCTTTTCGGCAATCAGCGTCGGAATGTTATCGTCAAGATCGAATGGCGGATATTTATTACCCCACGCATTATAGCCCCAATCCACGATGATCTTTTTCTGATCTGCATTTGGATTTAAAAGAAATGCGGGCCCATGGTCACGGCACCAGGCGTCGTTGGTGGGGTGAAAGAAGAACGTTACATTCTTCATATCGGCGCCTGCCTTTTCAATGTGTCGCGACGCCTTTTCCTTCATCTTCTCATCAACAACGTTGATGTTCACCATCTCACCTTCGGCAACGGCTTTGATGAACTGGGCATAGATCGGATAAATAGTTTCGATCTTTCCAGGCCACGATTCGTGCTTGTGCGGCCAGCTCAGCCAGGTTGATTTGTGTTTTGCAAATTCAGCCGGGAATGTGTAGCCTAGTTCTTTCGGCGTTTGTGTGTCACCAATTCCCCGAGTATGGAATTGTATCTGTTGTTGCTTAGTGTCCTGATTCATTAGTTGGAAGGCGTTTGGCCCTTGGGCAAAAGTGAGCGTACCTCAAAAATTCCATTGCAAAGCTAATCAAAAATAAGTGTCAGGTTGTGACATTGCCATCGTTGTCGAAGAGATAGTAATCATAAAACATGAAGATGTATGTCATTAAATTTTTGTCATGTCGAGGGCTAATCCGAGATGGCATGTCGTAAATTAGTCCTTAGTCCTGAGTCCTTAGTCCTGAGTATGATTTCAGCTGACGGCAGAACTCAGGACTAAATACTCAGGACTAAATACTCAAGACTAAGGACTAGTCGGATTGCACCCAAAAACAAGGTCCCATGATCAGGAACTATCTTCTCATCACTTTCCGGAGCCTCTTCAAGAACAAGCTTTACATCTTTATAAATGTACTGGGCATGGGCATCGCCATTGCCTGCTGCATTATTGCGTACTTCAATTATGATCACAATGCGAGTTTCGACGAGAATCACGCGAATGCCAGCACAATTTATCGGGTCGGGGCCGTTCGTGAGTTTCAGAACGAGCTTACTGAACACGGTTATGCGCCCATAGGCCTTGGAAACGCCATTCGCCAGAACGTAAAAGAAGTTGACGAGGTCGTGCGTTACTCACCGGCCGAAGGCAGCAACTTCCGTATTGGCGACGAACTTTTGCATGCCGACGTCAATTTTGTTGATCCTTCATTTTTTAAACTATTCACCTTTGAGTTTACGGGAGGTGCCGGCGACATCAGCGACCGAAGCAATATCTGCATCAGCAGCGAGCTCGCCACAAAGTTCTTTGGAAGCGACAATGCCGTTGGCAAACACCTCGTTCAAATGCTCGACAGCGGAAAGACGAGGGATTATATTGTTGCCGGCGTGTTCAAAAAGCAACCCAGCAATTCAAGTTTCTACGGTGAAGCCTATGCACATTACGACCTCAGCTTTGATGGTGAGAGCGATCCAAGGTTCAACGAGAATGGATGGTACTATCGCACGACGCTGTTTGTGCAGATCAATGACCCATCGAAAGTATCTCTGGTTCAGGAACGGCTTAAGGGATATGTTGAAAACAATAATCGGATAAGGGAAGACTTTATCATCAAATACTTTCTCGTCGAGCCTTTTGTTGGTATGGGCGTGAGGGACAGTTACAGTGACAAGCAGGGTGTATGGACGCGAAACGGATCTCCACTCGCGGCGGTACTGGGAGTTGTTTCAATGGGAGTATTGGTGTTGTTGATTGCCTGCTTTAATCTTACCAACACGATTGTGGCCATTTCGTCGCGACGACTAAAGGAAATCGGTATACGCAAGGTGATGGGCAGCGCGCGAAGACATCTCATCTTCCAGTTCATCGGCGAAACATTTGTTATCTGCTTCCTGGCACTTATTGTGGGTTTCGTTCTGGCCGAGTTATGGTTGATGCCTGCCTTCAACAAACTGTGGTCAGACTTTGAGCTTCACACCGACTACTGGGGCCGACCCAATTTTGTCATCTTCCTGATCGTGACATTGGTCATTACGAGTCTCCTTGCAGGAAGCTATCCCGCATTCTACATCAGCCGCTTTCAACCGACAACAATTCTGAAAGGCACACTCAAATTCGGAGGGGCAAATCTGTTCATGAGGATGTTGCTATGCATACAGTTTGCCTTGTCGCTCGCGGGAATTGTATGCAGCTTTGCGTTTGTTGACAATGCAGCTTATCAACGCGACTTTGACCTGGGATTTAACAGGGACGGCATCGTATATACCTACGTGAACGGACGATCTGAATTTGAAACTTTCAGGAACTCCCTCGCAGACAATGACGACATCACAGCTATGGCCGGAACGCAGTCACATTTGTTTTCCCAGTGGTTGAGTGATCCCATTAAACATGAAGACAAGGAAATTGAGGTTAGTATTCTCGACGTAGGAGAAGACTACCTTCCAACCGTAGGCATCACTCTTACGCAGGGCAGAAATTTTCAATCCGAATCAGCAAATGACCGGCGCGAGTCAGTGATTATCACTGAAGATCTTGCAAAGCAATTAGAGCTCTCACAACCTCTTGGCGCTGAGATCACGTGGTCCGATACTGTTAAGTACTATGTTGTGGGTGTAGTGAAAGACATTTATAACAAGGCGCTATGGCGCAAGTTCGATCCGATCCTCTTTAGATATGCACCACGCGATAACGTACGTCACATCCTCGTGAAGGCTCCCACCGACAAACTGGTGAATGTGAACAAATACATGGAGTCGAAGTGGAAGGAATTGTTTCCTAACCGCATGTATGAAGGTCAATACATGGACGAGGAGATGGTAGAAGCCGACACCGTTAACAAGAACCTCGTAACGATGTTCGCATTTCTTGGTGCCGTTGCCATGCTACTTTCAGCCACGGGCTTGTTCACGCTGGTGTCGCTAAATATTATTAAGAAGATGAAAGAGATCGGAGTGCGGAAAGTGCTTGGTGCATCTACAGGAAATATCACCGGTGTGGTGAACCGGGAGTTTCTTATTGTGCTGGGCATAGCCACAGCGTTGGGTTCAGTGTTGGGCTGGTATCTGTCAATTGCCCTCATGCAGGGCATCTGGAAGTATTATCAATCCGTCAGTGTGGCGTCTATTATTATTTCAGCGTCGATACTGTTGATGGCGTCTGTTGTGTCCGTTGGCTACAAGGTATATACTACAACAAGACTTAACCCCGCACGCGTGTTGCGCACGGAGTAGGTGAAACCTGGCTATTGTTGATTTTCAACATGGCACATGATGCCGGACGGCATAGGCCTGACAAGTTAGTCCTCGTCTATGTAACGCTTCGTGATCGGCTGATATGAATCGATCCGTCTGTCGCGCATGAAAGGCCAGTGAGTGCGGTAGTTATCCGTCTGCTTAAGATCGATCTCCTGAACATGAACAACTTCATCTTCGTGCGGAGCCAGGTATAGTATTCTGCCAAAGGGGTTGCTAATGAAAGATCCGCCCCAGAATTTCATCGCTCCATTCTGTTCAAAGCCAACGCGATTAACACTCACCACGTGCACGCCGTTTGCAACAGAGTGACTACGTTGAATCGTTTGCCATGCGTTATATTGCTCGCTGTTGGTTGCCTCGTCCTGTGAGGTAGCCCAACCAATAGCTGTAGGATAAAAGAGGACCTCGGCACCCATGAGCGAAGTAATTCTCGCACCTTCAGGATACCACTGATCCCAGCAGATCAGCACGCCGATGGTGGCAAACTTTGTTTTGAACACTTTGTATCCCAGGTCGCCGGGCGTGAAATAGAACTTCTCATAATACGCAGGATCATCGGGGATGTGCATCTTGCGATACTTGCCCAGATACTTTCCATCTGCATCGAGAACGGCTGTAGTGTTATGGTAAAGACCTTCGGCGCGCTTCTCAAACAGCGACGCAATGATTACGACATTCAGCTCTTTTGCCAATGCAGAGAGTGCATCCGTCGACGGGCCCGGAATGGGCTCGGCCAGTTTGAAGTTGTTGTAGTCTTCAACATCACAGAAGTAAAGTGAGGTGAAGAGCTCCTGCAGGCACACGATCTGCGCACCCTTGCTGGCGGCCTCGCGAATTCTCGCTACAGCTTTCTGAAGGTTTTCAGAAGGAACAGCGGTGCAGGACATCTGCACAATACCAACTTTTACTTTTTTGCTCATTTCGGATGATCAGAATTTACTTCCAGTGATCTCCTATCTGACTTAGTGTCTCAGATGCTTGATCACATCACTATTTCCTGCAAAACTAACAAACTTGCAGAATGTTCATTTCTATCGACCATACCAAACACCTGGAGGGCAGATAAGTTCCATAAAAGAAGAAAACCTTCCCGGAGTGTTCCAGGAAGGTTCTCTTCAACCTTAAAACCATATTTTGAAGATTAAGCTTCTTCCGTTGTGAGATGAACGAAAGATTCATCTTTTGCTTCAAGGCCTGAACTTCCCATCAGCCAGGTGTCGACCGCGCGGGCTGTTTCACGTCCCTCGGAAATCGCCCAAACTACGAGCGATTGTCCCCGACGTACGTCGCCAGCGGCAAATACACCTTCAACGGAACTCATATAATTTTCGGTGCGGATGTTTCCGCGTTCATCCAATTCAAGCTTAAGCTCCTCTACGAGTCCGTGCTTCTCTGCTCCCACAAAGCCGATTGCCAGCAATGCGAGTTCACAAGGAACAACGCGCTCAGTTCCCGGGATCTCTTCAAATCCCATCTTGCCCTGGGCATTTACGCCCCACTTGATCTCAACGATCTTGAGGCCTGTAAGACGGCCGGAGTTATCGCCAAGGAACTCTTTTGTAAGTATAGCCCACTGGCGCTCTACACCTTCTTCATGCGACGAAGATGTCATCAGCACCATTGGCCAGAGCGGCCATGGGTTATTATCGTGACGTGACAGCGGAGGCTTGGCGAGCAACTCGATTTGAGTTACCGACTTTGCTCCATGCCTGTTCGATGTGCCTACGCAGTCAGAACCTGTATCACCGCCGCCGATTACGAGGACATTCTTTTCTGTTGCCAGAATTTCGCCTGAGAAGATCCGATCACCGGCAACACGTTTGTTTTGCTGAGGAAGGAATTCCATAGCAAAGTGAATGCCCTTCAGCTGGCGACCAGGAATTGGAAGGTCGCGTGGTGCAGAAGCTCCGCCGCACATTACTACCGCATCGAACTCCTGTTTCAGATGCAGCGCACTGATGTTCACACCGACGTGTGCATTAGTGCGGAACACAATGCCTTCCTGCTCCATCAACCGCACACGACGATCGATAACATGCTTCTCGAGCTTGAAGTCGGGAATGCCATACCGTAGAAGGCCACCGATCCGGTCGCTGCGTTCGAGCACCGTAACCCAATGCCCTGCTTTGTTCAATTGAGCTGCAGCAGCAAGACCGGCGGGTCCTGATCCTACAACGGCAACACGCTTGCCCGTTCTTGTTTTAGGAGGATTTGGCTTGATATAACCTTTCTCGAAAGCCTGTTCAGCAATCGTCTTTTCGATGTACTCTATAGTAATAGGCTGATTGTTGATGCTCAACACACAGCTTGCCTCGCATGGAGCAGGGCAAATCCTGCCCGTGAACTCCGGAAAGTTGTTCGTGCTGCTGAGGATCTTGATCGCTTCTTCCCATTTGCCGTGATACACAGCATCGTTGAAGTCGGGGATGTTATTTCCCAGAGGGCAACCGTTGTGACAGAAGGGAACACCACAGTCCATGCAACGGGAGGCCTGCTGCTTTACCTTCTCTTTGTCAAGCGGGTTATATACTTCTTTATAATCCTTTAATCTTTCTTTTGGATCGCGCGACTTAGGCATCTCGCGATTGAACTTCATAAATCCATCTACTTGTCCCATGCTGCTGTTACGATTTAACTGTGGCCTTCAATTTTGTCGAAGATGACTTCGTTGCCTTTGCTTTTGAGAGCACGGCTTTGTAGTCCTTCGGCATCACTTTTACGAAGAGCTCTGACGCTTCTTCCCATTTTCCGAGGAGCCATTCGGCAGGGTCGCTGCCGGTGTAAGCAAAATGCTTCTCGATCATGGATTTCAACTCAGCTTTGTCTTCGTTCTCCAGAGTCTCCAGGTCGACCATGTCTTTGTTGCAAAGTCTGTCGAGTGCGCGCTCCGGGTCGAACACGTAAGCAATTCCCCCGCTCATACCGGCGGCGAAGTTGCGTCCTGTTTTACCGAGAATGATCACGCGACCACCTGTCATATATTCGCATGCATGGTCACCAACGCCCTCGACAACAGCAGTCACACCTGAGTTACGCACGCAGAAACGTTCTCCTGCCTGCCCTCTGATGTAAGCTTCGCCGGCGGTTGCTCCGTAGAATGCCACGTTACCGATGATGATATTATCTTCAGGTTTGAAGGTAGCTTCCTTATCAGGGTAGACGACGAGTTTACCACCCGACAGTCCTTTACCGAAGTAGTCATTCGCTTCGCCTTCGAGTTCGAATGTCACACCAGGTGCTGTGAAAGCCGCGAAGCTCTGACCTGCTGATCCTTTGAACTTGAAGTGAATTGTATCGGCAGGAAGTCCTTTGCCTTTGTATTTCTTGGAGATCTCGTTTGAGAGCAATGCACCCACGGAACGGTCAGTGTTTCTGATTGCGAAGCGTTCGCGTACAGGTTCCTGATCATCCAATGCTGCGCGGCCTGCTTCAACAAGTTTCCAGTCGAGTACTTTCTCGAGTTCGAAATCCTGATCGATCTGCTTGTATACACCTACGTGCTCACGTGCAGGCTCGCTGAGGAGCAGCGGAGAGAGGTCAAGTTTCTTGATCTTCCAATGATCGATATCCTGACGAACGCGAAGCATGTCGGCACGACCCACCATTTCATTTACGGTGCGGAAGCCGAGCTCTGCCATTACTTCACGCAGGTTCTGTGCGAGGAAAGTAAAGAAGTTAACGACGTGATCAGGATCGCCAGTGAAGAGTTTTCTCAACTCACTATCCTGAGTAGCGATACCCACGGGGCATGTATTCAAATGACACTTGCGCATCATGATACATCCTTCAACCACCAGGGCAGCCGTTGCAACACCCCATTCTTCAGCTCCCAGCATTGCTGCAATAGCTATGTCACGACCAGTACGGATCTGTCCGTCAGTCTGCAGGGTGACACGGCTTCGCAGGTTGTTTTTAACCAGCGTCTGATGCGCTTCAGCAAGGCCGAGTTCCCATGGAAGTCCGGCGTGACGCAGTGAGCTTATCGGTGATGCACCGGTACCTCCGTCTGCACCTGAGATGAGGATAGCATCGGCTTTTGCCTTTGCCACACCTGCCGCAACGGTACCTACACCCGCCTGTGATACAAGCTTCACATTGATACGTGCCGCACGGTTGGCATTCTTGAGATCGTAGATCAATTGCGCCAGATCCTCGATCGAGTAGATGTCGTGGTGAGGAGGCGGTGATATAAGACCAACGCCCGGGGTACTGTGACGTACGCGACCGATCCATTCGTCTACTTTGTGGCCAGGAAGCTGCCCACCTTCTCCAGGCTTGGCACCCTGCGCCATCTTGATCTGCAGTTCATCAGCGTTTGTGAGATAGTGGCTGGTTACACCGAAGCGTCCGGAAGCAACCTGTTTGATTGCTGAACGTTCCCAATCGCCGTTCGCCTTCTTTTCAAAACGTGATTCATCTTCTCCACCCTCACCGCTGTTGCTCTTTCCGCCGATTCGGTTCATGGCAATTGCCAGCGTAGAGTGTGCCTCATATGAAATAGAGCCGAACGACATGGCGCCGGTAGCAAACCTCTTGAAGATGTCTTCAACTGGTTCAACCTCCTCCAATGCAATTGGCTTTCTTTTCTTGAATTCAAAGAGGCCGCGGAATGTCAGCTGATCGTTTGCCTGATCATTGATCTTCTGTGCGTACTTCTTAAATACTTCATAGTTGTTCGACTTGGTCGAATGCTGCAGCAGGTGGATCACCTCGGGGCTGAACATGTGCTTCTCGCCACGACGCTTCCACTGATAGATACCTCCCACAGGGAGTTCTTTTGTATCCAGGTCGTAAGCCAGGTTGTGACGAACGAGAACCTCGCTTGCAATGTCGTCAAACGAAAGACCTTCGATGCGGCTGATCGTACCACGGAAACACTTTTCAACGACATCACTGCCAATACCGAGGGCCTCGAATATTTGTGATGACTGATAAGACTGGAGTGTGCTGATGCCCATCTTGGACATTACTTTCAGCAAACCTCCGCCAATTGCCTTCTGATAATTGGCAAACGTCTCTTCATCCGGAAGCGGCTTGTAGAACATTCCTTCCTTGTTCATGAAGTGGATGGTCTCCAATGCTAAGTAAGGGTTGATGGCACTTGCACCGTATCCGATGATCGTTGCAAAGTGGTGTACTTCCCATGCATCGCCTGCTTCAACGACCAAACCAGCCTGCGTACGGATACGCTTCTCAACCAGGTATTGGTGAACTGCTCCTACCGACAACAAAGAAGGTATTGGAGCAAACTCAGGGCTTGTCTTCTTATCAGAAAGGATCAGGATCTTCTTGCCTGCACGCACCGCCTTTTCGGCTTCAGCGCAGATGCGGGTCAGGCTTTCTTCAAGACGTCCTGGTTCGCCGTCGGCCTTGAATACGCATTGCAATACTGCGGCTTCAAATCCCTGGTCCTGCAGGTGCTTGAACTTCTCGAGGTCGGAGTTCAGCAATACAGGCTGAGAGATGTGAATCTGCCTTGTGTGCTCTGGAGTTTCGTCCAGAACGTTAAGGCTCGAACCTACGCGCGTGAACAACGACATCACCAGGCGCTCGCGGATCGGATCGATCGGCGGGTTACTTACCTGCGCAAAGTGTTGTTTGAAATAGTTAGAGAGGTGACGGCTTTCTTTTGAAAGGATTGCCGGTGGTGTATCATCACCCATTGAGCCAACGGCTTCATAGCCCTTTTCGGCCATGGGATGAATGAGCATCTTAATGTCTTCGGAGGTATATCCGTACGCAGCCTGACGCTTCACCAAAGTCTTCTCTTCGAAGTTTGACTCCTGCCACTCCTGCTCTGGCTCAAGTCGAAGCTTGAGACGATTCTGGATGATCCAGTTGTAGTAAGATTTGCCTTCGTATACGGCGCGCTTCACCTTATCATCGTCAAGCACTTTGCCGATTGTAGTATCTACCATCAACATTTTGCCAGGCGTGATGCGGCCTTTTTCGATAACATCCTTGGGATCGATCGGCAACGCACCTGCTTCTGATGCAGCGATAACGCGGCCCGATCTTGTGATGCAGTAACGCAGCGGACGCAGACCATTACGATCAAGCGTAGCACCAATGCGATGCCCATCGGTAAACACCAGGGCGGCCGGGCCATCCCATGGTTCCATCATGGACGCGTGATATTTGTAGAAAGCCTTGCGATGTGGATCCATCAGCTTATTGTCCTGCCACGCCTCGGGCACAAGCATCATGAGTACGTGTGGCAATGAGCGACCTGAGAGCACAAGCATTTCAACAAGTGCATCGAGGTTTGCTGAGTCCGAACCATCGGGGCTCGTAATAGGAAGCAGCAACCTGAGTTCTTCGTCGGTAAAGAGCGTCGACTTGAACAAGGCTTCCTTTGATTTCATCTTGTTCACGTTACCGCGGATCGTATTGATCTCGCCATTGTGGGCGATATAGCGGAACGGTTGAGCAAGCTTCCAGTTTGGAAATGTATTGGTAGAGAAACGCGAATGAACAAGAGCGAGGGCTGTCTTCAATCGTGAATCCTGGAGATCATCGAAGTAGGCACGCACCTGTTCGGTGCGCAACTGACCCTTATATATAATGGTACGGGCAGAGAAGCTCGTGATATAGAACTCTTTACTTGACCCACGACCGTCGCGGAGCACGGCATGTGTCGTGGCGTTACGCAGGACGAAAAGTTTGCGTTCGAGCGCATCGCCGGAGAGTGTTTCATCTTTTGGTTTAACGAACACCTGCTCAATGCAGGGTTCCACTTCGAGGGCACCAGGTCCAGGCACGCTGTGGTCCACAGGGACTACTCGATAGCCAAGAAGTTCGAAACCCAGATCCTTGATATTTTTCCTCAGCACTTCGCGGCTGGCATTCATGATCTTTTTATCTCTTGGAAAAAAGACCATACCGACACCATACTTCCCGGCGGCAGGAAGTTCAAAGCCCAGGCGGGCACATTCTTCAACAAAAAATTCGTGTGGGATCTGGATTAGCACGCCAGCGCCGTCGCCGGTTTTGGGACTGCTTCCCCTACCTCCACGGTGCTCCATGTTTTCGAGCATCGACAACGCGTCTCTCAGATTCTGGTTTGATTTTGTTCCATTGATGTTGGCAACAAAACCAATCCCGCACGCGTCGTGCTCCAATTCAGGAGTGTACAAACCATGGGTGGTTTTTTCTTTCATCGTCTCTGGTTGTTTAATAATTACATTAATGCCACGCTCAGGGCAGAACGGGGTTTTGAATTTACCAAACAAACAGAAGGATATTGGGGCAGTCTGCAGGTTTGGCGGAATTTTTTGAATCTTTTTACAATTTATTCAGTGAGTTTTAAAAATGCTAACGCGTCAACGATTGCAGCCTTTGCTATTTTGAAGAGATGGTTTTTAGCTGGCAACGTTTGATTTTTCTGGCTCGTTTTATGCGGAGTTGTTATCGCATAATTATTTAACCGTTACTACTAGTTTAACTTTGTTAATAAGAACTAATAGTGGACCTTTTCAGTTAAGATCATAAGCACCAAAGGTTTTAATTTGAGAGATTGATTTTGCGGGGTGCGAAAACAAACAAAACACACGCCATGGGAAGACCGGCAATATTACCGAAGAAGAAGAAGGATGGTTTTTATCTTGAATTGCGTAATAAAGGCGCAAAAACGGGAGTGATCATCATCAGGGACACCAGAGAAGCGATGATGCAGGCTGCAAAGCAGTATGAAATCACAAAGGATGTCATCGTTCTCGGTGAGCACCGTAATGGCAAAAAAGTAGAAGAGAGCCGCCGTAAGGTAGCCTGATTACTTCAAGAGATCAGACTTCGCAGTTCAGTTCGGGTCCGCCTTTGGCGGATCACGCTGGGAAGAAATCCCCCAATCTGTTTAGCCCGAAGAGTATCATACGGGCATCCCCTCAGGAACAGTTAGGAATAAATCGGCACAAACGTCAGAGACGTATTGCCCGAACCATTTCCTTTTTCCCCGGCGGTCCAGGAAGCGTTTCAACTCTTAGACCCAGACTTCGAAGGTCGCGTTTGAGCTGACCTTTTGCACAGTAAGTCACGAACACTCCGTTCGTGTCCAGGGCGACGCATGCCTTTTCCAAAACAGAATACGTCCATAATTCCGGCTGCTTCGCTGGTGCGAAAGCATCAAAGTAGACGATGTCAGTTAGCTCAGGCAACGACACGTCTTCCAGTTTTCCTTCCAGCTTATGTAGGGTGAAATATTCACTTACCGGTACTGAAACATTCCACGACGCTTCGTGTATTGCTTTGAAGGTCCTATCATCGGGCGCATAGTTAAGCTCTTTCCAAACCTCCGGTTGTAGCGGGAAGGCTTCAACCGAAAAGTATCTTACCTGAAGTTTTTGTTCCGTTGCCAGCTGATGGGTTAGCCAGGCATTGAGTCCCGTTCCAAAGCCAACTTCGAAGATTGTTACCTGTTCCTTATTGCGCGTCTCCATCCAGTATCGCAGTCCGTTGTTGATGAACACATGCTGCGATTCCTGAAGAGCGCCGTGTTTTGAATGATACGTTTCGTCCAGGTCGGCACGAAACAGAGTATGGGAACCATCCTCCGTGATGATGAATTGAAGATCAGTCATGGACGCTGGATCAATACAACAGCATAGGCGCAGATTCCTTCCTCGCGGCCAACGTACCCCAGTTTCTCGTTTGTAGTTGCCTTGATCGACACGTCGTCCTCCTCTACTTTCATGATGTCGGCGAGGACCTTCTTCATGGCTGGCACGTGCGGATTGACCTTAGGCTTCTCGAGACAAATCGTGCAGTCGGCATTGCCGATCTGCCATCCGCGGGCGTGTAGCATTGACGTTACTTCCTTAAGAAAATACTTGCTGTCCATGCCCTTCCAGCGATCGTCGGTGTTGGCAAAATGAAAGCCTATGTCGCGCAGGTTGGCGGCACCAAGCAATGCATCACACAAGGCATGAATAAGAACGTCGGCATCGGAGTGCCCGACAGCACCCTTTGGCGCATCGGTAAGGTGAATGCCGCCGAGGAAAAGATCGCGGCCTGTTTCAAGTTCGTGCACATCAAATCCCATTCCTACACGTATTTTCATCTAGCAAGACTTTTACATTCTACATTTAGTGTTTTACATTTTACATTAAACCTCTGAGCTTTAAATTCATTCTGTTGACTCGGATGTGTCAACTTTTTTCAGGACGATGCAAACCGCAAAATGTAAAACTCTAAATGTAAAATGTAAAAGTTATATCGTGACTGCGCCTCTAGGCTTTCTCTGCTTCGTAATAAAGCGTGCTCGCGTTCTCCTCTCTGAGAATTGTAGCAGCGACCCTCTTTATATCCTCGGTCGTAACGGCGTTAATCAGTTCACTCTCGCGGTTCACCAGATGCGCATCACCTGAAAGTTTGGCAAAGGCAAGGTTCATGGCACGGTTCATTACTTCAACTTCGCCGAATTCAAGCGTCGACTCTGTTTGATTCTTGACCTTTTCCAATTCTTCCGGTTCAACTCCCTTGTCCAGCAACTCAGCCAGCACCTTATCGATTTCCTGTTCCGCCTGCCCGAGTGTGATATTGTCCTTGACCCGGCCACTGATGACCAGCAGGCCAGGATCGATGGTGCCCATAACAAACGATGAAATCGATGTGAAGATCTCCTTCTCCTTTACCAGTTGTTGATAGAGTCTGCTCGATTGTCCTCTGCTCAGAATATCGCTGATAAGATCTGCCGGGTAGTAGTCTTCGTGAAATCGACCCGCCATATGATATGCTTTGTAAATGGCACTTGCAGGCACTTTGGCGACTATGGTATCGGTGCGTTTCTCTTTCTGTTTCGGTTCAACGGGAAGTTTTCTGTGCTTCTCTCCGGAGGGAATACCGCCAAACCATTTTTCTGCGAGCTTTCGAACCTGGTCAACGGTAACGTGCCCTGCAACGACGAGTATGGCATTATTGGGAACGTAGTGACGCTGAAAGAAGGATTTCACATCGTCGAGTGTTGCATCTTCGATGTGAGCTATCTCTTTGCCAATGGTTGCCCATTGATAAGGATGAACTTTATAAGCGAGCGGACGGAGTCGAAGCCATACGTCACCATAAGGTTGGTTCAAATAGCGCTGCTTGAATTCCTCCACGACAACCTTGCGCTGAACCTCCAGCACCTTCGGGTCGAAGGAAAGGCTCAGCATGCGGTCGCTTTCCAGCCAGAATCCAGTTTCGAGGTTCGATGCCGGAAGCGTCAGATAATAATTGGTGATGTCGGTATTGGTAAAGGCATTGTTTTCACCGCCCACACGCTGCAGGGGCTCATCATAGCTGGGCACATTGCGTGAGCCGCCGAACATCAGGTGTTCGAAGAGGTGAGCAAATCCGGTTCGTTCCGGATTTTCGTCCCTGCTTCCAACATCGTAAAGTATATTCATGACGGCAATCTGCACCGACGGGTCTTCGTGTACGATGACCTGCAATCCATTCTCTAATACAAACTCTTCAAAAGCGATCATAGGGTCAAAAGTAGCAATTTGTTGCCCTCTCATTACATTTGCTCAACGCAAAACTGAATGAAGTTCGACCGTAAAGATTACAGCGATCAACAACTGCTTGATTTGTACACTGCCCTCGTACGCCCCCGCCTGATTGAGGAGAAAATGCTGATCCTGTTACGGCAGAACAAAATCAGCAAATGGTTCAGCGGCATAGGACAGGAGGCAATTGCTGTGGGGATAACTGCCGCGCTGGAGCAAGACGAATACATTCTCCCCATGCACCGTAATCTCGGCGTTTTTACGTCACGTAATCTTCCACTCGGGCGACTGTTTGCCCAATGGCAGGGAACGATGATGGGATACACCAAGGGGCGCGACAGGTCATTTCATTTCGGAACCAATGAGCATCATATCGTCGGAATGATCTCGCATTTGGGACCGCAGAACGGCGTGGCCGATGGCATTGCTCTCGCGTCTAAGCTGAAGGGCGAGAAAAAGGTGACTGTAGTATTTAATGGAGATGGAGGAACAAGCGAGGGTGACTTCCATGAGGCGGTGAACGTGGCGGCAGTCTGGGACCTGCCGGTGATCTTTGTGATCGAGAACAATGGATACGGACTTTCAACGCCGAGTTCGGAGCAGTTCAGATGCCGGAGTTTTGCCGACAAAGGAATAGGATATGGCATTCAGGGAGTGAGTATCGACGGCAATAATGTTCTGGAGGTTTATGATACTGTTCGCTCTCTTGCGGATGAAGTACGTGTTCACCAGAAGCCGGTGATACTGGAGTGTATGACCTTTCGGATGCGTGGTCATGAAGAGGCGTCGGGGACAAAATATGTTCCGAAGAGTCTGATGGAGGAATGGGGAAGGAAAGATCCCGTGGAGAACTACGAGCAATTTCTTCTTGCATCCGGAGTTGCCGATAGCCAGTACGTTGAAGAAGTAAAGCGTGGCATTCGGAAGGAGATAGAACAGGGCCTGAACCTGGCGTTCGCGGAGACACATCCTGCGGCCAGTATCGACCAGGAAGTGTCTGATGTTTACGCACCGTATAGTCAGACCGTGGTGGAGCCTGCCACTGACAATCAATCGGAAAGGCGATACATTGATGCGATCAGCGATGGTCTTCGTCAGAGTATGGAGAGGCATGACAACCTGGTTTTGATGGGGCAGGACATTGCCGAATACGGTGGTGTGTTCAAGATCACAGAAGGATTTGTTGAGAAGTTTGGGAAAGCGCGGGTACGTAATACTCCGATTTGTGAGTCTGCCATTGCCGGCGCCGGTCTCGGATTATCCATCAAAGGCATGAAGGCAATGGTTGAAATGCAGTTTGCCGACTTCGTAACAGAGGCTTTTAATCAGATCGTTAACAACCTGGCGAAGTCACACTGGCGATGGGGTCAGCCTTCTGATGTTGTTGTGCGTATGCCGACGGGTGCCGGCACTGCTGCAGGGCCGTATCATTCGCAGAGCAATGAATCCTGGTTTTTTCATACGCCCGGTCTGAAGATCGTCTATCCCAGCAATCCATACGACGCCAAGGGTTTGCTTTGTGCTTCGTTCGACGACCCAAATCCTGTAATGTATTTTGAGCACAAGCTATTGTATCGCTCGTTAAAGGCTGCAATACCCGATGACTACTACACCGTCGAGATCGGGAAGGCGAGACTAGTGCGGGAAGGAAATGACGTGACGATCATCACTTATGGAATGGGGGTTCACTGGGCTTCCGAGATTCTTGATCAGCTGCCCTCCGTTTCGGCGGACCTGATTGATCTGAGAACATTGCTGCCGTGGGACAAGGATGCCGTTGCTCATTCAGTAGAAAAGACCAGTCGCGTGATCATTCTTCATGAAGACACTCTTACTGGCGGGATAAGCGCAGAAATCGGAGCGTGGATCAGTGAACATTGCTTTAAGATGCTGGATGCGCCCGTGATCAGGGTCGGGGGATTGGATACCCCTATTCCGTTTGCCCCAACATTGGAGGCCAATTTTTTACCCAAGACAAGGTTCAGGTCTGCGCTGGAAAGGGTCCTTGCTTTCTGACATTTTGCATGGAGCGGGGGGAAAAAATTAAGAATTAAGAATTAAGAATTAAGAATTAAGAATGGAGAGGCGGCACGGCTTTTGATTTAAGCGGTTGATTGCGTTTGAGTCTTTTGGTTCTTTGCTAACCGAAAGGCGTTTTTTAGCTCAATTTCGCAATAGTCGCGCGGCGGCAACCCATTTTCCAGCGCAATTTCTCACTAAAGAAAAATTTTAGCCATAGGGTGGCCATAGAGTCGCAATAAAGTGGCCGTAGGGTTAAACCTGCATAACAAAATCATCAACCCTCCCATTAGCATGGCAGGTCCTGGTATCTTGGGATTGAAGAATTTTAGCCTGTCTTCTGGAAAGAAGTTCACTGGTCCGCTCGTTAGTACTCTTGTCGAAGGGAACCGGCCAGGTCGCGGATTTTCGTTACCTTAGCCTGTTTTCTGACGCCATTTTTTGAACGAGCTCATTACAAATCGCTTTTCGCCTCCGGCCCTCCAATTAGCAGGACAGCCTCTGCCAACAGCAGCGCAGGCGCCGACCAGGAAATCAGGGATCGCACTGCGTATGCTGGTGCTTGTCGTCCTGATGCTGGCCTTCGGTGGAGCATTGCATGCGCAGAATACAAAAGGAGATCAGCCTGCTCCCCGCCGGGAGTCGCGATTTAAGACTCCATTAAACAAGAAGAAAAAGTCATCCGCGAAGGCATCAAGTGAGAGGCGGGTAAAAGCGCCACGCCAGTCGGCAGCATCGCGGGCGAGTACGTCGCCACGGCGTGCATCCGGAAAGGAGCGTCCCGGAAAGCCGGTTCGTCCCGTCTCCGCCCCGCGACCACAAAGCAAACAGAAGGCATGGACCGGTGACATTGCCGGGTATCGATTAAGACATAAGAACCGATCTTCCGCAGGTGATGGCAAGACCAATATTTACCCTCAGTATAATCGTTATTCGCGTGCAACTCAGCCGCATGGCGAATCGAGGGGTGTATCGAATGCAAATGCCCTGGCGAAGGTGAAAGGGCTTCAGTCCAGAGGAGGTCCCTCACCTGATAAGACTCCGAGGGTAGTTCCCCGTTCGGCGTCCGGGTCATATACAGCGCGCAAAAGCATAAACGTATATGCAAACTTTGCTCGCCCGAAGCGCAAATCAAAACAGTACAACAACACGGACCTTGCCGGGCGTCCACTTCACAAGAAGAATTATGAATCACCAAGACCGACTGTAGAGGGTCACCGCCCTTCAAGGTTTTACCATGGCCGGCCGGGTGGTGATCGCGCCTATACAGGACAGACCGGCGGTTTCCGTACTGCTACACGTGCTACTCCTAAAGCGTGGACGGGCGATGTTGCCGGACGGAGCTTGAGAAGAAGAGGCATTAAGCCAACGGAAGGAAATCCGACGTTGGCCGGTCGGCCAAGATCGGGAAGCAATGGACATCCTGGCGATCTGCCCCTAATGGGGCGTCGGCCCGGTATGGGTGCCTGGGGCATCGACCGCTATCGGGGAGATACCAGAGCCGGGAGACCAGCTAAGGGCGGAGGCAGCATCAGCGGCAGACGCTGGAATAACAATGGAATTCCTATTGAAGTAAGAGCGCCGAAAACCGGAGCTGACGCGGCGCTTTTCCGTGGAAGGATCAAAGGAGGCAAGCCTCTTAAGGGAGGTGGCAGTGTTAGCGGTCAGTTATGGAACAATAATGAGCAGCCCATTCAGGGACGCGTACCGACGCAGGGACAAAGAGCAGCACAATTTCAGGGTAACATCAAGAGAGGTAGACCCGAAAAGGGCATGCCTGATGTTGCCGGTTCGATGCCACGCAGTGGGCTTTCATCACAAGCCAAAAAAGTTAGCGGATATCCTGGCAAGTGGAAGCGGTTCGAGGTGCAGCCTGGCTTTGGTTATCAGGGTGAGTCACATAGAGGCGACATTCGCCTGAAGCACTTCCGTAAGAATTATGTGCAGCATCCTGATGCTGCAGAAGAATCAATTAAGAAGCATCGCGAAGGCAATGGCGACGCTGAGGGCCTGACTGCTAAAGTCAAGCGACCAAGCTACGAGCGAAACAAGAACTCGGCGGAGGGTGCTCTGTTAAAAGTGGAGCCTTCGAAATCAGATAAAAGAGCTGGTGAGTTGCAGGTGCGCGTGAAGGAGGGCGATTACGGAAAGAAGCCTCATGCGGCCGAGGGAAGCATGCCGGGCATTCGTCCGGGCAGGAACGCGAAACGTGCAGAAGAACTGACCGCCAAGGTGAAACAGCCGGACTATGGAAAGCGACCTCATGCTGCTGAGGGAAGCATGCTGGGTATCAAACCTACCCGCAATGCTGAACGTGCGACAGAACTAACTGCGAAAGTGAAGCAACCCGAATACGGCCGTAAACCCCACGCTGCCGAGGGAAGCATGCCCGGCATCAAGCCTACGAAGAATTCGGTTAAGGCGAGTGAATATGCCGGAGGGCTGAAACGCAACTGGGATTACATCCACAATCCAAGCAGTGCCCAGGAAGCACTTCGCACCCGCGAGCCCGGAAAAGCTTATGCACGCGTTGCCGCCTATCAGGGTAATGTTAAAATGCAGAAGTTCACTTTGTTTGAAAAGAACAGGAACCTGCATCCAGATACAAAGTTCATCAAACCAAACAAGAACAATGTTGACTCCGAACGCGACATGATGACGAACTTTAAGCTATGGTGGGCGCGTTTATTTAAGAAAGAAGAAACCCAACCCGACAACATCAAATACAAGGGCCGGAAGCCCAGGTATGACAAAGGGGAACAGGGTTTGTGGTATGATTAGCATGAAATGGAATGAACTAAGATCGCCTGATCAGTTGGATATGATCCGCGAAGAGTCGAAATCAAAACCAGTACTAATATTCAAGCACAGCTCACGTTGTTCTATAAGCAGGCTGGCCCTGGACCGTCTGGAACGAAAGTGGAGCCCTGAGGCAGACGGAATTAAGCCATACTTCCTTGATTTGATCAGCTACCGGGATGTTTCTAACCGCGTGGCAGACCAGTTCAGTGTTGAGCACGAATCTCCGCAGGTGTTGCTGATCCGCAACGGAAACGCCATATTTGACCGCTCGCACTACGACATCGAATTCGGAACCATCCTGGCAGCTGCGAACAATTAAGTTGTGCCAATAACTTGTCAACGGTATTTGCGTTAGGTCATTTAAATTCTAAATTTAGAAGTAGAACATTGTGCGGATGCAGCGTTTTGATAAGGGTTCCCTCCTGACCATTCTGGCGTTAACATTACTGGCTACGGTTGCCTGTGGGCAAACGCAGGACAGCTATGAATATAATTCAGAGTTTACCTGGGGTATTAACAAGAATACGTCTGGTGGACTTATAGGTGGTTTCGTATTCAAGAAAGCACGGAAGCTCAAGAATGACCGACAGCTCGAGACCTTTGGTCTTGAGGTGATGAACGTGAAGCACCCCCAGGAGGTACGGCGCAACTCTATTCAGAGCGGCAACCTTTTCATCTACGGCAAGTCGAACTACTTGTACGCACTTCGATTCCAGTATGGCCGCGACTTCATCCTATTCAAGAAAGCACCACAGCAGGGAGCCGAGATCAAGGCAGTGTTTGCCATCGGCCCGACACTGGGCATTGTTGCTCCTTATTATGTTGAATACTTCCCTGATGGTGGCGGAGGGTTTACGGTAAGAGGCCAATGGAATCCGGATATAAATATTGACTTTATCAATGGTACAGGCCGGCTGTTTGAAGGGTTGGGCAATTCGACGATTGCGCCAGGTGCTAACTTCAAGGCAGCACTGAATTTCGAGCTCGGTACTATTAAGAGTCAGGTAACAGGATTCGAGGCAGGGTTTCTAATAGATGCTTACGCCAAGCAGGTGGAGATGATGCCGACGACCAAGAATTATTCAGTGTTCCCCACACTGTTCATCACCCTGTTTTACGGAAGCAGGAAATAGATCATAGCGCGCGAAGTGCACAAATTGAAATCCGTGCGTTCTGCGTCGAATGAAATTTTGCTATTTGATCTGAGATCCCTAATGATCTGAGATCCCTAATGATCTGAGATCCCTAACGGGATCTTAATGTGTTGCGACAGGAAGAATTAGGCCCAGCAGAAGTCCGGCGACGATTATTAACGGTGAGGGTATGCGCGTAAAGGCCAGCAAACAAAACGTAACGATCGTTGTAGCGAAGTTTAGTACGGTGTTCTCCAAAGGCTGAAAGAGAATGATTGCAGAGGCTGCGACAAGCCCGGCGCTGGCTGCTGTTATGCCTTCGAGCGAGGCGCGAACCACGCGATACTTTTTCAAACTGCTCCAGAACCTGATGATGAAAAATATCAGGAATGTGCCGGGCAGGAATATCCCCAATGCTGACATCACCGCCCCGAGGATCGAACCTCCTACACCATAGTCCCTGGCCGACAAGGCCCCGATATAGGAGCTGAACGAAAAGCTCGGACCTGGTAATGCCTGAGCGAAAGCGTAACCAGACAGAAACTCATCATGGGAGATGGGATGGTGATAAGGTTTCGGGTTATAGCGCTGGCGCAGCTTGTCCTTGAATTGTGAGGCTCGGTTGCTATCATGAGATTCCTGCTGAACGTCGACGAACTCAGTGTAAAGTAACGGTGCCAATACCTGCCCTCCACCAAAAACGAGACTTCCGTTTCGATAAAAGTTTTCAAACAACTTCACAGGGAGTGCCTTGGTAATTCCTCCCAGCACGGCGGCGAAGACCAGCACGCCGAGCCATAAGAGAAAGTTAGACCATGATATCACCAGCTTCTTTCGTTGTTCGTCTTTTGGTTGTCGCTTGTACTTGAAAGCAGTTACCATTCCTGAGCCCAGCAGAATTATCGGAAATACAAACGGCGACTGTATAGTATATGAGATAATCGCTGCGCTCATCATCAGAGCGATGCCCGTCTTCGATGATATCGTCTTGAGACATATCGCATAGGCTCCATAGCTTACGAAGCCAACGGCTATCGGTTGAATAAATCGCGTAAACTCGATGGACATTTGCTTGGTCTGAAGGCTGGACATGAGGACAGCAGCTGCGGTCATTGCTGCTACAGCCGGAAGTATCCAAACCAACAGAGTCAGGTAGGCGAGATTCGGACCACCGATCTTGAACCCGACCGCTGTGAGCGTCTGAGTTGAGGCCGGTCCGGGAAGAATCTGACAGAGTGAGTTAAGTTCCATCAATTCTTCTTCAGTCAGATACTTTCTGCGTTCGACAAGAATCTTCTGAAAGTGAGCGAGGTGAGCCTGTGGCCCGCCAAAAGTGGTGAGAGCCAATGTAAAGACGTCCCTCAGGAAGATATAGTATCGAATGCGTGTGACAACCATTAGCGACGTCGGCTCATTTCTTCAAACCGATTTCGCGAAGCCGCTGGTCGAGGAATTCTCCCGCGGTAATGTCCGTCCATTGCTTTGGGTTCGACTGGTCTACACAAGAATCCAAAGCTGCCAGGCTCATTTCAGAGCGTGGATGCATGAAGAATGGTATACTGTAACGAGGCAGGTTCATCGCTTCGCGGGGCGGGTTGACTACACGGTGAATAGTTGACTTCAGCTTCTTGTTGGTGAGTCGCTCGAGCATATCCCCCACGTTGACAACCAGTTGGTCGGGCAATGCTGTTATAGGAATCCATTTGCCGTCTCTTCGAAGCACCTGCAGGCCATCGGCACTGGCACCCATGAGCAAGGTAATGAGGTTTATATCTCCGTGTTCAGCTGCGCGCACAGCATCTTCGGGAACAGACGATGGGTCAGCAATTGGGAAATAGTGTATTGGTCTCAGGATACTGTTACCGTGTTTGATCTTGTCGTCAAAGTATTTTTCAGGAAGCCCCAGGTACAAAGCAATTGCACGCAGCATATAAGTGCCTGTCTTCTCGAGTGCACGATACACGTCGACGGCAGCATTCTTCAACTCAGGTACCTGGGCCGGCCAGATGTTTCCCGGGTAGCCTTCTTTGCTCAGCTCGTCTGGCAAAAGCTCCTGTCCGACGTGGTAGAATTCCTTGAGGTCGCCGGTGTTACGTCCTTTGGCGTGCTCTTTACCTTTTCCTGTATATCCACGTTGTCCAGCCAGACCAGCACCCTCATGTTGAGTTTTTACATTATCGGGCAGGGCGAAGTATTTCTTTATAGAAGTGTAAAGACTATCCTGCATCTGGTTGGTTAGGAAGTGATTTTTAATCGCTACAAAACCGATGTTGTTATATGCTGTGCCCAGAGCCGAAACAAACTTCTTCTTCTTTTCGGGATCATCACCATAGAAATCGGCCAAATCGAGAGATGGGATCTCGTCGTACAATATTTCCTTCATAGGCAGACCGTAAGTTTAATTGGCTCAGCAAGCTAAAAATTTTTGGGTAATTTTGTTGAGAGACAAAAACCATCTCGCCTATGAAAACTTCACGGAGAAAATTCATTGAATCATCGTTAAAGACAGCAGTGCTTACAACGATCGGAACTCCCCTTGTAATTAAGTCTGCATCCGCATATACTTCTGGCATTGTCCCTGCAACGGCTCTTCAATTTTCGCAGGTAAAGTTGCCTTATGCTTACAATGCACTTGAGCCTAACATCGATGCAACGACAATGGAGATTCATTATACCAAGCATCATGCTGCCTATGTAAAGAATGTAAATGAAGCCATCGCTGCCGATAAGATTGCTTACGGTTCAGAGAAGGATTTTTTTGCAAATGCTTCAAAGCTGTCGCCCAAGGCGAAGAACAACGGTGGAGGGGTATGGAACCATAACTTCTTTTGGGAAGTAATGGCTCCATCGGCAGGAGGTGCGCCAACCGGCAAGATCGCTGATGCCATAAACGGCTCGTTTTCATCTTTTGATAAATTCAAAGAGCAGTTTACAGCGGCAGCGATGGGACGCTTTGGATCCGGATGGGCATGGCTTGTGAGTGATGGCGGCAAACTAAAGATCGGGTCAACTCCCAACCAGGACAATCCTCTGATGGACAATGCGGAAATCAAGGGTACACCTGTTCTTGGCCTTGACGTTTGGGAACACGCTTATTATTTGAAATACCAGAACAAGAGAAATGAGTATGTTGCTAACTGGTGGAATGTTGTTAATTGGAATGAAGTAGGGAAGAGACTGGGATAACTAATAATTGACAATTGATAATTGATAATTGATAATTGGAGGCGGGCCCGTGGGGGCCTGCTTTTGTTTTTTGGGAGGCCTCTGTAAGATGTGAATGAAGTGCGGGGTGAGGAAGCGGGAGGAATACGAAATGAATAAATGGTAACACGAAGTGAGGAATGGGAAATGGAAAATGAATTAAATGGGAGACAGAAACCGCAAAATGTAAAACTCTAAATGTAGAATTAATGTAGAATGTAAAAGTGTGATGGAGTAGGAAGGACACGAAACGTGGCTGCTAGCTGAGCACTTCTTTCAGGACATGAAGTGAGCGCATTTCCCCAAGGTTTTCGATATGATCACCGTAGAACTTAATCATCAGGTCAAGAAGTTCGCGGCGTCTGTCATTTGAGATGGACAATACAGCATCATAATCTGCATCAAGCATCGTGTCCAGTAATTGCTCCGTTGCTTCATCAACGACCCGTACACCCAAGACCTCGTTCGTGTTGAATGCGCCGAAGCCCAACAACCGGCTCAGCTTAATCATAAATAGCAAATGAAAGTTCTCTGCTCGGTCTCCTAGTGTATCGAGGACAATGAGTGAATTGATAAGGAAAGAACAGAGGTCGCCGGCATGACTCTCCTCTTTGATGGTCTTGTTCATCAGTTCATTCAGAAATATTGCGATGGCTGACTTTCTCACATCGCTTGTGATCGTTTGATAGGGATGAACACAGCGCAGTTCCTTGATACGATTAATGTTGGCATTCGGCCTGTGGTACACGACCAGCTCCAGTAATGTAAGGGGCTGATATAAGGCGATCTTGTTTCGGGCCGACGCGCTCCGAACGCCATTTACGATATAACTCTGCAAGCCAAACAACTCGGTGAATATGCTTACGATAATGGACGTCTCTCCATATCGCGTAAACCTGAATACAATTCCCCGGGTCTTATGAACCATTGCTAAGCAGCTTACAATCTTTCAACCAACAAACTTAAGAGGGTAAGTTAATTCTTAATTGATGACCACCAGCTTCCCCACTTCTCGCTGATCGCCATCGTCGGACACTGCAAAAACAATGTAAACCCCTGTGGGGGCGTGGCGGCCGCGATCATCATACAGATTCCAGCTGGCAGTAGAACCATTTGCCTTTGTCTCCCATACCAGCTTGCCGGAAACATCGGTGATTTTGATGATAGCATTTGCCGGAGTGCCCGTTATTCCAATTGAGCCCACAAAAGTTGCAGGTACCGGGTTTGGAAAGATCTTCACAGGACCCGATGTCGTGAGAGGTTCGGATGCCGCAGCCCGGTATGATGCAAGGCCCTGGTCGGTGGCAATGAAGACTTCTCCTGTTAGCTGATTAATGTCGATGTCGAGGATGTTATCGGAGGGAAGGGCAGTTTTCGATGCCGTAAATGAACCGAGTGCCTGTTCTGCGGAAGCACTGTAAAGCCAAATGCCGCGCCGGGTTCCAAACCATTTCCTGTTGCCGCCATCAACGGCAATTGCAGTTACGGCATCGTCTCTGAGGGCAAATCGTCCATCGACGATAGGTTTGATGGCATCGGCCGGAGACTGTAGTGTAGCCTTGGCGTTAGGAATGTAGGCCACGCCTGCCGATGTTCCAATCCACATGGCACCATTGCGATCGAGGCGCAAGCTATAGATGGTCATAGAGGGCAGGGCGCCTTCGCCTGGTGCATCGGATAAAAGTCGGGCGCTGCCGTCGTGATGATTAAAGACGACAATGCCACCTCCCTGTTGTGGATCGATAATCATCCATGAGTTATCGTTATCATCAACGACAATTCTCTGGCCGTATCGCGCTCGCGAAACGGGGATATTGTAAGAAGTCCATTGCCCGGCCAGCGACATCAGGTGCAATGATGGCGTCACCCCATAGTTCAATGCAAGGAGTCCGTTCTTTGATTTTGCCAGTGAGGTTACCAGAACACCCTCAACCGGCGATGTTGCTTTAACGAGCGTGCTGTTCAGGTCATTGAAGATCTGAGGTTCGCCGGATGAGGATTTGGAAGTCACGCCATATCCATATGAAGCGGTGTTGATGGTTTGTGTGGACTCTTCCCATGTTACGTCCAGAAGATCGCTGGCGGGTAGAGATACAGTCGTCCACAGGCCCTTGTGAAATACATCGACAACGCCGCGACGATGAAGGGGAGACCTGTTGTCGTTGTATGCACCACCAACAGCAAGCAGCTTCCCGTTCGAATAGTAAAGTCGTGTGGCAACATCGTTGGCCGGGCATTGAGGAAGCAAAGACGCATAGGTGCCATTTATCGCGGACACTAGTCCCGTCTGGCCGTCGCCGATCCAGAGATTGCCCAGCTTGTCGACTGAAGCAAAACGTGGAGACGGAAACAACGGTGAGGATAAGCGCCCGATATGTTCAGACTCGTCAAATCGATAGATACCGGATGTAGCCGATAGTACCAGGTCTTGCGACCCATCCAGAGAAAAATATTGATCGGCAGGGATACCATCGACTGCCTTCCATACTCCATTGTCGAGCTTGAATAATCCAATACCATTAACTGCGGCATAAGCTGCATCATGCCAGACAGCAAGTCCGGAAACCGGACTGGAAAAGGGCCAATACTGATAACGCTTCCATTTGCTGAAGTCGTGCAGGTTGTCCGAAATCTTTCCGGCAAGGATGCCCTGAGGTGTTGCGAGGAATATGCTGTCAGTCTTTAGAGCAATGTGCCGGATAGCCAGATCCTGACCTGATATTCCGAGGTCACGCCACGTCTCGCGAACCCGATTATTCCCGAGGTTGAAGACAACAACGCCGTAGTCGGTGGCGAGATAGGCGACCTTATCAGCTATTGCAACGTCATTGATAGCGCGCGGGCCGCTCAATGTTGAGTTCGAAGAGGGATCGAATTGAAGGGAGACGTTAGATTCGTCGAGAACATCGAAGTAACCCTCGACGTATGTGATGATGAGCTTTCGTGTGGCTGCATCAAAAGCTACATTGGAAATCGTGCCACCAGAGATACCGTTGGCTTTAGACATGCCCGATGATTCTCCGTTCGAGCGATCCAGCACCTGAATACCATGTGAAGAAGCAGCAAACGTCTTGTTGACGCCATCGAATGTGATATCCTGGATATTATTATAGGAGACATGAAGCCTGAATGTACCGATGGGGATGTCTTGCTGTGCCTTTGTGAGGCTGGGAATGATTGAAAGGATCAGAACGTATGCGAGCGTTTTTAATGCTCTCATTTTCTTGTCTTCATTCCGTCGATGAAAGCCTTACGGCTACGGGCCTCGTATTCTTTCTTCTCGCCGAGCATCACCTGAGACTTATCGTCGACGAGACGGAAGGAGAAGGATGCGAGCTCGCCAGTCTGCGCGCACACGGCATGGAGCTTTGTAACATATTCAGCAATGGCCAGCAGGTTGGGCATTGGTCCAAATGGCCTGCCTTCGAAATCCATGTCGAGGCCTGCAACGATGACACGTTTACCGCCATTGGCAAGTGTGTTACATACGTCTACAATTGCATCATCGAAAAACTGTGCTTCATCAATGCCAACCACATCGGAGTCTCCGGCAAGGAGGAGGATGTCATTGGCAAAGTTTACAGGTGTTGACCGAATGCGTGTTTCGTTGTGAGAGACGATTTGTTCATGATGATAACGAACGTCTTTGCCTGGCTTGAAGATCTCAACCTTTTGCTTCCCGATCAGAGCGCGGTTGAGACGACGGATGAGTTCTTCAGTTTTTCCAGAGAACATGCACCCGCATACGACTTCAATCCAACCAGTTTTTCGATTCTTGCCTCCGAGGTGGGGTTCAATAAACATGGCGCTAAATTTAAGACGTTACAGGAACATCGCAACGCCCAATTCAATTCCTCAAAATCGGGCATTTCACGGGGTAGGTTCCGGAGGTCCGAATTCTGCATTTAAAGCAGTTAAAGCCCCAAACAATCCGCTGTTTACGGGCCCCGGGCGTCGCACTTTTCTGGATATCCATTAACTTTACCGTTGTACTTTTAATTCGGAACTGCACATGGACGAGAAGATAAGTCTGGACGCCATCACAAAATATGCTGATGCCTATGCAGACAAAGTGCTCGATCGGTTTTTTTCATCCCGCGACAAGATCACAGGCAACGAGATAAAAGAGCTTTGTAACATTCAACAGGTGAATCTCTTCGTTATCCGCGAACTGTTCAAGTCGTGGAAAGAGGACACCAAGAAGATGCAGAGTCCTTACTTCGACTATGAGAAGCCGGAAGTAAAGGAGGCGCTGGACAGCCTCATGAAACTGCTTTCGCAGAACATATCCATTAACAGAACCAATTTTGCTCCCCTACTGAAGAAGGCTGTCGGTCAGGTGTTGCTTGTTGTTTTTGATCCACTCGATTATTACTCGATGATAATAACGGGAAAGGAAAACAAGCTTGATATCGCCCGCTTCAAGGAAGAGATCAAGTACCTTAAGGTTAATAAAGCGCCTCTGGAGAAGATGTTGTCGAAGCTGGAGGAACAGAGGGTTACAGAAATACCGGGCAATGAAGCGCTCGGCATATTGGATCAGATCCTGGAGGAGGTGAGTTTTACCCCCGAGGACGTAGATCCTTATATTGAAAAGTTTTCCGGCATCGTGCCATTGGATGCGAACAAGCTATATGTTCCAAAAGGTGAGGAACCTCCTCCTCCCCCGCCGGCGCCAAAGGCAGCTCCTCAGGAAAGGAGAGCAGAGGCACAACCACTTCGTTCGAAGTCCGAACCCCTGCCCACGCGACAAAAGCCTCCTGTGCGCCTCACAGTAAATGAAATGTTGAGTCGACAGCAAGTGCGACCATCATTGGCTGAGAATCTCCAGCGCATTGGAAAGATCCGTGACAGCCTCACCATCAATCAGAAGTTCATGTTCACGAAGGTGCTGTTCCACGGCGACTTTGAACTATTCAGTCAGGCCATCGACCACCTCGACAAATTGGAAAACAAGAAGGCGGCGCTGCGTTATATCGAAGACGAGCACGCGGGTGGATGGGACCATGAGTCTAATGAATTTCATGAGTTCATGGAGCTGGTGGAGAAGAGGTTCATCATGTAGGTTCCAATTGATAATTGACAATTGATAATTGATAATTGATAATTTTGGAGCCCCTTATCAGGGGCTTTTTTGTTGGCCTTTAAAGAGACACGAACGTTTTATAGCACGGTCGGGCCAGCCGACAGCTAATTCATAATTCTTAACTCTTAATTCTTAATTGCCTCAGATTCGTTGCAGCACATACATTCTGTGCGCGTCGAGTTTGAGGAGGATGAACAACAGGATTGTGAATGCCCATAGTCCGGAGCCACCGTAGCTAAAGAATGGAAGAGGAATACCAATTACCGGGAATAAGCCGATTGTCATTCCTATGTTGACGGCGAAGTGAAACAGAAAGATCACGGCAACGGAATAGCCGTATACCCGCGCGAAGCGGTTTTTCTGTCGCTCTGCGAGGAAGATCACCCGCAGCATGAGGCCAATGAACAAAGCGATGGTAAGAAGGCTACCCAGCCATCCGTGTTCTTCACCGATAGTACAGAAGATGAAGTCGGTGCTTTGCTCGGGCACGAAGTTGAACTTTGTTTGAGTTCCCTGAAGGAAGCCTTTGCCGAGGAAGCCACCGCTACCGATAGCAATCTTTGACTGCGTTACGTTCCAACCGAAGCCAAGCGGGTCGGCATCGGGGTTGATGAGTGCTTTAACGCGTGCCTGCTGGTGAGGCCGAAGCACATCGGTAATAACATAGTCCACACTCTTAATGATGCCACATATGGCTATTGCTCCAGCCACGAGCCAGGCGATACGCTTCGGCTTCTTTTTGCCAAGCATGATTGCAGACAACAGTATTACGCCGATGCCGGTGAACAAATAGATTTCATTCACAAGCAACGTAAGGACAAAGATGATACCTGCGACTAGTCCTGCAATGATCAGCATTGGCGACATGCCCTCGCGAAAGAACACTACCGAAAAGATCGTGAACACCAGGGCAGTACCCGTATCCTTTTGAGCGAGGATCAAAAGCATGGGTATGCCAATCATGACAAACAGGATGATCTGGTTCTTACGCTGGTCCATGCGAAAACCAATACCTCCCATGAACTTGGCAACTGCAAGAGCAGTGGCGAACTTTGCAAACTCCGAGGGTTGTACACCAAAAGATCCGATACCCAACCATGCTCTGTTTCCTCCGACTTCCTTTCCTATGATAGGAACGAGCAGCAGAAGGAACATGATGACACCATAAATAACGTAGGCAAAAGTCTCATAGAAGCGCATGTCGACTATAAGGATTGCCATGATAATGACAAATGCACCACCAATGAACATCAGCTGACGTCCTGAGTTGATGGTGAGATTAAAGATGGAAAGATCGCTTTCGGGATCGTAGGTAACCGCGTAAATGTTCAGCCAACCCATGAACACGATAGCGATATATATCGCTACCGTAACCCAGTCCATTTTGGTTGAAAGAATGTCGTCTCTGTTAGCCATTGCAATTTTACCCCGAAACAGTCCTACAAAAATTTACCTTTCAACACATACTCTTCCACCTGAGGTCGCTCTGTAGCACCAAGCAGATATTTTTCAACCATTAAGCTGGCGATGGCGGCAGCTGCACGAGCACCCTGACCGGAGTACTCGACATACACCGACACTGCAATCTTAGGATTGTCTTTAGGCGCGAAGGCGATGAATACAGAGTGATCAGGTCTCGGTTCATTCTGAACGGTTCCTGTCTTTCCACACAATACGATGTCCTTGAGCTTTGCGCGGAACTGACCCGTTCCTTCCGTTACCACGCGCTCCATAGCATCGGCAGCAATGCGGAAGTAAGCTGAGTCAATCGTTGTATAATGTTTTTCAAGATACTGTGGCAGTGGTTTGCCGGAGTCGCCAACTCCCTTCACCAGGTGAGGAACGATGTAGTACCCTTTGTTGGCAATAGTGGCTGCGAAGTTGGCCATCTGAAGTGGAACGACCAGATTTTCACCTTCACCGATGGCGATAGAATAGATATTTGAGAATTTCCAGGGACGTCCGCGATAAGCGCGATCGTAGTAACTAACGCTCGGCACCAGGCCACCCTTTTCATTCGGAAGATCGACGCCTAAGGGTTTACCCAAACCAAAACTTCTAATGTGTTTGGTCCATTCCTCAAGACCGACCCGAGCATCAGTGAAAGGATCATTTGAGGTACCTTTAGCGACCATGCGCTTTAGCACATTGTAGAAATAAGGATTGCACGAGTTGGTGATTGCTCCCCGGAGATCTTCGTTAGAGTGCGGACCGTGACAATTCATTGGATGTCCCCGGTCACATTTAAATCTTGTTTCAGGTGTAATGACTCCTTCCTGAAGGGCTGTCATTGCCTGCGCGATCTTGAAGATTGAACCCGGACGATATGCTGCCATCAATGGCCTGTTGAACAGCGGCTTATTGGTATCGCTGTTGATCAGCACATAGTTTTTACTATAGTTTCTGCCGGTAAGCAACGTTGGATCGTAAGAAGGTCCGGAGACCATGGCAAGTATTTCACCGCTTGATGGTTCGATGGCGATAATACTTCCGGACTTGCCTTTTAAGAGGTACTCGCCGTAGGTCTGAAGATCAAGATCGAGTGTGCTGGTGATATCCTGTCCTGCAACTGACAGTGTGTCGATGGCGCCGTTGCGGAATGATCCTTTTTCAACGCCATCCACATTACGCAGTTTAAAACGAACACCACGCTGACCCCGGAGATATTGCTCGTAGTAAGCTTCGATACCGCTTTGTCCGATGTAGTCGCCCTGTTTATAGAAGCCACTTTCGTCTTTGTCAAGCTGGCGTTTCGAAACTTCGCTCACGTATCCAATGGCGTTGGCTGCAGCTTGTGCTCTGTAGGCGCGGGTTGTTCGGGCCTGAATGTAGAATCCCTGGAACAGGTCGATGTTGTCCTGGATCTTGGCAAAGTCGCGGGTAGATAACTGCGTGAGGAACGTTGTCAGTTTTACTGGTGAGTACTCGCGCTTAGCTTTTAGTTCCTTGAACTTCAGACGGAGCTGTTCGGGGGTCAGGTCGAAAACTTCGCGAAACTTTGCTGAGTCAAGGTTCTTAACCTCCTTGTGAATGATCTGAAGATCGAACTCGGGTGTGTTATATACAATGAGTTTACCGTTACGGTCCTTAATAAGGCCGCGAACAGGATAATCCACTTCACGCAGGATGGCGTTACTATAGGCCAGCTTGTCATAGCGGTCATCAAGGACCTGAATGACGAATAGTTTGATCAGGAATATCAACCCGACCAAAACGCAGGCAATCTGAATAATCTCTTTTCTTCCCTCGTTCATATCACATAGGCTGCCTGGGGCAGATTAAAAAAATTAATACACGTAGGGCCCGAGGGGGTTTATCGGGACCGTCGTCCTGGAAACAAAGACTGGGCAATTAAAATTACAACTAATGTGAATAAAGTGCTCGTTATTATTTTCCAAAGGGTGAACCAGAACATTGAAAAGCCGCCAACTTCGGCGAAGAACAATGCAGCGTGGTGAATGAACACAAGCGGCGTTGCATAAACCGTAAACCACTGCAAGCCGTTGAGCGCTATTGAAGGGGCATCGTTGGTATTGTATCCACCCTGAGGTGTGAGGTTATTCAGCCAGTAGTTTCTGATATACATGATCATGACGCAGGCGAAGGCATGGAGACCAACGCTGTCATAAAACATGTCGACGGCAAGGCCCATGACGAAGCCGATACCCATCAGCGTGAGCGGGTTCGTTTCCACTGGTAACAACAGCAGGTACGCTACATAAAGGAAGCAGAAAGCTGTATGAAACAATACGACGTTCTGCAGGATCAGCACCTGGTAAAGCAGATAGATAAAGAAGGATATGACCGATAAAATGATATTCCTGCTCATCTCTCCAACTTTTGAATGACCTGTTCCAGCGAATCCTGTTCAGCGTGGTGAGTGTTTTTCACCACAGTTACCCATGCAAGCTTTCGGAAATCCTGACTGAGTCTAACCTTGATATCATAGAAGAGTGCATCCTTGTTGAGGTCGACCGATGAAATAACACCGATCATGACATTCTGAGGGAACACCGCATTATATCCGGACGTAACAACCGTGTCACCGACATTGGGGCGAACGTGTGGCGGAATGTAATTCAATTCCACTACGTCGGGATCCTTACCGTCCCATCTAACGGTTCCGAAATGCTCCGTGCGCTTCAGAACGGCGGAAACCATTACATCCACGTGCAGGATGGAGGTAACTACTCCGTAGTGATTGGACACGAGCTTCACCTTTCCGACAACGCCAAGTGGGCTGATAACCGCCATTCCGGCTTCTATTCCATCTTCACTTCCTTTATTAATAGTGATGAAGTTCTTAACCATGTCAACGTGGTTGTTCACCACCTTGGCACTAACGAACTGATACTGGTTAACAGCTGAAGAGTCGCGATAGATGCTATCGTTGGGTAAAACGAACGTCATGGGTTGCTGACTTAACTTTCGTTTCAGCAACGCATTCTCCTCGGAGAGTGTGCGGTTTACCTCGGTCAGCATGAAGTAGTCTCGTACACTCTGAGAGAACGAGTTCATCGCTGCAACAAGACCATTTGACGAATTAAAGAACTTTGATCCCTGGTACGCATTGTTTTGGACAATGAGCCACGCACAGAAAAGCTCCAAAAAAAGAAATGTGAAAAAAGCCCTGTTCTGGTATACAAAAAGAATGAGCCGCTCCATTCAACCTATGTCATCAACACTGCCCGGAACTGATTAATGTTCTTCAAGGTCTGGCCTGTACCTCTAACGACAGCTCGCAGGGGATCATCAGCCACGTGGATAGGAAGTTTAGTTTTAAGGGCAAGTCGTTTATCGAGACCGCGGAGGAGAGCACCGCCGCCTGTGAGATAAATTCCGCGCTCATAAATATCAGCCGACAATTCCGGAGGAGATGTTTCAAGCGCTTTGAGCACAGCTTCTTCAAGTTTGGATACTGACTTGTCGAGGGCAAATGCTACTTCTGAATAAGATATCTTAATGGTTTTGGGAATACCTGTCATGAGGTCACGGCCACGGATTTCATAGTCGCCAGGACCTTCATCGAGTTCTGTAAGGGCAGAGCCAACTTCGATCTTCACACGCTCAGCCGAACGCTCTCCGATGAGAAGGTTGTGCTGTCTGCGCATATAATCGAGGATGTCACGGTTAAATGTATCACCGGCAACACGAATTGACTGATCGCAGACGATACCCGACAAAGCGATCACGGCGATATCGGTGGTACCTCCTCCGATGTCGACGATCATGTTTCCGATAGGTTGATCGATATCGATACCTGTGCCTATGGCTGCGGCGATAGGTTCGTAGATCATATAAACTTCTTTCGCGCCCGCGTGTTCAGCAGAATCGCGAACGGCACGCTTTTCAACTTCAGTGATCCCTGATGGAATGCAGATCACCATCCTGTAAGATGGTGGGAACAGGCGTTTGCCTGTGTCGATCATTTTGATAAGACCACGGATCATCATTTCAGCTGCCTGGAAGTCGGCAATCACACCTTCCTTCAAAGGACGGATGGTTTTGATGTGATCATGGGTCTTCTCGTGCATCTGCATGGCTTCGCGACCAATAGCCAAAACCTTGCTGTTAACCTTGTCCAATGCTATAATGGAGGGCTCATCAACTACGATCTTGTCTTTGTAAATGATGAGGGTGTTCGCCGTACCCAGGTCGATTGCTATATCGCTGGTGAAAAAATCAAAAAATGCCATGTACTCTTAATTGATTACCGAGGTTTAAAAAATGTTGCTTGCGTGAAAATGAGACTGGTCGCAAAATTGGATTCAATTTAGAAAAAAATTAACTGTCCCTTAAAAAATGTACGTTTTTTGACGGCTAAGTAAAATTTTGGAGACACGAGTTGCGTTTAGTGTCGCCGCGATTTCAATAGACAAATGCTAATTGACAACTGGCAATTTTTTCAGGCCTCTGTCGGGACCATAATCGTCTTCAAAATAGGTGATCAATTGTCAAATGTTCAAGAGACAAGTTTTGGTTTTCGACGAACTAACTTTACCCGCGTAAATATTTCTATTAATACACGATTCTATACCATTGGGAAGAGAGATCATAAAGACAAAAGGGCCTAAAGGCCCTCTTTAATTATCAAATTGTCGGTTGGTACTAGTGCTTAAAGTGTCTGAAGCCGGTAAACACCATGCTCATCCCATTAGCATTGCAGTAATCAATTGAGTCCTGATCTTTAACAGAGCCACCCGGCTGGATAACAGCTTTGATCCCTTGCTTTGAGGCAATTTCTACACAGTCAGGGAAAGGGAAGAAAGCATCTGAAGCCATGACGGTGCCTTCAAGCGAGAAGCCAAAGGCCTTTGCCTTTTCGATAGCCTGCTTTAATGCGTCGACGCGTGATGTCTGACCTACGCCGCTGGCGAGGAGCTGTCCATCAACTGCCAGGATGATTGTATTAGACTTCGTATGCTTACATATCTTGCTTGCAAAAAGGAGGGCATCGACCTGATCGGCCGTTGGAGCCAGACGAGTCATGACCTTTAAGTCTGTTTTGGCATCCGTCTTCAGATCGAGGTCCTGCTCGATCACGCCATTGAGAATACTCTTTATCTGTTTCTTCTCATTTAATGACTGCTTCTGGCGAAGGATCATTCTATTCTTTTTGGATCGAAGCAGTGCCAAAGCATCGTCATTGAAAGCCGGCGCGATGAGGATCTCGAAAAACAACTTGTTGATCTCTTCTGCGGCCGCCAGATCGACGGTTTGGTTTGTCGCCAGCACGCCTCCAAAGGCTGAAATTGTGTCGGCCTGGAAAGCTTTAAGATAGGCTTCCTTTAATGTATTGCTTGTGGCTACGCCACACGCGTTCGTGTGTTTGATGATGACAAAAGCAGTTTCTCCTCTAAACTCAGCCACCAGATTGACTGCAGCATCGACATCGACAAGGTTGTTGTATGATAATTCCTTGCCGTTCAATTGCTCAAACAGAGCATCAAGGTCTCCGAAAAAGGTGCCCTGCTGGTGAGGGTTTTCACCATATCGAAGTTGTCGTCCCTGTTGAATGCTCTTTTTCAATCGGGTAGCTCCCTGTTCTGCATTGAAGTAGTTGAAGATGGCACTGTCGTAGTGTGAGGTCACATCAAATGCGGCCGCTGCAAAACGCTTACGATCGGAAAGCTCCGTGCTGCACGACTTTTCCTGCAGAAGTTGAAGCGCGTCTGCATATTGGGACCTGGACGAAACGATCAGCACATCGTTGAAATTCTTGGCTGCACCACGAATCAGCGAAATGCCACCGATATCGATTTTTTCAATTATATCTTCTTCAGATCCTCCTTTTGCAACTGTTTCTTCGAATGGGTACAGATCCACGATTACGAGATCCAAAGGACCAATCTTGAATTCAGAGGCCTGGGCGACATCAGACTTATCGTCACGTCTATAAAGAATACCTCCGAAAACGGCAGGGTGAAGGGTTTTAACACGTCCTCCGAATATTGAAGGGTAGCCGGTAAGTTTTTCCACCGGTGTTACCGGGTAGCCCAGTTTCTCGATGAAGTCCTGAGTGCCTCCTGTTGACACAAACTCAACACCGTTCTTTGCCAGTGTGTGGATGATGGGCTCGAGGTTGTCTTTATAATATACAGAAATAAGGGCCCGGGAGATCTTTCGTTGAGACATGCTTGATATATGGGGATTATACGCCTCTGTGGCGAGATGGATATTCAATTATGGTGCTCACATTCCGAAGTCTGATTCTTCGTAGTGCTCATATTCCACTGTGAATTCGTCTGCATCCAGGTATGCCGGGAACCTGTCGCGGAACGCCTGAAGCGAGTTAGCGCTGAGTTCTAACGTGTGCACCATTTCTGCACCTTCATTGGTGAAGATGGTTTCGCCCCTTGGGCTGATGACCGATGAATGGCCATTGTATTCAATGCCATTACCATCCTGCCCGACACGGTTCACGCCGATCACGTAGGAGAGATTCTCGATGGCACGTGCTCTCAACAAAGTATCCCATGCTTCGATCCGTGCAGTTGGCCAGTTGGCGACGTAAACTGCGACATCGTAAGATGGTCGCTTGGCAATTGCATCCCAGCGATTACGGCTCCAAACAGGAAAGCGAAGGTCGTAACAGATCAACGGGCAAATGCGCCATCCTTTCCAGGTTGAGATCAGCAGGCTTTCTCCGGGTGCATAGGTTTTGTGCTCATTGGCCATCCGGAACAGGTGCCGCTTGTCGTAGGTCCTGAAGTTACCGTTTGGCTCCATCCAGAGGAGGCGGTTGTAATAGCGATCATGAACTGAAACTATGTAGCTGCCCAGGATGAGGGCGCCGGTTTGCTCGGACATGTGCTTCATCCACTTAAATGTGCGCATGTTCATGAACTCGGCATTCTTGGAAGCCGCCATAGTGAAGCCCGTGGTGAACATTTCAGGTAGTACGATCACATCGGTCGAGCCGTTAAGCTGCCAGATCTTCTCTTCGAACGAAGCCAGATTCGCATCGGCATCCTCCCAATGAAGTTCTGACTGGATCACACTAAATTTCAAGTCCTGCATAGGGCTACCTTCAGCCCGCAAATAAAGTCATTGGATGCCAATTCTCTTACTAAAAATTTGGGAATAAGAATATGCTAGAGTCCTCTGAGGATACGGCCTGCTTCTGCAAGCGTTTCCTCCTTCTTGGCAAAGCAGAAACGGAGAATATTGCGGTCCGTGCTGTCCTTATAAAAAACAGAAATGGGAATTGATGCAACCTTGAATTCTTTGGTGAGACGCTCCGCCATCTGGACATCGGGCTCGCTGGAGATCGTCCTGTAAGAAACCAGCTGAAAATATGAACCGCGGCTAGGGATCGGTTCAAAGCTTGATCCCTTGATCTCGTTCAGAAAAAAGTCACGTTTTTGCTGATAGAACTTCCCCAGTCCCCTGTAATGACCGGGTTCACGGAGGTAATCTGCCATGGCGAGCTGAATGGGCGTATTTACGCTGAAGACTACAAATTGATGGGCACGCCGGATTTCGGCTGTGAGTTGGGCCGGGGCAACCACATAGCCCATTTTCCAGCCTGTGGCATGAAATGTTTTTCCGAAAGAGAAGACAGCGAAGCTGCGGCTAGCCAATACCGGAAAACGAAGCACACTTTGATGCGCGACGCCGTCGAAGATGAGGCGTTCATAGACTTCATCGCTAAGCACCAGCAGGTCGAATTGCTCAGCTATATTTTCAAGCTCGAGGAGGTCCGATTCGGATAGAATTGAGCCGCTTGGGTTATGCGGCGTATTGATAATGATCATGCGTGTGGCCTTCGTTATGCGGCCGCGTACTTCATCCCAATTGATACCAAACGATTCGGTCATGTTGATATGAATGGGGATACCACCATTCAGTCTTACGGACGGATCGTACGAATCATAAGAAGGATCAAACATGATTACTTCATCGCCCCTGCCTATAAATGCCGAGATGACAGAAAAGATCGATTCCGTAGCTCCGGAGGTTATCGTAATCTCGGTATCCGGATCCACGGCACGATTAAATGAAGTTCGAACAACTTCGGCGATCACGGTCCTTAATACGGGAGCGCCAGGCATGGGAGCGTATTGATTGTGTCCCTCGCGCATATACCGATGCACCAATTGAATAATCGCATCGTCGATCATGAAATCGGGAAAGCCCTGTGACAGATTGATGGCGTTGTGATCCAGCGCCATCTTGGACATCACTGTGAAAATGGAAGTGCCAACGTCTGGAATTTTCGATTCAATCCTCATGGGAGTTGACGCGGGCGTTCGTTCATTATTTCTTCAAAGGAGCCGCGATGCGATATTCGGTATCGACTTTACCCTTTGAAATGTCGGAGAGCTTTCCTTTCAACAAACGTTTTTTCAGCGGGGTAAGGTAGTCGACAAACATCTTTCCCTCGAGGTGATCGTATTCGTGCTGAATGATGCGGGCCTTCATGCCATCGAATTCATCTTCGTGCAGGTTCCAGCCCTCGTCGTAGTAGCGGATGCGAAGCTTCTCGTTGCGTTCAACCTTCTCACGGATGTTGGGAATGCTCAGACAGCCCTCTTCATATTCCCAAAACTCGCCGGTTTCATCCAGCATTTCGGGATTGATAAACGCTTTCCGGAAGTCAGCCATGGCTGGCTCATCTTCGATGATGGTTCCATCGACAATGAAAATGCGCATAGACTTGCCGATCTGTGGGGCAGCCAGTCCAATACCGCTGGCGTTGTGCATGGTTTCATACATGTCCTCGATGAGCTGCGTCAGGTCTGTGCCAACGGGGATGTCGGCTGCGCGTTGACGCAGTACCGGGTCGCCGTACATGATAATCGGATAAATCATCGCCACAAATGTAATGTTATTAGATCATCCCCAAAAGCCTAAATTCCCCTACCAGGGGGCATCGCAGACATAAATGATTGAAGAATGATAACGGCGCTGATTTTGTCGATGTTGGCTTTATCGCGCCGGTCCTTCTTGCTGGCGCCGCTCTGGAGCATAGAGTGTTTTGCGAGACTGGATGTGAACCTCTCGTCGGCCAGGTGAACGGGTTTTCCCGGGAACGCGACCTTTAGTTTTTCTACAAATGCTCTTACAAGGGGGGCGGTTTGAGAGTCTTCATTCTTGAGCGTTTTCGGCATGCCAACCACGAATTCATCGACAGTTTCCTTTGCTAAATAACTCGTAAGGTATGTCAATAAGTCAGCAGTGTTAACGGTTTCGAGGGCTGTCGCTATTATGCGTAGCGGGTCTGTAACAGCGAGTCCGGTTCGCTTGGTGCCATAGTCTACGGCTAAGATTCTTCCCATGGCTGCAAGTTATGAAATGGTTCAACGTCCGGTGACATTGTAATAAAGTTGAACCAGACCAGAAGGGTAGGTGATTGAATTTGTCAGCTTAATATTTTTCCGATCCTTAAGGCGAGGATACAGATATGTGCCGCCGCCGAGCATCACAGGATGTACGGAAAGCATAAGCTCGTGCACGAGTTTTTGTTCAAAGAGGCTATGAAAAAGTTTTGCACCCCCCCAGAGCCAAATATCCTTGCCTGGCTCATGAATCATTTTTCGAACGTATCCGGCGATGTCATCCCTAACTACAGTTACGTTTGAAAAGTTATGAGTATCGAGTGTGGCGGAGGCGACAACAAGTTTGTACTGAGGATAAGGAGCGCCGAAACCAATGAGCATCTTGAACGATGTTGAACCCATAAGTATGGTATCAATACGTTCGTGAAAGGCTGACATCCCATAATCATTATCGGTGAGACACCAATCGTACTCTCCTCTTGGTCCTTCAATGTATCCGTCAAGGGTAACGGCAAGATTAAGAATTACCTTTCTCATACAAAATTCAGTGGTGTTGGATTAACGGCGAAGGCGATCTAAAGTTCGGAAAGTAGACATTGATTTTTCCAATAATATGCAATGTGTTTTCCTAACAAGCTTAAATCAGTATTGTGACAACGTAGCTGGTTAATTCAGCTTGATCTTCTCTGCAAAGGAGACCTTGATTTTGGATTCAAGTGCCATTGCTTTAGGAAAAAGTATCTCGTTTTCAATTCTGGCGTGCGTGATAAGACTTGATTCCAGCGCCTTCAGTTCGTTATATAAAACTTTGACGTGTAGCGGCGCCGTTAATTCGAGGCGATAGTCGCGGGTGATGTTCCGTATGCCCTCCATTTCATCGTCGTGCGCTTCGTGCTCCATGGCAAACTTGTGCACGGAATTCCTTTCCAGAAGATAGTAGAGTTTAGTCGGAACGTAGCCCAGCTTCACTGAACGCTCCATCTCCTGAATGAAAGAGAATAAAGTATCCTCCTCTTCATAGATGTGTTCGATGAAATCTTCGACAAACAGAGGAAATACAATTTTGAGGTCGCGTTCAACGGCGTTGTAATCAGGGTGGTTTGCCTTAAAGCTTTCTACGAGGCGCGCGATGTAAGGCAACTTATGTTTTATGAACAAAAAGTGAGAATGCTTCAGGTATTCGAGTATGAGGTCGATTGGATAAGATACCAGGGGTAGGTCCGCCTCTCTGAGGTATGACGGCGACTCCATTTCGCGAATCACCTGTTCCACTTTCAGTCCGCGCTGCTGGCAGACCTGTTCAAGCGTCAGGGTTGAGTGCTCGTAAAACTTGATCCCGAAATAATACAGCACGTACGCATGGACATAGTTCTGATCCACGAGTTCGGCAATGCGCGTATCCTTCAGGGTCGTTTTGCTCATAAACAGTCTGTAAATATAATCTAATTTCCAGGCCGTTGGGGAATTTCTGGGGTCGAAATCCGGTTGTTCCCTGTCATAGTTTCATAGTTTTGGCAAGGCATAGGAGTTGCACAAAACCGTAATCGGTTGCCGTCTGGAGCTAGATCAGCCCGGAAAACATACGCCCGGCGGGCTTCGTTATTGACTTTGACGGCCAACATTTACTTTTGTAGTTCGTTAGTGACAAAAAACTGCTTTTAATGAGCGAACCGAATAATTCAAAATATCAGATAAGACTCCCTTTGGTTTTGTGTCTTGGCCTGGCGGCGGGTGTGTTTGTAGGGGCAAGTCTTAACGTGAAGAGGGGCACGTCGGATGTAAATCAGGATGTGCAGAAATTCAGGGAAGTTCTGACCCAGATTCAGGATGAATATGTCGACACCGTGAATACCGGTGCCCTGGTTGACGATGCGATCCATCACATGTTGAACAAGCTGGACCCTCACTCCGCATACATTCCGGCGGCAGACAGGATTGCGGCGAATGAAGACCTCCGCGGAAATTTCGATGGCATAGGGGTAGAGTTCAACATCTTCCAGGACACGATTGTGGTTGTTTCAGCGCTGAGCGGTGGGCCTTCGGAGGCACTCGGAATCCAGTCTGGCGACAAGATCATAAAAGTGGATGGAAAGCTTCTGGCTGGTATCGGTGTTACATCACCTGATGTAATGAAGGCGCTGAAGGGCCCAAAGGGTACGGAAGTAAATGTGACCATTCTCCGACGTAATAAGGAAATCGCTTACAAGATTGTACGTGATAAGATCCCACAGTATTCAGTGGATGTCTCCTATATGGTCGACAGTGAAATTGGATACATCAAGGTTAACCGCTTTGCTGCGACAACATTTGAAGAGTTTCACGCCTCATTGAAAAAACTGAAAGAACAGGGCATGAAGAAGCTGGTGCTTGACCTGCAGGGAAATCCCGGTGGATATATGAACATGGCCATCGATATAGCTGATGATTTCCTGTCGGCAGGAAAAAAGATTGTGTTCACGAACGGGAAGGAGAAAAAGTATAATTCAGACGCATCGTCCACTGCACGGGGTGAATTTGAGAAGGGCGATCTCATCGTTTTGATGAACGAAGGCAGCGCGTCGGCATCTGAAATTCTGGCTGGGGCATTGCAGGACAACGATCGCGCTTTGATTGTAGGTCGTCGGAGCTTTGGCAAAGGATTGGTTCAATCGCCTTTTGCTTTAACCGATGGATCAGAGTTAAGGCTCACAATTTCCCGTTACTACACACCTTCGGGCCGTTCTATCCAAAAGCCATACACAGACGGAGATGAATACTCCCGTGACATTGTAAGTCGGTACGACCACGGTGAATTCTTCCATGCCGACAGCATTCACTTTAATGATTCATTGAAGTATGCTACGGCAAGTGGTCGCTCAGTATACGGAGGCGGAGGCATTATGCCTGATTACTTTGTGCCACTCGACACGACACTGAACAGCCATTATCTGAACGAGCTGTACACGTCGACGTCAATTCAGGAGTACACTTTCGGGTATGCTGAAACGCACAAAGAGGAGTTGGTGAACAAAGGCTTTGAGCATTTCTTCAAGACGTTTCAGGTAACAGACCAAATGCTGGCTGAACTGGTCCGTGTTGGTGAGCGCAACAAGGTGCGAGCTGACAGACGGGAGCTGGCCAAGAAGAAGAGCTTGTTTCAGGTTCATGTTAAAGCTCAGATTGCCCGCAAGCTTTGGGGCAATGACGGCTTCTTCCCTGTCATAAACGAGACGAACGAAGTGTTCCTCAATGCTATCAAACTATTCGACAGAGTACAGGAACTCAATCGACGTGCGATGTAAAACTGGAAGGTCTGGCTGCGCTCCGATTGGTTTGAAAGCCTGGCCTCAGGATTAAACTTCCGGGCATCAGACTCCCGGAATCGACTTGTTCGAATGGCTTTCCAATTGGAGGTACCACTTGCCCCTTCTTTCTACGATTCTTAAGTTTCAGGAAAGGCAATTCCAGGTATTGGTACGATAGTGCTGCGAAACCAATCGAAAGAGCAAACCTTATGATTGTGACAATTACGAGGTTCACGTAATCATGCTTCAACCTGAAGTATTCCATTCCATAGAAGATCGGCATATGATAGAGAAAAATTCCATATGATCTGACACCTAACCACTTCAGCCATCGATGAGTCAGGAATGGATGGGTAGGATTTCTTAGAACGATGATTACGATGAGGGCACAAACGATGTTAGTCAACACAAATCCACCTCCCAGCCAGGAGCCATCTTCAAAGTTTATCACAACCCCGGAAATGACAAAGATGCAGGCTAACACAACGAGATAAAAGTTGTCGTACCGCAGTGGTCTAAGGTTAGCGTAATTAAATTCGGCCCGATAGAAAGCAAAAAATATCAGAGCGCCTGTGAACAGGCAATCGATTCGACATAGTGTAAAAGCGTAAGGATAGATCCAAAAGATTCCCCATCGCCAGGTATCACTGTGATGGTAAGCGACGACGCGGAAGACCTCGAGCAATACGATAGTGACAAATAGGAATATGATTCGTGCCCGGCCTTTAAGCTTGAAAATAAGGAAGAAAGTCAGCGCAGGCCATATAAGATAAAAGTGTTCTTCTACCGACACTGACCATAGATGTGGAATGTTTCCGAGGTAAGCCGCGGGCATCATGTTAGCGAAGAAAAATAATGAAGCGAGCGAGGCAATTGTTCTATCAGCCAGTTCAGGAACAGGCGATACTGACCACACCAGGTTAGCAAGTACAACGCAGACTATAAGCGCAGGAATGATGCGCAACGCGCGATTTAAATAGAAGTTCCTAAATGAGATGTTCCCGGTTTTTTGGTATTCCGAGTATAGAACATAGGTTATCAGGAACCCGCTCATTACAAAGAACAGATCCACTCTTGGTATTCCGCCTTTCAGGTATCCGTAGCTTCCATGGAATACCATCAGCATGATTATAGCGACGCCTCTCAGCCCGTCAAAGCTTTCGATGTACTTCAACTTCATCTTCTTCAAATGCTAAGGTGAATGACAAACTTTGAGGCGATGTGGGATTTGCCTCCAGGATTATCGTACTAACTATTAGTCATAGCGTCCGGTAACCTTAAAACAGTGAGTGTGGGACTCCCGTTGTGTAATTTAAATTAACACTTTTTTAGCAGTTATAACTACTATAAAATCCAACTTTCTATTATTCTCGGAAAGTGTTGATACTCAAGGGCGTGTACTTTTGATGCAATCTGCTCAGGAGTATCTTGATTCCCAATCTGGCACGTTGCCTGAAAAATTACCTTTCCTTCGTCGTAATTGGCATCAACAAGGTGTATCGTTATACCTGAAACAGTATCGCCTGCAGTTTTAACCGCCTCGTGAACCCGCATCCCATACATCCCCTTGCCTCCATGTTTTGGAAGCAGTGCAGGATGTATGTTAATGATGTGTCCGGGATACTTTTTGAGCAAGTAATCGGGAATCAGCCAGAGGAATCCGGCTAAAACGATATGGGTGATATTAGCTTCTGAGAGCCAGTCCAGCAGCAGTGTGGTCTCTTTATAAGTAGCCCTGTCAAATGATTTAGAAGGAATGTTATTGTTTTCGGCACGTTGGAGTGCATAGGCATCGGGGTTGTTGCTTAGCAACAGTGATACGTCGATTGTAGGATGATGCTTAAAGTAGCGTATTATTTCTTCCGCATTACTGCCGTTGCCGGACGCGAAAATAGCGATGCGTGCATTCTTCATAGGATCAAATCGGGGACAAAGAAAGCAAAGAAATATCAGGTTAAACAAATGCCATGCTGGCAATACCCATGAGCATGATCACCTTGCATAGGGTGCTCAGGTGAATGAAGTCCAGTCTTGTGTCGGCCCGTATAAGTTTCCAGATCAATACAAGCAGCGGTAGAAAGAGAAAGATGATTTGATATCGGAATGGCAGGGCACGGAACTGATAATTGAGCAGCACTACTGTAATTGAAAATATGATCACGATGGCATAGAGAACAATTTTAGTTCTGCGTATACCCCAAACGATAGGAAGAGTCTTGCAACCGAATGTATTGTCTCCTTTGAGGTCTTCGATGTCCTTGATAATCTCCCGGATGAGTGTCATGAACATGGCGAAGATGGCAAACACTACTATCAATGCGTTGCCTGAGTGATACAACATCTCCGCACTATAGACTGCAGCGCCGGTAAGCAAGGCGACCGTAAGATTGCCGATAAATGGCATACGCTTCAGACTGTTTGAGTATATCCAAAGCAAGAACACTGAAGCAACATTCAGGGCGGTTATACGCCAGGAAAGATAAACGCCCAATGCAATGCCACAAACCGAAAGCAGCACATGGAAGAGGATGGCAAAGCGGCGGGTAATACTTTTACCGATCACTACGCGATCGGGCTTATTGATATAATCGATTTTAACATCGTAATAGTCGTTAATAATATAACCGGCTGCGGCAATTACAACGGTTGATAGTGAGAGCAAGAACAGACGAAGGTCGAAGACGGTTTGTTTGTCGATAAGGAAGGCCGCGGTAAAGTATTGGGCAAACGCGATCATGACGAGATTTCCAAAGCGTGTGAGCTTTAACATCGACTCGATGAATCCTCCGGATCGAAACAACAGGTCCGCCATGACAGTGTAATCACGCAAAAATAGCGAACAAGGTTCCGAAAATGAAGAGGGCCGTCCTGTTCAGACGGCCCGTCAACAAAGCACAACTACCGACTTCAAATTAATATCAATCGTTTACTGAAGGTTCCAGGGGAGCATCAATCAGCAACTGTAACTTCAAATGTGCGTCTGAATGTGGTGATCGTTATGACGTTGTCGCATTCACCTTCTCCATAGTTAACAATTCGTTTCCGGGCAACGTATCCGTTTAGCTTCGTCATCTCGACAACACCGCTGACACGAGCGAAATTACCTTCCGCCGCGCAAGCCCAGTTGGCAATAATGGGAGTTGTAATTTCCTGGGTAAACGAGCGCCCCGTTGTAGACTGACCCGAAATCGAACCTGTGATTCGGTATACATTGTTCGATGGATCGTTGTCGGCATAGCCCGAGATCAGCTCGCGTGTCCGACTGCCATTGTACACGACGTATTCGCCGTTAGGAAATGTTATTTTTAAGTCAACGAGTTTTTTCGTGGACTGCAGATTACCAGCATCGTTGATTTCTATGTCGCGCAGTTCGACAGTGCCGGTCACTCCCTTATGGTTCACAAAGAAGTTTTCAAATGTAATGATGCGATTGCTGAGTGAGTCGCCAACGATACCGCTGTATGCAACGAATATTTTTCCGCTTCTCTCACGTCCATAAGGACCCACACATCCATCGCCGAAGTCGATGGTAATGATTTTATTTTCCTTGTCCTTTGTGACTGTAGCACAGCTCGCATAGGTTCGTCCTCCGGAAGCGGCCATTTGTGTTTCGACCTGGCCCACTACTTCCAGCACATCGTCACTGGCGTCGTCGCTGACGGATGCAGACTCAACAGCCTGCTCTTCTTCTTCATCGCTGCCTTGTGAAAATCGTTCATCGCGTTCACATGCCACCATCGCGAATGAAACAACCGCGACTGTCAGAATTGATTTCAGAAATTTGATTTTCATTGGTTAATAGGTTTAATGCTCTCGAATGAAATGATGATTGCGTCCGGCCCTGGCCGGGGGCCGTTTCAATCTTTTGTTTTGTTAAAGACAGAGCTTAGATGGAGGGCGCGGCCGAAGGTTTAACCGACGCTCGAATCTTTTTTGATGAGGACGGATGTTATAATGAGGGAAATTGCTCCAACCACCACGAGGACAGCGGTTTGCCAGCCGTGAAAAATAAATGTAAACGCAACGGCATCGGCTTTGGGAATGCCATATAGAAAGAAGAGTCCCTGGGGTACCAGGACATGGTAGGAGCCGGCGCCTCCTGGCAATGGAACTGCCATAGCGATTGCGCCAATGGCGAACAAGCTCAGCACTGCATGAAATCCGAGCTCTGATGTAGATGGGAACGCGCGAATCACGGCGTAACTCATGAGAAAATACAGGGCCCAGATCATCAGTGAGTACAGTATAAACGGCCACTTATTCTCAAGATGGAAAACAGATGTCAGTCCGCCCTTGAACCCGTTCCAGGTCTTGCTAATAAAATTTTTGAAGCGTTGGCTTCTTTTAAAGGCGATGTAAAGAGTGCCTGAGATAAGCAAGATGACGCCTAAGACAATGGCAATAGCAATGAGTCGCGATTCGCCTCCGCCTGCGCCTATTGGTAACGTTGCAACGAAAGCAAAGAGTTTTTGTGATTCAAAGATGAAGGCTAAAGAGATAAGCATCAGCAGACAGATCAGGTCGACGATGCGTTCAACAACAACAGTACCGAATGAAATTTCCACCGGCGTTTTTTCCAGCTTATAGAGGTTGTAACAGCGTGACACTTCGCCTCCTCTGGGGATGGCGAGATTGACCAGATATCCAACCATCACCGAAAGAAAACTGTCTCTGATTCCAGGCCGGAAGCCGACAGGTCGAAGAAGTATTCGCCACCTCACGGCACGAAGCCAGTGACTTAATATCATGATGGCCGCCATTGCCAGCAGCCAGCCCTTATCCGCGTGTTTCCATGCCGCGACGAGGTAGTCCCATTTGTTGCCATCGCCTTCAACCTGGATGCCTCTCAGGGAGAACCAAATGAGCAGACCAGTGGCCGCCAGGATCAAACTATATTGAATGATGTTGCGTAGTCCCGACACGAATATTTCGTGATGTTCAGGGGCTAAGGTAGCTTATTATCCTCAGCAGGAAATACAATAGTAGGTTTGTATTCCTTTGCCTTCTTGAATTTCATAGAGGCATAAGATATAATGATAACGATGTCACCAACCTGTGCCTTGCGCGCAGCCGGACCGTTGAGACAAACCATGCCTGATCCACGTTCACCCTTGATCACGTATGTTTCCAGACGTTCACCATTATTAACATTGACAACTGCCACTTTTTCACCTTCAATCATGTTGGCAGCGTCCATCAGATCTTCGTCGATGGTGATGCTACCCACATAGTGAAGCTCGGCCTGCGTGATGCGGGCACGGTGAATTTTTGACTTCAATACTTCTATTCTCACAATCTTTGAGAGGGCCGTAAAGCCCTGGTTTGTTTGGGAGCCTAATAATCAAAAGTCACTCCAAATACATATTGTCGATGAGTCTTACCTCGCCGGCAAAGGCAGCAACAAAAATAATGGCCTCTGCGCTCTTATCAACGCGGTTCATCGGTGTGAGGTTCACCGGGTCGGCCACCTCTACGTATTCCAGTTTGAGTTCAGTTTGAGACTCAATGGCTTCTTTCACTGCCTTTTTTACAGTAGCCACCTCCTCGCCCTTTCGGAGAAGTTCAGAAGCAAGTCTTAATGATTGATTGATAATGGGCGCCTGGCTGCGCAATTCAGGGTTCAGTCTTCGGTTGCGGGATGACATAGCAAGGCCATCGGCTTCCCGCATTATCGGAATGCAAACGATGTCGATGTTGAACTTGAGTTCATTTACGAGCCTTTTGATTATTGTGAGCTGCTGCCAGTCTTTTTGGCCAAAGTACGCGCGGGTAGGTTCGCAAATGTGGAAAAGCTTTGAGACGACGAGCGCAACGCCACTAAAGTGCCCAGGCCTGAATTCGCCTTCCATCACCTTGTCAAGATGTCCGAAATCAAATTTGATCAGGGTCTTATCAGGGTACATTTCAGCATCTGTAGGACAAAAAAGGACGTCGCAGGAAACTTTTTCAAGCAATGCGGCATCCTGCTCCAGAGTGCGCGGATACTTCTGTAAATCCGAAGGGTTGTTGAACTGAGTTGGATTGACGTAAATGGTGGAAATTGTGATGTCATTGGCCTTTTTGGAAGCCTCGACCAGGGAAATGTGGCCTTCGTGAAGGGCCCCCATGGTGGGCACCAGACCCACAGTTCTGCCATTGGTGGTAATTTCTTTCAGGTAGGTCCGAAGTGGGCCTATCTCATTGAAAATCTTCATTTTACGTCATTTTGGCAAAGGGTCGCAAAGATATAGGGAAAACTGAAATTTAGTTGATCAGGGGGGTAATTTTTTGTACTTTTGTGCTTCAATTTTCCTTCTACTTAAAATTCAATCAATATGTCAAAACTTCGAGTTCTTTATGTAGCCAGCGAGATCAATCCGTTTCTGCAAACCTCCGAAGTTGCGGACTTTGTGCGCAAACTTCCTCAAGCAATGCAGGAAAGAGGGATGGAGATTCGAATCCTGGTTCCAAGATTTGGAATAATTAATGAACGTAAGAACAGGTTACACGAAGTTGTCAGGCTGTCGGGGATTAATATCGCGGTTGGAGATGAGGAAAAGCCTTTGATCATTAAGGTTGCGTCTATACCTAATGCTAAGCTGCAGGTATATTTCATTGATAACGAAGATTATTTTCATCGTAAGTCTGTTTTCCACGATAAGGAGAACAAGTTTTACGAAGACAACGACGAGCGTGCTATCTTCTTCTGTAAAGGTGTAATCGAAACCGTTCGCAAACTCGGATGGGCTCCCGATGTTGTACATTGCAATGACTGGATCACCAGTTTCATTCCATTGTATTTGAAGACCACTTACAAGAACGACCCGTTGTTCAAGAATGCGAAGACCGTTTTCACTATCTATAACAACTCTTTCTCTCACAAATTCAAAGGCGATATTATGGACAAGGTCAAGATGATTGACATTGAAGATAATATGCTTGGCAATCTCAAGTCTGCTGACTTTGAAGGCTTCATCAAGCTTGGCATGGAATTCTCTGATGCCGTGATCGTCGCTGGGGAAAACAAGAAACTCGAAGGGCTGTTCAAGAAGAACAAAGAAAAGAAGGTCGAAAACTTCGACAATGACGAGAACTCAACAGAATCGTATTACAACCTCTATAATGAACTTATGGGTTAACCGTATTGGGCAACTGACTTTCTTGTCGGTTGCCCTATTTTTTTTTATATCCTGCCACGAAGACGTCGCCATCTTAGGTTATCCGAATCCAAACACAAAATTCCGGGTCTACAGTTACGACATTAACTTAGAAAGCAGTGTTTTGCTAAGGGACTCATTGCGTACGTCCAATTTTTCGTATAACGGGGAGCCGAACAGACTATTGGTTGGAACATACCAGGATGATCGCTTTGGAACCGTTGGCAGTAACGCTGTTACGCAGTATTTTCCTGTTGTCACGACCAAGCTTCCCGCCGCGGCGGTTTACGACTCTGTGTCATTACAACTGCAATTCGACTTATACCACTATGGGTCGACAGCAAAGTCATCGCAGTCAGTGTCTGTATATAAGCTTGAAGAAGTTATCAAGTATGAAAACATTAAGAACTACTTCAACAAGACTGGAGTGACAAGTGGCGAGTTGCTCGGCAAGAAATCCTTCACTGTTGATACTGAGGACTTCGACGAATTTGCCAAGAGTACTACGGACTACGATACGGTAATCACTATTAAGATCCCCCTTAACGAGGGCTTCGGCAGAGAATTGTTTAGCGCTGCTGTTAAGTGGCGCGACTATGCGACACCAGCGGATTCACTGTTTATAAAATACAGCGCTTTCATAGAAGTATTTAAGGGTTTGATCATTAAGCCAGAGGCTTCCGACAAGGCTTTGGGCTTTAATCCATCTGCCGTAGCTTCCCAATTGCAGCTTCATTATCATACGGCCACCGATACAACCTCGCTTAACCTGGGATTAAGCGGTGTAATCAGTTTCAATCAGATCACCGGAGACCGTTCTGCCACTGAACTTGCGCAGATCCAGGAATATCATCAGCCTTATTTTGAGAATTCTGAAACTCGATACATACAGTCTGGTACTGGCATCTTTACTAAAGTTGACTTCAGCAAGTTTTTCGAATACATCGATACCATTCCGAACCTGATGATAAACACTGCGGAATTGGTGGTCGAGAATGTTGAGTCCGGATCGCTGCCTCCACCGCCGTCGTTGGCCTTAAGGGTTCTCAATCCTAACAACAATCGATTCAGGAGATATAGCGCTGACAACAATCAGGATAGTATTGACATGGTGCGCTATTATCCATATCTCACCTATGATGTTGCCCTTAGTAACGCGGCTGCATTCATCGACAACGATAATGTATTTTATATTCATGGCGATAAGGCCACGACACTGGCGTATTCATCAACGAAGAGAAACTACAGTGGTGTATTCACCTTGTTGATTCAAAAGATGACGATACGCAATGATGATCGTACGCGCCTGTTAACTTTTCTTTTGTATCCAGGATCGGATGCTTCGACAAAACCAGCGTTTACGAGTGGAGCGAAGTCATTGAACCGTGCGATATTCCCGCGCAGTGGAATTAAGCTCCGGATCTCATACACCAAACCATTGGATCTCCAGTAAGTACACCTAACCAAACCCTCTCTCGTTATGTGTGGAATTGTAGCCTACGTTGGAAATCGCCAGGCGCATGAAGTTGTTATTAAAGGCCTGAAGCGTCTCGAGTATCGTGGTTATGACAGTGCCGGAATCGCACTGCAAAACGGCGATCTGAATGTTTACAAAAGGAAAGGCAAGGTTTCGGACCTTGAACAATTCCTTGCGGGCAAGCCGTTGCAAAGTACTATTGGAATGGGCCACACTCGTTGGGCAACGCATGGCGAACCGAATGACAGGAACGCTCATCCTCATTATTCCGGCGATGGTGAGCTTGCTATTATCCACAATGGAATTATTGAGAACTACAGTGCTCTGAAACAGGACCTGATCAGCAAGGGGCATACCTTTGCTTCTGATACCGACACAGAGGTCCTCGTTCACTTCATAGAAGATATCAAAAGCAAGAACGAATGTTCTCTTGCAGAAGCAGTGAGGCTTGCGCTCAGCCAGGTGGTTGGTGCGTATGCGATCGTTGTGATGTCGAAAAATGACAAGAATACTCTTGTCGCTGCACGGAAAGGCAGTCCACTGGTTGTGGGCGTTGGAAAGGGTGAATACTTTCTTGCCTCAGATGCCACACCTATTGTTGAATACACTAATGAAGTAGTGTATCTCAATGACCATGAAATTGCTTTGATCAAGGATGGCAAGCTTAGTGTAACAAACACAGCCAACCTTCCTCTCACACCCTATGTTCAAACCATCGACCTGGAGCTTGAGGCTATCGAGAAGGGCGGATTCGAACATTTCATGTTGAAGGAAATCTATGAACAGCCAAAGTCTATCGCCGATTGTATGCGCGGGCGTCTTAATGCACGCAAGGGTCAGTTGGTGTTGGGTGGCCTCAGAGAGTATCTGAATAAGCTCGTGAACGCGGACCGTATCCTTATTGTGGCCTGCGGTACCTCGTGGCATGCCGGGCTCGTTGCTGAATACATCTTTGAAGAATTCTGCAGAATTCCCGTTGAGGTTGAGTATGCGTCCGAGTTCCGCTATCGGAATCCGATCATTAGAGAAGGCGATGTGGTTATTGCCATATCGCAGTCTGGTGAAACCGCCGACACGCTTGCAGCAATCGAGCTTGCAAAGTCAAAGGGAGCCATAATATTTGGAGTTTGTAATGTAGTAGGATCTTCGATCGCCAGAGCTACAGATGCCGGCGCATACACTCACGCAGGCCCTGAAATTGGTGTGGCCAGTACAAAAGCATTCACCGCTCAGCTTACCGTGCTCACGATGATTGCGCTTTCACTGGCTGAACGAAAGGGCACAATTACCGATCAAAAGTATCATGAACTTCTGGCGGAGCTGGAAAACATACCACGGCATGTTGAAAAGGCCCTTAAGTTAAATGATCAGATCAAAGAGATCTCCGCGATCTTTAAGGACTCACCGAACTTCATTTATCTCGGACGAGGATACAATTTCCCGGTTGCCCTGGAGGGCGCATTGAAGCTGAAGGAAATCTCGTACATACATGCTGAAGGATATCCGGCCGCTGAAATGAAGCACGGTCCTATCGCACTCATCGACGAAGAAATGCCGGTCGCCTTTATTGCCACGCGCGATAGCTCATATGAAAAGATTGTTTCGAACATCCAGGAAGTAAAGGCGCGCAAGGGTCGGGTAATTGCTGTGGTTACGGAAGGTGACAAAATTATTCCTGCGATGGCAGAGTTTGTCATTGAGGTACCCGCAGTTCACGAAGCGTTGATGCCAATGGTTTCAGTTATTCCATTACAACTTCTTTCCTATCACATTGCAGTGATGCGGGGTTGTAACGTGGACCAGCCAAGAAACCTGGCTAAGAGCGTGACAGTGGAGTAATAAAGTACGGCTGAAGCCGTGCTGATGCGTAGTGCCTGAACCACCCCCAGCTGCCGGGTTACAATCTTAGACGGAGTGGTATCAAGGATGAACGTTGACTGCTATTTATATCAAGCCTTTATATGCGTTTAGCCTGCTTATCAATTGTTGTCCTGTTGTTGATTTCCGGTTGTGGCGATGGCGATGTATCACCGTCAAATAACTCCAATAACGGTGGTAACAATGGCGGGAATCCGACCGGAAATGTTCCCAATACTCCCCAGATAACTTCATGTCTTCTCTCAGGTGTCACCACCAGCTATTCGACTTACACGTACGTCCGAAATGACGCCGGGCTAGTCACTGCTATAAACTACAAATACGGAAGTTACACAGGAGGCTGCACGATCGAATACAATGCGGATGGTCTGGTGACCCGCATTAATGACGATAACTTCTACCGGCTCTACGCCTATAATAGCGTTGGCAAGATTGAAACGGAAACCACCATTAACGAAAAGCCCACTCAGATCGAAACGAGCAAGGTTGTAATAACGTTTGGTTACAACGACCTGGGTCAAATGGTAACGGCAACCTATGGCAATGGCGCCTATTTCCGTTACGAGTACGATACTGAAGGGAACACCAAAAAGATTTACTTTAGCCAGACCCAATCCGGGCCCGAGATGCTTTCACTCGAATACCTTGAATTTGACGACAAGATCTTTTCCAATAAAACGGCGCCGTTTTCAATTGAGGCCACACTAACCCTTTCGGGCGTGCAAAGCATCCGAACAAAGCTGAATATGGAAACCATGCTGCATAACTGCAAATCGGCAAAGCAATACAGCGGCGACGGCTCGAGTCGGACATTTTCCTTCGACTTTACCTATAATCAATTGGGGAATCCACTCACCGCAGGGGACGCAACCTTCAGTTACAGCTGCAAGTAATCCACTTCATTGACACGTTCGTGTCTTATTGCATCAGCTTCTTAATAACCCGGTCACTTCATTTTGAATCTTTTTCCTTAGCTTGGGTATATCACAAACCCCCTCTGTTATGGAAACTCTGGACAAGTACCGCGAACTCATTATGACCTGGATGATGACCTATGGCGTAAAGATCCTGGGCGCTATCATCGTTTTCATCGTTGGTCTCTACATAGTCAGCTGGATTACGAAGATGATCACTCAGGGAATGCGAAAGCGACACTTTGATATTTCACTGCAGTCGTTCCTGGGAAGCATGATTGGAGTAGGGTTGAAGGTGTTGCTGCTCGTTACGGTAGCCGGCATGCTCGGCATTCAAACAACATCGTTCGTAGCGGTAATAGGAGCCATGGGTCTTGCTGTTGGTTTGGCATTGCAGGGCTCGCTGGCAAACTTTGCCGGGGGTGTTCTCATTCTTGTGTTTAAGCCGTTCAAAGTAGGTGACCTCATTGAATCTCAGGGACAGACTGGGGTTGTTAATGAAATTCAAATCTTCAATACCATTCTGCTAACACCTGAGAACAAGACTGTCATTCTAGCAAACGGTGCTGTTTCAAACGGAACGATCATCAACTATTCGAAACAAGGCACACTGAGGGTTGATATTACCATGGCGGTCGCACCTGACAATGACTTTCAAAAAGTTAAGAAAGTTGCTGAAGATCTAATGTTATCTCATCCATTGGTATTGAAGGATCCCGCACCCTCTGTCAACATTCAGAAGATTGGTGATGGCATGGTGACACTTGCTATCAGACCATTTGCCCTTGCGTCTAACTATTGGGACGTGTACTTCGGGTTGCACGAGCAGCTAAAGACGGTGTTTGAAAAGAATGGCGTGACTGCTCCGGTGCCGGCAAGGGTAATCATTAATAAGTAGTTAGTCCTGAGTCTTTAGTCTTGAGTTTGGGACATGAGTCAATTTAGTGCGTAGTCGGTGTTGAGGCAGTGGACCGATGGCAGAGAGTCGTTGTGGATAGGTATCAGGCAGGGGAATTGAGTGTGAAGTCAATTCTTATGAATTCCGAAGGTATAGCTGAGACCAAGCCTGATTGTATAGACGCTTTCAAAAAAGATGCTGTTGTAGCTCTTGGTTTCCTGCTGAGCTATTGGTATTGCAGGGTTGTCTATCCGACGCTGATTTACACGCAGATCGTATACCTTGAAAGGCATACTGAGTTCAAGGCTAAACGCAGGAAAAAGTTTGTAGCTGACGCGGGGAACAATGGTAATCGCCGCACCATACAGGTCGGATGAAGAGTAATAGGTTTGTGGGTTGTTTGAAAAATACTCTATGCGAACGAGGTAGGGATTTATTCCAGCTCCGGCGCTAAACTGTAGCCCCTTGTTTGCCTTCGTGAGAACCTTACTCAATTCATATCGAAGGGACCAAGAACCTGCCTTACCCTCGATACTTGAGCCTTTAGAAATACTGTAATCCATTGGATATTGCAGGTCGCCAAGTGACTTTGAAAACTCGGGTATGAAGATCTCTAACTCGTGCGTGAACCTCTTTTTTGAAGTCAAGCTCACGGCGACACTGAACCTGTTAAAGTTCGCGTTGTGAACGGTAGTCGTTGTTCGGGTATCCCAATCATTGATTTCAGAATCAAAAAAGTCCGAATTCTGGTAGAGCTTTATACTAAAGCTTTTTTGAGCAATAACTGAGATTGCTGAGGTTAGCATGAAAAACAGGGCGATCAACGATTTCATCATCTATTGATTCTTAATTGTGATAACGCACCGTACAATGATATACGGTATACAGAGCATCATGAAACGTTAATTCTGTTTCCGAAGGAAAGAAGCAGAATTCGACATAGGATTAGCTCTAAGTCAAGTCTCCCCGGGCTTGAAGCTTTTATGATGCAGACAACTCCTGCACTGCCATCCATGCCATCAGGCCGGGTCCAATAGCAAGAGCATCTTCATCAATGTCGAATGTTGGTGTATGCACATACGACGTGATGCCTTTCGACGCATTGCTTGTGCCCAGGCGATAGAAGGATGCCGGCACGACTTGTGAATAATAGGAAAAGTCTTCAGCACCGAGTGATATGTCAATGTCAACGACGTTTTCCTTTCCAACGTATGCTTCCGCGTGACTTTTTATTCTGCGTGTAAGGGTAGGGTTATTTTCGAGATAGGGATAGCCGCGTGAGATGTCTACTTCGCATCGTCCGCCCATTGCCTCGGCGATGCCCTCGGCAAGCTTCTTTATTTTTATCAATGCCGATTCGCGCCATTCTTCGTTCATTGCTCTGAATGTTCCCGCTACATTCACTTCATTGGGGATAATGTTAGTAGCGCCATGCCCGATGATGTTTCCGAATGTAAGTACCGTTGGCTGGCGAGGATTGGCATTGCGACTGATGATCTGCTGCATGGCAACAATGATATGCGAAGTGATGACAATTGGATCGATGCACAGGTCGGGGGCTGCGCCGTGTCCGCCTTTACCAATAACTTTCAGATAGATTTCATCGGCACTTGCCATGTACATGCCCTCACGGAATCCGATCTTTCCAACCGGCAATAAGGGAAACACGTGTTGTCCGAGGATGGATGAAGGCACAGGATTCTGCAGAGCGCCATCGCGAATCATATAAGAAGCGCCGCCAGGGTTCTTTTCTTCACCAGGTTGAAAGATGAGTCGGACAGTGCCATCGAACGAATCGCGAATCTGATTGAGGATTCGTGCGGTACCCAAAAGAGAAGACGTGTGAACGTCGTGTCCGCAGGCATGCATTACGCCAATATTCTTTGACTTATAAGGAACGTCGTTGGCTTCGGTGATGGGGAGCGCATCCATGTCTGCGCGCAAGGCAATAGTTCTTCGTGAAGGATTTCTTCCCTGAATCTCGGCCACCAGCCCGGTAGTTGCCATCGGCATAAGACTAGTTATACCTGATGCCTTCAGAACTTCGGCGACGTAAGCCACCGTGTTAACTTCCTGATATGATAGCTCTGGATTTGCGTGGAGATGACGACGCACATCTATTGTATCGCGGCTATTGGTAGCAGATAAAGTCTTTATACGTTCAAGCAAACTCATTGATTTCGGATTAAAGGTCAAAAATATCCATTTGCCGGCTACTTTAAAAAGATCGCAACGCACCGCATACCATTGTATCGATGATGATGCTATTCAAACGACAAGTTGTGCTTGGTATTGAAGGTTGATCACCGGATATTAGCAGCCTTTGATAAAGCTTACGCAAGGGTTTATCAATTAAACAAAAACACCACCATAAACCATGAAAGGACATCTGCTCCTGCCTCTGGCGCTAGCATGCACGCTTGCATTCGGCCAGCAACCATCATCCGTTACGGTGCCTCTTACTGATCTTTCGGCATTCAAGCCGCAGGCCGGCAACTGGCAAATCGTAGGCGATGTAACAATTGATCCAACGCGCGACATTCACGAGCATGCAAATGCTCCCATGCCTGCAACCACAACGAAAAAGAAGAGTAAGAAGAGCGATGAGGTTGGTCCGACAGTGACTCCCATTGTGACGTCGAAGCCCGGTAGTGGCATTCTGCTGAATCTCAACGATGGCACCAAAAAGGATCATCTGGTGTCGCTATTTCAACACGGCGATATCGAACTTGAATATGAGGTAATGCTACCGAAGGGATCCAATTCCGGTGTCTATCTGCAAGGACGGTACGAAGTGCAGCTATTGGACAGCTGGGGGGTGAAGAATCCTTCGTTCTCTGATATCGGAGGCATTTATCGCAACTGGGAAAAAGAGGAAGGTAAGATTTACATGGGCAAGGCTCCCCTTTCAAACCCGGCCAAGGCTCCGGGCCTCTGGCAGAAGTTCAGGATCTCGTTTCGGGCACCGCGCTTCAATGAAAAGGGAGAGAAGGTTTCGAACGCACGTTTCATTTCTGTCGAGCTGAATGGCGTGAAGATTCACGATAATGTTGAAGTTCCCTTACCGACTGGGGGACCATTGGAAAACAATGAAACTGCTATGGGACCGCTGATGATCCAGGGTGACCATGGACCCGTTGCTCTCCGCAATATCAAATACAGGCTAATGAAAGAAGTGAACTTCTCACTGAGCGATATTACGTATAAAACCTGGTATGGCGACTTCAAGGCGTTCGCCGATTTTACATCGCTTACGCCTGCGACCACAGGAACAATACCTGCCCTTACCTGTGAGGTACTAACCAATGAAGATGCGTATGGCGTTCAATACAGCGGCAAGATCAATGTACCTGAAGATGGCAACTATACTTTCACGCTGGCCTATACGGGTGGTGGAAGACTTGTCATTAACAACGAGCAGGTCACTAACATGCAGCGCCGCGATGGTTATGAACGTGACCGGGGACAGATTACACTTAAGAAGGGCACCTACCCCTTTGAAATCATCAACTACAAGAACGCGTCGTGGATGCCCCCGCGCCTTGGGTTGTCGGTAGAAAGTGAGACTACCTATGAGCATTCGCTGCATGCGTTCAATTCCTTTCCTCCCGACGACAATCCAACGTCACCGATATTTGTTGAAGTAGGGAGTGAACCAAGGTTGCTGCGTTCATTCCTTGATTTCAAAGGAGACCGGAAGCAGCGTCTCACTCATACAATCAGTGTAGGTGATCCAACCGGCGTTAATTACATCTATGATAACAAGAACGGCAACCTCGTCTGCGCATGGCACGGTCCTTTTGTGGATGCGACAAGAATGTGGCACGATCGGGGTGATGGCTCCTCCATCCCAAGGGGCGCGGTGCAGTACTTTTTTGTGAATCAGCCGCTGGCTTTCCTTCCAAGTGATAAAGATGCGTTTCCCGTGATCAACAACGACGCGCTAACGGACAAAGACAATCACGTTGGTAAGGGATATTCTATTGGCGCAGACGGACGCCCGGTTTTCAAATACAACTATCAGGGACTTGAAGTCTAAGACAAAATCTATCCCGACGGGGAAGGTAAAGCGCTCACACATGAAGTGATGATTAAGAATCGTGGCAGCAAAGCCGGGCTGTACTACAAGCTTGGCGAGGGTCATGAAATCACAGCAATGCAAAACGGTTTATATGCCATTGATGATAAGCAATACTTTATTCGTATTGAATCATCAAAAGTTGTAGTGCGCGAAGTGAATGGTCGAAAGGAGCTAATAGTTCCTGTTGATGCACAGGTTAAGTATGAAATTCTCTGGTAAACAAACGACTTACGCAACCGAAAAGAATATGCAATCGCTATATAGATTTTTGACTATCGCAGGACTTGTGCTCACATCGATGAGCAGTTTTGCGCAGCACACACCTACGGAAGACGACTATTACAAGATTATTTCTGTAGGAACCCCGGAAGGTATTCTTCTTGAAGTGGGTGGGGTGGCAACATTGCCTGATGGTCGCATCGCGTTGGCTACACGCCGTGGCGATGTGTGGATCGTTGAGAATGCCAGCATGGACGGAGGCAATGCGATGTTCACTAAGTTCGCCTCCGGCCTTCATGAGGCGCTGGGATTGACGTGGTATAAAGGTTCGCTCTACACTGCTCAGCGCGGCGAGCTCACAAAACTCACCGACACAAATGGTGACGACATTGCAGACCAATATGAAACCGTTTATGCCTGGCCACTTTCAGGTCATTATCATGAGTATTCATTTGGTCCGAAGATCGCCTCTGACGGGAGCTTCTTTGTGACGGCGAACGTTGCGTTCGGTGATGAAGAATGGTGGCGTGGTGAAAGCAGGGTTCCTTATCGCGGCTGGACGATGAAAATCCATCCCGATGGAACACTTGAGCCCTGGGCAACCGGGATGCGTTCTCCCTGCGGTTTAGGTATGATTGATGGCGAACTGTTTTATACTGACAACCAGGGTGACTGGCAGGGATCGGGAGGTATATTCCATGTAACAAAAGGATCCTTCACCGGCCACCCTGCTGGCCTCCGTTGGACAAATCTGCCGAACTCGCCCGTTAAACTTACAACGGAACAGCTGTATGCTAAGGTCGATCCGCGTCAGGTAAGACGCGAAGGTGCTGCCGTTAAGCCCGAAAACATTCAGGACGAAAAGAATCCTGCCTTCTTTTATCAGATGAAGGAGTCATTTCCGGAAACGCGCCTTCCAGCTGTGTGGCTGCCTCACGGCGTGCTTGGCATTTCGAACTCTGAAATCATAACTGACGACACGAATGGCAGCTTCGGGCCCTTTGCAGGACAGGTTTTTGTCGGCGATCAGGGACAAAGCAAGATCATGCGTGTTGTTCTTGAAAAGGTGAAGGGTGAATTTCAAGGGGTTGCTTTCGACTTCCGCTCCGGTTTTCAATCGGGCGTTCTGCGCATGAACTGGGGTCACGATGGCTCCATGTATGCGGGCCTCACTAACCGTGGCTGGGGTTCAGCAGGAACGATGACCGCTGGTCTGCAGAGATTGCTTTGGACGGGTGAAACTCCAATGGAAATGAAGACAGTAAAAGCCATGCCCGATGGCTTTGAAATAGAGTTTACGCTGCCAGTCGACAAGAACACCGCTATGCTTGTTGACTCATATGCCGGAAGAAGCTACATCTATAAGTATCATCCCGTATACGGAAGTCCGACAACTAATATCCAGCCCCTCAATATCAAGGGCGTAAAAGTCTCTGACGATCGAATGAAGGTGCGGGTCGTTGTTGACAATCTTCGTCAGTACCATCTTCATGAAATCAACGTGTCGGGTATACGCTCAACGTCGGGACTGCCTGTGCTGCATGCAAATGCTTACTACACGTTGAACAACATTCCTGATGGTGACAAACTGCTTTCCACTGAGCTCAGCACCAAACGCAAGACGCCGGTCAAAGTTGCAACTGCTGCTGTGCCTGCAAAAGCAGCGGCTTCAAAAACCATTGCTTCGAAAGTGCCAACTTATGCTGAGATCGAACCTTTGCTGGTGAAGAACACATGTACTGCATGCCATCAAACCAGTAAGAGACAAGTAGGCCCGGCGTTCAACGATATCGCTAAGCGCAAATATTCAAACGACCGTATTGTACAGCTGATCTACAATCCGGAGCCTAAGAACTGGCCGGAACATGAGACGCCAATGGCACCCATGCCACAGGTGCCGAAGGATGAAGCACTGAAGATCGCTGGGTGGATCAACTCTTTGAGGGCTGCAGCGCCGTAGCGTGAGGGCCAGTGTTTAACAGTTGACGGTTGCGAGTGGGGTTCGCGACTGTATTTTACCCAGGTGTGCGGCAGGGCCTTTGTGCTCGCTCAGCAAATTTACTGGTGAAAACAACGTTGTTGTATCTGAGGTAAAATAAGGCCGCTCACCCACTCGCCCCCTTCAACTGTTAAACACTGGCAAGATCGCCATCTAAGGCTGCAGATCTCACGTGCTTCATCCATTCGGGTAAACCCGGTAGCCGCTTCATTGCATTCGCGGATGACCGGCATAAATGCCGCTCACCTACTCGCCCTTTCCAACGGTAAAGCTTACACAAAGCCTACAGAAAGCCTACAGAATGCTTAGACCACGCCAAGAGAAAGCCTACAGAAACCCAACAGAAAGCCTGGAGCAAACCTACGCGAAGCCTACGACGACAAGATGTCTACCAGCCGACCAGTCGAAAGTCAGCGGCCGCCTAGCGGCTACGGGGCAGAACCAAAGCCGCTACAAAGCCTGGTCAGAAAGCAACCAACTCATTGTAGTTGCTGCTTTCAACAAAGATCTACAACTAACTGTAGCCAACTGCAACTAACAGAAAAGCGACTCGTCAAATAATTGCAAGTTTGTGCCACCCATTCGCCACTGCTCTGAAGCGCTTCATTCAGAGTGCTGGATGTTTGTGAAGAGGAAACGTTATGGCAAAACTATAAACACCCTTAAAGTCGCTCCTTCGACAACATGAAATATTACGCGTTTCTCGAATGGGACAACCGGCGGAGTATATGCTCTAAACCTAGCAGCAAGGCTGCAGAGGCAATAATCACTTCGGTGTAAAGCAAGGGCTCGTGAAAAGAGGTGGTTATTTTCGTCACCTGAGCGGCAAGCTTTGTAAAGTAGATAGGCCCATCGGCAGGAACACCGGAGGATGAATTCATCGACATTGCTACGCAGACAATCATAAAGACAGCAATAGCTATCCAGACGCGTGAGGTGATGACAGGTTTTGATGGTTGTGGCTGACTGAGCCTCTTTATTTCCTTTTGCACTTTATAGGTGAAGTCGACAGAAGGCTCTGGGAGCCTGACATCCTGAAGCACCGTTTTGAGATGAAGATCGATTGGTGTCTCAGCGGGCAATGGGTTGATTTCACGCATAACCTCGGCGGTAAACTCGGCAGGGGGAGCGGGTAGTTCCACCTGTCGAAGTAGAGTACGCAGACTATCTTTTCTTTTGTTAGTCATGGTGAGCTTTGTTAATGGTCCAGTAAGAAGCGCAACTCACGTTCCAGTTTCTTGCGCGCTCTGAACAGCTTTATCTTAATGTTAGCAGTTGTCAGGCCGGTGATCTGCTGAATCTCACGAATTGAATTTTCGTTGATGTAATACAACATCACGAGAAGGCCTTCACCTTCCGGCAGTCTATCAATTGCCATTCGCATCGATCGTTGAATGTCGTCGGACTGCAACTGCGCGAGTTGAGGTACTGCATGATCGCCGGCAAAATTCTCCACCATGTGATCGGTGAGTGGTGCAGCCTTCATGCGCATCTCCTTTTTTCTGGCGATTGCTGTTCTATAAACTATGGTGTACAGCCACGTCGAGAACCGAGACTTGCCCTCAAACTGATGAAGTTGCTGGTAGGCCTTGATAAAGCCCTCCTGAGCTGCATCCTGGGCTTCCGCCTTGTCGCCAAGAACCTTCAATGCAATGGAATAGGCCAATACCTTATACGCATCCACGAGCACGGCATACGCGGCGTGGTCACCATTTCGAATTTTACGAATGTATTCCTGCTCGTCCAGGTCGCGCATAAACTCACGTAAGAGCAAACTTGCCGGCCGCCGGTTACGCCCGGGGTCAGATATTTTAAAAAAAAAGAAATCTCAGAAAATGTGTATCCGAAAGTAAGCGCTTTCGCTCTTATGGCCGAACAGCAACGCAAAACTTATGCATGACGTAACCCGGGACTTTCTCGTATCCATAGCAGCCTTTGCTACGGCATTTGGAATCATTTATATCATTGTCATCACCCGCTATCGCGAACGTATGTCTATGTTGGAAAAAGGAATCGATCCCTCTGCATTTGGAAAGTCAAAGGCAATGGACACCAAAACACTTAAAGCCGGAATGGTCAGTATCGGCATTGCTATGGGCCTGCTCATGGGTAATCTGCTTTACAATCACGACATCCTTGACAGAGTGGTGTCGTACTTCTCAATGGTCTTCCTGTTCGGCGGCATTAGTCTCATCGCGAATTTTCTTATCGAACAGAAACTGAAGCGCTAACTACATCCCTTCACTATCTAACTAAAGGACTCTGCTATGAAATTAAATATCCTCAAAGGAGGACTTGCCCTCCTATGCTTTGTTTTATCCAATCTGGTCTTTGGTCAAAAGATGACAGACGAAGAACGTGCGGTGCGTGCGCTCGACAGTGCGTTCTGGAATACTTACAACATCTGCGAGGTTGATGCCATGAACAAATACTTCACCGACGACATCGAGTTCTATCATGACAAAGGAGGCAAGATGAAAGGAATAGATGAACTGGTGACTACAACTAAGAGGAACTTATGCAGCGACGACAATTTCCGTCTGCGAAGAGAAGCAGTAGAGGGCACTGTTAAATACTTTCCAATGCAGAGTGATGGGAAAATATATGGCGCAATTCTATCAGGGCAGCATGTATTTTACATACTTCAAAAGGGCAAGTCGCCACGGCTTGATGGGCTTGCGCGATTCACTCATCTATGGCTTCTAACAGAATCCGGATGGAAGATGTCGAGAGTAATAAGCTATGACCATGGTCCTGCACCTTATGTTAACAAGCGGGTGGAGGTCAAACTGTCGAAGAAGGAACTAGCCGAACACGTCGGAAGTTACATGGCACCAAATGCAGGCAGGTGTACAGTTACTCAATCAAACGGCTTACTGGCATTAGAGATTGGAGACAAGACATATGAGCTTCATCCTGAGAGCAGGAATTTGTTCTTTCAAACCAATCGCGACCTTACATTCGAGTTTGTCGACAATAAGATGATCGTTCGCGAAAACGGCGACGTTGTTGAGGAGGCTTCGCGATCGAAGTGATATATCCCTCAGACAAATCCATTCTGTGGGATCTGGCTGATGAGTTGAAAGCATCGGGCACGATAGCAAGTGCGTAAGATTGACTCGGTTAGTCAGCCGTTGTGATTTCGATAGTTTCACCATTCGGGCGCGCCTGATACATCACGAAGGTACCAACGCTATCAGCCAATGTTGGCGTGGTGACCGTCTCGGCACCCTGTTTCACCTGAGCTTTCTTCCAGTCTGAATTCACATAGGTTTTCAACGTGAGCGGAACATTGTATTGATTCTTGTCCAGTGTATGAGTCAGGTTGATCGAAATCTTGTCCTTTAGTTTCTCAACCTTTGCTGACCCGCTCATTCTCTCGCGCATGTACTTCGTTACCTCTCCGAAAGTTGCAACCCAAAGTTTATCCTCCTTTTGTTTGATGTAGGAGAAGTATGCTTTGTGCTCCTGATGAGGTTTTGCCTCCCAACCCACGCCGTCAATGCCATGAAATGTTAAGACAAGCCAAACATTGTCATAGCGAAGTAAGGTGTCCACATAAGACTTCATCTCCTCTACAGTATGTCTTTTCAAAGGACCACGCTGCCATTGAATGTACTCCTTCTGCTTTTTATACTCGCCAGGTGTATGAGAAGTGAAACGGTTGAGTTCAACGAGGAACGGTTCGGGCATTCTGTTACGAAGTGCAGGATGAACTTTGAGCGCATAGTCCATGACGCGTTCGTTCTCGGTTCCGAAAGGGCATTCGGCTGAAAAGGTAGACTCGGGTCCAAGCTGATTCAGAAGCTCCTCTTTGCATTTTTCCAGTTCATACAGCATGTTGTTTTCGTCGAGAACGGCGAGTCGGGGATGAGAAATAGTATGACTACCAAATTCGTGTCCGTTTGCAGCGAAGGCTTTTATCTCTGGCCAGGTAATGAAGGGAGGTTGCAGTAGCACGGGCCTGATCTCGGTTGATGCGTTCTTTTTCTTACGTGCCAGTGCATATGCATCATCCACAACTTTAAAGGACTCTTCGGGTTTGTTTTGTTCGTACAATGCACCAGCCTGGTTGTGTGTCCCGATAGCGTTTTCAATGTTGAGAAAACGAAGCGCAGATGCGCGCTCGAAAAGATTCTGAGCGTTTGTAATTGATGTCGCGGTTTCTTTAATGATTTCCTCCAGGGGCCGACCTGTGAATTTAGGCGCGAACTGCGATCCCGGAATGTCGGCGGTGTTAATGAAGAACGTTCCTTTAAGTCCAAGCGTATCCATTATGGGCAAGGCCTGACGGAACTGGTTGATAGAAGCATCGTCGTATGTTATGGATATTGCTGCCGGCTTGTTGTCCTTCCATCTGGTGATTTCCGTTTGTCCGAAATGTTCGTCTTGCTTTGAACATGAAATTAGAACTGTAAGTGCACAAAGCGGAATGATTACCGGGAGTCTCATGGGTACGAATAATGTTTCGGAAAAATATGTAAAGCGCCCTTAAGGCGATTACATTTTTATATGAATGCCCGAATTCTGAGGACTGAGTGCCGATCGTTACTCTTTGACTAGCAATTGAACATCGTTGAAGCTTACCTCTCCTGTTGTTCTGGCATCATAACAGCGATGATAACCAGGTGAGTGGTCTTCATGGATAAGCACGGGATTACCAACTCTTCAACATGATCATTTAACACTCCTGTTACCGGGCTGTCTTCTGTGGTGAAGAATTGTGTTTGCTTTGTGATAGCGCCGGAGTTCCTGATCTCATTCTCATAAGCTCTTACGGCAATAGCGGCGCCTTTTCCGGTTAGGCCACCTGGGGAGTTTATTTTCATGCGCAATGTCACTTCTGCACAATTCGGAATAGGGGGCGCTTCGAAGGTTCGCTGCCAATAACCGCTTTCGCTTGTATTCTTATCTGTACTGCTGATCAAAAGAGATTGTGTCCGAAGGCCTGTGTAGCGATTATTCGATGAGTAAAAGAACCACGACTGATCGGTGTCAAAGTATTCATAAAACCGGGGATCCTGTTTAAAGTCCTGACCGTAATAGATGCATTTGTCCCTGGCCGCCAGCTGATCGAAGAGTTCATCTATATAATACTTCCTCGTTTCCTCATCGCCGGAGTTATAGTGAGGGAGCACCGCCTTCCAGTTCATGAACGATATTTCTGCACCATCACAATCCACAAGATCGGTGTGAGTACGATTCAAAATGGCATGGCCCAACTCATGAAAGACCAGAACATCCCTGTCGTCTTCTGAATTGGTCGCCCAACCACACGACTGTGATATTTCCATGCGTCGCTTGCCTGTACCCTTGTAGTCATACCAACCGATGCCACAATAGTCACGCGAATCAATATCAATTGAATTCACGTAGGCGGCCTCCACAATATTGTGGTCAATGTTCCATCCTCTGGCACGGGCTTCGTCGGTAAAGCGCTGCACGTACATATGCAGATCGGGGTAGTCAACGTGGTCGTTGTCGTCGCAGGTGATCAGTAGCAGAGAGCAGAAGATAATGGAAACGAGGTTTTTTGCCTTCATTTTCTTGCAACGGTTAATGGGCAGACGCCGGTAAAGACCTTATCAAGATAAGGAAACTAATACAGTTTGAACTCAATCAGAAAAAGTGTAATTTAAATTATACCACCAAACCCGTTGATTGCTATGAAAATCCCCGCTCTCCTATTCTGCGCGTTCATAGTGCTTGCAATCTTTTCCTGTCAGGAGCAGGAGGATCTTGAATTCATTGGTGATGAGCAGACACTTATCACAATAAAGGCTGATCACATTTATGCAACGTGCGGATATCCGACGCAAGTCGTAGTCGCAGATTCAAGAGGGAGAATATTAGCCGTTGCGGATTTGAACTCTGGCAGTGATACCCAAATTACGGGGCCCATTGCCGACTGCGACGAAACGGTAAATCTTTTCTTTCTTGGAATTGGCAGCAAAGGCTACCAGGCCGTTGGCTTCCTGGGGATCAGGAAGGGAAGCGAATTTTCGGGCATAGCCCCGCAGGGTAATGTGTTTGCGTTTAATGAAACGAACCTTTCTTTGCCCAGCTTTACCGGCTTTGATAATTTAACTGTGAGTTCTGATATAAGTAGCTACTCGTTCGCCAAGTCGGTCACTACCGACAACAAGGTCATGCAGTATAGAAACAACAAGATCTTTGCGCAGATTACATCAGGAGGTAATGGCTATTTTGGCTTCATCAATGTTGATGAGTCAGGATCCGTACGCCTGGACAAGGACAAAATCAACGCACCCTCATTGAGGAAACAAATTTCGCTCGAGGGCTTTCCAAATGAAGGAAGTATCAATGTTTCGGGGTCCTTAAGTGCTGATGGCAGTATGATGGACAGATTTGCAATCATGCAAGACATTGCACCATTCGAATCCGACATGTATTACCCTTCGACAGTTTTTCCGAGATACCTGACTGAATTCAGCCACAGCAAGAATGATCAAATCTTCTACTACAGGAAAACGAGCACCGAACCTGATTTTGCTTTTGAACCAATAGGATTTTCGGGAAAGGTTGTTGATGATGATCCTTCAAACTTTAGTATTCAGACTGCCGGAAAATTCGATTACTATCGCGTTGCGTTTGAGGGCAACATGGCATCACTTACCATTTATGCCCGCGCCTGTGATGGCACACTTACGCTACCCGACTTTTCAAAGGTGAAAGGTGCAGGAGCGTTTCCATACAGTTCACTCAGGACCTATAATATCATGATGTATGATCATGCCGGTTTGGAGGAGGACCAGAAATACTTCAAACGCTATTCAACCGGAGTTGTGAATCCGGAGCAGGATTACAACGTGAGGATCGTTTCCTTCGGAGCCGAAATAGACTGATAGAAAGTTGCTTCCTAGTTGATCGCTACCTTGTCGGGTATAACGATCGCTGTAGGAAACAACTTTTTAACATCGAGATAATCCTTTTGTGCTTCGACGCGTGAATAGTACTTGCCAACCTTTACGCGGAAGTTCGGTTGAGAATACAATACTTCAGACTGAAGATCCGGCAGTGAGGAAGATAGCTCCTGCTTTGCCTTCATGGCATCTTCCTTCCTTGATCCTGAATAAACCTGAATCGTAAAGCCATCAACGAATGCGCGCTGAACGTTGATGCGGTCGATACTGTCCAGGACACCATCAAGCTTCTTGTTCACTGCATATTTCGGCTCAACGTATGTCGTTGGCTTTTTCGTATCTGCCGGTGTGGTGGTGGTACCGTTGGCTGTGCCCGTATTTGTTGATGACGTGGCCTTTGGACGCAGTACAGTAAGGTCCTCATTGTATTTCTGAGGCGTACTTGATACCGTCGACGTTTTGGTTGTTGACGCACAGGCTGCAAGCAATGCAGCGCTGCTGAATACTACCAGTGCACGAAAAAGCTTTTTCATTTTCAGTCGATTATGACGCAGCGATTGTTGAGGATGTCATCTTCCACCTTCTTGTACTTCACATCGCGAAGTACTTTTCCGTCGGTGTATTGAACATTTACTTTATCGTTGCGATTAGCAATTTTCTCGGATTTCGCGGGCATGACCTTCTCCTGAGGAGGACGGCTTGGCTGCTGCTGCGGCGCGCGCTCACCGCCCTCAGGCTGGCCTCCCGGGTTCAGTAATGACTTGCTTTCTTCCTTTTGCTCGCTCAGTCTGACACGTGCGCGCTGAGCACGTGCCTCCTGTACCTGATCAGAATTTTGAACGGGTATATCCGCCTTCATCAGGAAGGAGATGGTCTCTTCATTCACTTTTGCGATAAAGCGCTGGAACAGTTCAAAGCCTTCAAACTTATAGATCAACAGTGGATCCTTCTGTTCATACACGGCATTCTGAACGCTTTGCTTTAAGTCGTCCATTTCGCGAAGGTGCTCTTTCCACATCTGGTCGATGATCGCAAGTGCAATCATCTTCTCCATCGACTTTACAAGCTCTGCGTTCTTTGACTCGTATGCCTTTTGCAGATTTGCTGCCACTCCGATTTGTTTCTTGCCATCACTGAAGGGAACCATGATATTCTCGATCGTGGCGCCGCGTGCGCGGAAGATGTCTGTAACAACAGGAAGTGATTTCTCTGCGATGAGCTGGTTCTTCTTGTGATAGTGCTCAAGTGCTTTATGATACAGATCGTCGGTAAGCTTATTCTGGTCCGTGCGGTCGAACTCGTCTTTCGTGATCTCATAGTCAAGACCGAGGATACCGAGTGCATTGAGCCGGAGGCTTTCGTAATCGGCGGCATTCTTTGCATTGATCACCATGTCTTCACAAGTGTTGAATAACATTGTGAGAATGTCGAGCTCGAGGCGTTCACCGAACAACGCATTCTTACGACGCTTGTAAATCACTTCGCGCTGCGAGTTCATTACGTTGTCGTATTCGAGAAGTCGCTTGCGTATGCCGAAGTTGTTTTCCTCCACTTTCTTCTGAGCGCGCTCGATGGAGTTAGTTACCATCGAATGCTGAATTACTTCGCCTTCCTTGAGACCGAGTTTGTCCATGATACGGGCAATGCGTTCGGGCATGAAAAGGCGCATGAGGTTATCTTCAAGGGATACGTAGAATTGCGACGTACCCGGATCACCCTGACGACCTGAACGACCGCGCAACTGTCGGTCTACGCGACGTGACTCGTGGCGTTCTGTACCGATGATGGCAAGACCACCTGCAGCACGTGATTCCGGCGTAAGCTTGATATCGGTACCGCGACCGGCCATGTTGGTGGCTATCGTTACAGTGCCTGGCTTACCCGCTTCAGCCACAATTTCAGCTTCGCGCTGGTGCTGCTTCGCGTTCAATACCTGGTGCTTGATCTTCCGCATGGACAACATGCGGCTTACGAGTTCTGATATTTCAACAGACGTTGTACCCACCAGAACAGGGCGTCCTGCTTCTGTAAGTTTTACGATGTCATCAATGGCTGCGTTGAATTTCTCACGCATCGTTTTGTATACGAGATCATCGTAGTCTTTGCGTACGGCCGGACGGTTAGTCGGAATTGTAACCACATCCAGTTTATAGATGTCCCACAATTCACCAGCTTCCGTTTCAGCAGTACCTGTCATACCGGCAAGCTTGTGATACATGCGGAAGTAATTCTGAAGGGTGATCGTTGCATACGTCTGAGTTGCATCTTCAACCTTCACGTTTTCCTTCGCTTCGATCGCCTGGTGCAGGCCATCAGAATAGCGCCGGCCTTCCATCACGCGACCAGTTTGCTCGTCGACAATCTTTACTTTGCCATCTACGATGATGTATTCAACGTCTTTTTCAAAGAGTGTATACGCCTTCAGCAACTGGCTTACGGAGTGAATGCGTTGTGACTTCACCTGATAGTCACGGATGATATCTTCTTTCTTATGGAACCGGGTGGTTTCGTCGAGCGCTGTATCTTTCTCCAGCTTGTTCAGCTCAGTACCGATTTCGGGAAGGATGAAGAATCTTGGATCTTCGCCCTGACCTGTGATGAGGTCAATACCCTTTTCGGTGAGATCAACGCTGTTGTCTTTTTCGTCGATTATGAAGTACAGGGGCTTGTCGGCCTCCGGCATGTTGCGCTTGTTGTCTGCCAGATAATAGTTCTCTGTCTTCTGAAGGATCGCCTTGTTACCTGTTTCGCTGAGGTATTTGATCAGAGGTTTGTGTTTCGGCATTGCGCGGTGTGCGCGGAACAAAGCCAATCCTCCTTCTTTTTCGTTGCCCTCGGTGATAAGCTTACGGGCGCTGTTCAGGTATTCGTTTACCAGCTTCTTCTGGGCTTCAACCAGTTTGAAGATACGTGGCTTCAGGTCGTAAAATTCGTGTTCGTCTCCGCGGGGAACAGGTCCCGATATGATGAGTGGAGTACGTGCCTCGTCAATGAGTACAGAGTCAACTTCATCGACCATTGCATAATGATGTGCACGCTGAACGAGTTCCTGTGGCTCGCGCGCCATGTTGTCGCGGAGGTAGTCGAAACCAAACTCGTTGTTTGTACCATAGGTGATGTCGGCCTGATAGGCCTTGCGTCGCTGAGGTGAGTTTGGTTCGTGTTTATCTATACAGTCGATGGTAAGTCCGTGGAATTGGAAAATCGGAGCCATCCATTCGCTGTCGCGGGTAGCAAGGTAAGAGTTGACGGTAACGATGTGTACGCCGCGCTTAGCCAGGGCGTTAAGGAATGCAGGGAAGGTTGCCACCAATGTCTTTCCTTCACCGGTAGCCATCTCGGAAATTTTACCCTCGTGGAGTACAATACCACCGATGATCTGCACCTCATAGTGCACCATGTCCCAGGTGATCATGTTGCCTGCAGCCATCCAACGGTTGGCCCAACGGGCCTTGTCACCATCAAGGGTAACATTTGGCGCAGTTGCAGCGAGCACACGATCAAAGTCCTGTGCAGTAACTTCCAGTGACTCATTGTCTTTGAAGCGGGAAGCCGTTTCACGAACAATGGCAAATGCTTTGGGAAGCACTTTTATCAATACCTTTTCCAGCTCCTTGTTTCGTGCCAGCTCAAGTTTATCGATCTCCGTAAAAATGGCCTCTTTGTCGTTGATCTCCAGCTCCGGATTGTCGGCGATCTGCTTGTGTAATGCGGCGATCTTATCGTCGGTGGACTTCAACTCCTGGTTGATAAACTCGATAATCTTGAAGGTTTCGCCACGAAGCGCGTCGTTCGATAGCGATTTTAACTTTTCACCTTCTGATTTTGTTTCCTCTACAAGCGGCATGATCCGCTTTATATCCTTCTCCGATTTGGTGCCGAATATCTTGGCGATGAATTTTAGCATAGTCTGTCCATTAATAGCCATACCGCCAAAAAGACACAGCTCCTGGCGATAATCGTTGATCCTAAGCCTCGGTCGTGACAGGTAAAAAAGGTACCTGACGCCAATGCCACGCAGATCTGGCGCTGCCCGGCTTTAGGAGCGTCAAATTTAGTTTGTTTTTCGGGATCAGGATCAACAATTACAGTTCCAAATCACCTTCGAAGACCATTTTGGCAGGCCCGGAGAGGAAAATTTGTTTGAAACTGTCTGATTGTGTGTCAGGCTGGCTTGTCGGGGCCTTTTCAAAGTCCACGGAGAGGTCACCACCTAAGGTTTTAATGCGAACAGGTGAGCTATAACCACGAAGTGAGGCAGCCAGGGCAGCGGCTGTCACGCCCGTACCACATGAAAGGGTTTCGTCTTCGACACCCCGTTCATAAGTGCGGACAAAGATGGTATTATCAGCATCAAGGGAAACAAAGTTCACATTAGTGCCCCCTGGTTTATACGCTTCCGAGTACCGAATCTTTCTTCCCTCAGCGACAACCGGGTAGTTCCTAACGTCGGAAACAAACTTGATGTAATGTGGAGATCCTGTGTTGATGAAGAGATCGTCGCCCTGTTGTGAGACGGTCTTTACATCATTCAGTTTGAACTTCACTGTTCCTTCCGGAAATAGTTCTGCGATGTGACCACCATCGTAAGCGTTGAAGGTAGCCTTACCGTTGATCATGCCCAGACGGGAGGCAAAGCTAACAGCAGCGCGACTGCCATTGCCGCAAAGGCTCTGGGACCCGTCACTATTATAATATTTCAGGTTGAAGTTGAGCTTTGGATCATTTTCAATAAGCATGACGCCATCGGCACCGACACCAAAGCGTCGATCACAAATCCTGCTTATCTGATCGGCAGAAAGCGAGACAACTCCATCGCGGTTATCAATCACTACAAAGTCGTTGCCGGTTGCCTGATACTTATAAAAGTGAATTTTCACGAAACAGAAGGTCTTGTTGCAGTTTGAACGCCCGAAGCTAAACGAGTCGGCCTACGATCGAACCGCCTATTAAACAAAGTGAAATGGGAAGGAGTTCTATTTTACCTCTTCGTAGTCGATGTATTCGCCAGCCTTGTTGTTGCGGCCTTTCTTACCCTTTGGAGGATTATTAGCATGGAAGTTGCGTCGCTCCTGTTCCTTTAGTGCTTGTGACGCGGCGCCAGCACGAAAAAATAGGCTTCCAACCTTGTAGACGGCATACAGGAATAGGCCGAAGATGACAAGAAATTTGAGCATAGCGTTTTACGTTTTAACGAAAACCGGACAACAAAGGTACGGCTTTCTAAGTATAGACGCAGAATGGCAACTTATTATTTCGACCGGGGGACGGCACCCGCGACTTTCAGGCCGGTTCAGCTTCATTCAGGGGCTTATTCCTGGCCGGCATTTGTAAATTACAAGTCTGAAAATCAATAAGATACTTAAAAAAGTAGACCGCCCCTGGCCTCTCTATCAGGCGAGCATCTTCAGAATCCTGTTTTCGACCAGGTCTACATCCAGATCCAATCCGACATGTTGTCCCTCTATTGCATTTGTAGCAGCTCCGATTGAGGGAAGCAACAGATATTCATATTGAAGGGACCGCTTATCAGCTATGTCGTAATAAGCATGGCGAACGTAGGCATCGGGAAATATCTCAAGAACTTTTGTGCCCGGTTCACAATAAACAAGATTGGCAAGGCCGCCTCCATGTACGCCCACCAAAATGCTTGCTGAATTGAATACCGCTGCCTTTTCATATATGGAGAGTGGCGAGAGCATGACAATTTCAAAGCCATGGCTCTGTAGCATCTTCTCCAATTCAGCCTCATTCATAACAGTACGCTTGTTCTTTGCATCACCCCTCGAAATGTAAATCCTCTTCTTCGGCTCTTTAATCGGGTTCGGTACAATAGATCTATAAAGGAAGTCGCAGGACCACTTCGAATGGTGGTCATAAAACTTGATATGAGAGCTTACAAATAGCCAGTCGGCCTGGATGTGATGAATGTTTTCTTCGTCGATAATATGATGATCATCAATACCAAAGTGGTTCAGAAACTGCTTTTGGTATTGCATTCGTTGATTGGGAACGATAAAGTAACTGTCCTTATCCATTTCCCCGGATTGCTGAAAGAGGTACATCTTGGGAACGGTCTCGAGCATCCAGTGATAGAGAAAGTACTTGGCTCCACCTCCCGACATCAGACTAAAGACTTTGCCCTTGTACATCTTCGGCTTTACAAAGCCTTTCGTTTTAAAGATCTCGTTATCTTTTGCTTCATCGATACGTTCGTTTCCCCACTGGAAGCTAAGTTCTTCAATAACGTATCCCTCTTCTGAAATAGTTGCAAAGTGAGAACCATTAGCGCAATACATGCGGCCATTTTTCAATCCCGACACAAAGTCACCATGCGTCTGTATTTTCATTACAGGCTTTATGTATGGCGAACAGCTATCGACGAATTCCGGATCCAGCTTTAGTTCTGAACTATACGGAGGGTTCAACTCAAAAAACTTCGTCTTTTCATCGTTCAACCGGCGAACGTGAACAGTACCTTTAGGTTTGTATTTCCTATTAAACGGGATGTTTGCCTGAAAAAATTGACGGAGTTCAGACGTCAACCTTCTTTTAATTCTCTTAATCATCTGTTGGGGGCACTAGGGAGTAAAATAAGAAAACGCCGCCATTTCTGGCAGGCACTTTCTATGTCTATATGCGCTGGGGGTGCGCCGGGGTAACTGCCACAAGGACCGGTCCTTGCATAACATTAGATTTTACGATTTTTGAGGGCATCTGACCTCAAAATGTAAGCCTTCTAAACGCAAAATGTAGAGCGGGAATTAGCCGAGCATGCTCAGTATCGTGGACTCCACCACATCAACATCCACTATCAATCCGAGATTTTGGCCGTTCAGGGCATCCGTTGCTTCGCCTATCGAAGGGAACAGCAGATAGTTATGCTGTAAAGCTCGTTTGTTTGATATGTCGTGATAGGCATGACAGACATATTTGTCGGGAAATATTTCAAGAACCTTTGTACCCGGTTCACAGTAGACAAGATTGGCCAGGCCGCCACCATGAACAGCAACTAAAATGCTTGCTGAGTTAATAACAGCAGCTTTTTCGTAAATAGACATTGGCGAAAGCTGGACGCTTTCAAAGCCAAGTCTCAGTAGCATCTTCTCCAATTCAGCCTCGTTCCCGACTGGCCTCTTATTCTTTGCGTCACCTCTTGAGATGTAGATCCGTTTTTTAGGTTCTTTGATCGGATTCAGTACGATAGTCCGATAGAGGAAGTCGACCGACCATGCCGGATGGTGATCATAGTACTTGACGTGAGAGCTGACATACAGCCAATCTGCCTGTATGTGATGGATCTTCTCTTCGTCAATGATATGCTTTTCATCTATACCAAAGTGATTCAGAAATTCCCTTTGATACTGCATTCGCTGATTGGGAACTATAAAATAACTGTCCTTATCCATTTCTCCTGACTGCTGAAACAGGTGCATCTTAGGAACAGTCTCAAGCATCCAGTGATAAAGGAAATACTTAGCTCCGCCACCTGACATCAGACTGAAGACTTTGCCTTTGTAAACTTTAGGTTTTACAAAGCCCTTTGTTTTGAAGATCTCATTTTCTTTCGTCTCATCGATACGTTCGTCACCCCATTGAAAACTTAATTCTTCAACCGCGTAACCATCCTCGGTAATTGTGGTGAAGTGAGAAACATTGGTGCAGTACATGCGACCGTTTCTTAGTCCGGACACAAAGTCTCCCGGTGTCTGGATTTTCATGACCGGCTTTATATACGGTGAGCAGCTCGCAATAAACTCCGGGCTTAACGTCAATTCGGATGAATGCGGAGGATTCAATTCAAAGTACATCGTACGCTCATCGCTCGTACGCTGAACATGAACAATTCCTTTCGGTTTGTACTTTTGATTAAACCGGATGTTTGCCTGAAAAAACAGCCGAAGTTCAGACTTCAGCCGTCTCTTTATTCTTTCAATCATAAATAGCACCGAACAGAGTTACACACAACAGGAACAAGCTACAGCCTTGACTATAAACTGGCTATCTGCTCAGATATAGGTTCCTCTCTGAATAGATCTTCATGAAATAGTCATCCATAAGGTCGTCGATGAAGTAGATCGCTTCACCAGTGGACTTCATTTCAGGTCCAAGTTCCTTGTTTACATCAGGGAACTTATGGAATGAGAACACCGGCTCTTTTATCGCGTATCCCTTCTTTGTCGGATTGAAGGTAAAGTCTTTTACCTTCTTCTCTCCCAGCATCACTTTCGTGGCGTAGTTGACATAAGGTTCATCATATGCCTTACAAATGAAAGGCACCGTACGTGATGCACGCGGGTTTGCTTCGATGATGTAGACAGTATCTCCTTTTATCGCAAACTGGATGTTGATAAGACCTACAGTTTGAAGGGCGAGCGCGATCTTGTGAGTATAGTGTTCAATTTGTTTGATGACGAAGTCGCCGAGGTTATATGGAGGCAACACAGCATATGAGTCTCCAGAGTGAATACCTGCGGGCTCGATGTGCTGCATGATACCGATGATGTATACATCCTTTCCGTCGCAGATCGCATCGGCTTCGGCTTCTATTGCTCCATCGAGGAAGTGATCGAGGAGAACTTTGTTTTCAGGAAGGTGTTTCCAGATGTCGAGGATGTGATGCTCGAGTTCTGTTTCATTAATAACAATCTTCATACTCTGACCTCCCAAAACGTATGAAGGGCGGACGAGCAACGGGAAGCCTATTGTTTTTGATACCTCGATTGCCTCATCTGCGTTTTCAGCGACGCCGAATTCAGGATAAGGAATCGCGAGTTCTTTCAGAAGTGTCGAGAACCGGCCGCGATCTTCAGCGAGATCGAGTGCGTCGAAGGAAGTACCAATAATCTTGATGCCATACTTGTGCAGCTTTTCGGCAAGCTTTAGGGCGGTCTGCCCACCAAGCTGAACGATCACACCTACTGGTTTCTCATGCTGAATGATATCGTAGATGTGTTCCCAGAACACCGGTTCGAAGTAAAGTTTGTCTGCAATATCGAAGTCCGTTGACACAGTCTCAGGATTGCAGTTGATCATGATAGTTTCGTAGCCACACTCTTTTGCTGCGAGTACACCGTGTACGCAGGAGTAGTCGAACTCGATACCTTGTCCGATGCGGTTAGGGCCAGAGCCAAGAACAACTACCTTCTTTCTGTTCGAAGCAACTGACTCATTTTCTGAATCGAATGTTGAATAGTAATAAGGAGTTCTGGCTTCGAATTCTGCTGAGCAGGTGTCAACCAGCTTATAAACACGGTTGATGCCCATATCAACGCGCTTCTTGTGCACATCGCTCTCATAGCAATCGAGAAGGTGGGCGATCTGCCGGTCGGCATATCCCTTTTCTTTGGCCTTCTTCATAAGCGAAGCAGGGATATCGTGTATCTCATGCTTGCTGATTTCTTTCTCCAGTTCTATAAGTTCCTCGATTTGTTTGAGGAACCAGCGATCGATTTTAGTGAGCTTCTGCACGGTCTTCATAGGAATACCGAGCTTCAACGCATCGTATATGTGGAAGATCCGGTTCCAGCTTGGGTGCTCCAGGCTGTAGAGGATCTCGTCTTGCTTTTTCAATTCTTTGCCATCAGCGCCAAGACCATTTCTTCTGATCTCGAGCGACTGACAAGCTTTTTGCAATGCCTCCTGGAAGTTTCTTCCGATACCCATCGCTTCACCGACAGATTTCATTTGAAGGCCGAGCTGTCTGTTTGCACCGTGGAACTTGTCGAAGTTCCAGCGTGGAACCTTAACAATTACATAGTCAATTGCCGGTTCGAAGTATGCTGAAGTCGACCCTGTAATTGCGTTCTTTAATTCATCCAGGTTATAACCGATGGCTAGCTTCGCAGCGATCTTGGCAATTGGATAACCAGTTGCTTTAGATGCAAGAGCCGAAGAGCGTGACACGCGCGGATTGATTTCAATTCCGATGATGTCGTTATCGTTATCAGGGTTCAGCGAAAACTGAACGTTACATCCGCCGGCGAATTTGCCGATGCCGTTCATCATTTTGATCGCCAGGTTGCGCATGTTCTGATACACAGTATCAGGAAGAGTCATGGCAGGAGCGACTGTGATTGAGTCTCCGGTGTGAATGCCCATCGGATCGAAGTTCTCGATGGAACAGATGATGATTACGTTGCCTATGGCATCTCGAAGCAGTTCAAGCTCATACTCCTTCCAGCCCATGATGCTTTGTTCGACGAGCACTTCGTGTATAGGCGAAGCATGAAGGCCATTATTAAGGGCATCATCGTAGTCGTCCGGATTGTTAACAAAAGCACCGCCGGTTCCACCGAGTGTATACGACGGTCTGATTACGAGTGGGAAGCCAATCTCCTGCGCTATTTCTTTGCCCTGAAGGAACGATGTGGCAGTGCCTCCCTTACAAACCCCGACGCCGAGTTCCAGCATCTTCAGGCGGAACTTCTCGCGATCTTCGGTTGTCTCGATCGCTTTGATATCGACACCAATAATGCGAACTCCGAAATGTTGCCAGATGCCGGCCTTTTCGCAATCAATGCAGAGGTTCAACGCCGTCTGGCCACCCATTGTTGGCAGCACTGCATCGATGTGATGCTTTTCAAGAATTTCCCTGATGGACTTTTTGGTGAGCGGCTTCAGATACACATGATCTGCTGTCACCTTGTCGGTCATGATTGTCGCGGGATTTGAATTGATCAGCACGACTTCAATTCCTTCTTCCCTCAAAGATCTGGAGGCCTGCGAACCTGCGTAATCAAATTCACAAGCTTGACCGATGATGATTGGACCGCTTCCAATAATGAGTATGGAACGAATGCTTCTATCTCTTGGCATTGTTTAAACAGGAATGGGATGAACAAAATTGCGCAAAAATAAAACACGGACCGGATTCGCCGCACAAATGGGAATATTAATTCCAAAAAAATACAAGGCGAGCACAAGTACCGTTTGCAGCGAACTGTTTTCACATGTTTAAGAAAATGTATTTCTTAGCTGCAGACCGAAAAGCCGGAATGTCAAGTCTTCCAAATGGTAAGAAATTAGTTGCGGATTGGGGCGTTGGTAGATTTCACACAGTTATATATGAATCTTAATATCAGGGCAACAGCTGAAAACACCTACGATGCCATCGTGGTGGGTTCGGGAATCAGCGGCGGTTGGGCCGCAAAAGAATTGTGCGAACGAGGATTGAAGGTGCTCATGCTTGAGCGTGGGGCGCCGATGCAGCATCCCAATTATCCTACCTCCACACTTGATCCCTGGGATTTCCCCCATAGAGGGCGCCTGACTCCTGAGGAACGCGAAAAATGCTGGATTCAAACCAGGCACTATAGCATCCGCGAGGACAATAAGCACTTCTATATTAATGACCTCGAGAACCCTTATACAGAAGCCAAGCGATTCGATTGGATCAGGGGCGACGTGGTCGGCGGGAGGTCTTTACTATGGGCACGACAATGCTATCGCTGGAGTGACCTTGATTTTGAAGCCAATGCAAGGGATGGCCACGGTGTGGATTGGCCCATCCGATATAAAGATATAGAGCCATGGTACGCCTATGTCGAGAAGTTTATTGGTGTAAGCGGGCAGGCGGAAAATATTCCCCATCTCCCCGATAGCGTGTTCCAGCCTCCGATGGACATGAACTGTGTGGAGCGTGACTTTAAGAAGCGTCTCGAGTCGAAATTTCCGGATCGCAGGGTTACGATTGGGCGCTCTGCCAACCTGACAGCACCGGTTGAGGGTCGGGGCATTTGTCAGAGCAGGAATTTGTGTCATCGTGGTTGTCCGTATGGTGGATACTTCAGCACAAATGCCAGTACACTGCCTGCGGCTTTTGCTACCGGCAACCTCACACTTAGAACACATTCGCTTGTAAATGAGGTGTTGTACGATGAAGCACAAAAGCGTGCCACGGGCGTAGAGATCGTTGATGCCGAATCTAACGAAGTGATGCGCTTTTATTCAAAGCTTATTTTTCTCAATGCGTCGACAGTGTCAACGGCGTTCCTGCTGCTGAATTCGCGGTCGTCAAGATTTCCGAATGGTCTTGGCAACGACAGTGACCAGGTGGGTCGCAATCTCATGGATCATCACAAACAGGCGGGAGCGAATGCTACTGTTGAGGGGTTTGAAGGTGAGTACTACTTCGGACGAAGGCCAAATGGTCTCTATCTGCCGCGTTTCCGCAACCTATCAGAAAAGCGCAAAGATTACGTGAGAGGTTTCGGATACCAGGGTGGTGCATCGCGTGCGGGTTGGAACAGTCATGTTACAACGGATACTATAGGCGCTGATTTGAAGGAGGCTGTTCAAACACCAGGGCCGTGGGGTATCGGCATGGGCGGTTTTGGTGAATGTCTACCTTATGCAGATAACCGTGTCACGCTGAATACTGACAAAAAGGACAAATGGGGCCGCAATACGGTAACTGTAGATGCAGAGTTCAAGGAAAATGAGAAGGCGATGAGCATCGACATGGAGAGCGCGATGGGCGAGATGCTCGAGGACCTTGGTTATAAAAACGTTCGTACCTATCGTGACATGTCTTTCCCAGGAAACGCAAATCACGAAATGGGCACGGCCCGAATGGGAAGGGACAGGAAAACATCGGTGTTAAATTCGTTTAACCAGATGCACGAAGTCAAAAACGTTTTCATTACCGATGGATCGGCGATGGTTTCATCCAACTGCGTCAATCCATCACTCACATACATGGCGCTCACTGCACGCGCATGTGAGTATGCGGTAAATGAAATGAAGAAGCAAAACATTTGACGTCAGCCAGACACGCTGTTTAGTTCTGAAAAAGAGATCTGAACCCACGCATGGCCAGAGTGAGGAACATTGTGAGAGCGACGAAAACACACTCTCACGCTGTTCCTTGCAAGCGTTACCTGAATACCACGAACCTATGGGTCGACACTGTTGTCCCACTGCTGATCCGTAGCATATACTGACCGTTGCGAAGCCACGATGTGTTCACTGTTGAGATGTTGTCCGGCAAGTGCTCTTGTGTGGAAGGCTTGCCCTGACCTTCGGCTTGCATGGAGATCAATTTGTGTCCGGCAATATCCAGGATCTCAAACGTTACGTCTGCTCCTGAAGGCATAGCAATTAGCAAGCGATCGTCGACGACAGGATTCGGATAGATCGAAATGCCTGACAGAGTGCTTTCAATGCCCGTGATGAGACCGACCTCGACTTCAGACTGGCTCACACATTGATTTTCATTCGTTACTGTCAGACCCACTGTATACGATCCCTCATCAGGAAAAGTATAGCTGAATTCTTTTCCTTGTCCGGTGCCGCCGTCTTTTACTTTCCACGCCCATGATGTAGCATTTGTCTCAAGGGCCGTAAATGTCGTCACTTCTCCGGCGACAGGTGCATCGGGATTTGTCGTGAACGAAGCGTCAGGCAATTCATATGTGTTAACGGTCTGGCTATTAGTTGAAGCGCAAAAGAATCCTTCCCGCTTGACCTGCACTGTGTAACTTCCGGGCGTGCTAACGGTAATTGTCTTTGAGGATTCGCCTGAACTCCAGTCATAGTCATCGCCCTCGCCTGCATCAAGTACAACACTTCCTCCTTCACAAAAGGCTGTTTCACCAAGAGCTGTTATTGTGGGAGGAGTTACGACCTCCACCGTTGCCGGTACGCGAAGACTCTCATACTTATGATCGCCATTTGCGATGTAGAAGATTGTGTCGCGGGAAATGGGGCCAATTGTAAGTGTTGTTCCTTCCGCTATTGGTTGGCCGCCGATAAGGTCCTTATATAGTAAGTAATTGCCCGCGCCTTCAGGTTTTAACAGAGCAGGGGAACCTTCACATGCCTTCGTGATATCGATGGTCGGGACCGGAGCCTTTAACATCAGATTATAGACAGTATCGGCACGTCCGGCTGACTCAATTAATTCGTCCTGTGTCATGGCAGCATGCAGGGCAAAAGCAATTGTAATTGTTTCGCCCTGTGCAATTGAATACGGTCCGGAGCCAACGGTATGACTAACATCTCCTCCATTTGCTGCTGAACCGGCATCTGCTCTAGACACACCTGTGGATACAGATGTAAATTTTTCGTCGTCGGTGAATCCATCGTAAAGACCAAATGGATTCCCTGGCAGAGTTGGATCATTGTCGAGGGCACGGTATTGTGGCTGACCTGTCAATACCTGGATGCCAGCGCGTGGTAATTGCAGGCCAGTGACAGGAAACACATAGCCTAAACGTGAATCTGCATCCCAGCCGGCACGATCATGCGCCCCCTGATCAGCAATATCCCAGTCAGCAAACAGCCCGAAATACAGGTCTTGCATTGCAGCGTTCGTTTGGTTCGTTACCTTGTATTCCAAAATGATAAAGTTCCGATCGGGCTGCTCGCTCCAAACAAGACTTTGATATTTAATGAGAAGGTCGTCGCTTGTCACACTTCCCGAAATTTCAGAATAGGAACGTTTTCCAGGTGTATCCTTCTTCATGGAACTGTGCTGCGCGAAATCATCATCATATCCGCCGCCGATACCCCGCACGTTACTTTGAAGGTCAGTGGCTGAAGTTCCAACGATAAGTCCCATCTCAAACAACAACCGCTCCTCATTGTATAAGAAGCCTACGCCATTGCTTTGCGTTCCTGCATCGCCGTAACCAATTCTGCCGTTAGGAGAAAGCGAGGTAATGATGTTGTTTTCACGGATCTCCAAATAAGATGGGATTGAAAAATTCAGAAGCTCATGGTCCTCATAGTTATCGTCGGTTATTGTTACCAGGATCTCCACCACTTCATCCATTGGCAAACCCGGCAATAATTCGATACGAAATGGCGCACTGTTATTTCTACGTGTAGCTCCAGTGGTTAAGGTCCCAACTGTGAAGCTACCCTGCAGAATGTTTGCATAGGGTGATGACGTTGTGATCGTTGCAGTTAATGACGGACTTGTGGATTCCAGGTAGTTTGTAAAGTCCATGTATAGTAGCGCAGTTTCTCCCGGCGCTGGTGTCTGGTTATTTACATCGACAAATTTCTGATTGCTGATCCGAACGGAAGGGCTGTGCCTGGTTAGGGCAGCCAAAACGTCGAGGCGGCCGTGACCCAGCTTGTGAAAGTAATTGGGATTGGACGCATAGATCGATGCATCGGATGAAACACGCAGCTGCTCTGCCACCTGATGCGGCGTATAGTCCATATGTTGAGACCAAACTAAGGCAGCGGCGCCTGAGACGATTGGCGCAGACAGTGAAGTTCCCGACTCATATACGTACGTGTCTTTGTACTGTGTTGTATAGATATCTTCCCCTGGAGCGACGAGATCCAGAGTACGCCCATAGTTGGAAAAAAAGGTGCGTTCGTCATTAACGGTAGTGGAACCCACTGATAGTACGTTATCGTACGATGCCGGATAAATCGGCGCTTCCACGTTGCTGTTGCCTGCAGCTGCAATCACAAGGCATCCGAGGTCGAGCGTTACATAATTAATAATATCTTGTGCAATAGTGCTTGGGTTGTAGCTTCCCCAGGAACAGTTAATGATTCGCGCTCCGTGTGTTGCCGCGTAAAGTACTCCCAGATAGGTATTTGATGAATAGCTCGAGGCATTCGCGTCCTGATCGTCGGAATAGTGTTTCGTGAAAAGCACTCTCGCACCTTTTCCGACAGAAGCAATACCCACTCCGTTGTTAGTTGCTGCCGCAGCACAACCTGCCACCATGGTACCGTGTCCAAACAGCCCTGCTTTGGGCACTGATGGATTATTATCTCCAACGAAACCTGGTGAACCAACCTGTGCTGCAATGTCACCCGAAAAGTCCCAGCCGCGATTGTTGTCTATGTATCCGTCACCATCATTGTCGACACCATCTACAGGTTCAAGTGGATCAATGTAAAGTTTACCTGCGAGTTCGGGATGGCTGAGATCACCACCAGTATCAATAATGCCAATAATTAATTGCTCTTCGTTTTGCACCAGGTCCCATGCTTCTGTTGCCTTGATGACATTGAGATACGATTGAGCGGCAAACGATGGATCATCAGGAGTCAGCAATGGCCTGTTGGCAGGGATTGGCTCTACTACTTCGAAGTATCCGGTTGCTAACAATGATTGAATAGCATTTTCAATTGATCGACCTGTTTCGAGTGTCAATAAATGATATAGGGTGATATCAATGGTCTGACTCATGGGACCCCGACGGCCAGATGGACGATTCGCACCGGGAACAAGAGCGTGCACAGAGGAAACATCCGGCAGCGAAGCAACTCTGCCCCTTGCAGACGTCAACATTCCACCGTGTCCGGGTTTTAATTTCGTCCACACTGCATTCGTGAGGTATCCCTCATGAGAAGTATTACCCGAGGTTGCCGAGGACTGTTTTGATTGAGCTTTAAGTATTGTGGCCAAAGCAATCAGGCACAATGTTAAAGAAAACACGCGCAGTAAAGATCTGCACTGTTTGCAAACTCTTCTCAAAGCTCTCCTGTCAATAGTCATTAGTACATTTGCCTCCATCCGGTATTTCATTTCCCCTGCGTGTTCCATTTCACTATGCGTTTTCGATGGATCAAATCATTCCCCTTGCCTTTAGCTCGAGATATTTGTTGATCGTATTTACCGTAAGTAGCTCAGGTGGTGTGAGCACTGCTTGTATACCGTGACGAGTAAGTTCTTTTACGATCATTTTCTTATCAGTGCTCAGCTTCTCTGCAATCGCCTTATGATATATTTGCTGCACACTTTCGGCTGACGACCGGATCACTTCCTCCAATTCAGTATTCTCAAAAAAGATCACAACCAAAAGATGCTGATCCGCGAGACGCTTCAAATAAGGCAATTGACGTTGCAGGCTGTAGAGCGATTCAAAGTTGGTGAACAGCAATAACAGGCTGCGCTGAGTGATCTTTCTGCGAATATGAGAGAACAGCGAAGCATAGTCCGTTTCCTTGTATGCTGTCTTTTGATTGTACAGCACTTCCAATATTGTTGCCATTTGCCGGCTTTGCTTGCCTGCGGGAACCGTGGCATTCACCTTGTGCTGGAAAGTTATCAACCCTGCCTTGTCCGACTTTTTGATGGCGATGTTCGAGATTACGAGACTTGCATTGATTGCGTAGTCCAGCAGGCTTAGTCCATTGAATGGCATCTCCATAACGCGGCCCTTATCAATAAGGCTATATACCTGCTGAGACCGTTCGTCCTGGTAGTGATTTACCATTAGTGAATTCTTCCTTGCAGTAGCCCTCCAGTTAACGGTTCTAAAATCATCACCGCTTACGTACTCCTTGATCAGCTCGAATTCCATATTCTGACCGATGCGGCGAATGCGCTTAATGCCAACCTCCGTTAGCCGGTTTGAAATGGCCATAAGTTCATACTTCCGCATTTGAATGAACGAAGGGTACACCGGCACGACGACATCTTCAGAAAACCTGAAGCGCCTTTTGAAAAAGCTGATGGGGGATTCTACAAATACATTGACGGAGCCAAATGAGTACTCTCCTCTTTTGACTGGCCTCAGACTATAAACAAGAACCTTCGAATCACCTGAGTTGATTGAGAGATTAAATGACAGGTCGCGTCGCTGAAACTGATGAGGCACTTCGTCAATGATCTCAAGAGCAGCTTTGAAAGGATAAAAATTATCAAGCGCAATTCTTATATCGTTATCGTCGCCATTGGACAATCGTTCAGGCACCCGTCTGCTTCCCCGAAGTCCGACGCGGGTCCGATACAGAAGAATCAGATCAGTAAGAGCAACTGCCAGCCATGCAATGAATAGTATTTTTGGAATGAGAACAGGCAAATCAAGCACAAAGGTCACAATGAACACAAAGACCACAACGCCAGCCATTTGAAACAGCCGCTTGCTCAGGTATAAAGTCCTGATCAGTTTCATTGGATATCGTTGCTAAAGTGATACATGCTCAATTTACGTTCATACATCTGATTGGCGCCAGACTAAAACAGTAGGTTAACGCGGAACTTCAATCTTATCGATGATCTGCTTCACTACATCATCTGTAGTGACTCCCTCCATTTCTTTATCGGGTGTAAGAGCAACACGGTGCCTCAGCACAGGCAGCGCTATGGTTTTGATATCTTCCGGTGTTACAAAGTCGCGACCATGGATGCAGGCATATGCTTTTGCTGCGTTGAGCAAAGCAATGGATGCCCGTGGCGATGCGCCAAGGAACAACGCCGAACTTGAGCGAGTCTCGTGCACGAGCTGAGCTACGTACCTTAACAGATTTGGCTCGACATGAATTTCCTGAACGATGGCCCTGTATGCTACAATGTCGGCGGCTGTGAGCACTGGATTAACTTCATGTGTAGGCTTTACACCTTTTCGCTGGTGATGTCCCGCCACGATCTCGACTTCTTGTTCCAGCGTTGGATAGTGAACGACTATCTTGAACAGGAAGCGATCGAGTTGAGCTTCCGGAAGGCGATACGTGCCTTCGTGCTCGACGGGATTCTGAGTAGCCACAACTATGTATGGCGCGTCCAGCTGATACGTGGTGCCATCGATGGTGACCTGTCTTTCTTCCATCGCTTCAAACAACGCGGATTGAGTTTTAGCAGGAGCGCGGTTGATCTCATCGATAAGCACGATGTTTGAAAATATCGGACCGGCCTTAAACTGAAATTCAGATTGCTTCATATTGAACACCGAAGTGCCAAGCACGTCTGAGGGCATCAGATCCGGAGTGAACTGGATTCGGTTGAACTTTACGGAAACAACCCGTGACAATAATTTTGCCGTCAACGTCTTGGCTACACCCGGAACGCCTTCGATCAATACGTGTCCGTCTGCCAGCATGGCAGTGATGAGGAGATCGACCATATCGTGCTGACCAACGATGACTTTCGCCACCTCGGCACGGATAGTATTTATTCGCTCATTAACTATGCTAAGGTCGACGCGATTCCGGAAAATACTTTCTTCCACTGTTGTTGTTTGTTTAGCTATTGTTATAAAATGCTTCCAGCTTTGAGTTCAGCTCAATCAGGTGATGCGATGTCATGACGGGTCTGGCCTTGACTTCATTAATCACCCAAAGCAAAGCTGTGATACTTTTCTCATCACGTCCTGACTTCTTTGCCAACGCGGCAGCGAAAGCTTCATCGAGCTGATTGGTGCTGAGTGAATACTTTGTCCGGACGTATTCGAGAAAGAATGTTACCTTCTTCCCGGCGATATTCTTGTGATCGCCGTTCTGATAATACAAGTCACCTATCGTTGCAACAAACTCCAGAGTTGTATTTGCAAGCGGGCGTATGACGGGAATGATGCGCTGCCTTCGCTTTATCTCAAACAGCATGAAGCCCAGAAGGCATAGAATGGATATGTAGTAAGCCCATGCGAGCGGTTCGTTCTGTAATATGAAACGCAATGGTGTAGACACTTCTCTGCGCCCAAGTTGATAGAATTCAGTCCATGTCAGCTCATTCCCGGGGAGGTAAGAGAGCTGTGTTGAAACCAACTTGTTATTATCTCCCGCAAGCAAGCACATATTTGTGAACATCAATGGCGTGGAGTTTATGAGGAGATCACCCTTGCCCCATTTCATTCGAATGGTGACGGGGCGGTGTTCTTCATTTACGGCCACGACCAACGTTCGCGTGGTGTCGAAGTTGTAGACCTGATTCTCAATTGCTCCTTTCTGGAAATGATACGTTGTTAAAGTATCAAGCTGCGCTGATACTATATGTAAACTGCTTGAGTCACTGCCCGTGAAAATGTCTCCGCTTCGAAGATTTAACTTCAGGGTATCGGCAAATTTTCCTCCCAAGTGTTTGGTCGATATGAATGCAGCTCCTCCTTTATAAACGTGGTCAAGGAGAGCGATAGCATCTTCATCGCCGGGGCTGAAGGCTTCCGCAATTATCAGGAGAGAGGATCCGGCTTTCACCGAGTCTCTGAGTTCATACAATGTTTTGTACGAATGCCTAATGGGGCCTGTATGCGACTGCAGTAGTTCGTTAAAAGCATATCCACCAAAAGGATTTTTATCGTCAGGTGAAAACGTAACTGTCCAGTTGTATTGCTTCGGGCTCATAAGCCTGAGGAGGACAAAGGCCCCGATTGCCAGGGAGATATACAATATGTATTTCCAATCGCGTGTCATTTTACAGGCTGCGACGCCATTCGTCAAAGGTTTGTTTCACGCGTGCATACACGCTATCCGTCACCTGGAAATGTCCATACCAGGCGTATTCGAAATAATAGTTCAGATCACTGAAACCTTTTTTAATATTTTCAGTCGTGAGTTCATTAACATAGTCGGCATTCGTCTTGCCCTGCTCCCAATGAATATGATTCTTATCTGATAGCATCTTTAACGCATACAGGAACAGCAACCTCACGCCCAGTCGGTAGTCCTGTTGTGCGAGCGCTTCCTGGATGAGCTTATCGAAGTCCATTTCGTGAATATTCTCCTCAAGTGTCCGATGTGAAATCTGCGATGCTGAATCACCGTAGAAAACCTGGAAGGCGTTCACTTTAAGGATCATCAAGACGATCACGACCACTGCAACGAGAAGCAATGCGTAGAGGAGGAATCTGCCCCAATTGGTTTCCGTTGCTGTACTAAACAGCATTTCAATTAATTCAACAAGCCACCGAAGGAAGCGTTGCCATAACGACTCACCTACTGTTGCTTCGACTCCATATTGCAGGTCGGGGTTATCCTTCAGCTCCCTCAATTTCTGCGCATCAAAGATCCTTGCATCAACGGCCGTCGTATCTGCGGGAGCGTTGCTGGCCGATTTATACGTGAAGGCCGAAATAATGGTAGAGTCCTGAATCACAGAACCCGAGTCTTGCGCAATAATGATAGAGTCCTGCATCAGAACAGAGTCCTGAGTTTGCGCAAAAGCGCTGCAGGAAAGCAAAACCATCATCAGCGTAAGGAGACGCATGCCGCTCGGGTTAGTATGTTTCGTCGGTAGGTGTGGGGGCCGTTGATTCTCCAAATGAATCAATACTCGACATGAGTCCCTTTGCTTCCTTCATTTCAACCAGGTTGAAGTACTGGAATGCTATACCAATGTTGGGCAGCGCTGAGAGAAGAAGCTGAACCATATAGTAAATAGCCATTAGCGCCATAGTCACGGTCGACAGGCTTTCACTTTCAAATGGGTTGGCGGTAGGATCGGTCGATATATTGTGCATCGCCGTTACTCCCATGATGATATACAGCGGGAATATGGGTATGTAGGAGATGATCATCATGATGAAATACAATATGAAGATCAACCCGAACGTACTCCACCACTTTCCTCTCACAAGTTTGAAGGATCGCCCAAGTGCGTCAAAAAAGCCGAGGCCTTCGTAGGCCCTGACGAAGAAAGTAAGCGACACACTGACGATGAGATAAAAAAGAAGAAACATGAATAGCCATACGCCCAGGACCGCTACAACCGGTGAACCGGTTGCAAAGGGAATGATTATCATCATGAGGACAAAACAGAAAATCGCGAAGGTGAAAAAGAAGTAAATGGTTGTACCCAGATAAGTCCAAATCGTTTTTCGAACACGCTCCCATACGAGAGCTGCAGGTATGTCATTTGTTTTAAGTTCCTCGTAGAGCAGTATGTAGTTATTGATGGTGGCTATCGACATTACGCTGCTTAACAAGACAAGGATCATGGCGAGGATAAATTGCAGCCAGAACGTCGGAGAGCTGAATAGCTCGATTGATCTTTCCGGATTGCTCTCCATTGTTCCGAGCGTGAAGATGTCGCCGAAGAACGAACCCATGATAAGGCTTGCTATGAGTACGGGAGGTCCGGCGATCATAAGTGATGCCTTTCCCAGTGACTTCCAATTCTGTTTGATGAACTCGAAAGTCGCGTTCATCTTGCGACTAAAGTCACGCGTCAGGTGATACTCGATCGGTTGAAAGTTTTGCATGGCGTCGAATAGGATAAAAAATGAAATAGAAGGTCATCAAAAATGCTGAAGCTCCGATAATCAGAGTTTTCAGTGCCCAGTGCATAAATGCATAACGTGTTATAAAGGACTCAATAAATGCTGCAAGGATGAAAAACGGAACCAGCCCCATCACAATCTTGAGGCCGTCCATCGCACCTTTTCGAAACGATACAAGTCTCGAGTAAGTACCAGGGAACAGAAGGCTGTTACCCATGCGAAAACCAGCGGCACCAGCGATTACAATTGAAGTAAGTTCAATGGTTCCGTGCAACATGATGACGGGAAATGCCTGGGAGAATTGTTGCTCTTTGCCGAAAAAGGTAGTGAAGGCACCTACCATAACGCCGTTATAACCCAGGTAAATTCCAGTTCCGATCGATGCGAAGAGTCCGTAAACAAACACTCTGAAAGACACAAAGATATTATTCCACGCGATCATCACGAACATCATCAAGGGCGATTCGCCCGAATAGACATCAGTAGGGTTTCCTTTCCTGATGTTTTCGAGTGTCATGTTTACATAGGCATCGCCCAAAATTAATCGCACGAAAGTGTCGTCGTAATATGCCGATACGCCGCCTATTGCCACCGTTACAAAAAAGATGATGAATGCATACACCAACACTTTGCGGGCGGCGAACATAACATCGGGAACCTCCTCGGTCCAGAAGGTTACGAATCGACGGTTATTCTCTTTCTTGTTTTTGTAGATCTCCAGCCTGACTTTTCCGGCAAGGGTATTAAGGTATTTTGTTGTACGGCTCTCGGGGTACTGCGTTCGAGCATATGAAAGATCATCGGTAACCTGAATGAACAATTCCGCGAGACGATCAGGCGTTCCAACCTGTTTCCTGTTCACAACCTTTTCAAACTCCTCCCAACGGGCCTTGTTCTGTTTTACAAATGTTGTCTCTTTCATAACGATCACCGTCCTCCCCTGCTGTTCCTTTTCGCTGACCCGGCGAGACTGACAAGCGCCACCCCGAATATGTGTTCGGAACAGATCATATTAACAGTTTGTGCTGACCGCATGGGAGTTGAGCTACGATAAATATCCACCATTATACCAACGTCGTCCCTTTCTACCACTCCGTTTTCGGCGAACCGCCTCACGCTTTTCAGTGTGTTTGGCCGATGTTTCGGGACTTCGCAAAACTGGCAGTAAATCTCCTTCAATGATCGCCTGTTAAGACGTGCCTCCGTGACGAACGAATCGCAGTTTTCAAGGTCTTTTTGGCTCCATTGACCGTTTTTAGCGTCGCAGGTTAATGAGAGCTTTCCAATTGCCGAATCGAATTGGCTTTTAGCCGTTGATGCTGAAAGTACAGATTCGTCGGTCAGCGGCTTACTGATATATTCGGTTAAATTGATGACGGTAAAGTCCATCGTGTCGGCCAAAACGAATTTCCGGGCGAATTCTTTGGCGCCTCTCCGCCATCGCCCACCCGAGAAACAGGATTGTTTGCCACCTGTGCCGGCAATGAGCAAACCGCCGGTTGAAGCAACAAGCGATCGGGGGAAATTCATTCTTAATTGCTTTAATTTGAAATTTGCATAAAATCCGAGGTGGATGCAAACCATACGAGTACGCACGACCCAAAATGTATATATAGATTATGCGCTTGCTAGTATTGGCGATCGCATACTTGCTTATTTGATTGACCGCGTTATTCTGATCCTATATACTGTCGCTTTGTTTGCCTTCTTTGTACAGGCTGACGTCAACAATATTTGGGTATGGATTATTCTCCTTGGCATTCCCTGGTTGTTCTATAGTTTGGCGTTTGAGATCACTATGAATGGACAAACACCTGGAAAACGTGTGATGAACATTCAGGTGATTAAGCTGGACGGTACGCCGGCAACGGTCGGCAGCTACCTCCTCCGTTGGATATTTGCCCTTGTGGATTTTTATATAATGTCAGGCGTGATCGCCGTTGTATGCATTGCAATGGGAGGACGAGGCCAACGTGTTGGCGATATGGTTGCCAACACTTCCGTAGTTAAGGGCGGTTTACAACAGGAGATCTCGGGTAGTGACATTTTCATCACACCGGAAGAAACACACACACCAACTTTTGCACAGGTTGCAGATCTCAGCGACCGCGATATTGAAATAATTCATCGTGCGCTTGAGGTAATGCGTCAGCACGATAACGATGAGCCCGTTCTGGCGTTGACGGATAAAATCAAGTCCCGCCTGGGTATTCAATCGGATCTGGGTGCTGTTGATTTCCTGAACACCATTGTGAAGGATTATAGCATTGTGATGGCAGGAAGGGTATGAGTGGTGAATTGCCAGAGTACACACGCGCACATCTTGCTTTACGCAACGGGCAAGACAAGCCTGAGATTTGGGTCGCACTCGATGGCATAATATATGACGTCACGCGTTCACGCCTTTGGCGAGATGGCAAACACTATGAACATTGGGCCGGACAGGATTTGACGGACGAATTGAAGGACGCTCCGCACAATGCCAATGTGTTTGATAAGTTTAAGGCTATCGGCCGCCTTAAAAAGACCTAAAAACGAATCATTTCGAACGTATGCTTTAACGGTTTTTCTTTTAGCTTTGCGGCTTGAAGTGTGACCATATCTTCACTAGAATTTCGTTCATTCAAACATGATCCTTATTGCCGACAGTGGGGGCTCCAAAACAGATTGGAGACTAATCGATAACAGCGGTGCGGTGAACCAGGCCAATGCACCCGGCTTTAATCCTTATTACCAACCAATCGACGATCTTAAAAAGTCAGTGCAAGAGTTGCTCTTGCCCAAGATCAATGAAGAGGTGAACAAAATCTTCTTCTATGGTGCAGGGGTATCTTCTGTAAAGAACCAGTTAACGATCAAGAGTGCATTTCTGGAATTCTTTCCTGGAGCGCACATAGAGATTGGCTGGGACCTTCTGGCAGCGGCGCGTGCGCTGTGCGGACATGAACCTGGCATTGCCTGCATTATGGGTACAGGTTCAAACTCATGTCTGTACGATGGTAGCAAGATCACTGGCAATGTTGCTAACCTGGGCTGGATACTGGCCGATGAAGGATCCGGTGCCAACATTGGTCGGAAGTTTCTGGTTGACTATCTGCGGGAAGTGATGCCTGAAAACCTGCGCAATCAGTTCCGCGAACGCTATCCCCTTTCGAGAGAAGAGTTCCTTGAAAAAGTTTATCAGCAGGAACGGCCGAGCGCCTTTCTGGCAAGTTTCACAAAGTTCATCTTTCAACATTTGAAAGAACCTTATTGCTATCAGTTGATCTATAACAGCTTCGCAGAGTTCTACGAGAACAATGTGATGAAGTATGATAACTACAAGAATCTGAAGGTTCACTTCACAGGATCCATTTCATTTTACTTCAGCGATGTACTTCGCCAGGTAGCGAATGATAAAGGTATTACGGTAAAGAACATACTTGAGGGACCGATTGCCGGTCTCACGCTCTATCATAAAAAGGACATCAATTGAGCACCACAGAGTCCAGCTCGAACTATCAGAACCTCGAACGCATGAGCGTTCAGGAGCTGCTTCACAATATTAATCGTGAAGATCAGTCTGTACCGCTTACCATCGCCAGGTGCATTGATCGTATTGAGCCGCTTGTAAACGCTATCGTTTCACGGATGGCCACGGGTGGTCGCCTCTTTTATATCGGTGCCGGCACCAGCGGTCGATTGGGAATAGTTGATGCTTCTGAAATTCCTCCAACGTACGGGGTACCGCACGGACGGGTAGTGGGAATCATGGCTGGTGGTGACAAGGCGATTCGAAAGGCTGCAGAGTTTGCAGAGGACGACGAAAAGCAGGCGTGGCTTGACCTTCAGGAATATCAGATCAATTCGAACGACGTACTGATCGGCATCGCTGCATCCGGACGAACTCCATACGTGATTGGCGGTGTCAGGACTGCACGGGTCAACGGTATCGCCACTGGCTGCATTGTATGTAATGCTGGTTCAGCATTGGCACGCGAGGTAGAGTTTCCTGTCGAAGTGGTAGTGGGCCCGGAATTTGTGACTGGCAGTACGCGGATGAAGGCCGGCACAGCACAAAAGCTTGTATTGAACATGATCTCTACCACGGTCATGATCAAATTAGGACACGTAGTGGGGAACAAAATGGTCGACATGCAGCTCACCAACTACAAGCTTGTAGAGCGGGGAGTGCGCATGATCGTAGAAGAGACGGGTATCCCGACCTCAACAGCGGAGGAACTACTCAAGCAACACGGTTCTGTGAGAAAGGCCATCGACGCCTGGAAGCATGCACAACATTGAACCGTATTATAACTGGTTAAAGTACTACGATTCCTCAGCAGACGATCGCTCTCCGTTCTTCGGAAAGCAATATAATCACGACGTATACTCCGAGACCATTTATGGCTACTACATCGATCCTGCCTGGGACGGCTTTGGTTCGGAGACGCTATACATGAAGATCCTTTATGCCGACTACCATACAGGTTTCGCGGTGATCGAATTCATTGGCGAATGGAATGACGCAATCAACAACGACATCATGACACTTAAAAGAAACATCCTTGAGGTGATGATGGCCGAGGATCTCAACAAGTTCATCCTTATTGGCGAGAATATTCTGAACTATCATGGTTCAGACGATTCATACTATGAAGAATGGTTTGAAGAGGTTGGCGATGGATGGATTGCCGCTGTTTCTTTTCCGCAGTTCGTTCAGGATGAGTTCAGGAAATATCACATTGATCAATACATCAATATGGGTGGAACGCTGCAGATCGATCAGTGGCGTACGCTACGCCCTCAGAATTTCTGTGACCTGGTGAGCACGCTAATTCAGAGAAGACTTAACTGAACATCGGTAACCACGGCATCCACTGGTACCAGGTAGTCACGTTTTGATTGCAGCTCGCGACAAAGCACACGTGTACGCCGAAGTTTTCCCTTCTTAAACCATCGACCCTGAAGTTTGAAAATGCTTCCTTCCGGTACCTTATCAAGGGTGACAGCCGGATTCTTATCAAACCTTCTAAACACTTCAGTTAGCTGTGGGTCGGCATACGAACTTGCCTTGGGATTGATCATATGACGACGCAATTCGTGAAGCAGAGTTTCGGGGAAGATCTCCTCCCATAACAACGGGATCATCAGGTCGGTAAAAGTAGTGCGCCATTGAAGGCCGTGAGGATCGACCCGTGAGCCGTGGGTAATGTAGACACGCAGGTGCGCAACCTCATGCACATACGTCATTAGGAAAAGGTAAGGATTCAGATCATTGTTGAGTGTGATTCGGGGATGAGCCTTTGTATTCCGGCTGGTAAAGTCTCCGACTTTGGTTTGACGCGCGCGTGTAATCTTCAGTTCGAAGGGACTTGCTTTCCACAGTTCGACGCAGTAGCCCAACGCAGGGGCTGGAACATGCGATTGCAGGATGCTTGTAACGCGTTCTGATGTCATTCCTTAGCGAGGTGTTAAGTCCATGGGTTGTTAGCCTGCCATGGCATTCGTGTGGTAACATCAAAAAAAAAGGCTTTAGTTTCCTAAAGCCTTCGTTTGTTTCGAAGTTCTGTTCGACTTAGTGAGCAGCTGTTGTATCAGCAGCAACAGAGTCAGAAGCAGCTGAATCAACAGCAACAACTTCTTCAGTCACTTGAGCAGCAGAATCAACGTTTGTTTCTGCAGTTTCAGCCTTCTTGCCACATGCTGCGAAAGCAAAAGCAAAACCAGCTACAGCTACGAGTGCGATCAATTTTTTCATAGTTTACAGGATTTAAAAAATTCACCGCAAATATAAGTATTAATCCGCACGCCAATTATTGCGGTGTAAGAAAATTATTTTTTACGAAAGATTAATCGAAGTGGAACGCCTTCGAAATCGAAATAGTGACGCAGTTTGTTTTCCAAAAATCGTTCGTAAGATGGTTGAATGTACTGTGGCAAATTACAGAAGAAAACAAACGATGGAAATCGCGCATTTACCTGGGTAATGTATTTTATGTTGATCAGTTTGCCTTTCATCGACGGTGGCGGCTGACGTTCGATTTCCGGTAAGATTGTGTCGTTTAGCTTGGCCGTTGGAATCTTCTTAGTCTTGTTGTTAAAGACTTCCACAGCCTTCTCTACTACCTGGAAGATACGTTGCTTTTCAAGAGCGGAAGCAAAGATGATGGGCAGGTAATCTATCGGCGCCAGCTTCTCCATGATCTCTTTCTTATACTTGTCGGCTGTCTTGGTATCCTTTGGGATAAGGTCCCACTTGTTAACCATGATCAGCATACCCTTACCCTGACGGTTTGCCAGGTTTATCAGGTTTACTTCCTGAGCTTCGATGCCGCGTTCTGCGTCAACCACTACAATGCAGACGTCGCTTTCCTCAAGCGCACGAAGGGAACGGAGTACCGAATAAAATTCTATGTCTTCTTTAACTTTCGACTTCTTTCTGACACCAGCGGTATCGATAAGAATAAAGTTCTTGCCGTATAAGTTATAGTGAGAATGAATGGCATCGCGAGTAGTACCTGCTTCGTCCGTTACGATGGTACGCTCAGTACCCAGCAACGCATTCAGAAGTGATGACTTTCCAACGTTAGGCCGCCCGAGGATAGCGATCTTTGGGATGCCGGCATCCGGATCTTCAACGCCATCTGTGGGGAACGTTTTTATGAGTTCATCAAGAAGCTCACCCGTGCCACCTCCGTTCTCCGCTGATATCGGATAAATCTCGCCAAGGCTCAACTCATAGAACTCGGCAGCCATCATACTCTTCTCCGGTGTATCTGACTTGTTGGCTGCTACGAAGATTGGCTTCTTGCTTGTGCGTAATACGTTTGCAAATTCTTTATCAAATCCGGTAAGACCATCTTTCGTGTCAACCATAAAGATCACGGCAGATGCTTCGTCGATGGCAAGTTTTACCTGCTTTCGTATCTGAGATTCGAATTTGTCTTCTGATCCTGTTACATAACCACCTGTATCGATAACCGTAAAGTATTTGCCACACCATTCGGCATACCCATAGTGTCTGTCGCGTGTTACGCCAGGCATGTTGTCCATGATCGCTTCACGCTTTTCCGTGAGGCGATTAAAGAACGTTGATTTACCCACGTTGGGTCTTCCTACAATTGCTACAATGTTGGCCATTTCTTTATTATTCGGTATAGCCGAACTGCCTTAGGCGGGCAGACTGTTTTCTCCAGTTATCGGCAACTTTTACGTGTGTTTCGAGGAAGACCTTCTTCCTGAAAAAGGATTCCATGTCTTTACGCGCGTCCATTCCAACCTTTTTAATGGCGGAGCCGCCCTTCCCAATGATGATACCCTTCTGTGAATCCCGCTCAATGTATATTGTGGCGCTTATGCGAATGATATCTTCAGCCTCCTTAAAAGATTCGATTGCAACCTCGGTGCTATACGGCACTTCTTCTTCATAGTTAAGAAAGATCTTCTCGCGTAGAATTTCAGAAGCGAAGAAGCGTTCGGTACGATCCGTGTATTCATCCTCCGGAAAGTATGGAGGATGCTCAGGGATCATTTCGATCAGCTTAGGCATAACGGTGTCGGTATTGGTCCCTTTCACTGCCGACACGCATAGTACCTCTTTCAGGTTCGGCAATTTCTCACGCCAATACTGAACCCGCTCGTCGACAACAGCTGCTTTCACCGAATCAATTTTGTTGATGATTAACAAGACCGGTGTATGGTGATGAACGAAGCGTTTGTATAGTTCCTCGTCAAATTTCTCATCGGGAGTGACCACGAGCAGAATGAGGTCGGCATCATCCAACGATACTTTCACGTAGCTCATCATCGCTTCGTGAAGTGAGTACTTTGGTTCAAGGATGCCGGGGGTGTCTGAATAGACGATCTGGTAATCTTCGCCGGTGAGGATTCCCATGATACGGTGCCGGGTCGTCTGGGCTTTGGGTGTTATAATAGAGAGCTTCTCCCCCATAAGGCGATTCATAAGGGTTGACTTCCCGACATTGGGCCGACCCACGATGCTTACAAAACCTGATTTAAAGGGCTTTTTCTCCATTTGCGTGCAAAAATAGAAAAATGGGTGCTTAAAGTCTCTGGACTCAATGATCGAGATCGTTTGCGACCGCGCCTGTTTTGTACTATTTTTATATAGTCACTGACGCCCCCACCCACATGGTTTAATGTGACAATTGCATCTGTAATGTACTGATTTTCAACTTATTCTCCATTTTCAAAATGGGAATGAATTTGTTGTAAAAACCCCGGTTACCAAGTAGAAGATAATAGAGATCAACAATTTGAAGGAATGCTTTAACAGGTGCGTTTTATGCGCCCCGTGTTAAGCACCACCGATAATTGTGGCAAGGCTGCACCAGGAATTCCAGGTTTGGCGACGCCGCATAGTGTTAGGTTTTAAAAGTGAGCAACCCCCGTAAAAGCAATGATTGCTGAAAAACTAGGAAATCAGGCAAGTAGCACTGCGTCTATGATTATTCAACGACCAGTCTTGAACATAGTGTTCCTGGCCCACCCCGATTTTGTTGGACACGTTAGCATGCCACGATTTCATGGAATGCTGTTGGAAGGAATGAGGAAGCGTGGCCACCGGGTTATGACGCTTACGCCAAAGCCAATATTTCATTCATTACCCTCGCCGGAAAAGCTCAAAAAATGGCTTGGCTATATTGACCAGTATTTGATATTCCCCGCGGAAGTAAAAAAGGAGATGAAGTTGCTTCCTGACAACACTCTTTTTGTGTTTACCGACAACTCGCTCGGTCCCTGGGTTCCCCTTGCTTCGAATTTGCCACATGTGATCCACTGTCACGACTTTATGGCCCAGCAAGCGGCACTTGGGCAGATAGAAGAACAGAAAATCAAGTGGAGCGGAAGGCAATATCAAAAGATGATCCGAAACGGCTATTCGTCCGGAGTGAACTTCATTTCAGGATCCGAATGCACACGACGGAATCTTTTAAAATTCCTGCCCTCGCCTCCGCGTATTTGCGAACTTGTTTACAACGGATTGTATACACGCTTTGAGCGTTATGATTCACAAGAATCACGCGCCACGCTGAGCAAACAGTTTGGGCTAGACCTGTCGGGCGGATACCTGTTGCACGTTGGTGGAAACCAGTGGTATAAGAACCGAATTGGAGTAATAGAAATTTACAATGCCTGGAGAAGAATTTCCTCCATCCGACTTCCTCTGTTGCTTATAGGACTCAAACCTTCAACAGCAGTGCGGGAGACGTATGAAGCCTCCCCTTACAAGGATGACATCCATTTTATTTCAAACGCCAACAATCAACTTGTTAACAAGGCTTACTCAGGAGCAACCGTATTCCTTTTCCCTTCAAAGGCCGAAGGATTTGGATGGCCCGTAGCTGAAGCGATGGCGTCTGGCTGTCTGGTGGTCACCACCGACGAGGCCCCCATGACTGAAGTTGCTGGTGATGCAGGATTTTACATTCCACGACGCCCGAACAATGGCAAGAATCTGGAGTGGGCGAAAGATGCCGGATTGCTTGTTGAGCGAATCGTAAGTTTCAATGAAACAGAGCGGGCCGCGGCCATTGAGGCCGGCCTTAATAACGCCAGAAGATTCGACACTGACGAAGCTCTTGATAAGATTGAAGAAATCTATTACAAGATCGTTGACGAGCATCGCCAGAAATAGAAGGTTGCCTCACCTCTCTCTTGTTCGAAGGATAGTACATTTCCAAAGTGCCAGCCCCTTGCCGTGCTGCAATTTGTGCTATTATTCATTTAAATTGACGCTGTTAATGCTGGCGCTTTAAATCTTTCGGCGCGCCAACAACAAGCAGCGCTATGTCAATAAGATTAAGTCTTCTGTGCATCGTACTCTTCATCGGTCTTAATGCGACCGCACAAAAATCCCTGCGCAACCAGATCGGCGATATCGCAGAATCAATTTCCGGAGATGTTGGTGTCGCCATGCGTCTGATTGAACGTGGTGACACGCTTTCTTATCACGGTGCACACCCGTTCCCTATGCAGAGCACCTACAAGTTTCAGCTTGCCCTTCAGGTGATGACTGATGTCGACAACGGTAAGTTGAGTCTAGATCAGAAGGTGTTCATATCGAAAGATGAATATTTTCAGACGCACAGCCCTTTGATGAAAGAACATCCTGACGGCAACATCAATCTTACTGTTGGTGAGGTATTGAAGTATATGATTGAATGGAGCGACAATGTAGCTTGTGATATTCTGTTCAAATTGGTGGGTGGTCCGAAGCGTGTTGATCTGCTGATGAACAGCAAGGGTATCAAAGACATGGCCATACGAAACACTGAACGTGAGATGCATGGCAACGATCAGCTTCAATATCAAAACTGGACAACGCCTCAGGTGATGGTACACTTGTTGTCGAAGTTTTATACTTCAGATATACTATCTGAGAAAAGCCGAAAGGAATTATGGAACTTAATGGTGATTACAAAAACGGGTCCGAAGCGACTGCGGGGCATGTTGCCCGATGGCACCGTTGTCGCAAATCGCACCGGCACTGGAAACATCACTAAAGATAGAAGGGTATCAGCGGTGAACGATGTGGGAATCATTGAACTTCCAAACGGTGAACATCTGGCGATTGCTGTATATATTACTAACACTCACGAGGAGATTCCGGAGGCAGAAGAAGTAATTGCAAGTATCGCGAAGGCTGCTTTTGATCACTTTGGTGCAAAGGGTAAATAGTCGGAGTCGACCAGGAATTTCTTCGAAACAAATTCCAAATATGCATGCAATGATTTTTCACAACGTTAAAGTTGCGTTTCGTTCAATGCGGCGCGATAATCTTTTCGCAGCTATTAACATTGCTGGACTTTCTATCGGCATTACGACAACCTTGTTGATTCTTGCCTGGGTCCAGTATGAATATTCCTATAATCATTTTATTGCGAACTATAGAGAGATCTATCAGGTGAAGATCAATTTCGATCACGATGGTTCGATCAGTACCGAGAGTAACAGCCCATTGCCGCTCTATTCCGAGCTTCAAAATTCCGACTCCCGCATTAAGGACGTTTGCTTCACATCGAATTGCTATGGCCATAGCCTGAGGTACAAAGACAAAAAGGCATATAAAGAGGTGCTTGCTGTGTCGCACGAGTTTCTTGAGATGTTCAACATTCCGCTTGTTAAAGGTGAATTCAATTCACTTGACGACCCATACTCGATCATGATCAACGAATCCACCGCTCGTGAATTTTTCGGTGATGTCGATCCCATTGGTCAGTTCATTGTTTACGACAACGTGGCGGAATTAAAAGTTACGGGGATTTTCAAAGACGTTCCTCACAATTCGAGTTTTTGGTTCATGGCGTTGGTACCGACATCGTATGATCAAAAATGGCTGACGGAGGATAATGACAAATGGGATTCGTTTTATCCTACTATGTATATGCGCCTTCGTGATCCTTCGCGTGCCATGGAGGTAAGTGAACACATGAGAGGAATGATCACGCGTCACTTTGATGATGGTACTCATCCGACTCCTTTTTTGTATCCCCTCGATCGCCAGCATTTATACAACGAATTTGAGAATGGCGTAGAGGCAGGCGGAAGGATATGGTATGTAAAACTGTTCTCTGGAATCGCGGTGATTGTCCTTTTGATCGCCTGTATTAATTATATCAATCTCTCCACGGCCCGATCGGAGCGACGTGCACGCGAAGTAGGTATACGCAAAGCAATTGGTTCGGTTCGGGCACAGCTTGTCCGTCAATTTATGACTGAGTCAATGATTTCAACATTGATTGCCCTGGTGATCGCGCTTGTTGCCTTTGAGCTTGCCCTTCCCTGGTACAACACGTTAGTTGGGGCACGCGTGGCCCTGGACTTAGGCACATGGGAATTTTGGTTTATTGTGTTGTCAGTATTTGCTATAACGGCTTTTCTTTCTGGATTCTATCCGGCATTCTTTTTCTCGATGCAGAAACCCATTGATGTGCTTCGTGGCGTAAAGAGTTCAGGTGTTAAAACGTCTTTGCCCAGAAAGGTGCTCGTCACGTTACAATTCGGAGTTGCTATTTTTCTGGTCATTGGCGTACTGGTGATTTATCAACAGATCGAACATGGTTTGAAAAGGAATCTTGGATATGATCAGAATAATCTGATTGTGTTCGCCGTGAATGATCAGATGGAAGAAAGGTACAATGTCATTAAGGATGAGTTGTTAAAAACCGGCGTTGTTGAGAATGTAACCAAATCGAATGAAGGTGTAGAGGTCGATTACTTTACCGATTACGTGGATTGGGATAACAAGAAGACAACCGGAAAGGTCCTGTTCAGTCGCGTCTCTACTGATGCTGATTTTGTGTCGACCATGCGCCTGAAGCTCATTGCTGGTCGTGACTTCCTACCGTTGCTGAAGTCGGATACAGCGTCGGTGCTTATTAACGAGACTGCAGCCAGGATAATGGGATTTCGTGATCCCATCGGAGAGCGTATCAAAACTAAAGACGGCGACCTTACCATCATCGGTATCTTTCAGGACATCGTCAAGGGCTCGCCCTTTGACCAGATAAGGCCTTGCTACATCGGCATGCTTGGCGATGGCAGCAATCATCTCACTATTCGTCTCGCTTCCCAAGACAATACCATGGGATCAATCAAGGTTGTGGAAGAAGTGTTCAGGAAGTTGGATCCACTGAATCATCCAGAATGGTGGATTTTAAGCGATAGCTGGAAATACAATTACAAAAACATCAATGCGGTTGGTTCACTTGCACGAGTGTTTGCATCACTGGCAGTTTTTTTAACGTGCCTTGGTATAGTTGGTTTGGCCGCGTACACAGCTGAACAACGGAAGAAGGAAATTGCTATCAGAAAAATACTTGGTGCGACTTTAAGATCCGTATTGATAATGCTATCGAATTACTTTGTGCGGGCCGCGCTGCTGGCGTTATTGGTTGCTTCTCCCCTTGCCTGGTTAACAATGGACAGCTACTTATACAGGTTTCCATATCGAATAGCTGTTCCGTGGTGGATTATTCCTGTAACTGCGGCGTCGATATTGTCTGTGACGATTTTAATCCTACTGCTACAAACCTTCCGGGTGGCGAGTGCTAATCCCGTTTCGGGGCTTAGAAGTGAGTAGCCGGACTAATCTGCGGCAGCAATCAATCACATCTATACTCATAAGTAAACTTATCGTCTTCCGAAACCGGATACCCACCGGCATTATAGGTGTATGATTTGGTGATGACTCTCCCACCGCCGTACGTGGTTTGAATCGATAACGGGTTGTTGGCAAGGAAGGCCTGTTCTATTGGAAAGCGATAGAGGTAGTAAACTTGCGGGTGTGGCCTTGGATGATCATCCATCGTATATGTATCGGTATATCCAAGAACAAATTCTTTTGTGTTCTGATCGCGGAGGTAAACGGAATTTTTCACTGTGCTCGCATTTGGATACTCGATTACATAATAGTAAAGTATTTCTGACCTACTCCTGTAAAAGATTGCCTTGGTCATTCTATCGGTATCGTCGTATTCAAAAGCTGTTGAATCAACAAAAGGCGCGTCCTGATGCATTGCAATCACTCGTCCTTTCGCATCATAATCAAATAACAAAATTATTCTTGGCCTGGCCTGGCTGTTCGCCTCTGTCCGAATTAATCGACCGCCTGCGTCATAAAAGAAGTTGTCATCGGACTGAAATTCACCCGACACATTCTGGAGCGATCCGTCAGCGTTATAACTGAATATCGCATCTCCACCCTCACTATTTTGCACATCGCCCTTTTTTGTAAGACGGTACGTTCCACATGGACTTTCATCATCACACATTTGAAACAAAACGGCAAATCCCACTAGCAGGACTAAAACAATTATTCGACGCATAGAGGTTAACTTTTACGAATATAGCTTAGCCGTGCTAATTAAGACGATCACTGCGGACGATCGGACGATCCGGATGAATAAAGGAAAAATTTATAGAATTAATGTCCGCCGAAGAGGCCAACGGATGGGTTATGCTCTAAATAAAAGCAGCCGTTAAAGAATGACTTCAATTGTGGAACGGGGGCTACACACGAATCTGTGTCCACCATGACCATGGCGGAGATGTGGACGGGGAAAATCAAAAGACCCTATAGCCAATGATAACCGATACTTTCTGAAATTCGTTTTGCACCTTGAATAGCCCGGTATCTCCATTAGGCAGCAGTACTCCGGCAGTTCCGTTCATTTTCCGCGTCGTATAGTATCGGGCTTCAATAGAGAACCGCCCGTACGTCGCGCCTACGCCCGCTGCAAAATTGAACGTCTTGTCAGAATTACTGGGAGTATTATTGCGACCTTCCCATCCACCGGTGCTTTCAATTGGCACATCAAAGACACCGGCAGCGTTCAGAAAAATATTGGAGCGCTTACCGAGGTAAAAGTAGTGGCGGGCACCCAAGGCCACCTCAAAAGATGTATAGGTTATTGACCTCGCAGCGCTATCCGTCCCGTTTGCCTTGTATGCCTGAAAGGCAGGCTCAAGCCACAGCGCCCATTTCTTACGGTGAAACGGTAATGTAAATTCAAACTCTGCACCCATCCGATAGCACAACTTCTGCTCATAGCTTTCATATAGTCCCTGTTTCATCGTATAGCTATCCATCTGAGCAATATTAAAACCCGGAGTCGCCCTTACGCTTATCATTCTCCTTGAGACTTCATCTTTTGCTGTATACTGATTGCCACCGGAGCATTCATTTTGTTCTGTGAAATAATTGGTCAGCACAGCAATCTCGTATCGCACCGACTTCATCTTTTCAAAAGAGTATTGCAGACAATTTACACCTTCCCGGAGTTGACCCAGATATTCACGATTCTTGGCTACCTGTCTTGGTTCGTTTCTCGTAGATTCCTTCTCATAAAGTTTGAACACAAGTTGGGTAATGGGGCCGTCATCTACCCGGTAGAAGAATCTCTCTTCGCCTGCACGCTCGCAATAAAACAAATCGGCATTGCCATCCACGAGCACCCTTACGAAAAGGCTATCGTGAACCCATTCGGGTTCTTTGAAATTGCTCATTTTCCGCGTCTTGCTAGAGGAACTATCAACCCTCCCAATGAATCGCACGTATTTGGACGCACCTGCGCCGACCTCCGTTGCGGAACTAACCGACACGGTCTGATTTGATGATGCTGGCTCAGTTCTAAAAGCAAATGCCCGCGGGTTGTCGGACCATGACCTGACACTAACATAACCGTCCTGGCGGTTCCCGTTGATGTCAATAAAGTATCCTTTCTGAAAATCAGATTGAGCAATCAACAAGGGCGAAATGAGGCACAGTGCGATAAGAAGGCTGAAACGAATCATCGGAACAACGTAAAGTGAATTAGGGTAAAATTCGAACTTGCAAGTATCTTAAATTCAACTGTTCAGGCAAGCATTTGGTAGCATATTATGCATATCATCGTCATTACTTCGCCAGATTAAAGTCTTTTGTTGGATAGTGATTCCGTATTACCTTTCGAATTCATTCTGGTGTTCCTCCCACTGCCAGCTTTGAACCAAGATAGATGTCGGTTACGCTTTTGATTATCAGTATTTTAAATTCGCCCGACCTCTTCGTGGCGGATTCAGAATTTCAACCCAGTTAGCGTAAATACAGTTGTAAGCTTCACCGAAATAACCAGTTACGTCTCTGGAAAAATAGGGCCCACACCTACCCACGTTATACTTACTCATTACACTCTAGAACGCCAGCCTATGAAAAGAATTCTACCAAAAGTTGCCGGACTTCTGAACTTTCTATTATTGAGCACATCGTCATTGATCGGTCAAGTCTCATTGGTAAAAGACATCAATTCGCATCCGGCACAATTCACAGCCATAAATGTCTACAACGATATTTTCTGCAATTGTGGAGACAAACTTTTCTTTTCGAGAAACACGGAAAAGGGAGGTGAACTGTGGCGAACAGATGGGACTGAAAGCGGGACCGTCCTTGTTAAAGACATTTACAAAGGTTTTGGTGACGGTGTCCGCGGACCATTGTTTTGCAACGGAACTGGACGTGTCTTTTTCATGGGAGAAGACGCATTAAGCGGACGTGAGCTTTGGGTTTCTGATGGTACGGAGAATGGCACGAGGCTGGTGAAGGATGTTACACCCGGTACCGGCCGTGCAGCCGATATACTTGGGCTATGGGGCACCGACATGTATTTCCTCGCAGATCATGATTCAGACAATCAAATGGAAATCTGGAAAAGCGATGGTTCGCCCAGCGGAACGACGTTAGTAACTACGGTAGGCTTTACGGGCCATTCATTTCCTTATGCAACCGGATTTTCGGATACTCATATCTTCTTTGAAATTTTTCGTGAAGGTCAAAACAACTTTGAATTGTGGGCATTCAATATCGCGGGGAATACAACCGAAAAACTACTTGAGAATGGGTGGGTTAATGACCCGACAAATTTCGGGGACAAGATTCTTTTCGGCGCCGTTGATCAAACCACCTTTACTCAAGCACTGTGGTTGAGCGATGGAACAAGTGGGGGAACAATTAAAGTCAAAGACTTCGGCGCCTCTTATGTCCAATCGTTGATAAAGTATGGTGACAATGTAATATTCACTTCCGGGGGTAGTACGTGGGTAACGGATGGAACGGATGCTGGGACATCAATGATAGCGGGCGGATCAGTCAATGCTTCTGTTGTTGTTGATGGAGATTTTTACGGGCTAGGGTTTGAGTCCTCTACGAATTCCAGTCGGTTACTGAAATACGATGGTACATCTGTAGAAACAATTAACATGGGTGGTGCTTCTGGCGATATCTTAGGATTTGATCAGATTCCGATTTTAGATGGTAAACTGATTCTGCAATATTATAACTCGACTGTCGGCACAGAGATTGGTATTTCTGACGATACTCGCCAGAACATTACACTCTTAAAAGACATCAATCCCGGCGTTGCTAATTCGGCACCACGATCCTGGGTAAATTTTAACAACCGCCTTTACTTCGTAGCCAATGACGTCACAAATGGAAGCCAAATCTGGAGTACGGATGGTACTGAGGCGGGCACATTAATGCTTACTCATCCGAAGTCTACAGGTAATGCCTTTGTCGAACGAGCGAGCCTTGTAGTGAGTGATAATAAATTGCACTTTCTTGCTTCATCGATAGAGGGTACACCGTCTGGTTCCGGGCCAGATCTTTACACGACTGATGGTACTGAACTTGGTACGTTAATGAAATACGATTTCGAAGACGGAGGATTGTATTATTTGGGCAGGACAGATAACGATCTGATTTATCTGAGTCAGCGAAAAATGTATAAGACAAACGGCACATCTCCATCCGTTACAATTGTGAAGGACCTTAGCAATGAATTATTCGGCATTTCTACGGGCGGACCGAATTATACACTTGGCAGTGAATTGATCTTTGCTCTTTTGGATTACAGCAGCCCGACGAATTATGGATATGAGTTCTGGGTCACTGATGGAACAGATGGTGGTACGCACCTTTTAAAAGACATTTATTCAGGCGCCAACAATGGAGTTTCGGGCAAAGGTATTGTTATGGGTTCGAAACTTATTTTTGATGGCATAGATGCCGGAAGCGGATCTGAGCTGTGGGTCACCGATGGCACAGCTGCAGGAACCCAATTGCTAAAAGACATCAATTCCGGCGTAGCCGATTCGAAGCCAGCGGATTTTACCGTTCTCAATGATAAAGTACTTTTCAGCGCTACAACAAGTGATTCGGGGAGGGAAATATGGATCACCGATGGAACAGCGGCAGGAACACACCTGTTGATTGATTTGGTGCCAGGTGAGGCTGGTTCGGACGCTAAAGACCTGATATCTCTGGGTAACCTGGTCCTGTTCACTGCGTTCGATGACACCAACGGATGGGCATTGTGGAAGACGGATGGTACTGAGGCTGGCACGGTAATGGTCAAAGACATTTTACCCGCACACGATAGGCTACGTTTCCCAACCAACATGACTGCTGTTGGAAGCAGGCTTTACTTTAGTGCCGACGATGATGTGCACGGAAATGAGCTTTGGATAAGTGATGGCACATCGGATGGCACCATTGTTATTGATATTCTCAATGGCGACGAGAGCTCTTATCCATCCAAGTTTACCGCGCTAAAGAATGGCGTCGTGTATTTTGAAGCAAATGATGAACTCTGGCGCACGAATGGTACTTTTTCCAGCACATCCCGGGTATCTGAACTTGAGCCCCTGGAGATGATTTCGTTGGAGAACGTACTTTACTTTGTCGCACCGCATCCAGACTATAGTGTTGAACTCTTCAAAGCTGAATTCACAAAGTTCGATCAGCAGCTGATAGTTACTCCTGTTGCCAACAAGACACTTGGAGATGCACCGTTTAAAATCGAAGCGTCTTCGTCATCTGCATTGCCTGTAACAATAACCAGCGAAAGCGAACTTGCGATCCAAAACAATACAGCGACGATTGTTAAAGCGGGCACAGTAAAAATCTCTATCCAACAGTATGGAGATGACGTGTTCAATTCGGCAGAAAGCTCGCTGACCTTATGCATCCTGCCCGCCAAACCTACCATTTCAATAACTGGTCTAGAAATTGGCGAACCCGTGCTTACATCAAATGCAAGTTCAGGAAATCAATGGTATAAAGAGGAATCAGCTCTCGCTACTGAAACAAGTCAAACGTTCGAGCCTTCAGAGGACGGCGCGTATAAACTTACTGTCTCTGTCGACGGTTGCATGAGTACATTTAGCGATGAGGCCGCTGTTATCATCATGGGAGTTGAGTCTCCCGGCGACGGAGTTTCGCTCTTTCCCAATCCGGTCAGGGAAACACTGCGAATTGAAACCGGCGATATTGGGACTGTGTCTATCACGATTACAGATGTCAGCGGCAGCGCTATACGTTCATACGACCTCGGCCGAAATGAAACAGTCAATTACTCGTTAGCTGGCTATCCAGCGGGAGTTTACATTGTTCGCATTGTAACAGAGCAGGGAGTGTCTTACAAGAAAATCATTAAAGACTATTAGCAGACGAAATTGGTTCTCGTTTGGAATTTGTACTTGAAATTGGACACAAAAAAAGCAACCAATGGGCTGCCTTTTCTTTTTAGTAGCGGGGACAGGACTCGAACCTGTGACCTTTGGGTTATGAGCCCAACGAGCTACCAACTGCTCCACCCCGCGATATGATCCCATAACAAATATCACCGGTATTGGTTCCTTTTGTTTGAGGTTGGCAAAAGTATGTTAACGGGTATTAAAAACCAAATCGTTCGAACCATCCGGGAGAAAGCACATGGCAAACGATTGCTTATCAGCATATTATCAAACAAACTAAAGCTAATCCCTGGGTCACTCTTTCAACTCATTGCCCTGATATAGTCCCATAAAATTTCCGGCAGGATCTTGAAAGTGTATAATAATTTCCCCACGGTCCATTGCCATCTTTTTTAGAATCCTACCACCATTCGAAACAATGAGATTACTTGTTGCCTCTGCATCCGCAACCATAATGGAAATAGTGATTCCTGGCTCAGTCATCGGCGAGACCCCAGTTACCCACATTCCACTTACCTGATTTACACTGTCATCGAAGGTTGTATTGCCTCCGTAGTCAGCGCGTATGCTCCAGCCAAAACAGGCGCTATAAAAGTTTGCCGAATGAGCGACGTCTGTGGCAGGTATTTCCAGGTAACAAATTTTCCCATTTGCATATGTCGGTCGATTACTCATAGACTTCTTAAGTTCGTCAATAGAAAACAAACATCACCATCAAAGCCATCGCCATTACTGAGGAGCGTTGGTGTGCAACAACTATTCAACACAGCTACAGGCTTTCTTTAAAGGTCGATTCGGAACAGAAAAGTCCAGGAACAGCTGTGGCGATAAACAATACATGTAATATAACTATCGTTCATCACTATCGAAACACTGATGTCTTGGAATGCCATTCTCTCGTGAAGGAAATTCACTGCAGACGACATTTAAGAATCCGCTTCGGATGTATTCAATGTGAATCTTTCTTTTGTTCAATAAACAGTGTATAATTCAGCATGAAACAATTGAATGATCTGAGTCGACTACTAACCATAGTACTCATCGCTACACTTTCCCTGAGTGGATGTAAAAAGGAGGCAAAGCCTGCGGAAACGGTCGAGGCGCCCGTGGTGGAAGCCCCAAAGACACGTGATATATGGACAAAGGAACAGGCTAACGAATGGTACAAGCAATGGGGATGGCTGCGCGGATCTGACTTTATACCCAGCACAGCAATCAATCAGTTGGAGATGTGGCAGGCCGAAACATTTGATTCAGCAACTATTAACCGAGAGCTGGGTTGGGCGGAGAACATAGGCCTTAATTCAATGCGCGTATATCTTCATCATCTCGCATGGGAGATCGATCCGGAAGGATTCAAGCAACGAGTAGGAACGTACCTCGACATTGCTGATAAGCATCACATCTCAACGTTGTTTGTTTTTTTCGATGATTGCTGGAACCCGACGTATCAGCGAGGCAAGCAGCCTGATCCAAAGCCTGGCATTCACAATTCAGGCTGGGTGCGGGATCCCGGTGACAAGATTCATGAAGATTCAACATTGACTGTGTCATTGGAGAAGTACGTGAAGGATGTAATGAATCACTTCCGCGATGATAAACGAATCGTATTATGGGATCTCTATAATGAGCCGGGTAACTCAAACTATGGCAACAAGTCGATGCCTCTATTGCAAAAGGTATTTCAATGGGGACGCGAGGTCAATCCATCCCAACCTTTGTCCGTAGGTGTCTGGAAGCAGGACCTCGTCGACCTGGGCCATTATCAATTGGATAATTCTGATGTGATCACGTATCACAACTATGCCGATCCGAAGCAGCATAAACATTGGATCGACAGTCTGCGTTCTTACGGACGTCCGCTTATTTGTACAGAATATATGGCGCGAACAAAGGATAGTCGTTTCGATAACATAATGCCCATGCTGAAGGAGGAAAACATAGCCGCCTACAACTGGGGACTCGTTGCCGGTAAGACGAACACTATCTTTGCCTGGAGCGATCCTCGTCCAGATGGCAAAGAGCCTCCGGTATGGTTTCATGACATTTTCCGCAAAGACGGCAAACCATACAAGAAGGAAGAAGTAGCGGTGATCAAGAAATTGACGGGAGCGAAATAGTCGCTGACTATTTGTGAACAGCGTCCGCCTGTGAGTACGATTAAAAATTGGTTGCGCGAAACGGACAGTGAAATGCTATTTCGCACCCGACGACCATCGGTAGATACGCTTTATTGAAGGCAGCTCTTTCAATTTCGAGTAGCCTGCATCCGTTACTTTTGTGTCGTTGATGTTCAGCGCTTCCAGGTGTTTTAGATCTTTCACAATTTCAATTAGATCGTCTCCAACGGAATTGCGTTCCAAACGTAGCTTCTCCAGGTTACTCATCTCTTTTACTGCGACGAGATCTTTTGTCTCCAGATTATTCCCTGAGAGATTCAGCCATACTATATTTCGTGCAATTGCGTGAAGATCGCTTTCGACTTCCTTCATAACGGTACCGCTGGGCAAAATAACATCAAGCATCACTGGCGAATGGAGCATAGCGCGCACCATTACACCATGCTTTCGAAGGTTATCAATGGCAGCCTCGTCCGTAGTAGAGGGAATATCGGGATTCGGTAGCTTTGCATTGATGACTGTTGCATCGTTTAGCCCGCTACCTTCCAATCCAATGATTGCATTAACTATGGGTAACAATTCCTGATGTCCTTCAACCGCAGCGATTTTTAACTCATTAGACGCTTGCGCTTTTTCGATCCACCATGTGATCATGGTTGTTTCTTCTTTCGTCAAAGGTTTCTTTCCGTCTGTGGGCATGAAGTCCTTGTGGTCGGGATCCAATGTAATCCGTCGGTACAGCTCGCTATTAGCAAGGTTGCCTGCTACAACGACGACTCCATCTTTTCCTCCCTTCATCAGGTCGGCGTAGGTACTTACAATCAACTCTCCTTTTCGCTTGCCTTTCCTGTGACAACCTTCACACTTTCGTTCGAGAATGGGAAACACCACGTCTTCAAAGACAAGTGCGTCAGCTGCAGTGAGTGGTTTTGGTCGTTTGATTTTATCTGTTTCCTGAAATGAAAGATAGTCACTGCCGTGCGTGAGGCTGCCACCCTGATGCCCGGCGTACAGCATTACCGTAACGACCAGAAGTCCGAAGGCCGTTGTAAACCGGCGGCCTGCTTTAACGATACCCGTAAACAGCGTAGAAGAAGCTGCCCACCACACTCCCGATGTAATGGCCAGTATAATACCGGCGTTTCTATGGTTTTCAAGAATGTCCTCATCATACGATCCGCTGAGAGATAACAGATAACCGAGCACACATGCTATTGCAGCAAACAGAAAGCCCGCTAACAACGCAGTGCCTACCGCATCTTTAAGATAACGATACTTTGCATGATAGCTGATTACATCAAATGCGGCTGCGATAAGCAGGAATCCAATTGGCAGGTGAACCACCATCGGATGTAATCGCCCCAGAAATCTGATTACCTCCATCGGAATGCCTACGATAATAATGCATTTACCACTTTTCCATGCACGTCTGTGAGCCGGAACCTACGGCCCTGAAATTTATAAGTGAGACGTTCATGGTCAATACCGAGCAGATGCATGAGCGTCGCCTGGAAATCGTGAACATGAACAGGATCTTTAGTGATGTTGTAGCTGAAGTCGTCGGTTTCTCCATAAGATATACCTGCCTTTACGCCAGCTCCTGCCATCCACATGGTAAAACATCTAGGATGATGATCGCGACCATAGTCGGTTGCAGTAAGCTTTCCCTGGGAGTATACTGTCCGGCCAAATTCTCCTCCCCAGATGACCAACGTATCTTCCAACAGTCCACGACGCTTCAAATCAACCACCAGGGCAGCCGTTGCCTGATCTGTATCTTTACATTGCCTCGCAATATTTTTAGGGAGTCCGCCATGCTGGTCCCAACCCTGATGGTATAGCTGCACAAACTTTACATCCTTTTCGAGGAGCTTTCGCGCGAGGATACAATTGGCTGCATAAGTTCCTGCATCCCGACTCCCTGGTCCATAAAGGTCAAATACCTCCTCTGATTCATTCGAAAGATCAATAACTCCTGGCACTGACGTCTGCATCCTGAAAGCCATTTCATATTGAGCAATTCGGTTATCGATTTCCGGATCGCCAAAAGCTTCATTCTGCAGGCGATTCAGCTTGCCGAGGTAGTCAAGCATTTCCTTGCGATCACTTCCGTCGTAACCATCAGGATTATTAAGAAACAAAACAGGATCCTTTCCAGACCGGAACTGCACACCCTGATGTCGCGTTGGCAAAAAGCCGTTGCCCCACAGTCGCGCATATAACGGTTGATCCTGCGGCGCATTCTTTGAGACCAAAACGATAAACGACGGAAGGTTTAAGTTGTCAGATCCCAGACCATAGCTCACCCATGATCCGATGCTCGGCCTTCCTGCGAGTTGGTTTCCTGTTTGAAAAAAAGTAATCGCAGGATCATGATTGATAGCCTCGGAATAAAGCGACTTCACGATACAAAGATCATCGACCACCTTCGCTGTATGAGGTAACAGTTCACTTACCCAGGTTTGATTCTTGCCGTGTTGGTTAAACTTATAGATTGATGGAACCATGGGCAACGCCGCCTGACTTGCACTCATGCCTGTAAGACGTTGACCCTTCCGGACTGATTCGGGAAGATTCTGTCCTGCGAGATTAAATAGTGCAGGTTTGTAATCAAATGTTTCAAACTGCGATGGTCCACCTGCCATAAACAGGTACACAACTCTTTTGGCCCGGGGAGCAATGTGCGGAATTGCTGCCAGTATCGCTTCCTGCGAGGACGCATCCTCCGGTCCGGATTTCGACGTGCTTGCCCGCAATGCGTCCATGCCCAATAGACTCCCCGTTGCTAATGCTCCGAGACCAAGCGATGTCTTCATTAGAAAATTCCGCCGGTCAAGTTTCCGATTCAGAAACGAAGCCTCAGGCGTATTCAATCTGAATTCCTCATCGTGATGTGAATGTCCCATAGACATCATCTTTTGGTTAGTGTTGCATCCGAGTTCATGATGGCGCTGGCAACTACGGTATTTGCCGCAACCAGCGATGTGTCCAGCTTCCGATCGACAGAGTACTGTCCGGTGGTCAGCCATCCTTTTGCCTTTTCAGGATGATCGCGGAACTTCTTGTATTCCACCTGTTGAAGTTCCAGCAATAAATCAACTTCCTTCGAATCTGGAGTTCGACCGGTAAGTCGGCGATACGCATTTACTACGCCTTCACGTGCATTGCTGTCTGTTGTCATTTGTTCTCCCAAAACACGAGCCGCTTCAACGAAGGTTGGATCGTTCAGCGTTACAAGTGACTGGAGTGGCGTATTGGTTTTTTGTCTACGCACCACACAATAGCTTCGACTGGGCGCATCGAATGTTGCCATCGTCGGATGAGGCACAGTTCGTTTAACTATGACATACAAACTTCTTCGATACAACGCCTGCCCTGTATCCGGGACATAACGTGTATTATTAATTTCCCAAAGTCCTTCAGGCTGATAAGGCTTCACGCTCTTTCCGCCGATCTCCTTTTTCAGCAGGCCGCAGGCAGCGAGTGCATTGTCTCTCATCATTTCCGCCGACAATCGATTAGCCGGACCATGTGACAAAAGTCTGTTCTCGGGATCCTTAGTCCTGGATTCCTGAGAAGCACGTGAGTCCCGCCGGTAAGTCGCCGACATCACAATGAGCTTCTGCAGTTTTTTTACATCCCACCCGCTGTCACGGAAAGTTATTGCCAGCCAATCCAACAGCTCCGCATGACTTGGCAGTTCTCCCTGGTTTCCAAAATCCTCCATTGTCTTTACGATTCCGGCTCCAAAGTAATTCTGCCAAAAGCGATTCACGGCAACTCGTGCCGTCAACGGATGATCATCGCGAATCAACCACTCCGAAAGTCCGAGCCTGTTCTTAGGAAGATCACCTGGAAAAGGCAATATAGAAGCGGGCGTGTTGCCGACAACCTCTTCCCCAAATGCATCGTAATTACCGCGCAACAGCACGTGAGACTTTCGCGGCCTGGCCATCTCTTCCATGATCATCACTTCCTTTATTGACTCTACGGAATCTGCCCGGGCATTACGGACGGCTCTTAGCTCCTGGAGCGAAGCAGCAACTTCCTTATTTACAGCAGACCGATAGTATACTTTCAGCTCTTCGAACAACTTACTATCATTCCTCATAATCTTACTGGCAGTTTCCGACCACGATTCTTTTCCAGCAATGATCCTTACTTCAAGGGGAGTCACTTCGCGATTGTAAACTGTAATGTCATCTACTCTGGCATCTTTGATTCCCCATCCTCGATCCCAGGCGCCAATCTGCAAACCAGGCTGCCCCTGATACAACAGGATATCCTTGGTAAGATTGTCTGCAACGGTCTCCATAGGCGCTTCCACACCATTTTGATAAAGTCGCAGACCCATTGCACGCGACGAGCCATCATATGTCATCATCAGGTGCACCCACGTGTCTCGTGGAATATTCTCAATGGTGTATTTCCGAATTGCATTCGCCGGCGCCACATGCGACATGCTGAGGCGAAGCTTGTTGTCTTTCAGATACAAATCATAACCGCGGTAGTTGAAGTGTCGCTCCATTGTAGACTTGTGAAAGATCACGCCCTCTTTCAACTCCTTCGGGATGTATACAAAGAGACCAATGCTGAAGGCGTCGCCTTTTCTGAAGAGGCCGACCGGGCTTAGATCCAGCCATGCGTCTCCATTGAGGTGGAGTGCTTTACCATTGCCACGTGATTCGAATACCGGGGACTCCGGCCCACTGCCTAGTCGCACCACACCGGATTGGCGAGTATCCATTGCGTTACGCAGAGACCCGTTGTCAAAAGTGTAGTATCCAACCAGACCGGAGTTCGGCAACTTCCCGTCTGACATTCTGTGCAGGGGATTGCTTTGATACCACGTTTCGAATGCTGCGTCTGCCTGTCTTTCCGATTCGTGCAGCTTGCTCTCCTTCTCATCAACCTCTTTGCTTAGAAATGCAATGATCTTCTCCTGCCGCTCGGTAGGCAACAGCAAGGTTGGGCCAGGCATGGCATCATCCCATGAGATTTGTCCCGCCTCAGGAACATTGTTGAAGAAACTAAACAGTTCGTAATAATTCTTTTGTGAGATCGGATCATACTTGTGATCGTGACATCGTGCGCAGCCCACTGACAAACCCATGAAAGCTTCACCAAAGGTGTTCGTACGGTCAACGACATACTCCGTTTGAAACTCTTCATCGATGATACCACCCTCCATGTTCTGTGCATGGTTGCGATTGAATGCTGTGGCCAACTTCATTTCTTTGGTAGGATTCGGCATCATATCTCCAGCCAGTTGCCATTGAATGAACTTGTTATAAGGATAGTTCTTGTTGAACGCCTGAATCACCCAGTCGCGATATGGTGACATATCGCGGAGCCTGTCAACGGTATAGCCATGCGAATCTGCAAAACGCGCCAGATCCAGCCAGTCGACCGCCATCTTTTCTCCGAACTGCTCACTGTTCAAAAGTCTGTCAACCTGCTTTTCATAGGCATCGGCAGACTTATCATTTAAGAAATTACCGATCTCTTCAAGTGTTGGCGGGAGCCCGGTTAGATCGAGTGACACACGTCGTAACAGCAGCTCGCGGTTAGCTTCGTTGGAGGGAGTGAGTCCTTCGGTCTCCAACCGGTGAAATATGAACCGATCAATTTCATTAATAACTTTCGACTCGTATTGGGTCTTAGGAACTTTCGGCAGAGTTGGTTTTACAAAAGCCCAATGCGGTTTATATTCTGCCCCTTGGTCAATCCATTTTACAAGTATTGCTTTCTCTCTTGCGCTTAGTGTAAGGTGCGACTCAGGCGAGGGCATTAGATAGTCCGGGTCATCGCTAAGGATGCGATGCACCAGTTCACTTCCCTGAGTATTGCCTGGATCTATGGCAAACTTTCCAGGCGATTCATCCAATTCGCCTATGGCATTATCGCGGATGTCTAACCGAAGGCCTGCTTTCTGTTTTGCTTTGTCGGGGCCATGACACACAAAGCATTTATCGCTGAGAACCGGTTTGACATGCAGATTATAGTCAAGGTCCTCCGGTAGTGCCTGATAGGCCTCCGCAACATCATCAGGCAGGGAGACGGAACACGCACTTAATACAGTAAATATAAACATCGCAAAGAAGATGCGATGCATATTGAGGTATTTCGCGCGTTTCAGAGACCGCGTGTGCACTGCCATGGCCTTATGGTTTAAAACCTGTCCGTAACCATCTAATGAACAGATTTATTAGGCCATTCACAATAATTGTTTTTCACGCGGCAATCGGGACGTCACTCGCACTTCAATACGTCGGACGGGTTTCTATGGGCTGCTCCTATTGCCTGTGAACCGATCATGATGATTGCTATTGTCAAAACTGCCAGCAAACCTCCAAACAACTCCCAGGTTCCAATCGGATCGTGATAAGGAAAACGAGTGAGCACCATGGTCTGGAAGAACAACCAGGTTACCGGAAGTGCGATCACCGCCGCTATCGCCAGCATAACCATGAATCCCCGGCTCAGGATCATTACAAGGTCGCTGGAAGATGCACCCAATACTTTACGAATGCTCATTTCTTTCAGTCGTGTCTCTGTGGTGAAAACAACCATACCAAATAGTCCCAACGATGCAATTGAGATAGCCACGAACGATAAGAATCCGATCACCTTTATCATGGCGGAAAGCTCGCTATATGCGTCTTCAATCGCATCATCATAGAATTCAGCGTTGAAAGGATGTACCGGGTCAATACTCTTCCAGGCACTCTGAATCCTGGCGAGCGTTTCAACCGGATCTTTAGTTTCGATACGAACGTTTACAACGCCGTCTCTCCTGTCTTGTCTGATGTAGGCATCAGGTGTCAGATATGTAAATACCACCGGCTTAATCGCTTCGTCGAGCTTTCCATAATGAAAGTCTTTGATCACGCCTACAATTGTAAACTTCTTATTAAGCAGATGATTGTTCATGAAGATTTCCTCGCCTACTGCCCTTTGAGGATCGCCATTGGCGATGTTAAGCAACCTCAGCATTTTCTCGTTTACAATAACTTCGCTTGTCGCCTCCTCAGTCACCGGTCTTGTTATAAAATTCTGACCGGCAACGAGGCTATAGCCGTGCACAGGGATATAGTTCTCATCGACGATATTGTTAAACACCAGCGACGAATCACGTGAATCTTTGAATTTGACAAAACCACCCCATGCATTACCAACACTGGTGATGATCTTCGATTGCGATATGCCAACAACTTCCGGAATCGCCTTCAGCTTACTGATCAACTCGTCTGGTTTGTTGCCCTCCAGTTCGATATTGAGAATGTTCGCGGTGTTGAAACCAAGATCGAACGCGAGAATCTTCCTATACTGTATGTAACCGATGATTGTGCTCGTGATAAAGATCAAAGTGAACGTATACTGAACGACTACAAGCACGCGTCTGAAACTTAATCCCCTGAATATCTTTACGGACGATGCATCTCTCAACGCATTAATCACATTGACTTTAGCAAAGAACAAAGCAGGCAGGAATCCGGCTACAATACCTACACTCATGGCAAAGACGACAAAAGTCAGAGCCATTGGCAGTGTTATTTCCAGCCGCACCATTTTTAGTAACTCAGGAGCAATACCTATGAACTGAGGGCGAAGTATTATAAAAAGTACAAATGAAAACAGGAGGGCAACGAAAGATACAATCACCGCCTCGGAAAGGAATTGCAATCGCACCTGACTTCTTCTCGCTCCAATTACCTTTCTTAATCCGATTTCCTTGAAGCGGCGCATTGACCTGGCTATCGAGAGATTTGTATAGTTAAAACATGCCGACAGAATGACGATCAGTGCTAATCCGCCAATGATCCAGATAACAATGCCCGGCATTACCGGACCTATGGAGTGACCTAGTTCTTCGCCCAAAACGATGTCGTACAACGGAAGGAGTGAGAGTTGGATCTCAGCTTCAACATCATGCATGTTTTCTGCTGCACAAATCCCGTCGAGCTGCTTCTGGATGTCCATTTTATTCGAACCTTCGGGCAGCAGCAAATAGATGTAGTTTCTCTGCCAGACGGTTGACCATTTGGTGAGACCAGGATCCTTTTCGATCCGGGACTCTATTGAACTGTAAGAGACAAGTGACTCGAATTGAATATGGGAAAAGAAGGGTACGTCTTTCAGAATGCCTGTGACCTCGTAATCGAGAGTGTCTATATGAATGGACTTTCCGATGGCATCATCTGAACCGAAGAGTTTCTTCGCAGACGTTTCTGTAAGCACGATAGAGTAAGGTCTGCTAAGCGCAGTCGCAGCATCACCACTCAACATGGGCAACGTGAATATCCGAAGCATAGAAGGATCGGCATAGAGACCCGTCAATGGAACGACAAGGTCAGCAACCTTTGCGTCGCCGGCGAATTCTCCTCTGACATTTACCGTCTCTTCAAGGCCCGACACTCTTTCCCTTATCAGTTCGCCGGCTTTCAGTGACGTTGTTGCAAATTTCTCCCGGTGCCCCGACTTATATTTAGCGTTCGACGTAATGCGATATATCCGCTTTCCCTTCTCATTGAATCTATCGTACGACAGCATGTCGTGTTCGAAAGCTATAAGCAACAGGCCAACGGACATGCTGATGGCAAGTCCGACTATGTTGATGGTTGAGAACAGTTTATTGCGCGTCACATTGCGCACTGATGTCTTCACGTAGCTTCCGATCATGATCCAGTTGAATAAGAGGTTTAAAAGTTTTGGTGCCCGGACAGTATAGGGTCTGAAAAATTTGACTGCATCAATGATGTAAATGAGCTTCGCCCGCAGCGGACCTTTATTTTTAAGATTGCGTTCAAAGTATTCATTCAGATCACCAATAAGATCTTCAGCGAGCTGAGGTTTGCAATACCATTCTATGAATCGTTGCGCCCAGCCTGGTGGCCGGTGATCGCTATTTCCTGGCTTGCGCGATCTCATGCTTTCTTCCATTCTAGTGAAGGAATTCTGTCCCAAAGTTGATCGCGCATCGTCTTGGCGCGGACGAGTCCGGCCTTTCCCGCGCTTGTGAGCTTGTAATATCTCTTGCGTTTTCCGCCGCGGGTAGCTGTTGCCTCTCCCAGCCGGCTTTTTACGAGACCCTTCTCCTCGAGGCGATTAAGCACGGCGTGTACAACGCCAAGCTGAACAGTTCTTTTAGTGTGACTCGAAAGCTCGTCACATACTGCAACACTATAGGCTTCCTCCATCAGCGCAGCTATGGTCAGCAGCACTAGTTCTTCAAATTCTCCAAGGTTCGTACCCTTCATACGGTCATTAATTATTTAAATGTATGTATAATAAAACTTAAATACATACAAAATATGAGTTAATTAAGAAATCGCTTCCACGGGCTTCATTAAGCAAAATCCCTTTTCGCCGAATACCTTTATTTTTTGCAGGCTAAGGCCATCAATAACGGCTGCGCAGTCATTGCTGATGTTGAGATACCATTGAAAAAAATGCATATTGTACTGTACTGCCGTTGTTACTTTAAACAGATCTCCTCATGCCGAAATTTCTTGCCTCCGTATGTTTGGTAGTCGTATTGTTGGGCGGCTGCAACGGACAACCATCAATTCCACAGGACGTAAAAAGCAACATTATAGTGAGAGTCGACAAAGGCATCACGCCTTCAATTGTCGTTGGCTACATTGATGGTGATAGCACATATTATTATTCATACGGAGTAAAATCTGTAGAAACCAAAGAGCCTGTAAACGAGTACTCTGTTTATGAGATCGGTTCAATATCCAAGACGTTCACAGCAATACTACTGGCAAACATGGCCGTCAAGGGACAGGCGAAGCTGAATGATCCAGTACAGAACTACCTCCCTCCTGGTGTGACCGCTCCAACCAGGAATGGCACGGTGATCAGACTGGTTAATCTGAGCAACCACACCTCCTCACTACCAAGAATGCCAGACAACTTTCCCTCTGCGAATCCTGCAAATCCATTCGCCGACTATTCTGAAAAGATGGTCTACGAATTTCTGAATAGCTATCAGTTAACCCGTGATGTTAACACGCAATATGAGTACTCCAACTATGCCGCCGGGCTCCTGGGACTTGTGCTCTCTACAAGGAATGGAAAGAGCTATGAAGATTTTATGACGGATGTCATCGCAAGACCGTTAGGTATGGAGAACACGGCGATTTCCTTAACGCCCAATATGACGAAGAATCTGGCCATAGGCCATCAGGACGAGAAGCCTGTATCCAACTGGGACATTATTAGTCTGGCGGGGGCCGGAGGAATTCGCTCGACAACGGTCGACATGATTACATATGTCCGAGCGAACATGGGCATAACTAAAAGCGAACTTTATCCGGCCATGGAGTTGACTCACAAGAATACCAGAGGTAACGATGCTAACCCTTTGGTTGGATTGGGATGGCACATTACCAAATCTGATGCAGGCGAGATCGTTTGGCACAACGGGGGGACTGGAGGCTATCGCACTTTCGCGGGATTCATTAAGAACGGTAGCAAAGGCGCAGTAGTAATGACAAATTCTGTTGTAAGCATTGATGACATCGGCATGCATCTTTTAAATCCGAAGGCTCCACTTGTCGACCCGGATCCTCCAAAGATTGAGGAGGTCGAAGTAAGCACGAAGATTCTTGAGACTTATGTTGGCAAGTATGAGCTGATGAAAGACTTCGTCCTAACTGTGACGCTGGAGGGCAATCAACTCAACGTGCAGGCAACGGCCCAACCAAAGTTCCCAGTATTTGCCAAGTCTGAAAACGTTTTCTTCTATAAAGTTGTACAAGCACAGCTCACCTTCAACAAGAATTCAAAAGGAGAGATTGAAAGCGTCACGTTGTTCCAAAATGGTCAGCAGGTGAACGGCAAGAGAATGAAGGAATAGGGTATATATCACCAAAGACACTTACTGTTCGGCCATCGGATTGTAGAGATACTTTTGTTCTACATAGTCGTACAAAGTGAGTTGCCTCAATCGGAAATACTCCATCCAGAACGACTTCAATGCGTCAACGTAGCTGCGACGTGCGTCGTCCTTTTCATTTAAGGCAATCGACAAATTGGTGATGTCTATTTTGCCAATGAGATAACGGTTTTGGGCAACGTTGTAACGTTCGAACGCCACCTGGTCTGCTTTCCTCGTAATCTCGATTTTCAGTTTCAGGGTTTCAAACAAACGTACCTGGGTAACTACTTCCTGATCAAATGTTATTTGCTGCCTCTCAACATCGAAATCTGTCAGGCGCTTTTGAGCATCGGCCGTTCCCATTGTGGCCTTTCTCCGTCCCCAATCCACAACGGGGATGCTGAACGTAAATGCAACGTATTGTTGTCGTGCCTGCTCGTTGTATAATTCGTTGAACTCTCCGCCTACGCTATTGAGACCAAATCCGCCATCCAAACTTACGGCGTAACGCGATCCGCGTGCTCTCGCCACTTCTGCATTTGCTTCGCTCTTCCTGCGTTCGAAAGCGATATAGTCCGATCGTGTTTCCCTCGCATGTTGCAAAGCCAGTTCCTCGCTCACGACTACATTCGGCGTTTCCTGAGGCATGACTAGCTGAAATGCTTCTTCGCTTTGCAAACCAATGTAGGAACGAAGGCGCAACGAAGATCCCTGCAGATCGAGCTTTGCCTGCGCCACATCCTGCCTTGAACGGAGTAACTGTAGTTCGACCTGGAGCAACTTATCCTGCGATGTTGTACCAATGTTATATCGCCCGTTCTCGATCTTGTATATCGTATCGTTGTTGGCGAGGTTGTATTGGGCTATCTCAAGATTGACCTGCGCCTTAAGTACCTCAAAGAACTGATCGACGGCCTGCGATGCAACACCCTGCATTTGTTCCGCATACTCGCGCTTCGACTCCTCGTATTTGATAGGTTCAATGCGCTTGTCCCACTTCAGACGGTTGAATGCGAAAATCGGCTGAGAGAGCCTTACACTAAACACCTGGCCATTCCATTGCTGATAACTCTCTTTAATATCTCTGAAATAACTATATGTAGAATTCAGTGATATCGTGCCACCTGTCCAGCCGATGGGTTGTTCCAGGCCAATATTGATTCCTGGATTTAACTGGTTGACCTGCAGATATTGAATCGATCCGTCCGGTTGACGAATCGGACTGTAACTGTTATTATACAGCGCTCCGGCGTTCGTACTGCTGGATAACCGTATTTGCGGGTTGTAGTTACTCCTGAATGTCCTGTAATTCCAGTAGCTCACCTCCCGGTTTGTTTCAACGTATTTGGCATACACAGACTGCGCCTGTGATCGGGCAATTACGTCCTGGATGGTGAATGTATTCTGTGCTCCAACTCTCAGGCTAAGCGCAACCAGAAAAATCAGCAACGTCCTTTTCATGGGATAAACGTTTATTCAATAGTTATTCTATGATTTAAAATCATTGAGTTCTCCTATAGTCTGCAGGTTCAGGCGTTTGGGAGTTAACCTGGCTTCACTCTGTTGCCAGAACCGGGATCGGAACGACAATGTTATTCATACCGTAACGAGGTAATCGGATCCTGACTTGCAGCGCGTCGTGCGGGGGCAATTCCGAAAATAAGTCCAACGGTGGCGGCCACTCCAAATGACAGCAGTATCGATGGCAGCGTGATGATCGTTGGAATATTGCCAAAATGTGAAACCAGGAATGCCAGCGTGACGCCCAGCAAGACTCCAAGCACTCCGCCGCTGATGCTGATCATAATGGCTTCAAACAAAAACTGCTGCACAACGTCAGACTTCTTCGCCCCTATCGACAAACGCAATCCTATCTCTTTGATCCGCTCCAGTACTGACGCCAGCATAATGTTCATGATACCAATACCACCTACCAGTAAAGAGATTCCTGCAATCGCGCCGAGCACATAGTTGAAAATGTCGTTGGTACGCTGCTGCTGCTTCAGCAGTAACTCAGGGATTTCTATCTCATAATCGATGACCCCGTAATGCTTGCGCTCAAGCAACCGCGAAACAATCTCCGCAGTGGTTGTAAGCATTTCAGTAGATGCGACCTGAATAACGAGGCGATCAAGCTGATGATAGTTTTTGCGTTCAGCCTCCTGTTCAGGCGAAACATTATTATTGTCAAAGATCATCCCCTGACTCCGCATCGTGGCCAACCGAAGTTGTTCACCCGTAATCCTGTCGCGATCGCGATAGCGAATGAGCATGGTACGCAACGGCACATAAATGTCCATGTTAAAATCACGGATGCCCAGTTTACTAATGCTGGAGGATGACACCAGACGTTCATTCAAAACCCCAACGATGGTAAGCCAATGCGGGCCGACCTTGATGTTTTTACCAATGGGATCCTCCACCGAAAAGAATCTTGTTTTGATAGCATGCCCAATCACACAAACGCCGGACCCCAGGCGCTGCTGCTCGGCACTAAACGGAAGGCCGTCGCCAATTTCAAAATTATAGAGATCGAAATATGACGATTCAACACCGACCAGCTTTGCTGACCTTCGTGTGCCTCCGCGAATTACATAAGTATCCAGAATGATTTCAGGGCTAATGCTTTGTATTCCCGGAATGATATCTTCGATGCTGCGCACATCGTGAATCGTAAGTCCCGGAGAGAATTTTTTCTTGTCCTTCTTTCCAACGTCCTCCTCAAGCTTTTCTTCCTTTTGCTCGACGATTGGTTTGATGACGATATTATTTACTCCAACCAGTTTGATCTGATCGAGGATCTCGCGTTGCGCGCCATTCCCAATGGCCAGCATGGCAATTACTGCCGCTACTCCAAAGATGATTCCAAGAGCAGTAAGCAGAGAGCGCACTTTGTTTGCTACGACGGCGTCAACAGCAATTGAAAAGTTGGCCAGTACCCGTGGTGAAATGTAAGCCATCAGTTATTTGATAAGCTTGCCGTGGGAGTATTTTGTGCTGGTGCAGGCTGTGCCTCATCTGTCTTCTTCTTGCGCTTGCCATCCATCTCCTTTAACAGCGATATGGTTGCATCTTCCATTCCCGGCGGAACAGAAAGATAGACCTCATCGTTTTCGGCCAATCCTGTGACAACGATGATGTCATTGTTGTTGGCATCGCCAAGAACTACCTCCTGCTTGGAGGCCTTCATGCCATTCCTTTTGTATACGTATGTAACAGAGTCGGCATGATTGTGCAGCGATTCAAGCGGAACGTAAAGCGCGTCGTCTACAGACTTAGCGATGATCTTGTTGCTTGTGGTCATTGATGGTCTCAGTGTTGCATCTGTTCCATCGATCTCGACTGCAACTTCAAAAACCTTGGAGTCGGAGTTAGGTCGTTGTTCTCCAACGTTCGCTACGCGGGCAACTACTCCGGTGAGCTTTTTGTCGGGGTATGCATCCAGTCCAAGTTGAACCTTCTGCCCAGCCTGCACCTTACGTACATCCACCTCATTCACATAGGTCTTCGACATCATCTTGGTGAGATCAGGCAATGTTGCTACGGTTGGATCCCACATGTTGATCTGTGAGCCGGCCTTGATTGGCTTGCCGTCCCATCCTTTTGTATAAATAACCATTCCAGGCTCCGGAGCGTTGATTGTAAACGCTGCCATCACGGTGGTCATGTTATTGAACTCATCCTGCACTTTCCGGAAAACAGCAGATTGCTCGCGCATCTTTTCAGAGTTCTGCCGTTGTTTGATCTTGTAGTTTTCACGGGCCTGTTCGTATTCGCGATTGGCCTTCTCTACATCAATCTGTGCCTGTTTGATCGTTGCCGGCGGTTCGTACTTTGATTGCTCAAGCACAATCCGTTTCTCTTCGACGGCATATTTGAGATTGACCAGTTGATCACGTGCTTCGCGGAGCACGAGCGTTGTATCCAGCTGCGTCTGAATGAACTTTGCATTCTCTTTCTCCAGCTCTATCTGTTTGGCGCTGTATTTGGTTTGAAATGTTGACGGATCCAGCGATGCTACCCAGTCACCCTTTTTCACAACGGTTCCTTCATCAACAATGTTCTGAATGACGACCTGCCAGATTTCAAATTCCCGAAGGCGTGTCGGGCCAAGAATCTTCACTGAGTTCTTTGCCTCCAGTTCTCCGGTCGTTTCGATTTCGACCTTGAAGTTGCCGCGCTTTACGGGCATTACGATTTCGTTGGTGCCGGAACTTGCTTTCTGCCGCACCAGAAAGAATACCAATAGCAGTGTGACGAGCACACCGGCTCCTATGAGGGATTTCTTTTTCATAACCTTCAACATTATTTGGGGCAGGACACATTCGGGTTGGTCCTGTTTTTTATCAATATCTGCTATCCTTAACTACCTGTACGCCCTTCGTTGCCCCTGCACATATCGGCCTGATGCCTTCACAACGGTAGTTTTGATCAATCAACACCAGCCTAATCGCGCTGGAATGTAATACCTTAATTTAAGAAGCAGGTTACATCCTTCACTGCGTTAACGCAAATTCTTTACCAATCGTATGAAGATGATGACAAACTGCCAATAGTTTTTAAAGCTAAGCCTTTATTCCCCGCCGGATGTAAAGAAGATGTAAAATGATAACTTATTTAACACGCGGTCGAAGTTCTGGACGATCGGTTGACTGGGCCAATCTCAGCAGCCGAGGTCCTTACGATCTGCCCCGGAGCAAATAGTATCGTTGTACTATCCGTTTCTGAACACCTATTGTAGTAAAACGAAACGCACGGATTCAGGACAACCTGGTTTTAACGCTCTTTCCTGCTCTTTAACCTTAGATTCCCACTTGCTGTGTCGTGTCCTCGGATCAGGAGCAATATATTTAGTGACATCGCCGTTATCTGTTCGCTATCAAATAAACCATTGTTGGCCATGATGAAACATTTCCTTCCTCTTTGTATTACCTGTGCTATTGCTCTTTCGTGTTCAGATGAGGAGAAAGAATACGCGCAAGTCCCGTTTGAAGCGGAGTATGTCCCTGTTGCTTATACTTTAGGATCGGATAAAACCGAGCACCCGGTTGAAGATTGTGCAAATAACATAGGCGATTTTTCGAATGACCTTAACGAGTTGATATCTGGCAACCTTTTGATAGGTCGGATTGATTGTTCCGACTGTCCAGGATACAAAGGGCAATACACCTGGGTGTCACGATGCGTCCAGAATTATCAGTATGCCGGAACATGGAGTACGATCGACCGGGGTACAACAATGGTGTTCGGTCCGGAGTCCTTACCCGACTCAACCATACAGTTCAATGCCATTACCTCCTTAAGTGGCTGGAGGCTTCGTTATGACATTGGAGAAGAATACGTCACTATACGATACACTGCTAAAAGAAACTAATCGGGGTACCGATTCAAAGTCAACTTTTTTGAATGAAGGAAAGAGTTCCGGTTTCCTTACTGATTAAGGATATTTTTTCCGGCTCTTTCTAATTGCCACAATCGACTCATCATTTGTTTATCTTAGCAAATCATGGCCAAGATTGTCACCACTTCCCTCGCGTTGCTTGTTATTTTCTTTTCTTCCTCGTGCAATGGTCCCAGCAAAGATTCCACTGAAGGCATAGCCGAACCTGCGATCGACCCAACCATACAATATACTGTTAGTCGCACCGTGCAATCCGGCGCGTTCATTTATGCGGGCAGTTGTGAATCATGTCATGGAAAAGATCTTCGCGGAACTGAGGGAGGTCCTTCATTGATTGGCGAGGTCTTCGTTGATAAATGGAAAGACAAACATTTGGACTCCTTGTTTGAACTCACGCGAACAACAATGCCGAAGAGCAGTCCAAACAGTTTAAGTGAAAAATCTTATGCATCTCTGCTTGCCTACATTCTGGATGCCAATGGCTATTCTGCAAGAACGATTTCCGGGCTAGACAATCACGATAGTTCCAGATCAATGGCCATCGGGTTGCCGGTATTTGAACCGAAGGACCGGGCACAGCTTATTCCGGCTACTTCCGGTATTCAATCTATTGAGGGAGACTGGCGACAGCATCGCAGTGATTATGCGAGTACGAACTATTCGCCGCTGGATCAGATCAACAAAAGCAATGTGAAGGATCTCAAAGTTGTATGGCGATGGAAGACGGATAACTTCGGACCGCGACCCGAGTATTATTTCAAGTCGACGCCGATCATGGCGAATGGTGTTTTGTTCACGACTGCGGGACGCAGCAGATCGGTAGCTGCCATTGACTGTGTGACTGGTGAAACATTGTGGATGTTCAGATTGGATGAGAAAGAACGGCTGCCCTATGTGCCGCGTCAGAATTCCGGAAGAGGCGTTGCGTATTGGACTGCACCGCGAACGAAAACTGATCGCGTCGTCTTCATCACTCCGGGCTTTCAGCTTGTAGCTCTGGATGCCAGGTCGGGGCAACCTGTTGAGGATTTCGGTAGCCAGGGCATTATCGATCTTAAGAAAACTCTTGGATATAACGCTGACGCTACGATCGGTTCAACTTCGCCGCCGATCATAGTAAACGACGTTATCGTAGTTGGTTCGTGCTTTCCCGTGGGCCTCGCTCCCAAGTCTAAAAGTCAGGTACGGGGCGACATTATGGGCTTCGACGCCTCGACGCGAAAACACCTTTGGACTTTCCACACCATTCCGCAGCAAGGCGAGGAAGGCAACGAGACATGGAAGCAGGATAGCTGGAAGTATACCGGCAATACAGGTGCGTGGGCGCCGCTTACGGCCGATCCGTCGTTGGGCTATGTTTATCTCCCGATAGAAGCAGCAACTGGAGATTTCTTTGGCGGCAGTCGCCCAGGCAATAACTTGTTTTCTCAAAGTCTTGTGTGCGTAGATGTTAAAACCGGAAAGAAGGTCTGGCATTATCAATTGGTACATCATGACATTTGGGATTACGATTTGGCTGCGCCACCAATTCTAGCTGATATTAAAGTGGGAGAGAAAGCAATTAAGGCAGTAGTTCAGGTCACCAAGCAAGCCTTCGCTTTTGTTTTTGATCGCGTTACCGGTGAACCAGTATGGCCAATCGAAGAACGGCCGGTTCCGAAAAGCAGTGTCGAAAGTGAATGGACTTCCCCCACGCAACCCATCCCTACACGCCCGGCGCCATTTGACCGGCAAGGTTACTCAGACGATATCGTAGTCGACTACACGCCACAAATAAAGAAGGAAGCATTAAGGATCGCTTCACATTATTCAAAGGGTCCGATCTATACGCCAGTAGCTGTGGAGGATTCAACGAAAACTCTGGGCACATTGATCCTCCCCGACGCGGTCGGTGGCGCAAACTGGCAGGGCGGTGTTCTCGATCCGGAAACGGGAGTGCTTTATGTTTCGTCCAGCACGGTGTTAAGGCCAATGGTCTTGAGAAAATCCGCTGCTCCATCCGACATGGAGTACATTGCTATAATGGGTGCGGCGAACATCGGCCCATATGGATTGCCACTGGTTAAACCTCCGTATGGAAGAATTACTGCGATCGACCTCAATACAGGCGATCATAAATGGATGGTCGCAAATGCCGATACGCCACAGTGGATAAAGGATCTGCCTGCACTGAAAGGAGTGAACATTCCGCGGACCGGAACACCGGATCGTGTCGGCATGCTGCTCACAAAGACATTGCTCTTTGCAGGCGAAGGCTCGGGGCTGTACGGCACTGATGGCGGTGGCGGAAACAAATTCCATGCATACGATAAGACAACCGGGGAGATCATTTCAACGCTTGAACTACCGGCAAATCAGGCAGGCATACCGATGACGTATTCGGTGAACGGGAAACAATACATCATAATTGCTGTAGGTGCTGATGACCACGCCGGAGAACTCATTGCATTATCACTTTGAGGTGATGCCGGCGGCTTTCGCGACTTATCGAAAATGTAACTTCAATCGAATTGCTTTACTTATCGCCTAGCGCTTTGTACAGACTTTGTGAAATTAACTGGATGGGCACACCGATACCATAAGTTTTCCCCTGACGTACGCGAAGCTTTCTGATCAACGGAAACATCGGTGCAAGCTGTGTTTCAATTAATGTACTGTCAGGAATACTAAACGCTCCGAAGCTATTTGATACAACACGATGCTTCAAATCCAATACTGGAGAGCCGCTCGTGCCGGCCATTTGAATCAACGTATCACATTGCAATTCATATATGATCAGGCTGTCAGTGGCGTAGATGATTATGCCGGGTGTAAGCAATGAATAATGATCCCGTACTTTCAATTTTGAAAAAAGAATAACTGAGTCACCCACATTGGCTGCAGTTTCCGACGGCCGAAGGTAAGGCAACTCCCGCTGGTCGTCCGGTAACTGATAAGCTGCCAAATCAATCTGCATGGTCATTGCATTCGGAACCGGAATGTTGTCGCCAAGTCCGGTTTGCAATCTATCATCATGAATACTCCAAAGCCATGCATGAGAGAGTTTACCGGTTAGTTCATTCCATCGATAAAATTCATCGCCTCTTCCCTTCACTGCCACAACGTGATGCGCTGTGAGCAGCATTGGAGGTATCGTATCGTGCAGTTTAAAAGTAAAGAAAGTATTCAGCAGCGGGCCCGAACTCTTGCTGAAGCCCATCTTGAAGTTGGTCCCGTACAGATCGCTGTTGCTGGTATCTTCAGGTGATCGCTCTGGTGAGGTACAGGACGTCAGCAATGCACAGATAATATTAATTCCGAGGGCAATAATTGAAAGTCGTTTCATTATTCGGCTCACGAAATGAACAATTAGAATTTCGATTCAATGAAGCAATGCACCGCAGGAAAGTTTACACGCCTGGTGCTACGTTGTCTCTTCGTGATCCTTAATCTCCTCGATAGTCTTCTTGCCGCCTGCCTCAAAGAAGACAGCGTAGGGCCGCCATTCGGGACTGCTGTTTAGTAACGCTTGAAGTATGCCGAGTAATGGAATGAACAAGACCATTCCCGAGAATCCCCAGATCATTCCACCTACCACAACTGCCGTGAATACCATCATGGCGTTCATCTCCATTTTATCACCGATAAGTTTAGGACGCAGAAAATTCTCCTGTATAATATTTGACAACCAAAGCGACAATCCGACAAACAGCACCGCTGAGCCTGTATCTTTAGTGATCCACACAAACATTAATACGACAACAAACGCGGTCAGATTGCCTATATACGGAATAAGATTTAGCAGCGCGATGAATACGGCAAAGAAGAAGGCATAATTAATTCCAAACGCAAACAGGATAAGAAAACTCATCACCGTTGAAACACCGGTAAGGATAAGGGTACCAAGCAAATAGTTTTGAATAGAGAATTCGGCGCGGGTAAAAAACAATTCCATATCTCTCTTTCTTTCGCCGCTGTATCTCTTTTCCACAAAGGCAGTCAGCAGCCCGCGGTAGTTCAGTATAAAAAACAAATACATCGGAATTAGTGTCAGCGTAACCACATTCTCGCCTATACCGACAATTTGCTTGGCGAACCAATTGACGATGCCGCGTAGCCCTTCCGTATTGTGAGCATTTGCTGTGTCGACAAGTTTAACTCCCATGATGCTTTCAAAATGCATCTGTAACTGATCCACAGCCGAGCGGATCTTCTCAAATAAAACAGGTTCATTCCTCATAATCCGGATTGCCTCATAAATGAGGAAAAACAGCACGAGGCCGCTCACGATAACAAATACAAGTGTTGCAATGATCGCGGCTACCGAACGGGAAACTTTCTTCTCCAACAAGATTGCAAACGGCATCATCACGTAAGAGAAGAGAAATGCCCACACAAATGGAATCAATAGTTGGCCGCCGGCCAGCATGGCCATTACCAATAGTGTTGCAAATAATAAAAAGATTGTTGGGGCAAATAGGCGATGCTCCGTCTGCATGAAGGTGTTTGTTTACTCTGAAGATAGGCAAAAACAACGGCCTATAAACTTCTGCTGGAAAAATTGAACAGGAAGCCGAACCAGCGGGAGCGCTTGCGTGTGCGTTCTTCGCCATACTCATAGGCACTTCCATATCCGTAAGGATACAGACTCCTGATCATACCACGAGGCCGAACGCCATTAAAAACGATATTGAGGTTCTTTAACGTCGTCACTTTCCCATTTAATCGGAACGGCTCAAGCGCTGTTTTAGGAGTGTTCCCGTGACGCATGACAAACAAAGTGACATCACAAAACGGTGAGATCACATAACCATCAATAACAGGATTGACGGGCGGCGTATCAATGACGATGAAGTCAAATGTAGAACGAAGTTTCTGCAGCAACCCACTCAAGTCGGAATCCATCAATATAGTCGTTGCATTTTCACGTCTCTTGCCGGCCGAAAGGAGATAAAGGTTGTGAACTGCGGTAGGTCGTATTGTTTCCTGCAATGACGCCGCGCCGAGCAGGACATCGGCTGCGCCAGCCGTGGTTGCAATGTTATATAGTGAAGATAACCTTGGATTTCTGAAGTCCAGATCAAGCAACAATACCTTCTTGTCTGAGGCGGTTATACTAATGGCAAAATTGGCACTGACAAAAGTCTTCCCTTCGCCCGCATTGGATGAAGTCACCATTACGACACTCTTCCCGTGCGTGCCATACAACTGAATGGCTGCACGCATCTGCATAAACTGGTCTGTGAGCTGAGGTTTTCTGAAGTTGTCGACAACGACATAATCCTTCATCTGAGAATCGGATATCTCCGCAGCTATTGGAATGCTTGTCACGTCTTCAATTTCGGTTCGGAATAGTATGGTGCTGCCCAGCTGTTCCTTCCATGTGACCCAGCCAACAGACAGCAATAATGCCAACGCTACAGCACTTGCATAAGCTATTGATGGTTGTGGCGCAACGGGATCTACGGATGACTGAGCACGATCAAGTACGCGGACGTCATGAACTTCCTCTTGATACGTTTTGATTAGCGCCTCCAAAATTGACTCGCCACGATATTGATCAGTGTCGCGATAGACGATTGATACCACCCCAGTATTATCTTCTTCACGCAGAATTTTAAGTTGGTCGATCAGATCATCTGTAACTTCACGGAAGTCCTGAAAGGAAACATAAAAATCTCCGGATCGCGACTCGTGTGAAAGTGTATTCTTCACAAACCGAATCTCGCCGTAATACGAACGGATCCAGGAATCGAGTCTGTATTGCTTTCCGTCAAACAGTACAGTCTGCTCACGCGCCTGGTAACCGAGCGGTACCTGCTTATGTGTTTTTATCCGGTCCACATTTCGGACCTGCACAACGATGGGCGCAGATGCAAATGCAGGCCGGTCACGCAACAGTCCTTCATCGTATACCTGTGACGTTAAATTAAGTTCACGAATAATATCCTCGACAAGCGAACGCGAGGTCAGGACCTCCAGTTTGGCCCGTTCATCAAGAGATTTTGAAATTGTATCCTTTGAAATCTGATGCTGAGCTGTGGCCGAAATATTTCGCTCACTCAGAAGAAGCTTCGCCCTAATCTCATAGACAGGATCAGTGATATACAAATAGGACCACGCGCCAAATAGTGCCAGTAGAGTTAACGACGCAAACAGCGGCCAATACGGGAAGTACCGGAAAAGCACCCGATGCAAAAAGCTGGCTCTATGTGCGTTCTTGCTTTTCATCCTTGGTTAACGAGTCTCACTTTTATGCAGACCAGACATACCTGACACCAAAAGTCATACAACAACGGCAACCGTTCAGCCGGGGCTAAGACACTTACGCTATGCGGGTCCGATATCCCTCAACTAAAGTTAGTAAAATACGTGCTTGACAATTCAAGCAAAGTCTATTTAAGTTCAAACTGCCGCCGTCTTTAAGGCTTATCAATAACTGCTCTACTATCCGAAGTCTTGTTTGTTGAATTTTTCTACACTTTTCTTGCCAAGTCAACGTTCCGCAGGTGGACATTGAACGGTATAGCTGTCCGAATATGGAGGATGACCGGCGACTGTCGAGGGGAGCTTCGCTGGTAGTTGTCAATGTTATAATATGGGTGTACTACTTTAAACATTGATGCCATGAAAAAAGTTACAATTCTGTACGTACTCCTCGTCCTGGTAATGATTTCAATGGGTGCATCGTCAGTTGCCCAAACAACGACTGGCATGTATGCGCAAATGCAATCGGGTCACAAGCGATTCGTGTTCCAGATGGTGCCCGACAAAACCTACGAAAAGGTAGTTGCTTATGTCAGTTTCTATGGAAAAGACAACAAGCGAATCGCACAAAAGGCCTATAGTATTACTGACGAGAAAGAGAAGTACGTGAGGAAAGGGATGTGCGCCACGCGCACTTTCAAACTCTCATTTGACGGTGATGTTGCCCGTGTAAAGATAGATCACGTCAATGAAGGAGAAATTTTGAAGGATGAAAACGGAGACAACTCTGGCAAGAAGATCTCACTTCCAATCGCGAAAGCTCCGCTCGAGCCAATCGACAAGTAAGTGTCGGAACCATCCGCTGGAAGCTAAATTCCACTTGCCGGTGCAACGCAGTGGCTATTGCACAACGCTGTGCTGGTGTGCCAATTTTCCACAATAACGCAACGTAATCGGGAAACAAACTCCCCGACCGGGCAAGGCTGCAAACCAATGTCAGCGACAGAAGCTTGCCCCAACGGCCTTGCCTTACAAACAGTACAATAATGTTGCCGCGCGGAAACAACGCCAAGATCTATCGCATTACTATTACCGCCTCATAGTCCGTTAATCGGGGGACGGTGAATTGCAGCGTGCCATCGGACCAGGTGAATTCGATCGGCCTATCAGTAGTCATCGTTCGGATTGATGACGGCTTAAAATCAGTTCTGAGTCGAAACGAAATGTCCTCAACGGTAAGCGGCTCAAAATAGGTATTGCTGTAGCCTGTCAGATTAACAAGGTGGACAATCACACCATCAGAATCCGACCACTGCAGGTGCTGCGGTATGTTCGTGGTGAACTCCTGTGTTATCACTTCCACACGGGACGGCGCATTCGTGATTATCGAACTTGAAATGCTTACGTCCAAGACGTCGATCACATCAAGCAAGATATTCTTGTATTGCTGATACCCGAGTACGTAGTACAACCGGCCGAGGTTTGCAGGGATCAACACTGCACTTGCAGATCCGTTCTTCTTCAGGCCCAATAGGTGATGCTTTGTGCGGGCATGTCCACCAATAATCTCCGGCGGACCAGGTCTGCCCGGCGTGTAAATCGGCAATAATGTGTCGGCCTCAGGGAAAGAGTACAGCCCGAGATTGAACTTCCATGAGATGAGTTTCTGACCGCGAAGTCTCTTGAAGGCATTATTCCTTTCGGGTGATACATAAAATCCTGCGCCATCGTGATCAACTTCAATGGCTTTTGCTCCAAATATTCTGAACAAAGCATCGCCGTTGTCTGAAAACGTGCGGTTTGTTGCGATCAGGTGAGTGCCCTTTCGTTGCAACGACTCGAGTGTAGCGATTGCCGCAGAATCGAGCCGCAGGATATCCGGAAGTATAAGCACTTTGTACCTTTGAAGTGCATCACCCAATATCGGCAATTGAGTATCTTCTATAAGGTCGTGCTGGATATGCGACTCTTTTAACATCAGCTGGATTCCTCTGTACTCCTGTGCAGACTCACCGGAAGGCCACGATCCCGGCGAAACAACGGCGACTTGCGCTGTCGAGCGGTACCTGCCATAATATTGCTCGAACTTCATGTGGTGTGCATAGACCTGCCGTAGCACATCATAATTACGCTCGTCCTCGTAGTTTCTGAAGTCGCCCATCATGCTCATATCGAGTCCCGAACCATTCGCGATATTCTCGTAGAGTCTGATTCTCACTTCGGCCGGCTCAACAGCATTGTATCGCGATTGAAATGATATCTGCTGGATGCTCGCGTTGCTAACGATATGATGAGGAAAGGAAGTAAGCGTATTGTTGACGTTGTCGGAGGCGTTATAAGGCCAGTAGGGTAACGAGTTCGTTTGTGACTCGTGACGAACTATATCGACATATTTTTCTGAGTAGGTACATATCGCGATCTGAGGGTTCTTCTTCTTTACAACATCATGGAGTCGATGCATCAGTTCCTCGGTTGTGAATTCTTTAAACTCAACGTAGCGTTTAAAGATCGGGTCGGAGAAATCTTCCTTAACCGGAAGCTTAAGGCCGCTAAACTTTTGGAAGCGTTCCCTGTCATACACATTCTGGTCGATGCCATGATACTTTCCAACATAAGGATTGCGTACCTGATATCCGGGCATGTTAATGAAAATACCGTCGACTGGATATTTGTCGATCACTTCCTCTACAATTTTGAACATTACATTCTGTTCATAAGGAGCATTGATCGACACCACATACATGTCGTCGTTGATGATGCGTTCGCCATCAGGAGAAATGTAGAACCAGTCGGGATGTTTCTCAAAGATTGAGCGGTGAGCGCGACTGAAATCAAAGCGTACAATAACTTTTATCCCTGCCTCATGACATTTCCTGACGACATCTCCCAGCATTGCTGGTTGCATATATGGATTAACATAGTGGTCCTCAAGTTCCGTTGGATAAAAGGCCATGATACCACCTGCATTTATGATCAGGACATTGGCAGAATAATCCTTCAGGTCATCAACGAGCGAGTCGGGATTTAAGGTCGCTTCATAAGCGGGAAGGTTCGTCTGGATGACGCGAAGATTATTCGCCTTCCACCAGGCGATCGAATCGGGCCAGTTCACCGGTCCTGTCCGAAGCAAGTTGTTCTTTTGCTCACGGCAGGATGCGAAAGCTATTAGTACGATACAAAGAAATGAGAATCTCATCAGGATAGCGTCGAAGCAATAATTTATAACGATTTTGCTTCGTGCCAAACGACGTCAATGATGGTCGGCAGTGTGGCGATTCAGAAGTTTACGTTCGAGTGCGTTGAGAGCTATGATGACCAGGCCGCCACATAGGCCAAGCATCATTATGTTTCGCTGCCAGCCGGAAAGAGCAACCGTAAAGCCGGAAATGGCCACGGCAATCACACCTCCCAGGATAAGGAACACGACTCCAGCTATCAGCCACGCATGCTCTCTAAATGCACTCCGTTTCCTGGACAGCGTAATCTTTGCTATTACAGCGTCTTCAATTCCCGACTTCCTGACTACAGGTTTCTCACTTAGAATGCGGAGTACCGTTTGATAAGCTATGAAGTCACGGTCATTGGATGAAGCCGAACTTTCCTCCGCCATTCTTTGCAGTTCATCATCCGGGATTGTATCCATCAGCATTACTTTAATGTTCGACCGTTATTCTGTTCACTTCATCTATTTGCCTCGGGTTCCGCCCGGCAATGAGGCCCTGTGACCTTGTTTCAAATATACTTCTTCACATACTCCTTCAACATTGCGCGCGCCCGAAACAAATAGCTTTTTACCGTACCCTCCGGCAATTCCATGATCGTTCCAATCTCCGCATACGACATCTCTTCAATATGATAGAGGTTGATGATCATCTTATATTGTAAAGGCAGTCGCTCAATCAACTTCTTTACGTGATCGTTCAGATCACTTTCGCTCATGGCCGTCTCCGGCGTTTGCGTCTCAACGAACACCGCGGTCGAATCATCCGTTGGCAATTCCAGCATCGCACTTCTCTTTCCCCGCAAATGATTCAGTGCATGCCGGTAAGCAATCGTGGCAATCCAGGTCGATAACTTTGATTGAAAGGCAAACGTTCCAAGACTGTTATACACTTTCAGAAACACATCCTGGCAAAGTTCCTCGCGCTCCACCTCATTGGCTACGACCCGACCCACCATGTGCTGGACCAGCCGTTCATGCTGCCGGATAAGTACCCTTAAAGCATGCATATCCCCATCCTGAATTCTGCGCACCAGGGCCCTGTCGTCAACCATGAGTAGCGTTAGACACCCTTAAGTTGGCAGATGTTTCAACAAAGTGAAAGAAAATTGTTCCGGATATCTCAACCCCGCGCCGGAGGTCCGTACGTCGCCTTTCTTTAAAAGTTTTTTAAAACTTTTGAAACACCCGCGCCTGTAGTTGTGTCATACGGCCAAACAGAAAAATTTCACACACATCAAATAAAGTATTATGCGATTCACGGAAGTTTTAATGCCCATATCGATCATCGGAAGTTTCGGACTCACCATCTACTTCTTCACAAAAGTATTTACCGACTACGTCCTTAAGAAAAAGATGATAGAGAAAGGGTTCGTCAACGAAGATACCCAGGCGATCTTCAAGAAGCATACCGCTGCCGCCAATCAATATAGCCCGCTGAAGTGGGGGTTACTGGCGCTGTCGGGAGGCATCGGCCTTATTCTTATTGACTATATGTCCGTCGACATGGATTCCACTCTGCCATTTGGCATACTGTCGGTATCATTGTCCGTCGGCTTCCTCGTTTATTATTTCATTGTAAAGCAGCACCTCCAAAAATAGCCCGCCATGTTGTTCAATTATATTCTGGTGGCTATACGCAATATCCGCCGCCACAGGTTCTTTTCTGCGATCAACATTCTGGGCCTTTCGGTGAGCATGGCGGTTTGTATGGCAGTGATCATGCTCGTTGCTGATCAACTCATGTATGACCGGTTCAATACGAATGGCAAAAGCATCTATCGTGTCACCAGCCGCCCCGTTACGTCGGCGGGAACACCAACTGGTGGAATGGACAATGCTACAACGCCATTAGCACTCCGCGATGAGTTGATGAACAACTACACCGGCGTGAGCAATGCTGTGAGATTAAAACGCGGCTTCGGTAATCATTGGATGGAAATTGAAGGTCGCGATATTAACATTCCGGTTTCCGGCTACTATGCGGATCCTGAGGTATTGCAGTTCTTTCAATATGAACTTGAAGAAGGCGATGCATCAACAGCTCTAAAAGAACCTTTCACAGTAGTGCTTACGCGCGAGGCGGCCGATCGGATGTTTGAAGAGGAAAATCCTGTGGGGCTTACGCTGAAAGTTGATAAGGACCTCTACAAAGTAACCGGGATATTGAAAAAGACAAATCGTAAGTCGCACATCGTGTTTGATGGTCTTGCAAGTATGGCTACCGTTAAGAGCATGCAGGCCGCAGGTCGTGGGGCCAACGAACTCGATAACTGGTTTAACTACTGGGAAGGATGGACATACATAATGACTGATGAAAGTGAACCGGTTCAGAACATAACGGAACATCTCAATCGCATTTACGAAAAACGGATTGCTATCAATAAGGATCCAGAGCAATACCGGGCGAAGTTTCAGCTGCAACCACTTTTCGAAATTACGCCAGGTGCATTCATCAACAATCCCATTGGTCCGAGCATGCCCTGGATCATCGTAGGATTTCTTTCGGGACTTGCAGTGATTATAATGCTGACATCGTGCTTTAATTTTACGAACCTATCCATTGCAAGGGCTCTAAGCCGCGCAAGAGAGATCGGCGTTCGAAAAGTCAATGGAGCAAGCCGCAGAAACATTGTACTTCAATTTCTTTCGGAGTCGGTAATCGTGTCGCTCTTTGCATTGCTTATAGGTTTGCTAGGCGTATGGATGATCAAGCCCTTTCTCCTGCAATTGAACTTTGCCCGTCTCTTTCATTGGGACATGGAAGCTAATGGTGCAGTATATCTGGCGTGTTTGATCTTTGCCATAACGGTTGGCCTGATCGCAGGCATTGTACCGGCAATGATGTTGTCGGGATTCCAGCCAGTGAAGGTGTTAAAGAAACTTCATGATGTACGACTGTTCTCACGACTCACCTTGCGTAAAGGGATAATCGTGGCTCAATTTGCCCTGTCGCTGATATTCATCCTTACTGTAATTGTCCTGCATAACCAGCTGGATCTTTTCCTTGGAAAGGATCATGGTTTCAATCACGACAATAACATTGTGGTGCGTCTCAATGGCGCTGCCTATGACCCCTTCAAGAGCGCACTGTCACAATATTCAAACATTGAAAGTATTGCAGCCGCTTCTCACCTGCCGGCTACGGGTGAAAGTCGTGGAAGTGGATTCTCCAATGAGGCAACCGGAAAGGATTGGGTGACGCTCCTGTACTTCAGCGTCGATGAGGGCTATGCGGATAATCTCTCGCTGCCACTGGTTGTTGGTCGATACTTTGATGCAACTAATCCTAAATCAAATTCCGATAAGATAGTCATCAACGAGGAAGCACTGAAACCGCTTCACTATGCATCGGCATCAGAAGCCCTTGGTCAGCAAATCATGTTTCAGGAGGACTCAACCAGGAAGACAATAATTGGCGTATTGAAAAACTATAATCATCAGATACTGCTAATGAACATCAGTCCTATGGCCCTGCTGTATCGTCCCGAAAACTTTGATCTCGTACACGTAAAATACTCGGGTGATAAGAGTGCAGCGATGAATTCGATCTCGGCCGCCTGGAAAGCCGCACATCCCGATTTCAAGATGGATGCGGGCACCATGAATGAAAAGATGGAAGTATTTTACGAAACTACTCTCGGTGACCTGGTGCGCGTTGTTAGCGCCATTGCTGCACTTGCTGTGTTCATCTCCTGTATGGGACTGATGGGGATGGCAACCTATTCTACTGAAATCAGAACTAAAGAAATATCGATACGAAAAGTGCTAGGGTCCAGTGACGCGCAAATTATCCGGCTGCTGTCGGGGAATTTTATGAAGCTGATTATGCTGTCATTACTAATTGGTACGCCGCTGGCCTGGCTGCTGAACAATCAATGGCTTCAGATGCTGGCGTACAGGACGACCGTAGATGTCCGCGTAATTGTTCTTTCGAGCAGTTTGCTGTTAGTGCTCGGGCTGATCACAATTGGATCACAAACCATTCGCGCAGCGTTTATGAATCCCGTTGATAATCTAAGGAATGAGTAAACTACTTCTCCTGAAGCAGCTGTCCGCTCAATCTTAGTAACTCGGTCTCAGCAACTTTGGCTACATACCGCGCGTTGATCAAACGGTTATAGGCATCAGCAAGACTTTGCTGCGCGGTGCGAACTTCAATAAATGTGTTTGCACTGCGCTTAAAGCTTTCAAGAGCAATGTAGATGTTCTCCTTTGCCAACCCGATAGTCTCTTCCTCAATGAGCAACACCTTCTTGGCGTTTTCGTACGCCACGTAGGCGTTGCGTATCGCGACATCGATGTTGATTTTCGTCTGCTCATAAAGCAACTTTGAGCGATCCAGATTGATTCGCGCCTGTGCAATGTTACGACGGTTAAGGAAGCCATTCATTATGGGAAACGAAGCCGTCAAACCATAGTTGAATCCACTGTTCCTGTTGAACAAGGGAGTAAAGTTGTTAATAACAACTTCGTTTTCTGTTCTGGAAAAATTATATGCGCCTATCAGACTGATGAAGGGATACGTCTCGCCCCTTCGTTCCCTTACAGATAAACTGGCTATATCAACTCCCTTCTTGAACGACTGCAAAGTGTAGTTGCTTGTCTCTGTCTTGGATTGTACATCCTCCTGTGAGATGTCCAAATCGATTATTATCGTATCAGCAACGTCGTACACAACCGGGAGACGTTTATTCACCAGTCCGCTCAGCTGATCTTTAAGCTGGGCGATGGTTGTCTCCTGTGTAATGGCGGCTGTCCGTTGCGCATTCAGATCGACTTTCGCCTGAAGAAGTTCCGGCTTTGCACCTGTTCCTACTGCCAGTCTCCTATCCGCCAGGCGTACACGTTCCTCGCCCAGCACTACCAGTTCTCTGATTGCTGTGAGTTGCTGCTTCTGCCTTACGATATTGAAATAGTTGAGCACCACCTGTGATATGGTTTGAACCATTTGGTCCTTCACGTTGATGACGCCCTGTTGTGCGAGCTGGTCGAGTCGCTCACGGGTAGCGAACATTCTACCGCCGTCAAATACAAGCCAGTTGGCTTGCAGGGCAGCGGCTATGTTGTTTGTGCGTACGCCATTACGTTCAACCAGGCTGTCGTTACGAAGGATCTGCCGCTGATTGTTTACGTTCCAGGTTCTTGAACCCGTGGCATTTATCACCGGAAAGAAGGCGCCGACAGAAAACTTGTCATCGACCTGGGCGCTGTGCGACAACGTGCTGGCTACGCGGACGTCATAGTTCTGCTCAATTGCCAGCGCTATAACCTCCTCCAACGAAACTACTGTCGTCTGTGCTTTGACTGATGTCGAGATACAGAATATTGCAAGAATACTAACGATTAGACTACGCTTCATAAACCAGTTCAGGTTGTTTGGGCACGGCCTGCTGTTCAATTGCAGGCTTGCGTTTACGCGACAGGTACGTGTACATCGCAGGAATAACAAATAGTGTCAGGATCAATGAGAACATCACACCACCTACGATCACAATACCCAACGGCTGACGGCTGGTGGATGCTGCTCCTATTGAAAGTGCAAGAGGCAGTGAACCCAACGCCATAGTAAGACTTGTCATAAGGATAGGACGCAGGCGAAGGCGTGATGCTTCGATGGCCGCCTCGAACTTCGATAATCCTTCATCGCGCTTTTGGTTGGCGAATTCAACAATAAGGATACCGTTCTTGGTAACGAGACCTATCAGCATGATCATACCTATCTGCGAGAAGATATTGAACGTTTGGCCAAACAGGGCCAATGCAATAAAAGCGCCTGCAATAGCGAGTGGCACAGTGAACATGATCGTGAATGGATCTATAAAGCTTTCGAACTGAGCCGCAAGAATGAGATAGATAAGAACCAAGGCCAGAATAAAAGCAAACGAAGTATTGCTTGCGCTTTCCGAATAATCGCGTGAAGTTCCTGACAACGACGTCGTAAAGGTGTCATCCAGCAACTTCGCCTTTATCTCGTCCATTGCTTTAATGCCATCTCCGATTGTCTTGCCAGGGGCCAGACCAGCGCTAACTGTTGCAGATTTAAAGCGGTTAAAGTGATAGAGAGAAGGCGGCGTGGTCGTTTCTTCTACGGTAACCAGGTTATCGATCGATACCAGCTGTCCTGACGCGGTGCGAACATAAAGGTTCTTCAAATCGTCCGGATCGTCGCGGTTAATACGCTTCACCTGGCCCATTACCTGATATTGCTTTCCTTCACGAGTGAAGTAACCAAAGCGCAAATTGCTATAGGCAAGCTGCAACGTCTGGGCTATGTCCTGAACGCTTACGCCAAGCTGTGCGGCCTTGAGCCGGTTAATCTGAACGTTAAGCTCAGGTTTGTTGAACTTCAAATCGATGTCGACGCCCTGGAATGTAGGGTTGGTATTTACAGCTTCCTGAAACTTAGGAAGCACTTCCTTCAGCTTCTCAAAGTTGTTGTTCTGAATTACGAATTGAACAGGAAGTCCACCTCCACGACGGCCCACCTGGATGGTTTGTGGTTGAATGGCAAACGCGCGACCCTGAGGATAATGTGAAAGGTTCTTGCCCACATAATCAACAATCTCCTGCTGACTTCGAACTCGCTCGTTGGGCTCCGAGAGGGTAACGCGGATAAAGGCGTTGTTCACAGATCCCGAACCGGAAAATCCAGGGGCCGTTACCGAAAGTGCTGATTTGTATTCAGGGACAGAATCCTGAACAAACTTAACAAGACTCTGAACATAGTTGTCCATGTAGTCATATGACGTGCCTTCTGCCGCACTCAACTGCATAAAGAACTGATTGCGGTCTTCCATCGGTGCAAGCTCTGACTGAATGTTGGAGAAGATCATATATGCGCTGCCCAAACAAACTACGATCACCATGATAGAAACCCATCGCACTTTCATGAAACCAGTCAGCCAGCGCTGATAGCCCTCCTCCATACCGCGGAAGAACGGCTCTGTCTTGCGATAAAACCATGAATGCTCGTGATGACTGCGGGTCATCTTCACACTCAACACTGGGGTAAGAGTCAATGAAACAAAGCATGAAATCAATACGGCTCCTGCGACAACAATGCCGAATTCCCTAAACAATCGGCCTGTAAATCCCTGCAGGAAGAGTATTGGAAGGAACACAACGGCCAGGGTAATGGAAGTCGATATAACTGCAAAGAAAATCTCTTTTGAACCCTCGAGCGCGGCGCTGTGTTTATTCATCCCCTGTTCTAGTTTCTTATAAATGTTTTCTGTCACCACAATACCGTCGTCAACAACGAGGCCGGTTGCCAGTACGATACCCAACATTGTAAGTACGTTGATGGAGAAGCCGCACAGGTACATGACGAAGAAGGTAGCCGTTAACGATACGGGGATATCGATCAGCGGACGAAACGCTATAATAGCATCGCGGAAGAAAAGGTAGATCACAGCAACAACCAGGAGGATAGAAATGATCAGTGTCTCTTCAACTTCCTCGATGGAACGACGAATAAAAACTGTTTGATCTGTCATCACCTCCATGGTGATGTCGTCAGGCATGTCTTTTTTAATTTGATCGATGCGTTTGTAGTACTCATCAGCGATTTCCACATAATTTGAACCAGGGAGAGGAACGAGTCCAAGGCCAACCATGGGAATGTTGCTTTCGCGAAGAACAGACTCTTCGTTTTCAGGGCCAAGTACAGCTTCCCCAATGTCTCTGACCCGAATGTCGCCGCCGGGAAGTGAACGAACAATTACGTTATTGAAACTTTCTTCAGTGTAGAGACGGCCAAAGGTGCGAACGGTAAGTTCCGTAGCATCACCTGCAATCTTGCCGGAAGGAAGCTCTACGTTCTCCTTGTTCAATGCAATTTGTACGTCGAGTGCGGTGAGTCCATATGCACTGAGCTTTGATGGATCAAGCCAGATGCGCATGGCATATCGTTTCTCACCCCAAACCTGTATGCTACTGACTCCTGGGATGGTCTGAAGACGTTCCACAAGAACGTTGTTTGCATATTCTGTTAACTGCAGTGAATTACGTGTCTTGCTTTGAACCGTCATCGCGATAATCGCATCCGAATTTGCATCTGCCTTAGATACTACGGGAGGGGCTGTAAGGTCCTGAGGAAGTTGACGGGTGGCCTGCGATACTTTATCGCGTACGTCGTTGGTCGCGGTCTCCAAGTCAATGCCGAGTTCAAATTCGATGTTGATGTTGCTTGAACCTACACTCGACGATGATGTTATGTTCTTTATACCGGCGATACCGTTAATTGATTTCTCCAGTGGTTCCGTGATCTGAGATTCAATGATATCGGCATTAGCACCAGAATAGTTCGTGCGCACACTTACGTTGGGAGGATCGATCGCAGGATAATCGCGAACACCCAAAAATGTAAAGCCGACCGCACCGAACAGTATGAGCAATATGTTCATGACGATGGCAAGCACCGGTCGCTTAAGGCTTATCTCTGAAATGTTCATAATTCAGAATTTTAAGTTTAACCTATCGCTCTGCCGTGAGGCGGGCAATTTTGATTTTGGCGTTTGGCCGTATCGCCATGAGGCCGGTAGTGACAACCGTGTCACCTTCTTTGAGTCCTTTGGTTACCTGGACGAACGCTGAGTCGCGAATGCCGGTTTCCACAACGGTGTAGGCAGCACTGTCACCTTTGAAAAGGATCACTTGCTTGTTTCGCGCAGCAGGGATGATGGCTTGTGAAGGAACGAGCAAAGCGTTATCATCATTGCCAAGGCGAAGGTTCACTTTGGCGAAAACGCCAGGAACGAGTTCGCGGTGTGTAGCGTTTACCACTGCACGCACACGGAGCGTTCGCGTATTCTGATCTACACCATTCTCAGTTGCAATAACTTTTGCAACGTGATCGCGCTCTCCACCGTCGACGCGGAATGTGATCTGATATCCCTTAACAATTTCCTTCGCATATTTCTCAGGCACCGAGAACTCGAGCTTAAGATTGTCGACCTGGCGTAAAGTAGTTACGATGTCCGTTGGTGAGATGTAAGAACCAAGGCTCACATTGCGGAGACCAAGCGTACCTGCATAAGGTGCCCGAACTTCAGTTTTGGAGATTGCAATCTTGGTACCTTCAATATCCGCTTTAAGGTTTTCAACATCGAGTTCGCTGAGGTCGTAGTCCTGCTGGCTGATACCATTGATCTTCAAAAGTTCTGCACTGCGTTCCTGGGTCTTTTCACGGATCTCCAACTGTACCTGAAACTTCTTCAACTGTGCCTGCAGATCCTGATCAAACAGTTTGAGAAGCAGCGTTCCCTTAGCAACGTTGGCGCCCTCCTGGATATTCAATTGTACCACGCGTCCTCCGACTTCAGCTCTGATTTGAGTCTCTTCGAAGGGCAGCAATGATCCGGGTACTTCGATGTTTTCGCTGATGGAAGTTTTTCTGACAACATAGCCATCTACAACCAACGGTCCTTGCTGACGCCGGGCCGTGGGGGCCTGCTCATTTTTCTTAGAGCATGACACCGCGCCAAGCATAACAATCATGATGACAAAAATTCTGACAGATGGCAGCATAGTGAGATCTGAATAACTTAAGTAACAATACGAGATTCGAACAGGTTTCCGGATTATCGCGGCATAGAGAGAAACGCGGCGTGCAATCCAAGTATCTGTGGAATCAGAAGGGTGGTCTCGTCATTAACGACTACGAAGTCTGCGCGTTTCATTTTTTCCTCTTGCGGCATTTGTTGACCGATGATTGCCCTGATCTGTTCCTTAGAACGATGTGGATCACGCTTCACAACTCTTTCGATCCTCAGCTCATCGGGTGCCGTTACGACGACGATCCGGTCCAGTTGCTTGTAAGAGCCCGCCTCATACAGTAGGGCAGCCTCTTTTACAACATAGGGATGGTTTGAATGTTCACTCAGCCATCTGGCGTAATCGTGAGCCACTCGTGGATGTACCAGGCTATTCAACTTCTCTAGCTTATCAGCATCGTTAAACACTGTCGCACTCAGGTACTTCCGATTAAGGCTACCATCGGTATTATAGGACAATTCTCCGAATTCTTTCTTGATGTTACTTATCAGTATTCCATCGGTGGTCATTAAATTTTTCGCGTGGCTGTCTGCATCATAGACGGGGGCGCCGAGGCATGCCAGTATTTTGCAAACCAGGCTTTTGCCGGAGCCGATGCCTCCTGTTATGCCAATTTGAAGGGTTTTGATCACCTAGAATTTGATGGTTACAGAATCAATTGACAGCACCCGGGAATATGCGGGAAGGCCTACCACCTTAGGCATGATTTTCTTCGTGCCACGCTTGAAGCCCGTGAGGTCGAGTACAGCCCGTACGGAATCCATCTTCAGACTGTCGAGCGAACGTTCCGGGACAGCAATTTTACAGGGCAATTTCTGACGCTCAATGAACGGCCACGAATTTCGTGGCGCATGGATCACTGCAAGAGTTGCTGAATCGCTGATCTCAACCATCTTGTCTACGCGAAAGCTGATGTTTATGGTCTCAGGATTTCTGTAGATGAGCTCATCATTCAAAAACGCCAGGCGCACCGGCTCCTGAAAATCATCATCTATGTTTCTTTGAGGAATCTTGACTGATAAAGGATTGGGCAGAGACCTCAGTAAACTCAATGGTCCTTTCAAACGAACGGTGTCGGGTGACAATACAACGGGACTTGTAAGTGCGTACCCTTGTCTGAACAGCATGTCGGCCATGTCGGGCTCCAGGCGCAATAGTCGACTTCCCTTTCGCTCAACACTGAGATGAAGGGTGTCTGTAAGAATAAAGTTAATATCGAATCCACCGAGTTGCGCTGAAAGAAGAGCCGGCAAAGTGCTTCCCACAATCTTCTTCACTTCAGCAGGTCTTTCCAGCGAAATGACGAGGGGAGCAACGCGCACGCCTGCACTGCGGCGAAGCAGATTCCAGCCAATACCCGTAACGTTGATCCTTACCAGCGAGGGCAGAGGACGAACCGGAATGAACCGTTCGCGATCAAATTCAAACTGTACGGGGAAACTCAGTGTCGTCGTATAGCGCTTGTTAAGCGCATTGAAACACCAAAACACTGATGCTGTGATAAAGCACAGCACCACGGCTTTCCAATTCCGTTGATGGAAGCGAAGTAAATTAAATATGGAATTGATAATCCCCACGGTGCAATATCAGCAAATTACCGTGGGCAACTACAGTGCCGGACTGGCTATTTCTTGGCCGCCGCCTTAGTGGCTTCGGCTGAAATTGCACTCTTGTTGAATCGGATGCGGCCTCCTTTTTCAACCTCGAGGATGAAGGTATCGCCTTCCATCTCGCCAATATAACCGTGTGCACCACCTATAGTGACGACGTAGTCGCCCTTCTTTAACTCCTCGATAAACTTCTTAGCATCCTTCTGTTTCTTCTGTTGAGGCCTGATCATAAAGAAATAGAAGATCACGGCGAATGCCAGAATGAAGAATGGCATGTAAGAGTTGCCTGGCTGAGCCTGAGCTAATATTGGGTGCATATTGTTCAATTAAGGCGTCAAAGGTATCTGAATTAAAACAAACATCCCAACCCGTTTTTCGACAGATTGGGATGCGCGAATTTATTAAATCTATTAACTGGTACTATTTTGTAGGGTTGGAAACAGACTTAGGTGTTACCATCGCCTTGAATCGGAGGACAGTCTGCTTCGGCCATGTATTTGCCGTAACGGTCACCGTCTTGTTTTGAATGTTAGGCTTGCCGCTGCTGTCGAATTTAGCTTTTACGAATCCTGTTCCGCCAACGGGAATAGGCTCTTTGGTCCAATCAGGAACCGTGCAACCACATGAACCTTGTGCGTTCTGGATAATGAGTGGCGCATTGCCGGTGTTCTTGAAGGCGTATTGATACTCTACCACATCACCTTCATTGATAGTTCCAAAGTCGTGCTCAGTAGTCTGGAATTCAAACGTCGGAATAGGACCCTCAGGTTTGGTTTCAGGTGCCGGTGCAGCAGGTGTTATTGCAGGTTGAGCAGCCTTTTTACCCTCAAGGTCATTGAGTCGCGCCTCAAGAGCAGCTATCTTCTTTTCTGCGTCCTTGTCTTTGCATGCTGTGGCTGCTGCTGCAACGATCACAAGCATCAACATTGATTTTAAAAAATTACGCTTCATGTTTAATAATACTTTCAGTTTGACGATCTCTTAACTCTTTTTCCCACGAATCTGTTCCAGTAACTCATCTACATCTTCAAGCAATCGCTCGGCCTTGTTCTTGGCCTCATCAACAACCTTCTGGCCCTGGCTCTTCGCCTCCGAGGTTAAGGGAGTTTCTTTCCCACTTACAAAGTCGTTGATCAATTCCTGAAGCATGTTCCGGTACTTGTCGAGCTGATATGACAGCTTCTCACGTGTAGCCGTGCCTTTGTCTGGAGCGTATAATATTCCAAGGATTGCGCCTGTGGCTGCTCCAAACAGAAAGATCAGCAATGTGTTTCCGCTCTTCTTGCTCATAGATCATCAAAATTAGTTAGCGTTATGACGCAAATTCAAGATTTTAACAATTTTTAACAAGTGCGATTCCGCTGTATCGTCATTTATTGTCGATCAAACCCCTGCCGCTCTTCTTGATTTCTCCGGAATCCTTCAATTCCTTGGCAATTACATCAAGGATACCGTTGATGAACTGACGACTTTTTGGCGTGCTGTAATTCTTTGCCAACTCGATGTATTCGTTGATGGTGACTTTCACAGGGATGTTCGGAAACGTTAGCAATTCGGCAATTGCCATCTCCAGAATCATTCTATCGGTAAGAGGCAGACGATCCACTTCCCAGTTGCGCGTATTGCTGGCCACCAGTTCCTTAAACTTCGGATCGAGGTCTGCCGCCTTGTCGTACAACCGTTCAATAAAATCCTTATCGTCGTCCCAGTTCAGCGACAACGTGTGAAGCACAAGAGGTGTTGGTTCTGAGGGATCAAAAGTCTTTACAGTTTTCTCGACGAGGCCTTTAACAATATCCTTGTCCTCCGCCCAGCGCAACACTTCCTCTTCGAAGTACTCATTGATGATAGTTTTCCCCAGCACGACCTTTCTGAAGAGGTGGCCGATGAATTTCCGCTGGTCATCAGTTGAAGGCTCCTTTTTATCGAGGTAATTCAGATACTCGTTATCCTGGCGGATTACATCGCGAAACCATCCTTTAATACGGTCATTCTTGTCTTCCCAGGTCTTTCCGAACTTGAGCGCCTCCTTCCGAAGTGCAGGACTGTCGCTCAATGCCTTGATCCAGGCATTATTAACAAAATTCTTATGGCTTACTTTCTTATCGGATGCAGCAACGTGATTGAAGGCAGGAATAATCGAAAGGACGCTGATGTAATGAGCATAGATCTTCTCTACCTCGCTAACAAGGTTCTTGCGAAAGAAGTCTGTATCCTTTTTTGATTGGGCAATGTAAAACTTGAAGCATTGGTTGACCACTTTATCAATGGTCTTATTCTCATGGGAAACGCTGGTTTCTCCTTTGGCAAATGCAGTTTCGAACAGCTTGGAGGCCTCTTTCTTGTTGGCAGCCAGCAACGTCTTGTCCTGGGCTTCCATCGAGTTGAGGTCGGGTAAAAACGCCTCATTAATCTGTTCAAAACAGAGCTCGTAGTTTGCATCCTTGCATTGCTGCAGGGCGAAGAGGCTTTGCATTACTTTAATTCGGAGGCTTCTTCTGTTAAGCATGGTAAAGAACGGCGGTTTTTTTGCAGGGCACAAAAATAGATAAATTATAGTAGGTTTGATTTTTGAAAATCAGCAATACGCACAAATTGCGACGGAATTTGTTAAACGGTTGATTGGCCGAACAGAAACCCTTGTCAATTCGTTTGCGTTTTAAATTGCTGATCTGCCGGAATGAAATATCCACCAACTGATAAAATACCCAAGGTGATAACCAAGCATAGACATTCCATCGGTGCTATCATTCTGCCTGTTGAGTTGCGGCATTTATGTGCTAGAGTATCAGTTGGATAAGAGGTTTTAGAACAAGATGAAAGAACTCAAGTACCTGAATAAGTATCTGCTGAAGTACAAGTGGCACCTTATCCTGGGGACAATATTCATCATCATATCGAATTATTTCCAGATCGTACCTGCACAGCTGGTGCGTTATGCTATCGACCTGGTTGCCGACAACCTTCGGGTCTATCAAACGTTGCAGGGGGTCGGGGCGCAGAAGGAATTCTTCAAAGTATTTGCCTTCGGCATTGTCATGTATGCTGCCCTGATATTGCTCATGGCATTTCTGCGGGGCCTGTTTCTTTACTTCGTGCGGCAGACGCTCATCGTCATGTCGCGATTGGTCGAATACGATTTAAAGAATGAAATCTTCGAACATTACCAGACGCTGCCACTAAGTTTCTATCGCCGCAACAACACGGGGGACCTGATGAACAGGATCGCCGAAGATGTTGGCCGCGTGCGGATGTACCTTGGCCCCGCCATCATGTATGGCATTACTCTGGCCACGTTGTTCCTCACGCTTATACCAATCATGTTCAGCATACATGAGCGGCTGACGTGGTATGCGCTGAGTCCGTTGCCATTGTTATCCCTAAGTATCTTTCTTGTTAACAATACAGTTGAAAAACGTTCTGAATTGATTCAGAAGAGTCAGTCGCGATTGTCAACTTTTGTGCAGGAGGCCTTTAGTGGAATCCGCGTGCTCAAGTCATTCAATCGTGAAGAGGAGTCGATTTCAAAATTCAATGTGGAAGCCGACATCTACCGTCGCCAGTCGCTGAAGCTGACAAAGGTGCAGGCGCTGTTTTATCCATTGATCATGGGACTGATCGGGCTCAGCACTATCTTAACTGTATACGCCGGCAGCACTGAAGTCATCAATGGCAATCTCACACTTGGCAACATTGCTGAGTTTGTGATCTATGTTAACTTACTGACATGGCCGGTCGCCCAATTGGGATGGACCACCAGTCTTGTTCAACGTGCTGAGGCATCTCAGAAGCGCATCAACGAATTCCTCAAGACGAAAACCAACATCATTTCCGATCGTGACATAGATCGGGAGATTGCCGGCAAGGTAGAGTTTAAGAACGTAACGTTTACTTATCCCGACACCGGTATCAAAGCACTGAAGAACATATCCTTCGTTATTAATCCCGGTGAATCGATGGCGATCATTGGCGCGACGGGCTCCGGGAAAAGCACTATCTCGGCATTGGTATCGCGGCTTTATGATGCCCGTGATGGTGAGATTCTCGTCGATGATGTTCCGATCTCTGATTATAACCTCCACAGCCTTCGCAGTCAGATAGGGTACGTTCCCCAGGATGTGTTTCTGTTCAGTGACACAATCTTTAATAACATCGCATTCGGACTTAAGAACGCGAACGAGCAATCGGTGATGCAGGCGGCGCGTGACGCGGATGTCTATGAAAACATCATGGGCTTTCAGATGGGGTTCTCAACACGTGTCGGTGAACGTGGGATTACCCTTTCGGGTGGTCAGAAGCAACGCGTGTCTATCGCGCGGGCTATTGTACGGGAACCAAAGATCCTCATGCTCGATGATGCACTGTCGGCGGTTGATACACGCACTGAGAACAACATTCTTAATGCGCTTAAGCGGATCATGCTCGGCAGGACGACGATCATCATATCGCACCGTGTGTCGTCGGCAAAGCTTGCAAACAAGATCATTGTACTGCTCGACGGTGTTGTTGTTGAATCGGGCACGCATGAGTCGCTTATTGAGCAGAATGGATTCTACCGCGACCTGTATGAAAAGCAGTCGCAGGTGGATGATTCAGAAAATTCCAACGGTAGCCCTGATGGCCAGGACGACGAGTCGTTGTCTGGCGAGGCCAATCCGGAAGTGTTGCCTACATCAGAATCATAGACAGACTGGCCACCAAAATAAACGTCCGCTATTGTCAGAATCGCAGACGTCCGCCTACTCCGGCAAATCCCCTGAATACGAACGGACGATTAACGAGTTCAATCAAAACGCTGACTTCGCCAAATAGTGTGATGGGTACATCCTCAAAAGTGTATTCCATACCTCCCATGAATTCAGGCCCGAAATCAACGTCGGTTACTGTTTGATAATACGGAGTCTTCGGAGGTTCGTTAGTGTGGTACTGATACTGAACGCTGGCAAACTTAATCATTGCACCGGCGCCCCAGTACCAGTCAAGCATACCTTCCATGCCAGAGACCGGAATGTTGTATTGAAACAGATATCGCCCCTGCAGATACAACGTGCTGCGAACGTGATGCGACAGATAGGTATCGTTCTCGAAGTCGTTGAACTTGTGGAATGACTTCTTGTAGTAATTTGAACTCCAGTTCCCCGGCTGAGTTCCGAGCAGGAATTCTACAGCATGATTGCTTTGAATATAACTCTTGAAAGTTATCCCTAGCGGATAACCCAACCGTAGTCCCAGCGATCTGTCCTGGGCACTTGCATTGTATGCAACACACGCCACGAGAATTGCAGCGATCAACACTTTTCCATTCATAAATGTCAAGATTTACGCGTGCAATATAAGGCGTCTCCTGCGACGATTAATTATGAATGTTCGTTTTTTGGGGACAATGGTTCGGACCCGATCGCGTAAATGAATTGATGACTATGCGCAATGGATTACCACGTGGATCTCATAGTAATCAAAATGATCTGCAAATCAAAAGATATATCTCAAACCCGCGCCACCTTCGAGGCGAGTCCAGCCTGGATCGGCCATGACATCGGAGAAGTATTCCAATTCCATGAAGGCAGATATTGGAATAGAGAAGTGTGAATATTCAATACCAACTACTGCCTGTGGCCCCATCGTTGTGCGTACACGATCGAATCGCCCGAATGCATCGGGGTTGCCATCGTTACGCTCACTGTAAGTATAGTCGTATTGAATCTTGGTGTTCTTGAACTCCCAACCAGCGCCGACATAAATCTGCAGGCCGGGGGCGATCTTTTGTACATCAATTGAGTAAAGTATCTTTCCTTCTGCTACAATATCGGAAGTGACCTTATGTGTGTAATACTCGATGCTGGCTTCGGCAGTTGAGAATGTATCAGTGACGATGTATTCGTAGAACTTCTCTTTAAAATAGCTGTTGTACAGACCGCTTGATGCCTTACCCACATCAATGGCAACTGCGAAGTGTTCATTGGCATAGAACTTATAAGTAAGCGCAAAAGGATCGCCCAGCTTGATACCAAAACCCTGATAAGGATATTTGCTTTCTTCAAAGATGGGACAAACAGTCTTGGCTTTATTTCCCTTTACTTTTGGAGGTGGCTGAAAGCGTTTTTGTGTATACATACTCTTGCCAGAGTTGTAAATGCGTGCTTTCTGGGCCAGGGCGGAAGCGCTGAGACAGCAAAAAATGACAACGATAAAAAAGTGGCGTAGGACCATTCAAAACAAAGATAGCCCACCGGCCCCAGTGCAAGGAGTTTCGGACGCCGACCCGCCCTTTATGGCTTTAAAGCTTTAAACAAACTCTTTGTACTGCATGCGATGCAGCTGACTGTAATAGCCATCCCGGCCGAGAAGCTCCTCATGGCGGCCGATTTCCTTGATTTCTCCATGATCCATAACGATGATTTTGTCGGCCTTCTGGATGGTAGACAACCGGTGGGCTATCACGATGGCCGTGCGTCCACTCATCATCTGGGCAATGGCATTTTGAATCATCTCCTCTGTTTCGGAATCAACGGATGAGGTTGCCTCATCAAGAATGAGTATACGCGGATCATAAACCATGGCCCGAATGAACGAGATCAACTGTCGCTGACCCACGCTCAACGTTGCACCGCGCTCCATAACGTTGTAGTTCAACTTATCGGGCAGACGCTCGATGAACTTTCTCGCGCCAACCAGATCTGCTGCCCTCCACACCATCTCTTCCGTGAGTTCCTTGTTGCCAAGGGTGACGTTGTTATATATCGTGTCCGAGAAAAGAAAGACGTCCTGAAGTACGACGCCTATGTTACGGCGAAGCGTGCCAAGGTCGTACTCTTTAATGTCAATTCCATCAACGCTGATTGTTCCACGGTTGATCTCGTAGAACCTGTTCAGCAGATTGATGATAGAAGACTTGCCGGCACCCGTTGCTCCGACGAGGGCAATTGTCTCACCTGTTTTGATGTCCAGGTTGATGTCTTTGAGAACATAGTTGCTCTCGTTGTAAGCGAACCACACATGGTCGAACCGAACAGAGCCGTGAATCAAGGCAGGCTTAACGTCGCCGTTTTGCTGAACGTCTTCTGTGGAATCGAGAAGGTTCATGATGCGCGACGAGCTCACAATACCCATTTGCAAAGTGTTGTACCGGTCTGCGATCATGCGTATTGGACGGAAGAACATCTGAATGTACATGATGAAGGCAATGAGCTTACCGATCGTGAGGTGTGTAGTCTCGTAGTTAATGATCCCTTTCGCTCCATACCACACCAGCAAACCTATGCCCGCGGCGGCAATGATCTCGGCGACAGGATAATAAATAGAGTAATAGAGCACAGAACGAAGGTTGGCGTGCTTGTGCTCGCCGTTAATCTCTTTGAACTTTTCGAACTCGCGGGCCTCGCTGCCAAAGATCTGAACGATGTTCATGCCCGTAATGTGTTCCTGTACGAAGGTGTTCAGGTTAGCAACTGCATTGCGTACGTCGTTGAAGGCAACTTTGATCTTCTCTTTAAATATATAGGTACTGACAAGCAATAGGGGTATCGTTGACAGGCTGAGCAACGCCAGCCGCCAGTCCTGATAGAACATGAAAGCGAGGATGAAAATAATCTGAAGGAGGTCGCCCACCATGGCCGCGAGTCCTTCGCTGAATACATCGGCAAGCGTTTCCACATCCGAAATGGTGCGCGTAACCAGGCGCCCGATCGGAGTCTTATCGAAGAACTTCAGCCGCAGACTTACAATATGTTCATAAAGCTTCGAACGGATGTCGCGAATCACCTGCTGACCCAACCAACCCGACAGATAGGTGTGCGCGTATTGAGCAACCGAGTGTATTATAAGGATCACGAGTAACGCGATCATCATTTTAACCATGCCTGCATAGTCACCCCGTGCAACGTCATTGTCGAGGGTGTATTGAACCATGTACGGACGCGTGGGAGTAAGTATTCCCAACACAATGGTGAGGACTACAACGGTCATGAACCGCCCGCGATACGGGGAAACGAAATGCATGAGCCGTCTGAGTACAGACCAGTCGATGATATTGCCGCTACTTACTTTTTCCTTCTCCACGAGTTATTGGGCTCTGTTTCGTTGTCTTGTTATACCTCGAGTTTGTAAGCTCAACTGACCTTACTCTGAATCATCTTTGATAAAAATCGCCGCAGGATACTTTATCCTTGTGAGATACAAACCATGTGGTGGCACGTTAGCCCCCGCCTTCTTCCGGTCGCGGCTGTCAATAATTGACTGAAAGTCTTTTATCGTTGTCTTGCCGCTACCCACGTCGAGCAAGGTACCTACGACCGACCTTACCATGCCTCTGAGAAAACGATTAGCGGTAATATCAAACAGCATCATGCCATCCTTCTCCTGCCAGTGTGCCTTCTTAATCGTGCAAAGGAAATGATTTACATCCGTATGCACTTTGCTGAAGCACTCAAAATCGTGTTCCCCGACTAATAACGCAGCCGCCTTGTTCATGGTTGGAACGTCGACGGCCTTAAATGAGTGCCATGCGAGGCCTTCCAGGAACGGATTTTTCTCCTTTGTTATGCGATACTGGTATGAACGCTCGAGGGCATCGAAACGTGCGCTAGCTTCGGGCTTAACAGGTCGGATGCCTTTGATCACAATGTCTCGGGGCAGGAAAGAGTTGAGCTTAAAAAGCAGCGTTTCGATCTCGAATGTCTTCTCCAGGTCACAATGAAAGAATTGCTGTTCACAATGCACACCGGTGTCGGTGCGGCCGCTGCCGTATATCTTTACGGTTTCTTTGGCCAGGTGAGACAGCGCATTCTCGACGACCGCCTGCACACTGGTGGCATTCGCCTGACTTTGCCATCCAGCATAGTTCCGGCCATTGTAGGCGATCTCAAAAAAGTAACGCAATATTCTTTACTTTGCCGCCAAGTTAAAGCAAGCGTATTATGTGGCAAAGGGTCCAAACTGTATTTCTGGCGGTAGCTGTTATCTCTCTGCTGGCTTCGCTGGTGTTTCCCATCTGGTCGGTTGATGTAAACGGTGATACGACAGTATTGACCTCATTCTATCGCGCAACGGGTCTGAAAGGAGCAAGCAGTGAAGGTGCCGTTTACGTGTACATGCCCTACTCGGTCACTGCCATGCTTTGTGTGGCTGCCATTACGCTTGCCATCATGGGTATCCTGAAGTATAATAACCGCCTGGCCCAGATGAAAATTGGTGCCCTTAACTCATTCTTCCTTGTCGGCGTTATCCTGGCATCCTTCTATTTTTCAAACGACCTGATCAAGACTACCGATGCAGGTTCAGGAAGCTTTGGACTCGGGATGTGGCTCCCTGGAGTGGCTGTTCTCTGCAACCTCCTGGCGAACCGGTTCATCAGGAAAGATGAAAAGCTTGTCCGCGATTCCAACCGACTGCGTTAGCCCCAATCCCGAAATTTAGCTCTAACTTTCTTCTGCATTTTTCGTATTTTAGCATCTAAGATAATCCCCAAACGGTCCGATTATTTCGGATTGCCTGTACGCTTTTCCTTGATTACAATGGTGTTGATATTCAGCGAGTTATAATTTTGACTGAATCGTTGTTAAACAGCAAAACCCATTTTTCAGGCCAATTTTGGGTTATTTAGACCACACAACCCGTTTTCCGCTTCAATTTCCCGTTTTTTAAGTCAAGGGTCTGGACAAATTTTGGACAGACATTGGACAAATTGTGTATAAACCACTATGTGTGCCTCCGGGGAGTCTAGTCAGCCTACGTCCGCTCTGCATCCAGGCTACTTCCCTGGAGTACTGCGTCACCAAGGTACGCTATTTATGAGCCGATGACATGCATCTACACCCCCGCATTCGATCCGAAACCAATAGGCTGATCAGGAAGAAAAGAGGATTCTATTCTGACATGATGTCAGTCCAGTCCTCAATGGAACGACATTTGAAAACTCCGATGCGCACGGGGAATAGCGCGTCTCTTCCCCATTAATCATTTTACAACCAGCAAAAACTAACGATATGGCAGAAGTCCAGGAAAAAGGCACGATCTCGATACACACCGAGAACATCTTTCCGATCATTAAGAAGTTCCTCTATTCCGATCATGAGATATTCCTGAGGGAGCTCGTCAGCAACGCTGTCGACGCTACTCAGAAACTGAAGAAGCTGGCTGCTCTCGGCGAGGCCACCGGTCAGACAGACGACCTCCGCATCCAGGTTTCTTTCGATAAGGAAAAGAAGACCATCACCGTCAGCGATAAGGGTATCGGTATGACAGGTGAAGAGATCAAAAAATATATCAACCAGATCGCTTTCTCCGGCGCTACCGAGTTTGTTGAAAAGTTCAAGGACAAGACCGATGCGAAAGACATCATCGGTAAGTTCGGACTTGGCTTCTACTCGGCTTTCATGGTGGCTGATCAGGTGGAAATCATCTCGAGGTCCTATAAAGCGGCTGAAAATGAAGCAGCTCGCTGGATCTGTGATGGTTCGACAGAATTCGAACTCTTCTCTGCAACGAAAGAGGCCCGCGGAACGGATGTTATCCTTCACGTCAACAGTGATTCAGAAGAATTCCTTGACGAATGGAAATTGAAAGGCATCCTCGAGAAGTACTGCAAGTTCCTTCCTGTTGAGATTCAATTCGGCACCAAGGATGAAAGCGTAGAAGACGGCACCGACAGCGAAGGCAAACCCCAATACAAAACGGTACAGGTTGCCCGCATCATCAACAACACTGCTCCTCTCTGGACTAAATCACCTTCTGATCTTAAGGACGAAGACTACATTGCATTTTACAAAGAGCTGTATCCGTTCTCGGAAGATCCGTTGTTCTGGATCCATCTCAATGTAGATTATCCGTTCAATCTAACGGGGGTGCTATACTTCCCGAAAGTGAAGAACGACTTTGAGATGCAGAAGAATAAGATTCAACTGTATTCTCGCCAGGTGTTCATCACCGACGAAGTGAAGGACGTTGTGCCTGACTTCCTCATGATGCTTCATGGGGTACTTGATTCACCGGATATTCCTCTGAACGTATCGCGCAGTTACCTGCAAAGCGATGCTAATGTGAAGAAGATCAGTCAGCATATCACGAAGAAAGTTGCTGACAAGCTCAGCGACATTTACAAGAAAGACCGCAAGGACTTCGAGAAGAAGTGGGATGATATCAACATTTTCGTGAAGTACGGCATGATCAGCGACGAGAAGTTTTACGACCGCGCTAAAGATTTTGCTCTCCTCAAGAACACAAACAAGGAGTACGCCACATTCTCAGAATACAAAGACAAGGTAAGCCCTTCTCAGACGGACAAAGAAGGCACGGTTGTTTATGTGTATACATCTGATCCTGGCAAGCAGGACAGCTACATACAGAACGCCCAGGCCAAGGGTTATGACGTATTGCAACTGGATGGTGTGCTGGACAGCCACTTCATCAACACGCTTGAGCAAAAGCTGGAGAAAGTTCAGATCAAACGTGTGGATAGCGAAACTACTGACAAGCTCATCGACAAGGATGAAAAGCTTGACAGCGTTTTGACCGAAGATGAAAAGAACGCAATCAAGGAGATCTTTGAAAAGGCGATCTCGAACAAGAACATGACGATCGCAGTTGAATCACTGTCGCCATCAGACATGCCTGTTGTGGTGACGATGAGTGAGTTCATGCGCCGCATGAAAGACATGGCCAAACTTGGTGGCGGACAATACGCTTTCATGGGTTCGATGCCTGACAACTACAACGTCTCCGTGAATGCGAACCATGGCGTTATTCAAAAGATATTGAAGGCCGAAAACGACGACCAGAAATCGAAGCTTGCCAAGCAGGCGTACGACCTCGGTCTGTTGTCACAGAATTTACTGACGGGTGCTGATTTGACGAATTTCATCAAACGCAGCGTAGACCTCGTCTCCTGATCCGGCCATCCGACGGGATACGAACCCCTCCTGTTTACAATCCGGGAGGGGTTTTTTATTTTTGCAATAACAACGCATTCAAGACGTTAGAATAGCATCATGCGAAACCGGGTACTCGTGATTTTTTTGCTCTCCTGTTCGCTTGCCATTACGGCAAGAGCTCAGGAAGAACCTTCGCCCCAGGAGCAACGCTTTACAATTGATACTCCCGTCAATCTTAATTTTGAGCAGGAAGCGGACCCTGTCAACACCAAGAAGAAGAAAGTTAAGAAGCGTGTCTACTATGGGCTGAAGACGAAGAAAGGCTTCACGAAGAGAGGCGAAGGCGATCGCGTAACCTTTGAGCTGTTCTACTATCTGAAGGAACCCAAGCTGCCGGAAACTTTTGTTCGCGACATCTACTGGTACGATTTCACTCGTCACGAGATCAGAAAGACCAGCACATTTGATCCAAAGAAGGGCGTGTTGCTGCACGGACCCTATGAACGTCGTCAGGGGCAGGTGGTGATGGCGAAGGGCATTTTCTACAAGGGGACCAAACATGGCCGCTGGATGGAATACGCACGCGACAGCACGCTGAAAGACAAAGAACGTTACTACCAGGGCTGGCCAAAGGAATCACTTGTATCATACTACGATCCAGGTCAGCGAAAGAAGATGAAGGAAATGACACCCATTGAATACGGTGAGAAGGAAGGATACTATTACTACTTCCATGAGAACGGCAAGGTCGCTGTACTAGGTGAATATCAGTGGGATCATCGCGTCGGTGACTGGACTGAATATTACGCTAACGGAAACCGTAAAAAGATCATCTCATATCCCAAGGAAGCATTCGATGAGGAGAACAAACCCTACGTGAAGGTCGAGTGGAACGAGAAGGGGAAAGAGATCTACCGGAATAATAAGATGTCGACAAAGTAGGGTAAGGCATCAAAGTTTGCTAGTTTGGTCGGTTGTCAAAGAATCTCAAAGACGTGGCCAGCAAACAGGAACAATCAGAAAATATCTCCGCTGTTAAATCCACAGCGTCGAACAATCGCACAGTACCTACCAGGGAAGAGATCGAAGCTGCGCATCGCAGAATCAAGCCGTACATTCATCAAACTGCAGTGATGACCTCACAGGGCATTGATGAAATGATTGGAGCTCAAGTGTTCTTCAAGTGCGAAAACCTTCAGAAGATAGGGGCTTTTAAGGCAAGAGGTGCGATGAATGCAGTGCTCACGCTTTCACCCGACGACTTATCGAAAGGCGTCGCGACTCATTCGAGTGGCAATCATGCTCAGGCGCTCGCGCGGGCCGCAAAGATCATGAACACGAAGTCATACATTGTTATGCCGCGAACGTCTCCCGAAGTAAAGAAGCGCGGAGTACGTGGATTCGATGGTGAGATCTTTGAGTGCGAGCCTACACTCACCGCGCGCGAATCGACTCTTGCTGATGTTATCAGTAAAACAGGGGCCACCGAAATTCATCCGTTTAATAACTACGCGGTCATAGCCGGACAAGCAACGGCGGCCAAGGAACTGATGGAAGAAGTTGGAAAGCTCGATGTGATCATCGCGCCCGTTGGTGGCGGTGGATTGTTAAGTGGTGTTTCTCTTGCTGTTGAATACTTCTCACCAGAAACAACTGTTATTGCTGCAGAACCCGAAGGCGCAGATGATGCATTTCGTTCGATGCAGACCGGCAAGATTGAGCCCTCTCAATCCAATTCGATCGCCGATGGATTGCTCACTTCGTTAGGAGATAAGACGTTTCCAATAATTCGTCAGCGGGTGAAGGAAGTTGTTACCGTGAGTGATGATGAAATTGTTGCTGCGATGCGACTGGTGTGGGAGCGGCTGAAAGTTATTGTTGAGCCCTCGGGTGTTGTGCCATTGGCGGCGGCATTGAAGGCGAAGGAGAAGCTCAAAGGAAAACGCGTTGGGATTATATTCTCTGGCGGGAATGTGGATTTAGAGCGCGCGTTTAAGTTGATGTTTAAGGGCGTTTAGGTCCCGTTTCAGATGTATTCTTTATCGGAAGGATGTATTCCGATCCTGTTAAGTAGTCAATAGCAGGATGAGATGATTAATTCCGCTCGTGCGGTCCGCAAGCGTTCAATTGAATGCGGATGTTCATCGTACGAAATGAACGATCGAAATTTGTTTGCCTGCGTTGCGTGTCGGATGAAGTGCGCATTTCTTTGAAAATTCATCGTCGACACGCCGAGATAACATTCCGAATCGTTTGCTATTAATCTGAAATCCCTATGGGATTTAAATCCAGAAAATCCCTTGCCATTAATCTGAAATCCCTTGCCATTAATCTGAAATCCCTACGGGATTTAAATCATTAAAAAAGCGGCCGGCAGGCCGCTCCTTAATTCTCAATTTTCAATTGTAAATTATCAATTGCTCTCTATTTCGCCCTGAACTGATCGAACTTCGACACTCCCTTGCGCTTAGGGAATACGTTGTTACTGATCTCCGTGTCTGCAAGTTCGAAGTTGGGGTCGAGAACGATGTTTGTCACCTGTTTATCTTTGATGAACACCTTTGTGATCTCTGTTTCATTCATGCGCCATACCTCTGCAGGAATACGTTCAACTTCCGTGGTGCCATCGGAGTACGTCCATTGAATTACCAGGGGTGTTATCAGGCCGCCAACGTTTCTGAACTTCAGCTCGTAGATGTTCTTGCCGTCGAGCTTTGCCCGTATTGCATTATCATCTTCCGTGCTGCGGAACTCTGCATTCAGTTTCTCAGGTGTGTTGTTAATGGTAAACATCTGAGGACCTCCTGAGAAGTCATCTTTTGAGGATTGAGTGGATGCTGCAAGATCACCCTGCTTTGCTTTCACACCTTTCTTCTCCGGATCTGACTTTGTATTGTTCAACTTATACCACTTCACCGCAGCGAGGTCAACATCGACGTTGTCGGTGGTATAAAACCATCCGCGCCAGAACCAATCGAGATCAGTTCCGGAAGCATCTTCCATTGAACGGAAGAAGTCGGCAGGTTTGGGATGTTTAAAGGCCCATCGCTGCGAATATTCTCTGAATGCCTGATCGAATTGTTCGGGACCCATTACTGTTTCACGAAGCACTGTTAATGCCGCAGAAGGTTTTGAATAGGCGTTTGGTCCGAACTCTGTGCGACGAATGTTATCAGACATTGTCATGATTGGTCGCTGCTGACTCTTGTCGCCGCGCATAAAAGGTGCAATGCCCTTAGGGGTACCGTGGGTTCCAAAGAGTTCAGGATAACGCTCGCGAATTGTTTCCTTCTCGAGGAAGGTATTTAATCCTTCATCCATCCACGACCATTGACGTTCGTCGGAGTTTACGATCATGGGAAAGAAATTGTGTCCTACTTCGTGAACGATCACCGAAACCATTCCCGTAAGTGTTTGCTTGGAGAACGATCCGTCTTTGTTGGGACGCCCGCCGTTAAAACAAATCATTGGATACTCCATTCCCTGTGCAGCAGAATGAACAGAGTATGCCACGGGATAAGGATACTCGAATGTTCTTGATGAGTAAAGCTCCAGTGCGTTGCGTATCGCTTTCGTGGATTCTTTTTGCCAAAGCGGATTGCCCTCTTTTGGATACAGTGATTGAGCGAGTGGTGTTTTGCTTCCGACTTTCACTGCCTGCGCATCCCAGATGAATTTACGGGAAGTGGCAAAGGCAAAGTCGCGAACATTCTCTGCTGCGAATGACCATGTTGCCTTTTTAGTTGACTTGGTCTTTTCCTTTTTCGCAGCCTCCTCAGGAGTAACGATAAGCACGGGAGCATCGTACGTCTTCTTTGCGCGCTCAAATCTTTCCAGCTGTTCTTTCGTGAGCACGTCCTTCGGATTCTGAATCGTGCCAGTAGCCCCTACGATATGATCGGCGGGCACGGTAAGCTTCACGTTATAGTTACCGAACACGAGGGCAAACTCTCCCTGTCCGAGGAATTGTTTGTTTTGCCAGCCCTCGTAATCGTCGTACACGCACATGCGGGGGAACCATTGAGCAAATGTATAAACGTAGTTTCCATCTTCCGGAAAATACTCAAACCCGCCGCGGCCGTCGTAGGTCTGACGGTCCGTTTCGTGAAAGGTCCATGCAACCGAAAAGCTTACCTTCTCTCCTGTCTTGAGTGACGCCGGGAGGTCGATGCGCATCATCGTATTATTGATAACATAGGGAAGGTTCTTTCCCGATGCATCTTTCACCGACTTTATCTGATAACCTTTGTTATCGGGAAGGCTAACTCCCGCCGCGTTCTTAAAGAAGCTCGCAGGGACCGAATCCCGGACCGTCCCGGTGCGTGTTACGTTCGTCATGCTGTTGTTGGCAAACAGATTCTGATCCAGTTGCAACCACAGAAACGTGAGGGCGTCGGGTGAGTTATTATAATAGGTAATCGTCTCTGAACCGGTAAGTGTCTGAGTCGCGTCGTCCAGTTCGGCGCTGATCACATAGTCGGCCCGTTGCTGCCAGTAGTTTTCACCGGGCGCACCGGATCCGGTCCGGTAACTATTCGGCGTGGGCAGCAACTCGTCCAGTTGCTCGAACTTTCCCTTCCACTGCTGTGCGTATACGGTAGAGGCTGTTGCGGTAAGCAGCAAAGTCAGCCATTTGAAAGAGTATTTCATCTGTCTAATTCATTTATCCGATCGATCGCCACTGAACAAGTAATCTCCTGGTTCATGCGATAGCACCAGCGATGTGTTACTTACTTTTCTTCTTAAAGTCGTCAAACTTCGTACCTGCGTCAGCGCGCTTAGGGAATACGTTGTTCTGCGTATTAACGTCTGTGATTTCACTGAGCGGATCGAGGGTAATGTCAACAACCTCTTTATCCTTAATGAAGACCTTAGAGATCTTCTGTTCGTTCACACGCCATACTTCAGCAGGAATTCTTTCGATCTCTTTAGATCCGTCCTTGTAAGTCCACTGGATGATTACGGGCATCACCAGGCCACCTTTGTTGCTGAGCGTGACTTCGTAGATGTTCTTGTTGTCCAGCTTCTGCATGATTGCTTTATCATCCACGCGGCTGTTGAACTCGCCGTTGAGGCGGGGATCAGTTGAAATAAGGCTGAAGGGCTGCGGGCCGCCGCTGAAGTCATCAAATTTCTTCTCGTTAGCGCTTGCATTCAGGTCGCCCTTCTTAACATTGAGATTCTTCTTCTCAGGATCTGTTTCTGTCTTGCGGGTCTGGAACCAGCGTACCTGATCGATTGACTGATCACAATCATCAGTTGTGTAGAACCACCCCTTCCAGAACCAGTCGAGGTCTACAGCCGAAGCATCCTCCATGGTACGGAAGAAGTCGGCAGGCTTCGGATGTTTGAAGGCCCAGCGCGTAGCGTATTCCTTGAAGGCTTTATCAAACAGCTCAGGACCCATGATGGTCTGACGAAGCATGTACAACCCTGTTGCCGCCTTTGCATATTGCTCGTTTCCAAATTCGATTACCTGGTCACCGTTGGTCATCAAAGGACGTTGCTTGTACTTGTCGCCCTTCAGATAAGGAGCTAGGCCCGCAGGTGTTCCGCGTGACCACTGAATGTCGGGATAGCGTTCCAGTTCCGTCATCAATTGAACAAACGTATCGATACCCTCATCCATCCACGTAGTCTGACGTTCGTCGCTGTTGATGATCATGGGGAAGAAGTTGTGACCTACTTCGTGAACGATCACACCGATCATTCCCTGACGCGTTGTGGCGCTGTAGCTGCCATCCTTGTTTGGTCTTCCAAAGTTGAAGCAGATCATCGGATACTCCATGCCGATGCTTGCTGTGTGAACAGAGATGGCAACCGGATAAGGATAGTCGATAGTGTACTTCGAATAAACTTCAATGGTGTTCTTTACTGCTTTAGTAGATTCCTTTTCCCAGAGAGGATTTCCCTCTTTAGGATAATAAGACATCGCCAGCGGAGTCTTATCTCCGATCTTCACTGCCTGAGCGTCCCAGATGAACTTGCGTGATGAGCAGAATGCGAAGTCGCGAACATTGTCGGCCTGAAACTCCCAGGTCTTCTTCTGAGTTGCTTTCGTCTTTTCCTTTTGAGTTGCCTCCGCCTGGGTTACGATGATCACAGGTTTATCGTACGATGTCTTTGCTGAGTTGAAGCGATCGATCTCCGTCTTAGACAACACGTCATTAGGGTTCTTCAAAGAACCTGTAGCACCAACCATGTGGTCGGCAGGAACAGTAATACGCACTTTATAATCACCGAAAGGAAGCGTGAACTCGCTTCTTCCGAGGAATTGCTTATTCTGCCATCCTTCGTAGTCGTCGTATACGCACATGCGTGGGAAGAACTGCGCGATGGTGTAAATATAGTTTCCGTCTTCAGGGAAAAATTCGAGGCCGCTACGCTGACCGAAAACGCTGCGGTCAACGATGTTGAATGACCATTCGATGTTGAACGCATACTTCTCGCCTGGCTTAAGAGGCTGAGGAAGATCAACGCGCATCATCGTGTTGTTGATGGTGTGCTGCAACGGTGCCCCTGAAGTTGTTGTAACGCTTTTCACATTGAAGCCACCTTTGAAGTCGGATACGCGTGCCGCATAGGTCTTAGCTGCTGCGGAGTCAACCAACGCTCCGATATCGGTAGATGACAGGGTATTGTCCTTCGAAAGAATATTCTGATCCAGTTGAAGCCAGAGATATTTCAGTACGTCGGGGGAGTTGTTGTGATAGGTGATCGTTTCTTTTCCAGTGATACTCTGGTTCTGATCGTTCAGTTCGATGTCGATCGCGTAGTCGGCCTTTTGCTGCCAGTACTTTACACCGGGAGCACCCGAACCCGTCCGGTACTCGTTGGGTGTCGGCAATGTCTGACCAAGCTGCTCAAACTTGCCCTGCCATTGCGGCTGCTGTGCGTAGGCGGTGATGGCGCCTGCCGATAGCAGCGTAATCAAGAAACGCTTCATATGAATTTAGGTTAATGAATGAGTTATTCTTATTGAGTTATTCCTTTGTTCAAAAGATACGATTCCTCTTCAGTCGAATCGCATCAAGTCCATTGTCGCCCATCACCTTACCGGCAATAGTTAAGCAAGCATTCACCGCGAGGCTCACTTGTCTAACCAGAACGCTGTTTCCTTCATGAGGATGAGCGCCATCCCTGCAATCGCCGACGAGATCACCATCTTCCAGTCCCTTCTGTCCACACCAAACAAATCGACCAATATGAAGCATACCGACATGAAGAGCAATACAATTACGAGTTGTCCGAATTCAAGTCCTACGTTGAAAGCAAAGAGTTGGGTGATGATCGTTTTGTCTCTACCCAGAATGGCACGCAGGTAATTCGAAAAGCCAAGTCCGTGGATCAATCCGAAGAACAGGGCATAGAAGTAGTTTGCCTGCATGGGCTTCGTTCCAATGTTGTTTTCGTTCTTAAACAGGTTTGAAACGGCCGTTATGAAAATGGTGACCGGGATGAGGAACTCGACCAGTTCCGATCGCACGTTCACGATCTTAAATGTTGAAAGAGCCAGCGTTATCGAATGCCCGATGGTGAATGCGGTTACGAGAATGAGTACCCTTTTCCAGTCGTGGCTGACGTACAACGCACAGAGCGCGACAACAAAAAGAATGTGATCGTAACCGTTTGCATAATCCAGTATATGATCTTTCCCAAGGCCAAAGTACAGGCTAAAATCGGACATAACTCGTCAAAACCCTTTGAAACAACCGGCAATATTACTGCTTTTTGTGTCATCTCTCCATCACCCATTTTGTCCGCAAACGAGTTTCTGTTAACAGGGACAGGTTTTCGCGTTCTGGGAGCGAAAATTGTCAGGTTTTCCTTCGAAAGATTACACTAATGGCTGTGCCAGACGGTGTTACCCGCAACGACCATTTTCGGATTCGGCATTAATATTCAATCTTTACACCTTATTTTTTTGCGATGACATTCTACGCCTTTCTGATCGCTCTTCCCATGCATTTCGCAGCGTGGCTGCATCCCATGCACGTGTCGGTGACTGAAATCGAAATGGACGAGAAGGAGAAGAGGCTCGAGATCATGATGCGCGTGTTCATAGATGACCTGGAGACCACGATGAGGCAAAGCTTCCGCCAGCCGGAGCTGGACGTGCTGGAACCGAAAGGACAGTCGCTCGATGAGCTCATGCAGACGTATCTGAAGACGAGGTTCTCGGTCTCCCTGGATGGTAAGACGCAGGTCATTAAATACCTGGGTCATGAAAGGGATCACGAGGCGTTTATCTTCTATGTAGAAGTTGACAAAGTGAAGAAGTGGAAGGCGATACAGGTTCAAAACTCAATTATCACCGAAGCCTACGACGATCAATCGAACCTGGTGCACGTTACGCGTGGAGAAACGGTTCGCAGTCTGCGTCTCACTCGCTCAAAACCGAGCGACATCATTAACTTTGAGTCTGAATAGTTATTACAATGCCATTTTTTCGCCTGTCCCAGGTTATGAAGCAGTCCTTTAACTTTTGCGTCACTTGTTCCATTGTTTTGTTAGCCTCCCTTCTTTACAGTTGTGGTGAAGAGAAAGAGAAGTGCGCAGTACAGCCCGACGTTAGCGGGATAAAGATCGAAATGAAGTTTCAGCAGCTGCAGGATTCGTTGCTGCGTATTCCCTCGAAAAAGAAGCTGGTCAGTTTTCTTACGAGATATCCGATCGTTCGGGACGAGGTTTTCCGACGTGCGGAGTATCCTGATGATTCGACGTTTATCAATGAGTTGTATCATAAGTTCAACAACCCGCACTTTGACACTTTGAATGCGGAAACGCGCAGGGTATTCGGAGATGTTGAAGGGCTCAAAGCAGAATTTCAGCAGGCATTTACGAATCTCAAGCACTACTATCCAGACATCACTCCGCCACGGATTCAAACCATCGTGTCGGGGCTCGATACCGATCTCTACGTTTCAGACTCGTTGATTATTGTCGGACTTGATTTTTTCCTCGGAAGAGGAGCAAAATATCGTCCACGCGTTTACGATTACCTGCTGCGCAAGTATGATCCGGATGACATTGTACCTTCATGCATGCTGATCTATGGTATCAGTCCGCGCTTCAATCAAAGCGAGCTGAGCGACAAGACCGTACTGGCCGACATGGTTGCCTACGGCAAGTCTTTTTACTTCGCCAAGCGTATGCTTCCCTGTGTTCCTGACAGCGTACTGATCTGGTATACGCCCGAAGAGATCAAGGGCTCGAGAAGTAATGAAGATCTTATCTGGAAGCGGTTTGTTGACAGCCAGATCCTGTATTCGACAAATCATAAAGTGAAGCAGGACTATCTCGGGGAACGACCGAACACGATTCAGGTTGGCGAGAAGTGCCCCGGGCGAATAGGTCAATGGGTGGGTTGGCAGATCGTGAATAAGTATGCTGATCATCATCCCGATGTTTCTCTTCCGGACTTAATGAAGGAAGGGCAGGCGCAGCGCCTGTTCAAAGAATCAGCTTACCGACCGTCGCACTGATTGAATTGAAAAATCCTCTTTATCTTTAAAGCCATTTTAAAAAACACTTAATAGTTAAACCATCAACATCACCACACTATGCGTAAGAAAATTGTAGCCGGCAACTGGAAAATGAATAAGACCCTTGAAGAAGCCAATATCCTGGCGACGGAAGTAAAGGGAATGGTAGCCGATGAAGTGAAGGGCAATGTGGAAGTGATTTTATGCGTGCCGTTTCCCTACCTGGCACAACTCACCAAGCTTATCGGTACGGGTACACGCATTTCGGTAGCGGCGCAGAACTGCAGCCAGCATGAATCAGGTGCATACACAGGAGAAGTATCTGCATCAATGCTTACGTCTGTTGGAGTTAAGAGTGTGATATTGGGTCACAGCGAGCGTCGTCAGTATTTTGGTGAGGATGGTCAGCTTCTTGCCAAGAAGATTGACATTGCGCAGAAGCATGGACTGACTCCGATCTTCTGCTGCGGCGAACCGCTCGAGGTTCGCGAAAGCAACGGTCATGAAGATCTTGTAAAGCGTCAGGTTGAAGAGGCATTGTTTCATTTGAGCGCAGCACAGTTGCAAAAGCTTGTGATTGCCTACGAACCAGTATGGGCAATCGGAACGGGCAAGACCGCGTCGGCGCAACAGGCGCAGGACATGCACGCTGTTATCCGCAAGCACCTTGCGTCTAAGTATAGCCAGGCCGTTGCAGATGAGATCACGATACTTTATGGTGGAAGTGTTACTGCGGCGAATGCGAAGGAGCTTTTCGCGTGTCCGGATGTAGATGGCGGATTGGTTGGTGGTGCGTCTTTGAAGTCGCGTGATTTTACGGAGATCGTTAAGTCGATATAAGATACAACTGACGGCAGAGGGCGTTTGAGAGCGATCTCGGGATTATTACGTTCTTTTTAAATTAAATGTCTGCTTTGCGTGCGATGTAAGTGGGTGCATTAGAAATGTCCCGTGCGTCGCACGCTGCTATGACCGAATGCGTCGTTGTTAATAATCTGAGATCCCGATGGGATCTAAATGCGATGAATGCGTTCTCTAATGATCTGGGATCCCTACGGGATCCTAATGCAAGTATTGAAAATACAATGTACTACAGCTGCCTGAAAGTCGTTTGTCAACCTGAGTTCAACGAGTTGTTGATTGCCGAAATGTCGGAGGCGGGATTCGATTCGTTCATGGAGAACGACGATGGATTCGAGGCATACACTGAGGGCGACGCCTATGATCGCGACGCTGTTGAGGCCATACTCTCAAAGTATGCAAGTCAGACGGAGCTGTCGTACTCATTTGACCGGATCGAAAAGCAGAACTGGAACGAGCAGTGGGAGAAAAGTTATGAGCCCATCGTTGTTGATGATCGGTGCATCATTCGCGCGGAGTTCCATCAACCGGACAAACAATATGAGTATGATCTGATCATCACTCCCAAGATGTCGTTCGGAACGGGCCATCATCAGACAACGCATTTGATGATCAGCGCGCAGATGAAAATGAACCATCGTGGCAGACGTGTGATGGACGCCGGATGTGGAACAGCCATTCTTTCCATCATGGCGTCGAAGCTTGGTGCACGCGAAGTAGATGCCTTTGACATTGACGAATGGAGCGTTACCAACAGTTTCGACAACATTGAGCTCAATCACTGCACGAACATCAGGCACTACCTGGGCAAGCTGGCTGACCTCTCGTTCGACGGTACATTCGACATCATCCTTGCCAATATCAACAAGAACGTGCTGCTGGACGAGATTCCTCTTTATGCTAAGTATCTTGGGAAGGGCAGCGAACTTCTGCTCAGCGGTTTTTACACAGAAGATATTCCCGATTTGCTTGCTGTAGCAGCACCTTTTGGTTTGAAAGAAACTTCCAGAGGAGAAAGAGAGAAGTGGGCCTCACTTCTTTTGACGCGATCCTGATACGCGATGCCGGGTGACATGTGCCCGATGCTGCCTTCCGTCAGCCGTGCCTGTGCACAGTTAATTATCAAGTCATCTTCGCCTTTGCTGAGCGGTAACACGTTGACCTGCTGCGAAGAGGATTTCGATCCTTCTTTTATGCAGGTGGCTTTCGTTTACCGATAGCGGACGTGTATATTTCTCAACTTAAATCCTTATCGCATGAAATCGTCCGTATTCGCCAGGCTGTCCTTTATGATGTTGCTGGAGTACTTCATCTGGGGTGCATGGTATGTTACCATGGCAACTTACATGTCGGAGTTTTTGAAGTCGACCGGTACTGATATCGGTGATGCTTACAGCGCACTGGCACTGGCAACGATGATATCCCCGTTCTTCATTGGCATGGTGGCGGATCGTTTTTTCGCAGCGCAGAATATTCTTGGAGTGTTTCACATCATTGGCGGTGTGCTGCTTTATCTGGCTACGCAGGTTGACTCAAACTCGGGTTTCTATTGGGTGATTCTTGTTTATTCGTTGTTGTACATGCCAACTATTGCGTTGACGAACAGTATTGCCTTCGCTCAGATGACCGATCCGGGAAAACAGTTTCCATGGATACGTGTGTTTGGAACGGTGGGATGGATTTTGGCGGGTGTAATCATCAGTGCTACTGGTATCGAAAAGACACCATCGACTTTTCAGCTGGCGGCAGGTGCTTCAATATTGCTGGGTGTCGTTTCGTTTATTTTGCCTAATACTCCTCCTAAGGGAAAAGCAGCGGATACGAGTGCGTCCGGTGCGCTGGGTGCCAGCGCATTTGTATTGTTTAAGGACAAACCGTATTTGATTTTCTTTATTGCTGCAGTGTTGGTTTGCATACCATTGTCGTTCTATTACTCCGGTGCTAACCTGTTTTTGAATGAAGTCGGTCTGCAGGACGCTGCCGGCAAGATGACACTTGGACAAGTATCAGAGGGGTTGTTCATTCTCGCCATACCGTTCCTTTTCAACAGGATTGGAGTAAAGAACATGCTTATTCTTGGTATGACGGCATGGTTGCTTCGCTATGTATGCTTTGCCTATGGCAATGTAGGTGACAACATGTGGATGCTTTATGCCGGCATCGTCCTTCATGGAATATGCTACGACTTCTTCTTCGTGACTGGATACATGTACACTGAAAAGAAGGCGGGTGAAAAAATCAAGAACGCCGCACAGGGCCTGTTTACGTTTGCAACGTACGGGCTAGGCATGTACTTCGGTACGAAGTTTTCCGGTTCGGTGATTGATCGCTATACGGTTGATGGAGTAAAGAACTGGACCAGTATCTGGTGGGTTCCGGCGTTCGTAGCGGTAGGCGTATTGGTTTACTTCCTGTTGTTTTTTAAGGAAAAGCGGGACATTAAGCAAGCTGCCTAGGGCTGTCATGCCTTCGATGAATATTATTTAGCTTATTAAATCTCACGACCATGAATATAGCAATGCTCGGGTCCGGCTTCATCGGACGCTTTTATGCCGACTCACTTCAGGGGTATAGAAGCAAAGACAAGATCGTCACCATTTACTCGCGGCGGTCTGAGAGTGCACAGAAGTTTGCTGCGGATTATAAGGTAGCATTTGCTACTACTCAAATGGAAGAAGCGATCGCGCGGCCGGAAGTAGAGGTCGTTTGTATTGCTTTGCCAAACAATCTTCATGAAGAAGCTGTGCTGCTTTGCTGCAAACACAAGAAGGCGGTGATCACTACAAAGCCATTGGGGCGAAACGCGGCAGAAGCACGACGTATGCTCGATGCAGTTGAAAAGGCCGGGATATTCAATGGCTATCTCGAAGACCTTGTTTATGCGCCAAAGTTCATAAAGGCGTTGTCGACAGTTCAGCAAGGTGGACTTGGACGTATCCTGTGGGCGAAGTCGCGGGAGACACATCCTGGTCCTCACTCCGATTGGTTCTGGGATATTGAACAGGCCGGTGGCGGATGTATTCTTGATTTGGGTTGTCACTGCGTTGAGATCACGAGGAGCTACATTGGAAAGGACATTAAACCCGTTGAAGTAATGTGCTGGGCGGATACCCAGGTGAAGCCAATAGATGCAGAAGATCACGCAATCGCATTGATCAAATATGAAAACGGAGCGATGGCACAATTCGAAGTGAGCTGGACGTTTCGTGGAGGCCTTGATCTTCGCGACGAGGTTATGGGAACAGAGGGGACGATTTGGGTCAACAACTTCCTCCGTACCGGTTTCGAAATGTTTACCACCGGCAAGGGCGGAGACTACATTGCAGAAAAGGCAGAAAGCAATTCAGGCTGGCTTTTTCCAGTAGGCGATGAGTTGAACGAACTTGGATACAATCACATGTTCATGGACATGTTCAACTCGATGGAAAAAGGTGCCGCGCCCCGTGAGACTTTTTATGATGGATATGTTGTGAACGCTGTACTGGATGCGGCGTATAAGTCGGCGAAATCGAAGCTATGGGAACCCGTCGTGCTTGATGTTTGGCGTGGAAAGAGCGGGCTTACGAAACATCAGCATCTCACAGAATATGATGCAGAGCATTATCTTGTGAAGGAGGAAGTGACGCACTATGGTGCAAAGAAGCTCATCCTTAAAAACAAAAAGACCGGGAAGATCTTTGAGAGAGTGGATAATTAGTGTTTCGGTGATCTAAATGATCGTCCGGCGTTTTGGCAAGCATTTACAGTCCGCTTTATCACATCAGCAAACTGTGCTCCTAACTGTATCCTTGAGTACTTGCGTAGTGCGAGGTCGCGCGACGCAATCTGATATTGCTTAAGCAGTGCGCGATCGTTCAGAAATGGAGTGATCACGCTAACAAATGCATCTGGCCGTTGGCGGTCAACATAGATACCGCATCTTTCACCTTCTATCTCCTCGCGTATCCAACCTTCAAAGTTCACAACGATAAGTTTGCCGGCGGCCAATCCATCAAAGTACTTGTTAGGGGATCCTGTTTCAAGTATACGATATGGCTTGTAGGATACGAAGATGGCATCGCTGGCATCCATGAGTTCCTTTACACCTGCACGATCTGAGAAGGGAAGAAACGTGAGGTTCTGAAGATCCAGTCGTTTTACGTTTGCTTGATGCTGAGGAAGCAATGCGCCGTCGCCACAAATGAAGAAGTGAACATTCAGTTTTGCCTGTGATGCAGCCCTGGCGCACTCGATATAATGATCCAGGCCGTTGGCGAATCCAACGGCACCGATATACGACACTACAAACTTACCCGCGACGCCGTGTCGGGTTCTGAAAGCGGTTCCATCTGCGGATGTACCAAAGTACTCTGTATCCGCCATATTGGGAATCACGTACACCTGACTTCCCGGTGACTTTCTTTGAACAGCCTTCCTGATGGGATCTGACAGCGCCACGATGCCTGCCGCTTTGGAGTACGTAATCGATTCCAGTTTTAACAGCGCTGCTTTAAAGACACCATTCTCAACAAATCCCAACTCGATAGGTGCGTCCGGCCAAAGGTCACCGACCTCGAACAGGTAGTTCAGGCGCTCTGTGGCTTTTAACCACATGGCACTGAGGCCGGTTGTCAACGGTACGGATATAGCATAGCAAAGATCAATGCCGGGCAAACGAGCCGCAAGCGCAGCGGCGCGCCACGCAAAGCTTATGAAGGCCTGACTTCGTTTACGGAATCCGAAGCTGTTTTCGTAGTCGACTGGAAGATAATGGATACTGATGCCATCCACGTTTTGGTGTTCCTGTTTTTTACCAGCATGTGCCGTGATCACCTCCACATCGATGCCATGCTCAACCAGCGCCCGCGCCAGATAGTAAGACCTTATGGCCCCACCCTGCGACGGAAGTCTGAAGTGCTGATGGATGATGAGTATCTTCACAGGTGCAAAGAAAGCAGATTAATCATCAAGTGTGAATACCTGCGTGGCCATTCAAGAGTTTCTACATGGCATTAATGTTGTGCTTGCATCGGAAGTTAGGTTAACGTAAGGACGGAGGAACAAATGAAACAGCTCAATCTTCTTTGGTCGGGACGCGAATATTATTCACTCGAGAATTGCTTAGTGGATATAGAGGGCCTGGTGTTAAAGGTCCAGTCAACGATTGTTGGCCGCTATGAGCATAAACTCTACTATGTGCACTATTCTTTGTCAACTGATGCCAGGGGTCATACAACCTCACTTCGAATAGATGTCCAGCATAATGATCAACTTGTCCGCCATGAGCTTTTGAAGGATGCCTCAGGCACATGGAAATACAACGGCCGGGAGCGGGCTGAGTTCAATGGATGCATAGATGTCGATATTCCTGTAACGCCATTTACGAATACACTGCCGATCAGGAGACTGCGCCTCGGCCAAAAGGAGACGGCAGTGATACAGGTTATCTATTGTGATCTGCTTTCCAACAGGATTCATTCCGTACGCCAGCGTTATACAATGATATCGGATACCTCATATCACTATGAGAATATTCCAAACGACTTCGAAGCCACGATAACAGTTGATGACGATGGCTTAGTGGTAGACTATCCTCAGCTATTTAAACGCGAGGCGGCGATCAGATCGAACTATGACTTTCGATCGATAATCTTATAGCATGTAGATAACGGTGTTACTAACTGAGGATACGAATGTCACCTACTCGATTAGCTGCATAATGATGCTGGCAAATTTCGTAGCTTAACGCCATTGTCAACACAAACTATGGATAAGCTGATTTGGGTCATCATCGCTTTGTTATCTGGTGCAGTTCTTCCGATACAAGCCGGACTTAATGCACGCCTTGGAATTGCCGCACAAAATTCCGCTTACGCAGCAACTATCTCCTTCATCGTCGGGACTGTTGGGCTGATCATTTATATTCTCTTAACGCGACAAACAGCTTCTATACCCGGTCTCCGTGAAGCGCCAGGCTATTTGTGGCTCGGCGGGCTACTAGGTGCGTTTTATGTGACCGCCATAGTTCTGCTGTTCCCAAAGCTGGGGCCGGGTTTAACGTTTGGACTTGTCGTTGCGGGGCAAATGCTTGTATCTATAATGCTCGAGCACTTCAATGTGCTTGTAGCACATCCCACTCCCATCAATTACATGAAGTTATTGGGCATCGCCCTTGTTATTGCAGGCGTTGTCATCATAAGGAAGTACTAATGCTGTGTGGTGGCCAGGTCAGGAAATTAAGAATTAAGAATAATTAAGAATTAAGAATTCGCTGTCGCTACCTACGGTCGTACTCGCCATTGGCGATAAGTTGATTGGTTAATTGGTTTACTTGCCGCCCACCAGCTGCATGATCTTCGAATAGATCTGGGTGTTCTGATAAACGCCTGTGAAGAGATGTGCTCCCGGGCCGAAGGCAAACACCGGCACCGGTATCGCGGTATGTCCGCCGGTGCTGAAGTTGCTTCGAACGCTTCCCGAGGCGATGTCGCCACCGACAAGTGAAAGGCCACCCGTTTCGTGGTCGGCGGTAACGATCACAAGTGTTTGTCCGTCCTGATCAGCAAACCTTACCGCTTCGCCGACGAGCGCATCGAAGTCGAGAAATTCTGTGGCGAGGTAAGGAAGGTCATTTGAATGTCCACCCCAGTCTACCTGGGCTCCTTCAAACATCATGAAGAACGGTTGCTTGCTCTTTACGCTCATGGCGCTGGCCTTCTTAAAGCTGTCGGTGAGGAAATTGCCGCGACCATTGCTTTTGCGCAATCCGGCAGCGTCGTCGATTATAACGAAACGTGTGTTGTCAACAGCTGGCAACGTGGAGAGTTGACCGGAAACAGTATAGCCTTTACGTTGGAGTTCATCGAAAAGGTTACGCTTGTCGGTACGCTCAACAAATGATTTTGCTCCGGCGCCGATGAGAACGTCGAAGTTCGTTGACATGAAATCCAGTGCGATGGGCTCGCTCATTCCACGATCGCGCTGATGTGCATAGAAAGAAGCTGGTGTCGCATCCGTAATGTCGCCGCAGGAGGCGATAGAGATGTGATAACCCTTTTGCTTCAGATGCTCGGCTACAGTTGGCAATCGCGTGCCTACTGAGTCAACTCCGATGAATCTGTTGTTGGTCTTCCTTCCTGTAGAGAACGCAGTTGCACCCGCTGCTGAGTCGGTGATGTAGCCGTTTGATGATTTGGTGATTGACAATCCAACGGTACCCATATTGAAAACATTCAATGAGCCATGATTAGCGGTGTAGCCAGAATAGATCTGCGCCAGGCCGGTACCATCGCCGATGAGCAGGATGATGTTCTTCGGAACTGCGGTAGTTGAGAACTTTTTAGTGGGCTGATAGGTTGCCTGTTTGCCGGCCAGTTCAAAATTGTCCTTACCGTATCGACTGACATACTTGACGGCATCCTGTGGATGATCGGTGTTGATAATATCAATGCCGAGTTTCATTGAGGTAGCCCAGGCGTTGGGGCCATCAGGGATACCCCACAGACGAAGGGGCTTATTCTTTGCGTGTACTGCGTCGCGAACGGCAGCTATTTTCGACAGTTGATCTTCACTCATTTCTGTATTCCCCTTCCAATCTGAATAGTTTGTAAAGCTGTCGCTGATGAGAGGAACGCGCAGCAACTGTTCATTGGAATAGGTTATGTTGGGGCGTCCATCAAAGTAGATGTATGATGGGTACTGTTTCCATTTGTCCGGCGTGGGCATGCTGCCACTGATTGTTATTCGGAGAGACTTCGCTGTTGTAAGTTCCTTATAGTTCTTCAGAAGCGCCACCAGGGCTGGCAGCGTCGATTGTGCATCAGACTTTAAGTCGATCATGAAGGTGAGAGTTTTCGACGTGTCTGCGAAAACAAATCCCCGGTTCCGTCTAATGACGGCCTGCAACGGACGAACATACAGTTCCTCCAGGCTATTTGCTTCTGAGATTTCTTCCTTCGTATGAGCGACAAGAAGTTTCTTGCTTTGGAGGAAAACATCCGCTTCCACGTAGCCAACTCCTGCCAGGTATGCCATATAAAATGGAACGGGCTGGAGGTAGTCGTTGTGACTAAAGACAGACCCGGTACCATACGGGCGTACAGGTTGTGCAGACTGCGAGGGGGTTTGACAAAAGGCCGTTGAACTTATCAGAAGTATCAGGGCAGTAAGATGAAAGCGCATAGGTGATGGATCGGTATAAATCGGTGGTAAATAAATAAAGCCAACTTCAAAAGACACTTCAGTTCACGTTAAGTAATCGTCAAATTACGTCTTTTGTGTGATCGGATTGCTAATACAATAACACCACGATAGCCGGATTCCTTCTTACCCAAACTGAGGATATAGTCAGTATCACCCTGTAACAAGGCCTGAAACATTTTGATTGACTTTATGGATGGGCTATCCACATAAAGAGGAACCGGTTATTTTAGTTATCTTTGTGCATCCAAAAATCCCGCATGTAGCAGAAATCCTTTTTTGAAATAGCCTAAAACGTGTTCGGAACTCGTTTCCGTCCATTCTCCATCTTTCAAAAAATGATTTATGTTAACATTGAACGGCGTATCCTATACGCTTCCCGATGGGAAGCATCTCTTTTCACATATTACTTTCTCTTTAAGTAACCTTGACAAGGCTGCCCTGATAGGGAACAACGGCATTGGCAAGTCTACACTATTCAGAATTATAACGGGCGAAATACACGCACAAGGGACTGTTGCTGCTCAGGAGCGTCCTTACTACATACCACAGCTTGCAGGGCAATCCGATCACCTTACCATAGGGCAAGCGTTGCGTGTCGATGCGAGGCTTACGGCGCTGAAGAACATTCTAGACGGTAACGCCAGTGAAGCCGACTTTATTACCGTTGGTGATGACTGGAACCTGGAAGATCGAATTTACGAAGCTCTCGACTACTGGCAACTGGGAAAGATAAGCCCTGAGGTGCGCCTTGCTCATTTGAGTGGCGGCCAACGCACCAAAGTATTTCTTGCAGGTTTAAAGATCAACGATCCGAAACTTGTACTGTTAGATGAGCCGACCAATCATCTGGATCAGGACGGACGGAGATTGCTATATGACTTCATTTCAAAGGCATCGAAGACGATGCTGATCACCAGTCATGATCGCGTATTGCTGAATCTGGTGAATCCCATTATTGAACTCTCACGCAACGGCGCAACCTTGTACGGCGGCAACTACGATTTCTATCGCGAACAATACGAGATAGAGCAAAATGCGCTTGTTCATGACGTACAGAGCAAGGAAAAGATGCTACGCAAAGCCAGGGAGAAGGAAAGGGAAACTGTTCAACGGCAACAGAAGCTCAATAGCCGTGGAAGGGGCAAGCAGGAAAAGGCGGGGCTGCCCACCATTCTTCAGCACGCGCTAAAGAATGCAGCCGAGAGGAGTACCTCCAAAATAAAAGACGTTCACGCGACAAAGATCCAGCGCATAGCCAAGGAGTTGTCATCTCTCCGCGGAAGCGTTCCCGACGTAGGCGCGATGAAGCTGAATCTGGACAATGCTGATCTGCACACAGGGAAACTTCTATTCGAAGCAAAGGATCTTAACTTCAAATACGACGAACTGATCTGGAGCACAGGTATCAGTCTTCAAATCCATAGCGGCGAACGCATTGCTATAAAAGGGAGTAACGGATCGGGAAAGACAACACTCATGAAAATCATCCTGGGCCAGCTTCTGCCAGATGGTGGCATTGTGAAACGATCACCATTTGAGGCGCTGTACATTGACCAGGAGTATTCGCTCATAGATAACGAAATGGTGGTAGTAGCGCAGGCGCAGGCATTCAACAAACAAAACCTTGAAGAGCACGAAGTGAACATCCGGCTGAACAGATTCCTGTTTCCAAAAGAGACCTGGCTGCGAAAGTGTGGTGCGCTAAGCGGTGGCGAAAGGATGCGTCTCACATTGTGCTGTCTCCATATATCACACCACGCGCCTGACATGATTGTTCTTGACGAACCAACGAACAATCTCGACATACAAAGTGCAGAGATCCTTACATCGGCCATTAACTCATATCAGGGAACTATCGTGGTCATCTCTCACGATGAGCATTTTCTTCGTTCCATAAAGATTGAACGAGAGATCATTTTATAGCGCGAGACTATTGCCGGCCCGGTTAATTTGACGCCAATCCGGAATTGCCCGTTCCAGGGAATATACTTTCCAACGGATGCGGTTGCGTATTAGCAATTTCTAATGTCAATTCTAATGGCATTCTAATGCCTCTATGGCCCTTGCTGCACGAACTTTGTAACTACTAAACCACGATTGATAGAAAAAGATGAGATCATCCTATCCTGCTATCGTGCATCAGAAACAGTGCAAACACTGTAGTACGCTTTTTAAATGTGACAATGATTTTTAACAAAACTGTGATATGCTCCTAAAGAAGAATATTCCGTGGACCTACATCCTGGGTAAGATCAAATTTGATCTTATAGTGATCGGTGCTTATGCGGCTGCATTCGGACTCTGGCATCAGGATCTGAACCTTCATCATATAACGATACCACTGGCAATTCCGGCTATAATCGGTACTGTGATATCATTGCTTCTGGCGTTCAGATCGAACCAGGCATATGATCGCTGGTGGGAAGCCCGCATTATCTGGGGATCGATTGTAAACGATTCGAGAACACTCATCCGCCAGGCACAGTCCTTTATTTCCGATCCGGACGTTTCCATTGATGTGCGTGAGTTCATTGAACGCTTCACACAACGGCAGATCTATTGGACGCACAGTCTCGGCCGCATGCTTCGCCGGCAGGACGCGTTGTCACAGAGTGATGGGTACCTTAACCGGTCTGAGGCTGAGCTGGTGCGACATCGACGACACATTCCAAACACCTTACTGCAGCTTCACGCACGCGATCTGAAACATGCTTTCGACCAGGGATGGATAAACGCATATCAGCAGGTAGAAATCGACAAGACATTAACTCGTCTTTGTGACGCGATGGGCAAGTGCGAGCGTATCAAGAACACAGTGTTCCCGACTACTTACAGCCTGTACATTCACTTTGCATTGTATCTGTTCATCCTGATGTTGCCATTTGGCCTGACAGAACATTTGGGAGGAATATTAGTGCCTGTGATAATTCTTATTTCCGCGTGTTTCCTGTTCATCGAAAAGATGGCCATTCACCTGCAGGATCCTTTCGAAAACAAACCGACCGATACGCCAATGACAACCATCGCGCGGAACATCGAATACGACCTGAACGAGATGATCGACGAGCGACTTGATTATGCCTCCAATGCAAGTAAGGTCGAGGTTGATGAAAAGTATTATTACGTTTTATAATTGTTGATGCTGGCGTGTTGGTTACAGCACGTCATGCGCTTAAGTGCCATGCGGAGGCGAAGGCATTCTGCATGGCCACAAGTGCACCTGCCCGCCGGCCATCCTGAAACCAACCCGCTATTCCCGTTCAAAATTTCTGAATACCCCGCGGATTTGTAGCTTGGTACAAAACCATAGAAGTTATGAGATTAACACTGACAGTAGTGTTGCTTTCGATTGTGGCTACGGCCTCATTCGCGCAGAAGAAATTATTTAACGGTAAGGACCTGAAGGGCTGGACTGTTGCAGGTACAGAAAAGTGGTATGTTGAAAAGGGCGAACTGATTTGCGAAAGCGGCCCCGACAAGCAATATGGCTATCTGGTGTCCGACAAGACGTTCAAGAACTTTGAACTTACTGTAGAGTTTAAGCAGGAATCGAATGGAAACAGCGGTGTGTTCTTCCATTGCTCTATTGAAGGAACCAAGATCGCGGGCTGGCAGGCGGAAGTTGCTCCCCTGAATCACAGCACGGGCGGCATCTATGAGTCTTATGGCCGTGGCTGGTTGATAAAGCCTGAAACGGAAAAGGAGCAGTTGCTGAAAGAGGGCGATTGGAATACGATGAAAGTCCGTATGGAGGGCAACAAAGTGACTACCTGGTTAAATGGCACTCAGATGGTTACGCTTGATGATGAGAAGATAGGAGCTGCAACTGGCAAGATAGCATTGCAGATACACGATGGTGGTGGAGTGAAAGTGCGTTGGAAAAAAGTGGAGATCAAGGAACTGTAGACATTTGGAGAATTGGGGATTGGGGGATTTGGAGAGTCTGTGGCCAGCAGCAAGCTGCTGGACGAATTTTCGGATTGAAGCTATGATCAAGCCGATTGCGATTTGATAGGGCGCAGAAATTCAGACCGCTATCAGGTAACTGAAGGTATTTGAAACTTCTCTACAATAAAGATTAGTCAGCGGGTCGCAAGGGAGTGGCAACCGCAGGCAAGAAATCAGCAGGAGCCCGCCATGTGCGGGCTCTTACTGTTTCGACAGGAATGTAATTTTGAGTACTGAGAACCTAGGCCTTTGGGGCCTGGCTTTCCATCATGTTTTGTGAATAGCTCAAGATATTGAGAACAGCTTTTGCTGATGGCTCAACCTGAGCCGCATCCATGTTACGTTTCATGGCACACAATTCTGCATACAAGGCTTGCAGTTCGCTGTCACAAATCAAGGCATTATCAATCTCCTTCGTCTCCTTCTCCGAGGTCTCTCGGTACAAATACCTGATCAAGTCCGTCTCTGTAAATGTTCTTATCATAGGCTCTGTTTTTCATCATCCGTTTACGCAGGTTGATAAGCGCATAACGCATCCGTCCCAATGCTGTATTAATGCTCACTCCCGTACGCTCCGCGATCTCCTGAAAACTCATCTGCAGGTAATGCCGCATGATTAATACCTGTTTTTGTTCAACAGGTAGTTCTTTAATCAAGTCTCTCAGTCTTGAACGGGTGTCTTTGAACACCTGTTTGTCCTCTGATGACTCGACAGCAAACTGCATGGAATCAAATACCCTGCTTCCGTCTTCAAGCACGACTTCTGGGTAACGCTTATTCTTTCTGAAATTATCGATTGCCAGATTATGGGCAATGCGGCTTATCCATGGCAAAAACTTACCCTCTTCGTTATAGCGGCCGCTACGAATGGTGTTGATTGCCTTGATAAACGTCTCTTGCAACAAGTCTTCAGCTGTATACCTATCTTTTACGATCAGGTAAATAGCCGTATAGATCCTGGACTTGTGTCGGTGTAAGAGCATCTCGAAAGCTTCTTGGTTACCGGTCTGATACAGTGACACTAGTTCGCTGTCACTTAATCTTCTGTCAATCATTCTGTCTCACATTTAGGTAACGTAGATGTCTCTCTCGATATTGTTGGGGTTAGTTGAACAAATTGGTTTTGAAAAGATAGAAATTCCTTAATCAAAGGCAAAAAATTTTGTCGGAAATTCTTGCCTCACAAAGTATTTCTTTCCCTATTTGCTTCAAATACGCAGTTTCAAACATTGTATGGCAGTCAGCAAGAAAAAAGTGATAAAGAGCCTAGAGAATCTTTCGGAGGATTTGCTTGAACTTGTTCATACTCAATACCCAAACGGGTACGAGAGCAGCATCACCCGAATTACTAACGCAAAGCGTGAGCCAATTTTTGTGTTTCCGTTGGAAACCGACGATGCGACCTATTTGGTAAAGGTTCCGGTAACCAAGAACAGCGAAGGTGAGTACGACGTTGATTCTAAGGGCGAGGGTGGAGAGTTCGAAAAAGGCGAAGAAGGCTTCGAACCTGGCGACAATTTCGAAAGTGGCGGCGATAGCGGCGGCGGCGACGAAGAAGAGGAAAGCAGCGACTACGACGATGAAGGTGGTGGCAGAAAAGGCCGCGAACAGAGCTACGATCCTGATTTTGACAATTAGTCAATCATAATTCTTAAGAAATCTGAACACCATCTGCCCGGATGGTGTTTTTTTGTTTTTCGGACTGTTCCCGGATTTGAGCATATTAACATTGAGGCAACAATCCACGATTGAATTGTGGGAAAAGACATCTAACACGTGACGAAAGGCATATTACCATTTAGCGATACAGAATTAGACAACCTGAGTGCCAGGGAGTTCATCATTATCAAGCGCGCACGCGTAAACAACTTGAAGAATCTTAGCGTCGCCATCCCGCGTAATAAGCTGGTGGTGATTACCGGTCTTTCGGGTTCGGGGAAATCATCGCTTGCTTTCGATACGCTGTTTGCCGAGGGGCAACGGATGTACGTGGAGAGCCTTAGCTCCTATGCGAGGCAGTTCCTGGGACGCATGGAAAAACCGGAGGTGGACTACATAAGGGGTGTAAGTCCGGCCATTGCCATCGAACAGAAAGTCAATACGCGCAATCCGCGCTCGACGGTGGGGACTACAACAGAGATCTACGACTACCTAAAGCTTCTATTTGCACGCGTAGGGAAGACGTATTCGCCCGTAAGCGGAAAAGAAGTGAAGCGCGACACCGTGACTTCGGTTGTTGATGCCATAAATCAACTGCCGGAGCAGACACGCGTAATGGTAGCCTGTCCGTTGCACGTTCGAAAAGGCAGAAAACTCATTGATGAATTGAACCTCCTCCTGAGCAAAGGTTTCGCCCGCGTGCTTATCAACGGAGAAATGAAGTTCATTGAAGAACTGATCGGTGCCGAAGGCGAGAAAAAGAAGAAGGCGCCGAAGATCGATGGAAGTGTCGAAATACTGATTGATCGCGCAGCCACCAATCCAACAGATGATGATACGAACTTCAGACTAGCGGATTCCGTGCAGACTGCATTCTTCGAAGGAGAAGGCGATTGCAAGATCTATGCTGAAGGGCATAAGCCGATGCACTTTTCAGACCGCTTTGAGCTGGACGGCATCACATTTACCGAGCCTTCGATAAACTTCTTCAGCTTCAACAATCCGGTGGGCGCCTGCCAGACGTGTGAAGGATTTGGAAAGGTACTGGGCATTGACGAGGACCTGGTCATTCCTGATAAGTCACTTTCTGTTTACGAAGGTGCCATCGCGCCCTGGCGTAGCGAAACGATGGGCGAGTGGCTGAAGCCGCTGGTGAAGAATGGGATCAAATTCGATTTTCCCATTCACCGCCCTTACATGGAGCTGACGCAGCAGCAGCAGGAGCTGCTTTGGAATGGCAATAGTTATTTCGAAGGCATTCATGCTTTCTTCAAGTATCTGGAATCGAAGACGTACAAGATTCAATATCGCGTGTTGCTGTCGCGATACAGGGGCAGAACCACGTGTCCTGATTGCCGGGGCACGCGTCTGCGTAAAGACGCACAATACGTAAAGATCGATGGAGTAAGCATCGCCGATATCGTACTGATGCCTATTGAAGATGTGGTGACGTTCTTCAATGATATTAATCTTCCCGACTTTGATCGGAAGGTATCGGATCGGATTATTACTGAGATCAGGTCGCGATTGGATTACATGGTGAAAGTAGGATTGGGATATCTTACGCTCAACCGACTAACGGCGAGCCTATCCGGCGGTGAATATCAGAGGATCAAGCTGGCCACTTCACTGGGCAGTGCTCTTGTTGGGTCAATGTATGTGCTGGATGAACCTAGTATTGGTTTGCATCCAAAAGATACGGACCGGATGGTGACTGTGTTAAAGTCCCTGAGGGACCTGGGCAATACGGTTATTGTAGTTGAGCACGAAGAAGAGATCATGCGTGCCGCCGATCAGATCATTGATATCGGTCCCGACGCCGGTAGTCATGGAGGTGAACTGGTGTTTCAGGGATCTGTCGATGACATCACGGGCAAAATTCATTCGCACACAACGGATTACCTCAGCGGTCGTGAGAAGATTGTAATTCCAAAAACACGCAGACGATGGAAGGATAGCATTGCCATTCTGGGCGCAAGGGAAAACAACCTGAAAAATCTGTCCGTTAAGTTTCCGCTCGGTATCCTTACCGTTGTAACCGGTGTGAGCGGTTCGGGTAAGTCAACGCTGATCAAGAAGATATTGTATCCTGCCGTGGGAAGGCTAAGCGGATCAGTATCTGAGACTCCGGGCAAATATGATCGCATGGATGGCGACTTCGCGCGGGTGACTCAGGTTGAATTTGTTGATCAGAATCCCATAGGAAAATCATCACGCTCGAATCCCGTGAGTTATGTTAAAGCATACGACACGATTCGTCAGGTGTTTTCGGAGCTGCCGTTGTCGAAGCAACGTGCCTATAAGCCGTCACACTTTTCATTCAACGTAGAGGGTGGGCGCTGTGAGACGTGTCAGGGCGAAGGCGAGATCAAAGTCGAGATGCAGTTCATGGCCGACATCTACCTGAAGTGCGAGAGCTGTAATGGCAAGCGATTCAAGCAGGAAATACTCGAGGTGGAACTGGACGGAAAGAACATCGCCGACATCCTCGACATGACGGTGGAACAAAGCCTGGAATTCTTCCGCGAAAAGAAATCGATCTATGACAAGATCCTTCCGCTTCAGGATGTTGGATTGGGTTATGTGAAGCTCGGTCAATCATCGAATTCATTGAGTGGTGGAGAGGCACAACGCGTTAAGCTGGCATCGTTCCTTGGAAAGAATTCACCTGATGGTCACATCCTTTTCATCTTTGATGAACCGACAACGGGATTGCACTTTCATGATATATCGAAACTGTTGAAGGCGATGAACGCGCTTGTTGATGGTGGGCACAGTGTTATCGTGATCGAGCACAATCTCGAAGTGGTGAAATCAGCCGATTGGATTATTGATCTCGGTCCGGAAGGCGGCGAGAAGAAAGGCGGAACGATAATGTTTGAGGGGACTCCTGAGGAGATGGTGAAAAAGGGAAAGGGATATACGGCGGAGTTTTTAAAGGCGAAGTTGAAGGTGTAAATCATTTAGATGGCTCCCAACACACCGGTCACTGGCTACGTTAGCGGAACTGTGCGATATCATGATTAACAACCGCACACTCTGAAAATCCAATTACTTCCGGACATTGATTAACCTCGGCCCCCGCTTATAGCGGGACAGGCGCTGATCATTTTGATCATATCCCAGGTCATCGTTGTACCACACCCTGGTAATGATGGTAGAGTTATCGGTGTTGCGTATTTCACAAGCCACAGTGTCTTCATCCGATCCATTCCATCTAATGATCGTCGTGGTGATGTCGCTGTTGTGAGTTTCAAGATCCGGGAATAGTCGCATCATGTACTCTCCGTTGGGTCCCGATTGATCGATCCGGAAATATCGAGGAGCATCCAGGTTTGCCGCATATGCTTCTTCGCGCTGGCCGTTGCGCAAAAAATAGATCCTGATATCGTCTTCCTTGAAATGTTCTGGGGTAGATGGATCGAGAAGATTTCTGTTCTCACTATCCGTAACGATGAGATTGACATCGGCATCTACAACTGTGCAGCCGCAGAGTTTCTCCTCGCAGGAAGAGAAGATGGTTATGAAAATCGTGAGCAGGGTTAGCTTGACAATTTTTTGCCGCATAGGTTTGGTTGGTTACAACGGTATTACTTAGACACCATAACGCCCGAATTGGTTGAAAGATACAGGAGAATTCTGGCCACGATGATCCCGAGTTTCTCAGCAAAACGTCAGGCGCAAGCTAAATTCTATGTCTGCCGCGAGATCAGTTTTTCAGCAAAAGCCCGGAGCTCCTGCGTCTTAGTCTGATCACAACTCAACCTGTCCAGGTCGCCGAAACCCTTTTTGAAGTATTGATTCGTCTTACGTTCTGTAAGGATAGCAATGCCCAGCCGGTCGAAAATGGTCTTTACTGCATTTACCTTTTCCTCCTTCCGGAAGCGGCTGGCAGTAAGCCACTCTGAGAGCTCCCTCTTATTTTTTCCAGTTGCTTTCTCGAGTGCTTTGATCAAAAGAAACGTCTTCTTATTAGCAATAATATCACCACCGACCTGCTTTCCAAACTTCAATGGATCCGCATAGGCATCCAGGTAATCGTCCTGCAGTTGAAAGCCAATACCGATGTTCGTACCAAATGTACGCAGGGCGCGACAGTCGGATTCACTTGCGCCTGCCAGAATGCCGCCGAGCTCGAGACTGAAGCCGATCAGCACGGATGTCTTCAGGCGGATCATGTTGATATAGTCTGCTTCACTTACCTTTTGCTTCTGTTCGAATTCCATGTCCCACTGCTGACCTTCGCACACTTCAGAGGCACACCGATTGAACGCTGACAATACTTTAGGCAACAGCAATGGATCGAGTGAAAGAAACATGTCATATACTTTCACGAGCATTACGTCGCCGCTGAGGATGGCCGTGTTCACATTCCATTTCTTATGCACGGTTGGCTGACCACGACGAAGGGGTGCCTTGTCCATAATGTCGTCGTGCATGAGGGTGAAGTTGTGAAATGCTTCGACGGCAACGGCATACTTTACAATGTCTTTTACATTGTCTTTGAACAACGAATAGCCATAGAGTGTTAACATGGGTCGGAGTCGTTTGCCTCCGATGCCCATGATGTAGCGGATAGGTTCGTATAGTGATTCGGGTGATTTGCCGTACTTGCCTTTCGCGATCTCGCGTTCAATCCATTGATAGTACTGCGCGGTCGCGTTTACCATGAATCAGCCTCGTTTTGTTCTTCAAGTTCGCGACCTCTTTGATCCTGCGCAAAGACAAGGTCGATGATACGCTTATCGATGTCTGTCTTCTTCACACGAACCTGCACTCTGTCTCCCAGCGTATAGATCTTCCGTGTTTTCCGGCCTGTGATGCGATAGTTCTTTTCATCAAACTCGTAGAAGTCGTCGGTCATGTCTGCCAGCCTGACCATACCTTCACATTTTGTCTCTACTATCTCCACGTAGATGCCCCATTCAGTAACTCCGGAGATGAGGCCTTCATAAGCCCTTTTCTCAGCTGAGGCCATGAATTCGACCTGCTTGTATTTGATTGAAGCCCGTTCAGCATCAGCTGCGCGCTTTTCACGTTCAGATGAATGCACTGACTTCTCCTCATATTCGGCTTTGCTTACCGGATTCCCATTGTCGAGGTAATGTTGAAGGAGGCGATGCACCATCATGTCGGGATAGCGACGTATCGGTGATGTGAAGTGTGAATAATGATCGAAAGCAAGACCGAAGTGACCTTTGGCATCGGTGGTGTATTTCGCCTTGGCCATGGTTCGAATGGCCAGCTGTTCCAGGATGTTCTGTTCAGGCTTGCCTTCTATTTCTGTCATCAGCTTATTCAGTGAACTGGAAATAGAGTTTTCATCCACATTCATCTTATGACCAAACTGCTTTGCGAACACAGAAAAGTCTTTTACTTTTTCAGGATCGGGAAAGTCGTGTGTACGATAGACGAATGTATTCTTCTCTTTTCCTTTCCTGATGTTATAGACGAACGTTGCGACCTGCTTATTCGCCAACAGCATGTATTCCTCAATCAGCTTGTGAGCATCCTTTCGAACTTTGGGAATAACGGCCAGTGGTTTACCCTGTGCATCGAGTTTGAATTTTACTTCCGTTGTTTCGAAGTTCACGGCACCTTTTCTGAACCGTTCCTTTCGGAATTTCTTCGCTATGTCATTCAGGATACGGAGCTCTTCGGCAAGAATACCTTCCCCGGATTCGATCACGACCTGTGCTTCCTCGTAGGTAAAGCGCTTCACGGAGTGAATGATCGTTCTTCCGAACCACTCGTTCTTTATCTTAGCATGCTCGTCAAGTTCAAACACAGCAGCGAATGTGAGCTTGTCTTCATTGGGGCGAAGCGAGCACAGTTCATTCGACAATCTTTCAGGCAGCATTGGAATAGTGCGGTCGACGAGATAAACTGAAGTCGCACGATCATAGGCTTCACGTTCGACCGGCGTGTTAGGCAACACATAGTGCGTTACGTCTGCGATGTGAACGCCGATCTCGTAGTTTCCGTTTTCAAGTCTCTTGAATGATATAGCATCATCAAAATCTTTAGCGTCTTCAGGGTCGATTGTAAAAGTTGTCGTTGTTCTGAAGTCGCGACGGCGACCGATCTCCTCTTCAGTTATTCCTTCGGGAATCTTTGCAGATGCTGCAGCAACGTCTTCAGGGAATCTGAAGGGCAGATCGAACTCAGCCATGATCGAGTGAATCTCCGCTTCATTCTCCCCTGCTTTACCCAGTACTTCTACGATCTTAGCTTCGGGCTTTTTATCAGGTGTTGCCCATGAGGTGACTTCGATTACAACTTTATCACCCGTCTTCGCATTGTTGATATTTTCGGGATACACAAAGAAGTCTGTGTGCATCTTTCTGAAATCCGGAACAACAAAGGCAAAGTTCTTTGACACCTCTACCTTACCTACAAAACGCTCGCGGTTACGCTTAAGCACTTTTGTAACGCGTCCCTCTTCGTGCTCGCCATGGCGGCCAGGAAGGAGTTTGAGACTTACGGTGTCGCCGTCTACTGCAGATCCGAGATCGTTACCCTTTACATAGATATCGGGGCGGTCCTGGCCAATGCGCACGTAGGCGAATCGTGAACTTACGTGGTCAACAACGCCCGTTAATTCCTGTTCACCGCGTGTGCTTCTATAGCTTCCGCTGCTTGTTTGTGATATGCGTCCTTCATCGTACAACGTATCCAATACCTGCCCGGCAACTTTGATATCGTCCTTTTTCTTCAGACCTATCTTCTGCACTACCTGTTTGAATGAATAGGCTTTTCCGTTCCCTCCATCCAGCAATGCCAGTATGGATGCCTGGAAATCAGGTCTCCGGTTCGCTGGCTTCTTATTCTTTAATTCTTTTCTTTTTTTACTCATAATAAAATATTCTGTGAAGCATCATAAGATGCTTCCTTAATCAGCAGAGCCTGTTTGCCCTGCCCCGGCGTTTAAACGTGCCGTTGCGTACGTTCACCTGTAACCAAATGCAGACGTTCCGGAGCTGAAGGAACGAACCAGCATTCGATACTATCAACCTTGTTGCGAAGTTAGCTAAATCAGTGCTGATAATTGATGTCAGGCCATGAGGACTGTCAGTTCCGAATTCAAACGGATGACCTTTAGCTTCAGAAACAGTTTGGCAAGTACTATGACATCGCGCTGGCAATATTCCTTGATCCGGTCCAGGTCGCCCGAATCATAATACACTGCATTAACCTGACTTCCATCAATGTCGGTTTTGCTCGTTGGTATATTAAAGATGGCTGCCAACAGGTCGAGTGATGTATAGTGCTTGAAGTCACCGAATTTCCACATCTCCATCGTGTCGAGGTGTGGTATGTCCCAGGGCTTTCGGCCGGCAATATTCAGTGCGGCGGGAAGACTGATATCATTAATCAGCATGCGTCTGCATAGATAAGGAAAGTCGAATTCCTTGCCATTATGCGCGCACAGCTTGAGTGAGTTCGGATCGAGTTTCTCGACCATGTTCTTGAAGGTGATCAAAAGTTCCTTCTCGTTGTGGCCGGCGTATACTTTTGTTCTCAGCACCGGTTCGCCAGATTCTGAATCAACAAACCGGGCTACGGCAATGCAGATGATCTTTCCAAACTCAGCGTGAATCCCTGCGCGGTCTTTGAAGAGAGCCTCATCTGTTGAATTGTCGTTACGTCTCAGGAAGTTTGCCTTTCGCGACCATTGCACTTTAAGACGCTCGCTAAGGTTGTCGAACTCCGCTTCGCAGGCAACCGTTTCGATGTCGAGAAATAATATGTCGCGCAAATCCTGAATCATGATACTTCTTGTCGGGCCAATGCTATGTTGCATTGTCCTCATCTTTTTAACTTCTACTACAAACTACGAGTGCAGCACACCCTCCAGCTCCAGCTCCCTGATAAACGAAATGTTCTTTTCACAAATGGAATCCGGAACAAACACGAATCGTTTATCGAATATCTGGGTTCCCACATAATAGCTCAGCCAGTATTCATTGTTCAAGTGAAATACGGCTGGATCTATGGGTTCAATCAGCGTCGTGCTCATCGGCGGAATGGTCTCCAGAAAATGCCTCAGTATCGACGTACGCTGAGTCTCTCCGTTCTTTTCACCATAGCCCTTGCTTGATACCAGCGTATTCTCCAGAGGATGGTCGTTGTTATTGATCAGGTAAACCTTCCACTCGTCTTCCTGACCAAGATATTTGTTTCTTGCGACAGCTAGTGTCACATTCTTCACTTCGGGAATATTGATATCGCGAATCATTGCCAGTTCCTCTTTATAAGTTCTGATTGATCGATGCAATGTGTCGAAGCTTTCAGTTGAACTACTCCCGCCTCGAATGGCTGGCTTTTCATCGCTCAGATCAAACTGCGTTCCGAAGTTACCAACTCCAGTCCGAAGACATCTTCGAAATTGCGTCTCAATATAGTCGAAACATCTTCCATCGGAATGACTTTGCCGGTTTCCCGCTGCAAGGAAGTTACAGCCTTGTCGACGATGCCACAAGGAATGATATGACCGAAGTACGACAGGTCCGTGTTTACGTTGAGAGCGAAGCCATGCATCGTAACCCAGCGGCTTGCACGAACGCCAAAGGCGCAAATCTTGCGCGTGGTGCGTTCATTTTCATGGTCGACCCACACGCCGGTAAGACCTTTGATGCGGCCGGCTTTCACACCATATGCGTCGACTGTTCTAATGATGATCTCCTCCAGTGCACGCATGTATTTGTGAATGTCGGTGAAGAAGTTGTCGAGGTCGAATATAGGATAGCCAACAATTTGTCCGGGGCCGTGATAGGTGATGTCGCCTCCCCGATTGATGTGGTAATAGGTTGCCTGGATTGCAGAGAGCTCGTCGTCTTTCAACAAAAGGTTTGACTCTTTACCCGATTTGCCCAAGGTATAGACGTGAGGATGTTCGCAAAACAACAGATGGTTATCTGTTAACTGTTGTTCTTCGGGCGCAAGATTTCTATTGCGCGTTTTTATCTCTAACGTTTTTTCGAAAAGGGAAGTCTGATAATCCCAGGCGTCGCTGTATGCTATGTTACCCAGGTCGTGAAAGCGGGCGGTCTTGTTCTGGACGTGATTCAATTTAAAAAATATCTGTCATCGCTCTGATTCCGAGGGCGATGCGTTCTGTATTATCACAAAGATCTTCATTTTCCTGTGACATACATACTGACAAAGCAACAAACGTGAGGCGGAGTTAGTTCCCTGGGCAAAAAACTAGCCCCTACTTCAGATCGGTGGGTTCAGGATTTGTTGACAGAAGATGGTTCGGATTTCCGTACTCCCGGAATACGATCGGTCGGTGGATTTATAGTTTCATTTGATGCAACAAGATCGCGCGTTTGAAATAATGTTAAATCCAAACCAGAGTTATTATGAGCATTGAATCCGAAATATTGAGGTACATCTATAAGAGAGGTGGTGAACTGAATTATTATCAGATCGAGGCGAAGCTGACGGATGATAATTTTCATTCTGAGGTGGAGGTGCTGGGGAAGATCCTCGATGGTCTGGTGAAGGCGGGGTGTCTTAACACACATCCATTCTTTGACGTTCTGGTTTATACTATAACGCCCGGGGGAGTAGAGTATATGGGGGCCGAAGTGAACTGGCGATGAAAGTTGGTTCGGTATGGGTGAGCACAATAACACTGGAACCAGGGGAGAAGACCTCGCTGTAGACTTTTTGGAGCGGAACGGATATGAAATTCTGCGGCGGAACTTTAAGTGTCGCCGATACGAGATAGACATCATTGCTATGCGTGGCGACTGGTTATTGTTTATAGAAGTGAAGACAAGATCAAATCTGGAGTATGGGACGCCAGAGGAGTTTGTTTTAACTGAGCAATCAAAACGAATCATGCAGGCGGCTGAGGAGTTCATATTTACGACGAACTGGCAAGGTCATATCCGGTTTGATATTATCTCTGTTGCTATCGGTGAGTACACGGAAGTTATTCACTTTGAGGATGCCATAAATTAAAGTTTGGGGGCGGGTTACTTTTAATGTTATCTGGGATTATCAATCCAATGCCAGTGGCGACCGAATAAGGGTCGCAAGTGCCTTGCTACGCAGCCTTCTGAACTCAGAAGCTGGTCGATGACCGCTTCCAAAAAGCCCTGTATTCGCACCCTTTGAAGTGTCAAATGGCGTTTTTTAGGCTTATTTCAATGTTTTTATGGTAACAAAGTCGTTTTTTAGCTCAATTTGCAGGAAAATTAACTGATTAGCCATAGGGGTGCGGCCAGGTAGCTTAATGGTTGCCTCCAGCGAGCGGCAGCAGTGAATAATTTTGATAGCTTTGAGCCATCACGATGTACAAGTGACAGCACGATGACGCATTTGCATGAGCCGATGAAAAGACAAGACGCGTTAGCGCTCAGTTAACTATTGTGTCAATGCGCCTCCAGCCAATTCTTGCCAACACCCACTTCGACCTCCATAGGGACTTCCAGGTTCACGGCGTGCTTCATGAGTTTGATCACGTTGGGTTTTACGATGTCGAGTTCGTCCTTGTGAATGTCGAAAACGAGTTCATCGTGCACCTGCATGATCATTCGTGACTTCAATTTTTCCTTTGCAAACCAGCGGTGGATGTTCACCATAGCTATCTTGATAATGTCCGCGGCGCTTCCCTGGATCGGGGCGTTGATGGCGTTTCGCTCGGCGAAGCCACGCGTAGTCATGTTACGTGAGTTGATGTCGCGAAGATAGCGGCGACGACCCAAAAGTGTTTCTACGAACTCTTTCTCACGCGCGGTGTTGATGGCGTCATCCATGTAACGCTTGATGGCGGCGAACTCGGTGAAGTACGATTGAATGATCTCTGCAGCTTCGGAGCGGGAGATGCCGAGATTTTGGGCCAGGCCAAAGGCAGTGCTTCCATAAAGAATACCGAAGTTAACTTCCTTCGCTTTTCTCCGCATGTCGGGAGTTACTTTGTCGAGGTCTACCTTGAAAACTTTTGCTGCCGTTGTTGTGTGGATGTCGCGTTTGTTTCGGAATGCATCGATCATCGTTGTGTCGTTGGCAAACGATGCGGCTATACGCAACTCGATCTGTGAGTAATCGGCCGACATGAGCAGATAATCCGGACGGGGAACGAATGCCATGCGGATCTGCCTTCCCTTGGCGGTGCGAATCGGTATGTTCTGAAGGTTCGGATTGTTTGAGCTTAGCCTTCCCGTTACTGCCAGTGCCTGGCGATAATCGGTGTGCACGCGTCCGTCTGTGCGGCTGATCATCTTTGGAAGCGCGTCGACATATGTTGATCTGAGTTTATCGAACTCGCGGTAGTCCAGGATCTTTTTCGCTATATCATGTTTAGGCGCCAGTGTACTGAGGATGTCTTCACCCGTGGCATACTGACCAGTGCGTGTCTTTTTAGGTTTCTCCATGAGCTGGAGCCTGTCGAACAATACTTCGCCAAGTTGTTTAGGGGAACCAATGTTAAACTCGGTGCCTGCCAGTTCGTAGATATCCCGCTGCACGCGTTCGGTTTCCTTCCTGAGTTCGTCAGAAAGGATGGTGAGAGCACTTGTGTCGATCTTGACCCCTTCATACTCCATAGCGGCGAGGACGGAAACTAAAGGCATTTCCGTATCGCTCATTAACTTCACGTGGCGACGCAACTCGAGCTCTGTTTGCAATGTTTTTCTCAGCTGTATCACGACGTCGGCTCTCTCGCACATGCGAATTGCAATGGGTACGCCACCCGCCGCCAGAGTATAGTTGAGGTACATGCTGCTCAGCACGGCAAGGTCGTGAGAGGCCTCGGGTTCGATCAGGTAATGTGCCAGCATTGGATCGAATAACGGTCCGGCTACTGTAATTTCAAACTTCAGCAGGGCCAGAAGGGCAGCCTTGATATTGTGACCTGTCTTTTCAATCTTTTCGTTCTCCAGTACAGACTTAAGGGGCTGCAGTAGTTCTCTTGCCGACTGAGCATCGGGCAGTTCAACATAAAATGCTTCGTCTGCCCGGCAGGAGAAGGCAAGTCCTGTCAGTTTAAAATCAAAGTTGGCCACCTCATCTGTAATTGACTCAATAGCAAATACAGTCTGGTCTTTAAGCTTCTCGGCAAGTGAGGCCACCTGTGCTGCATTCTGCAGCGTCGTATATTGAACGGCAGAAGCGGAGTATGAACGCTGAGTGCCATCACCTGCCGCCGGTACCTGGGGGTCGCCGAACATCGACAGCTGAGCCTGCTGAGGAGCGCGCACTACTTCATTCACCGGTGCCACTTCTCCAAATGCGCGTGCCGAGATCGCCTTGAACTCCAACTCGTTGAAGATTGGCTTCAGCACATCTGCGTTTGGTCCCGTGTACTTCAGTTGTTCTTCATCAAAAGCAATAGGAACATCGGTGATGATGCGTGCAAGCTTCTTTGATAGTATTGCCTGCTCTCCGTATTGAGTAACAAGCTCTTTCTGCTTTCCCTTCAAGGCCGCAGCGTTGGCCACAATGTTTTCGACACTGCCATACTGTTTCAGCAATGCCGCCGCTGTCTTAGGACCAAAACCCGGAATGCCAGGAATATTATCGGACGTGTCGCCCTGAAGTCCCAGCATGTCGACAACTTGATCGACGTTTTCGATGTCCCACTTCTCGCATACTTCTTTCGGCCCCAACACATCGACAGCGTTGCCCATGTAGGCAGGCTTATATAGGAAGACGCATTCGTTTACAAGCTGTCCGAAGTCTTTGTCGGGCGTCATCATGAACACTTCGAAACCATTCTTGCAGGCCTGCGATGCGATAGTTCCAATGATGTCGTCGGCTTCGTATCCATCCATTTCGAGAATGGGAATATTGAACCCGCGAATGATGTCTTTACAAATAGGAATTCCGTAGCGGATGTCTTCCGGTGTTTCCTGCCGCGTGGCTTTGTACTCCTTAAATATTTCATCGCGGAAAGTTTTTGCAAGCGTATCAAACGCAACGGCTATGTGCGTGGGTCGTTGCTTTTGCAAAACTTCCAGCAGCGTGTTGGTGAACCCAAATGGCACAGATGTATTGATACCTTTGGAATTTATCCGCGGGGTTTTGGTAAAAGCGAAGTGCGCGCGATAAATCAGCGCGTAAGCATCTAAAAGGAAGAGCTTTTTGTCTGGTTTGCTCATGGTGCAAAGTAGAAATTAAATTAAGAATTAAGAATTAAGAATTAAGAATGGGAGTGCAGGCTTGAGGCTACAGGTAAACATGCTGCTCGAATAAAGGTACACGACCTGCTTTCACGAGAAGAGGGCGCAAGCCCGCCAGGTAATTCTTCATTCTTAATTCTTAATTCTTAATTATCTTTCCCCACCTATACTTATTGATATGAGAAGACTATTCATTTTTTGGATTGCACTTGCCCTGTGCATAACGGGCATCAGTTATGGTCAGACTACGGAAAAGATTGACACTGTAATTCTCCGCAAGATAAAGGCGGAGGGTTTGGATCGCTCGCAGGTACTGGACATCATCGGTTATCTTACTGACGTTCACGGTCCGCGACTCACTAATTCACCAGGATATAAGAATGCGGCAGCCTATGCAAAGCAAAAGCTTGAAGGCTTTGGACTTTCGAACGTTCACTACGACACATGGGATGAAGATTTTGGAAGAGGCTGGTTTTTGAAAAAGTTCAGCCTGCAGAACCTGGGGCCTGTTTACTTTCCGGTTACCGCTTATCCCAAGGCATGGAGTCCTGGTGTGAAAGGAGCTATAAAAGCAGACGCGGTTTTTCTTGATGTAAAATCAGAGGCTGATCTGGCAAAGTACAAAGGTCAGCTCAAAGGAAAGATCGTGTTGTTCGGTGCTCCCGTTGCAGTGCATCCAGGTTTCAAACCTGATGCGACAAGGTTCAACGATTCAACGCTTCTTGCTATGGCAAACGCCGGATTTGAACCTCCGTTCGACATGCGCAGATTGAATGCGATGATGGGCAATCAGCAGCTCACCTATGCAAAATGGAAATTCGTTGAAGCGGAAGGTGCCATTGCCGTTCTCGAACCAAGTCCCGCGATTCGACTTGAAGATGGAACTGTACTTGTTGCTGCGGCCACAATACCTCAGCCCGCGGGCATACCCTTCGATAAGAGAATCAGAGCACAAAGTGGAAGCGCACCAACAATACTTCCGCAGGTTGTTGTTGCTGACGAGCACTACAACCGAATGGTCCGCCAGATACAAAGGGGTTTACCTGTGAAGCTCGAGCTTACACTTGAAACAGAATTCACTCCTGTTGAAAAGGGCTTCAACGTAATTGCCGAAATACCCGGAACTGATTTGAAAGACGAAGTGGTAATGATCGGTGCACATCTTGATTCCTGGCATGCTGGAACCGGCGCGACTGACAATGCATCAGGCTCTGCTGTGATGATTGAAACCATGAGAATATTGAAAGCGCTTGGCACTGCTCCCCGCAGAACGATCCGTATCGGACTCTGGGGTGGAGAAGAGCAGGGGCTCATCGGCTCGCGCAACTATGTCAAGCGAACCCTTGGTGAACGTCTTGATAAGTCGGCGCCCTATGATTCCATTCAGTTAAAACCAGCAGCCGAAAAATTTGCAGCATACTTTAATATGGACAACGGAACGGGCAAGTACCGCGGCATCTATCTGCAGCAAAATGATAATGTTCGTTCTATTTTCCGCGAGTGGCTGAAGCCATTTGCAGATATGGGTGCATCAACAATCACTTACTCAAACACGACTGGTACTGACCATCAGGCATTCGATGCAATTGGTTTGCCTGGCTTCCAATTCATTCAGGACCCCATTGAATATTCATCGAGGACACACCATACGTCGATGGATGTGTTTGATAAGGTGATTGAAGCAGACCTTAAGCAGAACGCGGTGATCACGGCGTTCTTCGCGTGGCAGGCGGCAAACAGGGAGGCGAAACTTCCGAGGAAGAATTAAGAATTAAGAATATTAAGAATTATGAATTAGCTACCCTGGCGGGCAGGTTGATGGGCACGACCTGCGGTCGTGAACTCGCCGGCGTTCAGCCGACTGCTAATTCATAATTCTTAACTCCTAATTCTTAATTAATTGTTTGGTGCTCCATCATCAACCCAGCAAGCTATTTTATCTTTCTCTGCCTGTGAAAGAGGAGGGCCTCCTTTGGGCATTGAGCCGTTGGCCGTTACTGTTTTGATTGAGCTTGCATGATCCTGAACGCTCTTAACGGTTGTAAGTGCGAAGGGGGCAGCCCCACCAGAAACGTGGCAGCCTGAGACGGCGCATGATGTTTCGATGATTGGCTTGATGTCATCGTTGTAGCTTGTACCTGTCAGCACCCGAACGCTTTTTGTAATCGTGCAGTTATCTCCATTGTCTTTTACGGTAACTGATTTTTCTCCGGCAGTTTGAGCGTCAAACACATTTGTCGTTACAAAGCTTCCGCTTCCTATGCGATAGCTGAAATTTCCGGAGCCTCCTGTAGCAGTTATAGTAATAGTGCCTTGTCCGCCTTTACATCCGCTAATGGTGGATGTGGCCGTGAAGTTGACGGTGACGCCAGCCACGGCGAGTGTAACTGCGGTAGAGGAAACTTCACAATTGTTAGCATCTCTAACGGTTACGGTATACTCGCCGGCACTGAGATTCACAAATTCTGGATTGGACTGAAATGATCCGCCATTGAGGGAATATTGATACTGTTCTTTTCCTCCGGTTGCTGATGCTGTAATGCCGCCGTCAGTCGAAGCACAGTCGGTTGGATTTTTCTTCCCGGTATCGGGAATAGAAACGGCCAATGTGCTGCAGTCTACGGACTCCGGATCGTCGCTGGAACAAGCATTAAGAATCATTGCCGCGATGACTCCAAGCACCGACAAGCGAATCAAGTATTTTTTCATATGGGAGACCCCAGTTCTTTAACTGATAATACCTGGGTCTGGACCAAGACGGCACGAATCACAAAAGAGTTGCCAGCTGAGTAACTAAAAAGTTCGACGTTGAACGCGCTTGTAGCAAGGAATGTGGAAACAAAAATGGACGTGTCTATCCGTCGTGCAGTTCAACGCCATGCGGTACGGAATATCAGTAAGACAACGGAATATCAGTAAGACAATAGAGGTTACTCGCTGAGCTGGCCGGTAATTACGCGGTCGTAGGTGATGAAATCTGTATTTACAGGTTCGAATCCCTTTTGACGAAGCTGCATAGCGATCTGGCCACGATGGTAGCTGGAGTGATTGACGAGGTGAATCATGATCATCTCGACGTTATTTATATATGGATCGCCGGTATAGTTATGATAAGTAAGCTCGCGGTTGAAGTCATCGGTTTTTTCAATGAACTCAAGCCACTCGGCACCGATTTCTTCGGCCATGCGAATCAATTGGTCAAGCGAATATTCGCCCCACAACTTTACCTGTGCTGGCGGTAATCCTTTTATCCGGTATAGCCAGAGATATTGTGCAGCAACGATGTGGCCTACGAGAGTGAGTATTTTCTCATCGTGGACCTGCTGAGTTGTGAGCGCTTTCAATACGCGTTTATTACACCAGGCGTTGTACTGATACAGCTTGAGGAAATACCTTTTCATGCAGACGATGGATAAAATCGGGGCCGAAGTTACACGCTTTTCATTAAGTGAGCGCACTGGAGGGCAATAAATCACCCTGTGAGGTCGGCGTATCGGTCAAGCATCCAACCGGTAAGGCTCAAACGTTCCCGGCGCGCGGGAAGTACTTCATGTTCAAGCTGATCGCTTCGAAAACAAACCAACGTACCGGCTGTGGGCTGCACGTCAAGAGTTTCTTTTTCGAGGTATAATCTTAGCTGCCCGCCGTCGTTCTCCGTCCAGTTTTCGTTGAGGTAGCAGATAACAGACAAGATCCTGTGATCGTCTTTACGGAACTGATCGAGGTGACGTTTATAGAAGGTTCCTGTCGGATACACAGTCATGTGAATTTCGGCATCCTTCAAACTCAGGAACAGGCTTCGGTTGAGGGATAAGGCCAGTTCGTGAAGCCTGTCTAGATAGACCAATAATTCCGGTGAGGCCGTTTTTTTATCGATCCATTGTATATAGTCACCCCTGACCGCTTCGTTTATCTGCTTCTCCTGGTTCTTTCCAATGGCGGCCTTCCTGAAGGAGGCGGCATGATTTGTGAAAGAATCCAGCTGAAGAATGGCCGATACTTCCGCGGGGGTAAGGAAGTGGTTCACGATTGCAAACCCACGATCCGCGAGTCCGTCGGCAATCGCCTCAAAGTGCTGTTCCATGTAACAAATTTAGAAATAGAATGTCTATACTTACCACGACTGTTATAAGATGATGAATAGATTGAGATCTCTGAACATTGGTTTGGTTGTGTTGATTGCCGTTTTTGGTGTTGTGCTTTCCGCATGTGAAAAGCCCAAGGAGCGCATTGTTCTCAGGGATATTCGCGATGTGGTGGTTGATGCCAACACTGATCCTATGCTAAGGGCCAATGCGGTCTTTTTCAATCCAAACGATATGCATGGTAAATTGAAAAAGATCGATGTGGTGATTTATGTGAATGGAAAAAAAGCAGCGCACGTTGATCAAAGGCTTCACACAAAAATTCCAGCGAAAGGAGAGTTCACGGTACCGTTGGAAGTGAAGCTCAATATTAAAGAGTTAGGATTCATGGACACGCTTCTCGGTGTATTGGGAGGCAAGAAGTTCGAAGTGCGTTACGAAGGAAAGTTAAAGTTATCTTACAAGGGCGTGCCCTTCAGTGTTCCCATCAACTACAAAGACGAAGTCAGAGTTCGCTTTTAGGCATTCAGCATAAGAAGAAGTCAGCCTTCCGGTTCAGGCATTTGGTGCCGTGCGGCGCAGGCGGTGCATACGCGAGTTCCAGAGGGCCTGCTTGCGAATGGCATCGTGAATACTGATGTTGACCTCGTATCCGATCAGCAAGACAATGGTGATCAGCTGAATTAAGATCATCAATGCAATGAGCGCTCCTATCGAGCCATATACCTTGTTATACGTACCGAAGTTTGTGATGTAGAAAGAGAAGCCATACATCACTGCGAGGCACAGCAGTGTTGCCGTGATCGAGCCCATGGAAAAGAATCTCCAGTTGTAGTGAATGGCTGGGCCGAAGTAGTAGATGCAGGAGATGGAGAGAAAGAAGGCGAGGAATATTGCCAGGAAGCGGGACGCAAACAGCAGATAGATTGTGAATGAATCGATGTCGAGCCAGCTGTATTCCGGAAGGTGTTCCAGTATGTATTCGAGTGTGAGTTGTCCGACGATCAGCAGAACGACGGCAAGGAACAAAGCGACAGCCATTGTGAGTGTAAGAGCTGTGGCAATGAGTCTTGTTTTTAAGGCTCCGCGACTGTCTATGGTTCGATAGCAGGCATTGAATGCCCGCATCAACGCCATCATTCCGTTCGTCGACAAATACAAAGCGAAGATAAGACCAAATGATAACAGGCCTCCCTGCTTGCGTTCGAGGATTTCTTCAATGATCGTTCGCATTGCCTCGTACATGCTCTTCGGAATTGCATCGCCGATGAATTCCATGATCGTCTCGGTGTTCAGCTCCGGGAAGAATGTTGTGATGTAGGGCACAAGGGTAAACACCACGATTATCGTCGGGAAGATGGCGAGAATGAAGTTGAACGCCACGCCATTTGCGCGATCCAGGATTTCATCTTCGTTAAGGTTCTGAAAGAAGATCTTCACAATCCGGTACAGCGAGACGTTCTCATTGTTAGAGAAGCGAATGCGTTTCATCCAGGAAATCAGTCTGATCCCCGGGTTGTACTGGAATACGAGTCTTCTGTGCTTGAACTTCATTTAAAAAACGGCTCCAATATAGAAGTCATTACTTCGGGGGGTCGGCAGGGTCGGCCCGTCGCCTTGTTCACAAACGCCAGCAATGTTTCACCCGTGTTGAGCAATGATCCAGCTTCGTTGTATATCTCGTATTCGAAGCGGATCCTGACCTTCGGCATCTCCCGCAACGTAGTGACAATACGCAGGTTCTCGTCGTACAACGCAGGCGCAAGATATCTCGACTTGTTTTCGAGTACGGGCATCATGACACCCATCTCTTCAATTGACCGGTACGTCAGGCCGAGCTGTCGAAGACTTTCCACGCGTCCGACTTCATAATACATGGCATACATGCCATAGTACACGTATCCCATCTGATCTGTTTCACCGTAGCGAACGCGAACGCGTGTTTCTGATTGATACATGTCAGTTTCCGGCTTGGCGTCTCAATGCGGCGCCTTTGCGCTGTTCAATGGTCAATGCCCGCTGATAGCGAATGGCATTGTTCATGTGTACCTGATAGTCGGCGGTAAAGTTATGACGGCCGGAGAAGTCTTCTTTTGCACACATATATATGTAGTCGCTGGGGGAATAGTTTAACACGGCGTCAATCGATCGTATTTCGGGAAGATTGATTGGACCTGGTGGCAGGCCGGCATACTTATATGTATTGTAGGGCGAGTCGATGGCTTTGTGTTCATTGAGTACCCGCTTGAGACTGAAATCACCGACGGCAAAAACCAACGTAGGGTCTGCCTGCAGAGGAATTCCTTTGCGCAGTCGATTAATATAGAGTCCGGCAATTATGGGTGCTTCATCGGGGCGAATGGATTCGGCCTGGACTACGGAAGCGAGAACGGAAACTTCGAGAGGTGTGAATCCGATCTTCTTAGCTTCGGCAGTTCTTTCGGCGTTCCAGAATTTCTTGTATTCGTCGTGCATCTTCCCGACCAGAGCATCAGGGGATACGTTGTAAAATACTTCGTAAGTATTTGGAATGAACATAGCCATCACGTTGTCTTTCGTGAAGCCATCGGAATTGCTCATGGCAAACTTGATTAGCGCGGCTTCGAATTCGGCGGGCGGCATGCTCAGGTTGCGAGTTATCTTTTCAGACAGATCAGAGATGAGTCGGACATTATTAAATGTGATGTTTACAGGATCCTGTTTACCGGACCTCAGCAGGCGAATTGCCTGGATGTTGTTCATGTCCTGTTCGATGACGTAGCGTCCAGGTTTGATGTGATCATTGTAACCCATCAGTTTCGCAAGGAAACTGAATGATACCAGATCCTGAACATAATTGCCTTCGTGTAACTCCTTCTGAAGGTCTTTGAATGTTGCTCCTTCCGGTATCAAAAGGATACGTGCTTCCTTGCCTACCTGCAGATTTGGTGTGTACACCATCTGGAATGCATAAAAGGAGAACGAAATCCCGAGCATCGAGACCAACAGGAACAATATCAGGCGTTTATACGACTTCATATGTAAGAGTAGAACGCTAAAATAGTCAAAGCAGTTTAGTTTAACGAGCGCGTTCCGCCCAGCTATTATTACCTTTCGGCATGCCGGCAGAATTTTTAAAAATTCATCCACTGAATCCCGAACCGCGCAAAATTGCTCACGTCGTTAAGTTATTGGCTGAAGGAGCGATCGTGGTTTACCCGACGGACACCATTTACGGAGTGGGTTGCGACCTCATGAACCGTAAGGCTGTTCAGCGGTTATGTAATATTCTGGACATCAAACCTCAAAAACTGGACCTTTCGTTCATTTGCAACGACCTAAGTCATATTTCGGAATACGTACGGCGAATTGACACACCGGTGTTCAAGATGCTGAAGAAACTATTGCCCGGGCCATATACTTTTATTCTGGAGTCGTCGGCGCGGGTTCCCAAGATCCTTGATGTGAACAAAAAGACTGTTGGCATCCGCATCCCGGATCACGAAATTCCGCGAGTGATCGTTCGGCAGTTAGGTAATCCTTTGATTACGTCGTCAATAAAGAATGATGATGTTATACTTGAGTACACGACTAATCCCGAAGAGATCTATGAAGATTTCAAACATCAGGTTGACCTGGTCATAGACGGTGGTGCGGGAGGAAATGTTCCCTCGAGTGTGATCGACTGTACGGGTAGTGAACTTGTTGTACTAAGAAGAGGGCTTGGCGACGTATCACAAATAGAATGATGAATGGACAAGGTCCTGGTTGAGACGCAGTATCTGCCGTCGGTTGCTTTTTTTTCGGCTGTGAGTGGGGCGAAGACGTTAGCAATAGAGCGGCATGAGCATTATGTTAAGCAATCATATCGCAACCGATGTCAGATTGTAGATGCATCGGGCCAGAGGTCGCTGACGGTCCCGGTCGTTCACGGGTCAGGTAAGACGATGATAGCGGAGATGAGGATTGACTATAGTCAGAAGTGGGTTAACAATCACTGGCGATCGATGCAATCTGCGTATGGCAAGGCGCCGTATTTCGAGTATTACGCGGACGATCTGCAACGGATACTTTATTCAAAACCGGCGTTTTTGTATGATTTGAATATGCAATTGCTGTCAATGTGTCTTAAAGCTTTGCGACTTGGGACAACCATCGAAGAGACGGCGTCATATTCGAAGGTCGCTGAAAACGGTGTTTTGGACCTGCGAAATGCCATTGACGTCAAGAATCCTTCATCCGTGAACGGAATTTTTACACCTGTACCATATGCTCAGGTATTTGGCAGTTCGTTTGTAGAGAATGGAAGTATTATTGATCTGATTTTTTGCGTGGGGCCAGGTGCCGCCAGAATTGTTAAAAATTCATGGTCGGCTGAAATGAACAAATAATACGCCAGACACGTTTTACTCCTGCTAAATCTTCAGATTTCAATAGTGTTGAAGGGGAAAAAAACTTTACATTTACATTAACCATCATTTAAAACTTCTTATGGAAGCTAAATTTTCCAATCGGGTCAAGGAAGTTATCTCACTTAGTCGGGAGGAAGCGTTGCGCCTTGGACACGATTACATCGGAACGGAACACCTGGTATTAGGTATGGTCCGTGAAGGTGAAGGCGTGGCCGTTGGTGTATTGAAGAAACTTGGCGTACCGCTGGATGAACTTCGAAACGAAATTGAAAAGATATCTAAGGGAACAGCTACACATCAGATAAAGAACCTGGCCAATATACCATTGACCAAGGCGTCTGAGAAGGTGTTGAAGATAACGTATCTCGAAGCAAAGATCTTCAAGGCACAGCTCATAGGTACGGAGCACCTGTTGCTCTCAATATTGCGCGACCAGGACAACCTTGGCACGCAGATCCTGAATAAGTTTGACGTTAATTACGAGACCGTAAAAGAGATGCTCGAATATCAAAACGAAGGCCCTATGGCGTCGCAGGATACCGACGATCAGGATGACGATTCTTCGAAGATCTTCGGTGCTGGAAGCTCCGGGGCATCAGGCAAAGAGAAGAAGGGCACAGAGAAGTCGCGCACACCAGTGCTTGACAACTTTGGACGTGACCTTACCCGTCTTGCCGAAGACAACAAACTCGATCCCATCGTTGGTCGTGAAAAGGAGATTGAGCGTGTAGCTCAGATCCTGTCGCGACGCAAGAAAAATAATCCGATTCTTATTGGTGAGCCCGGTGTGGGTAAGACGGCAATTGCCGAAGGTCTTGCACTGCGCATCATTCAAAAGAAGGTATCACGTGTGCTCTTTGGCAAACGCGTGGTTACGCTTGACCTCGCTTCACTTGTTGCCGGTACCAAGTACCGCGGACAGTTCGAGGAGAGAATGAAAGCGGTAATGAATGAACTCGAGAAGTCGCAGGATGTGATTCTCTTTATCGATGAGCTCCACACCATTGTTGGTGCTGGTGGCGCATCGGGATCGCTAGACGCATCCAACATGTTCAAGCCTGCCCTTGCCCGCGGAGAGATCCAATGCATTGGTGCAACCACGCTTGACGAGTATCGCCAGTACATCGAGAAGGACGGCGCCCTGGCACGTCGCTTCCAGATGGTAATGGTTGATTCAACTACTCCTGAAGAAACAATTCAGATCCTTGAGAACATCAAGGAGAAATACGAAGATCACCACCATGTGATCTATACGAAGGAAGCGATCGAAGCCTGCGTGAAGTTATCAGACCGCTACATCAGCGACCGGTACCTTCCAGACAAGGCTATCGATGTTCTCGATGAAGCCGGAGCCCGCGTTCACATCAACAACATTCACGTTCCAGAGGATATCGTGAAGTTCGAGGAAGCGATCGAAGAGGTGAAGAAGGAAAAGAATCGCGTTGTGAAGAGCCAGAAGTATGAGGAGGCTGCACAACTCCGCGATCGTGAAAAGAAACTGATCGAACAGCTCGAGATCGCTAAGGTAAAGTGGGAAGAGAAGACTCGTACAGAGAAGTACACAGTTAACGAAGAGAACGTTGCTGATGTAGTTGGTATGATGACGGGCATTCCTACGAACCGAATCGCTCAGAAGGAAAGCAATAAGCTCCTTAACATGGCTGAGGAGCTTAACGGCAGAGTTATCGGACAGGAAGAGGCGATCAAGAAACTTACTAAGGCAATACAGCGTACGCGGGTTGGTCTGAAGGATCCTAAGAAGCCTATTGGTTCATTCATATTCCTAGGACCTACAGGTGTTGGTAAGACTGAACTTGCCAAAGTTCTCGCGAACTACCTGTTTGACAAGGATGACGCACTGGTGCGTATCGACATGAGTGAATACATGGAGAAGTTCTCTGTGTCTCGTCTCGTGGGAGCGCCTCCAGGCTACGTTGGATACGAAGAAGGCGGACAGCTCACTGAGAAGGTGAGACGTAAGCCTTACTCTGTGGTGTTGCTGGATGAAATCGAGAAGGCTCACCCGGATGTGTTCAATATTCTGCTCCAGGTGTTGGATGATGGTATCCTGACTGATGGTCTCGGTCGTCGCGTTGACTTCCGTAACACGATCATCATTATGACCTCGAACATAGGCGTGCGTGACCTGAAGGATTTCGGATCTGGAATTGGTTTCGCATCGGCGGCTAAGCGCGAGTCTGATGAGGAGCACATGAAGACCACTATTCAGAATGCGTTGAAGCGTGCATTCAGCCCTGAATTTCTGAACCGATTGGATGATCTGATCGTGTTCAACTCACTGCAGCGCGAGCACATTCACAAGATCATCGACATCACACTGCGCAAGCTGTTCGATCGTATCATCCAGTTAGGCTACACTGTAGAGCTGACGGATAAGGCGAAAGACTTCCTCGCAGAAAAGGGATACGATCAGCAATTCGGAGCACGTCCTTTGAACCGGGCCATCCAGAAATACCTGGAAGATCCCGTCGCCGAAGAAATTCTGAAGGGCGAAGTAGAGGAAGGTGCTACGATCCTTGCAGAGTACGATGGCAAAGGTGATGCGCTTACCCTGAAGGTTAAGAAGGCAAAAACCTCATCTAAGGAGAAAAAGGATTAAGAAGATAGTTAGTTTAGTTCTGTTTGGAAACCCCGCTCAAAAGGCGGGGTTTTTGTTTTTAGCAAGCTGACATACTGACACGTTAGAAAATTGTGGCCTGCCGATTGACAGCCTCAATTACCAATTACGCCGAATGAAACGTTGTCTGCTATCGGTCTTCCTGTGGGTAAAGAAGCAACTCTGGTCGCTCATTGTCGCTTATATGTTGGGGATGCATAATTTCTATCATGGAGATACGAGGACAGCAGATGATCCAGCGAATAAGATTGAAGCGAATGAAGCGCAGGAGAATGAATCTCCCTAAGCTTATAAATTCGTGCGTGCGTTTCGTGCGATGAGCGTGTGTGTTTCGTTGAACGAATTTCAGATCGCACGGATTGTTGAACGATCGCTTTTGTGCTACAGAGAGAAGATCCCTCCGGGATCTAATACAATAATTCCTAAATGCATCAATAGCTGCCGAAGAATTTTCGGGCGAACCATTCCAGGCTTACCAGGGCAAGCAGCAGGAAAAACACCCACTTGAGATTAACGAGGGAGCTATACGATTCTTCTGAATGAATGACGCTCTTCGCCTTCTTTGTTTGAAGGGATGTTTTCAGCTCGTCGGCTTTCGATAGAGGATAGAATTGTCCGCCGGTATTGGAAGAGATTTTCTTAAGCAGGTCGAAGTCAGCAGTGAGATTCTGCAGTTCGGCCTGACGAGCGATTACAGCGAACTCACCGGTTACACGTTCATCCTTTCCGGCCAGTTTTGTGGTTGCTGCATAGCGGTATACGCCTTCCGATAGTCCTCCGATCTGATAACGGGTATTGCCAGCACTCGTGGTGTAGTTGTAGCGGCTCTTTTTACCTGTATCGCTGGTTAGTTCAATGTTGATGACATTTCCATATACAGGTTCGAAGATGTCGTTGTAAACCTGACTTTCAAATACAACGGGCTCTGTATCCGAAAACTCCTGCTTTACGGGATAGCATCTGAATTTCCTTTTGTCTTCGCCGGTGCTTAGATACTGAATCAACTTGCTGAACACTTCGTCGAAGGCCGAGGAGTTTTCGAAGCGGTCGTATTCGTTTAGTTTCCATCGCCACAGTCCTTCGCCCAGCATAACGGCGATTTTACGATGGTCCTGATCGTCGATGTATAAGAGCGGCTTCTCTGTTAATACGGCGCCTACCTTTTGAAACAAAACCGGCGTGGCCGATCCTGGTGTTCTGATTTTCCCAAAGGGAACGGACACCGGAGGATAGTTTGGAATGATTGCGTTGGATTCGCTGGAGATGCTGAACTGCGAAAAGCCGGGATTAGTACCCGGTATTACTTCGTCGTAGTCGCGTGGGGCTGACTCGAAGGCGACGGGCATGTTTTGTTTCGCCACCTGAGAGAGATCTGTTTGAGAGCCGACAATCAGAAACAGTGGCGTCTTGCTAATGGCAAATTGCCGAAACAGATCGCGCGTTTTACCTTTTGTATCGGGCGCCTGGTGAAAGACAGCGAGGTCAATTTGCTGGGGGTCGAGTTGCTGAGGTGTGAGCGTTTCAACACCTGGAATGTGCAGCAGGAATTCGTAGTTTGGATTCTTGTCGACCACTTCCCGGAGCGCTTTGATGTCGGGGTGAGGCGAAGAAGCGACGACAAGGATCTTTTTCTTTCCCTCCACGACCTCAACAAACACAGATGCCTTGTTGTTCTGTACGTTCACTTCATCCGGCTTTACGTCGACTTTGATGTCGAGCTTCTGCATTCCCTGCTCGTCTGCAAGTGGTTGGAAATCGAAAGACAAGAGTGCATCGCCGGCGGCATTCTTTGTTTGTTGTGCCAGCACTTTACCGCGGCGCATAAGGGATACGTTGACGGGAACTTCAGCAAGGTTTCTGGTCAATACTTCGACGCGGACAGGAAACTTGTTTCCCTGATAAACGATCTTATTATAGGCCACGTCGCGGATAAGAATGTCAGGATGTTGAGTAGTGTCGCCGACGCCGAGCGTGTATACCGGATAGTTGTAAACATTGTATAGTGGTGATACGCCTTCATTGTAGATTCCATCGGAAGCCAGCAGCACTCCACCGATCTGGCTGCTTTCGTACTGGCTTGAGATTCTTTTGAGGGCGCCCCCGAGATCAGAATATGAACCTCTGAATTGCGGCTGAGTAACTGCTGCGCCCTGCAGGTCGGAGATCTTAACATCATAGCCCGCCTCGGTGAGTGTTTCAGAAAGACCGTTGATCTTCTGCTCCAGCTGAACGCGCGTAGTGGTATCTGTTGTCTGCCGTATAGAGGCCGAGTTATCGTACATCAGCACAAACACCGGTTTTTCAAAGATGTTAGTGATTTGTTTAACGATCGGTCCGAGCAGGAGGAAGGTTAGGAAGAATAGCAAAATGAATCGTGCGGCGAGCAGTATTTTATTCCACATGTCGCTCCATGGATGGGACCCGCGATATAGCAGATAAGCGATACCCGCTGCAATCACCACACAGAGGATGATATATCCTGAGGGGGAGTCAAATATGATCCGCTGCTGATTCAAACGCCACTGGTTTTTGTTGGAAGTAATTTATGAAATGTTCGTCATACGCGAGACTCAATATCCGTACTTGTCTTTCCAGCGTGACCGGAGGAATTTTCGCAGTTCCTCCTCCCGCGCATTCTGACCGGGATCATAGAATTTTGTGCCTTTCAGGGCATCAGGGAGGAATTCCATGTTCGCAAAGTTTCCTTCGTGACTGTGTGCGTACTGGTAGTCTTTGCCGTAGTTGAGGTTTTTCATGAGTTTGGTAGGCGCGTTCCGGATTGCCAAAGGAACCGGGAGGTCGCCAGAAGTATTAACGGCCTGAAGGGCACCTTCTATTGCCATGTAGCTGGCATTACTTTTCGGAGAGGTCGCCAGATATACCGCGCATTGGGAGAGGATGATGCGCGCTTCGGGATAGCCAATCATGGTAACTGCCTGAAACGTAGTTGTTGCCATGACCAAGGCAGTAGGGTTAGCGTTGCCGATGTCCTCAGAGGCAAGGATCACCATCCGACGCGCTATAAATTTGACATCCTCCCCTCCTTCTATCATTCGGGCCAGGTAATAGACTGCGGCATTTGGATCGCTGCCCCGGATCGATTTGATGAATGCCGAGATGATATCGTAATGCTGTTCTCCGCTTTTATCATAGATAGCGATATGCTTTTGCGCGACCTCCATCACCAGCTTATCTGTAATTTCAATGTCGCCATTCACGGCATTGGCAATGAGTTCAACCAGATTTAGCAGTTTGCGTCCATCACCACCCGGTATGTTGAAAAGAGCGGTGTGCTCTTTTACCTGAATGTTTCTTTTCTTTAGTTCGTTATCATGAGTCAATGCATGATTCACGAGTTTCAAAAGCTCCGGCTCACCCAATGCTTTCAGAACATATACCTGACTCCGGCTTAGCAAAGCGGCATTGACTTCGAACGAAGGGTTTTCGGTGGTTGCACCTATTAATGTGATGATTCCCTTCTCGACTGCTCCGAGTAGCGCATCCTGCTGGCCCTTATTGAATCGATGAATTTCATCAATGAAGAGGATAGCGCGTGCACCAGCTCTGGCTTTGTCGATCACATCGCGAATGTCCTTAACACCAGCATTGATGGCAGTTAAGATATAGAAGGGTTTGTTGGCTTCGTTGGCAATGATGTTGGCTATGGTAGTCTTTCCCACACCGGGAGGTCCCCACAAAATCATAGAGGGTATGTTACCATACTGAATGGCCTTCCGGATAACGCCGTTAGGTCCTGTGAGGTGTTCCTGCCCCACTAGTTCGTCCAGCCGCGTTGGCCGCATTCGTTCTGCCAATGGCAGAGTCGATTCCAACATCATATACCCCTCGTTTGAAGAGGTTAAATTAAGGAAAAGTATTTAGTCCTGAGTCCTGAGTCTTTAGTCCTTAGTTGTCCTTAGTTGTAAAGTACTTGAGTTCTTAAGCGTTAACTCCAATACTATAAATACTGAAGACCCACTCAGGACTCAGGACTAAATACTCAGGACTAAATTCTAAAGACTAAGGACTCTTGCGAGGAGCGCTATCAATTCCGCGCGGTCGACCGGTTTCGACATGTACGCGTCGAAACCTTCCTGAAGGAATCGCTCGCGGTCTTCCGGAAGTGCGTAGGAAGTTACGGCGATGACCGGCATGGCATTGAGGCGGGGAATTGCTCTCAGTTTGTGCAGCGTTTGAACGCCATCCATCTTGCCCTTCCCGAGATTAATGTCCATCAATATGGCATCGAACGGCTTTTCTTCGACATGGTGCATGCAGGTTTCTCCGTCAAAAACGTGGGCAACATTGAACACGCTCTTGAGCAGCTTGGTCATCACCAGAGCATTGATTGCATCGTCTTCAACGTAGAGGATATTTTTCATCGTCATTATCTCTATTCGTTCGATTATTCACGCCCGAGCGCACAGGTCAGGTTATACAATAATAGTCACACAACAATTGCATGACAAGAAAAGGACTGGCAAATGCAATTAATGGTCTGCAGACAGAAAAGTACCTCTTCAACGGTTCGGATAGTGAACCGAATGTTAAGGTTGATGTAATGGCAGGACGATTTCGAACGTACTTCCTTTGTCCTTCTCTGATTGAATGGTGATCTCTCCTCCGAGCAATTCAATATATTTTTTTGATATAGACAGTCCGAGACCCGATCCTTCGTGACTTCTGCTTCGTCCTGAACTTTCCTGCTCGAAAGAATTGAAGATCCGCGGAAGAAACTCATCGGAGATTCCGATGCCTGTGTCACGAACGGAGATGACGGCGCTTACGTTGCTCAGGGACGAAGTGGAAACTTCAACGCTGCCCTTTTCGGTGAACTTAATAGCGTTACCGACTATGTTGTTGATCACCTGATAGAGCATGGTCTCGTCGGCGAGACAAAGCAACGGTTCGTCTGCGGGATGATACGTAAACGTGAGTTCTTTTTGACGCGCGAGCAATCCGAGTGAATGTATGCACTCGAGTGTAAGTTTTGAAACATCAATTTGCTTCAGCGACAATTGGCTGTGTTTCGCCTCCAGCCTTGAGAGGTCAAGAATGCTGGTAATGGTATTCAACAAACGCTGTCCGCTTTGTTGTTGAAGTTTAACATATGATTTGATGTCCGTGCTGTCGGTCTCCATATCGATAACCTGACTCAAACCAAGAATGCCATTGATCGGTGTTCTGATCTCGTGTGACATATTGGAGAGGAAGTTTGTTTTCAGACGATTCATTTCCTCCGCCATGTCTTTCGCCACCCGAAGGTCCTTAACGGTTTGGTGAAGGCCGGCTTTCGCCAGTTCGTAGGCCTGATGGTAATGGTAGATCAGATATACTATTACGAAGAAGACCAGTACAAGGGCAGTCAATTCTTCGGTGAAGGGAAGTTGGCGGGGAGTTGGGTTGTAAATGTTCCATCCGAAATACTTTCCCATTTCGTGTACGAGTATTGGGATGAAATGGGCAGCAGCATAGATGAGACCTGGCCGGTTGCCGAGCGTATGGAAGGCAAAGAGGATATTCGCGCAGCTGAGCAGTGCGATGAAGAAGTTAAACTCACCGAATAGATAGATGTTGATTATGTTATTCGACCAGGAAATGAGCAACAGGATATTACAAACAATAGCGATCGATCCCCTGGCTTTAAAATAAAACAGGGCGCTGGCGAACAGGCTCATTACAATGAAGGTCTTAATGAGCTGTCTGTAGTGGCCTTCGAAAATGTATACGAAGAAAAAGACCACCATCGTAGACATCGAGACCAGCATGATGTTATAGACCAGTACAATGCTGGCCCGGCGAAGTACGTCAGGTTCGGAACGAAGATTCGCTCCAATGAAATATTCCCTTAAGCCTCTCATCGCAACAGGGTGTAACCTGTCTCAAGATAGTCAATTCGACTATTTGCCGATCTTTTCGTACGAGGTTATCACGCCTTTTATAAGTGAAGAGCTGAAACCCTGATGTTCCATCTCGTTCAAGCCGGCAATAGTGCAGCCCTTGGGAGTGGTCACTTTGTCGATCTCCTCCTCGGGATGTCTTCCGAGCTTCAGCAATAGTTCCGCAGCTCCTTTTACGGTCTGAGCGGCAATGAGATTTGCCGTTTTGGCATCGAAGCCGATCTCAATCCCGCCCTGCGTCGAGGCGCGAATAAACCGAAGTGCATAGGCAATTCCGCAGGCACCCAGTACCGTTGCTGCATCCATCAGTTTCTCATCGATAGCAACCGTAATACCCAGTTGATCAAAGAGTGAAGTCACGAGCTTTACCTGTTCATCAGTCCCGCCGGCATGGCACAGGCAGGTAACAGACTCCTGGATAGCGATGGCAGTGTTGGGCATTGCACGGAAAATGGGAACGCCATTGCTAACGATACCCAGCAGGTCCTTAAGGAAAACGCCCGTTACGACGCTGATTATTAAGTGCTTTCGTGCTTCAAACAGATCGGCAAGACCTACAAGCACCTCCCGGACGTTGTACGGTTTGAGAGCCACAATAACGACATCGCTATCGCGTACAGCCTGTCGGTTATCGCTTGTAACACGAACACCTTGTTGTTCAAGCGACGACAACGCTGCAACATTTCGGCGCGTGACGATTAATTGTTCTGGTGCAATGAACCTGCTTTTGATAAGTCCTTCGGCAATTGCTGCTCCCAAATTTCCTCCTCCGAGTATGGCGATCCTGGTTGATGTCATGGTCTTTATGGTTATAAATGCTTCAGGTGGGGGACCTGTTGTATCACCCGACAAAAGACGTAATAAAAATTAACTTTATCTTTCAAGCCTTAAAAAGAACGACAGTGGAATTAATGTATAAACCCTGGCCCTGGTATGTTGCCGGAGTGATCATAGGTCTGGCAGTACCGGCACTTTTGCTTGCGGGAAATAAGAAGCTCGGCATCTCATCAACGCTTCGGCAGGTTTGTGCTGCTTGTGTGCCTGCGGGCATTCCATTTCTTCAATACGACTGGAAGAAGGAGAAATGGAATCTCTTCTTTGCCGGTGGCATTTTGATTGGTGGTTTCCTAGGTGGCTATGTGTTTAAGAATCCGGAAGGTGTTGCGCTATCAGGCGATGTTATGAACACGTTTACAAGCCTTTCTTATGACAAGGAATTAATCCCAGCGGATTTGTTCAACTGGCATTCGCTTACAACTCTCAGGGGATTCATCGTGATTGTAGTAGGAGGTTTCCTCATTGGTTTCGGAACGCGATATGCGCAGGGTTGTACATCGGGCCATGGCATTATGGGACTGGCTTCGCTGCAGTGGCCTTCCCTGATTGCAACGATCTGCTTTTTTGTTGGCGGCATCATCGTGTCTCACTATGTTCTTCCATATGTACTCGCGCTATGAGAAATATACTCTATCTTATTTTCGGTATTGCTTTTGGCCTGGCGCTGACGAAAGGTGAAGCCGTTTCATGGTATCGCATTCAGGAGATGTTCTACTTCCAGTCGTTTCACATGTATGGCATATTTATGACAGCCGTTCCTGTTGGTGCACTTGGCATCTGGATCATAAGGAAGTTCGGATTGAAAACATTGGACGGAGAGACGGTGATTATTCCAAAGAAGAAGTATCACAAAGGGATAATTCTCGGAGGCTTGATATTCGGATTTGGATGGGCACTTACGGGCGCATGTCCTGGCCCGCTTTACGCCCTAATTGGAGCAGGTTACAGTGTGACAATAGTGACGTTTGTTTCGGCCCTGGCAGGCACATGGGTATTCGCAAAGGTTGATCCTTATCTGCCGCATTGATTGCTATTTTGAAAAAGGGCAACCTGCGCTTGCCCTATCCGTTGGGATGTTCACCAGGTATGGATTTAAGACTTGACACTGGCTACAAACAGATACTGGGGATGGCATTGCCAATCTCCCTGGCATTGCTTGTGCCTCAGATCAATTTCATTACTAACAACATTTTTCTTGGAGGGCTGGGTGAGACTGAGCTTGCGAGCGCGGGAATAACCGGAGTTTACTATCTGATTTTCGCTGTCATAGGGAACGGTCTGAACAATGGCATGCAGGCCTTAATCTCCAGACGTGCTGGTCAGAACCTGCCTAAGGAAATAGGAAAGTTGTTTGTCAATGGTATCTGGGTTGCGTTGGGGATCGCTGTTATCGGCATTGCCGTCACGTACATCCTCGCACCTTATGTTTTGCGTACGGTGATACATGATCAGGTCATTGCCCGTCAATGTATAGACTTCCTCCTGATACGCATATGGGGATTGCCACTGCTTTACCTCTATGTTATGCGCAACGCCTTGTTGGTGGGTACGAACCAGACGCGATTGCTTGTATGGGGTACGTTGGCGGAAGCCCTGACTAACATATTTCTGGATTATACTCTGATCTATGGTCACTTTGGATTCCCACAATTGGGGTTCAATGGTGCGGCGTATGCTTCGATCATTGCTGAAGGCACCGGGTTGCTGGTAATCTATGCGGTAATTCATTTACGTGGCTTACACCGCGCATTTGGATTCTTCCAGGAAGACCGGACGCCTGTAAGCGGTGATCAGATCAGGTTGATACTTGTACAATCATCGCCATTGATCCTGCAATACTGTATCAGTATCGTGAGCTGGGAGTTCTTTTACATTCTGGTTGAGCATCATGGATCGAGGGCACTGGCCGTTTCAAATACGATGCGAAACATCTTTGGAATATTCGGTGTGTTCTCGTGGGCGTTTGCATCGACGACGAACTCCATGGTTAGTAACATCATTGGCCAGGGGCGACAGGAAGAAGTGATTCCATTGATTCACCGGATCATCAGGGTAAGTATTACTTTGAGTATTATCCTTTGCGTTGCGTTGAACCTGTGGCCCGAATGGTTTTTCTCGATGTATAGTCAGGGGGATGAGTTTATTGCTGAAGCCATACCAATTGTGCGAGTTGTTTCGGTCGCGTTGATTATGATGTCGTTTTCAACGGTATGGCTGAATGCCGTAACGGGAACAGGCAACACAGTGATCAATCTTACAATAGAGTTTATCACGGTCGTTATCTATTCAATCTATGTGTACACAGTACTGGAGCATTACAGGCTTTCGGTGACGGTAGGATGGATGTCGGAGTGGGTGTACTGGATCAGTATGTTCTCGATGGCATATCTTTACATGAAATCCGGAAAGTGGCGGAATAAGGTTATTTGAAGCATCGATGACTTTCTTCAGCATGTTATCGTCAGATCGGAATTCAAACTTGTTCTCTTTCTCATTTCAATATGCGCGAATTGCTTCGTCTTAGCGAATGTGCAGAGTACGCAGAATTATGAAGGATTGTGAGAAAGAACCTGGACGCCGATGCGTCAATTAGATTCACGTTCATAATACAGCAGGTGCACATCTTCGTTCTTTTGTTGTTCACTCAATGTATAATATCCTTTTCCATCGGTGGACCAGGCTATGGCCTCGCCCTGAGGTTCCTGTTTATAAGGTAACTCCACCTTGCGCTGCTTAAGCATTGATTGTACAGTCATGTCGCCGGATCTTTTAAAATAGAATACCTTGCTGTAAGTTTTTACCAGCAGTTCGGTACCATCGCGACTAAAGTCGGATGCCACAACCGTTGAGATTGGTAATGTGCCGATATGTTGGGCAACGTCGGGATAGCCCTTCGATTCTGTGTACTTCAGCTGATATAAATCAACCGGACTCTTCCATTTGGAAATAACATAGATATCGCGCGTTTTTGGATCGATGAAGAAAGCCTCAGAATCACGTCGTTCATCTGATAGGGAGAATGAAATCTTATCAACCTTTGTGATGATCGTCTTTTTCTTTTCCGCATCTGCGCTGTAGACTGGCTCTTCAAAGCGATAGATGAATTTATGCAGGTGGGTGGCCAGGTTATCACCGATGTCTCCAACGTAGATATACTGCTTGCCAGGTTCAGGGCCCGGTCCAATGGCAATATCTTCCCAGTCGCGGTTGTTTGCTCCTTGCAGCACACAGGTCATTTTTATGCTAGTGTTCTGATCTATCAAATATACTTCGGCCGCGTTACCACTATCGTTGTGCGTCCAGAGCATGCCAGGGTTCGCGACACTTGCTGCCAGGCCGGACACCTCCTCCAGTTTTTTGCTTTTTAACAATCCCAGCTCTTTGCCTTTCGAAAAGTGGCCCAGACTGTCTGTCTCTTTCTGCGCTTTTACCTCGTCTGTTTTGATGGATGACCCATCCTCAGTGATGCTGTTGTTATTGCCGCTGCAAGATGACATCAGTAACAGTAGCGCGAAATTGCAGTATAAAAGAAATGTCCTCATCATGCTGGTAGATTTTGGGATGAATGTACAATGTCTGTGCCTGGATAGATTGAACATCAATAAATTTCATGTTAGATTAGGTTCGACTAAACCTGAAATGAAAAAATCAACGCTTCTCCTGTTCGTCGCCTGCGTGTTCATCATCCAATGTGAAAAGGAACCTGGCAGCAGTGCTCCAACGTTTGTTATCACCTTCACAAAAGAAATGTCGGAGCAGGCGGAGGACGGCCGGTTGCTTTTGATGCTCGCCAACAATAACCGCTCGGAACCCAGGTTCCAGGTCACGGGGAGTTTGGAAACACAGCTAGTATTTGGAGTTGACGTTGAAGGCGTGAAGCCAGGAGACAGGATGATTGTTGATAATTCAGCGTTCGGATTTCCAAAACGTTCTTTTGCCGATGTTCCTCCCGGCGACTACTATGTGCAAGCACTCCTCAATCGGTACGAAACTTTTCATCTCAAGACTGGTCAGGAAGTAAAGCTTCCGCCAGATAAGGGAGAAGGTCAACAATGGGCAAGCAAACCGGGAAACTTTTACAGCAAGCCAGTCAAAATATCCTTTGATCCTGGCAGCAATGCAACTCATGAGGTGACCATGGACCAAAAGGTTGCTTCATTACCTGAGCCGGCCGATACCCGGTACGTTAAGCACATTCGCATCGAAAGTAAGTTGCTTAGTGAATTTTGGGGGCGCCCCATGTATCTCGGCGCTCATGTGCTTGTGCCGGAAGGCTTCGATGAGCATCCGGAAGCAAAGTATCCGGTGATGATATTCCATGGTCACTTCCCCAGCGATTTCGGAGGATTCAGTGAGACACCACCTGATCCAAAGATGGATACGACCGATTATTCAGATCGTTTTGGGATATATGGTTATAACAAGCTGCAGCAGCAGGAAGCCTATAACTTCTACAAACAATGGACCGGTAAAGACTTTCCGCGTTTTCTTATCATAGAGATACAACATGCCAATCCGTACTATGATGATTCGTATGCAGTTAATTCGGCTAACGTTGGTCCATACGGCGATGCGATTATGAAGGAATTGCTTCCTGAGATTGAGAAAAAGTTTCGGGGAATAGGAGAAGGTTGGTCACGATTCACTTACGGCGGATCAACTGGCGGATGGGAAGCTCTAGCCGTACAGTTGTTTTATCCAGATGAATTCAATGGGTGCTTTGCAGCATGTCCGGATCCGATAGACTTCAGGGCTTATAGTCTTGTCAACATCTATAAAGACAAAAATGCTTACTGGTATGAGTCACCATTTCGAAAGATGGCGAGGCCTGCGCAACGAAACTGGTTAGGTCAGCTGCACATCACCATGGAAGAAAGCAACCATTTGGAATTGGTGCTTGGAACAAAATCGAGGTCCGGAGGGCAGTGGGACATCTGGGAAGCAGTGTTTTCGCCGCAGGGTGATGACGGATATCCGAAGCGCATATTTGACAAGATGACAGGCGACATTGATTCAACCGTTGCCCGGTATTGGAAAGAAAACTACGACCTGCGTTACATACTGGAACGTGACTGGAAAACGCTTGGGCCTAAAGTTGCGGGCAAACTCCATATCTATTGTGGCGATATGGACAATTATTACCTGAATAACGCCGTGTATTTAATGGAGGACTTTCTGAAGAAGACGAGTAATCCGTTTTATAACGGAGAAGTGGATTATGGCGACCGTGCTGAACACTGCTGGAACGGTGATCATCTGAATCCCAACTACATCTCGAGGCTTCGTTACAATACGATGTATCTGCCAAAAATTCTGAAACGCATATCCGAAAGTGCACCTAAAGGCGCAGATCTGAAGAGCTGGCGTTACTAATGCAGTAAGGCCACTCCGAATACGCTTGTATACAGCAGCGCGAAAATCGCGACGATAATACCGGCTATCAGGAGTATTTTCCTTTTCATAAGGGGGACTCAACTCCTATTGACACACTATACATTGAAAAGGTTGGATCGCAACCACCATTCGTCGGTGCTAAATGCATACAAACGATTACAAAAAGAATACTCGTGGCTTTTTTCGGTATTTTACATGTACCCAGCCCTCCTTAAGTAACATCGTATGAGCCAATTTTTTTCTTCGATTCGGGGGAATGCCGTCTATGCATTTATCCTGTTGCTGTCGTTCATTATCGTGCTGACAGCCGTTTTCGCCTTCCGTAATCAGGTAGTTATGAAACAAACCAATTCCCGTATTGCCGAGGCAGATGTCGTGCTGCGCAATGCCAAGGAATTATGGAATGGAATTAATTTGATGGACCTTGGTGTACGCGGTTATGCGCTTACACACAAAGAAGGTTTGAAAGATCCTTTCAAACAGGCCGCAAAGGTCAATTCCACTTATATTGATTCAATAAGAACTGTGATGCAGCGCCAGGGGCTTGCTACGGACAAGCTAGATAAGTATGTTGTGCTGAACAACGACTACATCTCGCTGTGTCGTCAGATGATCGCACTGGTAGACGTAGATGGCGGTATGGTAAAGTTTACTTCGCTGCTCGAGGAAGATCGTGGCTTAGCTCTTTGGAAGGCCTACTCTGCGTTTACGACTGAGCTGTTTGAATATGAGAACAATGTCAAGTCGGTTGCCAGGGCACGTTATCAATCGGCTGTTAATGGTAACACCTGGATTGTTCTTGTTCTTATTCTTGTGGGTGCACCATCACTGTACATTGTGTTTTACAGGATACGCAAAGAGACCCGCGCAACGCAAGGGCTGTTGCTCGGATTGGAGACTAACAATCGCAAATACGTATTCGATCCGGGGACCAAGCTTGCAGAAGATCATTCTTTGATCATGACAAGCTCGATCGAAAATCTAAAACAGGCTGCTTCGTTCATCAAGAAGATCACGAAAGGTGAGTTTGATGCCGAATGGCAAGGAATGAATGCTGAGACCACGAAGCTCAATAAAGAGAGTTTATCGGGTACGCTTATAGATATGCGTGATCAGATGCGCAGAATCAAGGAAGAAGATCAGAACCGGATCTGGGTGACTGAAGGTCTTGCAAAATTCACAGAGATTATACGCAATTATCAGGATGATGCGGCTTCACTTAGTGAGCAGTCGATACGATTCATCAGCAAATACATGAATGCTCAGCAGGGTGCTGTGTTCCTGTTGCAGGAGGAAGACGACAGACAATTCCTTCTGTTGACTGCCTGCTATGCCTTTGACAAGAAGAAGTTTGTGGAGAAGCGAATTGAGCTCGGGCAGGGAATAGTAGGCCAGGCGTTCATGGAGAAGACCCCCACGATGCTGAAGGCGATTCCAAATGGATATACTCACATAACATCAGGTCTGGGCGAAGCGACACCATCGTGTCTGCTTGTTGTGCCTATGCAATACAATGAGCAATCGGAAGGTGTAGTGGAGATTGCAGGCTTCACGGAATGGGCGGAGCATCAACGCAATTTCCTTTTCAAGGCTACGGAATATATGGCAGCAGCATTGTCGTCTGTAAGATCGACGCAGAAGATGAAAACGTTACTTACGCAGATGCAGGAGCAAACGGAGCAGTTGCATGCTCAGGAAGAGGAGATGCGTCAGAACATGGAAGAACTTGCTGCCACGAACGAGGAAATGAAACGAAAAGAATCAGAGTACTCAAGGAACGGCGCCGTTGCGCACGGTTAGCCTTCCCAATACGATGGGCTAGTTGGCCGTACTGAAGATAACGTTCACGCGCGTATAATAGACCGTGGTAACTCCTTCGAAACCGGAATCTGTTCCAACAATCAACCAAAGTTCACCTTTACTGTTTGCCCTTGCGATAAACGGCGACTGACTTCCTGAGTTTGTGCGTGTGATCAGCGCATAACGGTCGGTGTAGGGGGCCACAGCGATGTCTCCCAGGGTAACAACTGACTCGCCCGAGCTGGCCTGATTGCCCTTATCGACATTCAGAACATGCTGACTATCGTCGATTACCGCTTTAGGCTCCATTCCGATGGCTCCTGCTTTTAAGAAGACGCTTTCTCCGGGTGAGCCCCCGATTCCCACAGATCCTTTAGGCGCATTGGAGGCCAGTTCCACTTCAAACACGATTGCGTAATCCGTATTGGGTGAGAGTCCGGTGATCCGTCTCTTCATGAACATGAAGAGGTCGTCGCTATGATTGTTGCCGGAGATCATGATGGATTTCAAATTAGCCCCAAGGTTATCTGGCCTATCCGTATACGCAGTCTTCAGCTCGTAATCGATTGAATCGGTGTTAGTGGCCGGGAAATCGCTGAAGTCGACTATCCAGTCTCCCTGCTCTTTACTGAAATCGAAGCTGTGCGTGAAAACCAGAATACCACCCTCATCCGCGCCCAGCTCACAGCTCATTAAACCAACCAAAAGCATCGCAACAATTCCAAGCTTTCCGCACATCTTCATACTTCGATTTCTGTCATCCATAGACACATTCTCTTTCCATAAAGTTGGAAACGCCGCGGGATCTGCTGAACTCATGTTGGGTCGTCATTTCAGGAATTCAGTATTAGAAACGCCTTGTGGCCGTCATGGTTACCTCAATGAAACCACAAAGAGGTAGCTTTTACATTGAGTTCAATGAATTGTGACACTAAATTTACACCACTTGCGTCTCTAAGAAAAGAAACTCAAAATTTCAATAAATCGTTATAGACACTAACTACTACTAACCACCAGACTATGAAAGTGAGCTCTACCACGAAATTTCCATTCAGGTCGGTGCTCAGTCTGCGACCGCTGATCAGGTATTGGGAAGAGGCGATTGAAAAAGGAGAGGTTGTTGTGGGCGCTTCGGAACTTCGGGAGCGACTTAACAATGCGCCAGAACTTCGGGAGCCTATTACCGATATGTCGGTGATTGAGAAACATCGCGACCTGGTACAATATTTAATGGGTGCCATCATTCCAAAGGCAGCACGCGACACGGACCGGTTAGCGGCCATGCCCGCCTTTCAATTCGATCCTTTCCTTGCTACACCCGGATTTGTATCAACGCTCAACACTGCATTCTTCGACGAGACTGTCACTACAAACTTTCCCGACAACCACATGGAGTTGGGGAAGACTGCAAAAGCGTGCATCATGATCCTGCAAAAGGTCTATGGTGTACAAATGAATTTCGAGAAGCCGATTCTCTTTACTATACATGATAAGAAGACGGGTCTCGACAAAGTTTTCAAAGTTGTGATTAACGGACGGTTCTGTGAGATTATCACCCGCAACGAACCCAAGCCGATAGAAAAGCATGTCGTAAACTTCCTTCTGGAAAAGGTTTATGATCTTGATCTCTGGATGCAATATATCAGGCCGGAGGACTACGAGTTCCACGGTTTCATGGTAGTGCATCTGATAGATGTTACTGAACAGGAGATGCTTTCATCTATCAAGTATGATCTTCTTGAAAAGAATGCTGTTATCCGCAAGGAGACATTTGCCAGCATTCAACACAAGCTTCGCTCTTTGTTTGAAGTGCCGGGATTAAAGCTTGGGCTTGGATTTCTGGATCCAGGAAACAATCTCGTGCTGAGTGGCAACGATGGGCAGAACTGGAAAAGCGTTGCTGAGGGTGGTGGCAACTGCATCCTTTGTAACGACTATGGCGGATCTCTTTATGAGCGGAGCTGGGTGGACAAGAGAACCATCAACATCGAGGATCTTACAGAGTATCAGCATCCCGCAAAAGTGGAACAGGCGCTGATTGAAAGTGGGATAAAAAACATACTGCTGGCTCCGCTTGTAGATGAGAGCGGAACGATTGGTATCCTTGAGCTTGCAGCGGAGACTCCGGGCGCAATCAATCCCACGAATTCATATCGTGTTGAACAGGTGTTACCGATGTTTTCGGCCGCTGTTAAGAGAGTGAAAGAAGAGATGTACACTGAAGTGCGGGCTCTTATACAGGAAGAGTGTACAGCTATTCATCCTAGTGTCACCTGGCGCTTTTTGGAAGCTGGCGTGAGCCTTATGAACCGTCGCAGGCTGGATGAGAAGGCCATGCTTGAGGAAATTGTTTTTAAAGATGTGTATCCGTTGTTTGGATTGTCTGATGTTCGGAATTCATCAGCGGAGCGCAATAACGCGATACAACAAGATTTGCTTGAGAATCTGAGATTGGCAAAAGAGCTGCTTTTGAAGATTCACGCGATAAAGAAACTGCCCGTTGTAGAAGAGGTAATTTCGAAGGGAGATGAGCAGATGCGAAAACTTGGTCGCGGACTTGCTTCCGGCGATGAGAATAACGTGCTGGAGTTTTTGAAGTTCGAGATCGCGCCGTTGCTTGATCACTTTCAGGCAGAGCCCGCGCTGACGCAACACATTACGGATTATCAGGCGAAGCTTGATCCGATTTACGGTGTAGTATACCAACGCCGAAAGACCTTTGAAGAAAGTCTCGCGGCGATCAACAATATGATCGGTTCTTATCTTGATGAAGCAGAAGAAAGAGCACAGGAAATGTTTCCGCACTATTTTGAAAAGTTCAGGACGGATGGTGTTGAGTTCACTTTATACGTAGGGAATTCGCTGGTAAGGGAGAAGAAGTTTGATGCCTTCTATCTGAAGAACTTTCATTTGTGGCAGCTGATGACGATGATAGAGATTGATCATCGGATGGATGGGCTGAAGCCGAAGTTGAAAAATGCGCTTGATATCACGCAGTTGATTCTTGTTCATGATCAGCCCATTTCGGTAAGGTTCCGTCCGGATGAGAAGCGGTTTGATGTTGATGGCGCCTATGACATCCGTTATGAGATTGTGAAGAAGCGCATTGATAAGGCGAACATCAAGAGCACCGGAGAAAGGCTAACACAACCCGGAAAGATTGCTATTGTGTATTACACTTCCAAGGTTGCTGACGAGTATAAGCGCTACTTCCAATATCTCGCTGGTCGCAAGTTAATTCTGCCTACTGTAGAAGATGTTGAGCTTGAAGAATTGCCGGGTGTGAGTGGTCTTCGTGCGCTGCGTATTCAGATTGCCAAGTCACCGAACGTTGACGCAGAAGAGCATGTGAACCTGATGAAGGATATTGAAGAGGCGTTGCGTATTAATTGACAAACGCTTAAACAGAATAAACTACGAAGAGGCGGTGCAGGTGCATCGCCTTTTTCATTGGCGCTCGTTACAGAATAACGGACTATTTATTCTCATTATCAATGAACACGCGAGACTGATCATGCATCCGCATTGCTTTTCGTCCGAGGACAAAAGTGAGTATCAGTGAGACAAGAGCGCCGATCCAGATACCAGGGATAAACGATATGAACCAGAAATAATCGTAAGACCCGTGGAAAAGTGCTGCTGAAAACAGAGCGAGGACGCTATACGTCATGGTGTGACGGTGTGTGAACTTTGCCTTGCCAAGGAAATATCCCATCAACACGGCGAAAACTGCGTGGGCAGGAACAGCGGTGAACATGCGCACAACACCTGTAGGTAACCCGTACTGATAAACGTAAACGAGATTTTCAGCTGTGGCGAATCCCATGCCTACCATGATGGCATAAACGATCCCATCGAAGGATTCATTGAAGTTACGATTGTAGTAAAGCACAAAGCGTAGCAGGATGAATTTGCTGAACTCTTCGATGAGCGCAATTTTAAAATACGCGCCGACAAAATCGCGAACACCTACATTGCCGAGGTAGTCGATGAGCAGCGAAACCGGCGCTCTGAAAACCAGTGTTAATAATGTGCTGAACGCTCCATAGGCAAAGCTTAGTGTAAGCAGCCAAAGCGGTTCACGCTCATGCCGGTCGTGCAGGTAGACGTATAGGGCTATGGCGATTCCAGGAGCGAAAGCAAGTGACAACAGGGCGAATACGTGCATACCCAAAAATCGCTTTAAGATAGCACGTATCCGCCATTCATGTTGAACTTTGTATCACGATTCAGCTACTCGATAACATCCTCCACCTGCGACATTTTTGCAGGCGTGTATTTGCCGGAAGTGGCGAAGACTATTTTACCAGTTTCGTCAAGGACGAAGAAGTAAGGAATGTCTTTCTTTTCAAAATCCAGGGCTTCCTTGTACGGCTTAAGTTCACCGCGATAAAACAACACGTAAGGAAGAAGCTGCGGATCGATGTTCTTTATGGCTTTTCTCTTGGCCGTACCAGTAGCGGCAGCGTTGACACCCGTAAACATCGGAACGAAGTAAACGTTTACGTCGTAGCTGAAGCCCGCAAGCACGCCACTCGTCTTCTGGATAAATTTCTCGAATACAGGTTGAAACCACGAGTTCAATTCATCTTCGGATTTTTTGGAATACGCGAGACCAACTAAAGTGAATTTGCCTTTCGCAGCATCAGGAAGGATCACCTTCTTATCTTCAACTGTTTCTGCCTCCATTGAAGGAAACATTTTTCCAACCACCTGAGCATTCGATGTTATCGCGACGCTCGCCAACAATACCAGCAATAAGGTTTTCATTCGTTTGTTGATTTATCGATCAAGGTAACAAAATTCATGCGCGACGCTCCTTAACATGCGGGATGCGCACATATTAAGAGTTAACCGGATGAACTGGGGGATAAACAGCAATAATGATGCAGTTGGTGTTAAGACACCCACTTTACCTTTTCCTCGATGGACCTGCGTTTTCCTGCTGGGACGGGGCCTTTTGGCATACCCAGATGTATAAAACCGAGCAATTTGTCATCTGTGCCGAGTCCAAAAAACGGCTTTGCTTCTTCGTAAAAAGTTACGCCACCGGTGCTGAGATAACATCCGACCCCATAGGCACTTGCGGTGAGGTATATGTTCTCTACAGCACAGAAAACAGCACCGATTTCTTCAACCTCGGGCAAGGATTTTTTTGGATCGCGGGCCATTCCAACCGAGATGATGTGTGAAGACAACGCGGGCTTTTCAAGGAGCTTTAAAAACACGTCTTCCTTATATGTGCCTTTGGCCGTTGATACCTCTTTGTATAACGATGATTGAAACTCCGCCAGTTTATTTATACCATCACCCGTGAATACGACGAACCTCCACGGTTCCGTGAGTTTATGTGTAGGCGCCCAGTTGGCATTTTCCAGCATTTGCCGGACGATTCTATCGTCTACTTTCTCACCTGTATACTGCCCTTGAAATACTGACCTTCTGTCGGCGATAAGTTTATTGATCAATTCTGGATCCACTGTCATGTCTACTTTTTTGATCAAATGTAACACCGCGTTGATCAAATGTAACGCCGCTATTCGGATTTCAGGTTCGCAGCGGGGTTTGCTACAGCAGATTTCATGGCCTGCACTGATACCGTGAGCATTGCAATTATAATGGTGGTGACGGCGGCAATGAACAGGTACGAATACTTCAGCTCAATTTTATAAGCGAAGGAGTTCAGCCAGTTCTGAGCGATCAGATAGCTAACAGGAGTCGCAATGATGACGGCTATCAAAACTGTTTTGATAAAGTCGCCGGAGAGCAACATAACTATGCCGAGTTCATCCGAACCAAGTATTTTTCGAATGCTGATCTCTTTGCTACGTGTAGCTGTTGTAAATGAAACCAGTCCAAACAATCCAAGGCAGGAAATTACAATGGCCAGCAGCGCTGCATAACGGGACATGATGCTGACCTTGTTTTCGGCCGCATGCTGCGCCTGAACATCATCCTCAAGATGACTATAGGTGAATGTATATCCAGGATTGAATGTCGAATAGAAAGTCTTGATGCGGTCGATGGTTTTTTGCTCATCATTCGCCTCATACCTGATCATGATCGTGGTTGTTGCTCCGGGCTCAAGACGAAACGACAATGGTTTTACTTCTTCATGCATTGATTGAAAGTGAAAGTTTCTGACAACGCCAATGATTTCCTTTCCTCCTATTACTTTTCCGATTGGATCTGACATGCCCAGTGCGTCTACTGCTGATTTGTTCAAAATGATCTTGTCATTATCGTTGAAGTTTCTGGAAAACGAACGGCCTTGCAGGAGTTTAATATCAAGTAACTCCAGCAAGTCATGATTAACGGTCAGGTTTGTCCATGGTACGACTTTGCCTTCCCAGGTTGCCGCGTCAGCACTACCTGACACTCCGTCGCCGCTCAACATGCTCGCAAGCATTCCTGATGCAGAAACTACACCTGGTATATTTCTTACCTCGGAGAGGAACGACTCCACCTTTTGAGACACTAATCCATCCGCTTCAAAATGGATAACATGCTCTTTATTGTAGCCGAGGTCTTTTGTTGATATGAACTGAATTTGTTTATGTACGATTACGACACCAAGAATAAATGCCATTGTCATCACAAATTGAAAAACAACAAGGCCCTTTTTCGCATACAACCCGCTCCTTGAGGTGCTGAATTGTCCTTTGAGCACGCGAACGGGGTTGAAGCCTGAAAGGTGAAATGCCGGATAGGCTCCCGCCATGACAGAAGTAACAATGAAGATTATTACAATGCCGAGCACGAGTCTCTGATCAAATACCAGTTTCAGTTGCTTTTCAGCGATAATATTGAATTGCGGAAGAAGAAGCTGTACGAATACCAAACCTATGATGATTGAGATGAATGTGATCAGCATTGCTTCCAGGAAATGCAAGCTCATCAAATTGATCTTACGAGCTCCGATAACTTTCCTGATGCCCGAAGACTTCGCCCGGGTCATCGCCTTCGCGGTGGCAAGGTTAGTGAAATTGATACAGGCAATTAAAAGAATAAAGAAAGCAATGCCGATGAATGAGATCACATAGCTAATCCTTCCACCGTTTTGTACTCCATTTTCAAAACGGCCGTGCAGATATTTGTCGGCGTATGCATTCAGGAAGAAGGTCCGATTTGGCGAATTCTTTGTTTTTGAGGCAAGCAGTGCCTGCACCTTCTTATTGAGGTTGTCGACGTTGGTTTCGCCGCCGATCTTCAGATACGTTGCAAAAGGAGCAGTGTTGTCCCAATTCCTTACGCTATTTTGCATGCCCATAATCTCTCTGAAGGAATCGAACGTTGTCAGAAAATCGAACGGCTCCGAGATGTTTGAAGGATGATCTTTAAGTACGCCGGTCACGGTGACACTGCGTTTCGTCCCCATAACATCCCATTCCAGAATCTTGCCAACGGCCGGGCTATGACCAAAAACCTTTCTCGCCAATGATTCCGTAATCACGATCGCGTTTCGCTCTTTTAACACCTCGTGCGCGGACCCTTCAAGCAGCGGGAATCCGAAAATCTGGATGAAGTCCGGATCGGCAAATTTGCCATTGGCCTTCACATGATGCTTACTATCGGAAATCGTAAATGCAGGGAAGAAATTAGCGGGCGTTGCGACTGACGCCAGGTCTATTTCCGGCATCTCATCCAGCAGAGCTGCTGCCAGAAATTCAGGAGTATTTGACGTGGTGTTCGTGGCGCCTCCTTCTAACTTATTCTCCAGTACCTGGTAGATACGCTCATGATCCGTGTAAACTTTGTCATGCATGAGTTCGTCGTTCGCCCATAGATAGATGAGCAGTGCAACTGTAAGGCTACACGAGAGCCCCAGGAGGTTGATGACGAGTGTGGTTTTGGAGCGACGTAGTCCACGAAAGATGGCGAGTAGATTATGTTTTAGCATAGCATCGGATTGTTGTAAAAATTTACGCCGGCTCTCCACAAAAAACAAAAAAGCCGTCCGGTTACGGACGGCTTTTCATCATTAAAGTTTTAGAATGTCTATTTCGGGAACTGGCTCGCGTCAATGTGCGGGATAACCTTTAATGCATTCTTATAATATATCTTCTTTAAAACATCATCGGGCAGTTCCAGGCCATACATTCGCCAGAAGGCATGATAACGCTTGTGGTATGGGAAGTATTCATCGGCGGTCTCCAGCACCCGGAAATATGTTGAATACTCATCTACAACCCACGAGTCTTTTCCAAACATGACGCGATCCTGATATTTTGTAAGGAATGCTTTTGCTGCGCGCGGCTGACGGCCGAGTTCTGCGATCACAGCTCCAATTTCAGTATACATGTTGGGGAGTTCGTCGAGGAGTTTTCCAAGCTTAGCCAGATCACTTCCGTACCATCCAAGGTGAGCATTGATGAACTTTGTCTTAGGATGCTTACGGAACATGTTATGTTGCTCTTCTATAATTGTTTCCCACTTCACCGGATCGTCGTCGTGCCTTCTGCCGGGATGAAGTTTCAATTCAAGCCAGCGTTCGTTCTTGTTATCGATGGGCTCCCAGAATTGTTTTGGATCGGCTGAGTGAATGAGCACCGGGATGCCGAGCTCTCCGCATTTGTCCCACACGGCATCGATACGTGGATCGTCTACATGAATACGATTGCCCTTTGAATCTTTGGCGCTCATGCCGAGGTTCTTGTAGATCTTTAATCCATTAGCTCCGCGCTTAACGTCTTCTTCAAGTTGTTTGACGGTGCGCTCGGTCCATTGAGGATCATCGATAGCGCCAAACTCGATATTGGTAAATACGATAAAGCGCTTCGGATAATTCTGCTTAATACTTTCCAGCGAATTGTTGAGTTGTTCACCGCTGCCCCGACCACGGCCACTGAGGTTCACCATCACAGCCATGTTGAGCTTATCCATGTCTTTGATGAGGTTGGCGAGATCAGCCTGTGCCATGCTCCATTGATGGTTATGCACATCGATGAAAGGAAACTTTGCCCGCGTCAGCTTATGCTCGGGAACGACGAGCGAAGACGGGGGATCATACTCTTCGAAGTCCATTTTCATATCCAATGGTTTTTCCTGCGCGCAGGCAGTATGAACCATAAGGGAGGCAACAGTGGCCAAAAGAAGTAATCTCATACCTAGACAAAATGTGCTTTAAGATACAGTGAATGAAACAATCTAATAGATATTTTTTCCAGGCGGGTTAAACAGTGTTTAGATTGTTTGAAGGTGTAGCGGTTAGCCTGTCGGTCGAATCTTGCCCGAAGCTTCATTTTATTCCTACCTTGCAACAAGGTTTGGCGTAGTGACTTCGTTTGGTAACGCCGGCCTGTTATAACATGAAAAGAGGTCCATTATTTTTTCTGCTCGTTCTGATGGCGGTTTGCGTCAGTGCTCAGGATGTTCAGCTTGACGCTGCTAAAAAGAAACTTGAGGCGGGTGATTTTGCCGGAGCAAAAGCTGCCCTCACTGCGATCATTCAGGCAAATCCCAAAAACAAGTCAGCATTCATCCTTCGGGGACAGGCAAAGGCTGGTTTGACAGACTTTTACGGAGCAATCGGAGACTTCAATTCTGCGCTTGAGGCTGATTCAACATTATCGGAAGCACTTAACTATCGTGGCGAATCGAAGATGGCCCTCGGCGACGACGAAGGAGCGCTGGCCGACTTCGACAAGGCGATCCGGTTTAATGCGAAGTATACGGCGGCGTATACCAACCGGGGACTTGCGAAATATAATGTAGAAGACTTTCAGGGCGCATACTTTGATTTTTCGAAGGCTTTGGAGTTGGGCCCTCCAGATGCCGACAAGTATTTTAATCGCGGCGTAACAAAGGCCGAGCTTGGAGAGTTCATCAGCGCCATCGATGATTACACCAAGGCGATTCAGCTTGATGCAAAGGATCCTGATTTGTATTTATATCGCGGTGTTGCCTATTACAATACGGGTAACATGGATCCTGCCATTGCTGATTATAACGAGTCCATCAAGCTCGATCCCAAGAATGCGCAGACTTACGAGAACAGGGCTTTGGCAAAGGGAGAAAAGGAGAACTTCAAGGAGGCGTTGGATGACTACAACAAGGCCATAGAACTAAATCCCGATGAGCCGGAAACCCTTAACCTGAGAGGCGTAACCAAGTACAAGCTCAATGATCACGAAGGCGCAATTGCTGACTATACCAAGGCGATATCGCTTGATGAAACGAACCCCGTTTACTTTGATAATAGAGCATTGAGCAGAACGGAGAAAGGTGATCTCGCCGGAGCTGTTGAGGACTATACGTCATCGATTGAATTGTATCCTGGTGATGGAGAGACTTACTACCAGCGCGCGTTGGTAAAACTGCAGATGAACAATAACTACGACGCCTGTCTCGACCTGAAGCATGCTGAAGAACTTGGCTCTGCTGATGCGAGAGCGGCGATCAAAAAGAGCTGCAAGTAGGTAGCGCGCGTGAACGCGCTACCGCTCTGATAGCTAAGCGTCGAAACCGCGGGATCCTCCGGCGAGGAATGCGGCCATTATCGAACCCCACAACACAAATACCAGCACACACCAAATAGCGGCCCAGATAAGCGCGGCTTTTGCCCAGTTCGCTTTGTTCGGATTTTCGTTGGAACCAAATGCCCATACAAAGAGCATAACGAAGCCAACTAATGGGAGAAATGAGATCAATAGCGTGATCATCCAATCTTTAGTGGACATGACCTGCGCCTGTGTTTGGTTTTCCATAGTACTTATTTAATGGTTGGAGTGTTAGTCTAAGATAGGCAATTTGAGTGATATGTACCGCCTGTGGAGGTACCGTTGTTCAGGTTAAATCAAACGCGTCGCGCTAATTGCTGGCAACTCCGACTACTTTTCATCATCTTACGCGCAAACACCTAAGCCGCTATGCGCCGCACTCTCTTTTCGATTTTCATTCTTATTTCCGCCGTTCAGGTATTTGCCCAGGAGCTTCAAAGTCCGGAGAAATTTCTCGGCTATAAGCTGGGGGATAAATTTACACGTCATCATCGCGTCGTAGAGTATTTCCGCTATGTAGCGGACGCTCTTCCAAATGTGGAGGTTGTTCAATACGGCCAAACGTACGAAGGCCGACCTTTGATTTACACGATCATTTCATCGCCAGAAAATTTTAACAACCGCGAGGAGATCAGACTGAATAATCTGCGCCGTGCCGGATTGAGCGAAGGCACTCCCACTGCCGACAAGAAACCTGTTGTCTGGTTAAGTTATAACGTGCATGGAAATGAAGCGAGTTCTCTGGAGGCGTCTATGCTCACGTTGTATGAGCTTGCAAATCCGTCCAATACTAAAACGCAGGCATGGTTGAAGGACGTAGTTGTCATTATGGATCCATGCATCAATCCGGACGGCCGTGACCGATATGCCAACTTCTATAATCAATTTGGAAATGTTGTTCCGAACAGTTCGGGCACTGCAAAAGAACATCGTGAGCCGTGGCCTGGTGGTCGTTCAAATCACTACATGTTTGACCTCAACCGAGACTGGGCATGGCAGACGCAGGTTGAATCACAGCAACGTCTGAAAGTGTATAACCAATGGATGCCGCAGGTGCATGTCGATTTTCACGAGCAGGCTCCAAACAATCCGTACTACTTCGCTCCTGCCGCTGAACCTTATCACGACGTAATCTCAAACTGGCAGCGCGAGTTTCAAAAGATGATTGGAAGGAATAACGCCAAATACTTCGATGAGCAAGGTTGGCTTTACTTCACGAAAGAGGTATTCGATCTTTACTACCCAAGTTATGGTGATACATATCCCACGTACAGTGGTGCTATTGGTATGACTTATGAACAAGCCGGAAGTGGTTACGCCGGATTAAGCATTACGACTGAGGAAGGTGATCCGCTCACATTAAAGGACAGACTTACTCATCATCACACAACAGGATTATCGACAATTGAGATCACCGCTCTGAATGCGACCCGTGTGATCGACGAGTATGAAAAGTACTTCAAAGAAAATCTCAACTCTCCTGCTGCAACTTACAAAACGTACATAATCAAAGGTGACAACAATCCCGACAAGCTGGCAAGTCTGGCAAAGTGGATGGAGTCGCATTCCATTCGCTTTGGTTATCCGCAGGCGGGAAAATCAAGTCGCGGGTTTGACTATCAGACACAGATTACCGGAAACGTAAATGTTACAACGGAAGACCTGGTGGTAAACATCTATCAGCCCAAGTCGAGATTCATTACAACCGTATTCGAGCCGCAGTCAAAACTATCGGACTCTTTAACGTACGATATCACCGCATGGAATCTCATGTATGCTTATAACCTTAAAGCCTACGCGTTGACTGAACGGATTAATCCTGCAAAACCTTTTGCTCCCAAAGTAGTGGATAACGGGCAGGTCGCTGTAAAGCCTTATGCCTACCTGTTTGCCTATCAATCTTTAAAAGACGTAGAGTTTCTTGGCGCGCTGCTTAAAGCAAATGTGAAAGTTCGGACAGCAGCAAAACCGTTTATCGTCGGAGGTGTGTCTTATGAAGCGGGAACACTTATCGTAACTCGCAGGAACAATGAGAACCTTGACGACTTTGATGGACTTGTGAAACGTCTGGCCAACGAAGCAGGGCGGAAGATCAATACGACAATGACCGGCTTCGTTGACAAAGGTTATGATTTTGGATCGTCGGAGGTGAAGTATCTCAAAGCTCCGAAGGTGGCAGTTCTCATTGGTGAGCAGGCCTATTCTTTGTCGGCGGGAGAAGTATGGCATTTCTTTGAGCAGCAGGTTCACTATCCTATTACGCAGATCGGTACTGACTATTTCAAGACAGTGGATCTGAAGCCCTTTGACGTTCTCGTTGTGCCCGAGGGGAACTATCGACTTTTCGACGAGGCGGCACTAGAGCAACTTTCGACGTGGATTAATGGCGGAGGTCGTTTGATTGTGATTGCCAATGCAATAAATGCCTTTGCTGAAAAGAAGAACTTTGCTTTAAAAAACTATTTGAAGGATACCGAAAAGGCGGATGCCGAAAAGAAAGAAACCGACACCCGTGAAAAAGGAATTCTGAATTCGTATGGCGACATCGAACGACGTCAGGTTTCAGAAGCGATATCGGGTGCGATATATAAAGTATCTCTTGATCCAACCCATCCGTTGTCGTTTGGTCTCGGCAATACCTATTACTCATTGAAGACCAACGAACTTCGCTTTGGCTATCTTGAATATGGATGGAATGTTGGAGTGATAAAGGGGAAAGCGAAACCGGTCCAGGGCTTTGCGGGAGCGCGCATCAACCCGCGACTCGAGAACAGCCTCACGATAGGGGTAGAGCAAAAAGGCCAGGGCAACGTAATTTATTTGATTGACAATCCGCTGTTCAGAGAATTCTGGGAAAACGGGAAGATGCTTTTTGCCAATGCAGTGTTTATGGTTGGCCAAAAGTAATTACAGCAGGTCATCACTATCTGCAACACCGGTTATTTCTTCCAGGTAGAAGTAGCGAATGTTGATGTTCAGAATTGTTTTGTAGGGGATGGTGATGTATCGGCCTGGAATTTCGTAGTATCTGTTTTCGACGAGGTCATCTTTAAGGAATCTGCGTTTGGCATCTTTCAGAACTATAGTATCAAGTCCGCCTTCGTCTGAGAGAGTGAAGTGAATAAGTTCTCCGATATAGATCATCGTTTCTCCACCTGACTGCGTCAACACGTTCACGAGTTTGAAGCTCACTTCTTCGGGATGGTCCGGTACTTCGGGGAAATCGAGAAACTCGCCGCTTAACAGATAATGCCAATCGTTGGAGAAGCGGAATAGTCTGAAACGCCGGTCGAGTTTTAGTATACGAACCACGCGCCTGGAAACATGACCAGCAACGTAAGCAACGCCGATAACAGAAACACAATAGTATAGGAAGCCTGCAACGCTCGATTGATCATTTGTATTACCGATCAAAACGCTGAACAATTGATCGGCATTGAATTCAAAGTTGAAAATTACCGCTGCTAACGACAGGACTCCGAATGCAACGAAGTGCATAATGATCGAAGGAAACACGGCCCAGAACACCTCATCAACAAGTCCTGAGAATTTTACTTTTCTTGAAAAAACGGATGAAAGATATGCCCGCTTGAAGGCGATGCCAGGCAGAAAGAACAGGAACAGGGAAAGGGTTGAAAGCGCTAACGCCACGTGTTGTTAACCAAGCTCTCTTACAAAATAGACCTTATCACCAACGCGGAAGGTCTTACCATTGCTATCGATCTCTTTGTTGATATCGATGAGCTTGTAGACCAGTTCGCGACTCTTGGTCGCCTTGCCGGAAACCCAGTTCACTTTGTTTTCGAGCCGTGATTTCATCTGGTCCATCTCTTTAATTTAATAACTGATCTTCAAAGTGATAGTTCCTATATCTTACTTAACGCAAAATACCAAAAAAAGATGACATCTGGGCTGATGGGAAGAGCCTTGATGCTAATCGTCGGTGAGAACTTCGTTAACGACCCTCCACACCAGGTCTGACTCGTAGCCTTTTCCGATGGCATAACGGCCTGCTTTATCCCGCCGCACAATAGGGGAATCGTTGGAAAGCGATGCCGCTTTCTTGCGGATGAGTTTTTCCAGTGCCTTACGATAATCCTCGTCGTCGATCTCCTTCATTCCGGAACGGATACAGTTGTTGGTAATGCCGTGTGTTTCGAGTTCGCGTTGGATGCGCACTCTTCCCCATCCCTTTATCCGGAACTTTCCTCCTGCGAAGGCTTTTGCAAACCTCTCTTCGTTAAGGTATCCCGCCGTGATTAGCTCTGCAATTATTTCCTCCGCAGGGGTGCCGTAAACACCCAGTGAGTCAAGCTTTCTTCGCACTTCCTGATGCGAGCGCTCCTGGTATGCGCAATAGGCGAATAGCTTCGGTTTGGCTTCTTCGGGTGAAAATCTTTTTCGTGCGCGCTCCATAGTTTATCAGTGTGAATCAACGGATGTCCGTCGTTCAGGACCATTGAGGCAAGTCAAAATGAACGCAAACCTGAACTGCACGTTACTCACCAAGCTTGTCGGGCTTAATGATCACTTCACCAATCCCTTGTTCTTCATAACGCTTGCGACAAACTTCCGCTCGTTATCTGTATTGAAGATTTTATAGGGCCAATAGATGATCTGTGCTTTGTTAACGAAGAGCGCGAAGTAGTCGGGGCCGACTTCTGCCTTTTCTATCTGATCCCATTTGAGCGGCATGCCTTCGCGTGGGTTCTTTTTCATGAGTATCTGCTGGCTGCTGATTTCGTAAGAGAACTTTTCAAAAAGTGCCTGGCCCTGCTCCAGCTGAGTTACGCCGTAGAATTGTATCCACCAGAAGAGTACGTACAAGCCAACGCCTATTACTGCGCCAATGAACCACCAAATTGAATTGGCTCCCGGAATGAAGTAGCCGAGGCAAAGAACAACGGCTCCCAGCAATGCCATCCAGCCCTGCTTCTTCAGAATGCTCTTCAATGCCAGATTGATGTATACCTTCTTTTCCAGCTTGTAATTTTTCGTTTTTACGATCATAGAATGTGATAATTCGCTAATTCAAATTAGAATGCCTTAAGACTTAGATCCAGACTTCTGACAGAGTGCGTAAGGGCTCCGACCGAAATAAAGTCCACTCCTGTTTCGGCCACTGCGCGTATAGTCGTCTCGTTAATATTTCCACTGGCCTCGGTTTTATATTGCCCATCGACCAGCGCAACGGCTTCACGCATGTCGGCAGGACTCATATTATCGAGCATGATTATATCGACTCCGCCCACCTCGAGCACTTCTTTCACTTCGGCAAGGTTTCTTGTCTCAACTTCGATCCGCAGCTTAAGGTTTCCGGCGCGAAGATAGTCGTTTGTGCGTATGATGGCATTGCGTATGCCTCCTGCCATGTCGATATGATTATCTTTTAGCATGATCATATCGAAGAGACCAATGCGGTGATTAAAGGCACCGCCAATAAGGACGGCCCATTTTTCGAGCAGGCGAAAATTTGGAGTGGTCTTTCTGGTATCCAGGAGTTTCGCGTTAGTGCCCTGAATAAGTTGTACGAGAGTATGAGCACGCGTAGCAATGCCGCTCATTCTTTGCATGCAGTTGAGCACGAGGCGTTCAGTCGCGAGGATAGACCGTGACGAGCCTTCTACGGTGAATGCTATGTCGCCTTCGGCTATTTCATCGCTGTCGCACTTCAGAATGTTTACCTGAAGGGTAGGATCGAATTTTTTATAGACATGTTGAGCCAGTTCGATACCTGCGAGTATGCCATGGTCCTTAACAAGGAGACGGGCACGAGATTTTGCGTCTTGTGAAACAGCGGCGAGGCTGGAGTGATCTCCGGAACCCAGGTCCTCGGCAAATGCCGATCTGACGAAGCTATCGAGATAATCCGTGGTAATGTAATCAGGTCGCACGGGTGCAAAAGTATGCTGATTTGCCGGGCAACCTGTTTAGGTAGTTAATAAAATTTCCTTGATACCCTTTGTCAGGGAAGCCTGAGCCGCCTACTCTTTTGCAAATGAGATTTCGTGTACAAGTTGCTGGTTATCAACAGTTTTAACCTTCATATATACCCGATAGGTCTCTGAATCGGTCTTATACTGGCCGATACCGAATGTTTGACCACCTTTAGAGGTACCCTGGTGGATGATATTGAACTCGACGGGAGGGTGCTGTTTGAAGAAATCGCGGAAGACAAATTCAGCCTGTGCTTTGCTATATGATTGCGCTCCGTCTTCGAGGGTGACATCAACGGTTTGATTCAGGTATCGCGACAGTTCTTTTGCGCTACCAGCCTTAATTGTTTCCTTGACCTGGGCGATTACGTCGCCCTGCGCAAATGAAATAGTTGTTGCCAAGAAAGTAGCAGCCCAAACGGTTGCTAATAGGTACTTGTTCATTTTCATGGATGAGGTAAGTAAACATCGGCGAAAATTATGCCACTGTCGCAAGATAGCGAATAATTCACATCCGGGATCCTGCAATCGTTTGCTGCAATCTTGTTGCAAAACCATTCAATCATGCAATCAACTATATTTGCGGCCTGATTCGAACATAAAATCTTTATCCACTACCAATTCTCTGTGGCCATGAATAAAAAAGTGCTTCTGATGATCCTAGACGGCTGGGGTATCGCAAAAAACAAAGCAGTTTCCGCCGTAGACCAAGCGAAGACTCCATTCATTAACTCATTATACCCAAAATATACCAATAGTAAACTCCAGGCATCGGGTTTAGCCGTTGGATTGCCGGATGGTCAGATGGGTAACTCAGAGGTGGGACATATGAACATAGGTGCCGGGCGGGTTGTGTACCAGGATCTGGTTCGCATCAACAAGGCAATTGAGGATAAGGAACTTGACAGTAATCCTGTTCTGCTGGATGCGTTCGCTTATGCGAAAAAGAATAATAAGAACGTACATTTAATTGGTCTGGTGTCCGATGGTGGCGTGCATTCGCACATTGAACATCTGAAGGGCCTTTTGACAATAGCTCACAGCAAGCAGGTTTCAAATCTTTTCGTGCACGCATTTACTGACGGTCGTGACACGGATCCCAAAAGTGGACTGGGATTTCTCAAAGACCTCACGCAACACATGTCGAAAACTACTGGCAAACTTGCCAGTGTTATTGGTCGCTATTACTCAATGGACCGCGATAAGCGATGGGAGCGTGTGAAACTTGCATATGATCTGCTGGTAAAAGGAGTAGGCCAGAAAACAACGGACCCTCTGGGCGCCGTTCAGGCCGCCTACGACAGTAATGTAACTGACGAGTTTATCAAGCCAATTGTCATTACCAATGCGTCGGGTCAGCCGCTCGCCACCATAGGTGAAGGTGACGTTGTCCTCTGCTTCAATTTCAGAACGGACCGTGGTCGTGAGATAACGCAGGTACTCACACAGCAGGACTTCCCCGACCATGATATGAAGAAGCTTTCGCTCTATTATATAACGCTCACCATATACGACGAGTCGTTTGCCGGCGTAAAAGTTATCTTCACCAAAGACAACCTTGACAAGACGCTGGGAGAAGTTGTCTCAGATGCGGGCAAGAAGCAAATCCGAATAGCGGAGACTGAAAAGTATCCTCACGTGACTTTCTTCTTCTCCGGAGGCCGCGAAGAACCCTTCCCGGGAGAGACGAGAATTCTTTGCCCGTCGCCTAAAGTGGCGACTTATGATCTTGCTCCCGAGATGAGTGCCAATGAGATCAAGGACAAGATAATCGTTGAACTGAACAAGAAAGAGCCGGATTTCATCTGTCTCAACTTTGCGAATCCCGACATGGTGGGGCATACCGGAGTATTTGAAGCAGCAGTGAAGGCATGTGAAACCGTTGATGCGTGTGCGCAGGCCGTTGTTGGTGCAGCGCTCAAGAATGGATACGCTACCATCATCATCGCTGATCACGGAAATGCTGAGCTCATGCGAAACGAGGACGGGTCTCCGAATACGGCACACACTACTAATCTTGTGCCCTGTATTTTAGTAGATGACAATTACAAGGGAAAGATAAAGGATGGCAAGCTTGGCGACCTCGCTCCGACCATTCTTACGCTAATGGGTATACCCGTGCCTTCGCAGATGACCGGAAATGTACTGGTTGAGAAATAAGGATACCGGTAGATATCGGAAGGGCTACCCGCTTTCTGGCATAGCACGCTTTTTTTCGCTGTGCCTGGTTCTGCTTTTGACGATGTGCACTCCTCCTTCAAAGAAGGGTCAGGGAATGTTTGCCGTTGACAGCCTCCTGCATGCACAGGCAAATCAGCTTACAAGAATGCATGCTACGCTTGATAAACAGGTTGTACTCGGTGGGAGCACTGAAGAGATTTCAACAGTTCCGAATGACACCGTCACCTGGTTACGCGAGCTTGAGATATTTACGGTGATGGAGTCTATTAATAAGCCGGTAAATCGCGAACAGTATAAGATTGAAGAGTCGAAAGATAAGCGCAGCAACCTGCGCATCCGGTCAATCAGCACTGCCGCCGATCTACCTGTTCCGTACGTAAATCTCTACTACTACGAAAAGCCTTCGAAGATCCGAAAGATCGAGGCAGCGTATTCTGAAACAAACGGATTATACAGGACAAGCCGTTTGCTGTCCATGGAGTTTGATAATGTTAATGGCCTACCTGTTATGACTTCCTATTCTATTTCGGGTGGACAAAAGATGTTTATGGACGATACCGTCCGCTATGATATTAAAGGGCGTGTGACTATTGGAAATTGATTAAAGATGGCAAAACGAAACATTAGGGAGGGATTAAGGGAAGAGGAGAAGCGGCCTGTGAATCGGGAAACCATCTCTCAGATGATGGCGATTTTTCGATTTGCCCTTCCATATAAGGGTTGGTTTATATTTGGATTGATCGCTCTGCTATTTTCGAGCGGCACCATGCTTGCTTTTCCATATCTCGCAGGCGAGCTGCTTGATGTTGCCAATGGCGTTCCTGTGCCTTACTTTAATTCTATTGCACAAGTAGCCCTCGCGTTGATCGGTGTTTTGTTTCTGCAGGGTATCTTTTCGTTTACCCGTGTATATACGTTCGCCCTTGTAACGGAAAGGTCACTGGCCGACTTACGGAAGGCTGTGTACGAAAAGCTTGTGCGGTTGTCTCTTACATTTTTCGACAACCATCGAATTGGCGAACTGATGAGCCGTATTACTTCCGACGTAGGTACTCTTGCAGAAACATTCGGTTTGACTCTTGCCGAATTACTCAGGCAGTTTGCAACATTAATATTCGGATCGGCCATCATACTTGTACTCGCCCCAAGACTTACCGGATTCATGCTGTTAACCTTTCCGGTACTGGTGTTGATTGCATTAGTATTTGGAAAGTTCATTCGGAAAATGTCGCGAAAGTCGCAGGACAAACTGGCGGAGGCTAATGTAGTCGTTGAAGAATCGCTGCAGTCAATTACAGTTGTCAAAGCCTTTACGAATGAAGAATTCGAAACAAATCGTTATGGCAAGGCACTTGAAGAGGTCGTGAATGTCTCGATTAAAACGGCGCGCTTCAGGGGGTTGTTCATTTCGTTTATCATATTCGCACTGTTCGGCGGCATTGTTGCTGTGGGGTGGTATGGTGCGTCATTAGTTGCATCGCATTCCATTACTGTTGGTGAATTGTTTTCATTTGTTTTCTACACCTCTTTTATAGGTGCTTCAATTGCCGGACTGGGCGATAATTATACGCAACTACAACGGGCGATCGGCGCGTCAGAAAGGCTTCGCGAAATTTTGAATGAGCCCACTGAGTTTGATGAAGCGGTGCTTTCCGCTAATGGCAGTGTCCTGAATAAAGGAGTGGTAAAGCCCACCTCGTTTAAACCTGCGTTCAGGGTCAATGGTAAAATTGATTTTCGAAAGGTCAGCTTTTCTTATCCCACGAGAAAAGACGTTGAGGTTCTGAAAGAACTTGATTTCTCCATCGCTCCAGGGGAAAAGGTAGCGCTTGTAGGGCGCAGTGGTTCGGGCAAGTCAACGATCATCAACTTGCTCATGCGGTTTTATGAACCCGACAGCGGTGGAATTTATGCTGACGACATTGCTATAGCTGATATTAACCTGGCTGGTTATAGGCGCAATGTTGGTATTGTACCTCAGGAAGTGATCCTCTTTGGAGGAAGCATCCGGGACAATATTGCCTACGCAAAGCCGGGGGCGACGTTGGAAGAAGTTCAGGAGGCTGCACGTCAGGCAAATGCCCTAGAGTTTATTGAAACCTTCCCTGATAAGTTTGACACTCTGGTTGGAGAAAGAGGTGTGAAGTTATCTGGCGGGCAGCGGCAGCGCATAGCCATAGCGCGAGCCATCCTTAAAGATCCTGCAGTTCTGATTCTCGATGAAGCAACGAGTTCGCTAGACGTCCACTCTGAAGTACTTGTTCAGCAGGCGCTAGAGAAACTTATGGAAGGAAGAACAAGCATCATCATTGCTCATCGCCTGAGTACCATTAAGAAAGTGGATCGAATCTTTGTGATTCAGGAAGGGCGACTCGCCGAAATGGGCTCACATGCCGAGCTCACGCAAGTGGACAATGGTATTTATAGTAACTTGCTCAAGCTCCAACTGACATAAACTGGACGCAATCTTTTTGCGATCATGATTGATCACACCCGGTCCGAGACGCTTCTTAGAAACTTCAAGTTGAGATCAACGCCCAACCGGCAGGACATTCTCGAACTCTTTCTTATTAAGAATTACGCGCTTTCTCAGGGCGACATCGAAAAGGAGGTCCACAACCATCTGGACCGTGTAACTGTATATCGTACACTAAAAACCTTTCTCGATCGCGGACTTATCCACAAAGTACTGGATGATGAGGGCAGCTTGAAATATGCGTTGTGCAATGAGGCCTGCCAGGCGCCGGTACACCACCATGATCACGTGCATTTTAAGTGTCTTCGTTGCGGACAGACAAATTGCCTGGAAATCAATGTGCCGGTCATCAAGTTACCCGACGGATATCATGCTCAGGAGGTAAATGTTCTTATACAGGGTATCTGCACGCGATGCGACGAATAAATATTCATTTTGTCGGGTTTCATTTTTACCGCCAGTAGGATAAATCGAACCTATGAAATGCCGGATTTATATATATTTGAAAGTTGACAAGACCACCCGACACAACAAAGTGCCTTTTTTAACCTCTTTAGTTAATCCCTAATCCAAAACAGCACCTTGAGTTCCGTGGTCGACATACTAGTTATATCCCTTTTCAAGAACATGAATGAACGGGAGATGATTCTTTTCGGCGTTTTTGCCGTGATCATCCTCCTCTTTCTGGTCCTGGATCTCGGCATTTTCCACAGAACGGCGCACAGGGTAACAACCAAGTCTGCTCTTTATCAGTCAATTTTCTGGGTACTTATATCTACGCTCTTTGGCTTCTTCATATATAAGTACGATGGTGCCGACCATGCTGTTGAGTACTTCTCTGCTTATCTCACCGAATACGCCCTATCGGTCGATAACATATTTGTCATCCTCCTTATTCTGAAATACTTCAAGGTTAAGGAGGAATATTACCACAAGACATTGTTCTGGGGGATCTTTGGTGCCATCGTATTCAGAGGAGTTTTCATCTTCGTCGGGGCAATAATCATCCATCATTTTCACGTAGTGCTGTACATCTTTGGTGTATTGCTGATCTATTCAGGCATCAGGATCTATTTTGAAGATGGTGATCAGACTATTGAGCCGGAGAAGAATCCGATCCTAAAGCTTAGCCGCCGCTATTTGCCTTTCACTGATGGTGACCGTGGAGCAGCATTCATGGTTCGTGAAAACGGCAAACTCATGTTTACGCCATTGTTTCTCGTCATCATATTGATTGAAACGACAGACTTGCTTTTTGCTGTTGATTCCATTCCCGCAGCTTTCGCGATCACTCAAAACGAATTCCTGGTTTATACTTCAAACATTTTTGCCGTAATGGGATTGCGGGCGATGTTCTTCCTGCTGGCGGGCATCATCGACAAATTCTATCTGCTACAAAAGGGGTTGTCGATCATCCTCTTCTTCATCGGCGCCAAGATGCTTCTTGAGATCTTTGAAATCAGTGTGGGTGTCTATACTTCGTTCTCCGTTATTATTGCCACGCTCACTCTATCAATCGTATTCTCGGTGATCGTGCCGCGCAAGCCCGCTGACGAAGAATAGGGAAACGGAACCTCTATTAATTAGCCTGCACCACTACCTTATGCCTTCCACAAACAGGTTGCGGGGAAGTATCTTAAGCAACACAGGCAAGGAAAGAAACGCCTGGGGTAAGGGGATAACCGAAAAAGATGGAAGGGATCGAAGCATAGTGATTAACGAATTGCGCAGCTGATCTTTTTCATCATCAGACAGCTCCTGCCCTCGTGCTTTCTTGGCAAGCCTGCTTAATTCCTCATTCTCGTTAAGGTATTTAGACAGCCTCGACTTGTTCTTTTCTGCCATTCGTGATACCCGGTGTATAAATTGGTCGCTGACATGGCCGAATTCGCGTTTGTCCTGAAGGCGGTCGAGTGCGCTCCAGTGATCGAGAATAAATCCCTCGATGGCGATCATGCTGCTTTCAAGATCTTCATCTGAAAGCTGGAGATAATGACAAAAGCGTTTAAGAAAATCGAGCTCCTCCTGTTCGACTTTTTTATCAGCCCAGATGGTCAGTATGGAGATTTCAAGAAAGAATTTTTTGAGTATCCACGAATGCTCAGTAGGTAGGTTGATGTCTTCGACAGCAAATCCTTCTTCAAAGATCTTCAGCGTTTCCTTTCGGCGCTCTGATGATAATTCTGCGCTTTCAATAAAAAGATCATAGAACCTGCGTTCTTCGAAAGAGATTTCGCGATTGGCATGTGCAGCAGCAGCAATGACTTTCACGACGGAGAATCTCAGTTCGTCTCTTTCATATCGAAAGAAGTCGGCGACAATGCGATCAGCGTTGGTATGAATCCACTGCCCGAAAATGAAAACATCCAGAAAGAGAAGGCTATTGTGAAAGAAAAATGACCAGAAGTTATTCGCAAACTTCGTTGTGTATTCTATGCGCCTGTCGATGAGCTGTTCGGCAACTTCATAGGGTGACTTCTTTCTGCCGAGCAGGGTTTTGGTAGAGGTAGCTACTTCGGGAAAGATGTTGTTGTAGAACGTGGCGATCTTTTCCAGCGTGATGCGAACGAGTTCTTCAAGATCCGAATCGGTTGTGATCGGCTTATCGTACGAAACTATAGAGCTGCTGATAAGACTTTCGGCCAAGAGGATCTTAAGCCGGTCCTTTTGTTCCTCCGGATGATTGAGCAGTTCCTCATCACTGACGGAAAGGCCGTACATGAGACCCGTTGGCTGAATGACGCGATAAAGGGAATGTTCAGGGTGGGACGCGCGTTTTCGCGATTCCAGGAAATCGTTCATGGCCCGCTCCCGACGGACGGACAAATAATCTTTAAGCCAACCTTTGGTCCCTGTCTTCATAGGTCGGATTTTAATGAATGAAATTTACAGCTTTTCATTCAATTTGCGGTGCCACGAGTGGCAATTGGCAATGATCTAGACTAAATCGCGCCAGCCTGTGCTCTCCATCTTGCGGGCTACGCTTTCGACTTTCTGCTGAAGTGACTTCTTAAATGCATCGAGACGCCTGGCGATGGCCTTGTCAGAAGAGCCCAGGATCTGGGCGGCCAATATTCCGGCATTGCGTGCGCCGTCTAGAGCTACAGTGGCAACGGGCACCCCTGCGGGCATTTGTAGTATAGACAAAACAGAATCCCATCCATCAATTGAGTTCGACGACTTAATAGGAACGCCGATCACCGGAAGCGATGTTAAAGAGGCAATCATTCCCGGAAGATGGGCTGCGCCGCCGGCACCTGCAATGACGGCTTTCAATCCCTTCGTTCGGGCCGTTGTGGCATAATCAACAAGGCGATTTGGTGTTCGATGTGCGGACACCACCGTCACTTCGTGGGCTATCTTAAGTTCTTCGAGGATTTCAGCGGCCTCTTTCATAATTCGAAGATCAGACTGGCTGCCCATTATGATACCGATAACTGGTTTGCTCATCAGGATACTACTTTAAGGGTATTCTTTACTAGCTGTACTTTACGTTTAAGTTCGATTGGATCAGGATCGGCAATTGTGACGTGGCCCATCTTCCGGAATGGCTTTGTGAGTTGCTTACCATACAAATGAACATGTACGCCGGACAATGCAAGCACATCGGCAAATCCTTCATACCTGGCTATCCCTTCATGTCCTGGTTCGCCCAACAAATTCACCATGGCACTTGGTCGCGTTATGGACGTGTCACCTAACGGCAGCCCCAATATTGCACGGAGGTGCTGCTCATATTGAGAAGTAACATTGGCCTCGATTGTCTGATGTCCACTGTTATGAGGCCGTGGCGCGATTTCATTCACCAGTACTTCGCCGGTTTTTGTTACAAACATTTCCACGGCCAATAGTCCGACCATGTTGAGTTTCTGAATTACCGTATGGGCTATGCGCTCCGCCTCGTTCCGAACATGATCACTAATCTGAGCGGGTGAAAACAAATATTCAACGAGGTTTTGCTCGGGATGAAATACCATCTCAACCGCGGGAAAACTCTTTATCTCTCCGCTACTGGTTCGTGCAACGATTACAGCAATTTCCTTATCGAAGTCTATGAGTTCCTCGAGAAGACCTGGTGCATCAAATGCCTTTTGCAAGTCGGCGGATGAACGAAGTATCTGTACTCCGCGGCCGTCGTATCCTTCTTTGCCAAGCTTGTTTACAATTGGGAAAGTGGTGACTTTACGTTTTACATCCTCCAGATTATCAACAAGAGTAAAGGGTGCAGTCGGTATTCCTGAAGCTGAATAAAATTGTTTTTGTTTTCGCTTATCCTGAATGAGTTCGATGACGGAAGGTTGCGGATATACGCGCTTACCCTGCGATTCAAGTGTCTTTAGGGCTTCGGTATTTACGTGTTCTATTTCGATAGTGATCACGTCACAATCCTTACCGAAATCCAGGACCGTATCGAGGTCTTTAAGTTTTCCATGAACGAATTCAGCAATTGAAGAGCAAGGTGCATGTTTGTCTGGATCCAGTACCTTGAAAGGAACGTTAAAATCAATACCAGATTGGATGAGCATTCTGCCCAGTTGTCCGCCTCCGAGAATGCCGACCTTGTTGGTGGATTGATAAGTGGTACTCAATATTGCTATTATTTGCCTGCGAAGATAGCGTGATGTTGCCTGCAATATCTACTGCGGCAACTCAATATTCAAGATTTTGTCCCCAACCTCGAGCTGATGTACGATATCCATGCCATCGACGACCTCGGCGAAGATTGTATAGGCGCCATCGAGATGAGGAGTGGGCGAATGCGTGATGAACCATTGAACGGATTCCGTATCCTTCCCGGAAGATGCCAGGCCCACACTTCCGGTTTTGTAGCGGCGCAATGAGAACTCGGATCGAATTGAATAGTTTTCGCTTCCAAATCCATCTCCCCTGGGACATCCTCCCTGAGCAACGAAGTTTGGAACTACGCGGTGAAAGAACTTATCGTTGTAGTCTTTGTCTTTCACAAGCTGAATGAAATTTGCTACTGATCCTGGTGCCTCATTCACGAACAACTGAATAGTAATTACCCCTTTTGTTGTAGCTATGACTGCGAGTTGGTCCTGCTTAATGGATCGAACAAGTTGCCAGTTGATGGGGTGATTGAAATCATTGCGTGGTGGTGTGAATTCTTTGTCTTCGAAATACGCGATGGCGCGTTCAACGCTTTGCAGCGTTTCATTGTCTTCCGGAAGTTTAAGACTTTTCTTCACATCGTACAGAAAGCTCCAGTCCTTTACGACTGACTTATAGTTGAGTTCCGGATCGGACAACGTGCCACATATCACGCTGGTAACGGCGACATCTTTAAGAAGAATGGCGTCACGGTAGGCGTTTGCGAAATCCGGGTTGAGAGAAGGAAGAAACAGCTTGTTGTAATTCAAGTCAACAAGCGCTAAGGCAGCAGCTGTTCTCACCACTGCGGTGTCAGCCTTTTTCAACTCATCAAGGACAAAGGAAAATGACATCAGTGTTTTTCCCATTGCTGCGAGAAGGGCGGCTTTGGCATAAGGGTCAGCGGCTATTGAGTATAATGACCTTATCTCTTTATACAGGTTCTGATCCTTTTCATTGCATATTACTGCATATTGATATAGCAGTGCTTTCACGCGATAGTTTGTGGCCGCCCGTGCCAGCGTTACGGTTTCTTGCCATGTAGAGTAATCTGCATTAAGGCTGCTGATTACCTCCGCTGCCTTAACGGCCACATTTACATTCTGGTCTTTGAGAGCAGTGACCAGAATTGGTCTTGCGGAAGTAGAGAATGTAAGAAGGGACGCTGCGGCGTTAACCCGCACGCGATATGACTGATCTTTAGTTATGAGCTCTCTGAGCGTTTGAAAGACTTTTTCTGTGTTTATCTTTTTGAGCGCCAACGTAGCGGCCATGCGCACTACTTCGTTTTTGTCGGATCGCGCCAGCGTTATCAAAGCTGCTCCAGCCGGATTGGGTTTGGGAGCTTTGCGGGCAAAGTAAAACGCAGCGCCTAACCTTACCGTGGTAGATGGACTGCTTAGCAATTTCGCTGCAAGTGGATTCAATAAACTGTCGCCGGATGTTCTGAATAATCCCCAGGCGAATCCAGCTGCGGCAACTGTGTCCTTGGGTATCTCCCAAAGGTCCCATTTTGAAGTAGCCCTACCGTATGATTCAAACAACCTGGCAACCAGGCGTGGATCTTTTTCAGTATCGAGTGCCTCTCGTAATAATGCAGCGCTGCTTTTACTTCGGATCTGGCCGAGAGCAAACGCAGCCGCCATTCTTATTGAATCGTTGGAGTCACTTAATAAAGATCCAATTTCGTCTACAACTGTGGAGTCCTGAACTGATCCCAATGCTATGAGGGCCTGCTGTCGGTATGAATGATTACTGTGCCTCAGGAATACAATCAGGCTGTCAGCTAGTCGTCGATCCTGAAAGTCTCCGATGCGGACATAAGTCGAATCGTCATATCTGTTGATATGTGATTCAGTCGGGTTACTGGAGCAACCGAGAAATAAAGCGAGCGAAAATAAGAGTAAGGAACAACGAGGGTTCACTTTGTACATCAAAACATACGAGGCTGTGATCTGGCAAAATCGACCACTTCGTTAAAGGCAACGCCTGCGGTTTTCACAGAGTAAAGCAACATCCTCAATTCTTGCGTGTGGACTCTGCCGTCAATTTCTGAAAGTTTATAAAGAATGGCAAAGACACGGAGCTTTTCCGTTTCGGTGCATTCCCGCAACTGACTCAGGCCGTAACGATAGATTTCAGGTTCCGCTTTGTCTGCAACCCATCGTTCGAATTCAGCAACCATGTCTGAAGGAATGTGCTCGGCTTCCTTTATTTTCTCAAGGGCTTCGAGCTCGGTCTGATCTGTTACTCCATCAGCTTTTATCAGCAGGTGAACAAAGCACAGCAGCCCAAGGTGATAGTGTTTCTCCATAGTTGCAGCCATTTCTGCAAAGGTACAGATAAAATGCTCGGCCTTACGACATTATTTGATAAACAAACAGGGCGGACAGGTAGGCCAGCGTTGTCATGTAGCCCAGCTGGATCATGGGCCATTTCCAACCTTTTGTCTCACGATATACGACCGCCAATGTGCTCATACATTGCATTGCAAACGTATAAAACACGAGGAGTGAGAAGCCAACGGCCGGGGTAAAGCGGGGGCCACCGGTCTCGGGATTAACTTCTTCGCGAAGGCGTTCCTTAATGGTGCCGGAATCGTCCTCGTCAACGCTTCCAATGCTATAAATCGTGGCAATTGTACCAACGAAAACTTCCCGTGCTGCGAACGAGGTTATCAGGGCGATTCCTATCTTCCAGTCATAGCCTAAAGGTTTGATGAGCGGTTCAATGCTCTTTCCGATTATGCCGGCATACGAGTGTTCAAGTTTGTACGCCTCGACTCTGTCGGCCAGGCCTTGTTCCGTTAGTCTTGCATTGGCATTCTGATCTAATACTGCTTCTTCGGCGCGGGCCATCTCATCCCCTGGTCCATAGCTTGCAAGCACCCATAGAACGATGGAGATGGCGAGGATGACCTTGCCAGCTTCCCAAACAAAAGTCCTGGTCTTTTCTACAATTGTGTACCCTACATTTGACCATTTTGGAACGCGGTACATGGGCAACTCCATGATCAGATAGCTGCGCTCCTTAACGCGGATAAGCCAGCTCACGACTAAAGCGGATATCAGCGCTGCGCCAAAACCCAATAGGTAGAGTCCCATTAGCGCGAGACCTTGCAGGTTGAATACGCCCAGTACTGTTTTCTCCGGCACTACCAGTGCGATAAGAATGGTGAATACGGGCAATCGGGCGGAGCAACTCATCAGCGGCGTGACGAGTATTGTCGTAATGCGTTCTTTCCAATTGTCGATGGTTCTCGTCGCCATGACGGCAGGGATAGCACATGCGACGCCCGAAATTAGGGGTACTACACTTTTCCCATTGAGACCAAATTTTCGCATGATCTTATCCATGAGAAACACCACACGGGCCATATAGCCCGATTCCTCGAGCATCGAAATGAATGCAAAAAGGATGGCGATCTGGGGAACGAAGATGACGATGCCACCAATGCCCGGAATGATTCCTTCGGACAAAAGATCTGTTAGCGTGCCCGCAGGCAGATTGTTTCCCAGCCAGCTGCTGATCTCGGCAAACGTGGCATCGATGAAATCCTGTAACACCGTGGCCCAGGCAAATATCGATTGAAAGATGAGGAGCAGTATACCGAAGAAGATAACATATCCCCACACCTTATGAAGGAGGATCCTATCGAGCATTCTCGAACGGTCTCTCCAGCTTTCATTCGATGGTTTTATGACCACCTCATCAAGCAATTGCTGGATATATGAATAGCGATTGATCGTCTCGGCACCTTGAAATTTACCCGGAAAGAATCCATGGCGCTTTCGAATAACTTCTACTGCTCCTGATCGCTCGTTGCTGAGAAATGTCAGCGAGTTTGGTTGCTCCAGAAACTGATAAGCTTCATAGTCGTTGTCGACCCCAAGCTGTCCTCTTAGTTCTGCCACCGGAGCTACTGCCTCCTGGGGCATGGCAAAGACCTGTTTGATTGGAGCTGCGCCGTTTTTGGATATGAGTTGTTTCTTAAGGTCCTCCAGTCCGATACCCTTGCGCGCATTGATTCCTAATACCGGAACGCCCAGTCGTTCAGATAGTTTTTTGAAGTCGTAGCTGATGCCCGCCTTTGAGGCCAGGTCCATCATGTTCATAGCAACGATGGCTGGTACTCCGAGATCAATCACCTGTGTTGCCAGGAGTAGGCCGCGTTTAAGATTGGAGCCATCAACGATGATAACAACCTTATCTGGTGCTGCGGGCGAATGATGATCGAGCAATACCTCAGCAACAATTCTTTCGTCGAGGCTGCGGGGATAAATGCTGTAGATACCTGGAAGATCGACCACTTCGGCGACAGTACCATCGGGAAGTGAAGTTGAACCGGCGCGTTTGTCAACTGTGACGCCGGGGAAGTTTCCGATTTTCTGGTTGAGTCCCGTGAGGAAATTGAATAGCGAGGACTTCCCGGAGTTTGGATTTCCTACAAGTACAATTCTGGACCGCCGGGTTGATGTCATTACGTGGGTTGGGTCGTTAGTTCAGGATCGAGATGGATGCGGCCTCCTCGAGTCGAAGTGAAAGATCATATCCTGCCACGCTAACGCATACCGGATCGCCGAAAGGCGCGGCAAAATTAAAGCGTATAGAGCCGCCTGGAAGGCATCCCATTTCCATGAGCTTTACAGACAATTCATCGTCAGAAAAGCCAGAAATCACCGCAATTTCGCCCGGGCGCATCTGCGCCACAGTTTGAGACATGGATACTATTTAGATTAATTTTAAACAAGGCAAATATAGATGGGCTTAGAGTCGTGTGCAATGATTTATGGCAGTTTTGGCCGTTGCGGACGGTGTTTGTGAAGAGTGGTGGAGGGTATCGTCATATTATGTCGTTATCCCGGACCTTTCAAACGAATGCTGGAACGTGCTTTTCAGATATCTTGTTTTGCAAAGTGACAATGTCATTCTTTGATGTCTCTAAAAGTATGATTGACTATGGCGAATCGCGAGGAAATAAAAACCAACGGAGATGCTGGCACGGTTGGGGCTAATATGACGAAAAACGGTTCTGGCTCAGAGGACGGGAAGGTTGACGAGCAGCAAAAGCAATCATCAGGTTCTGAAAAAGAAAACGATGCAAAAACGACAACCGACCAAAGTTCTGATGATGATTCAAAGCCGTTTGACTTCGGTGGTCTGCCAAACCGAAATCTGAAAAAGAACCTGGGCTGTGGTTAGATCGTGTCGGTGACGAACACACGGCGTACGCGCTCGCTAGTGCTCGTGAGGATTTCGTAAGGAATACTTTTGATGCTGTCCGCGAGGTCCTGAACGGGAAGGTCTTTACCGAAAATGATGACTTCATCGCCTTCACCAGCTTCAATTCCTGAGAGATCGATCATCGTCATATCCATACAAACATTTCCAATGACAGGTGCCAGCTGGCCATTGACTAAAACCTTTCCAACTCCCCGGCTAAACGCGCGACTGTATCCGTCGGCATAGCCAATGGCAATGGTTCCGGTCGTTATGTCGCGATCGGTAATTCCTCTTCTGCCGTAGCCTACCGTTTCGCCCTTATGCACATGCTTGATCTGGGAGATGATTGTCTTCAGTGTCACGACTGTCTTTAATCCATGCTGTTCTGCTGTCGGATCCACTCCGTACAACCCGATGCCTAAGCGCACCATGTCGAGTTGAAAGCGCGAAAGGCGAAGTATTCCCGACGTATTAAGGATGTGCCGAAGGGGTTGATATCCGATCCGCGTTATGATCCTTGTTGATGCTTCCACAAAAGTGTCGAACTGTTGTTGTGAAAAAGCGTCGTGTATTTCTTCATCTGCACCAGCGAGATGACTGAATATCGATGCCACGCGAATATTACGATGGGCTTCCAACACCTCAAGGAGTTCGGGCACCTCGTCGGGGCTGAAGCCAAGACGTCTCATTCCCGTGTCGATCTTCACATGCACCTTGCAGCTTGCTCCGTTCAGATAAGCAGCGAGCGAACGCAGTATTCGAATAGTGTAAACCTCCGGCTCGAGATTAAACTTGAGCATTGCATCGAAACTCTCTTCGGACGGATTCATCACCATTATGGGTAAAGTGATGTTGTTCTTCCGAAGGTCGATTCCCTCGTCTGCATAAGCAACGCCAAGATAATCGGCCTGGTGATACTGGAGCAGATTGGCGATCTCAGTGCTGCCGCTTCCATAGGCAAACGCTTTTACCATTACCATCACTTTCGTCGTTGGACTTAGCAATGATTTGAAGTAATTAAGATTATGCACAAGTGCACCGAAGTCTATCTCGACTACGGTTCCATGAACTTTGCGTTGAAGACGGGCAACGATGCGTTCAAAAGCAAACTTCCGGGCACCCTTTACAAGGACCACTTCATTATCGAGTGAAGAGAAGTCAAATTGGTTAAGGAAGTCTTTCGTCTCGTTAAAGAAAAGTGTGCCTTCAGGGAAGCTTTCGCGATGACGAAGCAATGCAGGTCCAATACAAACAAGGTTGTGGATGTTGTATCGTCGAACGATCTCCCCGATTGAGCTGGCCAGGTTCTTTTCATCAAGCCCTGATTCCTGAATGTCAGAAAGGATGGCTCTTCGCTTTCGCTTTTGCTGAAGACTGGAAAGAAACTGCAGACCTATTTCAAGACTTCCCAGGTCGTTGTTGTAAGTATCATCAATAATCTGACAGTTGTTGATGCCTTCCTTCAGTTCGAGGCGCATAGGAACCACCCGCAAGCCCGTGAGCCGTTTTTGAATCCTGGCGATGTCATAGTCGAGCCACAACAGAGTGGCTATGCAATGAAGCGTGTTCTCGATTGAAGCTTTGTCAAGGTCTGAAGTGTTAATGGTTATTGATGAGCCTTTGTAGGCCACCTCTACGCCATTCGTATTGTACAAGATGTGGACGTCTGAGTTTGGATCAGCACCCCAGGTGAAAGTTGCAAGTGGAGTATGCGCGATCAGTTCATGGAGTTCTTCATGATCACGGCAATAGATGAGCACCCTGGCCTGAGAAAAAAGCTTGAGTTTTTCCGAGATCTTTTCGTTCCGGTTGGCGAATCCCTCGTCGTGCGCTGATCCTATATTTGAAAATATCCCGATAGTGGGATCTATGATTTGCGCCAGCTTTTTCATTTCGCCGGGCTTTGAAATTCCGGCTTCGAAGATGCCGATCTGGTGATAGGGTTTCATCAGCCACACCGACAACGGCACGCCTACCTGGCTGTTATAACTACCAGGATTTTTTACTACTACGTAATCGGGCGAAAGCATCTGTCCCAGCCACTCCTTGATGATTGTTTTGCCATTGCTTCCTGTAATGCCGATAACTGGAATGGTAAACTGATGCCGATGCACTTCCGCCAATCGCTGCAATGCAGTAACGGAGGAACTAACGAGCAGGACATTTGCACTTGGAAATGCCTCGGTGGGGACATTCCGCTCGACAATAAAGTTTCTTAGTCCAGCGTCGTAGAGTGGCTGCAGGTAGTCGTGACCGTTGTGACGTTCCCCGGCTATTGCGATAAATAATGTATCACTGGCCGTGCCTGTCTTGCGGCTATCGATGCTTATCGTCTCAATGGCTACTTCTTCTGAAAACTGAAGTAGTTTACCGTTGAGGAGTTGAGGAAGTTCTGAGAACCTGATCATTATATCAATCGTGCGCCGTTCGGCACTTTCTTGTCGATACCGGATAATACTATGGCACCATTTTCATCGGCGAATCCTGTTACCAGAACTTCCGAAATGAAGTTGGCCACCTGCTTTGGTGGGAAATTTATAACGCAGATCACCTGTCGTCCAATTAACTCATGAATTTGATAATGGTGAGTTATCTGGGCGCTTGATTTTCGGATACCTAGGTCGGGTCCGATGTCAAGCCAGATTTTGTATGCTGGCTTGCGGGCTTCCGGAAAAGGCTCGGCTTTAATTATTGTACCAGCGCGAAGATCTACCTTCTCGAAATCGGCCCAATTTATGGTGGGTGCAAACGTCATTTCGTCAGTTTTTGAAAGCAAATTCGTCAAAATTGGGCAGAAAAGGCACATTGCCGAACATTACACAGGCGGTCGGGCTGGTGGAACCATTAATATTTTGTACTTTTCAGAACCCGAAGAATTCGGGGGCGGCTGAACACGCAAATCGAATCATGAAGATCAAAGGTCAACTACTTCTTCTCACGATTTTTTTCGCCATGCTGATGTGCGTCGTTGTTCAGTCAGCTCGAGCCCAGGATGCAAGTTACCCAGCTGTAGAAACTGTCGATTCCGAATCGGAGCATGCCCGTGAACGGGTTATTTATGGCGGCGAGGGTGATCCGATGGTTAACAACAAGATTCATGTTGCTGTTTCCTCACGCGATTCTTCTATAGTCAAACCTGCCAAAACGGTGAAGGCTGACGCCCCTAAGCCGACGGCTAAGCCAGCATCACAGGAAGACGATTCTATACTTTCGTTTAACTTCCTTTACTACATCTTCGAAAAGTATAAGATGCAGGACGTTGTGGATTAGTGGCGGTTAGCTTTACATCATTCCTTAAAGACTGCTTCAAAGACTACTTCCCGGTATTTCTTTGCTCCCCTCAGTGTTGTCACCAACACAAGTCAATGTAATTGCCTGGCTCCAGCAACATCGTCAATTTAATATGTACAAAAGCGAATCGTGCGCCTATGCCGCGCGTTACGTGTACATCAGACAGAAAAGAATCTAACCCTTGTTGACCAGGAATGATTCGACGTCCTTCAGGTCGAGAATGCCTTCGTAATAAGCCTTACCAAAGATTACGGCGAACACGCCCATGTCGTTCAGTCTCTTGATGTCATCCATGCCACGAACTCCTCCGCTGGCCAGTACGCACATCTCTGGAAAGGCTTCGATTATTTCCTGATAAAAATCAAATGCCGGACCTTCCATCACGCCATCGCGCGATACGTCAGTAGACTTAACATACTTAAGGCCTCGTGAAAAGAAATATTCGAGGTGGTCAAACAGCGTCACTTTTGATTTAGTCCGCCAACCTCTATAGAGAAGCTCTTTTGTCTTGCGATCGACAACATCGGCACCAAGTGTCATTTTCTCGCGACCATAGGAAATAATCCAGGAGGCAAACAGCTCCGGATCAGTCACTGCGACGCTTGCCGCGGTGATATAATCCGCGCCATATTCGTATGCTTTGCTGATATCGCCATCGCTTGAAATGCCGCCGGTGAAGTCAACTTTAAGATCTGTGTACCCTGAAATTGCTTCAAGTACATGCCAGTTAGTGGGGCTCCCGCGTTCTGCGCCATCAAGATCTACGAGATGGATTACCTCAATGCCGTGGTCTTGAAAGCGCTTGGCAAGATCGAGTGGATTTTCATCATAGGCCTTTTCACTTGCAGGGTCGCCCTTTCGCATTTTAACGACCTTACCTCGGCGAATAGCAATTGATGGGATAACTTGTATCATGAGTATGGAGCGCTTTCCAAGATATAAAATTACAATTCCGCATTCAAAAATGTGTCGGTCATATCCAAAATCTGCGCGTTGTTTCCCCTGGCCAGAGTTGCAGACTTCACTAATGATTTATGCGGAGATAGAACTGGCGGTGGATTTAATAGAGCTGCCTGGAAAGGGCTGTTAACGAAGGCAATAGCTATGATCTACCGACGTTTGAAAGTCAATCGCAGGAACGGAAAGTAGTTGGTCGTATCCGGATAGGCGGATTGCAGTACATTTACATATTTTAGAGCTATGAACAATCGCAGGTTGCGCTCCTTTGCGCTCGTACTGTTGGCGCTGTCAGTATCCTTCTTTTCCGATGCACAGGTTCAGTCGCGCAAACTTCCAGGTATTATTAACCACCCATCGTTCAGTTTATACGCCCCTTTTATTTCTTTCGATGGCAATGCGTTACTATTCATCTCGAATGATGGAGAGGATGGCTCGCTGATCGTTTCTTATACTTCCCGGGAAACGGATTGGGTACAACCTGTTCCGCTGCCCAAGCATCTCAGTCACCGGCTCATCTATCTTCCTGGCTTTGCACTTAATGCCGGCGGAAAGAAAATGTATTTCTCAGCGGCGAAGGCCCCGGTAATTGGTGGTTACGACATTATGTATTCAGAGTTGAAAGGCTCGACGTGGGGCGAGGCACAGAATTTTCTGATGCCTATCAATTCGAAGTCGAACGAGGGATGTCCGTCATTCACCACGGACGAATCCGCCATTTATTTTATGCGCTGCGACAAGATGGATCAGAAGTCTGCAAGCGGATGCAAGCTTTTCTCATCGAAAAAGAAGGGTAACGGTCAATGGGAGGAGCCTATTGAGTTGCCGGCCTCTATTAATACCGGAAACTCACAGACACCGCGCATTATGGCTGACAATGAAACGCTCATCTTTTCGTCGGATAAGATGCCGGGAAACAAAGGTGGCATGGATCTATATGTGAGCAAGCTGGTCAATGGAACATGGAGTGCGCCTGTGGCTTTAGACTTCACTAACACTTCGCGCGACGATCAGTTTGTTAGTGTGGCCGCTTTGGGTCGCTACCTGCTTCGTGATGTTCCCGGTTCCCGCAACAACAATGAGCTTGTTGAATTTCTTCTCCCTGCTAGCATCAAACCGAAGAGTGTTATGAAGGTGGAGGGATTTGTTAAAGATCCATCAAATGGAATAGTTCCTTCTTACATTTCTGTAGTTGACCGAACTTCAAACAAGCGGATTTACAGAGGACGGCCTGCAGCTGATGGAAGTTACCTGTTCTACATTCCTGAAGGTAGTGTGTATGAGTTTGATGTGGATCCCGAGCAAAGCAACTGGACATTTTTCTCGAAAGCATTTGATCTCACAACCAGCGATAAGATCGCTCAACGCGAGCGCGTAAATATTACGCTTAGGCAGCCCGTTGCAGATGACGAAATTCCATTGGATATGGTCAGTTTACGAGCGGGCACCGGTGGTACACTGGATGTCGCTGCTTCGGATGAACTTAAACGGCTCGTCAGGGTTTCGAAAGCCAATGCTCAGTTGAGCTTTGAGATCCAGGTTTCGATGACTGGTTATGCAGAAGATTCCGTACGCACCAACCCGGATCTCACGGAGGTTCGCATGGATACCATTAAGCTTCAAAGTGTGACGGGTGATTCAACCGTTGCTCCACAGGACAGTTTGAAGTTCCGGACGGTATATCACAATGACCGAACCCCTGCTATTGCGCAGCAGATCATGACGTTCATTACAAGTCAGGGTGGAGATGCGCAGCGATTCACATATAAGACTGCGGCTTTGCCAGCATCGACTCCAGGGGAGAAGAAATTTTTGGTGAAAGCGGTTGCTAAACGTCCGTAACACTTGTTACGGGGGGTCCATTGGCTGAATGAACTATCTGATTAATAAGCAGGCGCGGTGGCCGACTACATAACCGCCGATTGGTTATTTCTTGAAGCTGATAGGAATAGCAACCAGTGTTTTATCCCAGATAAGCACCATTTCGAGGTCTTCTCCGACCTTTTCGAATGAGATGGTGAATTCCTCGAATTCGCGTTCGCTTTGAACAGAGTGTACTTCGATTGAGAGGACGTCGCGGTTAGGGTCGCGATTTGCATTGCCATCGGGACCGATGCCCCACTGGCCATATTCGGAGTTGAAGATGACGGTCCAGGTTTCGGTATTGGGAATGGTCCAAATCGTGTATTTACCTTTCCGCAGGGTTCTGCCTTCGATCAGCAGGTCCTGATTGGTTTCGAAGGTGGTTGCTTCGTTGGCACCCGTACGCCAGACCTCGCCGTAGGGCACGAGACTACCGAAAATCTCCCTTCCTTTCTTGAAGGGGCGGTTGTAGAATACGTGAATACTGAGGTTATCCTGCTTAAAAGAGATGTTGTCTTCGGGGCTAAACGACTTCTCGTGCTTGTTAACCAAAAATTTCGTCACTCCAGCCAGAACTATCAATGCGGCTACGGCGACTCCGGTAATTATCAAAAACCTCTTCATGACTAGTGGCTTGAACGGGCTCCTCGTTCAAAGGATTTTAAACTAAATAAATTTTGACGCAATGTTCCAAAAAATAGCTCCATTCGGGCTATTTTTACCCCTTCATAAACTATTGAGTTATGAATTTAGACTGGTGGCCATTTTACGTCGTGATCGCACTTTTTATTCTTGCAATCGTATCACCCTGGATATTTCCAAATAACAAGGTTAGCAAGAACAAGCACGACAACAAGTTCTGACCGCCTCTTGAGGCGCGCCAATTCATGAACATCTGTGTTTTTTGCGGCTCGGCATCCGGAAATGACCCCATTTATGCGGAGGCTGCGAAGGCATTTGGCATCCAAATGGCCAAAGAGGGACACACTTTGGTCTATGGTGGAGGTAACGTTGGCTTGATGGGAATAGTTGCCGATGCCGTTTTAGAACATGGCGGAAAAGTGATAGGGGTTATCCCGGATTTTCTGATGCGCAGGGAAGTAGCCCACCTGGGGCTGACGACACTGGAGGTTGTTGACACGATGCACCTGCGTAAACAGCGCATGGCTGAATTGTCGAATGCGTTTGTCGCGCTGCCTGGAGGATGGGGCACACTGGATGAACTTGCAGAGATACTCACCTGGCGTCAGCTCGGTCTGGTTACACAGCCCATTGGAATTTTGAATGTGAAGGATTTTTTTAGTCCACTTCTCGATCAAATGCGTAAAATGGTTGAAGAGGGATTTCTGAAGTTGGGCAATCTGGAATTATTGGTGGTAGAAAAATCTCCTGCAGAACTCGTGGGTAGATTTAGCTCACTCGTCTGACTTCGCGCAAAGTCTGTATCAAATTTATTCTATATTCGACCATCGGGCTCCGATTTATGATCAGGTCTATTCTGATTTTGTTCCTTGCTGTTTTGTCGTTCGCTGGTCTACGAGGGCAGAACCTGGGCTTTCAGCTTGCCGGCGGAAAAAAGAAAGTTCATATACCCATTGAGATACACAACAACCTGGTTGTTGTCCCTGTCGTTCTGAATGACGCTCTTCCTCTCAAGTTCATTCTTGATACGGGCGTTCGGACGACCATATTGACACAGAAGACTTTCACTGACATCCTCAATCTGCCTTATTCTAGAAAGTATACCATCTCCGGCCCCGGAGGGGTGAATCTTGTTGATGCTTATGTAACCAACAACGTCTCTCTTGAGTTGCCTGGGGTTTCCGGCAGAGGTCACGCCATGCTTGTGCTCGGACAGGATTATCTGGAGCTGAGAAATTATCTCGGTACCGACGTCCATGGAATTCTGGGCTATGAACTCTTCAGCAGATTCATCATTCAAATCGACTATGAGAAGAGGATGCTTACTCTGATGCTGCCTGAAAAATTTCACAAGAGCAGGAAGTACCAATCGATCCCCATTACGATTGAAGACACGAAGCCTTATGTAAATGCCACGGTTGTGTTTCAGAACGGGAAGACGCTGAAGGCTAAATTACTGATGGATTCAGGTGCAAGTCATGGATTGATGCTTGAGCCTTCATCCGATTCAAACATACAGGTTCCTGCTAATGCAGTGAGCAGTCTTATAGGCCGTGGTCTCGGCGGTGAAATTGTCGGGAAGGTTGGACGTATTGAATCGATCAGCGTCGGGAACTTCAAGCTTGAAAAGGCAATCGCGAATTTTCCAGATCCCAATAGTTACTCTGATAGTATCAAGGTAGGTAATGTTTTCAGGAACGGGGCCATTGGTGGTGAGATCCTGAGCCGCTTTGTCGTAGTCTTCAACTTTCCTTCGGAGCGGGTGTACCTAAAGAAGAATTCGGCGTACAAAAAGAACTTCTATTATAATCTCAGTGGTATCACGTTAAAAGCAAAGGGCTCGCAACTGACTACGTTCGAAGTAATGGAGGTACGTGACAAATCTCCCTCTAAGGCGAGCGGTATACTTCCTGGCGATATCATACTTACGCTGAATGGAATACCGGCACAGAGTCTGGATCTCAACATGATGAATGGTCTGCTGAACAGTAAGCCAGGCAAACGCGTACGTGTTGAGTTAAGCCGGAATGGTGAAAGGCTAAAGATGGATTTCGAGCTGCGGGATCCTATCTGATCGCCTGCAGCAATTGTCCGCGACGTTTTTGATACGCCTGATAGAGATACCGTTGTGTTGTGCGGAATCGAAGCGTGTTCTTCAACGTCTTATAGAGATCATCGGGCGAGAGGTTCTGTTTCAACAGATAGTCGAGGATGCTTGCGGAACCCAGCGATTCGCTATAGTTCGAATTCTTTAAAACAGTAATCGGGATATCTTTGGTAGTGCGATTTGCAGACAGGGCATTTACAGTTTCAAGCAATTCGCTCCTGCCGATGTTGTCGTCGATGAGAATGAAATTTGGCTGGAAGCGCAGGAGTCTTTGAAGAATGCTTTTTACATCAAAAGCGATCTCGGTTGCGATTCGCTGACCGCGTACCTGCCTGAGTTTTTCGAGCACGCCGCTCAATTCAATGGGATTATTACCCACGAGGAGCACGTTCATTGTGTCTCCGCGTCTCACAGTGTCAATTCTTGTTTCCATAAAGCCAACGTAGTATATACAGGATATTAACGAAAAAGGTTGCCCCGCAAGATCTGTTCCAACCGGAAATCTTTTCGGAACCTGCCTGCCGCCCCTTTTTTTGAATATCTTTCTCATTCCTGGATAAAATATTCCTGAAAAAATATTCTTTGAAAAGGGTTACTATCATTGGTGGAGGACTTGCGGGGCTGATTGCCGCGATTGAATTAGCGCATGCAGGAATTCATGCCATCCTGGTCGAACGAAAGGCCTATCCATTTCATCGCGTTTGCGGAGAATATATTTCCAATGAGGTTGTTCCATATTTGAACAGCAGGAATTTATTTCCGGAATCTTATAATCCTCCTGCAATAAAAGAGTTCCAGCTTTCGACCATTGATGGGGACAGTAAGATCATGCCATTGGACCTTGGCGGGTTTGGCATCAGCCGCTACACGTACGACAATTTCTTGTACGAGCGTGCGCTTAGCCATAACGTGGAGTTCTGTCTTAATACCGAAGTTACGTCAGTCGATTTTGAGCAAGGGGCGTTTCGGGTTAAGACTGATCATGATGAATGGAAGACGGACCTGGTGATAGGATCATTTGGAAAGCGATCGCGCATGGATAGGGTGATGAACCGATCTTTTTTGCGCCGGCGTTCGCCATATGTAGGCGTCAAATACCATGTGCGTACCGAGCATCCAAATGAATTGATTGCCCTTCACAATTTTCCAGGCGGGTATTGTGGCATCAGCAACATCGAAGGAGGTAAGTCAACGCTCTGTTATCTGACTCATGTGTCGAATGTAAAGCGGTACAGAAGCATTGGAGAGATGGAGAAGAATGTGCTGTGGCGAAATCCTTTGCTGAAAACAATTTTTAACGAATCTGAATTCCTGTTTGATAAACCGGAAGTAATAAACGAAGTTTCGTTTGAGACGAAGTCGCCGGTCGATGGTCACGTGCTCATGGCAGGAGATGCGGCAGGCATGATCGCGCCGCTTTGTGGAAATGGGATGGCTATGGCAATACAGTCGGCCCGGATATTAACCCGTGAGGCGATACCATTTGTTCGTGGTGAGATAAGGCGTGAAGAGATGGAGAGCAGGTACCGGAAGCAATGGAATGACGAGTTTTCCTCAAGATTATGGCGGGGACGTCAGATACAAAAATTGTTTGGAAGGGAACTTACTTCACGAATTGCCGTATCATTGGTGATGAGCATTCCTCCTCTGGCAAGGTCGATAATTAGAAATACCCACGGTCGACCATTCTAGAGCTTGATATCTTATTTGAACCCACAGAAGAGTAAGCAGTCCTGAGTATTTAGTCCTGAGTAGCTGGTCAGGAGTTGTTTTAGTACCTGGTACTGAGAATTCAATAACCCATCGCGCAGGAATGCGGGATCATTAATATCATTATTCATTTAACAGATGCCAGGAGCGAGCAGCAGGGTGAAAGCCTTCCCGTCGTGCAGGCCAAGAGTTGTAAACCTATGAAAGAACAATCTACCGAACCAAAACCGAAGGTATTCACCCGTTATCAGGTGTTCGTAATTGCCATCCTTGCCATACTCCAGTTCACAATAGTGCTGGACTTTATGGTGTTATCGCCACTGGGCCCCTACCTCCTCGACGAATTACACATCACCACAAAACAATTCGGTTGGGTGGTGTCTGCATACGCCTTTAGTGCAGGAGCTGCCGGCCTTTTGACCGCGGGATTTGCCGACAAGTTCGATCGAAAGAAATTATTACTCTTCTTTTATGTCGGCTTCACCTTAGGGACAGCGCTCTGTGCAATGGCCGACACTTATGAGTTTATGTTAATGGCCCGGATCATTACAGGGTTATTCGGCGGCGTAATAGGAAGTATAAGCTTTGCCATCATTACGGACCTGTTTAAGATGGAGGTGCGTGGTCGGGTGATGGGTTTTGTTCAAATGGCATTTGCATCGAGCCAGGTATTAGGTCTTCCGATAGGATTATATCTCGCGGGACTAATGGGTTGGCATGCGCCATTTTGGATGATCGCAGCAATGTGTGTACTTATTGGCGTGGCGATCGTCGTTTATTTCAAGCCGGTCACAAGTCATCTGCAACTGCGAAGTGATAAAGGTGCATTTCTGCATTTGGCTCATACTATTTCGAATCCCAACTACCTCAAGGCATTTGCTGCAACTACATTGCTGGCCACTGGCGGATTCATGCTGATGCCGTTTGGAAGCACATTCGGTGTTTACAACCTCGGCATAGATGTAAAAGAAGACCTTCCCATGTTGTATATGATCACCGGTATCTGCTCTATGATAGCCGGACCGTTGGTTGGAAAGTACAGTGATGCCATTGGCAAGTACCGGATCTTTGTAATGGGTTCACTTCTTTCGATGGTGATGGTTGCCATCTATTGTAACCTGGGTGTCACTCCACTCCATATCATCATCTTACTAAATGTGTTTCTGTTTGTTGGGATATCGTCGCGGATGATTTCTGCATCAGCGCTGATGACAGCAATACCAGAGGCAAAGGATCGTGGCTCATTCATGAGCATCAATTCTTCTGTGCAGCAGATATCAGGAGGGTTCGCCTCCATATTAGCCGGATTGATTGTTGTGCAAACAACATCGGGTCATCTTGAACGATATGATCTGCTGGGTTACACTGTTGATGCTGCTATATTGATCACCATTATTATGATGTACTTTATTGATAAGCAGGTAAAGGCAAAGACACAGAAGGCGGCGACACAGGAACCGGCCGTTGCATAACTCATTAAAAGAGTGCCTCAATCTTTGATCGCACTCTTTACAACACGTGCAGCTGTGCTGTTCAGCTTTTAATCAAAGAGCAGGTTATAGTAGCTCGACCTGATTACAAACAACGACAGGAAGAACAAATTCAGGCATGTCGCTGAGATGAAATTTAACCACATCGTGTGTGAATAATCTGCGGCCGATTCCTTTTTGTACACAAGCAGAAACCAATAGCTGAAATACAGAACTACCGGAGCCATCGCGCCTGCATAAGCAAGTGCCCATTCTGCTCCCATGTATTCAAAAAAGTACCAGACAAATGCGGCAGTGACCGCAGTAAATACGATGCCAACAAAATAGAACGTTCCTTTTATTCCCAGCATTCTGCTTAAGGTCTCATCGCCGCGCTCGCCATCTTCCTCATGCTGATAAATCTGCGTCATGGGATAGCTGCCCCAAAGCATTAAACTACTAAGAGCTCCTGCATATAATATTTCAGGCTGGAACAGATTCTCCAGTTCGTACTTGTTGATGCCGACATAGCTCATCAACAACGTAAAGAAGCCCTGAAAAAAGCCGGCGACGAGCCAGCCTGCAACGGGATATTTTTTCAAACGGACGGCAGGGTGGCTGTATGCTTTCGATGCCAGCCCATAAATAAATAGCATGACAGCAAACGTAAAGTTGATCATTATCGTCCCTAGTATCAGGGCAGCTGCATCAAACAGAAGGGACAGATAATAGAGCCCCTTGTTTACCGGTGGAGGGTTTTTCAATCCACCAATGCTTTTTTCGTCCTTATCAAAATAACTGTTATACCCATTGCTGGCAGGATACAAAAAGATATGTATAACCAGAAAAGTCCACAGAACGGCACTATTTGTGGGGTTTGGTGATATCGCCAGTGCAAACAGGCAGACTGGCAACAGGAAATATGAGAACGGTATTCTAAGGTGAAGCCAGGATGAAATGGAGAACATGATAAATAATTTTATGCCGTGAAGGAACACGGCTATCCAAATTATAGTTTTTTAAAATATATTGAAATGCATGAGTTATGTTACTGCGATTGGCTATGCCAATCCTCCACATCGGTTCAGACAAAGTGAGATAGCCGACTTTATGATCAGGGCAATGCAGCTGAACGATCAGGAAAGCAGAAAACTCAGGACAATATTTCATGCAAGTGGAATAGACTTTCGGCATTCTGTTATTGAAGATTACGGTCGTCAGAACAATTTTCAGTTTTTTCCTAACACGCCCGACTTCGAACCATTTCCCAGTACATCAAAGCGCTTGAATCTATTTCAGCAACACGCGCTTGACCTTAGCGTGGCTGCTGTAAAGAATATGTTGACAAAGCTCCCTGACTTTGATCTGGGATCAATTACGCATGTCATTAATGTATCATGCACCGGCCTTTATGCGCCAGGGTTGGATATTGAGTTAGTGCGTCGTCTTGGCCTCCCGACGAGTGTTCAACGGACGGGAATCAACTTCATGGGATGTTATGCTGCTTTTAATGCATTAAAAGTTGCCGATGCTTTTTGCGCTCAGAATAATGACGCTGTTGTATTGGTTGTGTGCACAGAGTTATGCAGTCTTCATTTTCAAAAGAATGCCTCTGATGATAACCTTATATCGAATGCACTCTTTTCAGATGGATCGGCGGCTGTAATCGTTCAGGGCAAAACTCCGTCAGGCATAAGTCTCAAGCCAGCCGCTTTTCGAAGTGCGTTAGTCGAAGCCGACGATGATGACATGGCCTGGGCGATCGGAGATCTTGGATTTCAAATGCGCCTGTCAACTTATGTGCCTTCACTTATCAAGGGAGGCATTTCATCGTTGGTAAGTTCCGTCCTTGAAAACAGCGGTAAAGAGATTGGCGACATTCGCTTCTTTGCTATTCATCCTGGAGGTAAGAAAATCCTCGAAAGCATTGAGCAGGAGTTGGGTATAAGTCCTGAATTAAATGAGGAAGCCTATTATGTGCTCAGAAACTTCGGCAACATGTCTTCACCGACAGTTCTATTTGTGCTCGGTCGGGTAATGGAAAAGCTATCAAAAGATGACAAAGACGAAACCGTGTTGAGTTTCGCTTTTGGTCCCGGTCTTACATTAGAAAGCATGTTATTTCACGTGGAAGTCGCCTGACCATGCCCACTTTCGCGAAGCGATCCACTGAGTCAGAGATCATGGATGATCTGCAATATGCGGGCAGCATGATGGATCAAACGCTAAAGGAGCTTGAAGTCATTAACACATGGCTGGGCGGCAATGATGTTACGCTTCAGGCTTTGGGCCGGCTGGTAGAAGGCAGGCCCGGTAAAGATCTCGACATCGCTGACCTGGGATGTGGGCGTGGAGATATGCTTCGACACATTCAACGCTGGTCGCGCCGGCGGAAGATCGGAGCTTCGCTTACAGGTATTGATGCCAACCCTTATATTATTGAAGCGGCGCGAAAAAATCTGAATGACCCCACGGTTAAGCTAAAGGCCATTAACATTTTGTCGAAAGAGTTCGAAGGACTTCATTATGACATTGTTATTGGCACCTTATTTTATCACCATTTCACTGATGAGGAGCTGATCTCATTCTTTTCGCGGCTGCGCAATCAGTGCAGGATTGGCTTCATTATTAATGACATACATCGGCATCCACTTGCTTACTATTCCATAAAGGTGCTTACTCAGATGTTTTCAAAATCCGACATGGTGAAGTTCGATGCACCATTGTCTGTGCGAAGGGCATTCAAAAGGAGTGAGTTGGAAAATATTCTTATTCGTGCGGGCTGTACACAGTACAGTCTCCGATGGAGATGGGCATTTCGATGGCAGATTTGCGTTTTTACTTCCTGAGCTTTGGATTGATTGCGACATCGCTAAAGAATATTTTGCGACAGGCTCATTTTGGCACATAATTTCGAAAGGCTGGCACAATTTTTATTACTTTTGGCCTGGTCACCCCAGAGACTAAGGTATGAGACTACTTCGAATACTTCCCCTCCTTGTATTGCTTGGATGTGTGTCTGTTCTCGGTAAGAAGGTTAAAGAACCTTTTCAAGGTAATGCCTACGAATCGAACAACCGGTTCTTTAGAGGAACCGGAAAGGGTGTTAGTTCACAGGACAACATTGCGCGTGGCAAGGCAGACATTGAAGCGAAAGCGCTGCTCGGTGGTCAGGTGAACACAACCATGAAGCAGGTTGCCGATCAATACCTTGGTCAGGCTGAGAACGAGAAGGGCGCCGATGTGGCCGACAAGTTTCAAAGTCTTGTTCGCCAGGTGATGAACACGAACATGGCCGATCTGCGGAAGATCGGAGAGAAAAAGTATTATAACGATAAATCGAAGGAATACTCTGTCTTCATTGCGTATGAAATAAAAAAGAATGCTATGTTTCGCTTCATGAAGAAACAGGCGAAGGTTGATAACACAATTGACGAACGCCAGCGTGATTTGATTGAGAAGATTCTTGATGAAGAAATAAAGAAGGCTGACGAGGCTGACGCTGAAGGAAATTAAAGATTAGTTTACGGGAGAATCAGACCTGTCGGGGAAATCCTGGCAGGTCTTTTTCATTCTATAGCGATCATTTCATTATTGCCGTTAAATTGCATCCACAAGCAATACATGATCCGCGCTTACACCATCACAAGAGGAAGGATTAACCAGTTCAAGAATCCTACATTCAAGGAGATTGCTGAGCTGGAGAATCTCATCTGGATCGACTTGCAATCTCCCACTACTGAGGAGAAAGAATTCATAGAGAAGACGTACAAGATTGAGTTCTTTACCTCGCAGGAACTTCAGGAGATTGAGAGCAGTTCGCGATTCCTCGAGACTGATGAGACCGTCGAAATAAACCTTGGTTTTGTATTGAGCGAGGGTGAGCTATCGGTGCAGAGCATGACCTTCATCCTGAAAGAGAACATTCTTTTCACGTACCGGCTAGGTGATCTGAAGATTTTTGCTGAGACTGTTCGTCGCCTGAAGTCGAGTAGTTCGCTTGAAAAGCCTGAGCATGGGCTGCACGTATTTCTTACCATACTTGAAACGCGGATTGATGGCGATGCCGATCTTATAGAGGCTGGCAACCGGAGGCTAAATGGTATCAGTAAGGAGCTAATCGCGCGACGCAGCCTTAAGGAAGATCTTCTTCTCGAGATCACGCAGCTGCAGGAGAACGTGATGCTGCTTCACGAGACGATCACAGAAAAACAACGGGTGGTTAGTTCACTTATCAGGATACCGGAGTTCAACAAGATTGAGAATGAACGTTTGAAAATCATTCTAAAGGATATTGCATCACTTTTGCAGCATTCTCAGTTCAGCTCGGAGCGTCTTGAGTACTTGCAGAATACCTTCCTCGGTCTCGTTAATATTGAGCAGAACACCGTTATCAAGATTTTCACCGTTGTGACTGTTGTGTTCATGCCTCCGACGCTCATCGCGAGTATCTATGGAATGAATTTCGCTCATATGCCCGAGTTGAAGTGGCTGGGCGGTTATCCGTTCGCGATTCTGCTGATGGTGCTTTCATCAATGGCATTTCTGTGGTATTTCAAACGCAAGAAGTGGCTTTAGTTCTTAGCTACCTCCATCCCACTCTTGAATACAGCAACAACCTTTCTCAATTGAGCAATGTTTTGAGACGGATCACCCTCAACAACAACGAGGTCGGCGAGTTTCTTTACAGCTATTGTTCCAACCTGATCATCCAGGTGAAACACGCGTGCGTTTGTTGACGTAACCGAGCGAAGGACATCGATGGGTTTCATGCCATATTCGACCATCAATTCCAATTCGCGGGCGTTTTCACCGTGGGCAAATACGCCGACATCTCCCCCTGCACATATTGTAACACCGCTGGCCAGAGCTCTTCGGAAACTTTCGCGTTTTGTGCGGATGCGCTCGGGTTCGGGCATGCCTGGCTTCCATCCCTTATACCGGCTTATCGCATCGCCTGCTGCGAGTGTAGGACAAAGAGCAACGCCTCGGGATTTCATTAGGGCAAAAACCGCGTCATCTCCAAAGTCGCCATGTTCGATGGTTTCGACTCCGGCATTTACTGCCCTCGTCATCGCATCGGCGGTGACGGCATGAGCCACAACGGGACGGCCACTGCTACGCGCTGTTTCAACGGCAAGTTTAATTTCCTCAGTCGAAAACGTCGGCATAGCCGTATCGTTGCGTCCCCATCGGTAGTCGGCGTAGATCTTTACAATGTCAGCTCCCTTGCCGATCTGATCCCGTGTAACTTTAATAAGGTCATTGCCATCGGCAGCCTCCGCGCCAAGCATTACGTCGAAGTCTGTATCGAAACCCTTCGGACCATAGCTTCCCGTGGCAACGATAGCACGACCGGCAACCAATAGGCGCGGGCCTGGAATTATGCCCTGATCAATTGCATTCTTTAAACCCACATCGGCATATCCGGCACCTTCAGAGCCCAGGTCGCGTACCGTAGTGAACCCGGCCTCCAGTGATTTACGCGCATGCACCGTTGCCCGCGCTACACGCAGCGCATCCGACTCTTTCATTACCTGTTCATCCCAGGGCGTTTCGTTGTAAGGATGTAGCAGCAAATGGGCGTGACCTTCGATCATTCCGGGAATCAATGTTCCATTTGGATATTCCTTAACTATCGCGTTGCGAGCTTCTTTAGCATCTGTTGACGGGCCCGCGAATACAATGTGATCGCCTTCAACCACCACCGTCCAATTGGTATGAATTTCCTGTCCGTCAAACACGCGGGCCGCACGAATGGCAAGTACTTGCTGTGACCAGGCCGTGAGAGATGTCACGGATAACATCAGTAGCCACATCAATTTATTCCGGAGGGATTTCATATTCAATTAAAAGGTGACGTTCTTTGCCGCGACATGCCTCGTGCTTTGGGCTTGACAGGATTTCCGTTGTCTCGCGATACTATAAAGATTATGAATTCTTCCATGCACTTTAATAAAGTAATGAAACAATTTCTACTGTCTATTCTGCTGGTCATTCAGGTTGCTCAGGTGTCTGCCCAGCCATCGACGGAAATTATGTTATTTGACTTAAAGATCTCTGGTGATAACATTACCGCTACCAACGGTTCAAACATCACACGACATCCTGGGGCTTACGACAATCAACCCTTCTTCCATCCGGAAAAGAGTTTATTGTATTACGCCTCAGCTGATGAAAATGGGCACACGGACATCAAAGTTTATGACCTTAACACCAGGCAGACTTCGTACCTCAGACAAACCCCGGAACGTGAATACTCGCCAACGGTAACGCCAGACAAAAAGTACGTGTCGTGCATCATTCAACGGGACAATGGAGCACAAGACCTGGGTAAGTATCCTATTGATGGTGGCGATGCTGTTGTAATCCTGAATCATTTAACAGTCGGCTACCATGCGTGGGTAGATAATCAAACGCTGTTTATGTTTGTTCTGGGTGAGCCAATCACACTTCGTCAATATGATCTTGTTTCAAAGAAGGATACCGTACGCGCAACCAACATTGGTCGCTCGCTGCATAGGATACCCGGTTCCGATGCCGTAAGCTTTATTCAAAAAACGAACGATGATCATTGGACAATCAATCGTATAGATCGGCAAGGCAACATATCGTTAATAGGTGATGCGTTGCGCGGCAGAGAAGATGTTGCCTGGACTCCGAATGGCCACATAATAATCAGCGACGGAAAGACGTTATTGGCAATGCGTCCTGGCAAGACTACATGGAAGGAAATATCCATTTCGTCACCCGTCTTTTTGAAGAGCGTTTCGCGATTAGCAGTAAGCGCAGACGGCACGAAGTTGGCTTTGGTAATAGAAGAGTGAGAAATGAGTAATCAGTTACAGCACATAGCGATTTGTGGAAATATAGGTTCGGGTAAAACTACATTAGCTGAGAAATTGTCGAAGCATTACGGATGGACTGCATTGTTTGAATCGGTAGAACACAATCCGTATCTCAGGGACTTTTATCAGGATATGAGCAAGTGGTCGTTTCACTTGCAGATATTTTTCCTGAACAGTCGCTTCAAGCAAGTAAATCAGATCCGTGAAACCCGGCGCCCGACTATTCAGGACAGAACGATTTATGAAGATGCTTACATCTTTGCGGCAAACCTCCGGCAGAATGGTTTTATGTCGGAACGTGACTATGAAAGTTATAAGGATATCTTCGAGTCGATGATGCAGTTTGTTCAGCCTCCTGATCTCCTGATCTATCTTAAGGCCGACATTCCAAAACTTGTTTCACAGATTGAGAAGCGAGGTCGTGACTTTGAGTATGCCATTCGCATCGACTACCTGATGAGCCTTAATGCCCGTTATGAAGAATGGATCAGTAGTTATAAGCTTGGGAAGTTGCTGGTGATTGATGTTAACAAGATTGATTTTGTGGGTAACACAGATGACTTCTCGAGTATTGTGGGGAGAATTGATCTGGAAGTGAACAGTTTGTTTGGTTAATCCACAACATAAGGTATCGATGCATGACCTGTTAGCTTTTACTGATAGTTAGAATGGATGAATATTACTTATTCACAGGAGAGGATTCACTTCCGGCAGCCATTGCTTATGCTCTTGGCATCGATAAACTCAGCTTCGAACTAATTCCGGATCTGAAAGATGCGATTGCTGTGCCTTTCGATCTAACATTGAGAGCCGGACACCTGAAGAACGACAGGCTGGTTCATAGCGATGATTTCTCGGACATCGGCAACATCTGGACAGATTACATGCCCAACGAATTTACTTGGTTGCTCATGTCATCAAAAATGCGGAAGGTTATCGATAGTCAATTGTCCGGAGAGGAATCAATAGACTGGCTCACATGCGGGATAGGGCACGCTGGTGAAGTAGTGACCTATAACGTACTGCGTTTTGACAAACCGCTTGATGTATTGAATATAGAAGAGACAACGTTTGTGAAAGGGACCGATCACATTATCAAACCAGTATTCGCTCAAAAGAAAATACGGAACTACAAAGTTTTCAATAAGCCATCGTTTGGAGACAATTGGCGAATTCCTCCTGCCGTTTATATAGCAACCTCCGTAAAACAGGCAATAGAAAAGGCAGGACTTACCGGCGTAGCTTTCAGCAGAGCGAAAGTGGTTTAGATGATATCCGCGATTGTTTGCGGAGATTCACCAGGGTTTCAACGGCCCGAAACCTGATCAATTCTCACAGAATGCACCTTTCGCGATCCAGAGTTTTCGAAGGTCGAGCTCGAGCATTCCCTGCTGAACACCAGGATCTGCTTCCAGCAATTGCACCGACGGTTCATCCTTCAGAATGAGGACTCCCCCGTCGCGGTCGCCGAATGTTCCCTCGGCGATTACATTTAGTTTGCCCTTCAGTTCTTTAAGATACTCGTCGTGTGAAAAGAAGATGCCGGCGCTGTTTACAGTAGACTTGGTAATATCGACTTTGAACCTTACGAACGAGTAGGTCACCATTTGATATGGCTCCTGTACGAGACAGACTGATCCAACGCGGGGACTATACGGATAGATTTCAACATCCCATCTGTTTGCCTTTACTGCCGGGTCAGTGCCTAGCCATTCAGTTGCAGTTTGAACGGAAGAAGTGTTGAAGATGAACATACCGCCTCCACCATCAAATGGTCCCGCTGAAACAAGTTTCTTCTCCTGCGCCAACCGGTTAATGTTCGCCATGTGGCCCTGCATTAACTTATCAGATTCTTCTTTTGATAGCTGCGCTGCATTGGTCTTCTTGTTCAAGAGTATAAACGTGAATCCGTTGTTCTGGGCAAGTAATGGTGCATTAAGCAACAAGTACAGAAGGCAAATGGCAAGGCATCGAAACATGCGAATGGAATTGTGTCTTCCAAATTATCACAAAAGTTCGTGTGATCAGAATACCATGATATACCCATTGATTGAAACGGCTTAAAAGCTGTCCCAGTCGCCAACGATCGTCAAGTGCTTTCGAATCTGAGATCGCCAATGTCGAACCTTACCGGATGTCGCGGTCAGTTTCAGCCAGGTGCAGGTTACTTGTTCTGACCGATCAGCAGTACGCCACCTATGATGAGCATCGTTCCCAGAATTTGCGTAAGATGGATAGGCTCCTGGAGAAAAAAGTACGCCTGAATGATCGTCGATACCGGTCCTATGCTGGCAACAATTGCTGTGTTTCCGGACCCGATTCTCCGTATCGACTCTGCAACAAGATAAGATGGAATGACTGTGCTTACGATCGCCATCAGAGCGCTATAAACATATACCATCGGTGTTTGCCCGAAAAGGTTGCCTGACGAGGAGATGAAGAAGTGAAGCAATACGGCTGCCGCAGCGAAGGTCATTGCATAACTATTAAACTTAGCAGGGCCAATGGATGGAATCAATTGTCCGCTGAATACAATATAGAGCGCGTAGGTTATGGCGCAACCGAAGATGAGGGCACTGCCAATCACAAATCCCGAATCAACAGCCTGGAAACGTGCTTCGCCGTAGAAGGCCAGCAGCAGGCCCGCGTATGTCGCGGCAACTGCCAGCCATTGGATCCGGGTGACGCGTTTACGAAGATACAGCGCAGAGATCAGCAGTACGATCGTTGGATATATGAACAATACCAATCGTTCGATACCTGCAGAAATAAACTTCAATCCCTGAAAGTCGAGATAGCTGCTGACATAGTAACCGAGGCACCCCACACCGGCAACGTAAAGCCACTGTCGGTTTGAGAAGCGTTTGTTGTCGCCTTTTGAAGAACTATAGATTGCTGATATGACGAAGAAGGGCAATGAAATCAACATGCGAAGGGCGAGCAGCGTGATGGCATCGACAGGTGCTTCGCGATAGGCAAGCTTTACAAATATTGCCTTCGTTGAAAAGCATATTGATCCCAGTACGCCGATAATTATCCCTCCAACGAATTGTGATCTTCGTTTCTCATTAACATTGGTGGCAAGCTCCATTTAGATTAAAGCGACTAGTTCTTAAAACGATTAATCAACAGCATCAGAAGAGAAATGAGGATGCTTACTATTATGCTTGATGTTATCGGGAAGTAGAATTTAAAGTTTTCCTTTTCTACCGAAATGTCACCTGGCAATTTACCCAGGAACGGCATTTTGGGTCCATACGTCATGAAAACTCCGACGACGATGCAAATAATTCCCACTATTATCAACAACTTGCCCATGCGCCAAAGTTAATCCATAATTCAGGAGAATCGCCCGTGTAATGAGTAATGGAAAGGTATATTTAATCCCAAACGTTATTGCTGACGGCACTCAGGAGCAGGTGATCCCGGCACATGTACTTTCGGCTCTTTCTGGGATCAAACACTTTCTTGCTGAAGATGTCCGTACGGCAAGACGATACTTTAGCAGCCTGAAGTTATTTCCCTCCATTGAAGCATTGCAGTTCGAGATCCTTAACAAGGACACCGATCCTAACACTTTGCATTCATTGCTGGCGCCTGTATTTGAGGGTAATGATATTGGAATCATTTCAGAAGCAGGATGTCCCGGTATTGCGGATCCGGGATCATTGGCGGTAAAGTTTGCACACGATCACGGCATACGCGTGATGCCTCTCGTTGGACCGTCGTCACTTTTGCTTGCGTTAATGGGTTCGGGATTGAATGGTCAGCGTTTTGCTTTTCATGGCTACCTTCCTATTGACAAACACGAATTTTCTAAAGTTGTTCGGGAACTGGAAAAGGAGTCGAGGAAGCTGAATCAAACTCAGATTTTTATAGAAACACCGTATCGAACGGATGCGACGCTGGCCGCTCTTGTGCAGGTATTACAGGGTGGTACGTTGTTGAGTGTGTCTTCTGACTTAACGTCAGCAAACGAATTCATCTTGACTTCAACGGTAGCGAAGTGGAAATCGCAGCCAAGGAAATTAGGTAAAGTTCCGGCTGTGTTTTCATTGCTTTCGACGTGATTAAATGCACCCGGAGGTCTGCCATTTTGGATATCGCGCACAATCGAGTGAAAAAAGAGCAGTCTATAGATGACATCTTAAGATTATTATGCACCTCATGCTTGTATAATGTATTTAAATTGTGGTTTTTTCAAGTCCACCTTTTATTTTTGCAGGTCCTCAAGTAATAAATCAAAAAAATATAACACTTTATGCCTTATCTATTCACCTCAGAGTCTGTATCTGAAGGACATCCCGACAAAGTAGCTGACCAAATATCTGATGCTTTGATCGATTACTTTCTTGCCTATGACCCTAATTCGAAAGTTGCGTGTGAAACGCTCGTTACGACAGGCCAGGTAGTGCTTGCAGGCGAGGTCAAATCTGAGGCATATCTTGATGTACAGGACATTGCTCGCGAGGTGATCCGCAAGATTGGTTATACCAAGAGTGAATACATGTTCGAAGCGAACTCTTGTGGTATCGTATCAGCGATCCATGAGCAGTCTCCTGATATCAATCAGGGTGTAGAGCGTCGCAAGAAGGAAGATCAGGGCGCTGGTGACCAGGGTATGATGTTCGGCTACGCTACAAACGAAACTGACAGCTACATGCCACTGCCTCTCGAGATTGCGCATTTGTTGTTGCGCGAGATGGCGGCTATCCGTCGCGAGGGAAAAGTGATGACTTATCTTCGTCCAGATGCCAAGTCGCAGGTTACTATAGAATACTCTGACGATAACAAGCCTGTTCGTATCGATACCATCGTAATCTCTACGCAGCACGACGACTTCGATAAGGATGCCAAGATGCTTGCGCGCATCAAGGAGGACGTTATCAACATAGTTGTTCCCCGTATCAAGAAGAAACTTCCGAAGCGTGTTCAGAATCTCTTCGGTGAAGATATAATTTACCACGTAAACCCTACTGGTAAGTTTGTAATTGGCGGTCCCCACGGTGACACAGGCCTCACTGGTCGTAAGATCATCGTTGATACCTACGGTGGTAAAGGAGCTCACGGTGGTGGTGCTTTCTCAGGAAAAGATCCTTCCAAAGTAGACCGTTCGGCAGCCTATGCTACGCGTCACATTGCGAAGAACCTGGTTGCTGCAGGTGTTTGTGATGAGGTTCTCGTTCAGGTTGCTTATGCCATTGGCGTAGCTCGGCCTGTAGGACTTTATGTTAACACATATGGCACAGCGAAAGTGAATCTTAGCGATGGAGAGATCTCCAGCAAGATTGCCAAGATCTTTGATATGCGCCCTTACTTCATTGAGCAGCGCTTTAAGCTTCGCACTCCTATCTATGCGGAAACGGCAGCTTATGGCCACATGGGTCGCGAGCCTAAGACTGTGGAGAAGGTATTCAATGCCGGTAAGAAGAGCGAGAAGAAGGTGAAGGTTACCTTGTTTCCATGGGAGCAGTTGGATTTTGTGCCACAGGTGAAGAAGGCTTTCAAGCTCGGATGAGAATTGATAATTTATAATTGACAATTGATAATTTTGGAGCCCCCTTATCGGGGGCTTTTTTATTTAGCATATTTAGTCTCCTTTAGCAGCAACTTTCAATCTTCTTTTACAGCAGCTTTCAATCTCTTTTAGTAGTATCCAGACTCATTTAGACCAGCATTCAGCTTCATTTAGCAGCAACATTCAGCCTTGTTAGTTACACTGACGGTACCAATGGATAGCATCAGTGGGGCGATCCCGGTTGTCTGGAGCCGATCATAACCTGAGATGCTTACAAGTCAGAATCGTTGGCTATCTTTTCATCCTTATTGACAACCCATGCGCTTCAAAAGCATTTACGCCGTAGCTGGCCTAACGTTATTGTCCATTTCGGCATTTAGTCAGGACACACTAAAAGTTGCTGACAGTACCAAAGTTCTTGACGAGATCGTGGTTCGTGGATATGCGTATGACCGGCCACTCAATGAAGTACCGGCTGCCGTTGGCATCGTGCGCAAAACAGATCTCGAGCGCTTCGGCAACAACTCGCTTGTGCCGGTTATGAATACGATACCCGGCGTGCGGATGGAAGAGCGTTCTCCCGGGAGCTATCGGTTTTCGGTTCGGGGTAGTCTGCTCAGGTCACCTTTTGGGGTTCGAAACGTGAAGGTGTACTGGAACGGGTTGCCGCTCACTGATGGTGGAGGAAACACTTATCTCAACCTCTTTGATTTTGATGCTCTTACTTCGGCGGAAGTAATTAAAGGTCCAGGTGGTAGTTTATATGGTGCAGGCACAGGCGGCGTTCTCCTTCTAAGAAATGCGGCACCTGTTCAACCTTCGCTTGTTGCATCAGGAGTTTTTGGTACCTATGGAAATCAACGTTATCGTTTGCAACTGGAAGATGGAAATGAAAAGGGAAAACTGACGCTTCGATTTGTACATCATGAGTCTGACGGGTATCGCGAACAAACAAGCATGCGACGTGATGCACTCAACGCGGATGTCAGCACCCGTCTTGGTGAACGCAACACGCTTTCGGCATCGGTTTTCTATACGGACCTTTACTACGGTACGCCTGGGGGTTTGACAAAGGCACAATACGATGAAAATCCTCAGCAAGCGCGGCCGCCAAAAACGACACCTCCCGCTCAACCCGGCGCCGTTCAGGCCAATGCCGGTGTCAGAAACAAGACGGGTTACGTTGGAGTGACACACGATATCGACTGGGATTCTCAATGGACATCTACCACGGGTTTATATGGTTCGTTAACTGCCTTCGACAATCCAACCATCAGAAACTATGAATCGCGTGACGAGACCAACGTAGGTGTACGTCACCAGACACAGTATGCACTTCCCGGGAGGGTCAAGGGCAAGATCACGATGGGTGTTGAGTATCAGTACTTTTTCTCGCCGGTAAAGATCTCGACGAATGATGGTGGTTCAGCTGGTGTTTTACAGTCGGATGATGAACTCAGATCAAAGCAGCTATTGCTGTTTAGCCAGGCTGACCTTGAACTGCCCTCCGAGTTCTTCCTAACGCTTGGGCTAAGCTACAACAAGCTCACTTATGACTTTCTTGCCAAGTCGGTTTCGCCGGAGATCGATCAACATCGGAGTTTTACGCCTCAGCTGTCGCCGCGTGTGGCTTTGCTTAAGAAGTTCGGTGATGATCTTTCTGTTTATGGAAGTGTAAGCAGTGGGTTTAGTCCTCCGTCGCTGGCAGAAGTTCGCCCTTCCACCGGCGCCTATAACAATCTGTTGAATCCGGAGCATGGTTTGAATTATGAGGCGGGTCTGCGTGGTTCACTACTTAATCATTTATCATTTGATGCGGCCTTCTTCATCTTTAAGCTGGATGAAACGATCGTCATTCAACGTGCTGACGACGGTGCAGAGTATTTTGTTAACGCCGGCAAGACCGACCAGCGGGGTATCGAAGCACGTCTGAACTGGAATGAGACAAGAAAAGGCAGGACGTTCTCGCAATTCAATGCGTGGGTGAGCTATGCTTACAGTCACTTCCGGTTTACCGAGTACGTGCAGGATGGAGTGAATTACTCAGGCAATCGCCTTACCGGTGTTGCGCCTACCGTGGCAACGCTGGGGCTGGATGCAACCATCTGGCGTTTTTATGCCAATGCAACCGTGTCTTACGTTGATGCGATTCCTTTGAATGACGCCAACACCGACTATGCCGACGAATATGTTCTCGTCGGAGGGCGCATTGGATTTAAAGGTTCGTTTGGCAAGCATCTTCCGTTTGAAGTATTCACAGGCATTGATAACGCGCTCGATAAAAAGTACAGCCTTGGTAACGACCTCAACGCTATAGGCGGAAGGTACTACAATGCTGCACCGCCCCGAAATTACTATGCTGGTATTACCCTTCGGCCGACATTACGGAAGTAGAACTTGAATGGAGCATCTTATTCCCATAGAGATCTCCGAAGCAATAACGACAATTGTCAGTCGCGCGGCGCCAGGTGCGATAACCAGCTTCACGGCAGCCCATGGCGGATGCATCAATCATGGAGGAACGATTCATACCACAAATGGCGACTTCTTCCTGAAGTGGAATGAAGCATCTCGGCTTAACGGAATGTTCGAAAGCGAGGCCAGGGGCTTGCAGCTCCTGCGTGCAACGCGCGCCATACACGTTCCCGAAGTTGTGTCAACCGGCCACACAGGGAAGTATCAATATCTGTTACTCGAAAATATAGCAGCAGAATCACAACGAGGTGACTATTGGGAAACGCTGGGAAGGCAGCTGGCTAAACTGCACCGCTCGCAGCATTCACATTATGGACTTGATCACAACAACTATATCGGATCGATTCCACAATCCAATGAACCTCTTTCCTCGTGGCGCGAGTTCTTTCAGAACCGTCGCCTGAAACCGCTTCTCGATCTGGCCATTCGAAAGGGCCTCGCACCATCGAGGTGGAATGAAAGGTTTGAGCTGCTGTTTAAAAGATTTGATGGACTTTTGCCGGAAGAACCTGCATCGTTGGTCCATGGCGATCTGTGGCAGGGTAACGTTATCGTTAATACATTAGGCGCACCGTGCCTGATCGACCCTGCCGTTTATTACGGCCATCGCGAAGTGGACCTGGCGATGACAAAACTCTTTGGTGACTTCGACAGGTCTTTTTACGCTGCATACAACGAGGAATATCCGTTGCTGCCCGGCTCGGCCGAACGATTTGAAATCTATAACCTGTATCCATTGCTTGTGCACCTGTTACTTTTCGGAGCAACGTACGTTGCGCCGATTCAGTCGACGTTGGAAGTAGTCCTGAGTCGTTAGTCGTTAGTCCTGAGTTTGGTTAGTAGTTGGAGAGTATTGAAGTGAGACGCTTAACCTGCCACAGCTATTGATACTCTTCTGCTAATAACCAAACTAAGGACTCAAGACTAAGGACTCAAGACTAAGGACTCAGGACTAAGGATTCAGGACTAAGGATTCAGGACTAAGGATTATCTCACCGCGTTTGCTTAACCATCGACAGATGATCCACAATCTGCTTCGCATGAATGCGTGAGTTCTCAATGAACCACTTGTTCGTCTTTAGTCCTCCGCATACAACGCCCGCGAGAAATATTCCAGGGACATTGGTCTCCATGTTTTCTTCATCGTAAACCGGAGTGTGAAAGGCGTCATCATGAAAAGTTATTCCGCATTCAGTAAGAAATTCGAAGGGTGGTTGGTATCCCGTCATTGCCAGAACGAAGTCGTTATCCAGAATCAAAGGACCATTCGGAGTTACGATTTCAACCGTTGTATCGGTGATCTTCGTTACGCGTGAATTGAAGTAAGCTTTGATGGATGATTCCTTAATTCTGTTTTCGATATCAGGTCGTACCCAGTATTTCACGCTTTCACCGATCGCTTCGTCGCGAACGACCATCGTAACTTCGGCCCCTTTGCGAAATGTTTCCAGGGCTACATCGACAGCGGAATTTGATGCGCCTACCACAACGACACGTTGTTTAAAGTAAGGATGAGGTTCATCGTAATAGTGAAGTACTTTGGGAAGTCCTTCGCCTGGTACATTTAAAAGATACGGCAGATCATAAAAACCAAGAGCAAGGATGACGTTAGTTGCAACGTAGCTTCCTTTTGGTGTGATCACTTCGTGTTTGCCGCTGTGATGGCGGATTGCTTCTACTTTCTCGTAGAGACGCACGTTGAGTTCCCACGACTGACATACGCGTCGGTAGTATTCGAGCGACTCAACACGATTTGGTTTCGGGCCGTGGGAAATGAATGGTACGTTTCCAATCTCCAGGCGTTCTGAAGTTGAAAAGAAGGTCATGTTAAGGGGATAATGATAAAGCGAATTCACCAGGCATCCTTTTTCAAGAATGACATAGCGAAGTCCGGCCTTGCGCGCTTCGATTCCGCAAGCGAGCCCGATAGGGCCACCACCCACGATGATTACATCATAGTCCAATTTGCTTTCCATTCAGTTTCAACCCGTTGTGTACGCCTTCAGTACTCTCAAAAATAGAACTAATTAGGATGGTTCTTCAAAATTCACTTTACCTTTGCAGTCCAAAATAGGAATTTGAGGATGAGAGAAGTTCGGGTAAGATTTGCACCCAGCCCCACAGGCGCGCTCCACATTGGTGGTGTTCGCACTGCGCTTTATAATTATCTGCTGGCGCGCAAACACGGTGGAAAGATGTTGCTTCGTATAGAAGATACGGACCAGAACCGTTACGTGCCGGGTGCCGAAGAGTACATCGTACAGGCGTTGAAGTGGGTTGGAATCGAAATCGATGAAGGACAAGGTGTGGGTGGACCACATGCTCCCTACAGACAGTCGGAGCGCAAGCCGATGTATAAGCAATATGCAGAGAAGCTAGTTGCTGACGGGCATGCCTATTACGCATTCGATACAGAAGAAGAACTGGAGGCAATGCGCGAACGTTTGAAGAATGCGGGCGCTGCGTTACCACAATACAATAGTATCTCGCGCATGCAGATGAGAAATTCTCTGACGCTTACCGAAGGCGAAGTTAAAGCACTTCTAAATGATGGCGTTCCTCACGTGATCCGATTGAAGGTTCCGCGAAAGGAAGAGATAAGGCTGAACGATCTTATTCGTGGATGGGTAATGGTTCATTCGTCGCAGATTGATGACAAGGTGTTGATGAAAAGCGACGGTATGCCTACCTATCACCTCGCGAACGTTGTTGACGATTATCTCATGAAGATCTCGCACGTGATCCGCGGAGAGGAGTGGCTTCCATCGGCACCGCTACACGTTCTGTTGTATAAGTTTCTCGGTTGGGAGGAAGACATGCCGCAGTTTGCGCACCTTCCTCTGCTATTGAAGCCCACGGGAGATGGTAAGCTGAGCAAGCGCGATGCGGATCAGATGGGCTTTCCTATATTCCCTCTTGATTGGGTTGATCCAAACACGGGAGAAAAAGCGATGGGTTTCCGCGAAGCAGGCTATCTGCCAGACGCACTGGTGAACTTCCTGGCGTTCCTGGGATGGAATCCGGGCACTACGCAGGAGTTGTTCACTATGCAGGAGCTCATTGATGCATTCAGCGTGGAGCGGATCGGTAAGGCCGGAACAAAATTTGATATACATAAAGCACAGTGGTTCAATCAGCAATATCTTAGGGGAAGATCTAATGATGACCTCGCTGCGTATCTGATGGCATCGCTTACCCAGGAGGGAATAAAGTGCGACAGAGAAAAAGCTCTTAAGATTGTTGGTGTGATGAAAGAACGCGTTGTGTTTCCGAAAGACTTTTGGGAACAGGGCAAGTTCTTCTTCTATGCTCCAACTACGTTCGATGAATCGGTCGCTTCGAAGAAGTGGAACGAGGACGCTGTGAAGGTATTGGTAAAGTTTCGCGAGTCGGTGTTGACATTAGAATCGCCTGATGCCAATATGTTTAAGGCAACACTGGAGCGCGTTACTCAGGAGCTTGGCATAGGTACCGGCAAGATTCTTCAGGCGGTGCGCCTGTCAATTACGGGCATGGGCGGAGGACCTGACTTAATGGTGATCATGGAAGTGATCGGCAAGGAAGAAGTGGCGGCCCGCATTGCTTATGCCATTGAGCATCTAAAGCTGAAGGTTGCCTGACGAAGTTCTAATGGCAATGGATCGGAGAAATAATCGCTATGAGCAAGAAGAATAAGAAGTCCGAAACGAAGCCCCAACCAAAGGTTCACAAGGAATTGCAGGGACTTGATATTACGATTGATCAGTTCGGAGAGATCAAGGCGAACATGGATATCGAAAAGCTGAATGAGTTCCTCGACAAGAATGTGGATGATAAGAAGCTGGCGGAGCGCGATGATTACGAGGATATGAAGAAGGGTGATAAGCCCAAAAAGGGGAAGTAGCTTTCAAACATCTTCTTCAACCATCTGCTGCCCGTTTTTCGTATCTTAAGGGATCAGAGATGCCCTTGTAGGGCAAGGGTACGTCGCGGGCTTGGTATACTTTCAAAAAGTACTTTCGATTGATTTTCAGCGGGTTACAGATTGCCGGCCGTTATGCCGAAGAAATCCAAAAGCCGTTTTTTAGCCTGATTTCTGAATATTTGAGCTCCGCAACCCGTTTTCCTCTTCAATTTCACATTTTTTGGTCAGAGGGTTCGGACAAACGTTGAACAAACTTTGGATAGTGTGTGTACGAACCGGACTTGGCGACTACAAGTAGATGCCGGGTAGCGGCGGCCTATATCATCCTCACTTCCTTCCATAATTGTTGAAGCCAAAAGGCAACTTGTTCTAATCCAGTCTTCGAGAAAAACCTTACCTGATCGTAAGAGGCGGGATCCAGCTTTATTGACAACATGTAGCGGGCCACATACGTTAGCATTCCTATCTTTAACCAAAAATATCCATGAACAGATCGCACGAAATTGACTATCAGATTAAAGGAGAGAGTATCCAGATCGTTGAAGTTGAGCTCGATCCACAAGAGACCGTTATCGCCGAAGCGGGGGCGATGTTGTTTATGGAGGATGGCATTCAGTTCGAGACCAAGATGGGCGATGGCTCCAATCCGAACCAGGGTCTGTTTGATAAGTTATTGTCGGCTGGTTCGCGAATGCTGACCGGCGAATCCCTTTTCATGACGCACTTCACAAACCGTGGCTCGCGCAAAGCTAAGGCTGGATTTTCCGCGCCATATCCTGGTACTGTTATACCGATCCAGTTGTCGGAGCTGCCGGGGAATGAAATCATTGTACAGAAGGATGGTTTTCTATGCGCGGCATATGGAACAAAGTTGTCGATTGCTTTTAATCGTAAGCTCGGCTCAGGCCTTGTGGGTGGCGAAGGTTTCATCTTGCAGAAGCTTCAGGGCGATGGAAAAGTTTTCGTTCACGCTGGCGGAACAGTAATAGAGCGCACGCTCAACAATGAAACGCTTCGCGTGGATACCGGGTGCGTTGTGGCTTTTGAGTCGCAAATAGATTTTGATGTGCAGATGGCCGGCGGACTTCGTTCGATGGTGTTCGGTGGTGAAGGGATATTTCTGGCTACGCTTAGGGGTACCGGTAGAGTATGGTTGCAATCAATGCCGATTCGAAAACTGGTTCAGGCGCTGGCACCTTATGGACGTAATTCCGGTAAGGAAGCAAGTTCTTTGCTCGGTGGTCTGTTTGAGAGCTAATGGATGGATTCAATTAAGCTGGGGCTGATTCGTGAGGGCAAGGTCCCGCCCGACAAGCGCGTACCATTTACACCACTTCAGGTACAGGAACTGATGCAACGGTTCCCCTGGGTAAAAGTTTATTGTCAGTCGAGCAGCATACGCTGCTTTTCTGACGACGAGTACGCGGCCGTTGGTGTTGGGGTCGTTGAGGACATATCGCAGTGCGACGTGTTGATGGGAATCAAAGAAGTGCCCGTTGCCAATCTGCTGTCGGGTAAGACCTACCTTTTCTTTTCGCACACTATCAAGAAGCAACCTTACAACCGCGGTCTGCTGCAATCCGTGCTGGGGAAGCAGATCCGGTTGATCGACTATGAGGCTTTAAAAGATAATCAGGACAATCGTCTCGTTGCCTTTGGACGATACGCGGGTATCGTGGGGGCGTATAACGGTTTGTGGACTTACGGCCGACGCTATGGTAAATTCCAATTGAAGCGGGCACATGAGTGTTTTGATGTGAACGATCTTAAGCTTGAGCTGCGCAAGGTGGCGCTGCCTTCTATTAAGATCATTCTAACCGGCTCCGGGAGAGTAGGTAAAGGTGCTATGGAAACGCTAGATACTGCGGGCATCCGGAAGGTGAGTCCGTTTGATTTTCTACACCGGCAATTCAATGAACCCGTGTATGTGCAGCTTCACAGCAGCGACTATCACGACCGGACAGAGGGAGGACCTTTTAACCGCGGAGAATTTCACCAGTATCCCGACCGTTACAAGAGCCGCTTTTACGAATTCACGCGGGTAGCTGATGTGCTGATGGCCGGGGCATTCTGGAATCCTGGTGCACCCGTACTTTTTACCCGCGAGGCGATGCAGGATCCTAGTTTCAGGATCAAGGTTATTGCTGACATCACTTGCGACATCAATGGCTCTGTGCCGAGCACTGTTCGGGCAACAAGTATTGCTGATCCCGTATATGATTTTGATCCTGCTACCGGGCAAACGCATCCGGGGTTTTCGAACGACGCTTACATTACGGTAATGGCGATAGATAATCTTCCGTGTGAGCTTCCACGCAGTGCGTCTGAAGAATTCGGGCGCGACCTCATCGATCGCATATTGAAACCGTTGTTTGGTGAAGATCCCGATACGATCATTGAGCGCGGCACTATTGCTCAAAAGGGAGCGCTGATGCCACGCTTCCGGTATCTTGATAACTACGTTCGCGGTGAGGAGTAAGGTCAGCTTTGCTCTGAGGTGATGAGAATCTTGATGAATCAGAACACCGAACGGTGCCTGCTGAAGGCGAGTTTAATTCCCCGTTTGCCCTTACCTGCGATATCTATAAAAAGCATGGACCCACGTAGGTTTCCCTGCGCGTCCCAGTAATAAGTTCGTCCGATTTTGCCGTCGTTATACGACTGACGTGTTGTTGATCCCATCCAGTAGAATTCGCCCAGCAACGCCGTGGTGTTCACCGGCAGCGCCAGGTATGGAACAGATGGTTTGGTGATTCGATCGGCATCGGGAGTCAGGCCAGGCAGGAAGCGGCGCCACCCGACCTGAAGTGGTTCCGGTTCCGCGAACTCCAGCGCGACCGTTTTCCTGGATGCTTTTATTTGAGCAAGTGCAGGCAAAACGCTGCTAACAGCCAACAAAAGTGACAATATGATTCGGGTCACTTGATGCATACGTAAGGAAGGTAACAAAACTTGCGTGGATTCTCAATAAAATCGTCCTAGATTTCGTTGTTATCGGGTTAAACACCCGGAAGGTTAAGATCATGGAGGCGGAAAGGTTACCGAACACAGCCGATCAGGTTAGTGTTACAGAAGCACTTAGTTCAAATAAGAGATCAGTAAACGGAGAGGAGATCGCCAATGCCGTTAGCCATGGCATAGGCACTGCGTTGGCTATTGCCGGACTTGTATTGTTAGTAGTACAGGCTGCCATACATGGCAACGCGTGGCATGTAACGAGCTTTACTATATTCGGATCGTCGATGGTGATCCTATATGCTGCTTCAACTTTGTATCATTCATTCGTCCATCCGGGTGTGAAGCGCACGTTCCGGAAGTTTGATCATATGTCGATATACCTTCTTATAGCTGGCACATATACTCCGTTTTGCCTGACTTTGCTCAACGGATGGATCGGCTGGAGTGTATTCGGAACGATGTGGGGTTGCGCTGTGCTGGGAATTGTATTCAAGGCCATTCATACCGGCCGTGCTGAAGTCCTCTCTACCATTCTCTACTTAATCATGGGATGGGCAGTTGTGATTTTCATCAAGCCCGTGTATGACGGGATGTCTTCGATCGGATTTACATGGCTGCTCCTTGGAGGTGCTGCCTATTCAATAGGTGTGATTTTCTTTCTCCTGGAGAGAATGAAATACAGTCATTCGATCTGGCATTTGTTTGTTATTGGGGGCAGCGTGTTTCACTTCTTTTCGGTGCTTACTCTGTTGCCTCCTCAATAGGAAAGTAAATTTTCAGGTGTTGACTATCAATAGCAAGCAAGTTATCAACGTCGTCTGCGTGACTTAATACATGCGTGGTTAAGCATGTGAGGTATCTGCGAATCAAGTCACAAACTGCGATCAAAATTCCGCCGAAATCGATACCATCAAAAATGTCTCTACGTTGCCGATGTTGTAGACGTATGTATTCAGTTCCCAACGTTTATAACCTCCGCCTATAAGCAATCCATACTGGAGATCAAGCGATGTGGAGTATGCGCGCGTACGCTGCACGCTCACGCCTGACCAAAGCCAATCTGTAATCGAATAGCTGAGATCACTCCAGTTATAGTAGAAGTTGTTTTGCTTTTCATCGAGGTCGAAAAAGTACTCACTTTCGCTGGCCAATGTCAGGCGGCTATAATTCAATTCAAATCTCAGCCCTGGAGCAAGTCCGTTTGAAAGACCAAACACGCCGCCGGCCATAGGCGTGATCGTGTAGGTAAGTTTGCTGCCTCCTTCAAAGTTATAGCCTGCCCAGACCGAAAAGGTCTCGCGATCTTCATAGTTGTAACGGGCTTCGAGATGCAGTTTGTTTTTGTCGGCGGTGATGGTTGGGAGGATAAAGAAGTCATCGGGGATGAAGTAGAAATTGAGGGTGGGAACGATACTCCAATCTGACGAAGACTCAGGTGCTGAATTGTCTGTTTTATATTGAGCTGTCGCGGCGACGCAAATGCAGCATAGAAACGCAGCGATTTTCGACTTAGCTTTTGTCAAAGATGCCCTTTTCATCCGCCGAGCGCTATGGTGATGAACACAAGCAGTACTCCGATCGCAACATAGGTGAATGCGGTAATGATGCGTCGGAATCCGGCATACCCGGCAACGAAGTATCCGCCGATAAACAGCAACACAATCGCGATGGCATTCGATACCCGCATGGCAACAGACACATCATTGAAAAAGGCGAAAGGCAACGCTACGGGTAGGGTGCCGATGAATACCAGGAGGAAAATTTTCAACGCCTTAACGACATCGGGCCATATCAAAAGTGAGTTCGAGGATAGAGAGGGTAACTCCCTAAGTCTTTTAACAATGCGATCGACTTCGTCATTATGCAGCACATGAATCACCAGGGGATCTAGTTCTTCAGCCAGCATGTTTCTTGTGGCGTCTTCATCGCTCGAAGCCTTCACACGACTAATGATTGAGCGGATATGTCCGCGATTGATCAATGTGTCCATCAGGAACATAGTAGCGTCGACGATACCCCAGGCGATGTTGCAACCCAACGCTGCCCATAGCAATTGTTTGATCTCCTGTTTCGCCGTGAACACACTAACGGTACCGGTAAACGACAGCACTATGATAAGGCCATAAAGTATTCCGGAGATCCGGTCAACCGGGTTCAGCACGTCGCTATTGGACATGCGCCGATACCAAAAATCCTTCGGAAGCATCTTACCGCGGGAACGCATGTGCGAAATGGCTAATGGTAGCGAACATAGATCCCCAACAACTTAAGTTTGTAATCAACGCTTTGATCTCTTCAACATGTTCTCTTTTGCGGGAGCGGACAGGTGCTTATCAGTGAAAAGCCATTACTTGAATTGCAGCACTTTGTGAAGGCTATCGTTTGCTTTGGCAAGCTGGTCCTCAATGTCCGCCAATTCTTTCCGTTTCGTGTCTGTCTCTGCGGCAAGCTGATCGTTCTCTTTGTTCATCTTGTCGTTTTTAGTCTTTGTTTTTTCCGTCTCTCCATCGGCGATGTTGGCAGTTATTGCCTTGTTATTCTTATCCATCTTCTTGCCGTTCGACTCGATGTCACTCTGAAGGCCCTTCATCTTACCTTGCAGCGTTGTGATCAGAGTGTTGTAGTACTTCTTATAGTGATACTGGACGTAATTCTTCACAAATGCTTCCGCCTTGGCAAATTCGTCCTTATAAGTTTCTGAAGTAAAGTGAACATCATATCCAGGGCTAAAAGTAAATGACACTGATGTACCCGCCGACTCGGGGGTAAAGATGGCTCGCTGATCAATCCGGAGTGACGACAGTTCGGGGAACTGCGTCTTCACGGCAACGAGAACGTTCTTACCGCGCTTCTCCACTTTTGTTTTCACCAGTTCTTTGATAAAGTCGCCATAAACATCCTGGCAATAGCTTTGATCCTGATCAAACTTTGCTGTCCAGGACTCAACTTCCGACGACTCTTCAGTCTTAACGGGACGCTTTTCTACCAACAATGTTTGTGCAGATGTTGTAAGGGTGACGAAGGCACTTGCTGCCAGCGTCAGGGAGAGGATCCTGATTCTCATAACAGTGGGGTCTTGTTATATCCAATGTGTGAATTGTTGTAGAAAGTTACAAAAGCGCGAGCGGAAAAATAATTTCTTTTAGGACGTGCAAATGGCCGAAACGTAGTAGACCAGGGGCAAATTATGTGCACCTTTGCAGCTATGTTTCTTTACAACATAACGGTAGGTGTCGACAAAGACATCGAGCACGAATGGCTGCGTTGGATGAAGGCGGAATACATTCCGAAAGTAATGCGCACTCAATTGTTCGTGGACTACAAACTTTATAAGGTTCTGCACGACGAGAACGAAGAGTCAGTATCCTACTGTGTTCAGTACTTCGCGAACACGCTCAACGATGTAACCTCATACTTTGAAAAGTACCCGGCACTTATTGATGAGCACAGAACACGTTATCATAATAAGCATGTGGCGTTTATGACACTGCTGGAACAGGTGTAGAGAAAATTAAGAATTAAGAGTTAAGAATTAAGAATTGTGGACCTTCTGTGCTCAGTGTAAGCAATTACTTTATACCAAATAGGACGGATTTGGAGGTGAGTTTGGGCACGCTCAATCTTTCTTGTTTTTGAAGTAGTCGACTATTTGATTGTCGTCGAGGTGGCAATTGATCCATTCGCCATCGAGTTTTGAGCCGTACTTCTTATAAAAGTTTATTGCCGGTTCATTCCAGTCGAGTACCTGCCACATCATTCCAGTACACTTTTGATCAAGGCAATGCTGCATGGTGCGGTCGAATAGCATTTTGCCGATACCCTGGCCACGGACGTTTTCTGTGACAATGATGTCTTCCAGATAAAGGCGTTTGCCTTTCCACGTTGAATAACGCCAGTAGAATAATGAAAGGCCGACGATGCCTGATTCATTTTCGGCAACGAAGAATCCATAAACCGGACGAGGGCCGAAGCCATCCTCCTCCATCATGGCGATTGTGTTCGTTACTTCGTGAGGCGCCTTTTCAAAGGTTGCCAGTTCTTTCACGAGCTCGAATACCCGAGGGAGATCGGATTTACGTCCTTCCCTTATTGCTGCTTTCGACATGCCGTTTCTTTCGCGGCAATTTCGAAAAAATGTAACGACTTCTTATCAAAATTTATATACATTATCGTCACTCATTACGCAGCGACGCTACGGGATTAGCAGTTGCCGCCCGGATACTTTGAACGAGCACAGCTGCCGCGGCGATCGTCGATATAATTATTGCCGGTATCACATACAACGATGGCCCTATGCCTGGATTGTAAGCATAGGATGAAAGCCAGCTGCTCACCGCGAAGTACGCGACGGGGCTGAATACAATGAATGCAACCAGCACCAACTTACCAAAGTCTTTTAAGAGCAGCAGGAGTATACTTTCTACCGTTGCACCTAGTGCCTTGCGGATCCCGATTTCCCTGGTGCGCTGCTGTGCCACGAATGATGCCAATGCAAACAGACCGAGACAGGCAATGATGATTGCCATTGCCGAAAACAATGTGAAGATCTTTACTAACCTTTCTTCGGCCTGATACATGTTCGCAAAGTCATTCTCCATGAACGAATAATTGAATGGTTGATTGGGTGCCAGCCGCTTCCATACGTTCTCCATCTGAGCAATTAATTCTTTTGGGTTGTCTGTTTTGTATCTGAAGCTGACACTTCCGTCAGTGTTGCCGAGGAAGATTCCCAGTGGAAGAATCGCTTCCTTCATTGTCGTAAAGTGAAAGTCGCTGATGACTCCGATGATGGTCCACTTTTGTTGCTGCTCCTGCCCTTGAGTGCCGACGTCGAACTTAACAATGCGCTGCCCGACCGGATCCTTCATTCCAAATTGACGCGCGGCGGATTCGTTGATGATGACGGCCTGGTCATCCGTTTTGATGTCTTTCGAGAAATCACGACCTGCCAACAACTTCATTCCGAAGGTTTTGATATAATCGTGATCGCCGCTCCATCGCTGAAAGGTGACAAGGTTCTCACCTGTTGGTTCCTTTCCCTCCTCCCAGAAAGTGTTATTGTTTCGTCCGGCGTTTTCAATTTCTACCGGAACGTATCCTGATACTGTGCCAGTGCTAACGCCCTGGAGGTTCAGGACCTCATTCTTGAATGGATTTACATTGTTGGGACGAAGTGCATAGGTGTCGTGAATGATGATCACGTGATCTTTTTCGTATCCGAGATTTTTATGCTGCATGAACCGGAGCTGCTGCATGATCGCCAGTGTAACGACGGTAAACAATACAGTCAAGCCAAGCTGGCCGACAACCAGCGCATTTCGGAAAGCACTGATTCCTGAGGTGCGGATTCGTTCACCTTTTAGCACCTTCGCCGGGTTAAATGCCGAGAGTACGAAGGCAGGATAAAGTCCTGCTACAACGCCGACGCTGATTGTCGACATCAAAATGATGACGATAAACGTGGCACTTGCCCAGGGAATGTTCAAATCACGTTGAGCGAGGTGGTTGAACCAGGGAAGGAAAAGCCACGCCATGATGAGAGCGATCAGAAAGCCTGCGCTTGATACCAGTAGCGACTCCGTTAGAAACTGACGGATAAGATGAATACGCAGAGAGCCCATTGCCTTTCTTATGCCCACCTCCCTGGCGCGCGTATTCGCACGTGCTGTGCTCAGGTTTACAAAATTAATACAGGCAATTAATAGGATAACGATACCGACTGCGGCAATTACGTAAACATAGCTGATGCTTCCATTTGGTTCGAACTCGCCTTTGAGATTTGAATGAAGATGGATGTCGCGCAACGGACGAAGTGTAATGCTATATCGATTGCCCTGTTCCAGAAACTTGTCGAAGGAGAAATCGCCACCCATGGCACGGGCAAGTGCGTCGCCGACGTGTTGTTTGATAAACCTCGGTAGCTTCTCTCCGAGAGCTCTGGCATCTGCGCCGGGCTTCAGCAGAATGTAAGTGATGAAGTTCTCTGTGAGATAGTCAGTGCTCGCCGCTTCTCTCGCTATTGGCCAATCGCCATTGAAGGCAATTATTATGTCGAAGTGAAAATGAGAAGTCGCTGGCATGTCTTCAAATACAGCTGATACAATTCCATACCTGGCGTTGTCGAGAATGATTGGTTGCCCTACGGCGCTTTTGCCGGAATAATATTTATCAGCCATTCGTTTGCTGATGGCAACACCATGGGGTTGTGACAGGGCGGTAGCAGCGTTTCCTTCGAGCACAGGAACCGAAAAGACTTTAAAGAATGTGCCTTCGCTCCAGATGACATTTGATTCTTTTACGTTGTCGTTTCCTTCGGCAGTCTTAACGAGATAGCTACCCATCTGCCTGAAGCGCACGGTGGCTTCAATCTCCTCAAAAGTTTCCTGCAGGTCTTTTGCCTCCACAGCGCTGCGATAGGTCATGTCAAATTCATTGACACCAATTTTTGCATGTGCGTCGATGCGATAGATCCGGTCGGCGTATTCGTGATGACTATCGAACTGAAATTCCTGAACTATATAGAGTCCGATTACAAGGCAGGCAGCAAGTCCGACGGCGAGACCAAAGACGTTGATGAGCGTATAGATCTTTTGTCTGCTGAGATTTCGCAGCGCTACAGTTACATAGTTGTGCAGCATGGTGAGGGAATTTGAATGTTCTGATTTGATGATCAGCGATTGGGTTTTCAAGAGGCCTTCGGAATAGCCCAGTGAGATGAGAGCGGCTTCGTAGGCATCGATGAAGCGCTGTCCTTTCGTCATGTTTGCGTCTACCTGTTCGCACAGATGATCGAGCATTTCGTGCTGGATGTGTTCCTCCACGATGCCGCGGTAGTGCAGATCCCGGCTGATGTAGGCGATATGTTCATCGGTGATCATACTCATCGATGGTATGGGCCGCTGCCAGTCTGTTTAATATATTGCAATTGGTACGGTATCATCTTCTCCTTCGTGATTGATGACTTTCATGTTGCCGATGCCACTTTGATGTTGAGCACCTGACTCATCGTTCGGACAAACGAAGCGAACTCGTCGACCTTTGTTGTTGCTGATTTCTTTCCCTGACGCGTGAGGCTATAGTACTTGCGAATTCGTTTTCCCATTTGAACAGTTTCTGTTTTCAACAAACCTTCGGCCTCAAGCCTGTGGAGCGTTGGGTAGAGCGATCCTTCTGTCAGCACGATGGTGTCGTCAGAGAGTTCTCTAACGCGCTGCGTGATTTCATACCCGTACATGCTGTTGTTGTCAGACAGAAGTTTGAGAATGATGATCTGAAGAGTGCCCTTCAGGAGCTCGGATGAATGCTGGTCGTTGGTTTCGGTTGCCATGGCTTGCGGTTGCATAAAACTCAAATGCATAGGAAAGTTATGTATTTAGACGCTTTTTTGCAATAAGCCGTTACAGGGCCGATGCATTAAGTTCGAATGAGCTCTCATTCGGATACCAAGGCGGACCCGATTTGTTTTGTTGTTGCGAGCACGGAGGCATTGAGGGCCCGGGGAAGGGCGTTCCCGGGAATCGGCGAGTGGCGGTTACCAACTCACCGGATTGCGTATTTTTAGTTAATTAAAACGTTTTCTGTATGAACCAATTGGACTTCTCTCACGATGCTCAGCGCTCGCTCGCCATTCAGCGATTCATGGTAAAAGTTTACGGCTGGATGGCCCTCGCCCTTATGGTTACCGGATTTGTATCACTGCTCGTCGTTTCTTCGAAAGCGATGCTGGAGTTTGTTTTCGGTAGCAAGGTTATCTTCTATGGTTTGATCATCCTCGAGCTGGTGCTCGTTGGCTATCTCGCCATCTGGGTGAGAAACATGAGTGCGTCAACGGCTGCCCTGGTGTTTTTGCTGTATGCTGTTCTTAATGGTGTTACGATGTCGTTCATCTTTTTGATTTATACAACGGGATCGATAGCCTCGACCTTCTTTATAACTGCGGGAACATTTGCTGTGATGAGCATCTACGGCTATACGACAAAGGCCGATCTAACGAAGTGGGGCAACATTCTGTTTATGGGATTGATTGGATTGATCATTGCATCGATCGCCAACATTTTCATGCAGAGTTCTACTCTGTACTGGATAACGACTTATGTGGGTGTTCTGATATTTGTGGGTCTTACCGCTTACGATACGCAGAAGATAAAGGAGACGGCAGGCGTTGGTGGTGTTGACAGCGAGGAAGAAAGTAAGGCGGCGGTGATGGGCGCACTGACACTGTACCTGGATTTCATCAACCTGTTCCTGAAGCTTCTTCGAATTTTCGGCCGCAGAAAGTAGAGGCGCGAAAGCGCCGGCATTAAATCAACAAATCAACATATCACCAAATCGACAAATGGCTGGTGCCCGGGGCGGGAGTCGAACCCGCACAGATATTACTATCCACAGGATTTTAAGTCCTGCGTGTCTACCAATTTCACCACCCGGGCAGATTCATTTGGAGATTTGTTGATTTATTGATTTGGAGATTTTGGTTCTTTGGAGGTTGGTTTTTGTGGTTTTGCGATCTGACGACATAATGTAGAGAAGTTGTTTTGATTCCTCTATGAGACTCGGATCTACTTTGAAAGTATTCGAGTCATTAATCAATTCAAGCCACAAGACGGTTTCATCAGCTTCTTCGACGACAATTGACAATTTGGACAAGAACTCCTCCCTGGAGCGTGCTCTGCATGCAGCTCGATAGTTAGCTGCAACTGATATCGCCGAACGGAGCAGTTGCTTCCCTAAAATCTGTGCCTCAGATGCCTTTGGGAACATCTTGAACATTGTGATCACCGCCAGGCCAAAGGCTTTGCATCGTTCTTTCAATTCGTCTGAGCTCATGCACGAACGTAATTGTCCGACCTTACTCAATCAACATTTCAAAGACCACAAAACCTGACGAAATACGTTCAGGTTTGAATCCAATACCCCTAAAGCATTGAGTGATTTGCAGAAATCAAATCCCGGCTTCGCCGGTATTCAAAATCTCCAAATCACCCAATCAATAAATCTCCAAATGAATCTGAGCGGGAAACGAGACTCGAACTCGCGACCCCGACCTTGGCAAGGTCGTGCTCTACCAACTGAGCTACTCCCGCGGGTCCCTTTAACTTGGGAGTGCAAATTTAGTCTTGATTACTGATTTTCCAAATATGCAGAATAAATAGTGTATTGCATTGACAGTGTGGTGCTTATGTGCAGCTCCCTGGTTCGAGAGCAGCGTCATACACCGCATGGTACGAACGGGAAAGGTCTTTTTAGCAAGTGGAAGTCGCCAGAGGTAGCCGAGTTACGATAACCACGAGGTGCATCGTTAATTTACGACTTGACGGCGATGCAGGAAATCTCCACGTTGGCGTCCTTCGGCAGGCGGCTCACTTCGACGGTTTCACGGGCGGGGGGCGTGCTCTGGAAGAACGTTCCGTAAATCTGATTTACGGTGGGGAAGTTGTTCATGTCCTTCAGGAATATTGATGTCTTCACAACGTTGGAAAAGTCCATTCCTGCGGCGGCGAGGACTGCCTTCACGTTGGCCATCACCTGCTTCGTTTCTTCTTCGATATTGGTAGTGATCATGGCACCGGTTGATCGCGATAGCGCAATCTGGCCACTAACAAACAGCATGTTGCCCGACTGAATTGCCTGGCTGTATGGGCCAATGGGTTCGGGTGCATGCTCGGAATAAACGACAGATTTTGACATGATTGTAGGGTTTAAAAACTAATTTAGCAGCAACCAAAAGTAATCATCGTTCAATTATTAAAGGCGGCAGATGAATATTTTAGTTATCGGCGATCAAATCAATCTGCAGGAACTGAGGCAGAAGTTCGGAGACAAGCACGAATACTCGTGGGTGAACGAACATCGCGATGCAGAAAAGTATTTGCTCAGCAACGAGGTTGTGTTCGACTTTATCATTGACGAAGAGCCACATCAGTTCGAGATCTATTTTGATCATCCTGCTACAGTCTTTATTAACACATGCAAGATTAGTCTGGGTGAACTTGTTCACCTGGCGGGCCAACAGGCGAGCAGCAGGATCTTTGGCTTTAACGGTATGCCTACCCTATTTAATCGCGAGGTACTGGAAGTTTCTGTTCATCGGGCTGAGGACCTGACGCTGCTTCACAATCTTTGTGACCAGCTGAAGACGGCGTATCAGGTAGTCGAGGACCGTGTCGGTCTGGTAACGCCGCGTATTGTTTGCATGATTATCAATGAAGCTTATTATGCGGCACAGGAAGGCACGGCAACACGGACTGATATTGACCTGGCCATGAAACTTGGAACAAATTATCCATATGGGCCATTTGAATGGGCTCAGCGTATTGGTATCAGACACGTTTATGAATTGATAGAGGCCCTCTATGATGATACCCGTGACGAGCGATATAAGATTTGTCCGTTGCTCAAGAATGAGTACCTGAATATCTCGTCCTGAGTGAGGAACAAGTTCGCCTGAGGTTGTTAGTCTGGTGTCGTGCTTGAATGCTGGACTAAAAAATTTTGCCCACCTGCACCGAAGTGAATTAAGTTATTGTTAATATCAACGCTTCGCACTGAATAATCCTATTTTCGCGGAATATTCAATTTGGAACCACAGCAAGAGACCATAACGCCAGAGCCATCTCCGTGGAATAATGTAAGGACGATTGCCTATATCGTTTTGGCTTTCGTTCTGTTTCTGTTTGCTCTGGATTTGATGACGTCGGCGCTTCAGCACCTTAAGCGCAATGTGTCTGAAACTATCCTGCTGGCGACGTCGAATCCGTTTACAGGACTCTTTATTGGTCTTGTGATAACGGCAATGTTGCAAAGCAGCTCAACCACAACATCGCTGGTAGTGGCACTGGTTGCCTCCGGAGCGCTTACACTTGAAAGCGCTATCCCGATCATTATGGGGGCGAACATTGGTACTACCATTACAGCCGCTATAGTATCGCTGGGCTTCATCAGTAAGAAGAAAGAGTTTCGAAGGGCGGTGTCCGCTGGCACCTATCACTACTTCTTCAATCTGCTGACGGCGATTGTCTTGTTTCCTCTTGAATACTACTATGGATTTCTTTCAACCGTGTCGCTGTGGATCACCCATTTGTTTTCAACAGGTAAGGCGCCGGCGGAAGAAACCAGCACGCACAGCTGGTCAGGATTTTCGTTTTTAACCAACTGGCTGCTCGGTGTACTTAACAGTCCGTTTCTTCTTGTCGTTGTTGCAATTGTATTGCTGTTCGCGTCGATCCTTATATTCCGCAGGCTGATATCTGATCTGCTTAAGGCGAAAAGTCCGGAGGCGTTTAGTCGTTTCTTTTTCAAGAGTCCGTTTAAATCATTCTCATGGGGGCTACTTACGACGGCAGCGATAAGATCAAGTTCGATCACTACCTCAGTAGTAGTGCCCATTGTGGCGAATAAGATTGTGAGCCTCAAGCAGGCCGCTCCGTTTATCATGGGGGCGAACGTCGGAACTACCATCACGGCTTTCATTGCTGCCCTGTTACAGACCAATACATCGGCGGCTGTCAGCATCGCTATTGTACACTTCCTTTTCAATTTTATAGGTGTGTTGTTATTCATGCCGATCCCGGTGCTGCGTAAGCTTCCACTTGAACTGGCTGAACGTCTTGGTAAGCTCACGCTGAAATATCGTCTTGCTGGTTTCGTATATCTTCTTGTCGCATTTTTCTTTCTGCCCTTTTCGCTGATCTACTTCAATCAAGATGCTGTTGAAACGCTGACGCTCACCTATCGTCGTACGGATGGAGGTGGACATGACGAATCGTTTACACTGGTGAGTCGCATTAACACGCGGACGTCTTCGGGTGAGTGGTCGTACTATCCGGGCATGGAGCATGGGGCAGACATTGAACCGGCGTTGATATATCCAGTATCGGGTCGGAATGCGGCCCTCTTTGTAGGCAAGCAAATGTTTCAGTTTACGCGACCCGGTTTTTGCTGGGATGGGGAAGACGAAAACGGGAAGTACAGGTCGTGCATTGAAAAGATTGAGCGGCGTTATTCGGCTGCAGGCCAGACTTTTGATTCAGTGTATGTGTATCATCGGCAGTATGCGCAATCGCGAGTGCACAGAGTGATGATGACGGCACGGGAGAAGGTTATATTGCTTCAGGAAATCAGTGGACCGGAAGGGATGCTCCTTCGCGAGCAGTTGGTTGGTATCGAGAGGGAGTAACGCAGTTAAATTCCCGGCGAATATCTATATTGCGTTGAACGATAACGGTGTTGAAAGATACGATCCTCAAATTCTTAAAGCTCGACAGCCTGATTGAACATCTCACAGGATTTGTCGAAACCCGCATCGAGCTGATGAAGGTCGAGGTGCAGGAAGAAATTTCGCGCGTATTATCGCGCGCGCTGGTGTTCATAGTGATTTCTTCTGTGCTCACCTTATTCGTACTGCTGTTTAGCATGGCTATTTCGTACAAGATTGGTGAACGTCTTGGAAACTTCGGTGGGTTTGCCATTGTCGGTGGGTTCTATTTGCTCATTGGCGTCGTTATCCTGGCATTCCGTACGCAGATATCTGAAAAGGTTGAAGGCAAGCTGGAGGAAATCATGAAGCGAAAGAAGAAGAAGAAATAAATATGGAACTCGAAAATTCGGACGATATCAAGATGGATTTGTTGAAGCGATCGGCCAAGCATCGGGAAGATTTGGAGAACGAAGTGCGTTTGCTCTCTTCAAGGACAGAAACCATACTTACCAATGCGCTCATCATTGGTGGTACCCTTGCTGCTTCATATTTTATTGTGCGGCAGTTTACGGGCAAGTCACGCAAGACAAAGAAGGTACGTACCAAAGCAGTTACTGTACTTCCGGCCATGGCGAAAGCGGAACCCGAAGTGGAAGAAGATCATTCACCTGGAATCGTTTCGCAGATCGGAACGGCATTGGCAAGTCAGGCAACTGTATTCCTGTTGGGTTTAGCTAAGGAGAAACTGGCTGAATACCTGCAGGGTCCGGCGAATAAGCAAGCGAACGCAGAAGATGAGCGTCCTTAACGCACTCACGGCCGCCTCCCGGTCGGGAAAGAAGTCCATAGCTGTGCTCGTCGATCCCGACAAAGTTGAGGATCCGGCGAAACTGCGTCAGCTTATCAATCTTGCGAACGAGAATTGCATTGATTACTTCTTTGTTGGCGGTAGTCTTATAACGACTACCAATCTTGCCAACGTAGTAAAGACGATAAAGGAAAATGTTACCATACCTGTTGTGTTGTTTCCGGGCAACTCGATGCAGATCGAGCCAACGGCAGATGCGCTTTTGTTTTTGTCATTAATCTCAGGTCGTAACCCAGAGCTGCTGATCGGGCAACATGTAATTGCGGCGCCGATCATTCGAAACACCAGGTTAGAAGTTATTCCTACCGGCTACATTCTTATCAATTCGGGAAGAACAACGAGCGTTGCTTACATCAGCAACACCACGCCGATTCCGGACGATAAATATTCCCTCGCGGCCTGCACTGCTATGGCTGGTGAGATGCTTGGCTTGCGCTCCATATATATTGACGCCGGCAGCGGTGCGGAAAGGGAAATCAGCGCGCGCATGATTGCCACGGTAAGAAAGGCCATAACGGTGCCCCTGATGGTCGGTGGCGGAATCAATACCAGTCAGAAGGCGATCACGGCCCTGGAAGCCGGTGCGGATATGATCATCGTTGGAAATGCGCTGGAGAAGAATCCAAAATTGCTTACCGAGATCGCCGACAAGATCTATGAGTGGAACCACAAGGTTGGAAAGACTTAAAGAAATCCGTTGAAGTCATCAGGCGTCACCGCTGACACTGGCTGGTTGCGTCGGTAAGGGAGATGTTGCAAGTATTCAAAACCGTTACAATGAAATCTATAAAACTCCAAAGCCTGTTGGCAGCTTTATTTGTCCTGGTGGGCTGTAATACCGAGCCGGATGTTGAGGTGCAAAACTGGTTCAATGTTTACATCTACCCCAATCCGGTTACCGAGTACGTCAATTTAGTCCCTGGACATTCCGGTGAGACATCTCTCGAAGTAATTGACAGCAATGGCGATTACGTACTACGCACTAAAGTGAGCGGACCCGAGCATATTAACGTTAACCTTAGCAATCATCCATCGGGAGTGTACCATGTTGTTTTCATCAACGCGAGCGAAACGATTGTTAGAGAATTTGTCAAGTTATGATGAGGCTGTTGATCGTTGCCTTGTGTATAGTTTCGACTTACGCAGGCGCACAAAACCCGCTGCGGATGCTTGTGACCGCGAATGCGAATTATTACCTGCCACGAAATTCTGGCAAGCAGATCTATCCTATTTTAGCTTACGATGGCGATGCAGATCCAAAGTTGCTGGTCGGTGGCTTTGGCCTTGGATTCATGATAGAGCAGGATGTCAGGAATCACATCTTTTGGCGTGCACAAATCAATACGTCAAGGAGGGCATATTGGGATGAAGTCATGTTGTTCAATGACGTAACTGGCCTACCCATCGGGGGGGCAGTATGCAAAGGCGTTGACGTTGTTACTAATGTGACGGGGGCTATTCATTATAAGATTGGCAAAAGCCTTTCCATCGGAACCGGAGTTGGATTTGACGGGCTGGTGTATTCGTACAGCAGGCTACCGGAAAAGTTCATTGACAATGAGGTGGTTCGAAATTCCTACTATCGCCCTTTTGTACCTTTGATCCCGCTTGAGTTATCGGTGCCAATCAAAAGAGTATTAATTAATCTGCGCTATCAGCATGCACTCATTAACAGGTTAAAGTCTTCAATAGCGGAATACGAAAAGGACACTTACAGTGCGCTGTTTATAGAAGTGGGGTACCGCATTCGTTAGGACGGTTCAGGGCGACCTTCGCGCTTTGATAGCCCAACTGTAGTATCGTAAATTCACTGATGGATCCGTATCAGATATTGGGTGTAAGCAGAAACGATTCTTCCGAGACAATCAGAGCTGCCTATAGAAAGCTTGTGAAGAAGTATCACCCCGATATTAATTCAAGTCCGGATGCAGCTCAGATGACTGCATTGATCAATCAGGCATACGACCTTATAACGAGTAATCACTGGTCGCTAAATCATAACCAACAAACGCCTACTTATAGTCAGCAGACGGCCACACCTGAATATGCAACACCGGAGGATCCGACGGAGGTATATAAACGGAATTACAAAGCAAGAAAATTCAGGGAAGCAAAAGCGAAAAAGGAGGCGCGCATCCGGTTCGAGAAAAGCATTTATAAACTGGGATGGCTTTCTTCGTTCCCATCGGCATTGTTTGCATTGATTGTCATTCTGGACTTCTTTCTCCCCCCAAATGTCAGGTATGATATGCCCATCGCCGGCTACGAAAAAATTGTGCGGGGTACGTCAACAGAGTCTTTCATAAGAACGGCAAGTTATTATGTCGAGGTTCCTCGCGAAATGTATCAGATTTATAGCCTGCGTGCCGGGGAAGAACCGATCTTTATTGAAGTCACTCCTATCCTGCAATCACTCAAACAGGTCGGCATCAAACACGAGGAGTATTCAAAAGCATGGAACGCACCTGCGTCACCTTATGCACATTTCTTCTTTGCAATGCCTTACATAATACTTGTCATATCTATGATCTATATTGTTAAGAACGAATACAGCGCTAATCGCTATCCATTCTGCCTTCTTCATTTGTTCATAGCATTTATCCTTCTGATGAAAATTGTGTATTCGTAGCGCAATGCCGTATGCGTAGTACAGGCTGCTTTCAGATCACACAAAGCTGTATCCGTAGCCAGGAATCTACTTCCCTCTGTTTCCGCCGGACGTCAGAGCTATTCCTGTTAACACCAGCTGACTTAAGGTGGCTGCTGCCATGGCAACCCAAAGGACAATTTCCCGATTTAGATAAAGTGCAGCAGCAATGATTACGAGCGAAACAAAATAGGATACAACCAGAATATTAGCGACCCGTGAGGGTAAACGCGACTGCACGCCGCGAACCTGCGGAAGGTGATGGCAGCAAGAGGGAGTGATTTCAAAACAGGTTTACGTTCGTAACTCCTGATATAAATGCAGGTCTCCTGAAATCGATGAGTGTGCCGTTGTGATCGAAGGCCGTCTGTCAAATCAATACGTCTGCAAAGAGGATCATTTGATACAGGTTCCCTATTTTAGTGGAACAATTAAACTGACTATGGCTAAACTCAGCTGGTCACTTATTATTCTCGTACTGCTCTTCAATCAATGCACTGACGTGAAAAAGGAACAAACCGAATTACCACCGCCTGCGGACCCGCATTCATTTTCCATTCCAGATGATGCGCGAGTGAAACACTTAAGCTGGAATGCGACTGTTGATTTTAATGGCAAAGTCATTCGGGCCGTTGCTAGCTGGGACATAGAACACAAGTCAGATGCAGATCTCATCATCTTCGATTCGAAAGGCCTTGAAATAAAGAAAGTAACTTCAGATAGTGGTACGCCGCTGGAGTTTCGGTTAGCGCAAAGAGATTCGCTGCTTGGTCAGGCACTGGCTGTTCTTATCTCGAAAGACACGAAGAAGGTAATCATTGAATATCAGACTACTCCCGGAGCGGAAGCTCTGCAATGGTTATCTCCTGAACAGACGGCAGGAAAGAAGCATCCGTTTTTATTTACACAATCGCAGGCTATTCTTGCGCGAAGCTGGGTACCCTGCCAGGACTCTCCTGCCATCCGCTTTACCTACGATGCCGAAGTTCATGTGCCCAAAGAATTGCTTGCCCTGATGAGCGCATCGAATCCGCAGCAGCGGAATGACAACGGCACTTACAACTTTGAGATGCGGCAGCCTATTCCGTCTTACCTCCTCGCGTTGTCAGTTGGAGATATAGCTTTCAAGTCTGTGAGCGCGAGAAGTGGGGTTTATGCTGAACCGAGTGTGGTTGAAGCAGCGGCCTGGGAATTTGCAGATCTTGAGAAGATGATCTCGGGTGCTGAGGCACTGTATGGAAAGTACGCCTGGGACCGTTACGATGTTATTGTTCTTCCGCCAAGCTTTCCCTTTGGAGGCATGGAGAACCCACGCCTTACATTCGCAACGCCCACCCTGCTGGCCGGTGACCGATCGCTTACTTCGGTCATTGCGCATGAACTTGCGCATAGCTGGTCCGGTAACCTGGTCACCAATGGTACCTGGAACGATTTCTGGCTTAATGAAGGATTCACCGTTTATTTCGAACATCGCATTATCGAAGCTTTGTATAGCCGCGATGATGCAGAGATGCATGCGCTGTTGGCTTTGCAGGACCTTAAAGAAACAATCACTGATCTTACGTCATCCAATCATGTCGATGACACACGTCTCAAACTTGATCTTAAAGGCCGGAACCCAGATGACGCGGTGACCGATATTGCATACAATAAGGGTTACTTCTTTCTTCGCAGCATAGAGGAGAAATATGGCCGCGATAAGTTCGATGCATTTTTGAGAGACTACTTTTCGGGCCACAGTTTTCAGTCGATGAATACCGATTCCTTCATGAGCACGATCAAGGAATACTATTCTACGAAGCATGCTACAACCCTGCCCGATACGTTATTCAACTCCTGGATTTTCACAACCGGTCTTCCGGCAGATTGCCCGGTACCTGTAGCGACAAAGTTTGGATCGATCGACGCGGCCCTTGCCGCGTATAAGAATGACGGTCGCACCCTTCCTTCCAAGGTTCAATGGGGCACCCAGGAATGGCTACACTTTATCAAGAACCTTCCAGAGAAGTTAACTGTGGAGCAGCTGAAGGCGTTAGACAAGTTTGGAAAACTCACCGCGTCGGGAAATGCTGAGATTCTAACGGCATGGCTGGTGATCGCAATTAAGAACGATTACACCCCGGCGTATGGGAAACTCGAGCAGTTCCTTATCAACACGGGAAGACGAAAATTCCTGAGTCCGCTTTACAATGCGTTGATGAAGACGCCTGAAGGACGTGAACGCGCCATAGCCATTTATAGCAAAGCGCGTCCCAACTATCATTACGTCGCGACCAGCACATTTGATGCTACTGTGCGCTAACATTCCAATTCAAACCTTAAAAGGATCGCTCCTTAATTGCATTGACCATTTAACCCACGCTCATGTCGCTCTTTAAAAAACTGAAATCCACTCTTGCGGTAGCACAGAGTCTTGACCTTGAAAAGATCGGAAAGCTTGCTGCCAAAGTAGACCTCAATAAAATGGTAGGCCTCGTGAGCAGTATGAAAGACGAAGATCTTCAGAAGCTCATCAAGTTCATGGAAGGAGGAAAGCGAAAGCACGAGTTCCCACCCGTGGATGGTGACTTTTACGATCTGTTTCAGATACTTACTCCTGAGGAGCGCGAGATCCAGCTCAAGGTGCGCGCATTTATGGAGACGACCATCAAGCCCATAGTGAATACCTACTGGCTCAAAGACGAATTTCCATTTGAAGTGATTCCGGAGTTTGCAAAACTTAACATCTGCGGGCTTACTTATCAGGGATACGGTTGCCCGGGAAAGTCTTCTTTACTTGAGGGTTTCATCGCCATGGAGATGGCTCGCATTGATTGTTCCATGTCAACGTTCTTTGGTGTGCAGAGTGGCCTCGCCATGGGATCGATCTACCACTGCGGATCAGAGGAACAGAAGCAGCAGTGGCTTCCGTCGATGCAACGAATGGAAAAGATCGGCGCATTCGGATTGACGGAACCGGAAGTCGGATCGGGTGTGGCCGGCGGACTTACCTGTACCTGCAAGCGCAATGGTGACACGTGGATACTTAATGGTCAGAAGAAGTGGATTGGCAACGCAACATTCGCTGACCTGGTTATCATCTGGGCTCGTGACCTTGATGATGGAAATGTAAAAGGCTTCATTGTAGAAAAGCACTTTGCAGGATTCAAGGCTGAAAAGATTAAAGGGAAGATGGCGTTACGCATTGTTCAGAATGCGTTGATCACATTAACGAACTGCGAGGTTCCTGAATCGAGCAGGCTTCAGGCCGCCAACTCATTCAAGGATACGGCTCAGGTACTTCGAATGACGAGAGCAGGCGTTGCATGGCAGGCTGTCGGCTGCGCGCGCGGTGCCTATGAAAGTGCACTGCGCTATACCAACGAACGCAAACAGTTTGGTCGTACAATCAGCAGCTTCCAGATGGTACAGGACTTACTGGTGATGATGCTAAGCAACCTTACGGCTATGCAAACCATGGTATGCAGACTCTCTCAATTGCAGGACGCCGGTAAGCTAACTGATGAACAGGCCTCGCTTGCAAAAGTATTCTGCACGTTGCGTACCAGAGACATTGTTAGTCATGCGCGTGAGTTATTCGGTGGTAACGGCATTCTTATTGAGCACGACATTGCGAGGTTCGTTGCCGATGCAGAAGCCATCTATAGTTATGAGGGAACAAAGGAGATTAACACGCTCATAGTGGGGAGGGCGATTACGGGGCAGAGTGCGTTCGTATAAAATTAAGAGTTAAGAATTAAGAGTTAAGAATTAGCTACCACGACCTACGGTCGTGTCGCAGCCATCAGGCTGGTCGCTAATTCATGATTCTTAACTCTTAATTCTTAATTAATTCAGTCTCAGCTCGGCTTTCATTCCACGCAGTTGGTTGAGTAAGGCTTGCTGCCAGGTTTCGTCTGCGTCCCACTTGGTTCCGAGGAAGGTGTTTTGTGAGTCTATGTGTTTGAAGTAAAACTTATAGACCGTCGTGTTTGCGGGAATATTTTTAGCCTGAGGTAAGGCGTCGGGAAAGGATGTGGAAGTGAACTCCGTTTCTGTTCCTTTAGTCTCATAGCCCAACAGTTCCTTAGCCACTGCGTTGCGTGTTCGTACGACGCAGATAACATACAACAGTCCTTGCTTGCGCAGATCCTTTTCACTGGTGCCTGCGGGAGTCAGTTTATATTTGAGAGAATAGTTTTCGGCAAAGATCTTTTCGAGTTCAGCATCTACAGCAGGATCTCCTGTCATTGGTACAGCCAATGGATCGACTTTAGCATCGATCGCGTAGAACTCATTTCGCTTACCGGAAATCGGATTGACGGACAAACCGGTTTCGGGTTCGGGATTTATTAAAAGGTTATTTCGCTGCAGTGAAGATGCCTGGCGATAAACATTCTTCACCAACTCGAGAAATATCGGATTTCTGATTGACCAGGCTTTTTGTGATTTGTCGACGACAGATTCTTTTCCATTGAAGAGTGTGCAGGTTATGCGATAGTCAGCGTCATTCTTTTCTACGAAGAAAAGATTAGCTACTTCTCTTTTCACCAGATAGTCAGCAAACGCTCGCGTCACATCTTTGCCTCCGACGAGCATATCGAGTTCAAAGTATACTACGGCATCGATACCTGTTCGCTGGAAGTAGTCCTGAAGGTCATTCAACTCTTTTGCTGAAAGGGCGTAATCGTAGAACACGGCCGTGCGCGTACTTAACAACTTTTCAGGCAGGCCTCCGGTGAGTTCAAGTTGATCTACCCATTGCGTTTCCTCAGTTACAAATTGTGCATTCGCCAATGTGCAGGAGATAACAGCGAGGATCAATCCGATTATGCGTACAGTCATGATGAAATACAAAACGAAATTAACAATAATCTATTTTCACACCCCAATAAAAAGACCTTCGTCGGTGAGCTTTAATGGATAAGTAGCGAGATCGGGACAGGAAGAATCCATTGGTCTGCCGGTAGCGACTTCAAAGCGATAATAGTGCCATGGGCAGACGATCTCTCCGAGGCCGTTCACTTTTCCTTTGCTAAGGGACTCTCCCTGATGTGAACAAGAGTCCTGGATAGCATAGAATTGATTGTCGTGCATGACCAGGCAGATTCTTTTATTGCGCACGGCAATGAGCTGAGGTTTATGTTCTCTGATGCGTTGTCGGGCTTCTTCTTCACTTCCAAATATTTTCAACCACTCCATTCAATTCGGGTTTGCGGCGTACGACTTAATCTATATCTTGTTTTTTTGAACCTGGCCTAAACCTATGAAATTATCTCCAACCATCGTGATGGTGATGGCAACCTTTGCAACGTTTGCACAATCTCAGGGTGCCCTTCAGTCGAGGATTGATCAGCAGGCCGCTCAGGTCGAAGCGCGCGTGATTGAATGGCGGCGATGGTTTCATGAGCATCCTGAATTATCAAATCGCGAAATAAACACCGGCGCCCGCATCGCCGAGATCCTGAAGTCATTCGGACTTCAGGTTCAATATCCTGTAGCGAAAACTGGTGTGGTGGCCCTGCTTAAAGGAGGAAAGCCGGGACCTGTCGTTGCGCTACGGTCGGACATTGATGCACTTCCAATTACGGAACGGAACGCATTGCCATTTGCATCAAAAGTAACTACAACATTCTCGGGACGTGAAACCGGAGTAATGCATGCGTGTGGTCATGATGCACATATGGCGATCCTCCTCGGTGTTGCTCAGGTGCTTTCTAATATGAAAGCCTCATTAAATGGCACAGTTAAGTTTATCTTTCAGCCAGCCGAAGAAGGGGCGCCGTCGGGCGAAGAAGGTGGAGCACGGTTGATGATTAAAGAGGGCGTGCTCGAAAACCCGAAAGTTGATGCGATTTTTGGATTGCACGTTCAGGCGCTCGTACCAGCGGGTCAGATAAATTACAAATCAGGGAGCTTCATGGCTGCGGTTGATGGCTTGACTATTACCGTGAAAGGCAGAGGGGCTCACGGCGCGTCACCCTGGGATGGTGTTGATCCAATTGTGTTGTCGGGACAAATTGTAAGCTCGCTACAAACAATTGTCAGCCGGCAGTTGGATCTTACGCGGGCGGGTGCTGTTCTGACGATCGGCACAATGCATGCCGGCATAAGAAGCAATATCATTCCTGAAACTGCGGTGATGGAGGGAACGATTCGCACATTTGATTCAACTATGCAACTGGAGATGCATCAACGCATTGAACGCACAGCAATGAAAGTTGCTGAAAGCGGTGGTGGAAGTGCGGACGTTGTCATCCACAAAACGTATCCTGCAGTTGTAAACAATGCGGAGCTTGCTGCATGGGCAGGACCATCACTAACACGTGCCGCAGGTGCTGCCAATGTTCGTATCACTCCCGCAGTAACTATGGCTGAAGACTTTTCCTTCTTTCAGCAAAAGGTGCCGGGCTTCTTCTTTTTTCTCGGGGTATATCCTGAGGGAAAGCCTGAAAAGCCTCCTGTTCATCACACGCCTGATTTTATGATCAACGAAAAGGTATTGATCACAGGTGTTAAGGCGCTTAGTACGCTGGCAATCGATTATATGGAATCGAAAAAGAAGTAGCTTGGCATTGTTGTTCAGAAGGTTCTGTGATATATAAACACGTCGATTAACTAAGAGCTATGAAGATGAGAAAATTGCTTTGCGTTGGGTTATCACTTATCACTGGTGGGCTACATGCACAGATGAACGCAAAGGTTCAGGCGAAACTGGACCAGCAGGCGAATGCGATTGAAGTGCGCGTTATTGAATGGAGGCGATACTTTCATGAGCATCCTGAACTTTCGAATCGCGAGGTGAACACTGCCGCAAAAGTTGCTGAGCATCTCAAGTCGCTTGGCATTGAGATTCAAACCGGAGTTGCAAAAACGGGTGTTGTTGGTCTGCTGAAAACGGGCAAGCCGGGACCCGTGATTGCTTTGCGTGCGGATATGGATGCACTTCCTGTTACCGAGCGCAATAGTCTTCCGTTTGCGTCAAAAGTAAAGACTGTTTTTAACGATCAGGAAACAGGAGTTATGCATGCCTGTGGACACGATACTCACGTTGCCATATTGATGGCAGTTGCTGAGATACTGGCGAAGAACAAGGCTGATCTGAAAGGAACTGTTAAGTTTATCTTCCAGCCTGCAGAAGAAGGACCACCGAAAGGTGAGGAAGGTGGAGCCGGCCTTATGGTAAAGGAAGGCGTGCTGGACAATCCGAAAGTCGATGTCATTTTTGGGATGCACATTCAATCAATATCAAAGCTCGGAACGATCTCTTATAAGCCTGCCGGCATGATGGCGGCATCTGACTGGTTCACAATTAAAGTCAAGGGTCGTCAGTCGCATGGAGCGGCGCCGTGGATGGGCATTGATCCGATAGTGGTTAGTGCGCAAATCATCACTGGTCTCCAGACGATCGTGAGTCGTCAGACGGAGTTGACGAAAGAGGCGGCCGTTATTACTGTAGGAAGAATACAGGGTGGGGTTCGGGAGAACATCATTCCGGAAGAGGTCACTATGGCCGGCACGATCCGTACGCTTGATATGGATATGCAAAAGATCATTCATGAAAAGATAAAACTCACGGCCACGAAGATCGCTGAGAGCGCGGGTGCGACAGCAGAGGTGACCATTGAAAACAAAACGCCGGTAACTTACAACGACGTGAATGTTACTGAGAAGATGGTGCCGAGTCTTCAGAAGGCTGCTGGCAAAGACAATGTAATGCAGATCAATGCGGTAACAGGTTCCGAAGACTTTGGATTCTTTGAACAGGCGGTACCTGGATTGTTTTTCTTTGTGGGTGCGATGCCAAAGGATCAGGATCCTTCCAAGGTACCCGCGCATCATACGCCCGATTTTATGATCGATGAAAGCGGTATGCTCATCGGCTTGAAGGCGATGCTCAACGTAACTGTTGACTACATGTATCTGAATAATGTTCCGAAAAAGTAGTCAGGTTTTCCGTTGGCAGGCAACCCATGTTTTGAACGTCAGCCTGCTTACATTCCAGAACTGCTTAGTTTAATTTTCATTCTCACTCATGACCGTTTCCCGTTTTATTGCAATTCTCACTTTCGTTTCCGCAGGTGTTCAGGCCCAGGTGCTTGAAAAGTTGACTGTTGAAAAAATCATGCGCGATCCGAAATGGATTGGGGTTGCGCCAACATCACCTTATTGGTCACCTGACAGCAAGACACTTTATTTCAATTGGAATCCGGAAGCCGCACTTTCTGATTCGCTTTACACATACGGTGTAAGTTCAAAATCCATAAGAAAGGCGACAGCAGCTGAGCGATCCTCGTCAACATCGCGTGTGGTTCAATACAACAGCAACTTCACCAGAGCTGTGTACGAAAAGAATGGTGACATTTTCATGGTTGACCTTGTAGGGAATAAGACTATTCAGGTTACGAACACCACGGGTAATGAGTTTGGGCCTCAGTTTTCGGGCGATGATAAGTCGGTCATTTTTTCGTCAGGCATGAATCTTTACCGGTGGACGATCGCGAGCGGCACATTTGTTCAGCTTACAGATTTTAAAACAGGAAGCAAACCAGGCAAGAGCACGTCGGACCAGGAGTCGTGGCTTAAGGCGGACCAGCTAATGTATTTCAAGGTGTTGAATGAACGCAATGCGAAATCTGAACAACGGAAGAAACAGTTAAAGAAGGAAATACCTAAACATCCAAAGGAGATTTATGTCGATGAAAAGAGCGTTGAGTTGACACGATTAAGTCCCGATCAGAAATATGTTACGTACAGATTGTCGAAGAAGACCTCCTCGAAGACAACTATAGTTCCTAACTACGTGACTGCGTCTGGCTTTACGGAAGATATATCGGCGCGTACTAAGGTTGGAGTCGCTCCTAGTCCAGGTGATTTTTATCTCTACGACATTGCCGGTGACACGACGTATCTGATCAAGCTAAGCGACATTCCTGGTATCTCCGATTCATTGTCTTATGCTAATGACTATCCCGCCGCAAAGCGCAAGAAGCTGAAGCAGCGTGATGCAGAGGTATCATCAGTCGAGTGGTCGCCTGATGGAAAGCATTGTGTTCTTTCTGTCTCTGCGCTTGACTTTAAAGATTCATGGCTTATGGAACTTGATCCGGCGACGAGGAAACTGTCGCTGATACATCGTGAACATGATGATGCCTGGGTCGATAGTCCTGTTAGCGACTTCTTTGGAAATGACAACATGGGCTGGCTTGGCGACAACAAACGGCTTTGGTTTATTTCAGAGGAAACCGGATATGCTCATTTATACACGATAAACGTCGAGACTAAGGAACAGCGTCAGTTGACGTCCGGCAATTTCGAGATACAAAAAGTAGTATTGAACAGGGCGCGGCAGCAGTTTTATGTGATAACCAATGAGTCTAATCCAGGAGAGAAGCAACTTTACAGGTTATCAGTTGAAGGCAGTGGGAGGACTCGGCTCACTCCAATGTCTGGTGCTTACGAGTTTGAGCTTTCGCCCGATGAGAAGTTCATAGCGTTGCGTTATTCCTATAGTAACAAGCCGTGGGAATTGCAGGTGCTGGAGAACAAGCCTAACGCCAAACCTGTCCAGATCACCAATTCGTTGACGACAGAATTCAAATCATATCCATGGCGCGATCCGGAGGTGGTTACGTTCGAGGCGCGCGACAAGGCCAAAGTTTATGCGCGACTCTATAAGCCAGCAAATCCAAACGGTGCTGGCGTAGTGTTTGTTCATGGAGCTGGCTATCTGCAGAATGCTCACAAGTGGTGGAGCTCCTACTTTCGTGAATACATGTTTCACAATCTATTGACGGACCTTGGTTACACAGTACTTGATATTGATTATCGCGCAAGTGCCGGATACGGCAGAGACTGGCGCACAGGCATCTATCGATTTATGGGTGGAAAAGATCTGACTGATAATCTTGATGGTGCCGCGCTGTTGGTATCAAAGTACAACGTAGACCCTAAACGCGTTGGAGTTTATGGTGGGTCATATGGTGGATTCATAACGCTGATGGCTATGTTTACAGCGCCCGATGTGTTCGCCGCAGGAGCAGCGTTAAGGCCGGTAACGGACTGGGCGCATTACAATCATCCCTACACGGGGGCTATTCTAAATACTCCTTACCTGGATAGTTTATCATACGCGAAAAGCTCACCCATTTATCATGCAGAAGGACTTAAAGGGGCGCTTTTAATTTGTCACGGGATGGTCGATGTGAATGTGCACTTTCAGGATGCCGTACGTCTGACTCAACGTTTGATAGAATTGGGCAAGGACAACTGGGAGCTTGCTGCCTATCCAATGGAAGACCATGCTTTTGTAGAGCCCAGCAGCTGGACCGACGAGTATAAGCGTATTCTTAAGCTCTTTGAGACAAACCTGAAAGCAGCTCCATTGAAGTAGATCGGTCTTGAATCTTGAGGTCCGTCAAGATGTATTGAACGAGGGTTACTTACCAAACCATGCTGCGCATAGCCTTCTCGTAGTCGTAGCGGATTTTGTCGGTATTGAGCGCCTTTCCGTTTTCCACGACCCATTTGCCATTGACTATGGTACCCAGAACGGCTGATGAATCGGAGGTGTAAAGAATAGATGATAGGCGCTGGTTGGCGTGCCCAGCTGAAATCAAGGGAGCCGATGCATCATACACTACGGCGTCGAGCGGTTGACCGATATTGAAGTAGTCACTTTGTACGACATTGGCGAGTGCGCGATTGCCGGAATGCCAAACTGTGTGAATCAGATTTTGCGCGCCATCGTCGAAGGTATTACGGCGGTGGGTGATGAGACGTTGAACGTAATCAAGCCAACGGAGGTCTTCAAGGGGATTTAAACTGATTTGACTGTCCGTGCCAATCGACCATTTTCCTCCTGCCCTCGCGAAGTCGCTGAGGCGAAAGATGCCGTCACCAAGATTGCCTTCTGTTCCGGGACAGAGCACGACATGAGCGCCTGAACGGGCGAGTTTATTTACCTCCATATCTGTGAGGTGAGTGCAGTGCACAAGATGGAACCTTGAATCTACGGGCAGATGTTCAAGTAACCATTCGACAGGCCGGGCGTGCTGAAACATCAAAGAAGTTTCAACCTCCTTGAGTTGTTCCGAAACGTGCAGATGGAATGGAAGATCTTTTGGTCCCTCATTGAAGGTTGCGATAACTTCGGCGGCTTCGACGGCGCGCAGTGAATGCACGCCGAATCCCAGTCGCGCATTGGCATTATGTTTAACGAAGTTCCTCGTTGCATCCAGCAATTTGAAATAATGATCTCTTGATTCGCAGATGAAGCGCCGCTGTCGGGGAAACGGCGGTGTTCCAAAATCTCCGAGCTGATACCAAACGGGTACGAGAGTAATCTTTATTCCTGTTGCGGCAGCGGCAGCGACCAGTCGTTCACCCATTTCAGCAAGGTGAGCATAGTGCCTTCCCCGTTCATCGTGATGCAGGTAGTGAAACTCGACAACGTGCGTGTAGCCATTGCGTAGCATTTCGGCGTACAGCATGGTGGCAATGGCTTCCATGGCATCCGGACGCATGGCGAGCGCGCATCCATACATGGCTTCCCTCCAGGTCCAGAAATCATCGCTTGCTCCAGGAGCATGTCTTTCTGCTTTGCCGGCCATGGCATACTGGAATGCATGAGAATGAGCATTGCGGAAACCGGGTAGTGCGTAACCGTCCACTACTTCGATGTCGGGTTTGGCGCCAGTAGCATCCGGTGAATCTGATGACAGGTATTGAATGAGACCTTGTTCGTCAACACCAACGTAGGCGGGTGCAATCCATCGTTCTGCGAGTCGTAGTCCGCTGAATTTGTAGTGTCGCATATGTAATACTATGTTAGTCTATTGATGCCGTCGGAATTGCGCGACAAGCCGCCGGAACTTACCATCCTATTTCAACTCTTCGGCCAGCGACTTCAGTGTGAAGCTCAACAATGCTCTCATTTTGTTTGCACGTGAATCATCGTAATCAATCTCTGCATCGTCCATGTAATTGACCTTTGCCATCTCCAGCTGCAGTGCGTGCTGATTGACATCAGGTGTCCCATAAGCACGCGTAATGTACCCGCCTTTAAAAGGAAAGTTGTGGCTCACAGAATAATTTGAGTTCCTGAGATTGTCATATGCCAGTTCGATGAGTCCACTGCCGGCAGATGCACCATCTGCATCGCCTAAAATCAGATCGGGAAACTTATCGTTGTAAATCGTCTTTACATATTGTCGGATAGAATGACAATCCCAGAGCAGAACTTTGCCAAAGTTTGATTTCAATTCGGAAAGAAGAAGTTTGAGCTGATCATGGTAGGGAGCATAATACATTTTACGTCGTCTGATGATTTCGTCATCGTCGACTTTCTTCCGGGCGTCCTTGTAGAGAGGTCGTCCCGTGAAGTCAGTTACGGGACACAACCCTGTGATTATCCGCCCATCGCTATACAGAGGTTTATCAGTAGGGTCACGATTCAGATCAATGACCCATCTGCTATACACAGCAGTAATCATTGTCATCCCCAGCGAAGGCGCGAAATCATAAAGGCGATCGACGAACCAATCGGTGTCGTCAGGGCTGTTGATCAGGTCGCTATCGAATTCATTGACAAGCTCGTCGGGAAATGCGATACCGCAGTGCGGCACGCTTACCAGAACAGGAACGCGCGTGAATGTTGGCGTTATAACCCGAAAGCTTTCCATTCGTGAGATGGTTTGTGATTGCGCCTGGTGTATCCAGGTTTTCAGATCACTTTTTCTTGCGTTTTTTCTTTTTGGACGGCTCTTCTGTTGCCGGCGGCGGTGTTGCCTTTTGCGACAGCTGAGCGGTTAATGACACTACTTCGCTTTGAGCTTTCTCCAACTCTATTTCCTTCATAGCTAGCTCCTTTTTCATAGCTGTCAAATCGCCGGGAGCTGTCAGGCGTTTCTTCATGGTCATGATGCGACGGTAGCTTTGATCGATTCTCGCCTCGCTGATTTCGCCGCTGGCAACCATCTTTCGAATCAGATCATGTGCAATATCGACGATGCGGTTCTCGCGATCTGGCAGGTTGTTGGAGAACGTCATGATATCCACGCCGCCGATGATGGCCATGCGGATAGCATCCTTTAATCCATAGTGTTTTGTGATTGCCTGCATTTGCATGTCGTCTGTGAATACAACGCCATCGAAGTGCAGGCGTTGACGAAGAATACCGCTGAGTATATCGGTGGACAATGTACCGGGATTTCCCGCTTTATCGAGCTGGCGATTTACTATATGAGAAGTCATGATGGCATCTGCATAGCCAGAATCAATCAATAGTTGATATGGCTTCAACTCTCGTTGCTCCCAGGTGTTGGTAACGTCGGCGATGCCGAGGTGAGTATCATCTTTCGAGCTGCCGTGACCTGGAAAGTGCTTCAATGATGTCAATACATTGTATTTACGATGAGCTTTGATAAATTCCCTGGCAAGAAGCGCCACGCTGTCTTCGTTCGCAGAGAATGCGCGACCATGTTTGGCGATGATTGGGTTGTCGGGATTTGAGGCGAGATCGACAACAGGCGCGAAGTTTATATTGAAGCCGAGTCCTGCTAACGTCGCTGCGGTTGACTCACCATAGAAGCGTACAGAATCAAGGGTCTTAGCCTGGCCCATAGCCCTCGCGGTAATGGAACGGGGAAAGCCGTACTTGTCTTTCAACCGGTTTACGCGGCCACCTTCCTGGTCGATGCCTACCAGCAACGTTTGGGGTGCTGCATGCTGATATGTCCAGATGATCTTCTTCAATGCAATGAAAGAGTTCTGCGGCGGAATGTTCTTTTCAAAAAGAATAATCGAGCCAATTTTGCCATCGCGAATTTCCTGCAGCACAGCAGCGTCAACCGACGGTCCGGGAAAGCCTATCAGTAGCATCTGACCGATCTTAATGCCCAGGCTGTCCAGCTTTTGCGCCTGTACAGTGGAGTTCATTCCTCCCAGCGAAAAAATTGCTGCCAGTGCAAGCAGCCGCATACTAGTACTTTTCATAAATGAGATTCAGGATTCGTTGCATGTTCTTACGGACTTCGGCCGTCGAAGTAGTAAAGTTACTGTTCATAAAGGAGAATATCAGAGTCTTGCCGCTTCGAGTGACGAGGTATCCGCTAAGACAATGATTATTGCTGAGGGACCCTGTCTTTCCAAAGATATACGGCTGTGGTGCCTTATAATAGTTCTTTATCGTTCCTGCTTTTCCTCCGATGGCCAGCAACTGGAACAGTCTTTCACGCGGTACCTCGGCATAAATCTTTTTCCATAACGCAACAATGGTGCGAGGCGTGAAGAGATTATACCTCGACAGACCCGAGCCATCAACCCAAGCTGGCTCGTCAGGGAAGTCGGTGAAATAGTTTTTCTTCATATGTTCGATGGTGACCTCGGGTTTCAGTGTATCGCCAAGAGTAGCGGCACAAACCAAAAGCAATTGTTCTGCAATGAAGTTGTCACTTTCCTGCATCATCACCTTGTAAACACTGTCTGCTGGTGTGTTGTAGAATATTTTGGCTTCCCGCTTTGGAGGTGCTGCGATTGTGCTAGCGGGCAGTCCCAAAGTATCAGAAAGTAACTTAGCAGTCAGGTCAGGCGTAACACGAGCAGGTATCTCCTTTTTCAATCTTTGACTGATCGGTCTGTGTACCGTTAAGATGTTGCTATCCACATTACGAACAACACCCTGGGATTCATCATCTACGTAGGAAACGAATTGACTAAAGTACTTTGGCGAGACGGAAACATTTGCTCCGTTGGATTGTACCAGGATTGTATTGCCATAGACAGGAAAGGCTGAGCGCTCAGCAGAATAGTAGTCATTGTAATCATCCCAAGCCCATCCGCTGCCGAATGCTGTTGTTTGAAACGTGGACGTCGAGAGGAACAATTTTGAATGGCTGGACTGTAGGAAGCTAAAGGCACTTGTCGGAGAATAAACATTTCGGTTCAGGAAGGATGGATCACCCGTTCCCCATAGTATTAACGAGTCGTTACGCTCCAGGTATTTGAAAGCAGGAATTGAGTCGCCCAATAGTTTAAGAGAACTATAGAATGTAAATATCTTTGTGTTGGAGGCAGGCGTGAAGTAGCTGTCGCTGTTGTATTCGAAGACAGACTTATTGTTGGAAACATCATACAGCGCAAAGCCAGTATGATCGTGAAATAGCTTCTCCGTTTCTCTGAACTCCCTGGTCAGAGCGCGCTGCGAAATCGGCGAGCAGGACGACATAGCAACTCCTACCGCCACGTAAACAATCCAACGACTCATGACTTAACTCCGTAGCGTTCGCTCAGCACATTACGGTGATGGGTTTCGTGTCCTGAGATGACGAAGCCCAAGTTCAAAACGGACATCGCTGAATTGTTCGCTGTACCGGTTCGTTGAAGCATTTCCGTAGAAAAGCTTCTATAGAGATCAATTGTAGTTTGCCTTAGCCTTCCCATTTCGGCCGCTATGTCGACAACGGTCCTGTTAGGCGCATTGGCCTCTGGTGCGTAGTCGTTCTCTTCGAAGCCTGGCAAAGGCGTCTTGTCGTTTCTTGCAAAGCGCATGGCACGATAGGCAAAGATCCTCTCTGTGTCGATCATGTGACACAGCACTTCCTTTATCGTCCATTTGCCGGGGGCATAGGCATAGGTACCCCTGCTTTCGGATATGGTGCTGAGCAATTGTTGGGTGATCCTGGCTGACTGTTCGAGGTTGTCAAACAGGTCCTTGTTCTTAACCAGATTTACATAACCCTGATAGAACGGGGGTACTGTAGTGAGGTCGGGTTGTATCATATTCAAAAATAGGGAGAAAACTTCACTAGCTGATCTTGCTCCAGTTAACCACTGACTTCTTCATGGATTCCACCTGAACACGAATCACACTATTCTCCGGGCTCAAGAGGTCGGGGTCGGATTCAATAAGTTCGGTTGCCTTGGAACGCGCTGTTTTCAATAGCTCGCCATCCTGACCGAGGTCGGCGATCATCAGGTCGAGCACGCCGCTTTGTTGTGTTCCCATCAGGTCACCCGGTCCCCGAAGTGTAAGATCCGCTTCGGCTATTTCGAAACCATTGTTGGTTCTAACCATGGTATTGATGCGTGTTTTTGAATCTGCACCAAGTTTGTAGTCTGTCATCAAAATGCAATAGGATTGGTCGGCTCCTCTGCCGACGCGACCCCGGAGCTGATGCAATTGAGATAATCCAAAACGCTCTGCATTTTCGATCACCATCACGGAAGCATTGGGCACATCGACACCCACTTCGATCACGGTCGTTGCCACCATAATCTTCGTCTCACCTTTCTTGAAGCGGGCCATCTCATAATCTTTGGCGTCGGACTTCATTTTTCCATGAAGTATACTTATCGGCATCTCCGGAAAGGCACGCGAGACGCTTTCATATCCATCCATGAGGTGTTTAAGGTCCAGTTTTTCTGATTCTTCAATAAGCGGATAAACGACATAGACCTGGCGACCCAGAGCGATTTGAGTTCTAAGGAATTCAAAGACCTGCAGTCGGTGTGAATCAAACTGATGAACTGTTTTGATGGGTTTTCGTCCAGCGGGCAGTTGATCAATTACTGAAACATCCAGGTCTCCATATAGTGTCATAGCCAACGTGCGGGGTATGGGCGTGGCCGTCATTACCAGAACATGTGGTGGAATTGATTTGTTCTTCTGCCATAGCCTTGATCGCTGAGCGACTCCAAAGCGATGCTGTTCATCAATAACTGACAACCCAAGATTGTTGAATTGAACTTCTTCTTCCAGCAACGCATGTGTGCCAATAAGTATTTTCAATACCCCTGTTTTCAGGGTGTCGTGTATGATGGTGCGTTCCGACTTCTTCGTTGAACCTGTAAGAAGAGCTATGGTGATATTCATCCTCTGCGCATAGCGCTGGAGGTTGATGAAGTGCTGCTGAGCGAGAATCTCGGTGGGCGCCATCAATGCACATTGTGTATCACTTCCAATAGCGATCAGCATGCAGATAAAGCCAACGATCGTTTTTCCGCTGCCGACATCACCCTGAAGAAGCCGATTCATTTGCTTCCCTGATTTCAGGTCGGTATAAATTTCTCTGATCACTTTCTTTTGAGCATCTGTGAGAGGGAAAGGAAGATGCTCATTGTAGAAGGTGGTCAGGAGTGAGACATTGTGAAGAACCATGCCTGGTGATACAGTCTGTCGCACGAATTTCATCTTAAGCAGGCGCAGCTGTATGTAAAACAATTCCTCGAACTTCAGTCTGTGCTTTGCTTTTTCAAGCCACTCATTGCTTTGTGGAAAGTGAATGTTAACCAGTGCTTCTTTCTTGGAGATCAGGTGCATTGAGTTCATCAATCCAACTGGAAGTGTTTCGCGCACCTTACTAATAGACAAGTCCACCAACGTGCGCATTACACGAGAGAGCGCTTTGTTGTCGAAACTTCCTGTGCGTAGTTTTTCAGTAAGAGAATAGACTGGTTGCAGGAAGAATTTAGGCGGTGCATCGTTCATTACCGGATCGAGTTCCGGATGGGCAATGCTGAACTTGCTACCGAATCTATTCGGTTTACCAAATGCAACGTATTCGATTCCTGATTTGATCTTCTCATTTACCCAGTTGATGCCCTGAAACCAGACGAGTTCAATCTCACCAGTTCCATCGTTCATGTATGCAACGAGGCGTTTCTTGAAGCCAGCACCATTCAGTTCTTTTCGTTTGATTATGCCTTTGACCTGAACGTATTGATATGATTCATCGATGTCTTTGATGTTATAGAACTTTGATCGATCCTCATAGCGATAAGGATAATGCTGCAGCAGGTCTGCAAACGTGACAATGTTCAATTGCTTATTGAGCAATGCTGCACGTTGTGGACCAACTCCCTTAAGAAATTCGACGGATGTCTCAAAAAAGCCGGTCATTGACAGTATTGTTCACGCATATAAAAACCAAAATTAAAAAACGGATACATGTTCATTCGCAAATTTTCTACGTTACCTTTACAGTACGAACAGCGGTTGACGTTCTGTCACGTGCTTTTCAAACGAGGCCGGGAGATATGAAGGTAAGTTCATCTGTTTACAAGGGCATTCAATACGTGCAAGTCAGCACCTTACCAGTCGAGCAACGCGAACGGTTGCTTGGCACTATCAATAAAGAATTATTCATCAAGATACTCGTCGACGGTAAAATCATTGGCAACTGCCTTCAGTTTAAAGACTACGAATGGTGGTTCGAAAGCGTTTACAGGCCGGTTGGCGCGAATGAGAGGTCTGAAACAGCACAGTCTGAAGCTGAATTAGTGCCGCTTGCGCCAGGGTCGTCAATCTAGACTGACGCTAATCTCTCTTTAGCAGTTCTGTATTCCTGCCACAGCTCTTCAACGATTTGCTTTGCTGGCTTTATCGCTTTAATGGCTGCCGCAATCTGTCCGATCTCCAGTTCACCTTCGTCAAGGTCGCCGTCGAAGATACCTAGTTTTGATCTGCGCTTTCCGAGTAAAGTAGCGAGCTCATCCTTAGAGGCGCCCCTAAGTTCTGCCTCTGCAACGCGCTGATAAAAGGCATTCCTTATCAACCTCACCGGCGTAAGTTGTTTAAGAGTTAGAACCGTATCACCTTCTTCAGAATTCGTAATTCGCTCCTTGAAGTTCTCATGTGACGATGATTCCTGGCTGGCAGCAAACAAACTTCCTATTTGAAAGCCGTCGGCTCCCAGTGCTTCGGCGGCGAGCATAGCACTTCCACTTCCTATGCCACCCGCGGCAATAACAGGAATATTTACAGAGGCCTTTACGAGGGGAACGAGGACGAACGTTGTAGTTTCTTCCCGACCATTGTGTCCACCGGCTTCAAAGCCTTCGGCTACCACTGCATCTACTCCGCTGGCTTCTGCTTTGCGGGCAAACTTGGAGCTGGAGACAACGTGAACAACAGAAATGCCTTTTGACTTCAGGTGAGATGTCCAGGTAGCAGGATTGCCGGCCGATGTAAAGACTATCCTAACGCCTTCCCCAACGACAACGTCGATCAACTTGTCGATTCCGGAATAGAGGAGCGGCAGGTTTACGGCAAATGGTTTTGTAGTAGCCGACTTGCATTTAATGATATGCTCACGAAGCAGATCGGGCGACATAGATCCTGACCCGATAATTCCGAGACCACCTGCATTGCTCACAGCTGACGCCAACTTCCATCCACTACACCAGACCATTCCGGCCTGGATAATTGGATAACTGATTTGAAAAAGTGAAGTAATTCGGTGGGTGTCTGCTTTCATTTATTAGAATCTTTTGTCTGCAACTTATTTGGCAAAAAGTGCAAGTTTTTTCTAGCATTCTGAAACTCTGAAAATTATATTCAGATCACACTTACCTCGCAAGATTTTAGCCCCTCTGAGTTGTCCACAAACAGTTGATTGATATTTTTTGCCTTAACGCGCTGATTTACTGAAGGTTAACTGATAACACCAAGGTAATGTGGACAAGTGGCAAAATTTGTGGAAATCTTTTTGATGCGTTTTTTATAGGTTCATAAGTGTTTGAAATATAATGCCTTTGTCGACAGACGGCAGGCGCGCTGATTGGTTTTGTCCGGCCATCGTTCACGATTTTTGTTGAAAAACTAACGAACTTCATCAAATGTTACGAGTCCTGTTTTTACTACTCCTATGTACGAGTGCGCTGGCACAGGAAGCTAAGGTGATTAAGTTTAATCGGCTGGAGAGGATCATCACAACTAAGTCCGAAAAGATTCAGGTCATAAATTTTTGGGCGACATGGTGCGCTCCTTGTGTTCATGAACTTCCGTACTTCCAGAAGCTTGAGGAAAAGAGAGATCCTGAAGTGGAGATCACGCTGATCAATTTGGATTATGCAGACAAGTTGTACAAGGTTAATGCGTTTATAAAAAAGAATAAGATCACTTCGACGGTTCTGCTTCTCGATGAGATAGACTACAACTCCTGGATAGATAAGGTTGATCCGTCATGGGGAGGAGCTATTCCGGGCACGCTCTTTATCAATACCACGACGGGCCAAAGAAAATTTGTCGACGGAGAGTTGGAGGAGGGTGAACTTGAAGCGTTCATAAAAGAGGTAAAATCATCAAACTAAATCTTACCCACAATGAAAAATAAGACTATCATTCTCTCGCTGTTCGGCGCTGTGGTGCTGTTGTCAGCTATGGTTGGTCCAGCTTATCAGGTTGGAGATGCTGTTTCAGACTTCACATTGAAAAATGTCGACGGAAAAATGATATCACTTTCAGATTATAAATCGTCGAAGGGGGTAATTGTCATATTCGACTGTAATACCTGTCCGTATTCGCAGGCTTATAATGATCGGATCGTACAGCTCAACAAGAACTATGCGTCAAAGGGATACCCCGTAATTACCATCAACGCCAATAATCCGGAGATTTCGCCCGGTGATTCCTTCCAGGCTATGGTGACGCAGGCAAAGGAAAAGCGCTATGATTTCCCTTATCTGGTTGATGAAACACAAAAGGTTGCCAGGACATTCGGAGCAACTAATACCCCCCATGTTTTTGTACTGCGCAATGAGGGTGGCAACTTCAAGGTTGTCTATATAGGAACGATTGATAACAACTCGCGTGACGGCAGTGCTGCTACTAAAAAGTATGTGGAGGACGCTGTAAATGAGCTCCTTGCAAATAAGGAAGTAACTACCAGCAAAACGAAGGCTATCGGCTGCGGAATAAAATGGAAGAACAGCTAATCGATTTTGTGATCGGGTTCGCGACGTGATCCGTTATCGACGAAACCGGATATACCGAGCGTCGCCGGTCAGCGAAAGCTGATTACAGGTCAAATTAGGAGTGATACTGGAAAACCCGGCTCAACGTTAAGCCGGGTTTTTTGTTTCCTAAACCTCGAACGAAAAATTTTCGCGACACAGCAAACGATGGCATTGAAGTTGTTTATATGAGGTCAAACACTTCCCGCCATGAGAGCCTTTTTGTTGATGATGTTGCTGGCCGGCAGTTCGGCTGCTATGGCCTACGATTCTGGAATTGCAGTACTCACAGACAAGAGTACAACGATGCGAGTTTATGTTAACGGAAAACTTATCAGCAAACAGTCAGGGCACTACGTGCGAACGCGTAGCACGCCGGGCTTGTTTCACCTGGAAGTAAAAGTGCTAAACCCGTGGAACCAAAACTGGTATGTCGTTAAGAAGGACGTACGGGTAGATAAGGGTTTCGAATTTCAATATAAGATTGTGTTCGTCAACCGCACGTGGCCTGAGCTGAGAGAAATCAAGAGGTATCCGGTTTATTCAAAGTACTATCTGTATCCGAACTTATATAACCGACACCCTATCGCCTGAGTAAAAAGTGAAGAATGGTGTTTTGCATAAAGACAGAGGCTGCACACATTGGGCAGCCTCCGTTGTTTATAGCTAATGGTAAAGCGCTAGATCCTTCTTGACTTCGCTACCAACACTACAATAAGTGCGATGACGATTATGGTGAAGGCGTTCCAATGGAAGAAGTGAAAGGGCCAGTGCCAATGGAACATCCAACCGAATAGTCCACCCAGGATTCCAAAGACGGCTCCAAACACGGCACCTAGTACACCTGCAATAATTCCAAAGACACCTCCAATGATACCTATGATCATAGGAAAGGCGAGTACCATCAGAATGATCAGCAATATTGCTGTTGTTGTGCTTCGTGACTGCATAGTAGAATGCTTTTGAAAATAGTATTTCAAAAAGCGTGCGAGTCGATTACATCCTCGAAATTAGTGCAGAAATGCCCTTTTGTACGATGGTGAAGCTGTTCACTGTTGAATAGTGAACAGCCATTTTTGCAATAATGTACAGCGCTTAAAACGGATAACCACCTTTGGCAATCACTGTGTCGGCGATCTTGCGTCTGGCTTGTTTCAGATTATACGGATCTATCTTGGTGAATCTTTTAAGGCCAAGCAACATCAGGCGAAGTTCGTCGCCGGTTGCGAAGGCATTGATCGCCTCTCGCCCACAAGCCGCCGCTTTGTCGACAGCGTGATGAAGATAGACTATGGCTATCTCCTTTTCAATTTCACAAGCGGCTTCGCCGCGTTGTCCGATCAGCTTCTCCACCCTTAGCAAAGCCGATTCGGCTACATAACCCTCGATAAGCATGTCTGCAAGATTCATCAGCACTTCCTGCTCTTCGCCAAGCTTCATCATGAATTTCTGGACGGCAGCACCTGCTACCATGAGTCCTGCTTTCTTGAGATTTCTCAACGCTTTCTTTTCGGCGGCAAACAGGCCTTCGTCGCTGGCGCCAAAATCCGGAATTGCCATGAGCTCCTTCTGAACAGCCATTGCTGGCGTCATCAGGTCGATGGATCCCTTCATCGCACGCTTTATCAACATGTCGATGGTGAGAATGCGGTTTATTTCGTTGGTGCCTTCGAAGATCCGATTGATACGGGCATCGCGATATGCGCGATCCATTGGACCTTCGGCGGAGAATCCCATACCACCATAAATCTGCACGCCTTCATCAACTACAAAATCGAGAACTTCCGAGCCGTGGACTTTCAGAATAGCGCATTCTATAGCAAACTCTTCGAGTGACTTCAGTTTTGCTTTTGAAGCATCCATTCCCTCTGCAACGAGCGCCGTATATGCATCGTCGATATTCTGACCTGCGCGATAGCATGCGGACTCGCTGGCGAATATTCTCACCGTCATTTCAGCAAGCTTATGTTTGATAGCTCCGAAGTTTGCAATAGCTGTACTGAATTGCTTTCTCTCCTTAGCATAGTTTGTCGCAAGACTGAGTGTACGTTTGGAACCACCAATCGCAGCCACTCCAAGTTTGATACGGCCTATGTTGAGGATGTTTACCGCGATCTTAAAACCATTCTCTCTTTCTGAGAGCATGTTTTCAACCGGCACCTTACAATCGTTGAAGAAGATCTGACGCGTAGAAGAACCCTTGATACCCATCTTGTGTTCCTCTTCATTCATGGTGATTCCACCAAATCCTTTCTCGACAATAAATGCGGTGAGATTCTTGTCTGCATCGATCTTGGCAAACACGATGAAGATATCCGCGAATCCTCCATTAGTGATCCACATCTTCTGGCCATTGATCAGGTAGTGTTTACCATCCGGCGTAAGTGCGGCTTTTGTTTTTCCAGAGTTTGCATCTGAACCTGAATCTGGCTCTGTCAGGCAGTATGCAGCTTTGTATTCGCCGGTGGCGAGTTTCGGAAGGTACTTTTTCTTTTGATCGTCGTTTCCATAATATACGATAGGTAGCGTTCCGATACCTGTGTGCGCAGACAACGCTACGGCTATTGAATGACCGCCGCCAATTACCTCTGCCACGAGCATTGTTGTGTTGAAGTCCATGCCGAAGCCTCCGTATTCAGCAGGCACGGATGTGCCGAGGAGGCCCAGCTCGCCGGCCTTGTCAAGCAGAGACGGCATCAGCTTTGGATCTTTCATTGAATCGATTTCATCGAGGCGTCCAAGGATTTCCTTTTGCAGGAAGTCATTGCACTGCTGTTCGATCATGCGCTGCTCCTCATTAAAATCCTCCGGAATGAACACGTCTGCTGCCGGTGTTTCCCGAATGAGAAATTCTCCTCCTTTGATTGCGCGATCGCGCGATGTTGATGTTGCTGCCATAATGAAATCTTTTAATTATCGGTGTCGCATGGAGACATGCGTTTTACTTAATTCTATTTGTTGTCAGGAGTCTTTAAAACGAATTGCTACATCACCGTTGAAATGGTTACACCATCTCATAAATGCCGGCGACGCCTTGTCCACCACCAACGCAGGCTGTTACAAGTCCATATTTCTGATTACGTCTCTTCAATTCATTTAAGAGGGTGAGTGAGAGGCGCGCACCAGAACTTCCCAGCGGGTGACCGAGCGCAATAGCCCCGCCGTTGACATTCAATTTCGTTGGGTCAATTCCCAGTTCGCGAACGACTGCCAATGACTGCGCGGCAAAGGCTTCGTTCAACTCGATGAGATCCAGGTCCTGCATTTTCAGGCCAGCGATCTTCAATGCTTTTGGAACAGCAGCCACCGGACCTATACCCATGATACGCGGATCGACACCTGCAACAGAATAGCTCACCATTCTTGCAATCGGCTTAAGGTTGAGTTGCTTGATAAGCCTTTCGGACATCACCACGGCGAACGCAGCACCATCATTAGTTGGTGAAGAGTTTCCGGCAGTAACGGATCCGCCGAGAGCAAATACTGGCTTCAGCTTTGCCAATGCATCCATTGATGTATCGGCACGTGGGCCTTCGTCGGTATCAACCACAGCTTCTTTTGTCTTCCGTTTTCCAGACTCATCGACAAAGACTTCTTCTGTTTTTATTGGATGAATTTCATCTTTGAACTTTCCTTCTGCCTGTGCCTTTAATGCCTTCTGATGAGATTCAAATGCAAACTTGTCCTGGTCTTCGCGGGTGACCTTGTACTGCTTTGCAATCTCTTCAGCGGTAAGACCCATACTTGTATAATAGGTAGGGTGATCTTTTGCTATTGTATAATTGAGTGCCGTCTTCCATCCCATCACTGGAACCAACGACATTGACTCTGCCCCACCGGCTATGATACAGTCAGCCATGCCGGCCTGAATCTTTGCCGAGGCTATATGAATCGCTTCGACTCCTGATCCGCAGTATCGATTGATTACCATCCCAGCGTTGTCAATGCCGAGGGCCGTGAGTGCGATCATGCGTCCCATCTGCATGCCTTGTTCCGCCTCCTGAACGGCATTTCCAACTATCAGATCGTCCACCATTTTGTTTTCCAATCCAGGTACGGATTGAACAAGGGCCTTGATCAAGTCCGTCGCGAAATCATCGGGACGGGTGAAACGCAATCCACCTTTCTTCGCGCGCGTGTTGGCAGTTCGCTTTGCAGCTACAACATATGCATCCATATACTTAATTTCTTAATGGCTTTCCGCCTGTTAAAATAGACTGAATACGTTCCAGTGTTTTCTTTTCACCTGTGAGCGATACAAAAGCCTCACGCTCCAGATCCAATAGGTACTGTTCACTTACTTCCTGTGGTGAAGTCAGATCACCTCCGCACATGACGTTTGCAATCTTGAGGGCGATCTTTTTGTCGTGGTCGGATATATAGTTACCCATTCGCATACCGAATACTCCGGCATGGAACAATGCAAGTCCCGAGCGTCCCTGTACTTTTATGTTCTTTGATGGCACGGGCATCGTGTAACCAGCATCATACAGTTCCAGGGCAGCAGCTTTTGCGTCGAGCAGCTGGCGATCCTTATTTACGCTGATGCGATCTTTGCTTCTAAGGATTCCCATGTCGCGGGCGTCTTCTGCTGAGAGAGCAACTTTTGCTGTAGCGATATTCATGAACGCATTCTGAAGTGCATTCAATTCAACATCTCCTTCTTCCAGACTTTCGCTCACGCGTTTGGTAAACTCTTTCGTTCCACCACCGCCTGGGATGAGGCCGACACCCACTTCAACAAGTCCGATATAGGTTTCAGCTGCAGCCTGAGCGATGTCGGCATGAAGTGTCATTTCACAACCGCCGCCGAGAGTTCTGCCCTGAGGACACACGACCACCGGCACCGATGAGTATCTGATGCGCATGACCGATTGCTGAAACTGTCGCACCATGAATTCGATCTCATCGTAATCCTGTTCGATAGCATACATGAACACCAATCCGAGATTTGCGCCGAGCGAGAAGTCGGCTCCCTGATGTCCGATCACCAATCCCTTATAATCTTTTTCAGCGATCTCTATTGCTTTGTTGAGTCCTTCGATGACGGAACTTCCTAGTGTATAACTCTTGCTGTGCCACGCAAAGTTCACGATTCCATCTCCCAGATCTGTTACCAGCGATTCCGCGTTCTTCCACACAATCTTGTCCTTCAGGTTCTCCAGAATGATGAAAGACTCTTTACCAGGAACTGGCTTATAGGATTTTGATGGAATGTCATAATAGAGTTTGGCACCATCGGCCACGGAGTAAAAGCTCTTCTTGCCGCCAGCAATCATATCGTAAACCCACTGCGCCGGCTTGCTACCAGCTGCTTCCATTTCTTTGATTGTCTTCTCAACGCCTAAGGCGTCCCATGTTTCGAAGGGGCCGAGTTCCCAACCAAAACCAGCGCAGATAGCATCATCAATTTTATAGAGTTCGTCGGCAATTTCCGGGATGCGATTCGATGCGTATTGAAATAACGAATAGAATGAATCGCGGTAGAATGCTCCTGCTTTGTCTTTCCCCGCTAATAGGACTTTAAATCTCTCGCGAAGATTATCAATGGTCTTAGTAGTCTCAAGTGTGCTAAACTTTGCTTTTGCTTTCTCTTTGTATTCAAGCGTATTCAGGTCGAGCGTTAAAATTTCCGATTCTCGTTTGGGCCCCTTCACTTTCTTATAGAAGCCCTGGCCTGTTTTGTCACCAAGCCATTTGTTCTTCTCCATTTGAAGGGCGACCTCCGGAAGTTTGAAGGTGTCGCGGCTTTCATCGTTAGGAAGAGCCTGATAAAGATTGGTCGACACTTTGATCATCGTGTCGAGTCCAACGATGTCGGAAGTACGGAATGTCGCTGACTTCGGACGGCCTATCACGGGACCTGTCAGCTTATCAACTTCGTCGATGTTGAGGTCGTGTTTCTTCATGACCTCCAATACTTTCATAATTGAGAAAACGCCAACGCGGTTTGCAATGAACGCTGGCGTGTCTTTACAAAGTACCGTGGTCTTGCCCAGGAAGAGGTCGCCGTAGTACATGAGGAAGTCCACAACGTCCGGGCTGGTGTGCGGGGTCGGAATTATCTCCAGCAGCTTGAGATACCTTGGAGGATTGAAGAAGTGCGTGCCGCAGAAGTTCTTTTTGAAATCATCACTTCTGCCTTCGGCCATCAGGTGAATAGGGATGCCTGACGTATTGGAAGTAATCAACGTACCGGGGCGACGGTACTTTTCAACCTCTTCATAGACTTTCTTTTTGATGTCAAGATTTTCGACGACCACCTCAATGGTCCAATCGTAATCTTTAATTTTTGCCATATCGTCGGTGAAGTTGCCCAGCGCTATGCGATTCAAAAAGCGCTTGCTGTAGATGGGACCGGGACTGGATTTAATGGAGCGATCAAATGATGATTGAACCACCCGATTTTTGACAACCTTGGAGTCGAGTGTAAGTCCCTTGGCCTGCTCTTCAGGAGTGAGCTCTCCGGGAGCAATGTCAAGAAGCAGAACCTGACAACCAATGTTGGCGAAGTGACAGGCAATCGCCGAGCCCATTACGCCCGAGCCCAGAACAGCAACCTTGCGAATCGATCGTTTCATTTTACTCTGTTTGTGGCGCGAGGCGCCATCGATGGTTAATATATGGTACTTTCAACATCCTCGCCTTCAGTTAAACCCTGGAGGGCAAGAGTGTTGATTTCATTCATTACGCTGAAGAACGTCTTCAGTTTTTGCGGGGCGATCTGGTCGCGAACGCGGTTGTTGAAGTTGAGAACCGTTTCACGCGAAACCTCCTTCTTCTGCTTACCCAGCTCTGTGAGGAAGATGCGAACCGATCTTTTATCTACGGCGTCCGGCACACGGCTTATCAAGCCCTTTTCCTCCATGGTCTTTAGGGTGCGGGTGAGACTTCGGGCTTCCATGCCCATGAGCGGCGCGATCTTGGTTGCTGGCGTTCCATGGTCCGAATGGATGTTCAGCAGCACAAAACCAATTGCCGTCGTGAGGTCGTGTTTCCACGCCTGCTGGTTGTACATTCGCGAGATTGCATGCCACGCAGTTTTAATACAATGATCGACCGTCTCTTCCTTCCGCATACGTTACAGGACAGCCAATGTAGCAAAAAAGTATTATGCATGCATACTATTTAACGAAAACTTAAACTACCTGTCCAGGGCCAGGAAAGATTAAAAGCCTCTCATCCGAATTCCCGCGATTTTCAGTAAATGTTTGCCGAAACTTGTCCTTAATGAAAGGTTTTCCCCCTGCCTTGCTGCTGGTACTGTGTTGTCTGTCTGGCATGGCGCAAAAAATCAACGAGAAGTATCAGCTTCATATGAAGCAGGCTTCATCACCTCTTCTCATCGATGGCGTTATGGATGAACAGGCCTGGCTTGATGCCGAGGTGGCCACTAACTTTTATATGGTGCTGCCGATGGACACCAGCAATGCCCGCGTGCGCACCGATGTGCGGATGACCTACGACGCCCACCATCTATATCTGATGGCTGTCTGCTACCTTCCCGCTCAGGGTAACCGGTATTTCGTTGAGTCGTTAAGGCGTGATTTTACTTTCGGAAAGAACGACAACTTCCTTCTGTTCATGGATCCATTCGATGATCAGACCAATGGTTTCTCATTTGGAGCTAATGCCGCGGGTGCTCAGTGGGACGGCACGATGTACGAAGGCGGTAAGGTCGACTTGAGTTGGGATAACAAGTGGACGTCATCGGTGAGTTACGACCAGGAGAAGTGGGTTTTCGAGGCCGCAATTCCCTTCAAGTCGATTCGATATAAGAAAGGCATTACCCGATGGGGTATAAACTTCAGCCGTTTGGATCTCCGGACGACGGAAAAGTCGAGCTGGGCACCAGTACCAAGACAGTTTCCAACAGCCTCGCTTGCATATAGTGGTGTACTTGTATGGGACCAGCCTCCGCCGGATCCAGGAGCGAATGTTTCCATTATTCCATACGTATTGGGTGGGGCGTCCAAAGATTATGAAAACGAAAAGCCAACTACATACAAGAAAGAAATTGGTGTAGACGCGAAGGTCGCGATCACATCGTCTATCAATCTCGACCTTACTGTTAATCCCGATTTCTCGCAGGTGGATGTGGACCGGCAGGTTACAAACCTCGATCGTTACGAACTCTTCTTTCCCGAGCGTCGTCAATTCTTTCTTGAGAACGGAGACTTGTTTGCGAACTTCGGTTATGCTACCATCAGACCATTCTTCTCGCGTCGCATCGGACTCGGGACGCCGATAGAGTTCGGCGCGCGTATAAGCGGAAAGCTCGATAAGAACTGGCGCATCGGCGCGATGGATATCCAAACTGGAAAAGTAGAAGAAGATTATTTGCCGAGACAGAATTTTGCAGTGTTGGCGCTTCAACGAAAAGTGTTTGCACGATCTAACGTGGGAGTGATATTCATCAATAAGCAGTCGCTTAATTATACGCCGACAGAAGATCCGGAGGTGCCCACCTATTCACAATACAACAGAAACATTGGACTTGAATACAACTTAGCGTCGTCGAATAATTTATGGACTGGAAAGGCGATTGTATTAAAATCTTTCAGCCCGGATGTGTCGGATAAGGACGTTACGCATGCTGCCAATCTTCAATATGCTACCCGGCGATTGACGGTATCCTGGCAGCATGAATATGTGGGGACAAATTACAATGCCGAGGTCGGATATGTTCCGCGCGTAAATTATATACGCGTGAGTCCACTGGTTGGATATCTATTCTTTTCAAAAGGAAAGAAGGTTCTCAGTCATGGTCCAAAACTTCAGACATCATACTTCTTCGACACCGACTTCAATCATACGGACAATACGACCGTCCTTTCGTATGGTGTAACGTTACGCACTCAGGCGGTTTTCACTCCGTGGGTTGCTAATGATTATGTGAAGTTATTGCGGCCGTTCGATCCAACGAATAGTGGTAAGGATACGCTGGCCACCGGGTCCGAACATCACTGGAATTCATTTGGCTTCGACTTCACGTCAAAGCCTCAGAGCGTGTTCACGTATCTTGTGTCGACGCGGTATGGTGGATACTATGCCGACGGCACTCGTCTTAATTTATCCGGCGAACTCGGATATCGTCTGCAGCCGTTCCTCAGTTTGAATGTTGGCGTCAGCTACAATGACATTGTATTGCCTGAGCCGTGGGGTCGAAACACTTTCTGGTTAGTCGGACCCCGGCTGGACGTCACGATGACCAACAAACTTTTCTTCACAGCGTTCGCCCAATACAACGAACAGCAAAACAATGTGAATCTGAACACGAGATTTCAATGGAGGTACAAGCCTGCATCCGATCTGTTCATTGTTTACACCGACAACTACCTTCCTGAGAGTTTCGGGGTGAAGAATCGTTCGATCGTGCTGAAGTTCACCTACTGGTGGAACATCTAATTGCCGCACCGACGAATTCAAAATTCTCCTACGCAAAGAAAGTCTCGTTTTTAATGCAACGTGAAGAGGCGTACTGGCGTCATATCAGAACAAACCCGCCGGCCATGTTTCGAAATTATCTCACCATTGCGCTTCGCAATCTGCTGAAGCAGCGCTTCTATACATTCATCAACATCTTCGGTCTCGCAATTGGCATCGCCTCCTGCCTTGTGATCGTTTTGTTTGTTGCCTACGAATTAGGTTATGATAAATATCACGATAAGGCCTCGAGAATTTATCGTGTTAATGGTGAGATTAAGTTCGGAGTAAATCATTATCGGTTGGCTGTTGCATCGGCTCCATTCGGCGAAGCCCTCGCGACAGATTTTCCGGAAATCGAGACTTATGTTCGCTTTCGTGATCAGGGCTCATTTCTGGTGAAGGCAAAAGAGACCGATACGAACATCAAAGAAGATGATGTTGTATATGCCGACAGCACTTATTTCAAAGTGTTCTCTACACCGATTATCGAGGGGGATCCAAACACCGCCCTTAATAATCACAACAGTGTGGCGATAAGTCAGTCTATAGCTAGGAAGTATTTTCCAAGCGGCAATCCGATCGGTCAGACGCTGATCCTTGACAACAAAGAGCTTTGCAAAGTGACTGCCGTTTATCGCGACATGCCTGACAATGGTCATTTCAAGTTTGACATTCTTATATCCATGACCGGATGGGCGGAATCAAGGGAAACAAATTTCCTAAGCAACAATTTCAATACATATGTCTTGCTCAGGCCCGGTAGCAGCGCCGATGGTCTGCAGGCGAAGTTCCCTCAATTTGTTGCAAAGCACTTCGGCCCGCAGCTGGTGAGCGTTCTGGGCAGCGACTTTACTCTGGAGAAATTTAAAGCATCTGGAAATATTCTCGAATACACGTTGATGCCGTTAACTGATATACATCTCCACTCTGACAGGACGGCTGAACTCGCTCCGAACGGTGACATCACTTACGTCTATCTCTTCACCGCGGTTGCGCTCTTTATCCTTATCATCGCGTGCATCAATTTTATGAACCTCTCCACTGCGCGCTCTGCGAATCGGGCCAAAGAAGTTGGTGTTCGCAAAGTGATGGGTTCGATGCGGGCACATTTGGTTCGTCAGTTCCTCACAGAATCAATATTGGTTTGTATCGGAGGATTTTCTATTGCTGTTGCGCTGGCCTATCTAGCCTTACCGTTGTTCAACGACCTATCTCAAAAGTCGCTTTCAATTCCATTTGACAGACCGATTTTCTATATTCTGCTTTTTGCAGGTGCTCTTGTGGTTGGATTTTTATCTGGAATATATCCATCGATGTTTTTGTCGGCATTCAAACCCGTTGATGTGTTAAAAGGGAAAATGGCTGCGGGAATGAAAAGTGGTTTGATACGCAGCAGTCTCGTTGTGTTTCAGTTTACGATTTCAATATTACTGGTGATCGCGACGCTCACTGTACAAAGACAACTTAATTATATACAGGAAAAGAAGATTGGATTTCAAAAAGACCAGGTGATCATTATCAAAGACGCCTATGCGTTAGGTGATCGCATTAAGTCGTTCATGGACGAAGGAAGAAAATTGAATTACATTACTTCGGCAACACTTTCCGGGTTTCTTCCTGTGACTGGTTCGAACCGGTCGGACAATACTTATTGGCCGGAAGGCAAGCAGCCAACTCAAGAGAATCTTGTTGGCATGCAAACCTGGCGCGTGGACCATGATTACCTGAAAACTTTCGGCATGACTGTTCTGCAAGGCCGGTTCTTTTCGGAAGAATTTCCCTCTGACTCGGGCGCGATTGTCATCAATCAATCTGCGGCGCAGAAGTTTGACCTGGGCAGTGATCCGCTTGGAAAAAGAATAGCAACTTTTGGCGAAACCAATCATGACGGTACGCCAGATCCAAATTCACTAAAGACTTTTGAGGTAATTGGTGTCGTTGAAGATTTCCATTTTGAATCGTTGAAGCAGAACATTACGCCTCTCGCCTTCTTCCTTCAAAGAAGTACGGGATTGATTGCTTTTCGATTTGATGCGAAAGACACAAAGCAGGTTATCTCAGATCTTGAACATGTTTGGAAGAACATTGCATCCGATCAACCCTTTCAATACAGTTTCCTTGATGAAGATTTTGGACACATGTACTCGGGAGAGCAGCGACTTGGTCGAACATTCGTGATCTTTGCCGCTCTTGCAATTGTCATTGCCTGCCTCGGTTTATTTGCACTTACTTCATTTACTGCCGAGCAGCGCACGAAAGAAATTGGTATTCGAAAAGTATTGGGCGCCTCAGTGGGAAGTATTGTCGTTTTGTTGTCGACGGAGTTTGGTAAGCTGATCATCATTGCCTTTGTTATCGCGGCGCCGGCGGCATGGTTCGGGGTTCAGAAATGGCTCGAAGGATATACATATAAGGTGGAGATCGGAGTATCCGTTTATGTGTTGGCTGGGCTCGTATCTCTGACTATCGCATGGCTAACGATGAGCTTTCAGTCGATACGCGCGGCATCAGCAAGTCCGGCGAAAGCGCTCAAGAGTGAGTGAGTGGTGATCCTTGAGAATAGTGAGTGGTGATGCTCGAGTTTATTGAGGCTGTGCCGGTGGCGTTGGATTAAAATCTCCTCTGAGTTGTCGGTATCTTTTACGTGCCTCTGCGGCATAAACACTTCCAGCGTACTTCGTTAAAAATTCGCGGTAAATCTCCATTGCCTTTTCGCGATTGTGGAGTTGGCGTTCATAGATTTCTCCCTGGAGGAAGTAAGCATCATCGGCAAGAATATCTTCGCCATACTCGGTGATGATTTTTTGTAGCAGGGATAATGACTTATCGAACTCGCCTCGTTGCATTCGGATGTTTGCCTCAAGCCAATAGACGTCATCGAGAATCGTTCGATTAGAGATGGTTTGACCAGAATCAGATACGCCGGTTTTCAATTTTTCGATTCGCGCCAGAGCTTCATCCGTTTTGTTTTGATAGAGTAACAGTTCAACTGAGGCATAATCTTTTAACGCCGCTCCGGTAGAATCGAATGCGATATTTTCCTTTATTCGCATGCCTAGCTCCAATGCGTCGTTAGCGATTTCTCTTGTAGTTGCCTGTTTGAGAATATCGAGATGCTCCTGCGCCAGCCGAAAGTCCCCTTTGTAATAAGAAAGTTTAGCGTTCCGAAGTTTAGCGTCATATCCGACGACATTTTCTTTTTGCGTTTTTTCCACCTGGCTATATAATAACGTTGATTCCCAGGGCTCGCCTTTCAGCATATAGATGTCACCCAACTCCAACTTCGCCTTCGCTTTCAGAAATTGTGACGCTTTCGGATTTGCAATCAAACGATTCAACAAATGAATGGCAGAATCTTTTTGATCCAGATACGTTGCGTATAACATTGCTTCGCTCTTCGCCGCCTCGAGAGAGTTCAGATTGTCCGGATATTGCTTGATGAAAGTTCGGTAGTCGTTAATAAGCATCCGGACAGAGTCCGTTTTTACCGGGAACGTTTTTTTGACTCTTTCCTCGCGCGTGCGGATAAGTCCAAGTCGGGCCAGCAGATAATTTTGAGAGTTCGGATACTCCTTGATCAGGTACCGGTAGATTTTTGTGGCGTTGTCGTAATCGTCGTTGTCGAGTGCTACCCGCGCTACTTCCATGCATTTTTCGCCCTCGCGTTTATACCTTTTGTCGTAAGCCCGTGCCTGGATAAATGATGCATAGAAATTCTTTTGCTGCATCGTCACCCAGATCAGCAGGTCGGCATACACTTCCACGTCAGGATACTGCTGCACTTTATCGTAAAGAAGTCGTTCGAGGCTTTCAAGCTCGTCGGGCTTAGTGAGAAGGGCCTGGAGGACATTTTTGACGTATTGAATATTTGCGGAGCTCTGGGTGACATAACTCAGGTATTCCTGGACCATTTTGTCCTGGTTGCCTTTTATTCTGTACAGCATCGCAAGGTCCAGACAGAACAAGTAGGGATTTGCCATCGCCTGACGGCTTTCTGTCAACGCAAGGATCCCGTAATCCGGCAGGGTATGGGAAAGGAAGTAGTCGGAAATTACCTTGACCCGCTGGACGTTGTTCTTGTTCTCTGCAATGAGTTCTTTAAAATGCTTGTCTGCTTTGCCCATGTCGCCCGATCGCATGTATACGAGACCGAGATCGAGCTTATATTGAATGTTTTGTGGATCCCTCTTGGAAAGTTTTTTGAGAAAGGCCTGGGCCTCGTCTCCGAGCTGCATGTCGATTAGCAGGTTGATATAGTTATTATAAAAAAGGCTGACGTCATCCACATCGCGCGCCACCTCTCTGTATAATTCGAGCGCCTTTTTTTTATCGCCCTTTAAGGCGTATTCATTAGCGAGCTGGATTTGTTCCTGAGATTGCGCATTAGCTTGAAAGCCAGCGAAGACAAAGAGCAGTAATCCGACGGTTATGCTCAGCGTGCGTCCGCTTATTATTTTTACTATATATATATATTTATTAATATAGTTAGCCATGTGGATATGTGGATTGCCTGGTACGCCTCTTTCATGTGGAATATATGTAGATTTTACGAATCTTCATTTCCTTATTATTCAAATAGTTACAGTGTTTTCAACATCGTTTTCAACTGTTGATAGTTCTGATGTGCAGTAAGTTAGCCATAGCCGTTGTTGACAGGCTCTAGGTTGTAAACAGAGAGAATATGATTTTCGTTTGCGATTGCAAGTTTGATGTTTGCGCAAACAGGTATGCTCAAGTTGTGAACAGCTTTTAGAAGGTTATCAACAGTTCTCGCTCCCAGTTTGCTTTGAGTGTGATTGTCTGTTTTCCGTCCTCTGAGATGTAGTAGTGGACTGGTTCGGGTGGCTGTTTGCGAAGTATGTTGCCTGGTGTCCATCGGTTGTTAGAGTCTTCATCAACTATAACGCGTAGTGTATAGTCTCCGGGTTGGAGGTCCTGGAACATTGTTTTGGCTTTGCCTGGTTGTTGTGCTATGACTTTGTCTTTTGATAATAGCTGAACAAGTAGTGGGCTCTGCGTTGTTTTTATTTGGATGATAATGACCCCTGTGGTTTCCATAGTAGTTGGTTTGATACCCAGGGAGTTGCTTTTGCTGGTGTCTTGTTCGGCACTGATAAATGTCCCAGCCGCTATGTAAAACTCATTGTTGTTTAATACGTGCTTCTTGGGGGCATTGGACTCTTTGGAGTTTTTAGTAGATGGTTGTGTTCGTGGAGTGGGAGTTGTCTTCGTAGCCGTGGTTGCTGATGCTGGTTTTGGGAGAAGAAGTGCTTTGGCTATTGGCTTGTGAATGGTTGCTGTTGTGTGAGTACTATCGAACGTAATGTCTTGTGGAGCAATTGGAATTGTTTGTGCACTGTCTATCCGGTAGAAGATGCTGTCGAAGTTCATCCGGAGAACAGGTTTATTAAACGTTATTTGTCCATTGATTTGTCCGGTCACGGCGCTTACTGAGAATTGATCAAGCTTTAATGTGAAGGGTTGTGGCTTGATAGCGCGCTGTGAGAATTTCAGGTAGAGTGTTGTATCGATGGATTGGAGAAGGCTGTCTTTGGCCATGAAGTGGAGGGAGATGCTGTCATCTGCCTGCAGGTGCATGGTGTTATAGATCTGGATGTTTTCACGGTCGGCACCGTATGAGGAGTAGATATCATGCTCGTTGGAGTGTACAGTGTATTGGTCAGTGCTCTTTGATGTCTTGATATTGAAGTAAGTCTGATTGGGTCTTGCGCTCGTGAGTTTGAGTGGTCGTGCGTCCAGATGCACCATGGGTATTTGCAACGCGCCAATCGAGTCTTGTGGTTTGATTACTTCCGGTATGAATCCGTACTCTTCTGATTTGCTGTCTACAATGAGATTTTTATTGTTATCGATCCAGGCGTAGACGTGATAGTTGCCAGGTTTTAAGTTGTCGATGTGGAAGTCGCCGTTTGCATCTGCCTTTGTGAAGTATGCTGGTTTATGTCGGAATATGTTGAAAGTATCTTGTTCATACAGTGCTACCGTTGCGTCTTTTCCAGGTTTGCCCATGAGGATGTCATAGGCATTGCCCATCAGGTGCAATGAGTCAATGTACGTGCCTGTACTGAAGGCGATGTGAACATTTTGAGCGGGATTCTTTTCCGTGATATCCTGAACGGCATCGCGGAGGTTAACTGTATATGTTGTGTTGGCCTGTAACGGATTGGTGAGAGTGATTACTACAGTACTTTTCTTGACGGTGGCTTGAAATTCTTTACCAACGCCGGGTGTAATGATAATCTGGTCTTTGGGATTGTTGAGTTGGACGTTTTCATCGAACGTTGCTTCTATTTGTTTTCCCTTGAAATTGATTTGCTGGTCGTCGGGTATGGTCCGTACAAGTGTTGGGGGTATGGAATCCTTGGGTCCGCCAGTGGGTGAAGTTTGTCTCGCACAGGAGAGGGCGAAGAAAGTAGCAACGATAATTGTGAGGTGTAGATAGTGAACGGGTTTCATTTCCGTGCGATGTAGATGAGGCTTGAGTATTCCTTATTACGGATAGCGGCAAGATTTGATTGGAGGCCCGAAATGATGCCGCGAATGAGCTCGCGCACTCCAGCTGATTTCCTGGAGGCTTTGTATTGTTCGCTGAGGATGCTTACATAGAGAGCGTCAAGTTTCATGGGTACGATTTTGTAAGGCGTTAGTCCGTGTTGTTTCAGGAGATCTAACATGGTTGATTTTGAGAAGTGCCATAGGTGGCGGGGTGTATCATAGGCAGCCCAGTGTTCACGATATTTCTGCGCGTCTTTTGAGCTATGGTTTGGTACAGCAATAAATATTGTGCCATTGTTCTCGAGTCTTGAGGTGAGCTCATTCAATGTTTCATGGAGTTGATGGACATGTTCGATTACATGCCACAAGGTGATGACGCTATATTGTTTTGAAGGAAGCTCTTGAATCGAGGGTGTGATTTTTACTTTCGTAGAGCTAGTTGCGATTTCCCTCGGCTGATGTGCCGGCTCTACTCCATTAATATCCCATCCGTATTTTTTTGCATGTGTGAGGAAGGCACCTGTTCCGCACCCGTAGTCGAGGAGTGTCTTTGTTGGAAGACTATTGTATTCGGTGATGAGGTTTGTTTTCCATTTGAGCGTTATGCCACGGGCGATCTTATAAAGTGCGTCTGTGATAGTGGTGGTTTGATTTGAGTGTGAGATGTAATTGACCGATTCGTAATATTTTCCGAGATCTGCGGGTATAGGATGCGTTAGGAGAAACGAGCATTTGTTGCATTTGAGTACTTCAAATGTTTCCTGTGAAACAGTGTGGTCCTTTACTTTGAGAAAGGGTGTAAATGAGTTGGCGTGGCAGATTGGGCAAGTGAGCTGTTGTGTCATTTCCCCATATAGATTGTGAGAACAGAAACGTCGGCTGGTGATACGCCGCTGATACGCGATGCCTGGCCGACAGTTTCTGGTCGGATCTTTTTAAGTTTCTCTCGAGATTCTGATGACAATGCTTTTACGAGATCGTAGTTGAAGTCGGGGCGTATCTTGTAGTTTTCGAGGCTGCCAAGTTTTTCTACGAGTTCCTGTTCTCGAGCAATGTAACTTTCGTACTTAATGTTTACTTCTGCCTGCTGCAATACTTCGGTTGTGTATTTGCTGAAGGTGTCTTTGATACCTGAGTTGAGGGAGATGAGGTCGTGTATGTTGATTTGTGGTCTCTTTAATAATTGGGAGAGCGAAGTCTTCTCTGTTATGGGTGATGTTTCGAGGGCGGCTAGTCCGGTATTAACTTCGTCAGCGGTAACACGAATTTTATTTAGTTCTGTGATGGCGGTCGCGGTTTGGTGCTTTCTTTCTATCATCGTCGAATACCGGACATCGTCGGCTAGTCCGATTTTGTGACCGATTTCTGTGAGGCGGATATCGGCGTTGTCCTGGCGGAGCAGAATTCTGTATTCCGCGCGGGAAGTGAACATTCTATAAGGTTCCTGTGTGCCCTTGTTGACGAGGTCGTCTATGAGTACACCGATATAGGCTTCTGATCTTTTGAGGATGATGGGATCCTTTTCGTGTACCTTATTATGGGCGTTAATTCCGGCCATGAGCCCCTGACAGGCTGCTTCCTCATAGCCGGTTGTGCCATTGATTTGCCCTGCAAAGTACAGATTATCAACTAGTTGTGTCTCTAATGTTGTTTTCAACTGAGTTGGTGGAAAGAAGTCGTATTCAATGGCGTAGCCCGGCCTGAACATTCTGGCGTTTTCGAAGCCCGGTATTTTTCTTAGTGCCTGAAATTGGATGTCTTCCGGGAGTGATGTCGAGAATCCGTTTACGTAGATCTCGATCGTATTCCAGCCCTCGGGTTCTACAAATATTTGGTGTCGTTCCCGTTCTGCGAATCGGTTGATCTTGTCTTCAATAGATGGACAGTATCGTGGGCCCAGGCCTTTGATTCTTCCTTGGAACATGGGCGACTTATCAAATCCTTTTTTCAGCTCGCCATGTACGTCGTCGTTGGTATATGTGATCCAACAGCTTCTTTGAGTTGTAAGCGGTTTTGTGTCGGTGTATGAGAATTTGCCAGGATTTTCGTCTCCCGGTTGTTCTTCCATTTTTGTGTAGTCGAGGCTGCGTCCGTCTATGCGGGGAGGTGTCCCCGTTTTCATGCGGCCTGCTTCGAAGCCGAGTTGCACCAATTGTTCTGTTAGACCTGTCGCTGCTTTTTCGGCAGTTCGTCCACCACCGAATTGTTTTTCGCCAATGTGGATCTTCCCGTTTAGAAATGTGCCGTTTGTTAGAACGATTGCCTTTGCGAGTATTTCGATGCCGAGACTTGTGCGGACTCCGACTACACTCCGATCCTTGACCAAGAGGCCGGAAACCATTTCCTGCCAGAAGTCCAGGTTCTTAGTTTGTTCGAGGGCTTGTCTCCATTCTTCCGAGAAGCGCATTCGGTCGTTCTGAGTTCTTGGGCTCCACATCGCAGGACCCTTTGACATGTTTAGCATCCGGAACTGGATCATGGATTTGTCTGAGACAATTCCAGACATTCCTCCTAATGCGTCAATCTCCCGAACGATCTGACCCTTTGCCACTCCACCCATTGCAGGATTGCAGGACATTTGGGCGATGGTATTCATGTTCATAGTTACGAGCAGCACCGATGAGCCCATCTTGGCTGCGGCCGCCGCCGCCTCGCAACCGGCATGTCCGGCACCAACAACTATGACATCGTACTCCTTAAACATGTAGTTTCTCTTTATGTTCCACGTGGAACGCTTTTCTGACCTGACTTACCCACAATTCTTTCAACATTTCCACAATTGCGAACCGCAACATCCGGCATTTGCCGGATAGTGACTTGTTCCACGTGGAACCTCGCCCAGTCCTTCACTTCCACAAAGATATATAAGCCGAATATCTTTTGCGCACAAAGGCGTTTCGAGCCCGTGTGAGGAACGACCGTGGGTGGTACAACAGCAAACAATAGGAAAAGATCCCCGGGAAGGTGGCTGGGTTCTTACAACCTGAGAGCAATTTCTTCGCTCGGCGCCAAGATACAGCTCAACGCGGGAACATCGCCAACTAGGCACCCGACTACGAAACAACCAAAATGCGTGTCTGGTAGGAAGCCTCAAGTTGACCAGGTCTATATGAGACAAATGCGATTGATTTGAGATGCCAGATGAGTCCTGCCAGTCAAATCAAGCTTGACGGGCTTAGGATCTTATCCGATGCATAGTCGATGCATAGTCGATGCAAAGCCGATATAAAGCCGATTTGACTGGATATGCAAGGTTGCCCTGGCTTCCCTGCCTTCCCTTGCCTTTACAATCTGAAAGCTCGCGAAGGCCATGGGAAAGTTTGACCAGGTTGTCAAAGCCTAAACCGGTCCTAGATAGGCCGGCCATGTCCAATCACAACTATAATTGAGTCTTCGAGGGCAACGTCTGTATCTAACCCAAAAGCCTGGTTCAGCGCTCCTAGCTATTGTCTATTGTAGCGCCTTTCTGTGTGTGGCTCCTGATTGGTCAACTAACCAATATTGGTTAAACCAAGCAACAGGGAATCGGGGTTTCATATTTGGGTGACTTCAGGGAAAACGTGGCGGGGTTGTCAATCGTGCAGTTGTGATTCCGATCCCACAATTCTTAAAAGTGAAGGAACAGATTCGAAGTTGATTCGCGCACGGGCAGAGATCGATAGTTTCACTGGTCGCGAGCTTACCTGGACCTTGAAAGACTTAGGCAAACGAAGGACTTGTCGCTCTACCGCAAGGCTAGGCACGCGTCTTCCTTTTTTCGCATCAGTGCCTTTTTTCTGGGGCCCTTATCCGAATAGCCCAGCAGATGAAGCAATCCATGGATAATCACCCGGTCAAGCTCATCATGGAACGACACCTTTTGGATGCGGCTGTTCTCCCGCACACGCGGAATACTGATGTAGATCTCGCCTTCAATAAAGTCGCCTTCACTCAAGTCGAAGGTTATGATATCCGTGAAAGTGTCGTGATCGAGGTATTGCTGGTTGATACCCAGCAAAAATTTATCGCTGCAGAAAATGTAATTCAGCTCGCCAATCCCGTAGCCCTCAGTTTGAGCAATCTTATGGATCCAGTTTGATGTTTTTCTGGGGCTCGGGAGCTTGAACGTTGTCCCCTTGTTGAAGAATTGAATGCTACCCGGCATTCAGTATCAGGAATTCATGTAGAAACTTAGCTCAACAACACGGCCATTGTCTTTGAAATCGACCTCATCAGAAAGGTGCTTCATCAGAAAGATGCCACGACCTCCGAGCTTTTCAATGTTCTCTGGCGCAGTCGGATCAGGAAGATTCTCAAAGTTGAATCCATTTCCCTCATCCTTTATTACAAACCGAAGCATACTCTCGTCCAGCGACAGGCTAAGGAACACGTTTTTTGACTTGTCGTTAGAGTTGCCGTGTTTAATGGCATTGTTTACCGCCTCGGTCACGGCAATCATAATATTGCCATACATATCATCATCCAGGTGAAAACGCTCTTTGGCATTGTCAATAAAGCTTTCAATCATTCTGATGTTCTCCGTTATCGACGGAACCTGGATGCTAATAGTGTTCATGCCCTGTTTTTTCCCACTAGTTAATACCTATTGATCACCCGTCCTTTTGAAGTATTCACTAACCTCTTTCTTGTAGTACGGGTAAAGCTTTGGCGGTACAGTTTTCAGCAATTCTACTTCTTTTTCCTTGAGTCGCAAATATTCCTCAAACGCCTTCGGTATTTCCTTGTCATAGTCCTTGGCTGTCTCACCTTTTCTCTCATCATCCATATCCTGCTCACGCGCCGACTTCTCTGCTTCCAGTAATCTCGTCACAATATCCTGCTGCCGTTGCATCATCTGCTCCGTTAATTGTTTGTTCACCAGATCCATTTCAGTCTGCTCCATCTTACCAGGCAAATCACCACCCGGCATTTTTCCCCCTTCCTTCATCTTTTCCTGCATCTCCTGCAGCGCTCTTCTTATCCTCTCCTGTTCAGCCGCCATCTCTGCCAACTCCTCAGACAATTCCCTGCCCGACTTGCCACTGCCCTTCAGATCCTGAATACGCTGATTCAACTGTTGCTGCATCTGGCTGAGACTCTGGTTCTTACCCTTCTTTTTCGATTTTCCCATCGACGGTTGAGCGTTCGCCATCATCTCCATCATCATGTCGAAATGGTCGTCCAGCATCAGTGCAAGATTGTTAATGGAAGTCATTGTCATCTGCATCTCCCCTGACGCCTGAGGCCGACGACGCTCCTTATTCGCCTCAATCACTTTATCGAGATGATCATTTAAGTCTCCAATCTCTTTAGTCACGACAGACCCCATGAAAGGATCGCGCTTACCAAGAGCTAACAAACTGTCTTCCAATACATTAGCATCGTCTTTTAACTTTAACTGCCGCTGAGCTATTCCATTGAAGGCTGGATCATTCTGGCTGAGTTCACTAAAATTCTTCATGATGGCTTCCTGGTCGAACGATAACTTTACAAGTCCGTGAAGTATCTGCCTCAGTGACTCCAGATTCTCCATATCAATTTCCATCGACATAGCACTCTGAGCACCTTCCATTTTCTCCTTCATCTGTTGCATCTTCTGGATTGCCTTCTGCTGCGGCGCCTTGGATTTTGAAGGGCTGTTCTGCTTTAACATTTCCTTGCTCTGCTCCTGCTCATCCTGCACTTCTTTCGAATCCTCTTCTGACGGAATTTCATCATCATTCTTATCGAGCTCCTCACCCAACTTTTCAAGTTCCTTCAGCTCTTCCATGGTTTTCGAGAAGTCTTCCTTCAGTTTCTGCTGCTCCTGAGCGAGCTTTTCATTCTCTTCTTTGGTCTGACTTTGCTCACCATTCTGGTCTTGGTCCCCTGGATTTTCCTTTCCGTTCTGATCCTTACCTTCTTCCTTATTCTCGTCTGAATTCTTTTCCTTGTCACTCTTGCCCTTCTCGCTCTTTTCGCCTTTGGCGTCCTTCTTCTTGTCGGCCTTGGAGCCTTTCTTGTCCGACTTTGACTGATCTGCCTCTTCCTGTTCGCGAGCCTTTGTCTCTTCAAGCAGAGCTTCCTGCTCTTTTAACTGTTCCTTAAGATTTTGAATTGTCTGATCAAGCTTATAATCGTATTGAAGCTGCTTGAACAACTCAAGGGTTCGCTCGAGTTCTTTTTCAAGATTTGCTGTATTCTGATTTAGTTTATCGAGGATTTTTTGGATCTGTGAAACATCGGTGTTCTCCTTCAGCAACTTTTGTAATTCCTCAAACAACTTCTTGGTTTCATCATCGAGCAATTCATTCATCAACTTTTGAATCTGCTCTGCTTTTTCTTTGATTCGCTCGTTCTGATCCGTGAATGCGTCCTTCTGTTGTTCGAGCAATTGGTTCTGATCTTTCAGCTCATTCACCATCTTATCAAGATTTTGTTTTTGATCGATGATGTCTTCCAGCATCTTTTTATCCTGCCAATCGAGGCTCTGCTTTCCCTTTAACTTTTGATTGGCCTGTTCAACCTGCTGCTGAAGCTTATTTGCCTTTCCTACACTTTGATCAATTTTTTGCTGCGCTTTTGTTTGTGAACTATTGATCTCGGCAACCAAATGATCTTCAGTTGGAACGGCAAAGCTATACGTCGAAGTCTTCGTTGACTTGCTGCCATTTACGCCATCGTTGTCCCACACCTGCAGATAATATTCAAGCGTGCTTCCGGGACTTAGCTTTAGTGAATCCAGCTTCCAGGGATGGAAGAAACTTTGCTGAGGTTGTTCCTTATTAACTCCAATGTACTGAGTGCGCTCAAGAATCTCCTTTCGGTTTTCATCCTTTACCGAATAATGAAGTGCGAGTTTGTTGATTCCATAATCGTCGCTGAGCATGCCGCTCAACACAACCGTCTTGAACAAAACTGAATCCTTGAAATTGTTCAGTTCAATCTTCGGGTATTCGTCTTTGATAACGTTAATGAAGTATGCAATGCGCTCTTTATTACGACTCTTGTTGTTCTCGAGCTGGATCTCGTAACTGGCCGGTGACTTAACCACCTTTTCAATAGAGAACCCCTGTTCATCGACGCGTTGAAAATCCACGGGGCTTTCCTCACCCGAAAACTGAATATGCGCTTTGCTTGCGTTCAATGTCGAGAGCTTCCAACGTACCCTGGTTCCCTCGGGAATTTCCAAATTGCCGGCATTTGTCAGGGCTTCGCTTTTTCGATGCAGATAAGCAGGGAAGTTCAATTCAACGTTGAATTTGTTCAGCTCGGGCCGGTTGGCAACTGTTACTTCAAAGGCATCCGAATAAAATCCAGCCGCTTCAATCTGAAATGCAAAAGACTCTCGAATGTTGTCCAGAGTATAGGTGAATTCGCCACCCGTTCCCCCATCGAGTTTGAACCGGCGGTCATCTTTTACGAGATAAGCATCGGCAGGAAGAGCATCTCCATCGAGACGCACTTTCAGGACAAGGTTCTCGTTGTAAAAAGCGTTCAGGCTTTCCTGGTCTACGATGAATTTAAATGGCGCCTCAGGTGAATACTGCTGAGTGAAGTGCATTATCCGCGAAGTACTTTGTGTGAGTATGCCATGATTGATCACGAGAATGGCAACGATCACCAGCACGGGCACTAAAAGATATTTCAGATACCGGCGGTTTTGACTAAGATCGATGAAACGGTCAAAGGACACCGACTCAAACTCCATTGACTTTTGTTCAATGCTCGCATAGGCCAGAGCGGAATCCTTTCTGTTGGAATTGAGTTGAATGAGATTGAGCAAGCGGTCCTTAACGCCTGGAACGTATTGACCAATAACCTTTGCGCTTTGTTCTTCCGATAGTCCTCGGCGGGCCAACCAGTAGCCCATGGGTTCCATGAGAAACCGAAACAAACAATAGGCGGCAATGCCAAAGAACGTAAAGAAGATGAGAAACCGTACCCACGGACCGAGCCATAGGTTGTATTCAAGTACAGCAGCCAGGATGAAGTACGATACGAGAATGGAAAGCGACAACAGAAAACCCTTCAGAAAGATATTGATGTAATACTTCTTTCTGAACGCCCTGATTTTTTCCTGAATGTGTTCTACTCCAGCTCCCATAACCAGTCCCTTTACTTGGAAAAACGAAACACGAACAACAAGGTTGAGTAACTAAAGATAAGGGCTATTAGTTACCCGACAAAATAACCTGGCGATGGAGAAATCATTACATCCCGTCAGCAGCGGGACGCTAAGCTATCCTGCCGTTTGATCAGGTGCCAACCAGTCGTACTCGCGTTCGAAATACTCAATGACGTGCATCTTCAGGAGGCGTTCCTGTTCGGCTAGAGTGACGTTAGGAAGTTTTTTCTCCATCTTCCAATGCGGCCAGCCATCGGCATCTGACCCCTCAAGCGAATAGTATCCGGAAAGACTAAGGACTTTACAGATTCCAATGTGCATGAGATCCTGCTTCTCTTCCTTGCTGAACACTTTTTGGCCCTTGCCTAATTCCTGAACGCCAATCAGGAACAAAACTGCATTCAGATCTTTGGGCTTTTTTCCAATGATCTGCTCCAGGCTATTTAACAGGGCAGCCCAGGTGCGATCGAAATCCAGGTCGCGCTTAAACATTTTGCAAAGATTCCCAATACTCAAATGCCCTCCTGAGATGAGGGATAACTATAGTGCCACCAATGAGGGTCGCCACGCCCATTGCTTCATTAACTTCTTCAGTCGTAAACCCGACTTCCTTGCATTTTCCCAAATGATATTTAACACAATCATCACAGCGGAGGACGAGGGAACAGGTAAGTCCGATCATCTCCTTAGTACGAAGGTCGAGGCTGCCTTCCTGGTAAGCATTGGTGTCGAGATTGAAAATGCGTTTGATGATCAGGCTATCTGAGGCCATGATCTTCTCATTCATTTTAGAGCGATATGCATTGAAATCTTCAGGTAGACCCATAATGTTTTCTTGGTCGTTTTTTGTCAGGTTAATAGAAGTACGTTTCCGAAGAACCAGATACTGTAGTCATTAATTTCGGTCGTTGATCTGCCCTTGGTCAATGACTTATTGAATCGCTGCGGAAGTAACCTGTCTAGTGACTACTTGTAACGGCGATTTCATGTGGAACATCGGCGGGTACAAATATAATTCCCATGGCGGATTCGCGACGACGTGAAATTTTGAGTGACTTCGTTTCTCTCTTCTTTCCCAGGCCTTGTTTGGCTTGTAGTGAAAGTCTTCTAAAAGGAGAGGACACACTCTGCACAAGCTGTTTGTTGGAGTTGCCAGAAACGGACTATCACTGTCGTGAACAGAACGCGTTGCTGCACAGGCTTTCTTACAGGATGCCGCTTCGCTATGGGATGGCGTGCTACCACTTCACCAAGAATGGAAGAATTCAACATCTGTTGCATCAGCTGAAATATAAGAATCAACCAGAAATAGGGGTCAGGCTGGGAGTTGCATATGGGGACAAGCTTCGCACAGTCGGGATATACAACTTTGACCTGGTTGTGCCTGTCCCATTGCACACTTCCCGGCTGCGTAAAAGGGGTTACAATCAGGCCGCAAAGTTTGGAGAGGGGTTGTCCAAAGAATTGATGATACCACAAGCAGATGAGGCGCTGGTTCGGATGCACAAGACGGAAACACAAACCAAGAAATCACGGGTTACGCGTTGGGAGAATATTGCAAACGCCTTTAGAATAGCCCTGCCCGAAATAGTGAAGGACAGGAGCATCCTGCTGGTGGACGATGTGATTACTACAGGCTCAACGTTGGAGGCATGCGTTCAGGCGCTGTTGTCGGCCGGACCCCGCGACATCAGTGTGGCATGCATTGCTGAGGCGTGAACTACTGCTCTTTCTTATATGGAAGTGTCTTCAGGATACCGTCGAGAACAACATATAAGCCGGCGAATGTTATTGCCTGTCCAACCAGGACCCAGCCTGTTCCTCCGAGGAGTCCGAGCAACATGCCCAGTGCATATCCAGGCATAAAGACCCCGCTATGAGTGTGGAAGATGCTATTCTCGTTTACAGATATGACGCTGTCGTGGAGCACCTGATAGGATACCAGCACGTAAACTAAGGCGATGGATATTGCAATTGTTCTTACTCTGCTTCTGTTCATATCTTCAATGCAATCGTTCTAGGCATTAATGACGATTTACCCTGTACAGGGAACCATTAAAGACAAAAAAAAGAGCTCCGGGTCTGGAGCTCTTTTATATGAAGTAAAGTATTCTTAGTAGTTAGAACCGGCGCGGATCATTGCGCAACGGAAACCGATAGTTGCAGTTGCTGAATCCTGATCGAGGTATCTTCTTGTACCAGGTGACATCCAGTATGCAACGTCTTTCCATGAACCGCCTTTGTAAACTCTTGCACGGTCAGTGATCAATGAAGTGAAAGATTCAGGGTTCTTTTCATGATCGCTGTTGTAGCCAGAGTTTGTTCCAGAAGCAGGGTCGAGGAAACCATCGCGACGGATTGGGTTCAGATCGTCGAAATCCTGGAATGACATCGGGCGATAAATATCCTGTACCCACTCGCTTACGTTACCGGCCATGTTGTACAGACCGTAGTCGTTCGGAGGATACTCATATATATAAGAGGTGATAAGTGCTCCATCGTTCAGACGACCTGCGATACCGGCATAGTCACCACGACCGCGCTTGAAGTTAGCAAGCATATAACCCATCTGCTTTCCGTAAGGGTTACGAACTGCGTGGCCGTCCCAAGGATAAATACGCTGGTGAGTTTGAAGTTCTTCGAGCCACTGTGTTCCGATAAGGGCCTGTGCTGCGTATTCCCATTCTGCTTCTGTTGGGAGGCGATAAGCCGGAACTACGATACCAGATTCCAAAGGAATACGGCCATCGCTTTCTGCATATTCTTCACCAGCATCTTCTGCCAGTTTGATGTTTACAGCGCGGGTTCTCCACACAGCAAACTTGCTGGCCTGATTCCAGGTAACTCCCACAACAGGGAAATAACGGAAGCCAGGATATCTCAAGTAGTGCTCTACATAAGGATCGTTGAAGGCGAGCTTACCAACCCAAACAGTTGTGTCAGGGAGAGCAGCCTGATATACTTCCTGTGAAGAGTCCTTCGCCAGGTAGTGCATGTATTCCAGCCAGTGTACGTTGGCGATTTCAGTTTCGTCCATGTAAAATGAAGCCACGGACACGGTTCTTTCGATGTTATCGCGGTAAGACATAACATCTTCCTCGAACGAGCCCATTACAGCGCGGCCACCTTCAATAAACACCATGTTTGGTGCGTCGGGCTGACCTTCGTAAGGATTCACCATGAATCCACCCTGGTCTTCGTCATTGTAGGCCAATCCCGTGGCTGTGCTGACCTGTCCCGGGTTTGACGCGTTTGGCTTCCTATTTTTTCCACCAAACAAGGAGCAGGACGACAGTATGACGGAACCGCCTATCACATACATTAGAACCCTGAAAGAATACTTCATTTTGGTTTTGAGTTTAAACAATATGCTAATTAAACGCTTAAGGCCATGTTTTCCAACTTGATGCAAGTTTAAAGGAGAATCAGCGGATAAAGTGATCTTACCTTCTTTGAACGACTTTTGGGAGATTCTTATTGCTTTTGATACACTTTTCACTTGCCTTACTGAACTGGGAAACACACCCTCCAGTTTTGGGAAGACTTTTGGGCCGAAACCCCCTTCAGACCTCAAATTCACAATCGTGGACCAGTGGCACAGAATTTTGACATGCCAGTCAAAAAACGCCACCTCCTATGATGACTTTACAAGATTTCCGGATCATGCCCTTCGACAAAAAATGCGACGTGATCACTTTTAACGGAAACTACCTCGCTCAGCGTAACCTTGCTGATTGTAAGGTTTTCCTGTACTTCACCGACGGTTTCTTCATCGAAGTCTTCTATTCTCCCGAATTCAAGAAGGTTCTTATGATCACTGCCTTTGAGAAGACCATCGGCCTCAATCCTTACCTCGACAAAATCTCGCTCGCCGACTTAGTAGTAGCCTGACCTGCCATTTGCTGCAAGAACGCAATTGCCGAATCAACCGTCTTGATGTTTTCGATAAGCAGCATCGCCTTGCCTGCCGAATCCTTGATCTTGCACTGCTTCGGATGTTTCTGAACAAACGACAAGATCTGACCAAAAACGTCTGACTTGAAATAGTTATCGTTACTGCTGATGAAGTAGGCCCGCATCTTTTCACTCTTGATGCTGAGTCTTTCGAAGCCCAGCCTTTCACCCAACCAGCGCAATCGTACTGTGTTCACCAGCTCTTCCGTTGCAGGAGGTAGCGGACCGAATCGATCCTTCACCTCGTTTGCAAATAACTGAAGTTCGTCTTCGTTCTTAATGTTGTCCAACCGCGAATACAGCTGCAAACGTTCACTGATGTTATTTACATAACGATCCGGAATCAGGATCTCCAAATCCGTTTCTATGACGCAATCCTGAACGATGAGTTTTGCCTTTTCAGCAAGCTCGGAAGAAAACAATTCTTTGAAGTCTGTTTCCTTCAGCTCCTGGATGGCATCGTCGAGAATTTTATGATAAGTATCGAATCCTAAATCCGTAATGAAGCCGCTTTGTTCGCCGCCAAGAAGGTTTCCAGCGCCCCGGATATCGAGGTCGCGCATTGCCACTTTGAAGCCGTCGCCTAGCTCGGAGAATTCTTCGAGCGCTGCAAGCCTCTTACGTGAATCAGCAGTAAGCACGGAAACCGGTGGAGTTAACAGAAAACAAAATGCCTTTTTGTTTGAACGCCCCACCCGTCCACGCATCTGATGAAGGTCAGATAAACCAAACATATGCGCCTGGTTAATGATGATCGTATTGGCGTTCGGAATGTCAAGGCCCGATTCGATGATGTTTGTGGATACGAGTACGTCGTACTCACCATCAATAAATTTCGCCATGGCCTTTTCAAGCTTGTCGCCTTCCATCTGTCCATGGGCAATGCCGATGCGGGAATCAGGAACAAGCCGGTAAATCACATTGGCAATTTCAACGATATCGCTCACGCGATTGTGAACGAAAAATACCTGGCCGCCGCGACGCAATTCGTGACTTACGGCATCGCGTATAATCTCTTCGTTATACGCATGCAGCTCAGTGGTTACGGGCTGCCGGTTCGGCGGTGGTGTTGATATGATACTAAGGTCACGCGCCCCCATCAATGAGAAGTGCAACGTGCGGGGTATGGGTGTAGCTGTTAGCGTAAGCACATCAACATTTACACGCATTTCCTTCAGACGATCTTTCACCTTGACGCCGAACTTCTGTTCCTCGTCAATGATGAGCAAGCCGAGTTCTTTGAACTTCACATCCTGGCTCACGATACGATGCGTGCCAATGAGAATGTTGATCTTGCCTTCGCCAACTTCCTTGACGATCTCCTTGATCTCCTTCTCCGTTTTGAACCGCGAAACGTGTTCAATCTTTACGGGAAATTGAGAAAGGCGTTCGGCAAACGTACGATGATGTTGCATGGCCAGGATGGTTGTAGGTACTAAAACAGCAACCTGTTTTCCCTCTGTGGCCGCCTTAAAAGCAGCACGTATTGCCACCTCGGTTTTTCCGAATCCTACATCACCGCATACAAGTCTGTCCATCGGGTGAGGCTGCTGCATGTCGCGCTTCACATCTTCGGTTGCCCTGGCCTGGTCAGCTGTATCCTCATACATGAATGAAGATTCAAGTTCTGCCTGCAGGAATCCATCTGGTTGATACGCATAGCCGGGCGAAGATTTTCTTTTCGCGTACAGCGAAATAAGCTCCTTCGCAATATCCTTAACCCGCTTCTTAGCTTTTGATTTCTTATTTTCCCACTCCTGAGTACCAAGCTTACTTATGACAGGCAATGCCCCGTCCTTACCCGAGTACTTGGAAATCTTGTGCAGGGAGTGGATGCTGACATACAGCAAATCGTCATCGCGAAAAACGAGTCGGATCGCTTCCTGCTCATGACCATTTACGTCTTTCTTTTCAAGACCGGCGAACTTGGCAATGCCATAATCGATATGCGTGACGAAGTCACCAGGTTGAAGTGTCTGCAGCTCGCGAAGAGTAAGTGCCTTTGACTTTGAGTATTTTTCCTTCGAACGATAGCGGTGATAACGTTCGAAAATCTGATGGTCGGTATAGCAAAGAAGCTTCTGTAGTCCATCAACAAATCCCTGGCGCAGCGTGAATTCGAGGGGTTGAAAATGCAACTGTGCATTTATCTCTTCGAAGATGCCTTTTAATCTTTCAATCTGTCGGGGGACATCAGCCGTAATGAAATTGCTGTATCCCTGCAGCTCGTGCTCGTAAAGATCCTGCGCCAGCAATTCAAAGTTCTTATTGAACGATGTTTGAGAGGATGATTTGAATTCGAACTGTTGTTTTGCCGCTTTGCTAAAGCGCGAGCCAAATAACACGCAGGCGAAGTTGTCCATTTGCCTTTCGAAGGCTTCGCGATCATCAAACAAGGCCGACGGGCTCGACACAACGTGAGCCCCCCTGTTCGAAATGATCTTATTGAAAGTCGCTTCAACTTTGTCGAAACTTTTCTGGATCACCTCGGCAGTCAGTTCGTAATCTTTTATCCAGACGCGCGTGTCCTTTGATATGAACTCAAAGAAGGATTGCCTTTCCTCCTGAACCAGTTTTGTCTGAAGGTTGGGGAGGATGTTCACCTTGTCAAGGGTATCAACTGACAGCTGTGAACCCGGATCGAATGTCCGGATGCTATCCACATCGTCGCCAAAAAGCTCAATGCGATAAGGGAGGTCATAGGCAAATGAAAATATGTCAATGATACCTCCGCGTATGGCAAATTGACCCGCCTCGTAAACGAAGTCAGTTTTATCGAAATCGTATGAATGAAGAAACTCTTCGAGGAAAGCTACGTCGAGCTTGTCGCCTAAGCTTATGGGGAACGTGTTGGTCGACAGCGATCGTTTGTTGATCACCTTGTCGGCAAGAGCCTCCGGATATGTAACGATGATATCTGCGCTGTTCTTGCTGGCCAAGCGGTTCAGCACCTCCGTCCGCATGAGAATGTTGGCATTGTCAACCTCATCAAACTCATAGGGACGTTTGTAAGACATTGGGAAAATGAGCACTTCCCTGCCCAGCAGTGTTTGTAAATCGTTCTGAAAATATCCGGCCTCGTCTTTGTCGTGTAGCACAACGACATAATCCTGAGGATGTAGCCGGAACGCCGCTGCCATTACTATAGCGTCGAGGCTCCCCGCCAGGCCTTTGAGGTGAATCGTTTCACGCTTAGACGCTTTGATCCCTGCAGCAACGGTGTGGATGAAACCATCTGCCTTGTAAATGCTAAGAAAATCAAGCGCCCTCAATTCGAGTATCTGTTATTGATGTGTGCAACACAACAAGGTTGCAAAGATAATGCCCCTGTCATACGCAAACCAGCCTTAAAAGGTTATTTCTGCGTAACTTCAAACGTCAAATTGCTTTCTCTGAGTTCACTCGGATCATAATTAAAATCAACTAATACGACGACGTCACGATGAGACTGATGCAAACGATGTGGGTATTTAGCATCATTATGGCGTGCCTGATGCTCGGTGGATTGTATAAGCCGTGGCTGATGCTCTGGTGGCGTGCTACTCAAACGCGCCTGGATGTGATTAAGTTATATGGAGGCGGCGCGGCCATCGGTTACTTCGTATATTGGCTGCTGAAAATTTACACATGAATAAGTTCGTTCTTTCGCTCGTCGTATTGACAATGCTTGTTGTGCAGTCGTGCTCCAAAAAGGAAACTGGAGCAGAATCAGCATTGGATGCTCCTGGAGGAGCAATCAATGAACAGCCATCTTTCATTATCACCCTGCTCGACAACACCCAGGTAAATGTCAAAGACCTGACAGGCAAAAACGCATTGATATTCTTTCAACCTGATTGTGATCACTGCCAGCGCGAAGCTCAGGAGTTTGAGCGGAACCTGGACGCCTTTGGAGGTACAACATTGTACTTTATAACATCCGGTCCGATGGAAGAAATCAAGGCGTTTGCCGATACGTATAAATTAAGTGGTCGTCCCAATGTTCACTTTGCATTTACGCCGGCATTAAATGTTCTCAACAATTACGGGCCGATCTCAGCCCCATCGATATATGTTTATTCGGAAGATCATAAACTGGTGAAAGGATTTAACGGCGAAACGCCAATCGAAAGAATCATCGCGGCGACGAAGTAATTTCGGGAAGTTGCTTAACGCAGTCTTAAGCGAAAAGCTGAAGCTTATTTTAACCTTTCGACCGCTGCCAGCTCCGGACCTTTCGTAGATGTAAACGCTAAAAGGTAGCGATCACCACCGTCACCCAGCTTCAGTTTCTTCTTTAGTGCCTCAGGTGTTGAGGGATAGTTCCGAGTGATGATATTGGCTTTTCCCTCCGGAAAGTGATCGTGTAACTTTCGGCTGTCGGCCTTCAACGTAGAGACTACACGAAAGATCCTGCCTGGAAAACTTTCCTTCAAAGTGTCGCCGGTATACAAGTGAGTATTGACATGGAGCTTGTTCAGATTGTATCGCACCGATGGAAGTTTGAATGCACCCGCTTTCAACAGTGCTGCATTGGGCTCATATAAATAATCCATCACATCGGAGACTGTAGCTACTGCAAATTGCTCCTCTGAGATGGAAAACTCCAGCGAGGAAAGTGAGCCATCAGACTCGTTAATGGCGACGACCCTTGCTTCTCCTGAAAAACCACATTCGGCAATAAACAAAAGCTCACGTACCTCGTTATCCACGGCGACAACGAAGACCTTCTTCACCTGTCGTAGTTCGCCGAGTGCCAGTTGAATATCAAGCATCGGTGATGCCTTTGTCATCAGTATGCGTGAATGCCGGAGTATTTGGTCCTGCAATTCGGTAATGTCCGGTTGACAATCGTGAAGGCTATAAACCTTTCGGGAACCGCTGCGACGGGATGGATCTATATATACAGCTGACACGTCAACCATAGTTTTAAGAAACTCTTCGGCAGTATGAGTCGCGTACACAATGTTATCAGAACCCAGTAGCAAATGATTATGCTGGGCGAGTCGTTGCAACCTTTCATCTGGTTCAACATGAACAACGCTTTTGAAGAACTTGGAGAAGGCAAATGAATCAATTCCAAAGCCCCCGGTAAGATCCACCAAAGTGTCTGGTGGGAAAATTTCTGATGACAAATATGAGCGGATCAGACTGGCTTTAAACTGTGCCGTTTTTTCTGAAGAAGTCTGTTCGAGATTGAGAACCGGGGGATACAGTATGTCTTCGTTACTGTAGTATGTCGGCAATTTTGACTTCGCTTTCCGTCTACCAATAATCTGATCTGCAATAGCTGAGATGGGAACGTTGTCGATTGATTTGTACTTTAACAGAAGTGAAGGGACATCGGCATGCTCGTTCGCCATAACGAATTGTCTTACTTCAGGCGACAACGCAGCTGGATCGATCATGACTTATCTGTCGCTAATAATCCTCGTTTCGAATAGAACCAGATGTTTCGAACGTAAGCAACCATGCCAAGACCCTGTGATATAATCAACACTGGATCTCTACGGTTCAGACCATAAATCACCACGAGGACTGACGCAGAAAGACTAATGATCCAGAAGCCCAGTGGAAGTATAGAAATCTTTCGTCGTTCAGAATAGTACCATTGATAAATAAAGCGCAGGTTTAACATCAATTGCCCTATGGCGCCGATGATGAAGATTGGTTTCATCGGTTCAACATTTTGATACAGATCACCAATCAGATTGTGTACTGAAAAAAGTACAATGCCAAGGAACACCATTGGCAAAATCAACAGGAAGTATCGTATTGGTGCTATGATGGATGTCCACCTTTGTTTTAGTTGCAGATTCCGAATGTATATGTAGTAGGATAAAATCTGACCCAGGATGATGATTGGATCCTTTCTGAGTACTCCATACACAAGCACAATAAAGGATGCAATGAGACTAACCTGCCAGTACAAGACAGGGGATACCGGTCTGCCTTCACGTTCAGAGTAAAACCATTGAACGAGTATTCTCACACCGAACAAACTTTGGCCCCCGAAGCCGACTAAGTAGATCCAGTTCCATTTTGGTATGAGCAACTCCATTTGAAAATGCTGCAAAATACGGCTATTTGTGAGAAGGTTTCTTTTATTTTGACACCATGCAATTTGATCTGATTGTGATTGGTGGCGGAGCTGCCGGATTCTTTGGGGCCATTCAGGCTGCTGCAACGCGCCCAGGACTTCGAATTGCAGTCCTTGAGAAGACGCAGAAACTGTTGACAAAAGTTAAGGTGTCCGGAGGAGGCAGATGCAACGTGACGCATGCCTGTCATAACCCGTTTGAACTTGCACGGCATTATCCCCGTGGCGAGAAAATGCTGAAGCAATCTTTTAAAGAGTACCATGCTGACGATGTAGTTCAATGGTTCAAATCGCGAGGCATAGAATTGAAGACCGAAGGAGATGGAAGAATGTTCCCCGTGACGGATGACTCGCAAACTATCATCGATTGCTTTTTAACCGAGGCAACGCGACTCAACATTGATATTCAACGTGGCGCGGCGATCATCAGCGTTGTGAGGGGCACTGTTTTCACGATAGCGTCAGCTGATGGTAGATCATGGCAATCGAAACATCTGCTTATAGCCATAGGAGGGCACAACAACACTGAGCCCTATAACTGGATACGTGCGCTTGGTCACACCGTTGTACCGCCAATACCTTCGCTGTTTACATTCAACGATAAAGAGCGGCGGTTTCAAGACCTAATGGGTATTGCAGTGCCGGCGGGGGAAGTAAAAATAGCTTCTACAAAGTTTGCCGAGCGTGGTCCGATACTCATCACTCACTGGGGCCTTAGCGGACCAGCCGTCATCAAATTGTCGGCATGGGCAGCGACCTATTTGCATGAGCAGCGCTACGTCTTTGACGTTCGTATCAATTGGACAGGTGAGTCGGATGGTAAATGTCGGGAGACATTTACCGAGGCGAAAATATCCCGGTCAAAGCAAAAGATTCATGGTCATCCTATGTTCAGCATCCCGCAGCGTCTATGGGTAAGGTTGTGTGAACTTTCGGACATTGAAGTCTCTCGTGTGTGGGGCGAAGTCTCCAACAGGGAGTTGAATAAGCTAACAGAGCATCTCGTCAATACGGTAATGCATGTATCTGGTAAGACTACGTTCAAGGAGGAATTTGTCACTTGTGGGGGGGTGGAATTAAATGAAATAGATTCAACCACACTTGAAAGCAAGAAGGTGCCAGGTTTGTATTTCGCAGGTGAGGTACTTAACATCGATGGCGAGACGGGAGGATTCAATTTTCAGGCAGCATGGACGACCGCTTACCTTGCCGCGAGAAGTATTGCAGATGCGTGATTCATTACCTGGCGAGCGCAGTCCGATTATTTCCCTGGCTCGGAATTTTCTTAGCTATGATGCGTGCGGGATGTACTGCAGTATTTATGTCGTTGGTGATAATGTAGTCCCTTTGGCATCGACCATGATTTTCGTAGGCTGACCCACCACCCAGGCCTGGTTATAATTCTCGTGACCAAAAGGAAGTCCCCATCCAACGGGGTAGCTGGTGTTCAGAATTTTATCCCTTATCATGCTCTCGAACCCTTCCTTATAATTAGATGTATCGCGAAGGTCACTCATATGTCCGATTGCAAGTCCTGCCAGATTATCAAACTTCCCGGTTCGTTTCAAATGAGTTAGCATTCGGTCAAGCCGATAAAGATCTTCGTCGATCTCTTCAAGAAGCAGAATGCTACCACGTGTGTTGATCTCTGAAGAAGTTGCAAGTGAGTCCGCAATGATTGACAGGTTTCCACCGATAAGAATGCCTTCGCCGCTTCCGGGTCTGTTCGCTGGGTGAGGCGGTGAGGTCATTTCCATCGCTCCTTCGAACAGGGTTTTCCTGAGATTTTCCACAGAAGGCTTCCAGTTATCTTTTCCAAACTGAACGGGCATGGTCCCATGAATACAACGCACTCCGAAATTGTAGGCAGCCAGTAATACGGCTGTGATGTCGCTGAAGCCAACCAGCCACTTTGGTGAATCCCGAAGATTTGTAAAGTCGATCTGGTCGATGATGCGAGTGCTTCCATATCCGCCACGCACGCAAAAGATTGCGCGTATTTCTTCATCGTTGATAGCTTCCTGAATATCGGCAAGTCTCCTTTCGTCTGTGGCAGAGAGATAGCTGTGATCTTCCGTGTGAACATACTGGCCTGTGGAAACAGTCAACCCCCATGATCTTATAACCCCGACAGCGGCATCCAATTCTGCCGGACTCAGTTTTTTCGCGGGTGCTACTATAGCGACCTTGTCTCCGGGTTTGAGTAGTGCTGGTGTGATCATCTTTGATTTAAATGGTGAGATCATCGAGGTCTTCAGGATTCACTAATGCAGCTGATGCTAATTCTACGTAACGTACTAAAAAAGAAAAACCCCTTCTGCGCCAGAAGGGGTTTAGTTTATTAAGCTATGAGCTTATTATTTCTTAGGCTGCGCCGGAGCAGTTGCTGTAGCTGGCTTAGGTGTTACGCCGAGCTTCTTCAATACGAGGTCGGAAACATCCATTTTTTCGTCACCGTACAGGATTACATCCAAACCACCGATCTGCTGGCTGAAGACAAATGTGAAGCCATTTTCTTTAGCTACGTCTTCGATGCCCTTGCCTACTTTTTTGTAAACAGGATCCATCAGCTGAGCGCGCTTGGTTTCAATTGTTGTCTGAGCATCAGTCTGAAGCTTTTCAAGGTTTTGTTGCATTTGCTGCAATTCGCGTTCAGTGTTTTGACGCACAGCTTCAAGCATGGTGTTCAGATTGGCCTGGTAATCCTGAACCTTTTTCTGGAACTCCTGATACTTGGTATCTATCTGGTTTTTGAGCTGGGCCTGGGTTGATTTCAATTCGGCATCAATTGCCTTTGACTCTGGCATTTGGCTAAAGATGTAATCAACGTCTGCATAGCCGATTTTTGGGGCTGCTGTTTGTGCGTAAGTTGTCAAAGCCCCAATTCCCAACGCCAGAAGTAGAACAAATTTTCTCATTACAGTTGTTTTAGTTTTTTATCTTATCGTTAGGGTCTCCGTAACCCAATTGATCAAGTACAAAGTCCGTATAATCATGCCGGGGGTCCGTATAGATCATAACGAGTTCCGCGGATTTGTCGAACATTATTGCGAGGTTGTTTTCCTTGCAAACCTTCTCCACCGCGTCCCACACCTTATCCTGTATGGGTTTAATTAATTCCTGTTTTTTCAGAAAGAAGAGTCCGTTGAAACCGAACACTTTTTTCTGATAGTCTTTCAGCTCTGTTTCCTTTTTTTGGATTGCTTCCGTACGCTCCTTCCTCATCGCTTCTGTGAGCAGGACCTGTTCGGCCTGAAGGGCGCTATACATTCCGTCAATTTTCTTTTGACTCTCCTTTATCTCCTTCTCCCAAGCCTCGGAAAGCTGATTTATCTCATCCTGCGCCTTTTTGTATTCCGGCATCTTCCCAAGGATAAAATCCGTGTCGATGTACCCGAACCGCTGTGCGTGGACAAAATTCAGGCCGAAAATGAGAAAAAAAACTGTAATAATATAAGGCCGCATAATTATCTGATTTGCTGACCAATAGTAAAGTGGAATTGCGATCCACTAACGTCCCTGCCACTACCGAGCGGTACGGGATCAAATCCGTAGGCCCAGTTCAAACCAATCAAACCAAATGCCGGCATGAAAATCCTGGCACCAACGCCGGCCGCCTTGTACATGCTGAATGGATTGAAATCAGCATAGTCGCCCCAGTTATTTCCTGCCTCAGTAAAGATCAAACCGTAAATGGTCGCTGCGTTTCCAGTCGTTACAGGATAACGCAACTCAATACCCATCTTTTCATAAACTATACCTCCAAGCTGCTGAGTGCTGTTGCCGGTCTGATACTTTGGAGGAGTGATCTGATTGTCCTGATATCCGCGCAATCCAATGATTTCTTTTCCAAGAACGAAGGAGTTGAATCCACCAGCAAGACCACTACCACCTAGCACAAAACGCTCAAATGGACCGATACCTGTTTTCTCCTTATTGTATGCTCCGATGAAACCGAAGTGAACCTTCGCTTCCAGCACAAGCTTCTTCTTGCTATCCAAAGGCAGGTAGTAGCGTGCATCGAACATCCACTTGTGATATTCCTGCCATTTGTTCTTCTCGGCTGCTGTCGCTGTTGAATAATCCATTCCATTAAATGCGGAGTATGGAGGAGTCAAAGCAAGGCTAAGCGAAATGGTAGAGCCCTGAGAAGGGTACATCTGATTATCGATGCTGTTACGCGATATTGTGGTGTTGAACGTGATCGCGTTTGAAGAACAGTCTGTACATCCAATTCCGTAGTCGATATTCTGCAGCGTATATACCGCGAAACCCAGGGAGTTGGTCAGCGTGAAGTAGTTATCAGGCCACTCGAGCATACGACCAAGGCCGATGGAGAAGTTATCCGCGCGAAGCATCGAATTCAAATCGTTGTAACTTGAAGCGCCCTGACCTGCATAGCGGGACATCGAACGCACATAACTTACGCTGAAGGAGTGCGGCTTGCGACCGCCAAGCCATGGTTCAGTGAATGAGAAACTATAGCTCTGGAATGAGCGACCGTTGGCCTGCACACGCAACGACAGTTTCTGGCCATCACCTGTTGGCAGCGGTTTCCAGTTCTTCAGGTGAGGAATGTTTTTGATAGAGAAGTTATTGAATGTAAGACCCAACGTTCCCACGAATCCATAATAACCACCCCAACCACCAGACAATTCAACCTGGTCATTGGATTGTTCTTCTACCTGCCATTCAATATCAACAGTTCCTTTTTGTTGATTAGGTGTGAGTTGCTGACCAATAGTCGCAGGGTTGAAGAAGCCCAACTGACCCAGACGTTGTTGTGTTCTGATAATATCAGAGCGACGGAATTTCTGTCCGGGAATGGTACTCAGTTCGCGACGGATCACGTGATCGCTGGTGCGCTCGTTACCAGCGATGGTAACCTCATTGATTGTTGCCTGCTCGCCTTCGAATATTCGCATCTCCACATCAATTGAGTCACCGGCAACAGCAACCTCAACGTCATTGATTCTGAAGAACAAATAACCATCATCCATATAAAGACCACTGATGTCCATTCCTTTCGGATTGAACTGCAGCTTTTTGGAAATGGCCTCTTTGTTGTAAACGTCCCCCTTGTTGATACCTAGTACGGCCGCCAGTTGTTTGTCGGTGTAGATGTAGTTACCGGTCCAAAAGATGTTTCTGAAGTAATACTTCGGACCTTCAGAGACCACGAAGTTGATGTCAATAGATTTCTCATCATGATTGACAATAGTATCGGATACAATCTCGGCATCACGGTACCCCTGGGTGTTGTAGAATGCGAGGACTTTCTTTTTGTCTTCTTCGTAATCTGCGCGGATGAACTTGGAGCTCGCAAAGACATTAGGCTTGAAGTTGTCGTGTACGAATTCAAGCAACTCTTTCTTTCCGGCCACAACGCTTGTATCAAAATAAGTTGCCGGATTGATATGGAAAACGTGATTGAGGATCGTCCTGTGTATTGAGAGTCGGGCACGCTCGTGCGTCTTCTTCATTTTGCTCTTCAACTTCGAATCAGGAATAGCGTCATTACCCACAAACGAGATGTTGTTGATCTTAACTTTGGACTTCGGATTTACGGCTATCTTTAAACGAATTCCATCCCGGTTCAGTGTGTCCTTCTGTTGAAGGATCTTCACTTCTGTATTGAGATAGCCCTTCTTGACGAAATATTTTTTCACTGCGGATTCGGTGTTACGGATCATGGCATCAGTCACGATTTTACCGCGAATAAGCTTTAGATCGTCCTTAAGACCGCTTTCCTGACCTTTACCGATACCAGTAAAATAGAAGCCGGTGAGGCGGGGTCTCTCTGCAAGGGCAATGCTGAGGAATACGTTATTGCCTTCTATCCTGTCGACATTGATGGAGATATCACCAACAAGCCCGTACTTCCAGATTTTGCGGATTGCGTCAGTGATGCCGTCGCCCGGTATTTTGATTTTATCCCCGACCTTCAAGCCGGAGATTGATATCATGGCGTTCTTGTCCAGCACATTCAAACCGGTCACTTCAATACCCCCGATCGTATATTCAATCGGGTTATTATAGTTTAAAGTGCTTTCAGAAGGAGCGGCAGAAGGTCTGTCACCACGGTTTTTTCTGAACTGAGCCCAGGTCTCACCAACAACGAAAAAGAGAATAGCAATTAATAAGACGCGTTTCATTCAACTCACCGGATTCAATTGTTCACTTGTTTTTCCAAATCGTCGTTCTCGTTGCTGATAGGACAAGATTGCTTCGTATAGCGTTTCTTTTCTGAAGTCAGGCCACAGCGTTGGCGTAATGAAGAGCTCCGTATACGCTATCTGCCACAGCAGAAAATTGCTGACACGCAATTCGCCACTGGTGCGGATAAGGAGCTCCGGATCTGGGATGCCCGAAGTCTTCAAATAGTTTTCTATGGTCTGCTCATTTATCGCATCGGGTTGTAGATTTCCCGCCTTGACCTTATTCGCAATCTCACGTACAGCTTCGGTGATTTCCCACCTGCCACTGTAGCTAAGGGCTAAAATGAGGGTCAGCCCCTTATTATCCTTTGTTTTGTCAATCGCCCAGCTAAGATTTTCCTGGCAGTTTTTAGGCAGCTGGGTAATGTCTCCGATCGTCTTAAGCTTTACCCCATTCTCGTTCAATCGCTTGATCTCCTGTTTCAGGGTATTGACGAGCAACTCCATCAGACCATCAACTTCAGCTTTCGGCCGGCTCCAGTTTTCTGTAGAAAACGCATAGAGCGTCAGGTATTTAATGCCGAGTTCACCGCAGCCTTCGGTCACTTCGCGTACAGCATCCACTGCATTGCGGTGACCAAATATCCGTAGCGCGCCTTTCTTCTTTGCCCAGCGCCCATTACCATCCATGATCACCGCGATGTGCTGCGGTAACTTGTTTGGATCTATATGTTCCTTTGTAAAAGCCACAAGGGTGCAAAAGTAGTAAAAAATCAGTCGTAAGTACTTAGTCCTGAGTCCTTAGTCTTGAGTATTTATAAAGTTCCTTTCAAATTGACCCAGTAGGTCCTGGCCAGCCCTTTCAGGTTAGCCTCACCGTAAGGCTCTTGTTTACTTGAATTTTAACTAAGGACTAAATACTCAGGACTCAATACTACCTGTATGGATTGGTTGGGCAGGGGATAGTATAGAACGTGCGGGTAATGCTGAATCCCAAAAAGTAGTAGTGGTCGTTGTTGCTGTCGTTGCCATACTGATAATTCTTGTTTCGGAAGTCACCTCCGGAAACATTATCAAGATAGTCGAAGAATGTTTTTCGCATACCAAACTCCAACGACAGGTACCACTTCGGATTTAGCACGTATTTAACGCCTCCACCAAAGGGAATGGCCATCTGGACCGTACTATACGCCTGGCTGCGATCGACATCACCCGAAAAACCAAAAAGGGCAACGCCGCCAAAAAGATAAGGTGTGAATCTTACAAATCGCTTCGAATCACGCCAGTTCAGGAAGTGATACTCGGCCACTGTCGATGCCTCAAAGAGAAAATGCTTGAAAGAAGCGTTTCGTTGGGTAGCAAAAGCGTCAGTAGGGACTTCACTTGCCCCGATCAAACCGGCGGTGATGGCGGCCCTGAGACTGACCACGTTGCTCAGGTTTGAGCGATAGAAAACCGTAGCGGCAGGCTTGGAGTATTTGAAGTTATAAAACTGAACCAGGTCGCCGGTATAGTTGAATGTACCCAGGCCAAAACCGACTTCAGAACTTTGAGCTGTGACATTCTCTGCAAACAGGAGTGCAATGGATAATGCTGTAAAGAATGTGCGCAACAGTTTCGACATTATCTGAATTTAGCACGATGCATAGACTTACCAAGTACATAGGTGAGCTTAAAGGTAGTCACCATGAATATGTCCCTGTCGTTCTTGCTACCGCGGTTGTTGTCTTTAAACTCACTTCCATATCCAGGCACAACAGAGTAGCTTTTACCGTCGCGGCCCACATAAGTGTAAGTCGGCGTAGCTACTTCGTTTGAGCGATAAGACATTGCTTTAGCAAGTTCATTGCCTCCGAATACGCCCAGATCGACGTAGTGTCGACTCACATCATCAATATAATCAGTGAATAGATATCTAAAGCCCCATTCAACTGATAAATCCATTACTTCGTTCAGCTTAAAACGAGCTCCAATGCCCATTGGTATAGCCAACTGAATGTTTTTATAAGGTTTGATGCCATAATTAACGTCAGTTTCGAGCAGCTGAGAGTGCTGACCCTCGGTACCTAAATCCCTGAGGTCGATCCATTGACCAGCTTCCGGAAGGGGATTGCCATTCAGATCCGTTGCCGGCGCCTGGGCCTGTGGATTGTGCATGAAAACAGATGCACCAGCAAAAACGTAAGGTGTCCAGTCCACTCGGCTGATGTACGTCATAGAGTTGTCGAACAAGTCGATACTGGCAACAACGGACAGTTCCTTAATTCTATTTCGGAACGAGAGGTTACGGGTATATCGGTATGTGCCGTTTTCTGCATCACCAGGGTCAGCGGATTCCTTGTCCGAGCCTTTTAACGCTCCGTACATGAATGATGCGGAAATTGCGTATCGAGGACCGAAACGATGAGAATAAGATAAAGCTATGGCAGGTTTTGTAAATGTGATGTCAGTGCTGAAGATTCCCGGCTTGGGTGAAAGGTCACCGTAATAGTTCAGCGCGCTAATGCCGATTCCAAGCATATCATAGCGCTTCTCTTTGCCAAACCAGGACTTTCGGCCCCGGTATGTGGCCATTTTGTGGTTATTCTTTTTGATCGTCCTGCGGTTGACCTGAGCCTCCGCATCAAAAACCAGTGAAACAAAAAGGACTGCGACGACTACCTGAAAAAATCTCCTCATCCTTAAAAAAAGTCAAGATGTGCAGAGTACAAAGTTAACAAAAAATCAATTCCTGGCGTCAAGTCCCCAGTTGAGCTTTTGCCTCAGCGTTTTGAAGTAGTTATTTACTTCAAGTTGCACTAAATGGACGTTGAAATCTGCCTTGCTAATTTGTAGTTCTATCGAAGAATCTACTGAGGCCATCCTGGAATCGAGTGAAACCAAGTACTTGCGACTCCTGCCCTCGACCTTTACAGTGATATGAGCAGTTTCAGGCACCACAATCGGTCGCACCGTCAAATTATGGGGGCTAACAGGCGTAATTACGAAATTCTGAGACCGTGGAAATATTAAGGGACCTCCGCAACTGAGAGAATACCCGGTAGAACCAGTTGGGGTGGAAATGATGAGACCATCCGCCCAATACGAATTTAGAAACTCACCATCCACATATGTGTGAATAGTGATCATTGACGAAGAATCCTTTTTTACAACCGTAAAATCATTGAGGGCAAAGTTGAGCGAACCAAAGATGCTTTTGTTGGTAGCAAGTTTCAACAACGCACGGGTGTCCAAACTGTAGGCACCATCGAGTACACTTCTAAGCGCATGTTCTGTTTCTTCCTTGCTGATGTTGGCAAGGAAACCAAGCCTGCCGGTGTTAATCCCTAACACCGGTATTTCCAGTTTACCAATGTGAGTGATTGACTCAAGCAGCGTACCGTCTCCGCCAATACTGATAAACAGCTGCACGCGCGATAGTTCCTTACTGCTCTGATAAGTTTTGAATCGGTTTTGGATCTTAGCTTTCTTGAGATACAGGCTAAACTTTGCTGAGACCAGAACGTCAGCTTTCGATGCGGAGAAGATTTCAAAAATGCGAGCGATGAACGGTGCCGATACGCGATTGAACTCTTTCCCGTGCACGGCAATTTTCATTAGTCGCGGTTTAAGTTTAGTAGCAAGTAAACAACTCGAAATAAAGATAGGAACGCCTCCGAAATGGACAAAGGTCGCCATTCAAATAGATCAACTAAATTCAGAAGGAGTTAGAAGAAGGACGCGATGTCCGTCGGTTGAAAAGAAACATCACACTGAGAAGCTAATGATATTCCCTGCGTCAAATACCAAGCTTGTATTTGATGGGAAGCACAAATCTGGAACTAACAGCGTTGCCCTTAACAGTTCCCGGAATCCAGGCAGGAAAAAGGCGAACTATCCTCAATGCCTCACCGTCCAGTTCGGGCGATACTCCTTTAATAACTGAAGCGTCGCCTACACTGCCATCCTTGTAGACCACGAAAGCAAGAAACACAGTGCCTTCAGCTCTGGCCTTTCGAGCCGCCGCCGGGTATTTGACATTCTTGCCGAGAAACTGGATCAGGCCTTCCATGCCGCCAGGAAACTGCGCTTGTTCGTCCACCCGTATATAGATAGAATCTTCCGTCAATGCTATTGTGCTATTGGATTGTACATAGCGCATTGTGGAACTTGATCCACCCTGCGGTTTCATGAAGAAACAAAATAATACGTAGATCGATTAAATGTCGAGATAACGTAAAAGCATGTCAATACGCTCTTTGCCATCTCCTGTGGGCTTCGTTTCCTGATATCGCCCAATGACCCGATAACCAAATCTTTCCAGTGTTGCAACGATACGATGCAGATCGATCTGGTTAATCTTCAAAGTCAGCCTTAGCTTGGAAGGATCCAGAGGATCCTCCTTCACGATGCTGCTTAGTACCTTTGCGTGATTTTCTTCAATGAGTCGGCTAATTTCTGACAACGAATAATCAACGTGGGTCATAGACAAAACAAGTATTCCACCCGGCAACTGAACTGCAGCTGTCTGCGCAAAACTTGTTAAAGTATCCTGAACCGTGATAAGACCACAATAAATTTGTTCTTCATTCAGAACAGCAACCACCTGGAGTTTGTTCTCAGCGGCGACTTTCAAAATATCGTAGAAGTGAGTGTCGAGATGAACGTAGCAATTCTGTCCAACCAGGTTGAAGTCGCGAACAGGACGGTCGACTTCGTTTGTCTCCAGGATGATCTCTTCTGATATAAATCCAAGAAGTTTTCCGTCATCGACAACGGGCATGAAATTGCAACGAAATTCTTCCATCCACACGATCGCCTTGTGTGCATCGTCCGATGCTTTCAGCGGAGGGATCATGTGATTAATCAGATCTTCTGCAATCATGGTAATTAAAGCCAGCCTAATATACGTAATGAAACGGCCTACTGGATGAGATAACGGTAAGGTTACCCCAAAAATTCGCTAACGATCTCGTTAAATTTTTCCGGATGCTCCATCATTGGAGCATGACAACACTTATCTATAAACCGTAACTCCGAATTGGGAATCAATCTATTGAATTCGTGTGCGACCAGTGGTGGTGTGATGGTATCATTCAAACCCCATACCAAAAGTGTCGGTACTTTAATATTTGGGATCTCGTCGGCCAGATTGTTTCGTTGAGCCGATTTGGCAATCGCAACAATCCGCAGGCACTTGGGAATACTATTAGTAATATCGAAAACTTCGTCGATCAGGTCTTTTGTAGCGACTTTGGGATCATAAAAAGTATAGGCAACCCGTTCTCTGATATAGTCATAGTTTCCCCTCTTGGGATAGGAGCCACCCATTGAGTCTTCAAACAGGCCGGAACTTCCGGTCAGAATCAGCTTTTTGACTTTCTCCTGATTATTTAGCGTGTACAGCAAACCAACGTGACCCCCGAGGCTATTCCCAATAAGGATCATGTTGTCCAGGCCTTTGAAGTCAACAAACTCTTTCAGGAATCGGCTCAAGCCTTCTAGGCCCGCCTCGCGGATCGGCATTTCATAAATAGGAAGCATTGGAATCACCACACGATAGCGATCAGAAAAGCCTCCTACTACCGCTTCCCAGTTACTCAGGGCGCCAAAAAGTCCGTGCAATAGCAACAGTATAGGCCCTTGCCCCTCCTCTACGTATTTGTAACCATTCTCTTCCTTAACTGATAAAGCCATGCTGAGAATTAATTCGGATAAGTAAATAAAAAATTGATCAGAAAAAAAATAAGGTGCTGTTCGCTTACAGCACGTCCCTGAAGAATGGAATCAGGTCGCCCACCCAATCAGTGACTTTGGGTGCAAAACTGGCAAAAATTGGATAAAAAGTTGAGCCTTCCGACCATTGTTCAAGCGCTTTAAAGTGCAAAGCGTCGGCGATCCATATCATAATGCTCAACATAAATGCCGACCGCACGACGCCCAGTATGGCGCCAGCGATCTGATCCGCCCCACCCAATAGTGTTTGTCGGACAGACTCCTTGATCATCTTACCAAGCAAGCCTACGACTATGACAATCACCAGAAAAACAACGGCAAAGGCGGCGTAGGGCAGAACCTTTTCGTCAATGTTGAATCGATTGTTCAGCATGACCATTGCAAGGCCCATCAGCTTAAAGCCACCGAGCACACCAAGAAACACACCTAGAAGTGAAAACAATTCAACTATAAAACCCGACCTGAACCCCTGAACGGCCCCCAACAGGACGATGATCAAGATGATAAAATCAATAGCTTTCAAGCGCCAAGCAGTCTTTTTACCGTCTCAGAAATCACTTTGCCATCGGCTTGACCAGCAAGCGATTTGGTTGCAATCCCCATGACCTTACCGAGGTCGGAAGGTCCTTTGGCACCCGTTTGTTCAATGATATTCTTTAACGTAGACTCCAACTCGTCCTGCGACATCTGTTTTGGCAAATACCGGTTAATTACATTTAGCTGAAACAACTCTTTGTCGGCCAGATCCTGTCTGCTTTGTTGCGTGAAGATATCGGCGGATTCCTTTCGTTGTTTGGCTGCCTTTACGAGCAATTTGTTTTCCTTGTCGGCGGAAATCTCTTCGCTCGCTCCCTTATCTGTTTCAGCAAGCAGGATAAGCGACTTGATGCTCCTCAATGCTTCCAACTCTTCCTTGTTCTTGGCAAGCATCGCCTTCTTGATGTCGGCGTCGATCTGCTGTTTAAGACTCATACTTTCCTTCAATAATATTTTACGAAACGAATTCTTAGGTTATTGAGTTTATTACGTTGTTTTACAATCTCAATTATGACCAGACTGAGCGTCAATATTAATAAAATTGCCACACTCCGAAACGCAAGGGGTGGAAATAATCCCGATGTCGTAAAAGCGGCAATAGATTGTGAACGATTCGGTGCGCAAGGAATTACCGTTCACCCAAGACCAGACGAACGACATATTCGTTATTCGGATGTTCTCGCACTTAAGAAAGTAGTCAAGACGGAGTTTAACATCGAGGGTTATCCTGACCCGCGTTATATGAAGCTTGTTGCCGAAGTACGTCCGGCGCAGGCAACACTTGTGCCTGATGCGCCTGATGCGATCACTTCGAATGCAGGATGGGATACTCTCAGGCACGCGTCACTACTAAGGGACATCGTAAAAGAATTGAAGGCGTCAAACGTGCGTGTTTCAATTTTTGTCGACCCTGTTCCGCGTATGGTTGAAGGAGCGGCGGCTTGTGGAGCCGACAGAATCGAATTGTATACAGAGCCATACGCTCACGAATTCAATGTTGATAAGACGGTCGCTGTTAAGCCCTATATTGAAAGTGCACGTATTGCTCACGGCGCGGGCTTAGGCGTAAATGCAGGGCACGACCTCGACCTGAATAACCTCAATTACCTGGTAACTCAACTTCCACATCTCGATGAGGTGTCGATTGGCCACGCACTAATAAGCGATGCCCTTTATCTTGGACTTGAAAATACTATTCAACTATACCTTCGCGCGTGCAAGCGCTAAGGGTCAACAAGGGTTTTTAATAATCGCCTCACTATCTTAAGACGCTAAACGGTACCACATTTGGTCACCAGCATTAACCAACATCATACATGAAGATTCGCGAAATGTTCAGTGAGCCTGACCTGCAACGGATCAAGGACGCCGTTGCCAAAGCCGAAGGCAACATATCGGGAGAGATCGTGCCTGTCATGGTCGAGCGTAGTGGTCGTTACACAAGTGCAAACTATAAGGGAGCAATTCTCGCTGCCAGCTTTGCCTTTCTTACCATGATCGTTTTTGACCGATACGTATTCTCGACCTCGAGCAATGCACTATTTTATGATCCGGTATTCATTTTTCTCATCGTCGCCGCGGCAGGATTCGCCGGGGGCCTGGCAACAAGCTATTCAGATCCGTTAAAACGACTGCTTGCAGGTCGGACGAATCTTGACACTGCCGCCCGACAGCGCGCAGAGAATGCGTTTCTCGAAGAGGAAGTTTTCAACACCCGTCAACGCACTGGTATCATGATCTTCATTTCGTTTTTTGAACACGAAGTTATTGTCATGGCAGACACGGGCATCAGCAAGGTTGTAGATAAATCCCGTTGGGATGAAATCGTATCAGATCTCATTGGCAATATCAGACAAGGGGATGTAGTTAATGGCCTTGAGAAGGCTGTCGCCCGATGCGGCTCAATCCTATTTGAAAAAGGTTTTACAAAAAGCGAAGACGATACAAACGAACTTCGCGATGACCTCAGACTACAGTGATGAGGCGATTGCGTTTCAAAACATACTTTTACCTCTTACTTATAATGGCTGCATTAATCCATACGGCAGCCCTTGCTCAACTCGCTATTCCGGAAAATGGTGGATATTGGGTCCACGATGAGGCGAACATTCTTTCGCAGGGAACACGTACACAGCTTGAATCGCTGCTAAAAGCAGACCGCGATTCAACCAGCAATCAGATCGCGGTGCTAATTATTCCTTCTCTTCAGGGCGAACCAATTGAGGACTATTCAATACGTGTAGCCACCGCGTGGCGTCTCGGTACTGAGAAGAACGACAACGGAGTTTTGTTGCTCGTTGTAATAAAGGAAAGACAGGTAAGGATTGAAGTGGGACAGGGACTGGAGGGTGTTCTGACCGATGCCATGTCGAGTCGCATAAACAGGAATGAAATAGTTCCTCGTTTTAGGAATGGCGACTACGAGGGAGGAGTAATAGCAGGAGTTGCAGCGATAATAAAAACGATACACGGCGAATATGTCAACGATCAACCCGTTCAGCAGAAAAGGAAAGGCCGTGGTATCCCGGTTTCAACTATCGTTATCATCATCATTATTCTTATAGCGATAAGCAGGAATAATGGAGGACGCGGCCGACGTGGCGGTGGCTATTGGTCAACAGGAGGATGGATGGGCCCTATGGGCGGCTTTGGCAGAGGCGGAGACAGTGGCGGCTCCTGGGGAGGCGGTGGCGGCGACTTTGGAGGGGGCGGTAGTTTTGGAGGCGGCGGCTCAAGCGATTCCTGGTAAAACTCCGTGACTCGTGTTTCAATCAAAGATGATTAAGTGATTAAAGACCTACTCCGATGAAATCAATAAAAGCTACCCAAATGCGGGTTCGGTACCTGTTGTGTTTGGTCTTAGTTGCCGGCGTATCTGCTGCTTACGCTCAGCGCGCCGTTCCGGAATTGTGGGGACTGCATGTTCATGACGAATCTCATGTGTTGTCTACTGAGGCGATCGATCGCCTGGAACACCAGCTTGACGTCTATGAAGATTCAACATCAAATCAAATAGCTGTACTCATCATACCTTCACTGGATGGTGATGTTTTGGAGCAATATTCATTGCGTGTAGCCGAGGCGTGGAGGCTGGGCCAATCAGACAAAGACAACGGCGCTTTGCTACTGATTGCGTTGAACGATCGCAAGATGCGTATAGAGGTAGGTCAGGGTCTTGAAGGCCCATTGACTGACGCTGTGTGCAGTCGAATTATCAGAAATGAGATCGCTCCACCCTTCAGACAGAGTAACTATGATGACGGCATAACCGCCGGTATCAATGCTATGATTTCAGCAATTGGCGGCGAGTACACAGCCGCTGATGCAGACGCCGACGGCAATGCGGACTTCACCCTGAAGGAGAAGGTTCTTATAGGACTTTTTCTCTTCGTTGTGCTGGGTATTTTTACCGTCATCGGTATACTAGCACCAGGATGCGCAGGGTGGTTTCTTTACGCCTTTCTGATTCCCTTTTACGCCTTGTTTCCAATGATGATCGTTGGAACGGGCGGCGGACTTGCAATCCTAATCACTTATCTCATCGTTTTTCCATTGTTAAAGTTTCTTCTGCCAAAAACAGCCTGGGGAGGGCGCCTTACGAAAAAGCTGTCAAGTTCTGGAAAATCGCGGGGTGGCCGATGGTCTGGTGGATCGGGCTGGGGAGGCTGGTCAAGCGGATCAGGTGGAGGCGGAAGCAGTGGTGGTGGTGGATTTTCTGGGGGCGGTGGATCCTTTGGCGGCGGTGGCAGCAGCGGTTCATGGTAGCCCTTTGGCCGATCCCAACCAGAAAAAAATAGCGTCCTGCAAAGTGACTTTAATGTTCCCTGGGCATCAAAATCTTTAATTAGCCAGAACCTCGTACATGCTTTTGCCTGCGGGCGCATCTGAAAACGGCCGTTCAGAATACAGGGAAAACAAATATTTGCGATGTCGGCCGACAACCTTATTTTTGACCCTTCTTTTAAATACCCATCTGCAAACATGAAACGCGACAAGGCTATCTTCGAATTGATCGAAAAGGAACGGCAACGTCAGGAGGAAGGAATCGAACTTATTGCTTCCGAGAACTTCACCTCACCACAGGTGATGAAAGCGCAAGGCTCAGTGCTTACAAACAAGTATGCGGAAGGGCTGCCAGGCAAACGCTATTATGGCGGTTGCGAAGTTGTCGACGAAGTTGAACAACTGGCAATTGATCGCGCGAAAGAATTGTTTGGCGCGGAATGGGCAAATGTTCAGCCGCATTCGGGCGCACAAGCAAACGCCGCAGTAATGCTTGCTTGTCTTAAGCCGGGTGATAAAATTCTTGGCTTTGACCTGTCGCACGGCGGCCACCTTACTCACGGTTCACCCGTAAATTTTTCAGGCAAACTTTATCAGCCAACATTCTATGGTGTAGAGGAAGCCACGGGCCTTATCGACTTCGATAAAGTTATTGAGACAGCACAACGAGAGAAACCGAAATTGATCATATGCGGTGCTTCTGCCTACAGCCGCGATTGGGACTACAAGAAGCTGCGTGAAGCTGCTGACAGCGTGGGTGCATTGCTTATGGCCGACATTTCTCACCCTGCCGGACTGATCGCACGTGGTCTTCTGGCTGATCCGATGGAACATTGCCATATCGTTACAACCACTACACACAAGACTCTTCGCGGTCCTAGAGGAGGCATGATTCTGGTGGGTAAGAACTTCGACAACCCCTGGGGTCTCAAGACACCTAAAGGTGAACTGAGAAAGATCACGTCAGTTCTCGACTCAGGCGTATTCCCGGGAACACAAGGTGGACCACTGGAACACGTTATCGCCGCAAAGGCAGTAAGCTTTAAAGAAGCGCTTTCAGATGAGTACATGGACTATATCGTTCAGGTTGCTCGCAACGCCAAGGCTATGGCACAGGCATTCGTAGACCTCGGTTACAAGATCATCTCAGGAGGCACAGACAATCACCTGATGCTGATCGACCTTCGTTCAAAAAATCTTACAGGCAAGAAGGCGGAAGAAGCGCTTATCCAGGCAGATATTACGATTAACAAGAACATGGTTCCCTTCGACACACAATCGCCAATGGTAACATCTGGTATGCGTATCGGAACGCCGGCAATAACCACTCGCGGATTGAAAGAGAAGGATGTTGTTAAGATTGTTGAACTTATCGACGAGGCACTTCAGAAGACCGATGATGAGAAGCATTTGAAGAGCGTACGCAAGAAGGTAAATCGTTTGATGACGAAGTTCCCGCTGTACGAAGCATAATAAACATGGTGAGCAATCACCGACTAAATAAGAAAGAGCATGCCATTGGATCAAGAGTTGAATGAAGAGAAGGAGATGAGTTTCCTCGACCACCTCGAGGAATTGCGCTGGCATCTGATCCGTTCGCTGATTGCTATTTGCGTATTTACTATTGGCGCCTTCCTAAGTGCCAAATGGATATTTGAAAACATCATCTTTGCGCCGGCACGTCCCGAATTCCCAACCTTCAAAGCGCTGTGCAGATTAGCCGACCTGTTGAATCAGGAAGGCCTGTGCATCACGGACATACCGTTCAAGGTTCAGAGCAGAAACATGACCGGCCAGTTCACGATGCACATTATGGCCTCGTTTATTATTGGGCTAGTCGTCGCATTTCCCTATGTATGCTGGGAGATATGGAGGTTCGTGAAACCGGGGCTCCAACGCAATGAGCGCAAATATTCAAGGGGTGCTGTTGCCGCAGTGTCGGTGCTGTTTTTCCTGGGGATATCTTTTGGATTTTATGTTATCGCTCCCTGGATGGTGTACTTCCTGGCGAACTACAGCATCAGCGACATGGTTGTGAATGAATTTGACATCACGTCGTATGTCTCGACCGTTGTGCTTCTCGTGTTCGGATCGGGTCTGCTCTTTCAATTGCCAGTAGTCATTTACTTCCTTACTAAGATCGGCATCGTATCACCAGAGTTCCTGCGCAAATACCGCAAGCACTCGATTATTATTATTCTGATAGTCGCAGCTATCGTTACGCCTCCGGACCCATTGAGCCAGATGCTGATTACCATACCACTGTATCTGCTGTTTGAGATCAGTATTCTGATTTCGTCAGGTGTGGCTAAGCGGAAAGCAAAGGAGGAGGCCGAAGAATTATTGCGTGAGCAGCAGTCAAGCGTCCACCCCACAGACATAACCCAGGACTAACGCTTTAATGTTCAGGGCACCAATCAACGGTGCGGGAACATCAAACGACAACCGTAAAAACACAAAGATGAAAATAGCCATCGGCAGCGATCACGCAGGATTCCACTATAAGGAAATGCTGCGTAAAGCATTGGAGGCACAGGGCAACGAGGTAAAGGATTTTGGAGCTTACTCTGATGAATCATCGGACTATGCCGACTTCGCCCACCCGGTTGCTAACTCAGTAGAATCCGCGGAGGCGAAGTTTGGTGTGCTGGTTTGTGGTAGTGCCAACGGTGTGGCCATTACGGCAAACAAACATGCAGGTATCCGCGCTGCGATCTGCTGGACTCCGGAACTTGCCTCACTGGCACGTGCACACAACGATGCGAATGTAGTATGCATCCCTGCACGCTTCATCAGCGAAGCAGATGCAAGAACTATTGTTGATCTCTTCCTTACTACTGCCTTTGAAGGCGGAAGACACGCACGCCGTGTGGGCAAAATTGCTTGTTAATCTTTTGATTGCTCTTATAAGTCCGCCGTCAATATGAATATTGAGGGTGAGGCGTTTCTTACTGTTTGGTCAGCACGTAGTAGTCACCCTGCCGTTTGTATTGCTTTTTCAATTCAGGAAGTCGTTCCAGGTAAGGCTGAAGCATATTGTGCTTGTCGCGGATGACTTCAGGTGGATCATTCTTGAATCCGTTCGACACCAGGATCACGTTCTCGTAATATTCCGGCTGAGTAAATATCGAACGACTCAAGGTCCAGTCCAGGAACGGCGTCGCCAACCTGTTCTTCGAATATATCTCCCACCCCTCGTCTAAAACCAGAAGCCGTTTGCCGGTATATGGTGAATCATCCTTGCGAACAATCAGCTCCCGGTAATTCACACTTCCAAAAGCTCCGTATCGGGCCAGGTTGGCGATCAAAACCGTACCTCCGAGGAACACCCATATTGCGATCTCAGCGAATTTTCTTTTCGGCATAATCAACAGGAAGTGCGTGACGAAGAAGCAAAGTCCGGGTATAACGCTTACAAAATTCTGCGGTCGGAAGTCTCGTGATACATATACCTGTATTAAAGCAAACAGCGTCCAGAAGAACATTGCCTGTACCAGCTGAGTCTGATACTTCGAGAGCCGTGCTTCACGATTCATCAGCACAATGGACACAACAAGATATATCAGGGGCAACGTGACCAACGTCCACAATCCGCCTGTGGAAATGTAACGCACAGAGTGCACTGTCAAGTTTGCAACGTAATAGAATTGCCAGACAGCAGATAGTCCATCCTTCAAATAATAGATGGCCAGTAGTAGCAGGTGAGGCAACGCAAAACCAACGATGAGTAACAGATATTTACGGAAGTTGCTTCTCGTAAACACCGCGAGCGTAATGAAAGATCCGATCAGAAGTACACTATACGAAAATGAGAACAGGGAAGCGATACTAATGTATAAGCCAAGACCGAAGATGGATTCTGAACGCTGTTCCCGAAATTCTATTTCTTTGAAAAGACTGCTGAGAGCAGGTAACAGGGCGCCTGCACCCATGAGTTCTGGTGTGAGTGAAAGCGTGTCGTACGAAAAACAAAAGGCGACGACGTATATCAGTGATGGAATGTACGTCTGTTCAGCAAATGCCTTTTGATTCGAGAATACAATTCCAATATATGCCGCCTGGAAAAAAATCAGCACAAAGCTGATGATGTGACGTGCCAGTATAGAACGGCCGAAGACGACATCAAGCAGTGCATTGACCCAGCCCGCCAGCGGCCCGGATGAATCAACTATTGATGTATAAAGGGAGGACCCTTCATGCAACTTTTCACCGATGACAAAGGCCTTAAGCTCGGGGTAAGTAAGCTCTGGCGTATCGATGAAAAATGGCAACGATATAATGAGAAAGATCACCAGTAAACCCAGCAATCGGTACGGATCGTTTATTCGAAAATACTGTAACAAGTAAAATGAGCTTAAAAATCACAAAATAGAGGAGGTTTTTATAATTGCCAATGGTTGATTGCTAATTGTTGATACATGAGTCATATTTGTCTCATGAGTGGATCGACGAGGCAGCAGAAGTACGGGAGGCTCATTCAAAAGGAACTGAGCGAGATTTTCCAACGCGACAAGCGTGGAATATTGGAGAATGCATTCATAACGATAGCCGACGTCAAGGTTAATGCGGACCTGAGCGTAGCTAAGGTGTACATCAGCATGTTGTTGGCTAAGGAAAAGGAAAAAGTACTCGACAACATAAACCGGCATAAAAGCGAATTGCGCCGTGCCCTTGGGGATAAGATTGGCAAACAGGTCCGGATCGTTCCCGAGCTCATATTTTATCGCGACGAAGTTGAAGAGAACGCCTCGCGTATGGATGAACTCATCAAAAATCTCAACATTCCGCCCGAGAAGTGAGCGTTTCCATTACTCATTCAAGCTGTAACCTCCGTTAAACGTGAACCTGTCACTATTCATTGCCCGGCGGTATCTCTTCTCCCGACGAAAAAAGAATTTCATCAATATCATTTCCATTATCTCGGTGGTGGCAGTGGCCTTGATTTCAGCAGCTATTATTATCGTGCTGTCTATTTTTAATGGATTGGGCGATCTGCTGCATTCTGTAAACAACTCTTTCGATCCTGAGATTAAAATCGAGGCCGCAAAGGGAAAGTCATTCGTGGTTAATTCAGCACTGCTAAAGAAGATTAAGGCGGTTGAGGGAGTTGATCTGATCACAGAGGTAATCGAAGACTTTGCTTATGCCCGCTACAACAACGCGGACCAGGTAGTCACTGTTAAAGGTGTTAGTGACAATTTCATTGAGCAGAACCGAATTCCAAAAAGCAGTGTCGTTGAGGGCGAGCTGGCACTGAAACGAGGTAAGACGCCCCGTGCCCTGGTGGGTTACGGTGTCAAAAGCACATTGTCAATTGCCCTCGACCAGGACTTTTACCCACTTCAATTGTTCTATGTTCGTGCCAAATCAGGTACCGTGGATGCTTCGAAGTTGTATACTCAACGGAATATCTATCCGGGGGGCGTTTTCATGATCGTGCAAAACTTTGATGAAAATTATGTGATCGTTCCCCTGTCGTTTGCCCAGGAGCTATTCAACTATTCGGACCGCAGGACTTCTCTTGAACTCAAGCTTCACCCTGCGGCAAATGTCGCCTCCGTGGAAACTGCGCTGCAACAGTCTCTGGGTGAGTCATTCAAAATCCTGAATTCTGAGGAACAGCATGAAGACGTTTACCGGGTTATCAAGCTGGAGAAACTGTTCGCCTCTATTGCCGCAATACTATTGCTGTTGATCGGTTCTATAAACATATACTTCAGCCTTATGATGCTCGCCCTTGATAAGAAAAGGGATATTACACTGCTTTCAGCCCTTGGGGCGGATGGAAGCCTGCTGAAAAGGATCTTTCTGACGGAGGGAATGCTGATCGCGGCGATCGGGACCCTGAGCGGACTAGCTGCCGGAGCGCTGATAGTATTCCTTCAACAGAAGTTTGGCCTGGTGAGCATGGGCATGCAAAGCGCGATCGTTGACGGCTATCCTGTCAAAATGAGGTTTGCAGATTTTGCCTATGTGTTCGTTGTAATGACAGTTGTAACCATTTTAGTCTCGTCGAGACCTGCGACGATTGCAGCTCGGTTTGCTTCCGTGCAGCACCTTTGATGTAAGTTTTGTGTACCATTTTTTTGGAAAAAGGGACCAAATCAGCTTATTTATGCTTAATTTTCAGATTCCGTTTTCATCAAACGACTGGTATCTGGATGAAAGTCTCCGCTTCACAACCATTTCAGATCATTTATTCGCTGTACCAGCACGAATATCTGGGGTTTGTATTTGAGTCGTATATAGTTCACCTGGACGACAAAGGAAAGCTTACCTACCAGCACCAAAATATTTCTTCAAAAAACGCACGCGAATTTTCTAAAGGACTGGATGATCGCGACTTCGAATTAATCGAGTTAATGGATTCGATGTCACAGGAAGCGATTGTGAAGAAGTTTTCAGTCAAGTTCATGAAGCCCGAAGAATTCTTCACCAAGATCTACGACAAGGTGAAGGGAAGCGAGATCGTTCAGGAACAGATTGAGGACTACATGGAAAAGCGCCGTTCCAAAATCCTTGAAAAGATGAAGGGTAAGGTGCTGTTTGAAATGGGAAACGACGGCGAGCCAACATGGCGAAAAATCGAAGTCCTCGACAAGCGGGCAACGATACAATTCCATTTCATGCGCACGCATGACCATACCAATTACTATCCCACCATCACCTATCAGGGAAAGAAGATAGAATTGCCTAACGCCTCTGCATATCTTATCTGTAAGAATCCAGCATGGATGGTTTTGAATGGCAAGCTATACGGTTTCGAAAAGCACGTTGACGGAAAAAAACTAATTCCCTTCTTCACGAAGAAGTTTGTTGTCATCCCGCGAAACGTTGAGGAGACATACTATAATAAATTCGTCGCTCCACTCATCGCCACCTTCGACGATGTAGAAGCAAGCGGGTTCGAGATAAACAAGAGCACATACGATCCACATCCCGTGCTGACATTATCTGAACTTCATACGGCACAGTCATCTACAACGGCATCACTATTCGACGATCATCAGCCTCAGGATGATGGTGCAGACGAGGCTGGTAAAATTGTCTTTGACTTGTCATTTCGATACGGTAAGCACCGTTTCAGAGGTGATAACATCGGGCCAGTAAGCGTAACGTTGGACAAGCAGGGAGACGGTTACATTTTTCATCGTGTCACGCGACGGAACGATGAAGAAAAGAACTTTCTTCACACACTGCAGAAGCTTGGTTTACCGATGAAAGGATTTCGGGTTGCCATACCGAAGTCGGAGGCGTTCTCCTGGCTGAACGAAAATCGCGTGAACTTGCTAAACCTCGGTTTTGAGGTTAGTCAACCAGAAAGCCGTGACAAGAAATACTTTGTTGGTAAGGCAGTAATCGAAGTCGAAGTCAAGGAGAATATTGACTGGTTCGATATCCATGCCCGCATCAAGTTCGGCGAATTTGAGATACCTTTTAAAGAGCTAAGAAAGCTCATCCTTCGCCGCAAAGTAGAATTTAAGTTGCCCAATGGCGAAATCGCCATTATCCCTGAAGCATGGCTTACAAAGTATTCTGACCTGTTTGCGCTCAGTGAAACAGACGGTGATAATGAAAAGCCAGTACTCCGGAAGCACCATCTCAACCTTGTAAAGGAGCTGGAAGAGGGTAATCTCGCGAAGGTGCATCTCAGTGAAAAACTCCGTTCACTGAATTCGTTCAGCGGTATTAAGAATTATCCGTTGCCGGCAGGATTTAAGGGTGAACTTCGTCCTTATCAGAAGGCTGGTTACAATTGGCTTCGGTTCCTGAATGAGTATCGATTGGGAGGATGCCTTGCCGACGACATGGGTCTCGGTAAAACGGTGCAGACACTCACCACGATGCAGGCTGAAAAGGAAGCTGGGTCTGGAACATCACTGCTCGTTATGCCAACGTCACTCATATACAATTGGGAGATGGAGGCAAGCAAGTTTGTTCCTGACCTTAAAATCCTGAATTACACAGGCACGCTTCGTAACAAAGACGTAAAGCGATTCGAGAAGTACGATCTGATCCTCACTTCTTACGGCATCACACGCCTTGATATTGAGTTGTTGAATCAGTTCTACTTTAACTATGTAATTCTCGATGAGTCGCAGGTTATTAAGAACCCGACCTCAAACATTGCCAAGGCAGTTCGTGAATTGAAATCACGACATAAACTTGTATTGACAGGTACTCCGATTGAAAACACGACAATGGACCTTTGGTCACAGATGTCGTTCATCAATCCAGGCATACTGGGATCTCAGACGTATTTCAGAAATGAATTCCAGAATCCTATTGAGAAGAAGAACGATGAGACACGTTCACGCAAACTGCACGCCGTCATAAAACCATTTATACTGCGCCGTCATAAATCACAGGTGGCCACTGAACTTCCCGAAAAGGTCGAGAACATTCAATACAGTTCCATGACACCTGAACAGGAGCGTCGTTACGAAGAGGTTAAGACACATTACAGGGAGAAGATATTCAAGCTCATTGAACAGGAGGGACTCGGCAACAGCCGGTTCATGATCCTTGAGGGTTTGACGAAATTGAGACAACTGGCAAACCATCCGCGAATGGTTGAGCAAGGCTATACAGGTGATTCCGGTAAGATGGAAGATATCACCCACATGCTCGAGAACGCCATAGCTGAAGGTCACAAGGTATTGGTGTTCAGTCAATACGTTAAGCACCTTGAACTGGTTCGTCAGTATCTGAAGACGAATAAGATCGACTATGCTTACCTGGATGGATCAAGCACAGACCGTAAAGAACAGGTCGACCGATTCAACCGCGACAATACACTGAAAGTATTTCTTATATCCATCAAGGCAGGTGGTTTGGGTCTTAACCTTACAGAAGCAGACTATGTCTTTATCCTTGATCCCTGGTGGAATCCTGCGGTTGAGGCGCAAGCTGTTGACCGGGCACACCGCATTGGTCAAAAGAAAAAAGTATTCACTTACAAGTTCATCACTCGGAATAGCGTGGAGGAAAAGATACTCACACTGCAGCAGCGTAAACTGAAGTTAACCACAGAGCTCATCACCACGGAAGAAAGCTTTATGAAGCAACTTACCAGGGATGACATCGAGCAGATGCTGTTGTAACGATCAGATTAAAATCTTGATTAATGCGTTGCTAGTGATCACGTGACCTTGCCTGAGTTCATTTGTACAGACGGGTTTTCACAACAATACATTACTCTTTAAGCAGTGGGAGAAAGCTCACGGAGTAAATGTTCTCACCGCCATTAGTAGATTGCTCATACCATTTCATAAGCGAACGGTAGTCCATTTGCTGATCCCTTGTAGTAGTTACATTGTGCTTTCCGCTGGTGAAGTACAATGTATTGTCGAATACAAACGGGCAATAGTCAATCGTATTTGAGTTGACGGACTTGAGATTTCTTGCGGGTAGCCACTTCTTGTTTTGTCGAACGCTTATATATAAGTCGCCGCCTCCAGCGTCATCGTTTCTCCCGTAGGAAGTAAAGATGATGTATGATTCATCCGGAGCGACGAAGGCGTTAAACTCCCAAAGTTTTGAATTCACAGCAGTGTCCAGTGGATGAGGAGTATTGTATTTTCCGTTTGCGAAAGTACTTATGAAGATGTCTTCGTTGCCAATCGCCCCTTCTCTTTCTGCCGTGAAATACAAATTTCCATTGAGAGCTACTGACGGATAAAATTCATTTGCCGTGGTATTGATGGAAGGACCAATGTTCATCGGTTCCGACCATCCACTCGTAGTCCGCTCTGTTACCCAGATGTCGTAATCTTTTGTTTTGTTACCTGAAAGCGGTCGATTGGAACAAAAGAAAAGCTTTTTTCCGTCAGGACTAAATGCAGGTTCGAGATCATTGAATAGGCCTGAGAATGGCGCCACTTCAGGATCAGACCATCCGTTTGCAAGTTTCTTTCGGCGCACAATAGTCGACAAAATGCCATGGCTCGATTGAATGGTGTAGTACATTTCATTTCCATCCGGCGAGATTGCCATATCCCGTTCATTAAGATTAGTACTCACGAGCCCGTTCATGAATAGCACGGGAGTTTGGGCTTGTACTGCGGAGTATAAAACGAGGATTGTCAGAATCAGAATATACTTTAACATACAATGGAAGTTAAGACTAGTGAAACTACCATCGGAGCATTTCTGTAAAAAGCCCTGGGTGGGGGTATTTATTGTCAACCGGATGGCTATTGGTGCATTTGCCAGCTGACTCCAGCCCATTCAGTTGATCAAGCTTTGATGATGGATTCCTGATGATCAAGGTGACGCGTCTTCCACCTGTCGTGAGACCATAGCCATTCGGAAGGCCGCTCGCGAATGAGTTCCTCCAGCGCCTCAACATATCGCTTAATGATTTGCTGATCGTTAGATTGATAAGGAGGAACACCCAGCTCAATGATTGATACCTCATAATATCCGCGGCGTACCTTGCGCATGCTGTAATAGAACACCGGATATTGAGTGAGTACTGCAAGTTGAACCGAGCCATAGAAGAACACCGTTTCCTGATTCATAAATACTATAGGAAACTTCTTATCGTGATTATATCCCGGATACTGGTCACCGACGATGGCTACATTTCTGACAATTGCTTTTCGCTTGACGATTTCTCTCGCCACCGAGTCGCGGCGAATAGGATGAGCTCCGAATCGGGTACGCGACAAAAGTGAAAGATCATTGAAGAACTTGCTATGAACAGGCTGGTATACAAAATCCATGGCGCCTTTCAGTTTGAATGAGCCAGCTGTCAGCATCCATTCCCAGTTAAAAGTGTGAGCAGCAAGATTCAACGTAGACAGACCCTGTTCAAGATAGTGATTGGCTTTTTCGGGATTCTTAAATGTAACCCGGCGGTCAAGTTCTTCACGACTTATAGTGACAAGCTTGAGCATTTCCACGCCATAGTCGCAAAGGTTTTTATAAAACTGACGCTCAATGGTCCTGAGTTCATGATCCGACTTTTCGGGGAAAGCATTTTTGAGGTTCTTCCAAACCAACCGTCGCCGGTAACGGACAACGTAAAAGCTCAACCCGAAAAGGAAGTCGGAAACGAGGTAAAGAATCCAAAGTGGCAATTTTGACAGCAGTCGGACGAGGATCATATCGATGCCTAAAATGCAGCCAAGTTAAGCAAGTATTGTTATTTTTGAGGCCGCAGTGTACAACAGACAGGCCCTTCTCAAAAATTCCGGATGGGCCGGAGGTGTTCAGGAACTTTGTACGGGGCAACAGACATTAGTCTGATTATTGCTGAGGAGTAACTGAATGATACTTCTTGTTTAACCAGCAGATCAATGAGGGGTAAAGTAGTAATTATCACGGGAGGCTCTTCGGGTATTGGAAAGGCGCTCGCTGCAGAATTCGGCCTGCGCGGTGCCCGCGTGATGATCACGGGCAGGAATGGCTATAATCTTGAAAAGGCAGCTAACGAATTGTCGGCCAAGGGTGTTGAAGTAATTCCTTTTCGGGGAGATGTTGGCGTTGAAGACGACAACCGTCGTATGGCTGAACTGGCTATTGAGAAGTTTGGAACAATAGACATTCTCATCAACAACGCTGGCATAAGTATGCGTGCCCTTTTCGAAGAGGCCGACCTTGATGTTGTTCGAAGAGTGATGGACACGAATTTCTGGGGCATGGTTTACGCGACCAAGTATTGCATGCCGGAGATCATTCGGAATAAAGGCTCCATCATTGGAGTTTCTTCTGTGGCCGGATTTCGCGGTCTCCCCGGACGAACCGGTTATTCAGCTTCTAAGTTTGCCCTTAACGGATTCCTGGAAGCCCTCCGGCTTGAACTCGCGCCAAAAGGCACTCATGTTTTAACGGCATGTCCTGGATTTACATCAACGAATATCCGGGTCGCAGCACTTACCAAAAACGGTGCGACACAAGGACAATCACCGCGGGAAGAAAATCATATGATGAGCGCGGAAGCATGTGCTCATTATATCTATGCGGCCACGGTAAAACGCAAGCGCACTCTTATACTAACCACGCAGGGAAAGCTTACCGTGTTTATGAACAAATGGCTGCCCGGCCTTGTCGACAGAGTCGTGTTCAACATCATGTCTAAGGAAGCAAACTCACCCTTTTAGATTCATTATCTTGTCAAACCAGGCGCAGCCCATCGACGCTCACCCCAAACGTTGTATCGGTTAATTTGCTTTCGCCTTGCGGGCTTTTCAAAGATGATTTAGGTTTTGCTAAGAAATACCAACTTCATATTGTCGGCACGACTAACGCTTCTGAAAAATTCTACCAGTTCGGAATAGCTCTCCGCCGGAAATTCTCCCTCGCGAAGAATAAACTTTCGAACATAGATGACCTTACCCGCACTCAGGTGAACAGAAGCTTCGTATTCGCCAAATCTTGATTTATGCTTGATTGGGTCAGGCACGAATTCGGGATATAAACTTTCAGATAGCGTGTATTCGACAGTATCGATGTCGGTATATGAGGTACGCAAAAACACGCGATTCTTACGTTCAGTCAGCTTCTCAGGTACAGAGGTAAAACGATTCATAAGATTAGCCGTAACAAACATGCGCTTTCCGGTAACGCTGGCGAAACGATTCAACGTAAGATCAATATCGACCTTGGCGCTCGGTAGTCGATCTTTATTATTCGTCATAGAGAATTGCTGTACTTCGAACGATGGTATCTGCGTGTATTTCTGAACCCACTTCTTCCTATCGTCCGACTCCATCTCCATAACGTTGTCAAGGCCTCCATTTTCATATTGAAGACCATTATATGTTGTTGAAACTTTTGCAGTAGCGTTACCGTTGTCCTGCACCTGAACATTCGCGTGCCTCACTTGCGTGTTTACCTTTTCATCATACCGTGGTGTCTGGGCAACCTTCGCGCCGTCGTCGGTTACCAGGATAGCTTTTCGGTTCCCTGTGAACGTTCCTGAATATCCAAACGGATTGGTCTGACTCGTGCATTCAAGCCAGACGGTATCTTTCCCGTTGGGTACCGCTACAACAACGTGATTAAACTGCTGACTTGGAAAATCAAGTTTAACGGGTGGAGGATTTGTGCCACCATAGATCTTTACATAGTGAGACTTTACTCCAACTGCCTCCAGTAACGATATCATATAATTGGACAATGCCTTACAATCACCATAGCCAACCTTATCAACAGTCGCGGCATCGAATGGCTGAAAGCCTCCAATGCCAAGTTGAACACTAACGTAGCGCGTCCTGTTTTGCATATATGAATAAAGAATGCGCGTCTTCTCCTCTATAGTAGTTGCTTTCGCAGTGAGCTCCCTTGCCTTAGCTTTTGTGTATTCCGGCAAGTTGTTTCGATCAGCAAGCAGCGAGGCGGTCCACTTGCCGAACCCATTCCAGGTTTCCATCGAACCCACATAACCTTCGTACTCAAAATTTGAAGGCGATGCCAGTATGTATGGTGTCAGCTCATTGTATACCGGCCCATATGATTCTTTGACTGGTGGCATGAGATCATTCATCTTCCAGGAAAGCTGCGCGAGACCGTTTGTTAATGTGGACTCAACCGGATTCTGAGAGATTAGATGAGAGTAGAATCTCGGTTTGACTCCATTCGCATAGGCGACCGTGTACGACGCTGTCTGTACAGACGTGTTTTCATCCGGGATGAATTCCATGCCGGGAATGAAGAAAAGAAATTTGTAGACGATCTCATATTCGTATTCGACAGTGTAGGGAAAAGTACCCTGTGAAAGATCGATGTATTTCACGCGATCATCACTGTACAGACCTTCAAAGCTACTTGCGTCATTAAAGTCACTGGCCTTTACCTTCTTGATTAATTTCCCCGAGGCATCGTAAACAGCTGCCCGAAGGTTGGAAATCTTGGTGAGTTTGTCGTATCCTACAACAATTGAAGCGTGTTCGTTTCCTGCGCCACTAAGGATTGTTGTCGCGCAATGACCATAAAAAACCAGACTTCGTTGATTGGCAATTGTGATGGAACGGTCATCATGCCGAACGACCGCACCAACGTTTTTCTTAAGGGCATCGGGTATTTCTGCTACGGGATATTTTATATCGGCCGCCTGAAGAGAAACAGCAATCGAGATCAGTGCTCCGCAAAGAAAGGCTTTCATCACAATTATTTTTTCTTTAGAACAATTTGCTCAGCCTGCTTGGCCACTACTACATCATAGAATTCTCTAAGGTCTGCATATTCGTCCTGGGTGAACAAACTATTATTGATGGAAAGTTGACTAAGGAGATTAAAAACATTTCCCGATCGCGTAATGTTATACGTATACTTCCCTGAATTCTGTCCTAACTTTAAAATGAGGGGTTTTGGCATTTCATCCACATCAAAACCATCGGGGATTGTGAATTTACACATATAAAGGTTTTCAACCGGGCTGCCAAAGTCAACGGGATACAAACGCGTTGGACTCTTGAACGGATTCTCCTTCTCCTGCATTGCGAGGAAGGGATTCAAATAGATGATGTCTGTTCCGCCCGCAACATGATCGGTGATTTTGATTTCGTGAAGCTCCTTAAAATTCTCCGACACTTCTTTAGCATTCACGAACTCACTTTTTTCCAAACTCCATGAATGGCGTGATGCAAAATTCTTTATGTACTCTGTTTCCCCTTTGGTAACATAACTCTTTCGCGAGGTCGACGCAAAGTATCCTGAACGATCGAGCTTCAACTTGCCCGTCAACTCACCTTCGTTATTGATGGCCACGTCGGCATTATAAACGTTGCGCGATTTTGCCGTCGGTGTGAGCGATATCCAGCTATGGGCTGTTTTTGAAATAACCAAACCTTTGCCATTAAGACAACGTTCCGGCAATACGCCGGTGGCGAGAAAAGGGTCAGTCGCATCAAGAAGTATACTTTTGTCGCCAAGACGAACCATGCAAACTACATAATTGAACTGCGAGGATACTGGTGTCGTCTCCCTGACAAATCCATGGTCCCGGGTACTTATCAATACACCGTATACTTCGAGCCCGGCCTTCTCAATCATAGAAGCGAGGAGAAGGTTTATTTCTGCTGACGAACCTTTCTTTTCTTCCAGAACTGACTTCAGTGACTTGTCAGTATACTTCAGTGAGCGCTCATTCCATTCAACGTTGTTCTTCACGTAGTTATCGATGGCGTTGATCTTCGCTTCAGGCGTTGTCTTACCTGCGGTAATCTCTTCCACAATCCTTTTCAGGAAGCCATTCGCGGTAATTTCATTGCCAAAATGGCTGCTCTCGTAATACAGTTTGTTGATATCCCCCCAGGTTCCCATGTACTTCTTCATAGGTTGGTTGGGAAATTTCTGGTACGACAACTCAAAGTTCATCCGCGAAACGTAATCTCTATAGGTTGTCATATACGGCTCGGGTTTGAATGCCGGGACATTCTTGGCAACCCATCGGTCCTTTTGTTCGACGAAAGTAAGTTGATCAATGCCGGATTGGGATGAATTCCTGTTGGTGTTGGCAAAAGTTAACGTGGCCGCTTGCGAGGTGTTCTCGACGATATCCATCCTGACATACCCCTGAAGATATTTTTCGTAATAATAATATTCGGGCACAATCGTGCGATACTCGCTCCACCTTGTTGGAATGGTACGCTGGAAGTCCCAGTCCTGAAAGTTGAATACAAAGTCCGACGTTACTTTATACATGATATCAATGACAGAACCCTGACGCACGTTGGGTAAAGTGAACTTGGTATTAATGAGGTTCTCGTTCACGACCTCTTTGAAGGTGGCATCGCTTTTCATCTTTGTTTCCACAATCTTGCCATTCTCAAGATTGTAGGTCGATGCCTTTAACTGTGTGATCTGTTCATCATCACTTCCGTCATGATAGAGAGGGATTGAAATCGTAGCCCAATCAAGGCCTTCCTTAGAAAGCACCTTGATTCGCAGATTTCGTTCAAACTGAAGGACGAACCCGGTGCTTTGATTGTACTTCAGTGCCGATTGGCCGTAATCGGCAAGTACGACTGCTGATGCGGACGAGTCCAATTCATATTGAACCATCTTGATATCCTCCATTGGGATATCGCCAAACTTAATAGGGTCTTTTTGAGCAAACGAGTGACAGCTTATGACAATGCATAAGATTGTAAGTAAAATCTTCATTTAACGGCTTGGATTTGGGGGAACGTGTACTGATAATTGTTTACAACTTTGGGACTAAATACGGTTAGCTCTGGAAGCGTAACCTTTACTATCTGATTTCAACGATTTTGGCTAAGGGTAAAAGTACATTTTTTTGTCAATCATGCGGATATGAATCCGCTAAGTGGTTAGGCAAGTGTCCGTCATGCGGATCATGGAATACATTCGCAGAAGAGATTGTTGCGAAGGTAGAAGGAGATAAAACAGACTGGCGGCAGGATGGAGGCAAGGCCCGAAAATCCAGACCGAAAACATTACAGGAAGTTGAGACGACCGAAGACATCAGAATTGCCACAGGCGACGAAGAGTTGGATCGCGTACTCGGAGGAGGTATTGTTCCAGGATCATTGGTTTTAATTGGTGGAGAACCAGGGATTGGGAAGTCAACACTCATGCTGCAGGTTGGCCTTCATCTGCAGTCGCAACGGGTGCTTTATGTGTCGGGAGAGGAGAGCGAGCAGCAAATCAAGATGCGCGCCCAGCGAATAGGGCGCGACGGTTCACAGTTTTATATTCTTACTGAAACCAACACCAAGAGCATCTTCGCAGCGGTCGAAACGTTAGATCCTGATGTTCTTATTATTGATTCTATTCAAACACTGTATTCCGCCCAGCTCGATTCGGCTGCAGGGAGCATTGGCCAGGTCAGGCAATGTGCTGCAGAACTGATGAAGTTCGGCAAGGAAACAAACACGCCCGTTTTTCTTATCGGCCACATCACCAAAGACGGAATGCTGGCAGGTCCCAAGGTGCTCGAACACATGGTCGACACTGTGTTGCAGTTTGAAGGCGATCGCCATCTGGCTTATCGGATACTCAGAACTACAAAGAACAGATTTGGCTCAACATCAGAGATCGGAATCTACGAGATGTTAGGAACTGGTCTTCGCGAAGTAAGCAACCCTTCTGAAATCCTTATTTCACAAAAGGAAGGCAAACTTAGTGGCGCCACGATCGGTGCAACCATTGAGGGTAACAGACCTCTGTTAATAGAGATACAATCACTGGTCAGTCCTGCTTCTTACGGCACGCCTCAACGCACTCCAACAGGGTTTGACCAAAAAAGACTGAACATGCTACTGGCAGTGCTGGAAAAGAGATGCGGATTCAGAATGGGAACGCAGGATGTGTTTCTGAACATGGCCGGCGGTATAAAGGTTGAGGATCCGGCAATCGATCTTGCAGTGTGCATATCCATTGTTTCTTCGATGGAAGAAATTCCGGTTTCAGATAAAGTTTGCTTTGCAGCCGAAGTGGGTCTTGGTGGCGAACTGAGAGCAGTAAACAAGATCGAGCAACGTATCAGCGAGGCCGAAAAACTGGGATTCGAAGAGATCTATATTTCCAAGTTCAATCAAAAGGGTCTGGATGTGAAACGTTCAAAGCTTGTCGTAAAACCTTTTGCACGACTTGCAGATGTCTTTAGTGATCTTTTTGGATAACTTATGCCGATTCAATCATAGTTCGAAAAGATGGATAAATTCTTCATTGAAACGCTCGGCATTTCACCTGAGATATTCAGCTATGTTCTGTTGCCGCTTCTCATTTTCATCGCCCGTATTGGTGATGTATCAATCAATACCATAAGAATCATCTACGTTTTAGGAGGCAGGCGTGTAACGGCTACCCTTCTTGGATTCTTTGAATCATTCATTTGGCTGATGGCAATCCGGCAGATCTTTGAGCATCTCGATAACTGGATCTGCTATGTCGCCTACCCGGCTGGATTTGCCTCTGGGATTTTTGTAGGTATGATCATCGAAGAGCGCATAGCCTATGGCAAAGTCATCGTGCGAATTATTACCCGCAAAGACGTTTCTCAACTGATCCAATACCTGAACGCCAATCAGTTCCGTTATACCAAAGTGGATGCTCAGGGACCCGACGGCCCCGAGAACCTCGTCTTCACTGTGCTTGAACGGGAACGGTTGGAACTAATGCTTTATAAACTGAAAGACATTCTGCCCACTGCATTCTATACAGTCGAGAAAGTTAACCGGGCAACGGAAGTTGGTACATTATCGGAAGAAACTTCACGCTGGAGTATCACAACGTGGCTTCGAAGCGTTATAAGACAATAACACTCCATTTAAAGATACTTTCGCCTATGCTCAACTCTGTTGTCTCCCTGATTATTGCTTTGCATCTGAGCATTCCAGTTGGAAAGGCTATTACCCTTACTTACAATATGAAAGTGGGCGATCGGTTCGAGCTGAAGCAAAAGACGGATCAGAAGATAATTCAGAGGATCATGGGCATGGACCAGACGGGAAACAACACATACGATGGAACAATTGAGATGCGCGTCGTTTCTGTGGCAAACAATCAGATCCGGATGGAGGCCAAAATGACGCACCTGAAGAGTCACATGAAAAACTTCCTCAATGAAACTAAGGTCGACAGCGACGGTGATGTAAGCGAACCTTCAAATAAGATCATTCGCGCAATGATGAACAGGGCGTTCTTCGTAACCATCTCAAAGACCGGTACGGTTGAGAAAGTAGAAAATGTAGAAAATCTCTGGGCAGGCATCGACAATGTTGATGTGTCGGACGAAGAAAAAGAGAAGGTAAAGGCGTCGATCGGGCAGATGATCAATGAATCGTCATTTAGGAATGGACTTGGTCAGGCCTTTGTACCTTATGCCACGAAGTCCGTTCAACCTGGCGACACCTGGAATTCACAAAATGGTATTCCTGCAGACTTTCCCGTAGTTGCGGACGTGAGTTGGTCGCTTGACAATGCAACGTCCAGCCATGCCGTTGTAAAGGGAAATGGCGTATTTAGAACAACTGATAAGGACAAAGTAGTCACGTTGCCGGGCGACATGAAAGCAAAGGTAAACCTCGGTGGTGACCAGAAAGTAAACGCAACAACAGCAACGCGCTCGGGACTTCCTGAAAAGGTTGTGGTAGACGCAAAACTTTCAGGCACTATACTCCTGCTCGCCGGAGGCCTCCTGCCAATGGACGTGGAGGTGCCCATCACCATCGAAACTCATACGGACTATACCTTTGCACAGAAGTGAAACCAATGGCCTCAGGTGGTCTGGGTCTCCTGGACCATTTTCAGAATGTCCTCGATGTACTCACGTGAATTGGAAAGCCGTGGTACTTTGTTTTGTCCTCCCAGCTTTCCTCTTTTTTTCATCCATCGATAGAAGGTGCCCTCTTCAACACAATGCACGCGTGGAGCGATAAGTGCAAGATTGTGAGAGCGTTTTGCATCGTAGTCAGAATTGATTTCCCGTAACGTACTGTCAAGGATGTGAGTAAACTCGTGCAGGTCGCCAGGTGGAGTTTTAAATTCGATAACCCATTCGTGACTGCCCTTCCTCCCTTCATCAAAATAGACTGGTCCTGCGGTAAAGTTATCAATCACTGCCCCGGTATGGTCGCACGCTTTTGTGATAGCCATCTCAGCATTTTCCACGATCACCTCCTCACCAAATGCGTTGATAAAATGCTTCGTACGCCCTGAGATCTTAATGCGATAAGGAAGTTTTGACGTGAACTTAATAGTGTCGCCGATGTTGTATCGCCAAAGTCCAGAGTTGGTGGTAATCACCATCGCATAGTTTCGGTCAAGCTCCACATCCCGAAGGCACACAGTGCGCGGGTTGTCTGAAGCAATGTCTTCTGTCGGAATGAACTCATAGAAGATGCCATAATCGAGCATGAGCAACAACTCATCAGAGTTCTTCTGATCCTGAATTCCAAAGAAACCCTCACTGGCATTGTAGGTTTCCCAATACAACATCTTGTCTGAGGGAATCAAAGATTGAAATACTGCCCGATATGGAGCAAACGAAACTGCGCCGTGAAAAAAGACTTCGAGATTAGGCCATACTTCCAGGATGTTCCTTTTGTTTTCTAACTCTACGATCTTCTGGATCAATAGTATAGTCCACGTAGGCACACCCGCGATATTGGTGACATTTTCTCTGGCAGTTTCTCTGGCAAGCTTCTCCAGTTTCTCTTCCCAATTGTCCATGAGGGCCGTTTCGAGCCGCGGGGTTCTGATGAACTGGGCCCATGGTGGAAGATTCTGCATGATCACAGCGGATACATCACCATAATATGATGACGCTGTTGGATCAAGCTCATTGATCTGATGACTGCCACCAACAGCAACACCCTTTCCATCGAAAAGCCTGGAGTCAGGACAGCTATTTAAATAGATGGAAAGCAAGTCTTTCCCGCCTTTGAAATGGCAATCTTCCAGGGCTTCCTGTGAGACAGGAATAAATTTGCTGCGTGCATTGGTAGTGCCAGAAGACTTGGAAAACCATTTTATTTCCGACGGCCAAAGAATATTCTGTTCCCCGCGCATCATGCGCTCTATGTGCGGATAGATTTTCTCATAAGTCTGAACCGGCACTCGTTCTTTATATTGATCGTACGAGGTAATGCTTGCAAAGTCATAGTTAAGGCCAAATTCAGTTGACTTCGCAGTGACAATAAGTTTGCGGAACAGTTCATCCTGCACCTCATTGGGATATTTCATGAAAAGCTCAATCTGATGAATGCGCTTTTGCATTACCCAGGTCAGAATAGAGTTTATGATTCCCATGTTATACCAATGAATATTTCAAAAGTAGCAAAGTCCCGGATGTGACAAAGCAATGTCTGTGTCAAACCAACGATTTTAACCGAAGATCAGATTGCTTCTGACGGACCTTTCCAGTTGTCGCCACGCGTGACAATCTTGGATCGTCGCAATTCGAAATTCTGTCCGAGATATACCTTTCTAACCTGAGGATCGCTTGCCAGCTCCTCGGCGGTACCATCCTTGAAAAGTTTTCCATCTACCATCAGGTAAGCGCGATCCGTAATGGAAAGCGTTTCATCAACGTTGTGATCTGTAATAAGGATACCAATGTTTTTGCTCCTGAGCCTTGCGATAATGGATTGAATTTCTTCTACTGCGATTGGATCAACACCTGCGAACGGCTCATCAAGCAATACAAACTTTGGATCAACCGCCAGTGCGCGCGCGATTTCTGTGCGTCGTCTTTCACCTCCCGACAACGACATGCCATAGTTTTTTCTCACTTTATGAAGGCTGAATTCATTAATCAATTCATCCATCTTATCCTTGCGCTGCTGCTTTGTGGTGTTGTGCATCTCCATTACGGAGAGAATATTTTCTTCAACGGTGAGCTTTCTGAAAACTGAGGCCTCCTGTGCGAGGTATCCGATACCGCGACGCGCTCTTTGATATAGAGGAAGCGGAGTGATCTCATCGTCATCCATAAAGATCTTCCCCTCATTTGGTTTAATCAGACCAACGATCATATAGAATGATGTGGTCTTACCAGCGCCGTTCGGTCCCAGCAAACCCACGATCTCCCCCTGACTTACCTTTACAGACACATCATTTACTACCGTGCGCGTCTTATATCTTTTAACGAGATGTTCTGCTCGTAAAATCATGCATCAAAATTTAATATCTTTTATTCTCAACTGAATCGTCGTCACACCATTGTAAACATTTTCCTCCAACGTGAAAGCCATTCGGAAGCGATCGGCCTCAGCCAGCTTCTCATAGTGCTGCCCCAGGTCAAACCCTACTGCTTGAAAAACATTGTTGCTGTTGTCCTGGCCCGCCAGAAATTTGATGTGTCTGTCTTTGAACGATGAGAGCGAATTAAAGACGTATACATTGCTTGCCTCAAATACAGGCTTGGCATTCTCGGGCCCAAATGGCGACATCTGTTTCAATATGGACATGAACTTCGGAGTGATGATGTCGAAAGGTATCGACACATCCATCTCCACAAGAGGCGTCAGCATTTCTTCAGTGATGGTAGAAGAGACCACCTGTTCAAATTTCTGCTGGAACAACTCGAGATTGCTGATGTCAAGGGTTAATCCGGCAGCATATTTATGGCCACCAAATTTCTCCAAAAGATCGCTGCACTCCAGAATTGCGTTGTACAGGTCAAAGCCATTCACGCTCCGGGCTGATCCGGTAATCTTGTTATTTGACTCGGTAAGGATCACGGTAGGCCTGTAATACTTTTCCACACAACGAGCAGCAACTATGCCAATTACTCCCTTGTGCCAGGTGTTCTTGAATAGAACGGTCGATTTTGCTGACCTGAGCGATTCGCTGCCTTCTATCATGGCGATCGCTTCGCCGGTAATGCTGTGATCGTATTCCTTTCGTTCTTCGTTTCGAAGATTGAGTGTCGTAGCCAGGTTGTTTGCCTCCTCTTCGGTATGTGCATTTAGAAGGCTCACGGCCGCACTGCCATGGGCGATTCTTCCTGCCGCGTTAATGCGGGGACCCAGGCTAAAAACAATTCCCGTTACGTCGAGCTCTGTGCGAAGGTCCGCGATATCTTTCAGTGCCTTTAGCCCAGGCACCGGGTTGGTATTCAGTTTCCGAAGACCATAGTAAGCAAGCACTCTATTTTCGCCCGTGAGAGGAACTATGTCTGACGCGATGCTGACAGCAACGAGATCAAGAAAGTCCAGAACTTCAGAGGGATCGCGATACCGCTGAGCATATGCCTGCATGAACTTGAAGCCAATGCCACATCCGCTAAGCTCCTTGTAAGGATAAGGACAATCTTCCTGTTTAGGATCAAGTACCGCTATAGCTTCGGGTATATCATGATCTGGCAGGTGATGATCGCAGATGATAAAATCAATCCCCTTTGACTTCGCATACTCAACCAACGACGCTGATTTTATTCCGCAGTCGAGAGCAATAATCAAAGTGCAATGGTTGTCTGCTGCCCAATCTATTCCCGCCTTTGAGATCCCATAGCCTTCGACATTGCGATCGGGAATATAGACTTCACATGAATAAAACCTTCTTAGATAGCTGGAGACAAGTGCCACGGCTGTGGTGCCATCAACATCATAGTCACCAAAGATCAGTAGCTTTTCATTTAACTCGATAGCGCTTTGCAGCCGTTCTACGGCGTCATTCATTCCTTTCATCTCGAATGGACTATGAAGTGACTCGAGTGATGGCCGGAAGAAGCTTCTGGCTGTCTCAAAATCTGTGATGCCACGCTGCACAAGTATTGATGCCAGGTATCGATTCACGTTAATGGATTTCGACAACCCTGCGACCTGCTCTTCCGCAGGCATCTGCTTGATCGACCAGCGCTTGATCATATCAGCTTCCCTTGATTACCAATGCTCCCTGCTCGCCGGATGTACCGGGCTTATTGTAAGGACCAGGTTCGCCGTCCTTTCCATTTTTCTTATTTGGACCCAGGCCTGCTCCACCATGGTAGCCGCCACGTCCTGATGGGCCGGCAGCTCCACCGGTTACTTTTGCAACAATCTTCTTTGAAAGGATCAGATCCTTGAACACCTGAGGTTTCGGAACAACAATCTCCAGCGTTCCACCATCCCCACCGTTACCCCCAGGTCCGGCCATACCTCCGTTTGCACCATTGCCACCATTGCAGTGCATGGTCCCGGAGCTGCCACCACCTCCGGCACCACCGTGACCGCCGCGACCTCCGTCCCCACCCGAAACATCAATGGTAAGTTGTCCCCGTATCGTTACCCGGTCGAGGTACACAAATAGCTTTATTGCCTTTGTTCCGTCAAGTCCTCTGGTGCCGGTTTTCCCGGGACTTCCGTTCATGCAGGGTCCCGTCGGCGTCGCACCGTTGCCGCCATTTCTACCCGGCTGCCCGTTCACTCCTTTGGCATCGATCACACAATCCTTTCCAAAGCGGGCAACTCTCACCCGAAGGTAGTTTTCGGGCTTCAGTTTGTTCATTACGAGTCGTGACGAATCCATCATGATCAATGTATCTGCAACAAGGATATCAGAATTCTCGAGAACATAAGTTTCCTTCGCCTTGATGACAAGCTTAGATACTCTGACTTGCGCATGGGCACAACCAGCAAGCAACAAGAAGAAAGTCACTTTTCGCCACATGAGACAAAAATAATGATTTTGGGTTACGGCCATAAACAAAGAAAGCAATGCCTTACAGCACTGCTTTCCTCACAAGATATTGTTAGGGAATTAATTCGCGCTCTCTGTTGGCTTGTCACCCACAACGCCTTCCAAAACGTCTTTAATTTCAACTCGTTGACCATCACGGTAAGGCACAATCCAGGCATCTTTAACGCCCATTTCACGCATATATTTCTTAAAAGTATCAGCTTCCCAATAATCTCTGAATATACCGATTGTCAATTTTTGAGGTTCCTTGTCCCGGGCTTCGCCGCCGAAGTTAGGGTTGTTATCAAAATATTTCGCGAGGTTCTTATTCTTAAATGCCCCGATCTGAACCTTGAATACCACACCTTTGGAAAAATCCATCGAATTAACGGGTGCCGCCTTCAGCTGCTCCAGTTCGGCCTTTGCTGATGCCAACTGACTTCTAAGTTGTGCCAGCTCGTCTTCAAGCTGCGCGATCTTGGCGTCCTTCTGACTAATGGTGGAGTTAAGTTGAGAAATGGTAGTCGTCTGTGTGGTTACTGTGTTGTCAGCAACTTGCTTGTCTTCAGTCAACTGTTTCAGACTCGCCGGGTTCTTCTTGAACTCTTTGGCCTTTTTCTTCCATTCTTTCTTTTCCTTCTTGGAAAGCTGGGCAAAAGATTCCGTCGATGCGATCATCAACGTAAGGCAGAAAAATAAAAATATACCTCGTTTCATTCTAGGTTGGTTAAAAAATTACCTCTAATGTACAAATATTTTGTTAATCAAATTATTTGTTACAGGCTGCCAACCATTTTCTCAGGTCTTACCCACTCATCAAACTGAGCTGATGTGAGCAATCCCAACTCAACGGCAGCCTCACGCAGCGTCTTGTTTTCCTTGTGAGCCTTCTTGGCAATTTTCGCCGCGTTCTCATAACCAATGTGTGTGTTCAGCGCGGTCACAAGCATCAGTGAATTCTCAAGATGCTGCTTGATAACGGCCTCGTTAGGCGTAATGCCTTCAGCACATTTGTCGTTGAAAGAAACGCAGGCATCACCGATAAGCCTTGCACTTTGCAACACGTTAGCTGCAATAACCGGCTTGAAAACATTTAGCTCAAAATGTCCGGTGCTTCCTCCAATCGAGACAGCCACATCGTTGCCAATCACCTGGGCACAAACCATGGTCATTGCCTCTGGCTGAGTAGGGTTAACTTTACCAGGCATGATAGACGAACCAGGTTCGTTATCAGGGATAATAATCTCACCTATTCCTGAGCGAGGTCCCGAGCTAAGCATACGAACATCGTTGGCAATCTTCATCAGGGAAACGGCCGCGCGCTTCAAAGCACCGCTCAATTCAACCATTGCATCATGGGCAGCAAGCGCTTCAAATTTGTTCGGGGCAGTTATAAAAGGATAACCAGTAAGTGCGGCGATCTTTTGGGCAACCAGCACATCATATCCCTTAGGAGTATTGAGTCCGGTTCCAACAGCTGTGCCACCAAGAGCAAGTTCACGTACCACCTCAAGAGCATTCTTGATGGCACGGATGCTGTTATCGATTTGCTGAACATAGCCAGAGAACTCCTGACCAAGAGTGAGAGGGGTAGCATCCATGAAGTGCGTTCTCCCGGTCTTTACAATATTCTTGAACGACTTCGATTTACTGTCTAAAGTCGTCCTGAGTTTTTTCAATCCTTCGAGAGTGTTCTCGGACACCAGCTTGTATGCCGCTATGTGCATAGCTGTTGGGAACGTGTCGTTTGAAGATTGCGATTTGTTAACGTCGTCATTCGGGTGAAGCACCTTCTTTTCATCCTCAAGCTTTCCGCCATTGAGAACGTGAGCACGATAAGCAATGACTTCGTTCACGTTCATGTTGCTTTGAGTGCCTGAGCCGGTCTGCCAGATCACCAAAGGAAACTCACCTTCAAGTTTTCCAGCGAGGATCTCATCACATGCTTTGCTGATCAGATCTTTCTTATCGGCAGTTAGAACACCCAAATCAAAATTGGCTTCAGCCGCTGCCTTCTTAAGATATGCGAACGCGTATACGATTTCTTTTGGCATACTGCCTTCAGGGCCTATGCGAAAGTTATTCCTGGAACGCTCAGTTTGCGCACCCCAGTACTTGTCGGACGGAACCTTCACCTCGCCCATGGTATCTTTTTCAATTCTGTAGCTCATTGCGTTGAAATTGTTCTTATGGGCGTCAAAATTAGAACAAATAGCATAATTGCAGAGCTCTGGCTCGAATCAACTGCCGAAATTTCCGTAGCGATATAGCGCTGACTGTGCTGTCCGTCGATGTAAATTGCCAATTGAATGGCTACAGGGGAACAAAAATACTTCATTGCGATAGTTCCACCGGAGCCTTTGTATGAAGAGATCACTGCGTTGAAGGAAAAAATAGCAGTCGATTACCATACCAAAGGAGCAATGCGCTCTCCTCCACATATCACGTTACATATGCCATTTGAATGGAACGAGGCAAAGGAGGAAAAGCTGATGGCCAAACTGCGCGACTTTTCTTTCATGAGCGAAGTCCTCACAATAAGCCTCAATGGATTTAATAGCTTTCCCCCTCGGGTTGTATTTATAGATGTTGTCGATAACCAACCACTTCGCGACCTGCAACTTCAATTATTTCGCCATTGCAAGACAAACCTTAATCTGTTCAATGCCAATTACAGGGACAAGCCGTTTCATCCCCACATAACACTCGCTTTCAGAGACCTAAAAAAGGACATGTTTCATGCGCTTTGGAATAATATTAAGAGTGAGCGATTTGAACACACATTTCATGCTCGCGAATATCATTTGCTAAAGCATGACGGCACTAAATGGAACAGCTACCACCAATTTCCACTGAAATCGAACGCTAAGTCAGGCACCACATTCGGTTAGCTGAATCAACGGATTCCACCGGTATGAATGGCAAGAATGCGTGATTCCTTTTTGAAGTAGCCCTTACAAATCATATCCAATATGCCGTAAAACATTTTGCCTGAATATACATGTTCAACAGGTACGTTATGCGCCAGTGTAAACGCCTTCATAAACTTTTCCAGCTCATCGTTCGATTTACCATATCCACCAAAATGATAATCTGAAATGATATCCCAATTGTTAAAGCCAGGCTCAAATTGCGCCACTTCATGTCGCCAGGAGTCTCCGCCTTTTAAAACAGGAAACCCTACTACGAAGCCGCGTCCCGCTGAACCTCGTATCAATCCTGCCATGGTCGCACCGGTACCTATGGGGCAACAGATGTAGTCGAACTCATTAGGAAGCAGTGCACTGAATTCAGCTACTCCTGCTACACCCAATTCATTACTTCCCCCCTCGGGGATCAAATAGAATTTTCCGTAGGCCTCTCTCAGTCGTACAAAAAAAGCGTCGCTGTTCTTCTCTTTGTAGTCTGCCCGCGAAACAAATTCAAGCTTCATACCAGCCTTGCGCGCAAAAGACAGTGTGGAACTGAGAATCGCCGGCTCTTCCCCGCGAATGACTCCAATACACTTTAATGACATTGACCTGGCTGCGGCTGCTGTTGCATAGATATGGTTTGAGTGTGCACCGCCGAACGTAAGCACTGAATCATGCCCCTCTTCCAAAGCCCGGGCTATGTTGAGTTTCAATTTCCACCATTTGTTACCCGACACGTAAGGGTGATTCAGGTCTTCACGCTTTACTTGGAGTGAAACGCCGGCCGCGGCTGCGATCTTGTCACCTATTGGTACTATTGGAGTATCATGGTAGCTGAGCTCTGTCAAGGGTTGCGGAATAGGTTAGTGTGCGTTTCAAAGTAAGTAAGACGTTTTAACTTTTGTTATCTATATGCAAAGGAATAGACCTTTTAATGCCCATAAATGAACAGTGTGTTTTCTGTAAATGGGCATATACCGTTGTACCATCACGGAAAATGGCCAATTCCGAATGAAAAAGAAGTCTTTTGTTTTGGCATTGATCATGGATGATGACGTGCCTGGTAGCCAACATTTGCTGGCGAGCATTCCAAATCCTAATAAATGATCCGACACATCGTCCTTCTCATATTTCGCAATTTCAAACGCTTTAAGAGCGTGTTCTTCATTAATCTGGTTGGTCTGTCAACCGGATTGACCTGCGTGTTGCTGATCTATTTGTGGGTTAGTGATGAACTGCAAATGGATCAATTTCACGTGAATGGAGATCGTCTTTACAGGATTATGGAACATCGCGTGAAAGCAGATGGCATTTGGACATCGCCTGCAACGTCTGGGCCACTGGCCGAAGAAATGACAGCACAGTACCCGGAGATTGAATATTCATTATCTGAAACCTGGATCGGTTCTCAGACGCTTTCTGTGGGTGAAAAAGTTCTCAAAAGCCCCGGCCTTTATGCCAGCAAAAAGTTCTTTAACATGTTTTCCTACGGATTGTTATATGGTGATCCCAATCAGGTACTGGCCGAAAAGAATAGTGTTGTAATCAGCGAATCACTGTCAAAAAAGTTCTTCGAGTCTCCTGAGCAAAGCATTGGGAAGACAATTCGGGTTGATCAGCAGTCCGACTTAATAGTATCCGGAGTGTTTAAAGATGTGGGATTCAACTCTTCCGACCGGTTTGATTTTGTTGGCACCTGGGAATTTATTCTCGAGAAACGGACATGGCTCCAATCCAACGGTAATACTTCATGCATTACCGCGATCATGCTGAAGCCTGGAGTGAATGTTACCGCTTTCGAAAAAAAGATCTCAGATCATGTGAAACGAAGAACCAACGGCGAAGTGACACATCGAACAATGTTTCTCAAGAAGTATAATGAGTATTACCTCTATGGGCAGTATGAAAATGGCGTACTGGTTGGTGGTCGCATTACGTACGTAAAACTGTTCTCGATCATCGCTGTGTTTATTCTGGTTATTGCGTGCATCAACTTCATGAACCTTTCGACGGCCAAGGCCTCACGGAGAATAAAAGAAGTTGGAATTAAGAAAGCGATAGGCGCAAACCGTAAGGCGCTCATCTTGCAATATCTTGGCGAATCACTTTTCATGAGCTTCGCCTCGCTCGTAATAGCAATCCTGCTAACTGACTTAATACTTCCTCTGTTCAATGAGATTACAGGGAAGAGTCTGGAGTTGAGTTTTAATTTGAATCTCACACTTGCAGCACTTCTGGGATTATCAATTACCGGAATCATGGCTGGCAGTTATCCTGCATTATATCTCTCGTCATTCAGTCCCGCGACGGTATTGAAGGGAAGGTTTACTACGTCTTTTGGTGAATTGTGGGCTCGCAAAGGTCTTGTTGTTTTTCAGTTTGCGTTGTCGGTAACATTCATAGTGTGTGTGATCGTCGTATATAAACAGATTGAATACCTTCAGTCTAAAGGTCTCGGTTACGACCGTGAAAATGTCATTTCATTGCCGCGTGAAGGCAGCGCGTGGACCAATCTTGATACGTTCTTAAACGAGTTAAAGAGTATACCAGGCGTTGTGAGCGCTTCGAGCCACGGACACACCATGAGCGGACACAATAGTGGAACGTCGGGGGTCTTCTGGGATGGCAAGGATCCGCAGGACAAGACTGAATTCGAAGTAGTTCGCGTTAACTACGGTACGATCGAAATGCTTGGAATAGAAATGGCGGAAGGCAGGGCTTATTCGAAGAGCTTTTTTCCCGATACGGCCAGAGTCATTTTCAGTGAGGCAGCAATTAAATTCATGGGATTGAAAAACCCAATCGGAAAAACGGTTTCAATATGGGGACAGCAACATGAGATCATCGGTATATCGAAAGACTTTAATTATGAATCATTGCATGAAGGTTTCAAACCTGTATTTCTACGACTGGAACCTGAGAACACAAGGATGATTCTTGCAAAACTCGAAAGGGGGAAAGAACAAAGCGCCATCGCAGAGATAAAAAAGGTGTACGAGAAGTTTGCGCCCGGCTTTGTTTTCGAATACCAGTTCCTCGACGAAAACTATCAATCACAGTATGTCGCTGAGCAACGCGTTGCAACGCTTTCTAAATATTTTGCCGGACTTGCAATCCTGATATCATGTCTTGGTCTGTTTGGTCTGGCGGCCTTCACAGCCGAAAGAAGATTAAAGGAAATAGGTATCCGCAAGGTTCTTGGCTCAAGTGAATTTGGAATCATTTACCTGCTGTCCTCCGAGTTCACCAAAATTGTTTTAGTGGCAAACGTCTTCGCACTACCGGCCGCATATGTTCTTTCCGCCTGGTGGCTCGAAGGATTCGCCTTTCGAATAGGAATTCATTGGTGGTTTTTCCTGGTTTCCGGATTGTCAGCGCTGGTCATTGCATGGCTGACCGTTGGAACTCAGGCCTTCCGGGCGGCCAGAGTTAGTCCTACAAAATGTCTCCGGGACGAATAGTCCCAAATACTCTTACAATCCGCGTCAAAACGGTATGCACGTCCTCGCAAAATCAAATCTTAGAAAAGGCTGAGATTTCCGTTCTTCCTGAATTTCGTGAGGTTATAGGCTGGCATTGATTTGTCTCCAAAAAACCTTCGTTTAGAAGTTTTGAAGAGTTTATGAACTGCATCGGCAAATACGCCCTCGCCACTCATCCTTCTTCCAAACTGTGAATCGTTAACATTACCACCGTGCATTTCACAGATCTGGTTCCAGACTTTTTCAAAGCGGTCTGGAAAATTCTTTCGCAGCCAATCTTCAAAGATGTTCCCGATCGACCCGTTCAATCTTACAATCGTCATTCCCGCCGTTAGCGCGCCGTGATCAGCAGCTGCTTTAATGATGGCTGGGATCTCATGTTGATTTAGACCTGGTATAATTGGAGCGCACATGATGCCAACCGGCACACCGGCTTTTGCAAGTTGCTCCAGCGTTTGGAGTCTTTTAATTCCGCTGGCAGTTCTTGGCTCCATTACCCTGCGGAGGTCTTCGTTCAACGTGGTTATAGAAACGTAAACATGAACGAGGTTGTCGGTGGCCAGATCACTCAGAATATCAATGTCGCGCGTTACAAGAGAGTTCTTTGTTATCATTCCAACGGGATGCCTATACTTCCCAAGAACCTTCAGGATACTTCTGGTGATCTCAAGCTTTCGTTCCAGGGGCTGATAGCAGTCTGTGTTCCCGCTCACGCTAAGTGGAGTGGGAGACCAATCTGGATGCATGATGAATTTCTCGACGAGATCGGCAGCATTCTGCTTTACGATAATCTTAGATTCGAAATCCAGTCCGGCATTGAAGCCCCAGTATTCATGAGTATTCCGCGCGTAGCAATAAATGCATCCATGCTCACAACCCTGATATGGATTGATCGAATACATCATGCTCAGATCGGGGCTCGTTACCTTGTTGACAACCTTTTTAGCCTGCTCATAGAACACCTGCGTATGAGGAGCTGAGAACATCGGCTCATCCAGACCCTCGACGTGCTCAGCGACATACTGCGCTTTCAAAAATTTGTTTGGCGTCTTGATCTGCGCCCCCCGACCCTTAAAATACTCCTCCTCCATACGACGCTAATTATGTTAGTTGCTAAACTAAGTATATTAGTGAAGAAATTAAAACGCTTCACCCTCAGTCTTTACATCTTTTCTGCCAAAGATGACGCGATAGAATCCGAGGCTGCTATAACAAATCCTCGCCAACAGGCTCCTCATAAATTCGGTGCAATTATTCCGAGCTTCAGCTGCTGCCGATGCAAACATAAAACATCGGCAAAACGCACTTTCGAGTTCGTTGCGCTTCGTTACAGTTAGTCGCAGTTATGCTGGTCGAACAGGGTCGTTGCTTAAGCTTTCCGGCCTCTGTGTGGCCTCTGGCTGGCCTTTAGGTGGCCTGTAACCGGCCATCTCAAGGCTCATCATGACGAGATCCGGCTTCTGCTCCTGGAGTTCATGCACAAGTTTTTTACTCCGGAGATCGTCGGCTGAACGCAACTACACCATGGTATCACCGGTTGTATCAGGTTCTTGAACTGATGGTCTTAGTTGAAGAGTTGCAAGATAACCTGGAAAGCACTCATGGTCTTTACCTGGAGAAGTGCTTGTAGAATGCAACTATCGTCTCAATTCCCAGATTAAAGTTCTTAACTCCGAAATGCTCATTGGGAGAATGGATTGCATCGCTGTCAAAGCCAAAGCCCATTAGTACGGTATCAAGGCCAAGTTCCTTTTTAAAAAGTGCGACGATTGGAATGCTTCCGCCATCTCTGGTTGGAATAGGTTCTTTTCCAAACACATCGCGAAATGCGGCAGCTGCCGCCCGGAATGGCTGTGAATCAGTTGATGTAACGGCCGGCTCACCTCCGTGATGAGGCGTTACCTTTACTTTTACCGTGGACGGGGCAATTGATTTGATATGATCAGTGAACAACTTCGTTATTTCAGAGCTAATCTGATTAGGTACCAGACGCATAGAAATCTTTGCCGATGCCTTCGATGGCAATACTGTCTTTGCTCCTTCCCCAATGTATCCACCCCAGATTCCGTTTACGTCCAGTGTAGGTCGAACACCCGTGCGTTCCAGTGTAGTGAATCCCTTCTCTCCTTTTATCTCGGCAATGTCAAGATCACGCTTGTAATCGTTCAAGTCGAACGGCGCAGCGTTTAAAGCAGTGCGTTCTGCCGCCGACAACGAAGCTACTTTGTCGTAGAAGCCAGGAATAGTAACTCGTCCATCAGCGTCATGCAGCGAGGCAATCATTTCACATAGCACGTTAACAGGATTGGCAACTGCTCCGCCATATACCCCTGAATGAAGATCGCGGTTCGGTCCTGTTACTTCCACCTCCATATAACTAAGGCCGCGTAGACCAGTCGTTATCGAAGGATGTTCCAGTGAAATAAGGGCTGTGTCAGAGATGAGAATGACATCAGCCTTCAGCTTTTGCTTGTTGGCTTTTACGAATTCCGCAAGATTATCAGAGCCGACTTCTTCTTCGCCTTCAACCATGAACTTTACATTGCAGGTAAGAAGGTTGAGTTTGCTCATGATCTCAAATGCCTTCACATGCATATAAACCTGGCCCTTGTCGTCGCACGAGCCACGGGCAAAGATCTTTTCATCGCGCACCTGAGGTTCAAACGGAGGCGTTGTCCACAGTGCTAACGGATCGGGTGGCTGAACATCGTAGTGTCCATATACCAGCACAGTCGGTTTTCCCGGATCGATTATCTTTTCACCATAAACAATAGGATGTCCCTTCGTCTCGCAGATTTCCACCTTATCCACACCGGCCTCACGTAACTTATTGTGCAGGTACTCTGCTGCGCGTCGCACATCTGGCTTGTACTTGCTGTCAGCACTGATAGATGGAATCCTCAGCCAGTCAAACAGCTCATCCAGGAAGCGCTTATTATTGGTGGTGATGTATTCTTTGATCATAATATGTTTGATTCTTGAGCTTCAGTCTTAATACGTTCGAACGATCGCGATATCTGTCACCTACATGTTATGCTGTGTCTTTCAGCTCCGTAATGCAGTCGAAGTATCCTCCGCTATCTACGGCAAATATAATGGTAGCTTACACTCAATTCAGAATCTTCTTTCCTTCAAACTTATCGGCCTGGGTTTTCAGATCTTCTTCCATTCAAGCGTGTTGATGATCTGCATCATATCACGCTTCATGAATTCAATGGCTGGCGCCAGTGAATCATTCGCTACCTGAGTATTAAAATACAACGCACCACGCATGAAGTTCTTTGAAGAATCCGTGATTGTGAATTGAAACTGACTTGGCACCTCTCCCTCGAGTTCAGCAATGACTGCCGTCTTCCCGCTGGGAGTCTTGCTGATAACCTCATTTATCGCATAGGCCTTAATCTGATGCTTTGCGGTAAGCGTATAGGAGTCATCCAGAAACTCACGCAATACTTTTTCGCTCTTAATACTTTTATAGGTGATGTGAATGTTTGATTTCAACTGCGGGTAATAGATCTCTACCCAGTAGCGTTCGCTGATTCGCGATGTGTCTCTTAATAATCGGGCATGCTTCGAATATTCGAACTTATACGGGAACGTATCTGGCAATGGCAGGTAGTCATGAGCCGGGAGCAACAGACGATTATATCCAAGCGGCTTAGGCAGATGCTCGCGCTGGCATCCGGCCGTGAGCAGACCGATAAAGACTAAAAGACTGAACGTCGTAACGATACGAGCGATTGAAAGAACATTCTTATGCCTGCGCATGAACATTTACCCTGACTCTTTTAATTCTTTTGTTTTCTACAGCCTCAACTACAAAGGTAAACTGATCATAGCTAAGTTCCTCTCCTGCTTCCGGCAGCTCGTCGTTGATTTCAACGATGAAATCTTCCAGAGATTCAAATTCCGTTGGCTCGCGAAGCATTGGGTGCTCAATATCCATCAATCTGAATACCTCGCGAACAGGAGTTTTGCCATTGAATACGAAGGTCTGATTGTCGATTCGCTCGTAGCCCCGACGTTCTACCTGGTCTGTTTCCTCATTGATTTCGCGGATAACAAGCTCAATCAGGTCCTCCAGCGTAATAAGGCCAACAGTCTTTCCCTGTTCGTCACGCACTATTGCAATGTGCACACGTTTCTCCTGGAAATCCTTCAGCAGTGCCTCGATCTTTCTATTCGCCGAAACGAAGTATCCGGGCCTTATGATATTTACCCATGGAAAGGCTTTGCCATGTTCAAAAAAAGGCAGCAGATCTTTAATGTAGAGCACTCCCTCGATTTGATCTATAGTCCCCTTGAACACCGGTATCCTCGAGTACCCGCAGGCATTGACAGTAGCAATGACTTCATCAAAATTTGAGCTCGTGCTGATACAACCTATTGTGTCGCGATGTCGCATAACGTCGCGGACTCGCAGCACACCGAAGTTGACAATTCCTTTTACAACTTCCTTTTCAGACTCGGACTCTGCAGCGGCTGCCAGCTCGATTACCTGGGCCAGCGCTTCTTCTGCAGTTCTTCGATTGCCAAAGGTCGCGTGCCACTTAACATTAAATCCGTCAAGCAGCCGTACCGTTGGCAACATCGTTTTGTTTACCAGCGCGATCAGCGGATATAACATAGACAACGTCTTCACGGGATATTTTCTCGCGAATAATCGTGCAAATGCCTCGCTTAAAACAATGGTGATCACGGCAGGCACGATCACACCAAAAAATACATTCCTGTTCCCGGCAATTAGTGTCAATGCACTCAGCCCGACGACCGCAAGTACCCTCGTAATGGTATGATAAAAATGGATGGCAACCGTCAGCAGTCGCGAATCATTTAGCAGACGCTCCGCCCTGACGCGAACATTCACTCCAGTAGAGGTCCATGCGATATGTTCTCTACCGGCAAGACCTGCGAAATATAAAGCAGTACGCGCTGCCGCTAGCGCAGCAGCTAATACCATTGCCGCAATCACCAGGGCAAACACCGAACCGAATGCAGCAAACATGCTGGCAAGCGGCACAATTAGAAAGTCACCCGGAGGATCGTCCACAAATCAGCATTTGGTGAAAAATCAGAACGGCAGATCGTCACTGGAATCAACAGGACTCGACGCTCTGTAATTGTCTGAACTGCCTGCTTCTGCAGGCGCATAGGAGTTGGCAGGAGCGTAAGAACCACCCGACTGTCCGCCTCCGGAACCCTTCGAAGACAGCATGGTCATATTATCAGCAACAATTTCAGTAGTATATCGCGTTACGCCTTCCTTCTCCCATGAACGGGTACGGAGCTTTCCTTCAATGTAAACCATGTCTCCTTTGTGGAGATAACGCTGTGAAATTTCTGCGAGTCCCCTCCATAGCACAACATTGTGCCATTCAGTTATTTCTTTCTTTTCACCAGTGGTCTTGTCTTTATAGCTTTCTGAGGTTGCCAATGTAAAGTTGGCAACAGCAGCTCCGTTGTCGAGATTTCTCACTTCAGGGTCTTTTCCCAAACGACCCACGAGAATGACTTTGTTTACTCCTGACATAACTTTGAAATGTTTAGTGGTTGTGGACGACCTTTCAAATCGCCCGGAAAAGGTTAAAGTTACAACAATCTAAAGAATGTTGTAGTCGTCTAGAAAACGGCTGATTAACGCCGGCTTTGGTAATGCAGCAATTTTCTTTGGCGAATAAAATTTAAGTGATCCCTCTGAGACACCAAAGCTGCTCTTCGCGTCGAATACAATAAATCTGGAAAATATGCGCTGGTGTGTCAGGATATGCTTATAGAGTTGCGAAATGGTCACTTCTTCCGGTTCAATATTCATGTCGAACCGACTATTGACAGCGGCGATAATGTTCGCCTCACCCAATCGCTTTGGTGTTTCTATCAGAGCGAAATCATAAAGCCCCTGCCAGATGTCCTTTTCGGATCGCTGGCCCATTAGCAGCGATGAACCTTTCCTGACCACAGCATAGTAAAAGTATCGGTTTCTGGTTCGCTTCAATTTCGACTTAACCGGAAGTGATGACTGAAGACCACGGGTGGCAGCGAAACACTCGGTTGCAAAAATGCATGTGTCGCATTTTGGATTTCGGGGTGTGCAATGCAGCGCGCCAAACTCCATAACCGCCTGGTTATGGATTGCCGGCTGATCAATCGGGATCAATTCGTTTGCCAGCTGTGAGAATAACAGTTTTCCTGATGGGGAAGCAATATCTTGGTCCAATCCAAATACCCGCGACAGCACTCTATATACATTGCCATCCACCACGGCAACTGGCTGCCCGAACGAGATTGAGGCGATGGCGGCAGCAGTGTAGTCACCAATGCCCCTTAGCTTCCGAAGCTCAGAAAAGGTTTCCGGAAATCTGGAACCATAATTTTGAACAACCTCTTTGGCGCATCTATGAAGATTTCTGGCGCGGCTGTAGTACCCTAAACCCTGCCAGAGGCGCAACACCTCCTGCTCGGAGGCGGCGGCCAGCTTCCCCACATCCGCAAACCGCTCCACGAACCTCAGATAGTACGGCAGACCCTGTACAACCCGCGTTTGTTGAAGGATAACCTCCGACAGCCAGATGCGGTATGGATCCGAAGTTTCCCGCCAGGGCAGCTGCCGTTTATTCGTTTCATACCATTTGGCGAGTTTATTGGAGAAATATCGTTTGTCCATCTATCTGATTATCAGATTTTTTCAATATTCATTTTTAAATCTGGGGGTAGCATTTAAATTTGCCCTCCCGAAAAATTTTCGACTCTAAAATATAACACTGTGACAAAGGCAGACATTATTAACGAAATCGCTGAAAAGACAGGTGTAGACAAGGCTGATGTTACAGCATCGGTAGAAGCATTCTTCAGTGTAGTGAAAAGTTCAATGTCGAACGGAAATAACATCTATATCCGCGGGTTTGGAAGCTTCATCAACAAGAAGCGGAAGAAAAAAATTGCGCGTAACATTTCCAGAAACACCGCGCTCGTGATAGATGAACACTTCGTACCTAGCTTCAAGCCTGCGAAGATCTTCGTAAACAAGATCAAGAATAGTGATAAGGTTAAGCAATTGCAGGAAAAATCAGCTTAAGGTTTCTGTCGTCCCGGGCATTGTTGGTGGCATGATTTTACTACCTAATTGATATGCTCAGGACCAGAATTTTCCTCATAATAGGCAGCGCCGCGATCATTTGGTTGCTGTTTCTTTTGCCCAAGGTAGTTGTTGAAAACGATGCGCCATTGCGCACCACTGCATCCGATTCATCTGCGGCTCCGTCGCCTGATGAAAACCACGCAGCGGTACCTCGCGCCGTTCAGCTTAAGATCTCTGATTTCAGACGTCAGTTCCTGGCGTCAGCATCAAATGAAAAAAATGCTATCTTTGCCGACTCTTTGGCAAAACTGTACGTAACTGCCGGAAAATACGATAGTTCCGCATGGTTTGCTGAAGTAGCAGCGAAGTTCTTTAACACAACAGAAAGCTGGAAGCAGGCCGGAGACCAGTACTATCAGGCATATTCTTTCGCGGTTGATCAGGCACGTCAGCAGTCGTTCGCGGAGAAGGCAAGAGAAAGTTACGACAAGGTGTTGGCAGCCAATCCGCATGATCTGGATGTAAAGACAAACAAAGCAATGACTTATCTCGGATCAGGCAGTCCCATGCAGGGTATTGCTATGCTTCGGGAAGTAATAGCTGAAAATCCGCGTCACGAACCGGCTCTGTTTAATATGGGCATGTTGTCCATACAATCCGGCCAGTACGAACGCGCTGTTGAACGATTGAATGACCTTCTCAAAGTTAACCCTAACCATACGCAGGGACATCTGCTTCTCGGTATCGCATTGATGAATACCGGCGAGAAGGTGAAGGCAAGAGAAGAATTCGTCAAAGTAAAAAACATGGATAAGGACCCGGCTGTTCAGGCAACAGTGGATTCGTATCTGCAGGACTTAAAATAATTTGTTGAACCGCTCCAATCAAACATGACCTCAACCGTCATCGGAGCAAAAAAATTTAAGATTACATATGCCAAGCGGAAAAAAGAGAAAGAAGCACAAAATGGCGACCCACAAGCGCAAGAAGAGACTTCGCAAGAACAGGCACAAGAAGAAGTAGTCGAAGTAGTTGCCATACTGCTTTGCTTTTTACTGTACACATCTTTTTACTTTAATAACTAAAGGTTTTGAGTAATGAACTAATTATTAGTGCCACTCAGGACGGATGTCGTATAGCCCTTCTCAAAGACAAAACGCTTGTAGAATTTCACAACGAAGAGGAAGAAAGCAAATTTACCGTAGGCGATATATATCTGGGCACCGTCAAAAAGGTTGTTCAGGGATTGAACGCCGCATTCATTGACGTTGGTTACGATAAGGATGCCTTCCTACATTACCTTGACTTAGGTCCGCAATTCAGCTCGCTTCAAAAGTTTACGAAGCTCGTTCGCGGAAAGAAGTACAACGGTACCAAGTTGGACAAGTTTAAACTGGAACCTGACATTGACAAACATGGGAAGATAACCCAACAGTTGTCAAAGGGTCAGGTTATTCCAGTGCAAATTGTCAAAGAGCCTATCTCTACTAAGGGCCCACGACTATCGTGTGAGTTATCACTTGCAGGACGGTACCTCGTACTGGTTCCGTTCTCTAACGCCGTTTCGGTTTCCAAAAAAATTACCAGCAGCGACGAACGCAAGCGACTGCTGCGTCTTATTCAATCTATCAAACCCGAAAACTTCGGTGTGATCATTCGCACCGTTGCCGAGGGCAAGGAGGTTGCTGAATTAGATCGCGACCTGCGCTCCATGGTTAAGACCTGGGAGGACGGCATGTCACGATTTGTTTCAATCAATCCGAATGAGAAGATCATTGGCGAACTGGACAAGACATCGTCGCTGCTGCGCGACATGCTGAACGAGTCGTTTGATAATATCCATATCGACGACAAAAAGATATTTGAGGATGTAAAGACATACATCCATACCATAGCTCCCGACAAAGAAAAGATAGTAAAACTTTACAACGGGAAGGCTAAGATATTTGAACACTATGGCATCGAACGGCAGATTAAATCTGCGTTTGGCCAAACTGTTAGCCTGCGCGCCGGAGGTTACCTGATCATCGAACATACTGAAGCCCTTCACGTCATCGACGTGAACAGCGGCAACAAGTCAAACCGTGAAGAGAACCAGGAAACAACAGCATTATCCGTGAACTCAGAAGCCGCACGCGAAATTGCCCGTCAGCTACGCCTGCGCGATATGGGAGGAATCATCGTGATCGATTTTATCGACATGAAAAATCCCGAAAACAAAAAGACCATCTACAAGATAATGCGGGACGCAATGGCGGAAGACAAAGCGAAGTCTACCGTGTTGCCGTTGTCCAAGTTCGGGTTGATGCAGATCACACGTGAACGTGTTCGTCCTCAGATGAACATCGCCACCAAAGAAGTATGTCCTACCTGCAACGGCACGGGTAAGATCACAGCTTCTATCCTGGTATCAGACCTGATCGAAAAGAACATTGAACATTTGCTGGTGAAACAAAACGAGAAAGACCTCGTGCTTGCAGTTCACCCCTACCTTCACGCGTACTTCACGCACGGCCTCATATCACGACGCCTGCGCTGGTACTTTAACTACCGGCGTTGGGTCAACATTGTTAAAGACACGTCGATGGCGATAATGGAATACAAGTTCCTGAATCGTGAGGGAGAGGAAATACAGTTGACCTAATTGATAATTTACAATTGATAATTTTGGAGGGGCCCTTTTTTTGGGCCCCTTTGTTTTCTGGATGGCGGCGTTGCATGTCTAAACGCTGTTTTACGTTCGATAACTGTGCATCAGACACGTGTTAAACCGTGCTGGACTTTCTCTATAGATCTTCTATAGTGCTTCTATAGCTGCTCTATACTTTCTCTATATCCGCTCTATACTTTTCTATACCTGCTCTATACTTCTCTATACTTCTCTATACCCGCCACACTTTTTAACATGGTATGTTCTGAAATAGCTGACTTCTATTACTCATCCACCTGTTTTGTGACACTGGCGAAAAAACAAATGGACCGAACCGGCCCACTGTCATATCAACTCGTACCTGATTGTTCACTTATCATCTCATGAAGCGGTTCCTTTGAATCTGGAGCTAAAGATCCTGCTCACCACAAACCATATCAAGGGCGGAAGCCCAGCGCTCAAAGCGATAGCCAACCAGGGGTGATTAATGCCCGTGTAACCAATGTATGCGTATGCAAATCCAAGGGGAAGTGATCCTGATAATAAAGCGGCATGAAAATATAACGGAGGCATGCGCGTAAGACCCGCCATGCATGCGATCACTTCAGGAAAGACGGGTAGCCATCGCGATAGGGCAACGATCCATCCGCCAATTCCACTTGATAGCTTCCTGCCTCGCTCGAAATCCTTTTGTCCGAGCAATCGAACTGCCGCCCTCTCACCAATAAGACGACAAAGCCAATAACCCACAGAGCCTGATAGGAACGACCCGGCAGCAGCAATCAATCCCCCGATCAGAACACCATAGATGTAACCCAATGCGGCCATCACCAGTGTACCGGGTACAGGTAATACCAGATCTGCCAGTAACAACACTATCGCTGCTGCCCATGACCATTCACCATAGGTATGCAGCCAATTGATGGCACCCTCCTGAGAAAAGATATTAGTAATTCCGTCGCCCCAGATGAAAAAGGATATCAGCACAAGAGAAGCCAGTACGAGAAAGAGAAGAAGCAACCGCATTTGGCCGAAAAATAAACTTATCTCAATATATCGAGGTATGGACCAATGCACAAGCCGTTTGCGTCAATTACCTGATCAGGAAGCATTGGAGAACTTTGAAAGTAGAATTATCTTTCTGATGGAGAACGGATGATTCTCCGTACTTAAAGCGATGAGCAAACCAGCACCACGTACAATTGATCCCGCAGACGTTCCTAAGTTAGCCGGTGAGATAGTTAAGAAAGTTCGTTTTCCAATGCTTTCAACTATGGATGGCGACCAACCCAGGGTGCGGCCTGTATCTCCCGTGCGTACTGATGGCTTTGTTATTTACGTTGCCAATCTGAAAAGCTACGGAAAGACTGCTGAGATAGAGATCAATCCAAAAGTTGAACTCTGCTACCTCGATGAAGATCACAACCAGGTGCGCATCACCGGTAAAGCAGAAGTTGTGAGTGATAGAAAAATTCTTGAGGAAATATGGAATGCTAATCGTTTACTGCAGCATTACCTCGGCTCGATCGACAATCCACAATTGATTGTGTATAAAGTAAACCCAGCACGCGTAAGATTCATGCTCGAGTGGGCGCTGGAATATTATGAAGTACCAGTATAACGAAGCGCCAGCAACCTAATGAAATATTAGGTTGGTTGAACAGGACCTACACGGTCATGATCTCAACCTCTTTCTTCTTCATCAAAGCATCGATCCTGGCGATGAAATCATTTGTCATCGTCTGAACCTCTTCCTCTGCATTCTTGACATCATCTTCCGATGCGCCCTTAATTTTCTTGAGTTGTTCGTTCGTTTCTTTTCGTACGGTACGTATGCTCACCTTGCCATGTTCGCATTCCTGGCCAACCTGTTTAACCAGTTGCTTACGACGTTCTTCAGTAAGCATCGGAACGTTGATGATTACCTGTTGCCCGTCGTTTTGCGGATTGAGGCCGAGGTTTGCGTCGCGGATTGATTTTTCAATCTCCACGATCATACCTTTTTCCCACGGTTTGATGAAAATCGTACGTGCATCTGGAGTTGTAAGCGACGACACCTGATTGAGCGGAGTTGTCGCTCCATAGTAAGACACAACAATACCATCGAGCATCGCAGGATTAGCTTTTCCTGCACGGATCTTGGTAAGCTCTGAACCAACGTGCGTTACCGCTTTCGTCATCAGGTCTTTCGCTTCTTCGAGGTACAATTCAATTTCTTCCATTGAAAAAATATTTCTGGTGTGCGTATAGGCTTTTCGTTAACTGATCAGCGTTCCGGCATTTTCACCCTTTGCAATTTTCAGCAAGTTTCCTTTTTGATTCATGTCGAACACGATGATCGGCAGCTTGTTTTCCATGCACAATGTGAATGCCGTCATGTCCATGATGTTCAGATTCTTTTCATACGCTTCCTGGAACGAAAGGGTATTGTACTTAACGGCATCAGGGTACTTCTCCGGATCTTTGGTATAAACGCCATCAACACGCGTTCCTTTAAGAACAACGTCTGCCTGCACTTCAATCGCGCGAAGGCTTGCTGTTGAATCCGTCGTGAAATAAGGATTACCAATGCCGGCACCGAATATCACAATCCGACCTTTTTCCAGATGGCGAATCGCCCTGCGACGGATGAATGGTTCACACACCTGTTCCATCTTTATACCCGCCATTAAGCGTGTATACATGCCGTGACGCTCAAGTGCGCTTTGCAAGGCCATGGCATTAATCACCGTTGCCAGCATGCCCATGTAGTCGCCCTGAACCCGATCGATCCCAAGCGCTTCAGCCTGCCCGCCTCTGAATATATTTCCGCCTCCGATTACGATGGCGATTTCTACGCCCTGTTCCCGTAATGCCTTGATCTCATCACAATACTGTTCAAGGATATTGGTATCGATGTTGGTGTTCTTCTGACGTCCCTGAAGCGCTTCACCGCTGAGTTTGAGGAGGATGCGTTTATATTTCATTCAGTGTTCAATAAAACCGCCGCAATATATTAAAACTCGATCAGAACCTGACCCTTTTCGACTGAATCACCCTTTTTCACCAACACCCGTTTTACGGTTCCTTCTCCCGACGCCTTGATGATATTTTCCATTTTCATGGCCTCAAGAATCAACAAAGAGTCACCCTGCTGAATCGTCTGACCGGCACCCACACGCAGGTCTATGATAAGGCCAGGCATTGGTGCTTTGATATTGTTCAGACGTCCACTGCTTCCGTTGGTCATACCCAACTTTTCCAACAGCAAATCGAACTTGTCTTTTAATTGTACTGAATGTGTAGCGCCGTTTATCCTGATCGTTACCGTCTTCGTCTGCTTATTGACATCGAGTATTTCCGCATTGTAACTCTTGTTATCCCGGATGATATGAAACCTGTCTGGCCCAAGCGGAGCTATGTCAACAGGAACCGTTTTGCCATTTATGGCTATAGACGACGATGTTACGTCTATTTCGAGCGATTGATGCCCGTTGATTTTTGCTGAAAGCATATTATGTAAAAATGCATAAAATCCATTGAAAGTGAAGGCTGACCAAAATGACAGTTCTCCAACTTTTCGTCGCTGAAGCTAAGAAATGCGCCGAAAAGTTTGTGACTCTCAGATCCTGACGTAACCTTTGTACCGTCCAAAAGACAAGGGGTGCCTTAAAATAACGGGCTGAGATTATACCCAATGAACCTGATGCCGGTAATGCGGCCGAAGGGAAGGCAAGGTTAAAAACACGCGGGTGCATTCCCCTGTGCGCTGCAGGTTTAACCAATTTTATTTTCAATGTTCAAATCATTTCTCACGACCGCAGCGCTGCTGTGGTCAGCGGTCGCGTACTCGCAGTTGTACTCGATCTATGGTCAGGTAAAGCGAGCCGACAACCATCAGTCGCTGCCTGGCGCAACGCTTGAAATCAAGGAGCTCGGTCGTCACGTCGTTGCCGATGAATTCGGCAACTACCAGTTTGCAAAACTTGCAAGCGGTGAGTACACTTTGAGTGCACGGTTTCTTGGTTTCACCACAATCGATCTCAAGGTTAACGTTCAGGGAGATCAAAACCAGAACTTCGATCTGGAAGAATCGCCTGTACTAACTGACGAAGTTGTTATTTATGCAACTCGCGCAAATGACAAAGTGCCGACTACATTCACCAACGTCAGCAAGCAGACGGTACAAAAGCAAAACTATGGTCAGGACCTCCCAATGATCCTCAACTGGACTCCATCTGTCGTTACAACTTCAGATGCGGGAGCAGGAATCGGATACACCGGACTCCGCATCAGAGGCAGCGACGCAACCCGCATCAACGTAACAATAAATGGGATCGCGCTTAATGACAGTGAATCGCAGGGTGTATTTTGGGTGAACACGCCCGATCTTGCCTCATCCGTTCAAAGCCTGCAGATCCAGCGTGGCGTTGGAACTTCAACAAACGGCGCTGGTGCGTTTGGCGCGACCGTTAGTGTTCAAACCGATGCTCTTGCAGCCAAACCCTATGCTGAAGCAACGGCATCAGCGGGATCTTTTCGCTCTCAGCGTTACACATTTAAGGCGGGAACAGGCCTGCTCAACAATCGCTGGGCATTTGATGCCAGAATATCAAACATCAAATCCGATGGATATATAGAGAGGGCCACATCCGATCTTAACTCCTATTATGTCAGCGGTGGATATTACGGTGATAAAACCATCGTGAAGGCAATAACCTTTGGTGGTCATGAACAAACATATCAGGCGTGGAATGGTGTGGACTCTGAGACGATGGCCATCGATCGTCGCTTCAACTATTCTGGCGCGATCTACGATGATGAAGGAAACATTTCGCGATACTACGACAACGAGATCGATGATTATCGCCAGGACCATTACCAATTACACATAGCTCAACAGTTAAACAACAACTGGAGCGCAAACGTCTCCCTCCATTATACATACGGTCGCGGCTTTTTCGAGCAATACAAGCAGGATGAATCATTTGCTGATCTGGGCTTGCCCGACGTAACAATAGGCAACGAGACGATCACATCGACGGACGCTATTGTTCGGCGATGGCTCGATAACCACTACTATGGTGGTACGTTCTCGCTCAACCAGGATCTCGATGACATGGACATAACGATAGGTGGCGCGTATAGCCGCTACGATAGAGCGCGTCACTTCGGTGAAATCATCTGGGCAGAGATCGCTACTGACGCTGACATCCGGCATGTATACTACGACGGCTCGTCGGAGAAATCAGACTTCAACATCTATGCTAAATGGACTTATAAGGTTACTCCAAAGCTGTCTACTTTTCTCGACCTGCAATATCGCGGTGTTGACTATACAGCGGGAGGTATCGAAGACGATCAAAGCGAATATAGCATCGACGACCACTTCTCGTTCTTTAATCCAAAGGGTGGCCTTACTTACACGCTGAATGAGAGCAGCGCGCTCTATGCCTCCTATGCCATCGCGCACAGAGAACCGAACCGGTCTGACTATCTCGACGGCGATGAGAAACCGGAATCCGAACGTCTTGGCAACCTTGAAGCAGGATGGAAGAAGCAGGGCACGAACTACGCGCTGCAGGCCAACTACTATCTCATGAATTATCACAATCAACTTGTGCTTACCGGACAGATCAACGATGTCGGTAGTCCTATCCGCGCAAACATCGGCCGTAGCTACAGAACAGGCATTGAAGTATCGGGCATGGGCAGGATCTCAAAACAGGTGACAATTAATGCCAATGCAACCTGGAGTGTCAACAAGAACCAGGACTATGCTTTCACCGATGTTAATGGAAACAATGTCGTGAGAAACACAACTATCATAATGTCTCCCTCATGGATTGTTGGTAGTCAGCTGGCATGGTCTCCCATTCCGGCATTCGAAGCGTCGCTACTCAGCAAGTATGTCGGTAAGCAATATCTCGACAATACCGACAACAGCAAAGTGGCGCTCGATCCCTACTTCATCAACGACATCAGGTTGTCATATCGACTTTCGGGAAAGGCGCTCGGGCAACTCGAATTTGGATTGCTGATCAACAACGTGTTCGATGTTGAATATGCTTCGAATGGATATGGATACGACGGCGTTCCCTATTTCTATCCCCAGGCGGGAATCAACTTTCTCGGAATGGTGACGCTCAGGCTCTGACGAGAAAGTTTGTTCCGACAGAATGTTATACATAGGAAAAATGTTTGTGGGATAGGTTGTTATTTCACCGGGCAGTGTTTGGATTCATCAATCCTGTAGCGAACTGTGAGTTGCGATGGCACGCAAGTTTTGATTACTAAACCTTTACAGTGACCTTACAGTGAGGTTATAGTGAGGTTATAGTGACTTGGCAGGCGCCTGAGACTAGTCTTTGACCAGAGATGAGCCAGTCGAGGTTAGTCGCTATTTGAATGGGCTAGAAATCGTTCAAAACGGTTCCAATCAGCGAAAATGACGGTTTGATGCCGTTTTGGCAGTCCTTTCATTTTTGGATCAAAGCTTGCATATTTGGACACTAGTTAAAACACTTAAAAGTACTATGGGTATTGGAGGATTGGTGATTACTGGAGTGTTTATGCTTATTGGATGGATCGTGAGTTCGCGTCTGAAAGGCAAGTTCCAGCGTTATTCACAAATACATCTCACGAAGGATTTGACAGGTGCAGACGTTGCAAGGCTCATGCTTGCGGATAATGGTATTCATGATGTAGAAGTCATGTCAGTTGAAGGTCAGCTTTCAGACCACTATAATCCGGCAAACAAAACCGTTAATCTGAGCCACGACGTTTACTATGGTCGCAACGCGGCCGCTACGGCGGTTGCTGCGCACGAATGCGGTCACGCAGTTCAGCACGCAAAGGCATACAGCATGCTTGAACTCAGATCGGCTTTGGTTCCCATTCAGAACATCAGTGCGAAGGTGATTAACATCGTATTCCTGGCGATGATGTTTGGTGCTTTCACCATACGCGGATTGTTTACAGTGGACACTGCTCTTTTGGTGATCATTGTATGTTATGCTGTATTCGCACTGTTCGCTTTGATCACACTTCCTGTTGAGTTCGATGCTAGTCGTCGGGCACTGGTTTGGATCGAAGCCCGCGGCATTGTGAACAAACAGGAACACGATATGGCAAAAGACGCTCTTAAGTGGGCAGCCATGACCTATGTTGTTGCCGCAATAGGTGCGATCACTATGTTAGCTTATTATGTGATGCTGTTTCTCGGAAGACGGGATTAAGCATCTGCAATTGAATACCAGAAGGCCTGCAAGAGATTGCGGGCCTTCTTTTTTATCTTGCCTTTATTCGTTCATTACGTAGTCCCAGTTAGCTAATGATTTCAGAGAAGGAAACCACACGACTCTCTAAATTGCTGAGTCTCGTACTTCGTCACCAGCCTGAAGCCATTGGCATCTCCCTCGATGAACATGGCTGGACAGACGTAAAGATCCTCATTGACAAAATACAGCAGTCTGAAAAAGCGTTCAACTTCGATACGTTAAAACACATCGTCGACACGAATGCGAAGAAACGATTCGCCTTCAATGATTCTTTCGAGTCGATCCGTGCAAATCAGGGACACTCAGTCGATGTTGAACTTGGATATGCTGCAGCGTCTCCTCCACAGTTCCTCTACCACGGTACGGCCCTTAAAAACCTGGATTCAATATTTGCCACGGGCCTCGTGAAGCGCGAACGCCATCACGTTCATCTCAGCTCGGAGAAAGATACAGCGGTCAAGGTGGGCCAACGCCACGGCAAACCTGTTGTCCTCGAAATAGATGCGGCACGAATGGTGCTCGACGGATTTGCCTTTTGCCGATCAGACAATGGAGTCTGGCTCACAGACAGCGTTCCGCCGGATTATATTGTCACGAGCTCGAATCCTTGAAGAAATTTCAGCTACGATTGACGGTATTAAGGTGATGATTTTCGCCCGGCCTGCCTTGTGATTACATCGAATCCAATAAATTTCGGATATGAACTTTCAACTTACCGAAGAACAACTTGCCGTTCGTGACGCGGCACGGGAATTTGCCCAAACTGAGCTGTTGCCAGGCGTGATCGAGCGCGATACACATCAACGATTTCCCGTAGAGCAAATCAGGAAGATGGGCGAGTTGGGATTTCTCGGAATGATGGTTGACCCTGCCTACAATGGTGGAGGCATGGACACAATCTCCTATGTGTTGGCAATGGAGGAGATTTCCAAAGTAGATGCCTCGGCGTCGGTCTGTATGTCTGTTAATAACTCGCTGGTTTGCTGGGGGCTTGAAAAGTTCGGATCACCCGGGCAAAAGGAAAAGTATCTCAAGCCGCTCGCAACGCATGGCATAGGCGCTTTCTGTTTATCAGAACCCGAAGCCGGATCGGATGCAACCAGTCAGCGCACTACGGCAATAGATATGGGCGACCACTATCTTCTCAATGGCACAAAGAACTGGATCACGAACGGCAACACTGCAAGTGTATACATCGTCATCGCCCAAACGGATGCGTCGAAAAAACACAAAGGTATCAACGCTCTGATCGTCGAGAAAGGAATGCAAGGATTTACCGTTGGAAAGAAGGAAGATAAGATGGGTATTCGCGGATCGGACACCCACTCGCTTATGTTCAGCGACGTGAAAGTTCCAAAGCAAAATCGTATTGGTGAGGACGGATTCGGTTTTCAATTCGCCATGACAACATTAAACGGCGGAAGAATTGGAATCGCTTCCCAGGCACTTGGAATTGCTGCAGGTGCATATGAGCTTGCTCTGAAATACTCGAAGGAGCGCAAGGCATTTGGAAAGGCGTTGTCCGAACATCAGGCAATACAATTTAAGCTCGCAGACATGGCAACACAAATTGATGCTGCGCGACTGCTCGTACACCAGGCGGCATGGCTTAAAGATCAGGGAGAGGATTTCGTTCGTGCCGCAGCAATGGCAAAACTGTTCGCCTCACAGGTAGCACAGGATGTTACAACAGAAGCTGTACAGATTCACGGTGGATACGGATACGTCAAGGAATATCATGTTGAGCGACTCATGAGAGATGCGAAGATTACGCAGATCTATGAGGGAACGACAGAGATTCAGAAGATGGTTATTTCGAGATCGATCCTGAAGTAATTGACAATTTATAATTGATAATTGACAATTTAGGAGCCGCCACATGGGCGGCTTTCCTGAGTTTGGTTAGCAGCAGAAGAGTATTAATAGCTATGACAGGCTACGCAGCTTGCTCAATACTCTCCAACTAATGACCAAACTAAGGACTCAAGACTAAAGACTCAGAACTCCTTATGAGAAGGATCGATCGGCTTCAGAGCATTGATATTTTCGAAGCGACGAGCAGGATATTCAGGGATAGCTGAAAGTTCCGTTTTCACTCTTTATCGTGACACTGCTTTTTTCTTTCGAACGTTCAACGTAGCCAATCTTTCGGGCATCGACGCCAAAGCTCTTTGAGATGTCTATTATAGTTTGTGCATGAGAGGCAGCAACATAAAATTCCATCCGATGGCCCATGTTGAAAACTTTATACATTTCCTTCCAGTCTGTTTTGCTTTCTTCCTGTATTAGTCTGAAAAGCACAGGGACATCGAAGAGGTCATCTTTCACCACGTGCAGCCCTTCATTCAGAAAGTGAAGCACCTTCGTTTGTGCGCCGCCACTGCAATGAACAATTCCGTGAATTTCTTTCCGCAGTGATTCCAGCACTTTAATAACGATAGGAGCATAAGTCCTCGTTGGAGACAACACGAGCTTTCCAACATCCACTGGTGATCCCTCAACTGTATCGGTCAGGTGATACTTCCCACTATAAACAAGTGATCTGTCTACGGCCGGATCAAACGACTCCGAATACTTGCTGCTGTAATCCTTGTGAAACACGTCGTGACGGGCAGATGTTAATCCATTGCTGCCCATACCACCATTATAAGAGTCTTCGTAAACGGACTGGCCATACGACGCAAGGCCAATGATCACATCACCTTCCTGAATTCTGGCGTTATCAATTACGTCTGATCTTCGCATTCTTGTGGTAACAGTGCTGTCAACAATGATCGTTCTTACGAGATCGCCGACATCAGCAGTTTCGCCGCCCGTACTGATAAGGTTGAGTCCATGATCACGAAGCATCGCGAGCACCTCTTCAGTACCATTAATAATTGCCGATACTACTTCGCCTGGAATAAGATGTTTATTTCGGCCGATAGTTGATGACAACAAAATGTTACCTGTCGCACCTACACACAACAGATCATCGATGTTCATCACAATAGCATCCTGTGCGATACCCTTCCACACCGACAGGTCGCCGGTTTCTTTCCAATACAGGTACGCCAATGATGATTTCGTTCCTGCACCATCGGCATGCATCACCGTACACCACTCGTCGTCACCGGCGAGAAAGTCGGGAACAATCTTGCAAAAGGCTTTTGGAAACAAACCCTTATCGAGTTTGGAAATTGCCTGATGCACATCTTCTTTCGATGCTGAAACGCCGCGTTGAGAATATCTGTCTTTCACTGTCGAGCTCATTGGTAGCGCAAAAGTGCAAATTAAACTGCTATGCGTAAAGCGGCTGATTAAGGATTGAGCGTCCCGCGTTTCTGATGAAGATCCCAGACCACAATCCCCAGGCAAACAGAGATGTTCAGCGAGTGTTTCGTACCCGATTGAGGAATCTCCAAAGCCATGTCGCAGAGGCCAACAACGGGTTCGCTTACGCCATGCACCTCGTTTCCAAACACCAGGCAGTATCGGGCGTCAGCTTTTGGGACAAACCAATTAAGGGCCACGCTTTCAGTGGTTTGTTCCACAACAATGATCGTGTAGCCTTCGGCCTTGAGCCGTGCAACGGCGTCTTCAGGCTTTTCTACAAACTCCCAGGGTACCGAAGTGGTCGCGCCGAGGGCAGTTTTTTCAATTTCCCGATGCGGAGGCGTGCCCGTAATTCCGGTTAGAAAGATCTTCTCAAGTCGGAAGGCATCGGCAGTGCGAAAGGCAGAACCTACGTTGTGAAGACTTCTGATGTTGTCGAGTACGATGCAGAACGGAGTTTTTGGTGCCTCCTGGTATTCGGCAGCGCTGATACGGTCAAGCTCCTCTAGCGACAACTTTTTCATGACGCAAAATAGAGCGTTTTTCGTAGCATAGACAACGCACTACCCTCAACCTGCCATCTGTATAATCATGAATTCTTAAATTGTGGTGATGTCAGAAGCCCGTAAAGTATTCCGAATCATTTCATTCATGTTCCTGGTCATTGTGATGAGTACGCAATTGACAAACGGACAGGACCAATGGACGAATATCTATCGTGAAAGTGCCTGGAAAGAACGCGACGAATGGCAACGGGCGCCTGAACTGATCAAACAATTACGTCTCAAAAGCGGCAGCACAGTTGCCGACATCGGATGCCATGAGGGGTATATGACAGTAAAACTGGCCGATGTCGTTAAACCATCAGGGCGTGTGTATGCCGTCGACGTAGATGCTCCCAAGCTTGAACTGTTGAATAAACATCTTGCGGAACGAGGCATCACAAATGTCACGACTGTAAAGGGTGAATACGACGATCCGAAGTTGCCAACGGACCAACTGGATGGCGTCATCATCCTCGATACTTACCATGAGATGAGTGATTATAAGAAGATCCTGATCCATATTAAAGCTGCGTTGAAGAAAGGCGGACGTCTGGTGATTTGCGAACCCATTGCAGAATCGCGACGCGACCTGAGCCGATCAGAACAGGCGACGAAACACGAGATTTCCATGAAGTTCGTAGAGGAAGACCTCACCATTGCCGGATTCACCATTGTGAAAAAACAGGACCCATTCGCTGATCGCACCACGATTAAGGGCGATGTTATGTGGATGTTGGTAGCTGAAAAGAAATAGTTAGAATAACCGTACAAAAGGACAGTCAGGATTTTAAGCCTAAATCATTTAAAGAGGCAAGAATTCTTCGGGTGAAATCATAAATTGCCGGCTATGTCAACGGCAACCACAGCAACAGAAACCCCTTTGATGAAGCAATACAATGCCATCAAAGCGAAGCACCCCGGTGCGCTGTTGTTATTCAGAGTCGGCGATTTTTACGAGACTTTCGGACAAGACGCTGTTACAGCCAGCAAAGTACTCGACATCGTTCTCACCAAACGCGGTGCTGGTTCGTCTTCAGAAATTGAACTCGCTGGCTTTCCACATCATTCCCTCGACTCATACCTGCCAAAGCTTGTTCGCGCCGGACATCGCGTGGCGATCTGCGATCAGTTGGAGGATCCAAAAACTGTCAAGGGAATAGTAAAGAGAGGTGTAACGGAGCTTGTAACGCCAGGGCTATCGTACAACGACAATGTCTTAAACACAAAGCAGAACAATTTCCTTGCTGCCGTATTTGCAACAAAGAATATTTACGGAGCTGCCTTCCTCGACATATCAACCGGAGAGTTTTACGCAACGCAGGGAGACGAGCGTTACGTCCTCAAAACGATCCAGAGTTTTGCTCCGGCAGAGATCATTTTCAACCGACAATCACGCACTCATTTCGAAGCGCTGTTCTCAAGCGAATACAATACATTCTGTCTCGACGAATGGGTATTCGGTTTTGACTTCGGTCACGAAAAGCTGATTAATCAGTTCAAGACTGCCTCGCTGAAAGGATTCGGTATCGAAGGCATGGGTGAAGCAATCATCGCCGCAGGTGCCATTCTTCATTACCTCGACGAGACCGAACATAGAGATACGTCGCATATAACAACGATCTCGCGACTCGATCAGGACAGGTTCGTGTGGCTCGATAAATTTACCATCAGAAATCTGGAACTGGTAGGTGCCCAACAGGATGGTGGTACTCCACTTATCGAGATCCTTGATCATACACTTACTCCAATGGGCGGACGATTGCTCAGGAAGTGGATGATCCTTCCACTCAAGGAGAAGACGTTGATCGATGAAAGGTTGAACACAGTTGAAACGATTTTATCAGACGCGGGACTTCATGAACAGCTGAAGACCTCACTTGCTCAAATTGGTGATCTGGAGCGTTTGATATCGAAGGTGGCTGTCAATAGGATTAATCCGCGGGAGTTGTTGCAGTTGATGCGCGCATTGCGTTGCATCGAACCAATCAGGCAGCAACTGGCACAGCATGCGGCGCCAGTGCTTCAAAAGCTCGGTGACCAACTTGACGGTTGTGAATACCTGGCGAACAAGATATCGCTTGAAGTACGCGACGATGCTCCAATTGCTTCGCACCAGGGAGGCGTGATCAAGCCAGGTGTCGATAGCGAACTGGATGAACTTCAGCAGATAGCTTTCTCGGGGAAAGATTACCTTCTGCAGATACAAAAGCGGGAGGTGACGCGCACGGGCATCAATTCTCTGAAGATCTCTTACAACAAAGTATTCGGTTATTACCTCGAAGTAAGCAACGCCAATAAAGACAAGGTTCCATCTGATTGGATCCGTAAACAGACATTGGTGAATGCCGAGCGCTATATCACCGAGGAACTGAAGACGTACGAAGAGAAGATCCTTCATGCTGAAGATAAGCTTGTTGTTATTGAACAGAGAATATTCAATGCTCTGGTAACAATGGCAGCGGGATATATTGCCCAGATACAACAGAATGCGCGTGTAGTTGCCCAGTTGGACTGCCTTTTCAGCTTTGCACAGGCAGCTAAGATCAATCGTTACGTGAAACCCTTTGTTGATGAGTCCCTCACGCTGGACATCAAGGCAGGCAGGCATCCCGTTATTGAAAGAAAACTGCGTACGGGCGAGTCGTATGTTCCGAATGATATTTTCCTCGACAGCGAAAAGCAACAACTGCTGATCATTACCGGTCCGAACATGGCGGGTAAATCGGCCTTGCTTCGACAGACAGCACTTATTGTTTTGATGGCACAGATCGGCAGCTATGTTCCTGCCGACGCCGCCACGCTCGGTATCGTTGATAAGGTCTTTACTCGCGTGGGTGCGGCAGATAACCTTTCAAAAGGTGAATCAACATTCATGGTTGAAATGACGGAGACGGCCAGCATCCTCAACAACCTCAGTGATCGCAGCCTCATTCTCATGGATGAGATCGGACGCGGAACAAGTACATACGACGGGGTATCAATCGCCTGGGCAATCGTTGAATACCTTCACAATCACAAAGACTTTAAAGCAAAAACATTATTTGCCACTCACTATCACGAATTGAATCAGCTTGAAGAAGATCTGGTCCGTGTGAGGAACTTCAATGTATCCGTGAAGGAAGTTGGCGATAAGATAATCTTCATGCGAAAGCTGAAGGAAGGCGGTAGTGAACACAGCTTTGGAATTCACGTTGCACAGCTGGCGGGCATGCCGAATAGAGTTGTGCTGCGCGCCAATGAGATATTGCACTTTCTCGAGAAAGACAAGCATAAGAATCAGGCCGCACCTCTGAAAGACTTGCCTCCGCCGATACAACAGCTAAGTTTGTTCGCACCGGATCCTCGCTTTAGTGAAATTCAGAATATACTGGGCACCGTCGACATCAACACGATGAGTCCTGTCGAAGCATTGCTCAAGTTGAATGAAGTATTATCAGTGATGAAGAAGAAGTGATTACTTCTTAGGAGCGCCGGGTCCCTTACCGCCACCTTTACCGCCGTTACCTCCTTTACCGCGACGAAAGAATTTGGGCTTCTTACGAGGTGAGCCATTGCTACCGTTGTGCCCGTTGTGGTTCTTCTTTACGCGTGGCTGGTACGCAGGACCTTCGCCTATTGCCTGCGGAAGCGGCAACTTGGCTACCTCATTTCCGATAAGGCTTTCAATGCTGTAGAAACGATTCTGATCGCGCTCGTTAATAAATGTAATCGCTGTACCCGTTGTGTCGGCTCGTGCTGTCCGTCCCACGCGGTGTACATAGTCTTCAGGGTCCGGAGGGACATCGAAGTTGATTACCAGGCTTATTCCTTCCACATCGATACCTCTGGATAGTACATCGGTGCCGATCAGCATGTTCACCTGCTTGTTCTTGAACTCGCGAAGGATCGACTCGCGTTCCGGTTGGTCGAGATCAGAATGAAATGCTTTAGCGGGCATTCCTGCACGTTGAAAAGCCTGATCGAGCTTCTTAACAGTCTCCTTTGTGGATGCAAAAATGATGGCACTGCTCCATTCGGTGCTCTTTAGCACGTGCTTAATCAACGCCGGCTTCTGCGCATCGAATACGACATAAGCCTGTTGAAGAATTCCGTCAGCAGGTTTTGCAATTGCGATATTTATCTCGGTCGGATTCCTGAGAATCTTATTTGCCAGCGTTCTGATCTTCGGTGGCATCGTTGCTGAGAACAACACCGTCTGACGCTCCTTGGGAAGATAGGTGATGATCTTTACGATGTCGTCGTAAAAGCCCATGTCGAGCATGCGATCGGCTTCGTCCAAAACAAGATGCTCAAGATGATCCAGCACAATCTTGCCCGTTGCCAGCAATGCGATAAGTCGTCCGGGTGTAGCGATGACGATGTCAGCGCCTTCTTCCATTGCCTTGCGTTGCTGATCCCATGTGGCTCCGTCCCCACCACCGTAAACTGGTATTGAACTTACCCCGAGGAAGTACCCAATGCCTTCAATCTGCTGATCGATCTGTTGAGCCAGCTCGCGTGTAGGAGCTATAATCAAAGTATTGAGATGTCGCTTTTCAGCACGAACTATCTTGTCCATGATCGGAAGCAGGTAAGCGCCAGTCTTCCCGGTACCAGTTTGCGCGCAGGCGATCAGATCCTTGTTCTCAAGGACAACAGGAATCGCCTGCTGTTGAATGGGGGTGGGAGTATTGAAACCCATGGAGGTAAGACCATCCAGGAGTTTTTCATCAAAATTAAAATCAGCGAATGTCAAGGACTAAGATTTACAAACCGAACTTCCATTTTCAGAACCGCTGCTAAGCATGTTCCGATTCCAACTGTTTTTCAGGTTGCTTTTCTGCTTCGTACTTCTTCCGCAGTTGAGCAGCTTCCTGTTTGTTCTTCGAATGCAGAATGTGTTTTGGAACTCCTTTCAGATCCCATATTAAGCCAACAGCTGCAAAACTTTTCAATATATAATAAGTGATGTCGATCTCCCACCAGAAGAAGCCCTGACGTGCCGCCACTTCATAGTAGTGGTGGTTATTATGCCAGCCCTCACCCATTGTTACCAGCGCAAGCCAGATGCTGTTACGCGACTCGTCGTTAGACTCGTAGCGCTGCGACCCGACCTTGTGCATGATTGAGTTGATGGAAAACGTAGCATGATAAAGTATTATCGTGCTCAAAAAGAATCCAACGAATAAGGATGAGAATCCAGCCGTTGTGAACATGTCAGTAATTCCATTGCCATTCACGATACCGCCCAATGCCATAACCACAAAGGCCAGGATTGTTGGAGGTACGAGGTAATGTTTGTTAAGCCATACGAGCTCCGGATACTTGGCGTAGTCACCAATCACTTTGTAGTCGGTCTCTTTGAAGTCAGGACCAACGATCCAGCCAATGTGAGAATACCAGAATCCGTAAATCTTCATCGAATGTGGATCTGCGGGCGTGTCGCTGTGACGATGGTGATGGCGGTGATGGGCAGCCCACCAGAGTGCTCCTTTCTGTGCAGTCGTTTGTGACATAAAGGCAATCACGAACTGGAACCAACGCGATGTTTTATATGACTTATGAGCAAAATAGCGGTGATAGCCCCCCGTTACCCAAAACATGCGGGAGAAGTAAAGAACCGCGCAAACGATCCAATCGAACATTGTCGCTCCTGTGTAAAGAGCCCCAAGCGGCGCCAGGTGAATAGCTGCAAAAGCAATCTCCTGGACCAGTACAGGTTTCCTCCGGACTTCTGGAGTGAGGTCAATTTTTGTCATAATTCGTAAACCAAAAAATGTGGAAAGTAGTGCGGCGAACGGGCAACTAATTTCTAAAGACAAACGCAAAGGTAATGCTTTCATCCTGAACGTTATAGTGCTGTTTAAAACTATCTCTGCGAACGACTGATCGGTTGTGGAAAATGGCATGTAAGTAAAACTGCCGAAACTTTGTAAACTGAGGTTACAGTTCTCATTTTCAGGGCGTATCTTTGTAGTCCTTATGAGTCCTGAACAACACTTTATGCGCTATCAACCGATGTTGGAGGCAATTGCCTTTAACATGGTTCGCTGCAAAGCTGATGCTCAGGATATCGTGCAGGAGACAGCATTGAAATGGCTCTCTGCCGGTCCGAAGAAGATCGAGAACACCAAGGCGTATCTCATCTCTGCGGTTCGGAATAATTGCCTCAAGCACATTGAAACGCTGAAGAACAAAAAGGAAGAGCTTCTCGGACAGCACAACCTTGCCGAAGCCCTCAAGCTTTTCAAAGAATCGAATCTCGCACATCTCGACCTGGACATCGACTTGCAAAAAGCGCTGAAAACGCTGCAGGCAAAGCTTGAGCCCCTGGAACGTGCGATTTTCGTGTTAAAAGAGGTTTTTGATTTTGATTACGATACGCTGCAGGAAACGTTCGATAAGAAGAAAGAACATTGCCGGCAGCTATTGTGTCGCGCCAAGAAGAAGCTCAGCGAAGAGACGTCGAAGATCCATTTTGAAATGCCCGACACGTCCAACTTCAGAGCCAACTTCAAAAAGGCCTGCGACCTCGGGCACATCACCGACCTCATTTCGGGCCTGAAACAAGAGGTTGCCATCTCAGTTGGAGAAAGGTGAAATTTTTTTTCTATTTTTTGTCACAAGTCAATCACATTCCGGTCTTACAGAAATAATTCGGTTCTGGCTGACCCCTCGGTGAGGACCCACTAAACTTAACAACCTTCATGGCAGTAATTCTTATCTTCTTTGTAGCGCACTGGTATCTGTCGCTATTCTTCCAGACATTCTTTCTTCATCGCTACGCTTCGCATAAGGCATTTACGATGAATAAATTCTGGGAGAAAGTATTCTTCGTACTCACCTGGATCTTCGAAGGCTCAAACTACCTGAGCCCCTATGGCTATGGCGTCATGCACCGCATGCACCACGCTTTCGCCGATACGGAAGACGATCCACACTCGCCAAAATATGATGAGACCATCTGGAACATGATGTGGAAGACGAAGACCATCTATTCCGATATCGCTAACCGCAAACTCATACCTGATAGTCGCTTCACCGAAGGCGTTCCCCAATGGGAAGCATTCGACAAATTCGCGCGCTCATGGCCGTCGAGAATCTTCTGGGCAGGCATCTATATTACGATATACGCTGTGTACGCTCAATACTGGTGGTTGTGGCTCCTTTTGCCGGTCCACTTCCTGATGAGCCCGATCCACGGTGCTATCATCAACTGGTTTGCTCACAAGTACGGATACAGGAATTTCGAGGTCAAGGATACTTCAATGAACTTCCTTCCATTCGACTTCCTGATGATGGGCGAGAGCTATCATAACAATCACCACAAGTTCGGCAACCGCCCAAACTTCGGCGGTATCCGCTGGCACGAGATCGATCCAACTTATCAGGTTATTAGAGTGCTGAACAGACTGGGAATAATCCAGATCGCCAAGCACAAGCAAATGACTATAGACGACATTCAGAAGCAGCGCGCTGCGTAAGACACCGGATTATTTTAAGGCAATAATTTGACGGGCCTCGGCTCGTCGCGGGGAAGAGAGGCTGGGCAGAGATGTTCAGCCTCTCTTTCGTTATAAAGGGGGTGTCGCTGTTCTTCACTCTCACACTGTTCCTCACTCTGACTCAGTTCCTCACTCTCACACTGTTCCTCACCCTTCTTCATTCGCGACTTAGCCATCCCTGAAATGAGCAGCAGGGCGGGCTCGGGAGTCAGAGTGAGGAACTGAGTCAGAGTGAGGAACAGTGTGAGAGTGAGGAACTGCGCACAGGGGAGGTCGGAAGCATAGGCAAAGTCCAACCAAGCCTGATGGAAGCCTAAGCAGAGTCTAATGAGATCCTAACCAAAGCCTAACCAGAGCCTAATGAAAGCCTAAGCAAAGCCAAACTGAAGCGTACGCCTAACGGACGCCTAGCCTAAGCGAAGCGGCCACAAAACAGTATAAAAGCCTGACACGAGCCTAACCAAAACCTAAATAAGGATTACTAAACGGCACTTGACAGCAGTTGAATGCAATTGACGCACTCACCCCCTGGCCATCGCTAATTCTCTTTGAAGTACTTGTCCTCATCGAAGACCTCGTCGGTCTCAAGCTTCTTGGGCACTACACCTACCTCCAGGATCTTGAACTCCGTGCGGCGGTTCTTCTGACGACCAACAGGGTTGTCGGTTCCGTCAGGATTGGTGTTACGGGCAATAGGATGCTCTTCGCCATATCCCTTCGCGACAAGGCGGTCGGGGGCGATGCCGTGTTGAACAATATATTTGACGGCCGATTCAGCGCGGCGCTGTGAGAGGTTCATGTTGTAAGCGTTATCATCGACGCTGTCAGTATGTGAACCCAGCTCAATTCTGATCTCCGGGTTGTCGGCCAGCAGTTGGACCAGTTTGTCCAGTTCCTTGGCAGCGTCCTCCCGAATGTCGGCTTTGTTATAGTTGTAGTAAATGTTGTCAAGTACGAAGATCTTGTTCAGCTCAATCTTGTCAAGTACGAGCAGCGTATCGAACGTAACATTGGTAACGAGATCCTTCAGCGTCGCAGGATCAACTGATCGCCCGCGCGTAGTATACAACTGACGCTTCACAAGGTATCCATCAGATTCACCTACCATGTTGTAGTTCTCATTCTCATAAACGCGGAACAGGAACTTGCCGTCATTTCCGGTTACAAAGTCCTGCATCAATTCTCCCCGCTCATCGAGCAAACTCACTTTCGCATTCGGAAGGATTTGCATCTTGTCTTCCTTATCCTTCGTGTAAGTAATACCCTGCAGGTAGTAATTCACCACTTTCAGATTCGGATCTTCATTGATGAACGTATAAATGTCATCGTCGCCTTTGCCCCCCTCACGATTTGAAGTGAAGAAGCCTCTGTCAGGTCTGAAGAGGAATATTCCAAAGTCATCGCCGACCGAGTTCATCGGCTGGCCAAGATTTTCGACCAGCGTTCTTCCATTTGACCGCTTAACCACGAACAGATCGAGTCCGCCATAGCCGGGATGCTCATCAGAAGAGAAGTAGAGCTTTCCATCGTCGGCAACATAAGGGAAGTTTTCGTTACCAGGTGTGTTGATATCGGGACCGAGGTTCTTTACGCGCGAGAAACGACCGCGGGTGTCCATCTGCGCTGAATAAATGTCTGTTCCTCCGTATCCGCCTTTACGGTTAGAAGCAAAATACAATGTCCGTCCGTCGGCACTGAAAGCAGGAGTAGATTCCCATGTTTCCGGTTGATTAATGTTAACCATCACCGGTTCTGTCCATGCGTTGTTTCTGTAACGGGACAGATATAGGTCGCAATCAGAACCACCTTTTTTCTTGCCGGAATTACATTTTGAGAACACCATTGTCTTACCGTCCGGCGAAAATGTAATGCATCCATCATTGATGCTTGCAGAGTTGATTCCTCCGGGCAGTGGCGCGACCGTTGCAAGGTCAACATTTGCACCGCGGCTCGATACTTTAAAGATATCGGTGAACGGAGTGCCAGTAGCCTCATAGAGTTTGTCCTTACCGCGAGAGCTGGTAAAGTATAACTCGTTATTCAGGAACACAGGTGAATATTCTGATGAGGCAGTGTTAAGTGTCTCCAGGTTCTTTACACGGTGATAGCTAGGCTTTTCATTAATAGCGGCAAGCTGGTCGATTGCCTTCACTTCAGCATCAACCCGATTCTTGAACTTCTCGTTTTCTGGATTCTTTTCAATCGCCTCCAGCACCTTCTTGGCCTCAGCATACTTGGCATTTGCCTTCAGCGCCTGAGCGTAATAGAACTGTGCTGTATCCTTGTCGATGCCTTTCGCATTGGTACCCTTCGCATAATAAGCTTCTGCCTCTTTCATGCGGTTTGAAAGTCTGTAAGACTCGCCGACGAAATAATTAGCACGGGCATTGTTAGGGCTGCCCTTCAGGACCTTTGCGTATAAATCAATGGAGGTTTGATACTTGCCATATTTGAAAGCCTTCAACGCTTTCTTTTCGGTGCTGCAGGAGGTGACGCACAGTAAGACAACACCAGTAAAAAATATCAGCCTCATCATTCGGACAAACTTTTGATAAATCTACAAATTCCTTTTAACCGGTTATAGGTGCTGCCGGTAAATAACGTTTAAGCCATGTTGCTCCTGCAGGTATCACGAAACCAGATTCCAATTCTCCCTTCGTTGCCACCAGCGTATTCACGCAAAGCGTTTCGGAATTCCATTCACCAGTCGATGCCGCCTCCCTGAGTTTGCTAACCGGAAAGGTGAACAGTTCGTTGCCGCGTACGAATGAGGCTTGCGCACGATCGAACAACGGCAGTCCCAACCTTTCCTCCAGCGCTTTCATAGCCCGGGTAGAACCATCAATCGAGCAACCACTTGCTCCATGCGCTTCTTCGTCAACAGCGAGTATAATGAAAGAATCAAGTTTGATGTCGAATGAAGAGACCAGGGGTACGCCATGAGCCGACCAGTCATTGGTAAACGACGACAGCGACTCGTAAATTATCTCCTTTTCGTCTGGAGTGAATTTTCTTTTTGAATGGTAGATCCAGACTCTTGAATGGGGTTTCAACGACGCGAAATCAACTAGCATAATCCCTTGTATTTAAGAACTCTTTAAAACTTTAAACCCTGTGCTTCGGCAATAAGTTCTGAGAGATCTTTTACCGAAACCTCTGCTTCCTTTTCCCTCGCTTTCACGCCATCACTCATCATCGTCATGCAGAACGGGCAAGCGACTGCTACTGTAGTTGCGCCGGTAGCCAACGCCTCATCACTACGCTCCACATTGATGTCCTTCTTACCCTTTTCCGGCTCTTTGAACATCTGCGCACCGCCAGCACCACAACATAAGCCTGTAGTGCGGCAGCGTTTCATTTCGACCAGGTCGGCATCCAGTGCCTCCAGAACGGCACGAGGTGCTTCATATACGTTGTTTGCCCTTCCAAGATAGCAGGAGTCGTGATAAGTGATCTTCTTACCCTTGAACACTCCACCTTCGGTGACCTTGATTTTTCCGTCGTTGATGAGCTGCTGCAGAAAAGTAGAATGATGTATGACCTCGTAGGCACCACCCAGAGCGGGGTACTCATTCTTCAGTGTATTGAAACAATGAGGACACGCAGTAACGATCTTCTTAACCTTGTAGCGGTCCAGTGTCTGAATGTTGGACATTGCCTGCATCTGAAACAGGAACTCGTTTCCTGCCCGGCGCGCAGGATCACCTGTACACGTTTCCTCCGGACCCAACACACCAAAGCTGGTCTTTGTTGTCTGCAGAATGGTGACGAAAGCACGCGTCACTCTTTTATATCGCTCATCAAACGAACCTGCACATCCAACCCAGAACAGAATCTCAGGAAGCTCTCCCTTTGATTCCCATTCTGCCATTGTTACAACGGTATCCATACACTATTTTTTCAGTTCATTAGCCCAATTGAAACGATCGCCAGGTGAAAACTTCCAGGGGGCAAAGCTGGTCTCAATATTTTGAAACATTGAGTTCCATGATGCTGGCGCACCTGATTCTTCCATGGCAACGTAACGACGCAGTTCAAGTATGATCTCAAGAGGATTGATCATCACAGGGCAAGCTTCGACGCAGGCATTGCAGCTGGTACAGGCGTTGATTTCTTCACGGGTGATGTAGTTATCGAGCAGCGACTTACCATCGGCAAGACCAGCTCCCCCGCTATCAAGGCTCTTTCCAACCTCTTCCATGCGATCACGAGTGTCCATCATGATCTTTCGGGGCGATAATTTCTTCCCGGTAAGATTAGCAGGGCACTCAGCTGTGCAGCGACCACATTCGGTACACGAATAGGCACCGAGCAGATTATTCCAGGTGAGATCATTGACATCCTTTGCTCCAAACCTGCCGGGAGTAGCTGCCGGCGCGCTGTCCGCAGCACTTAGCCCCAGCATGATCTTTACTTCGTTGGTGACGACAGGCATGTTTTGCATTTCGCCTTTGGGAGCTACGTTGGCGAAGTAGGTATTCGGGAACGCCAGGGCAATGTGGAGGTGCTTGGAATAGGTGATGTAAACCGCGAACGCAAGGATGCCAATAATGTGAAACCACCAGGCTGCCCTTTCAATAATTGTTAACCCAGGTATCGATTGCCCTTTGAGAATGGACATCACGAAGGAACTGAAAAACAGAGTTCCGGTTTTGGCATAGTGCGGTGAGACCTCCTGCAACAGCTGATCAGAAGCATTCATCAGCAGGATGGCGCACATGAGGGCCACCTCGGTGATGAGGATCACGTTGGCATCAAGCCTGGGCCACCCGTTGAGTTCAGTCATGTTCAATCTCCTCACCTTTAAAACATTGCGACGGAAAAGCATGATAAGACAGGAAACAAGCACCGCTACAGCAAGAAATTCGAACAGATTCATGAGGATTCCATAGAAAGGAATGTCAGCGAAGATTCTGTGCGTTCCGGCAACGCCATCTATCAGAAATTCAAGCACTTCCAGGTTAATTACCAGGAAGCCCACGTATATGAAAAGGTGAAGTAGGGCAGGAATCGGTCGCTTGAACATCTTCTGTTGGCCGAAAGCCACCAGCACCATGTTGCGGACCCTGTCGGGTGAAGAAACCACTTCCTTTGATTTACCCAGGTTAATATTCCTCCTTATAAAGGCTACCCGTTTCCACACCAGGTAAATAGTACCGGCAAGGACCCCTATGAAAGCGATTTGTTGAATCATACCTTGATCTAAAAGTACTAATAAAGCGGTATTTCGGGTGGTTAAGAAATAGTCGGGCTTTTTTGCGTGGTACCTAAAAATACATACTTTTGTGGCCTCATTTCCGGTGACGTAGCTCAGTTGGTAGAGCAAAGGACTGAAAATCCTTGTGTCGGGGGTTCAATTCCCTCCGTCACCACCTCAAAGCCCCGCTAACAACGGGGTTTTTTGTTTTTTGAGCGCCACGAATTTCTCGTAATTTAGACTTTGCTGCTTCTAACTTTACCGGTGAAATAACGACAGACGAATGGGCATCTTTAATCTTCCTCCCGAAGCAACGACCCGTTTGTTCTATGTGTATCTGTCTGAAATCACGTTAGGGCTCATCTTCGTTTTCATCTTTCGGCATTTTGGAGCGCTTTACCGGCGTCGGTTTCTCATCACCTGGGCCCTGAGCTGGCTGGCGTACGCCGTTTATGCACTCACATCAGGCGTCGTCCAGATCTTTCTGATTGAGCAGCAGGGCTTCCTGCGCGATTCGTTTGGAATTGCAGCGCAGGTTGCTTGCTTTCTTCAAATTATCATGATCCTTCGCGGGACATACGAGCTCATTTATGATAAGGCATTCTCCCGCAAAAAGTTCCGAATCATCTTCACCGTAACACTCTTGTTTGCCATATTATCTGTAATTGTCTTTGGACAGGCAGGACCTTTCTCGAGGTATCTGGTGAGTTTCGGTAGCCGTGCCGTTATTACCGGAATTGGTTTTCTGGTGGCTGGAATGGTGGTGTGGACGAACAAAAAGTTCACCAAGGGATTTGGTCAGCAACTGCTTTCAAGCTCACTCATTTCTTTCAGCATCTATCAGCTGTACGACTTCACGCTGCGACTGCTAAAATTACTGGGCACTGAAGTCTCGGGGCTTGAACTCTTTGGATCCGTCGACCTGTTACTGGTGTCGCTGATGGGCATGAGCATGGTAATGTGGTTTCTCGAAGACGAACGCGAGAATCTTAACCGCGAAAACAAGGAGCTCGACAGTTTCCTTTCAAGCACCTCCCACGATCTTCGTACTCCTATTGCGTCCATCCTCGGCCTAACATATCTCGGAAAGATTGAGCTGCAGGAAGAGAAAGCACGTTCGTTCATGAATATGATCGAAGAGCGCATTCGAAAACTCGACCTCATCATCAGCGATATCCTCAGTCTTTCGCGCAGCAAGAAAGTCGATTTGAAATTCGAACAGCTTGATTTTTCAAAATTGCTGGACGAGACGATCGCCGACATTCGCTTCAACAAAGGAGTATCGGCAATACAACTCGACTATCAGGAAGGACCGAGTGATAAGTTCAAGTCTGATTATAATCAGATCAAGATCATCCTTAACAATCTGATGTCGAACGCTGTAAAGTATCACAATCTCAATCAGCCTAATCCATATATCAAGGTTACGTTCAAGCGCAACAGGGGTGATGTCGAGATTGCAATTGAAGACAACGGACAGGGTATAGCAAAAGAGAACATTCCAAAGATCTTTGACATGTTTTATCGTGCGTCGCCCACGACGGACGGAACAGGACTGGGTCTGTACATTGTTGAAGAAGCACTGACCAAAATCAATGGGATCATTACGGTTGAGTCGGAGCTTGGGAAGGGAAGCACTTTTAAAGTGGTGCTGGAAAACGCGTAGCCCGACAAATGGACTTGAGAATTAAAAAAGCCCCTTGACGGGGCTTCGTTAATTTAGAATGCTTTCATCCTCTCACTTGTAATGTTTCAGCAACACAACTTCTTCACGGGTAAGGAAGCGCCATTCGCCGCGGGGAAGATCCCTTTTGGTCAGGCCGGCGTACATGGTGCGATCGAGTTTCACAACCTGGTATTCGAGTGATTCGAAGATCCGGCGAACAACGCGGTTCCAGCCAATGTGAATCTCAAGACCTACTACATTCTTGCCTTCGTCCACATAAGCGAGGTCATCAACAATTGCCCGTCCTTCTTCCAGCTGAACACCATCTATGATCTTCTGCGCATCGGCCCTGGTGAGGGGGCGATCGAGCTCAACGCGATATATCTTCTTAACATTATGAGAAGGGTGCATCAGCTTCTCGGCAAGATCTCCATCGTTAGTGAGCACCAGCAGGCCCGTTGTGTTCCTATCCAGTCTGCCAACAGGATAAATTCTTTCCTTGATGACGTTCGCCACGATATGCATCACCGTGCTTCTTTCCTCAGGGTCTGAAGTCGTCGTGAGAAATCCTTTGGGTTTGTTCATGAGAATGTATACTGGCTTCTCAGCGCGAAGCACCTTGTTCTCGTGGCGTACTTCATCACCAGGATTAACCTTATGACCAAGGGTCGTCACTACTTTTCCATTTACGGAGATGAGACCCATCGTGATTAGTTCATCCGCTTCCCGTCTGGAACAAACGCCGCTGTTGGCAATGAATTTATTTAATCTGACAGGACCACCTGATTCCTGTGCTGGCATTTCTGGCTCCTGTCTTATAGACTGACCTCCGCGCTTTACGTTACCACGATCAAACTTCTTGAATGGCCTGTTACCCTCGGCCTGATGGCCGTGATCGTTCTTGCCAAAAGATCTGCTTCTTTCGCGACGCGGTTCATCATTGTCAAACTTCGAACGATCGAACTTACGAGGCTTATCGGTATCTCCGTCTCCGGTCTTAGAACGTGGAGAACGCTTCTGGAAAGAGTCGTCGGTCTTAAATGAAGGCTTGGCAGAGTCGGATCTTGAACGACCAAATTTGCGTGGCTGCTCGCCGCCCTGATCTTCGCCTTCTGCACGTGGAGGACGCTTTCCGAATGGTTTGTCTTTCTGAAATGAAGGCTTAGAGAAGCCGAATTTTGGACGACCAAATTTGCGTGGTTGTTCACCCCCCTGGTCTTTCCCCTCTGCTCGAGGTGGACGCTTTCCGAATGACCTGTTTGGACGATCGGATGAACCGAAGCCTGGCTTTCCAAACTTTCTCGGCTTGTCTCCTTCTCCTTCGGCACGCGGAGCACGTTTCCCGAACGAACTGCCCTTTTGATATGAGCGTTTAGGAGGAGTATCTCTTTCGCCTTTTGACGCTGACTTTGGACGACCGAATCCTTTGCTGTCGCCACGTGATCCGCGTCCCTGGTCTGAATCAGGACGTGAAGTTTTCTTTGGTGAACGACGAGGTCCCGAAGAATCGCTGCGATTTTCACGTGTACGATCTCCTGAACGTGCGCCCTGGCGTTTACCTCCTGAACGGCGCGGTCCTGATGAATTAGGCCTGGGCATCTGTTTGTTTTTCCGGTTCTTCCGGTTGGTCAGGTGATTCGTTATCAGGCTCACCGTCGCCTTCTTCCGCAGTAGCAGTATATTCTATATCCTCTTCTGTTTCAGAGGATGAATCCTGCTCATTGGTGATATCATTTTCGGTAATTGCTTCCGTTGACTCAACGTTTTCAATTGCCTCCGTAGTTTCAATGCCTTCGGCAGACTCAATCGCCAGTTCGGGCTCAGTCCCTTCAATGCTTTCTGAAGCCTCAATAGATTCCAAAGCATCAACTGCATTTACAACCTCGTTGCCCTCTGTCTCCACGACGACTTCATCAGCTGCAAATTCGAGCTCTGGCGACTCCGCGTTTTGTCCGATGGTGTTGATTTCGGCAGTTGCCTCTTTAGGAACAGGAAGTTCACTAAGGTCGTTGATACCAAAGTACTCCATGAATTTTGGAGTTGTCCCGTAAAGCATCGGGCGCCCAATGGTATCGGCCTTGCCAGTTATTTCAATCAGGCTCTTGTCAAGCAATTTTTGAACGGCATAGTCGCAGTTCACGCCTCGTATGTTCTCAATCTCTGTTTTGGAGATCGGTTGCTTGTATGCAATGATCGACAGCGTTTCCATTGCGCTCGTAGAGAGACGCTTTTTGGATTGCTGCTTCAGCATGATGCCGATGCTGGTCTGATAAGCAGGCTTCGTCAAAAACTGATAGCCGCCAGCTGCTTTGTATAGTTGAAAAGAAAATTCTTCAGCCTGAAATTTTTCTTCAAGGCGTTGCAAAGCACCGAGAATGTCCTCTTCAGGAACTTCGGCGTTGAACATTTCTGAAAGGCACGATTTTATCTCAGCAATCCGAATCGGAGTAGGGCTGCAAAAGATCAACGCCTCAATGTGATTTTGTAAGAAGTCCAAACGAAACAGTTTAGTTGTAGTGGTAAACTAAAATGCAAAGTTATAAGAAAATGGGGGAGCAGACGCTTAGTCTTGCTGCATCATCTTCGCTTCGATAGATTGCGTTGTGTGTGGCACGGCAATCAGACGCTCCTTAGGGATCAATTTGCCAGTGACCGAACAAATGCCATAAGTTCCGTTTTTGATGCGGATAAGGGCATTTTCGAGGTTCATAATATATTTCTGCTGGCGGGCAGCAAGCTGACTGAGGTTCTCCTTTTCAGCAGTTTCTGCTCCGTCTTCCAATACTTTAGTATTTCCACCTGATGTGGCATCTGTACCCTCGTCGTTGTTGCGATTCAGGGTTTCCTTCAGAATCTTGTACTCGTCTTTCGCTTTGTCCAGTTTCTTGTGGATAAGCGCGGCAAACTCGTTTAACTCGTCTTCAGAATACCTCGTTCTTTCATCACCAGAAGAAACAGGTTTTGCTGATTTATGGGCAATAGGTCTCTGATTTGGCACAGGGAAAATGGTTAATTGTGGAGGCGCAGGCTTGCTTGGCGCAGGCGCTGCTGGTTTTACCGTCACCGGCTTTTCAACTTTTTCTTTCTCTTTCTTCACCACCGGAGCGGCCTTCTCAATCTGGGGTTCTACCTTTTCAACTTTCGGAGCTACAACCGCCTTTTCGATCGGTTTTTCAACTGGCTTCTCAACTTTCTTAGGGGTCAGAACTTTCTTTGGAGCAGCGGCTTTCTTGGCGACAACAGGCTTCTTAGCGGCAGGCTTAACTACCTTTTTGGGCGCTGCCTTCTTTGCCGGAGCACTCTTGGCCTTTGTGGCAACCTTTTTCTTTGGTGCAGGCTTAACCTTTGCAGGCGCCTTCTTCGTTGCCTTCGATACTACCTTCTTGTTCTTAGCCATAAGAAATTCTCCGTTTGGTAAAAGATGCGCAAAATTATGCGGTCATGCACGAAAACAAAAAATATTAGTCAATAAATTCCCGCCGATAAAAAATCGGCGATTTAACCCGTGCCATTTGATGCTCGCAGGCGCTTCGACAACCGTTCTTATCGCGGTTTAGACACTTAAATCTGGGAATCAATACCGGGATGAGATTGCAACAGCCTCCCGAAACAACCTCGACGTCCCATCGTCAGCATAAACCTGAAACCATACCACATAATAGCCCGATAGAGCTTTCGATCCATTGTCCTTGTCTCCGTCCCACCGCAACTTGCCTTCTGTGGACAACAATATGTTATCAGCAATGTGACGCACAATCATCCCTCTGCTGTCGTATATGTTTACCGTTGCAACACATCCTGGTTGCTCAAACTGATAGGAAATTTCTGCGAAGTTAGGCTGACCGGTTATCGGCGTAAACACCGAAGGCGCCACAGTAACGGCCTTCTCTGTTGTCCGCTCCCGGCGCTCGGCGCTGTTTCCAGAGCCAGGTGTGGCAAATCCCGCAGATGAACTCGCAGAAGTCCAGTTCGATCCGTCGTTTGAAGGGGCACTGCTTGATATGCGTTCCAATGATATGCCCTCTGAATCATTGACAAATGCGTTGTGCATCGCAGCGTTGTATTCGAAGAGATCTATCGTCGAATCGACTTCATTGGAAATATAGACGATCCCTTTTTCATCGGCGTAAGATGGAAGTTTGAGTTGCGTGATGCTGGAATCAGCACACAGATATTGTGCTTCCAAAACCGATGCATCAGCCGTAAAAGCCATGTACTGCTTCGGATGCAATGTAACGATGGCATTGATGATTGCACGTTCTGAATAGCCATCGTCATTCACTGAGCCAATAGCCCATCCGTTAAGGCTGATATACTTTCCGGACGCATTGAAAAGCTCTACAAAATCAACCCCATCAGGACGTGGGTTAAACAGAATTTCATTGATCACAACATCGCCTGAGGCAGCTGCTTCAGGGAGTGCAAAAGTAGTTTTGCCACCCGGCTGTAATGGATTGCCGGCACAATCGTAAACCTGTCCCATTGTGAGAGAATACAACTGGCCACCCTGCAAAGGTTGGTCCAGCACCAGCGCTATCGCCATACGCGAGCTGTCGATGAATGTGAGCTTTGTAAGCTCTACAGAAGGTATGATTGCCCATTTCGTGGACTGAAGTGTCGCCTGGGAAAGCCTTTCATTGAAATTGATTCGCAGATTCCGTTCGTCAACTATGTCGACGGATGCCAACAGTGGCCCGGTTACATCAGGGTTGGATGCCATCACAGAATTTTCTTTGCCCGGCGTTCCACCCATTGAATCGTCAGCGACGGTCCAGTTGCCGGCAAGCTCACACGTGTTGTTTACGTCAATTAGTTCGAGCGACCATCCACCCTTACTACGTTGTTCATCGCGGTACCAGTCGTCCGAATAGTTAACGACATCTATGACATTGTTACCGGCGTCGGTCAGCATCAGCGAATCGCCAGCATTGTTCAGCGACGGCAAACCTGAAACAATCATCATGTTTGTGGCAACTGCTATTGGTTTTGATGCGATAGCAACATATTGTCCTGGATCTAACGTTATAGCATTTAGAACAACTGTGCTGGAAGCATCCGAAAGTTTCCATCCTTCCAGGGACACGGAAACAGCAGCGCGATTAAACAGTTCGACATATTCAACCTCGGGTAATCCCTGAGGAGGTGATGGGTCGGCCATGATCTCTGTAATGATGATTGTTTTCCAGGAGTAGTCGAAAGCATAACTTGTTGATGACTCACAGGTCACCAAATACAGGTGAGCGAACATTTGTTGGGTTGGCATTACTGAAACAGCAAACGTGAGCAATGCACTAACCCCAATTAATTGTGGGGTATTTTTCATAAGCACAACGGGATTATATTATTTTTGTAGCCCTTAAAATTAACCAAAAATGAAATTAGCAGTAGTAGGCGCCACTGGTTTAGTGGGCCAGGAAATCCTGAAAGTTTTAGAGGAAAGGAGCTTTCCTTTTGATGAGCTTTATCTTATCGCATCGCCAAAGTCTGTTGGACAAAAAATGAAGTTCAAGGGTAAGGAGTACACGGTAAAGGGGATTGAAGAAGGCGCTAAGCTGGGAGCTGACATTGCTATTTTCTCAGCTGGCGGTGGAACCTCACTTGAGTGGGCACCGAAGTATGCTGAAGCTGGTACGATCGTTATCGACAACTCGTCAGCATGGAGAATGGACCCTACGAAGAAGTTGATCGTTCCTGAAATCAATGGACATCAGCTTTCCATCGATGACCGTATCATCGCTAACCCTAACTGTTCGACAATCCAGATGGTGTTGGTGCTTGCTCCACTCCATGTAAAATACAAACTGAAGCGTATCGTTGTTTCTACCTATCAGTCCGTAACTGGTACTGGCAAAGATGCCGTTCAGCAAATGATGGACGAGCGCAAAGGCGTAAATGGACCTAAGGTTTATCCTCACCAGATCGATATGAACGCATTGCCTCATATCGACTCTTTCCTTGACAATGGTTACACCAAGGAGGAAATGAAGATGGTGAATGAAACACGAAAGATCCTTAGCGATAACAAGATCGGCGTTACCTCTACAACGGTTCGTATACCGGCAATTGGTGGTCACTCTGAAGCAGTGAACGTTGAATTCGAAGAGGATTTCAACCTCAGCGAAGTTCGCTCGATCCTTTCCACTACACCTGGTGTGATTGTACAGGATGATCCTAAGAACAACGTATACCCTATGCCTATCACATCGCATAACCGCGATGAAGTATTCGTAGGTCGTATCCGTCGCGATGAGTCACAGCCGAACACACTGAATCTTTGGATCGTTGCCGACAACCTGCGCAAGGGAGCTGCAACCAACGCTGTTCAGATCGCCGAGTTCATGATGGAGAAAAGTCTGGTGTACTAATCTGAACTGAACATCGTCGCCAATGCGACGAAATCATAATAAAGAGGCTGCCTGAAGAGGTGGCCTCTTTTGTTTTTGAAAAACTTATCCGGGCTTGCCCCAGCCACCGCCGCCCGGAGTCTCGATGATGAGCTTGTCTCCCGGTTTCACGGAGAATCCTGTTGTGCCTTTTAGTCTTCTCACCTCACCATTGCTTACGAGCTGTTGCCTTCCTGGACTTCCAGCATGTCCGCCAGCAACACCATATGGCACTTCATTTCTATGCTGCGACAATATGTTTACCTCAAGCGCATCGTTGAAGAGGAATACTCGTTTTACACCATTGCCACCTTTCCGTTTCCCTTTGCCTCCGGAGTTTTTGCGTACGCTGAATTCTTCGAGTCGCACGGGATACTTTAATTCAAGAATTTCAGGATCAGTGATCCGCGTGTTGGTCATGTGTGTATGAACAGCGTCTGCACCATCGGCATAGCTGGTGGCACCAGCACCACCACAGATGGTTTCATAATAACCGAATCGCTCGTTACCAAACAAGAGATTGTTCATGGTACCCTGACTGCAGGCAACAAGACCAAAGGCTTTTAATAATGTATCGGTTAGACGCTGACTGACTTCGGTATTGCCACCAACAACAGCGGGTCCTTCATTCGTACGAATGGTGCGCTGTTGGTGATCGCTATGTTGAACAGCGTTTGGCTTACGTGACTTAGTAATGGGTGATCTATTCAGTCCAGTTGAAAAGTCAGGGTTTAACATTCCCATTGGTATCAGAAGCCTTACATGCTCGAACAGACCTTCATTAAGTGGCATCACCTCGCCGACCAGCAAGCGGAGAACATAGAGAACTACGCTGTTAACTATAGCTACCGTTGCGTTGAGGTTTCCCGGATGAACTTTGCCGGTTCCGGTAAAATCAATGAGCAATGTGCCATTGCGTTTACTGATCGACACTTGAAGTTTACTTCCATCGTCGAGGAATTCAGTGGACTGATACCGTGACCTGAGTAGCAAAATTTTCCTATGCATTAGCGAGGCGGCATGCAATCTGATCTCACGCATATAACGTGTAACCTGCCCACGCGTGTGATTGCGACACAACTGCTCCAGTCCGGAAGCACCGAGCATCAATGCGGCAAGTCCACCGTTCAAATCCGCGAGGTTCTCATCAGGGGAGCGCGAGGGGTAAAGGGCATCTTTTAAAAGTCTTTCAATGCTGCCCCATTGAGGCACGCCTCTTCGAACAAGATGGGTAGGATGAATGATCACCCCTTCTTCTTCAAGAACTTTCGCATCTGCTGGCATTGATCCGGGCTTCTTTCCCCCAATCTCAGCATGATGGGCCCGGTTTACAACGTATCCTATAAGCGCACCTTTGAAATAAACGGGCTTAATCAAAGTTATGTCCGGAAGATGCGATCCGCCGAATGCGGGATGGTTGGTTATGATCACGTCGCCTTCCTGCATACTAACAACTTTCTTCACTTCCCTCACACATACACCCAGGCTTCCAAGGTGTACAGGAATGTGAGGCGCATTGACAATGAGATATCCGTCGGCATCCAGCAAAGCGCACGAGAAGTCAAGGCGTTCCTTAACGTTTACCGAAAACGAACTTCGCTGTAGCAGACTGCCCATGTCTTCAACGAGTGAAGTAAACCGGTTGGTGAACAAGGTGAGATTCGCGGCGGTTGCGACATGCGCCTTTCGATCACTCTTATTCTGAGCCTTCAATGGAAGGAGCAATCCATTGTTGTTCCTGTCAAGCTCAAACGACCAATCTTTCTCAACATAGGTAGTAGAATTTCGGCTTATGACTAATGCAGGACCTTTTACGTATGCTCCGGGTTTAAGCGATTCCCAGATGTAAACGGCTTGCCGCGATCCTTTTAAGCTTCGCGAAGAAGTCTTTTCCGATTCCTTCGGCGAGTACCGCTTAAGTTGCCCAACCTGACGTCGACCGGTTTGCCGGCCTTCCCTTACTAATACCCGGATAGATTCAACTTCAATTGGTCTATGTGGCAGGTAATGTCCGTAAACCTCCTTGTATCTCCTCTTGAATTGACCGACGATAAGTTTAGGATCGGTTACCGTTACCTCCAAGGATGTTTCCTGTCCTCCCAACCGGAGAAAAATCAACCGCTCTATCTCGATCGGATTGGATTGGGGCAACAAGCCATCAGTTTCACGAACGAGCGAGCTAAAGTGATCTTCAAGCTCCGGAAGAATTTTATCAAGGGGAGTGATCAGGAGCTTTTCGCGCATGTGCTCCATTCGGGCGGCGCCAATTCCAAACGCACTTAGCAAACCTGCATCGTAAGGAACAATGATCTTTTTCATTTCAAGCAACGTGGCCAGTGCGCAGGCGTGTTGTCCCCCTGCGCCACCAAAACATAACAGGCTGTATTCGCCGGGATCATGACCTTTTTGAACCGATATTTTTCGAATGGCTTCGGCCATTTTCTCATTAGCGATCTCGATAAGCGAGAGCATCATTTCCCGTTTGCTCATGCGTTTCCCCTTAGAGATTATATTAGCGTGCAACGCATCAGCTGCTTTATCAGATGCAATGACGTCGATGGGAATAGCAAAGTAAGCCGCTGAAACTCTTGCCAGCAGCAGGTTTATATCAGTGACGGTTAAAGGTCCTCCCTTGCCATAACAGGCAGGGCCAGGATTTGCTCCCGCACTTTGCGGACCAACAAGCAGCTGATATCCATCGAATGAACAAATGGATCCACCGCCAGTGGCGATGGTTTCAATAGCAAGTGATGGCGACAATATTCGCTGGCCACCAACCACGCATTCGAACTGGTAGTCCAGTTTGTTTGCACATCGCGAAACATCCGTGCTGGTGCCGCCCATGTCGAACGTTATAATATTGTTCTCCCCCGACAACCGGGCCTTTTCAAGTGCACCGACGACACCTCCGGCGGGTCCGCTCAATAGGCTGTCCTTTGGTTGAAAGTTGTCGAGTTCCAGAAGACCTCCTGCGCTGGACATGACTTTAATGGAGGCACTATTCAACTCTTTCCTGATGCGATTCAGATACTGGCGAACAACAGGATCAAGATAGGCGTTGACCACTGAAGTTTGCGCCCGGGGGAGAATCTTGAGCTGTCCCGACAACTCGTGGGAAAGCGATACGTAATTGAAACCCGCGGCGGCCAGCAATCGTCCCAACAATAATTCGTGAACAGGATTAGCATAGCTGTTCAGCAACGCAACGGCTACTGATTCAACCCTGTTCCGACGCAATTTCTTCACAATTTCAGAAACAGAATCCTCAATCAGTGGTGTAAGTACTTCTCCTTTGCCTGTTATGCGTTCGTTGATTTCAAGAACAACCTGATATACGTTGTCGGGCTTTTTGATTGAAAGACTAAAGAGATCGGGTCGTTGCTGATTTCCGATTACAAGCAAATCCTTAAAACCTTTTGTTACGAGCAGCGCCGTGCGTGCGCCTTTCTTTTCCAGCAAGGCGTTCGTGCCGCGCGTTGAACCTAGCTTCATTTCCAGTGCAGGAAAAGCAGTACCGATCGGTGTTTGTGTAAGCAAACGCGCTGCAAATACGGGCACTTCCTCTTCGGTGAACAGATCCAGAGTTGTTACATTGCTGGCCCCTGTAACAGGACGATCAACGTTTATCAAATTCCCATCCGCTTCGCTGGACGTTACTAAACGAACAGATTTTCCTATACGCACCTTGTATCCCCTGAGCGTGTTTTGATGAAGCGATAGCGGCAGTTGAATCCTGATGACAGTCGCATTCACCGAGATGATGGGAACCCTGAGCAAACTGCTGCTTAGTACCTTAAGACGTAAGATCTTGCCGGATGGATCTGTTGAAATGCAGTCGGTAAAAGTACCTCCAGTATCGATCCAGATCCTCCAGGCATTTACGCTCATGATGCGGTAGCTTCTTTGAAGCGCTTATAGTGCGCAACGGCCTCCCTAAGCGTCGTATAAGACACCCCGCGCCGTTCATTTTGCTGCGCAATCACGAAAATGTTGTGCCAGTGCCTGAACAACACACCGAACGCTTTCCTCAATGAATAACCGGGATGATAGATGTGTGCAGGCTCAGCACCACATCCGTTGAGTTCCATGATTTTTATCTGCCCGGTGTACAGGTCTGCAATACTTGCGCACCGAAGATCAAACCGGCCGAAATAGAATTCAGGAATTTGCTGGCTGATCACATCAAACGCATGGTCGAGCTTTGAATTCATCAGGTGAGTGCCATCGAGAAACTTGGTGCCCAGGCAATGATTGCCAATCGATACAAGTTCGATACGTTGGCCTTGGGGAACAACCAAATCAAGGCTTTCACGAAAGGCAGTGCTTAGCGAATCCCATTGAAGCTTGGCGCGGTCGAGGTTCAGAATAAGTTGCCTCAGTGTACTGGATCCGTCGCCGGTAATAGCCAGCATTTCTTTCATTACCACAGAGGTAACGTGGCCCTTTTTCGAGTTCGGAAACCGCGTATAGAATATCCCGAATTCAAGAGGAAGATCAACATATTCCTGAATGAGAAAGTTGAATTGCTGATGGCCAAGATATTTTATCATGTCATCCTCGCTTTCAATTTTCTTAACCATGAATCCACGCTCGCCGATGTCGGGTTTAACGATAACCGGGAATTTCAAGTGTCGATCTGCCATGTCGTTGAGTATGGTTTCGACAGATGCCGGCAAGTTTACCAGTATGGTTACGGGTATATACTGCGCTGGAACCTTTTGCAGGACATCATATTTGGATTCCCCAAACATGCCCCCCATCGTTATGCCCGGATTAGAGGCTGAGAAGAACACCAATGACCTCGCACGAAGCGACAACCATGCGAAATAGATAAAGACTGGAAACTGAACAATCCCGAATGGCCAATACTCCCAACTTCTCAGCTTGATGAAGAAATTGCTTCTCAAGACCTTATCGCGCAATGAATTCGACATCGAACGTCAATGTGAAGACACGGATTCCTGATAGCGGATGGTGGATGCAGCGATACCAAAATCGGCTGGCAGCTCAAGATAATTTGCAATTTCACGAACACCGATCTTAATGATCGCCATATGATGGACTGCATGTTCGATATTGTAAACCAATTCGCGCATCGCGGTTGTTTCGACTGTCACGAAATTGTCGTTGGCTACATCGTACCCGACCTCCAGCAGGAGGGGTTTCTCACACATACTTTCCACGACCCTTCTGATACGTTCTATAGTTGACAGAGCAACGAGCTTATCGTTTTCAATAAGCCTGTCGTGTAAACGCTTGTCATAGTTGACAACTCCTCCTTCAATTCCCTTTTCAAGGCATAGAAAGAATTCGAGCGTATGCCGAACGTGCTGACCAACGGTTGAATTACTCAACGTCGTCGCAGGACGCGTGAAATCCTCATCGCGCATCACTCGCAGTAAGTCGGTAAGCTGCTTTAGTATGTTTGTACAGGCCAGGGTAAGCTCCATGTGGGCAACAAAATTTTTCGAAGTTAAACGAAAAGCGACCACAATTAAAAACTCATAAATCCAAAACATTCCTGTGCACCAAGTCCCTGTGGCCGTCGGGCATCATTGTGTATATACGAACTACAAACGAATTTGGATTACCATCGTGCGAAGAATGTACTGCTTATAGTATAATATGTAACTAAGAATTCGGATGGCCAGAATTCAAATTGCTATCTTTATCCAAATAGCATACCATTATATGAAGCCATGGATTTTGTTATTCATTACAGGCTCGGCCTTTGGTCAGCAAGCCGATATTACCAACAGAACTGGGCAATTTGTTCAACACTTATCACCGGCCCTAAGGGAAAAGGCTCAGTATAAATTCGATGATGCGGAGCGATTCAACTGGCATTTCGTCCCCCGCTCGAGAAATGGTGTTTCATTGCGTGATCTCAGCGCCGACCAGCGGACAGCAGTGTTCGGGTTGCTGAAGGTTAGTCTGAGTGAGCAAGGCTACAGAAAAGCAACGAGCATCGTCGATCATGAAAACATACTGAGGGAAGTCGAGGGACGAAACAGTGATGATCGTTATCGTGATCCTCTAAACTACTATGTAACCGTCTTTGGTCAGCCTGGGGCAAGCGGCGTCTGGGCCTGGCGTTTCGAGGGACATCATGTTGCTCTGAATTTTACAACCATAAATGATCGGCTTGAATCTTCCACGCCCTCGTTTTTTGGTTCAAACCCTGCCATCGTAAAAAACGGTCCGGAGCGCGGAAAACAAATTTTATCGGAAGAAAGTAATCGCGGATTTGATCTGATAAACGCTCTCGATCCGGATCAATTAAAGAAGGCCATGATTGCAGAACAGGCACTTCCTGACATCGTTTCATTTAATTCAAGGAAGGCGGAGCCTGTAACTCCCGCCGGCATCTCATACCGCGAACTAAGTGATAAACAACAAAAGATGTTGTTGACATTGCTCGACGTTTATGTAAACAATTATACCCTTGGATTTTCAAAGAAACTGATGGCGAAGATTCAAAAGGCCGGAGTTGATAACCTGTCATTCGCGTGGGCCGGAAGCACTAAGGAAGGAGCAGCCTATTACTATCGTATTCAGGGACCAATGTTGTTAATCGAACTCGACAATACTCAAAACAATGCGAATCACGTCCACTCTGTCGTTCGCGATCTCACAAATGACTTTGCCGACGATATTTTAAAAGAGCACTATCAAAAGGAACACAACCCTAAATGACCGGCTGAATTTGTAGACGAGACGATGTTCTTTTCGCGATAACAACTATATTGTTTCGTATCATTCCCATTTACGACACCGGACAGGTGGTTCACCATTCTATGCATACTTACAAACTTGCTTTCATCAGCAGCATGTTGCTGTTGTTTACTGCTGCTATTGATGCCAGTGCGCAGTCTAAAAAAGTCAACGCCAACAAGGCCGCGGTGATCTCTTCAATCGATAAACGATCTGCGGATCTGATCAGGATCAGCGATGAAATATGGGCAAATGCCGAGACGGCCCTTCGCGAAACAAAGTCTGCACAGGCACTTGCTGACTACGCCGAGGCACAGGGCTTCGCTGTTCGTCGCGGAGTGGCCTCGATGCCAACTGCCTTCATAGCAGAATACGGCAACGGCAAACCGATCATTGGAATAATGGGAGAGTACGATGCACTTCCGGGTATTTCGCAAAAAGCACAACCAGTAAAGGAACCCCTTCAGATTGGTGGTGCCGGCCATGGCTGCGGACACAATCTCTTTGGAGTCGGCAGTCTTGCTGCTGCTGTATCAATAAAAGAGTTATTGGCTTCCGGCAAACTCAAAGGCACAGTAAGATTTTATGGAACACCGGCAGAAGAAGCTGTTGGAGGGAAGATCTATATGGCTCGTGAGGGCCTGTTCAAAGACCTCGATGTGTGCCTTGACTGGCATCCGGCGGAAGAGATTGCGGCAAACATCCAAAGCTCTCAGGCAATGGTGGATTTTGTAGTTGAGTTTAAAGGCAAAGCTGCACATGCCGCTGCCGATCCATGGAATGGCCGCAGTGCTCTTGATGGTGTAGAGCTGTTTCTTGATGGCGTGAACATGTTGAGAGAGCATGTTCAGCCTAGTGTGCGCATGCACTATGTGATCAAAGATGGCGGTGATGTACCAAACGTTGTTCCCGAACATGCTGCGATATGGATGTGGGTCCGTGACTCTAAGCGATCAGGCGTTGAATCTGTATTTACGCGCGTAAAAGAAATAGCTAAAGGTGCAGGCCTGATGGCAGGCGTCGAAAGCAGTGTAAGAGTCCAATCCGGCGATTATGAAATTCTCATTAATCAACATGGAGCTGAAGCACTTCAGAAAAACATTGAAGCGCTTGGTCCTATTACGTACACGCCAGAAGAGATAGCCTTCGCTAAAAAGATACAGGAGGTGAGTGAAGTTGATCAAACCGGACTCGATGGATCCGTTCATCCGCTTCAAAAAACCAAAGATGACCCCGAGGGAGGCTCAACTGATGTAGGTGATATCAGCTGGATTGTACCTGAAATCACAATTAATGTAACAACCGCCCCTATTAAAGCACCATGGCATTCGTGGGCAGTGGTCGCCTGTGGAGGAATGTCTATTGGCCACAAGGGAATGTTATATGCCGGCAAAGCGTTAGGAACAACTATGGTTGACCTATTCGAAAACGAGCAATTGAGAAATAACATTCGCGACGAGTTCGAGAAGAGGCGCAACGGCCACATACACAAGGCCTATATACCGGATGGTCCGCCGCCACTGCCGGGCAAGAAATAGGCTTCACACGATTGTTTTCGGGCTTTCTATATACCCGCAATTCATCACAAAACTTTTATCAGCCGCCTGTGATGATTCTGATCATTTTGCAAGTTAAAAGACCCACTTAACTTGCTGCTTCAAAATTCATTATATGGGGCATAAGCTTCTTGTGTTTGATACACATCCGGTTCAATATAGAGTGCCGATCTGGCAGCAAATGTCAGTCGATATGCCAGGTTCAGTACACGTAGTGTATGCGTCGGATTGTTCCGTGCGGGGAAGGGTGGACAAGGAATTTGGGATTGCATTTTCATGGGACGTTCCGATGATGGCCGGCTATGAACACACCGTATTAAATTGTGAAAAAGGAACACCTCTTGCAGGTTGGGGTACACTCACCGGCGAAGGCGTAAGGGAACAAATCGAACTGCACAAGCCCGATGCCATACTGCTCGGTGGTTTTAACTATCGCTATGATGCAGTTGTTTATATGAATGCGAAGCGTATGGGCATTCCGTTATGGCTGAGATGCGAAACACAGGATCATTGCTTCCCCCGTTCAAAGGCAAAAAGCATCGTTCGGTCTTTGCTCTACACCACGCTTTACAAGGGGATCGACAAGATATTCTACATTGGTGAATTAAATAAGCAGCATTACCTCAACCACGGCGTTCCTGAAAGTAAGCTAACCCCTGCAAGGTACTTCACAGTAGATCGCTTTGCTGAATTGAGCAAAGAGGAAAAGTCGTCACTGAGAAAGACTCAGCGAGAGAAGGCCGGCATTGCAGAGAACGCCTTTGTTATAGGCTTTTCGGGAAAATTGATCGAGAAGAAGAACCCAAAGATTTTATATGAGATGCAGGAATATCTTCCTGCGGAATTGCGCTCCCGGATTCACCTGTATTTTATGGGCAGCGGTGAACTGGAGAAAGACCTGCGCGCGTTAACAGTGGAGGCTGAACGTAAGTATGGGTCAAAAGCTTTTTTCAGTGGGTTCGTCAATCAGTCGCAGCTTGCCGGCCATTACCTGGCAATGGATCTAATGGTACTCCCCTCAAGAAAAATGGGAGAGACCTGGGGACTGGTGACAAATGAAGCAATGCAAAGCGGAGCAGGCGTTATTGCCAGTGATTCAGTGGGTAGCTCTGCTGACTTTGGGAACTGGAAGCAATTCAGAGTGTTTAAGGATGGTGATCCAAAAGCGCTCGCGGACGCAGTAGTGTCGCTTGCAAAATTTGAACGCAATTACGACTGGGCTCTTGCCGGACTTGAGACTTATTCTGTTAAGCAAACATCCGATGCGTTCATAAACGCATTCTAGATAGCGTTTCCTTACTCTACATACAGCACGAGTCCCTTAAGATACTCGCCTTCCGGGTGAAATAGTGACACCGGATGATCCGCCCCTTGCGTGAGGTGATGAAGTACTTTGATTTGACGACCAGCAGTGATGCCAGCCGATACAACGGTGTCATAAAATAGTTTCTTGTCGACTACCTGTGAGCACGAAAAAGTAAATAGAATTCCACCAGGACGTATAACGCGCATCGCGTCAGCGTTGAGACGCTGGTAACCCTTCACGGCCTGATGACGCGCATCGCGATGTTTGGCAAATGCAGGCGGATCGAGAACGATAACATCGTACTCGTCTTTCCTGTTCTTCATGAATTCGAAAGTATCAGATGCGAAACAAGCGTGGTGATGTACATCGAAGTGATTCAACGCAATGTTGTTTCGGGCGGTGCCTATTGCGCGCTCGGAAACGTCAACGGAATGCACCAATGATGCGCCGCCATTGATGGCATAAATCGAAAAGCCACCAGTGTAGCAGAATGTATTCAACACCCTTTTGCCATTCACATAGTTCATCAAAAGGGAACGGTTATCTCGTTGATCGAGGAAGAAGCCGGTCTTTTGACCTTCCTCCCAGTCAACGTAAAACTTGCATCCATTCTCCACTACGATGTGTGGCACTCCTCCCATGCCCTTGAGATATCCGGTAGCCGAAGCATTGTCGATGCGACCGGGCAGCGTTGAATGACTTTTATAATATATTGCCCGAAGAGAATCGTCAAATACCTTGTCCAGCGCTGCCGCGATCCGCTCCCGATCAAGGTGCATCCCTACTGAATGTGCCTGCACCACTGCCACGCCGTCGTAGTAGTCTATAATCAATCCAGGAAGACCGTCACCCTCGCCGTGGATAAGTCTGAAGCAGTTGGTATCAGGCCGTCGCACGTTTACGGCTGAACGTACCGCCAGAGCCTCAAACAGACGCTGCTCCCAAAAGCTTTCCTCCAACGGACTCTTTCCAAAGGAAAGTATACGTACGGCAATGCTGCCATGCTGATAATGGCCCATAGCCAGCACGTTGCCTTTGGCATCCAGGACTCGGACCCAGCTACCGTCGCTTATGCCTGGATCCATATGGTGAATGGCACCCGAGAACACCCAGGGATGCCGCCGCTCCATTGAGATCTCCTTTCCCTTCTTGAGTGTGATGTTTCCGGAAACAGTCATTGTAATACCGCAGATACTCTGCAGGGAGGCAAAAGTATTTAAAAATAGTCAGCAGCCACCCGGAGAATAGTTTTTCTCCCGTTCATGTATAATTTGAAAATTATTGAGCATTTGTCGGGCCAAGCCTGAACTCAAATCCGAAAACTTTCGTATTTATGATACGATTGTTGGCAAGGTGTTGACAGTTAGAAGGCTAGGACAGGCCAAACTGACAAAATAGCGGGCATTCAGTGTTTGCCTGATTTTTGATTGTCACTCCCTGGTGATGTTCCTGATAACAAAGATTTTTTTAAGACAATAGATTATTAAGAAGTATGAAAAGATTCGGTTCTCTTTTTCTCGCTGCTGTCCTTGGAAGTGTGTGCACAGTGGCATCGTATCAATGGTTCGTGAATGAGAAGTCGCCAGCCAAACTGGATTACTCAGCCACGGTACCCACATCAAAAGTGGCTTATAAGGTTGACGAGAATGGCAAAGCTATACCACTTGATTTCACAGCAGCTGCAGAGCAGGTAATGCCAGGAGTTGTTTTCATCAGATCAACGCAACAAGGCGGCGCAACACGTGGTGGTGGTGAAGAATCCAGTGAAGATCCGTTCCGCGAATTCTTTGGACCCAGAACACAACGCGGTCCAACGCAAAGTTCTGGATCCGGTGTCATCGTCAATGAGGCAGGATACATTGTAACAAACAATCACGTCGTGCAGGATGCTGATCTGATAGAAGTAACGCTGTATGACAATCGTACCATTAAGGCCGAGGTGGTTGGCACAGATCCGGATACAGACCTCGCCCTGATTAAGGTAAACCAGGAGGGGCTTCCCCACCTTTCGTTTGTTGATTCCGACAAAGCTAAGGTTGGCGAATGGGTGCTTGCCGTCGGCAATCCCTACAACCTGACGTCGACTGTAACGGCAGGGATCATCAGCGCTAAGGGAAGAAATATCAATATTCTGAGACGCAACAATGGCGAAGGAAGCACTGCTATTGAGTCATTTATTCAAACCGATGCCGCAATTAATCCGGGTAACAGCGGTGGTGCCCTTGTAGATCTGAATGGTGGATTACTCGGCATCAATACAGCAATAGCCAGCCCCACAGGCTCATATTCTGGCTACGGATTTGCTGTCCCGTCGAATATTGTGAGTAAAATCGTCGAGGATCTTATTAAATTCGGAACTGTTCAACGCGGATGGCTTGGAGTAACAGTGCAGAGTATTGACAGCTACCTGGCCAAAGAAAAGGATCTGTCTATCAACGAAGGCGCTTTTGTTACAGGCTTTGCTGAGAAGAGCTCTGCCAAAGAGTCGGGCATGAAGGAAGGAGACGTTGTCGTTCGTATCGACGAGACTCCAATTAAATCAAGTACGGCTCTTATTGAGTATATTGGTCGTCACCGTCCGGGAGATAAAGTAACAATGGTCGTTAACCGCAAAGGTAATGTCATCGATATCCCGGTAGTACTCAAGAACAGAGATGGCAAGACAACAACGGTTTCTCGCGAAGAACCGGATGCTGTAGCTGCCCTGGGCGTTCAGATGGAAGAACTCGATGCCAAAGTATTGAAGAGACTCGAACTGAGCAGCGGTGTAAAAGTAAAATCGTTGGGTGCAGGAAAGGTTTCGAAGTATACAGAGATGCGCGAAGGATTCATTGTAACTAAGGTCAACGATCAACCCATCCATTCCGTTAAGGAATTTACGGATGTGATTACAAAGAAGAAGGCGGGCGACCTGGTGATTCTTTCGGGCACATACGAAGATTTTCCGCGTGAGTTTAACTACGCATTTAGAAAGTAACAGTGTTAAAATATTTATGAGGAGACTGTTTAGAAAGGGCGAACGTGTTCGCAGCAAGATCGATGGAAAGGTGATGGAAGTGTTGAAGTACATCAAGAACAATTTTGTTGAAGTGCAATGGTTTGATCTCGAATCAAAAGAAGTTCGGATCAACACTGTCAAAGAAGACAAACTTTCGAAAGCAGCATAAGATATCGTCCACTTAGGGACGGGATCTGCTTTAGTAGTCGTTATCGGGAGCGAGCATTTTTCTCCCGATAACGATTCACTTTGAACTGATGAAAGACCTTCCGGCCGGCGACCTCCTTGTCGCTGCCATTGAAAGCGCTAACTTTGCTGTTAGTCTAATAGGATACTGCCATCAAAAAATTTGACATACCCGCCTACTATCGCTCATCCATTACGGGTAAGGTGAAGGAGGTACGCAGGAAGCGCGACTTACGTAAACGCGATTTTTCCCCTGCCACTCTCGATTTCGGGCCAGTAAAATTCTACATCGCCAGACATTTCGGCTTTTGCTATGGTGTCGAAAACGCCATCGAAATCAGTTATCGCGCACTTGAAGAAAATTCCGAACGACGCGTTTTCCTTCTTAGCCAAATGATCCACAATCAGGAGGTGAATCGTGACCTTGAAGACAGAGGCATTAGGTTTATTATGGACACTGATGGCACGCAGTTTATTCCCTGGGATCAACTCCGTCAGGACGACGTGGTTATTGTGCCGGCCTTTGGTACCACTGTTGAAATCGAGAATCTGCTTTCAGATCGCGGGATCGCAGTTGAAAAATACAATACAACCTGCCCCTTTGTCGAGAAGGTTTGGAATAGATCCGAGAAGTTGGCTCAAGGCGGTTACACGACCGTTATTCATGGAAAGCCGCGTCACGAAGAGACCCGCGCCACATTTTCACATAGTGCTCAGGGAGGTCACGCTATGGTAATCAGGGATATGAAGGAGGCAGAACTCCTGGGCTCTTACATTCGTGGTGAACGTAGTGGCGAGGACTTTCTGGAGGATTTCAAAGGCAGGTTTACACCCGGCTTTGATCCGGCTGTTCATTTGAATCGTGTTGGCGTGGTAAACCAAACCACGATGCTGGCAACAGAAACTCAGGCCATCGCGGATTACATCAGATCACAGTTGGTTACACGATACGGTCTGGAGAATGCTGCATTCCATATTGCTGACACCCGCGATACCCTTTGTTACGCAACAAACGATAACCAGGACTCTACTTACGAATTGCTCAAAACGGACGCTGATATTGCCATTGTTGTCGGTGGATACAATAGTTCAAACACCTCGCATATAGTCGAGCTTTGTGAAAAGAAGTTCCCAACGTATTTCATTAATTCAGCCGCTTCGATCCTATCTAAGGACGTTATTCAACACTTCGACTATACCACGAAAAAGTTAAAGGAGTCGCATGGATATCTTCCCAGACACAATCCCGTGAAAGTCATATTGACGAGCGGTGCCTCTTGTCCGGATACTGTCGTTGACCAGGTTATGCTAAAGATCCTGGAGTATTTTCCAGAATCACACAATGTCCAGTCTGTTATGGCTGCGTTTGAGTCTGAATAACTTTAGGAGATCTTTTAAGCTGTGCGATCCATACACCGCTGATAGAACTCCTTCATCTCATGGTGCGCCTTATCCCAGGAAAATCGTTTTGCGTTCGCCCGTTGGCTTGCAATAACATCCTCCCGATACTTTGTTGTTTCAAGCTTGGTTAACACATCCAATGCCCCTCCAAGGTTATCATTTTCAAGCAGCAACGGACTGTCTTGCATAATCTCAGGGATACACGAGTTATTAAATGCGATCACGGGACATCCGCAATGCATGGCCTCAAGAAGTGGAATCCCGAAACCTTCGTACAAAGAGGGATATATAAACGCATGAGCATGCTGATAGAGCGACCTCAATTTTTCATCGCTCAAGTCGTTTAACAAGGTTACTCTTTCACCAAACTCTGACATCATTTTTGTTTCTTCTTCCGTGAATTTGGATCCGGCAACAACAAGATGATAGCTTGATTTCCGTAAGACGTTTACAACAAACTGAAAATTTTTGTAGTTGCCTCTTGCCCCTACAAATAACAAGTAAGGCTCCGGAGTCTTAACAACAGGAGGAGTTTGAACATCACTAGTGTAAGTGTCGCTGCATCCATTGTAGATTACAGTAACAAGCTTTTCTTTGGCCTCAGGAAAAAAGCGATACAGATCTTTTAACGTATTCTGGCTAATGCAGACTATTCCATGGGCGTTCTTAATAGCGTCTTTCTTTTGACGATAATTTAACAGCTGTTTCAGTCCCTTGACAAAGAACTGGTGTGTAAAGTCGTGAATCGTAACTACGTTAATTGCATTCTTGTTACTGGATGTCCTAAGGTACGTCGAATGAAATATGAACTTCGCTGTTAAACCTGCGACTGGTGCCGAGGTGTTTCTCAATAACTGCAGGGGCCAGTTCTTTTCAGGTAGTAGCTTTATGCCACCACTATGTATCTGGATGAATTCATCATTCAAGTACTTACCGGCAGGAACAGTCAGAATAGTTAAGTCGGAATGATCCTGCTTAAAGCGACGGATAAATTCATTCCAGTAAGTGGTGACACCACCAAATTTATGGAGGGCAAAAACAAGCGAGTCAAATACAATTTTCATAGCGATATCTCTCGTACGATAATCAATCAATCATGTTGAAGCACCTGGAAATCCATGCTGTGCTTCATCCTTTCATCTTGCGATCTCTTTGAAAAGTGGCCGGGTTACCGGTATATATTTTCCACGGTTCGAGGTCTTTGGCAGCCACAGAATTCACCGTGAGAATCGCATGCGATTTGCACGTCACACCTGGACAAACCACTGATCTTGCGCCGACCCAGGTACCATTCTCTAAAACTATCTTCCCGAGACGATAGCGGAAATCGCTATACGTGTAGTCGTGGTTTCCGGTAAGAAGCATCGCGCCCTGTGAAATGCTCACATGGTCGCCGATGGTGACATCCTCGAGGTTATCGATCCAAACATCCTCTCCGATCCAGCAATGCTTTCCAATAACAAGCCTCCATGGGTTCTTAATTCTCACACGCGTTTTTATAACAAGGCCTTCACCTACACGCGCGCCAAAGAGCTTAAGTAGCCCTCGTTTGAACCCGTATGGCCAGGGCAGTGAACTGTTAAAGATGAAGTAGTTCACGAAATACCACAGCAGAACTTTTACCTTCGAACCGGCCCTGTATTCGCCAGTGCTGAACTTAGAAAGATCGGTAGTTATCATAATGGGAGTGTCTAATCATTTCACGGGGATCCTAACTACTCGCTTATAGATCGCTTCAATCCGATCCAGAGAACCCTCGGTCTCAAATCTTCGTGCATTGACAATCCCGCGCGAGATTGCCTCTGACCTTGCCTGGGGAGATAATGTAACGACTTCCTCGACGATCACTGCTGATTTCTCTGCCCATCGTTCTGAAGCAGTTGCTTCAAGTGGTTGCCTTGGAATAAGGTATGCTGCATCGCCTGCCACTTCGCTCATCGGTGCTTCTCCCGTCGTAATCACTATTGTTCCAGAAGCCATTGCTTCGGCAATGGGCCATCCGAAACCTTCACCCAGTGAAGGAAACAAAAACAACGACGCCCCCGCATACGCCAAAATTATTTGATCATCGTTGATGTTCGTGAGGCAATAAATGTCAGGTCGATATTGTGACTTGTCAACTCTCGATTGTAACTCTGTTGTAAGCTCAGCTCCGACCAGCAACAATGGTAATGGGTTAGCAGTCATTCTTCTCCATGCATCGTAAATCATGATCACACCAAGCCTGTTCTTATACCAGGCATTCCCTCCAACATGCAGAATATAACCACGTGTAAGATCGATCCCTGCCTCCTTGCCAAAAGATGTACGGGCAGTTCTGGTATCAAGCTGCGCGAATTTTTGATGAAGCCCGTTGTAAACAACTTCTGAAATCTCAGGTTGCTGGAGCACGAGTTCATCCAGTTCTTCTTTAGTCTTTAATGAAACTGAAATAAAATACTTACCGCGTGAAAATCCCTTTCGGATCATTGTCTGATATTTTCTGCCGCTCCAGTTTATCGGATTCTCAGGGATCTCACCAAGTGCCGATTTCAGCGCAAGAAAATCGTGGCAGTGTATAACGTGTGCTCTAGACGCAATTGGCTTGACCCACAGGCCAAGAGACTGATCGGTTAAAACGAAGAGCGTGTCAGCGGGCTGCCTGCGAACACGTCGCTTCAATTCGCCCGAAAACAAGATGTAGTGATCCACATAACTAAGCCATTTCTGAATGAATGGATGTGTGCTTAATTTTGCCAGCTTAGACTTTGGCGTCCAGGTTTCAACTTGATGACCGCGTCTTGCCATACCCTCAGCAAGCAGCCTGGCAAAACGAATCATGCTTTTGTTGCCAAGGTATTCGGGATGGGCAAGAAATATCAACTGCATAGTTAGTGCGCTCTTATCGTTCGGTCAGATAAATCGAATTGAAAACGAGTCAGTGGTGACAGCTTTCAATTCCAGCCGTCCAAAAACGGTACCACTTACGAATCTGGTAAGATGAAAAATTACTTACGACTTGTCCTCATTTGTTTGCGACTATCATTTTGCCGGCCATTTTAACCAGAAGGCTCATCCTCCCCTTTTCATTAAAGGCATAAGGGAATGACACGACGATACGCTTCCATTTAGGCCAAAACACTCGCGATTCAGCCGATATATACGACCACAAATATTGTGGCTTTCCGTTGTAAAGTAGGTTGCGAATAGATTGGCGGAAATGGTAAGAGCAAAGATCGATATTGAAGTAATCTACAAGATGGCTGCGGTCATAATTACCAGACAGCTGATCAATTAATTTCTCGTAAATTGTTGTTTGCTCCCTGAACAAGGTGCCCTGCTTGTTCATGTAATTGGTCGCAGTGTTTTCATGGCGCCGTACATAGGTTGCCTGGAAGTCACTGAGTACAACTGAACGTGTTCTGGCTATTCGTGCCCAGATTTCAAAATCCCCTGCCATCTTATAATTTTCGTCGAATCCTCCGCTATCCAACACATCTTTCACACGCGTGGATATGTTTGAGAGATTACCAGGGAAATTTCCGAAGAGAAAAAACGCCAGTTGCGAAAGAGAGGGAGCAACCTTACGCGGTAACAGGTCATAAATGTACTGACCTTTGACGCTAAGTTGAAGTATATCCTTCCAGTTAAAAACAATGTAGGCAACATCATCTGTACTTTTGGACCATTCTTCAACAACCGCGCGAAGCGCACCCGGATTGAAGTAATCGTCTGCACAAAGACAATACGCAATATCTGATTTAGGAGTCGTATACAGAAAGTTGAGATTACCGTCAATGCCGAGGTTCTTCTCTTGTTTATATACACGGATACGAGGATCCTTCAGAGAATCCAAATATTCACGAGTGCCATCGGTTGATCCATTGTCGCTGATAACCAGTTCCCAATCTTCGAAATCCTGACTCAAGACTGAATCGACTGCCTCTTTTACATATGGCATACCGTTCCAAACAGGAGTTAGTACTGAAATGGCAGGCTTCTTTGTTTGCATAACTATTTATATACTTTGACTACGATAAACTTGATCCGCTCCCAAGCAAACCGAACATACCCAATCTGTTCTTTTCTGAAGGCCGCCGGCGAGAACATAGGTTCCAGCTGTTATCATTTGCCTTCGAATGAGGTTGAATTTTGGTAATTTCTACTATCAAAAGTAGCCAAACCCCGCATCCGTGGCCAATGATCAATATTTTTGAATGTTGTGATATTTCTCATTACAAGTACTTATTGCTCAGATAGTAGCAAATAAGGTGTGCTGGGCCGATTTCAATCGATCCAGAGTGAAACTCACCAGCCTTGAATCACGTACAAAGCAACCGTTTGTACCTGTCGATTTCGATCGGAGATTGCAGGTTCTGATCAATAACGATGCACAACCTTATTCTCTATTTCTTCGGGTTGTGGCCATCAAAGATATATTAGATGTGAGTGTATCGGTTTGGGAGAAATTCTGAGATCGGTAACACTTTATGTTCTCAGTACTCAGTAATGAATCATTCGAAAAGGCATGTAAAAAAACGGATTCTAAAAGGCTCCCCGATTTACAAGGAATCATTACTTTTATGAAAATTGAGTTTAAATGCAGGTTGTACAGACATGCGTCGGGAGGTTTCATCATTTTCACTTAGCCCGACAATTCGAAAAAAGAAAATTGTTGAAGAGCATCTGGACTGGATATCCGAAGTTTAAGCTCAAAGATGAAGAAGGCATTCCTTTTGATAAGATCAAAACGTTTCCCTGGCTCCAGGTTCCCTACATGGTGGCAAGAGGCAAGTTTGCTCTCACTAGTTGGCCGTGGCTGGATTCTGCGTGGGCCCAAGCCAGTTGTGAAGCTTTAGATAAGCATGTTGCCTCTTCACTCGACTCCCCGGAAGTATTGATAGCTCTGGCCAATTCCGGACTGGTCTCCGGAAAAAGGATTCAACAGCTCGGAGGAAAATATATTTGTGATCGTCCAAATAGTCATATAAGATTTCAGCGTGATATACTCGTTGAGGAGCACAAGCGCTGGGGCTATGATTTTAAAATGGATGACAGAGCTATTGCTCGTGAAGAGGAAGAATATGCTACAGCAGACAAAGTCAGCATGCCTTCTGAATTTACGAAATCTAGCTTCATCAAAATGGGAGTTGATGAACGAAAGATTTTAAAAATTCCCTATGGCGCGAACCTCCACAGGTTTAAGAAGGTGGCGAATCCTGATCCAAATAAGTTTACGGTTTTGTGGGTGGGACAAGTCATTCTTAGAAAGGGTTTCATGTATGCCCTTGAAGCCTTTCAAAAATTCAAACATCCAAATAAGGAATTTAATGTAATCGGACAGTTAAGCGCTGAGATTGCTGAACTGGTTAAGAAACAAGACCTCACAGGAGTTAACTTTCTTGGTACTGTTCCGAACACTCTCTTGTCAAAAAAATATAGCGAAGCAAACGCATTCGTATTGCCCAGTGTTGAAGAAGGATTAGCAATGGTAATGGGCGAGGCACTTGCGTGTGGCTGTCCCGTGATAGCCAGCACAAACACCGGTGCATCTGATCTTTTTGAACATGGAAAGCAAGGCTTCATCATAGATATCAGATCGTCGCAGGCGATTACTGACGCTTTGCAAAACCTTGCTGATGATGCTGATCTTCAGCGAAGGATGTCCGAAGCCGGCATGGAACGTGTCAAAAGTATTAGCGGCTGGGATCGCTATGGCGAACTGTTTGCCACAGAGGTAAACAAGTTGGCAGGGCAGTAACTGCATGAGCCAACATTCGGCATTTGAAGCTTAACAACTATCCTTGTTCGGTTAGTTTGGCGCTGAACTCCATTTCAATCGCTTAAAAGGCACGCCACTAACTACTCGCGATAAGTGGAAAATAACCACGTATAAAAGGGCCATTTGAAGCCATCCCCGAATCAGGAACGAACCGATCTGGGTTACACTCTCCAGCTGCAGAAACTGAAAAAACGTTGTGAGCGCAAGCAGTCCGCAGAAACTGAATCTTGTTGAGTGATGTTCCGACGCTGATTCATCATTTGTCAATGTCTTCTTCTGTTCCTGAAACTTATCGACAAGATAAAAGACGATGATCATGCCTGCACCAAGTAGCCCGAGATACCACCATCCAAATGTCGCCATTCCCAAGCCAGCGAAATGGCCAACCCTGAAACCACCACCTGTTCCCTGACCTCCGGAAGCCAGATAGATCATATCTCCGTGTGAATTGGAATAGGCCAACTCTTTGTCAATATCAAACCCGAAAAATTTGATAACTGGATCTGGCACCGATCCAATAAGATAGGCATATGCAAAGTCGAGCATATCTGGATCGTATTCTCCCAGCATGTCAGCACGTTCCAAACTCAAATCTGCAAACTTTACGTTAGAAAAACGGTTGGCAAACACGTTATCCACATATAGTTCGTCCCAATCGGGATCTATTAGTTCTGCGCCGAGGTCATTAATACGCCTTTCACGGATTGCCTCCTTATCATCATATGCTTCGAGCGTCCTCAGTAAAAGAGTCTCGGCCGAAATTTCTGTCCTTTCGCCGCGCACGATAACCATCGCTGTTCTAAGGTCAGCCAATGGACCAACAAGCAACCACAGGCCCAGAGCTCCGATAATAACATTCCGCAGCGTAAAAAACTTTGGCTTGAACACTCCTATGAAGCAAGCAACGAGATAAGCAAATGCAATCGTCGTAAACCCAAACATGAAAGCACCAGTACTATTTCGTCCGATTGCTAAAGCAAATAAAACGAGCGTGAATACTCCCAGCGGTATAAGGTTTGAACCGATAGTCTTGGACTTACGGCCGTATAAGGCTCCGCATATTATAACGTATGGTGCGTATGTAAATGTCGACAGTGACTGGACCAATTTATCGAGCGGCTGACCTGTAGGATCTCGTCCCAAATCCGGGTTCATAAAGTACACGTAGTACATTGAAACCAATCCAACGAATCCCATAATCCACAACTGCATATCGGTTGGCGGGGTGTAGAAGCCCAGCACTTTCATGACAGAAACGGATCGATCGGACGTACTCCTCATTAGAAATCTGTAAATGGCATGCGCGACTAAAAGCACTGCCATCCCCGCGAGAGCATGCAGAAATACATGTTCGGGATATTCAAGGTTAAATACTACAGGTTTACCTTCGAGAGTTGTGAACAACAGCGGAAACAAAAAGGAAGTGGAAGCGTACCCGAAAATGATGAACGACGAAAACAAGTAAGTGCGCATCAGATTTGGGCGCATGAAAGCTGTAGAATACAATAGCCAGCCCAGGCCGATAAAAACGACGATAGCCAGGTTCGTAACCTCGGGGAAAAAGATCGTCTGAATTGCTGCCAGAATGAAGTACACGATCCAGGATCCCTGGCGAACCCGGCCAATAAAATATTGACTGTTCGCTTCCTCCGTCAGTGTGGTCTTAACCTCAATTCTATTTGGTTCCATGGCTAAAGGAAATTAGTTAAGAGCCGATTTCAACGCGCTACCAACATAGCAAGATACTCGAAACACGGTTCATCAAAAAAGAGACGCCGGCCCTGACAGGCAGGTTTCATTTGTCCAAAGTTGCCTAAATCAACCCAAAACAGGAAATGATCGATATCTTTGAAAAAGGTGATATTGCTCACAGCAACAACGCAGTAGGTTCAATCGTTTGGAATCTAGCCCCAGCGTGGATATAAAAAATACTACCTCACAAAAATACTACTGGTACCCATCAAAGCGTTCGCTGAAAGCTCCCTTTTTATCGCTGGAATTTTAAATCCTCACAGGGCACCGGCGTAAATGCTGCGCGTCGGCAAAAAAAACTGAAATTAGGTGGTTACCGGTATCTCATCGATCTTCGCTTCCCAAAAGGGGGGAAGTGAGTGATATTTGTTCCCAATACGGTACGTATTCAGCGGAAGAGCATTCAGATTCTTCAGAAATCTGTTGATCAGGCGACGTAGTTAGTCCCATAAATGCTTTCCAGGTTAAAAACTTAGTTAAACCCTAAATTGTATTGTGATGAGGTTAGTGATGAGGTTAGTATTCTCCATTGTTTTGTTCAGCTGGTCCAATGTGCTATTTGCCGTTGACTATTATGTCGGTGGCGCAGGCGCATCAGATAGTAATCCCGGAACAGCTTCGCAGCCGTTCGCAACCATTCAAAAAGCGGCTTCAGTAGCGAAAGCAGGCGATGTGGTGAATGTAAGATCAGGCACTTATCGTGAAACCATCACCCCGGCAAATTCGGGTGCGGCTGGAAGCCCAATCACATATCAGGCAGAATCAGGCGCAACAGTAATCATCAGCGGTGCAGATCCTGTCACTTCTTCATGGAGCGTACACTCAGGTAATATTTATAAAACAACGTTTGACTTAGGTGAACCACTTTTCGATGAGTTCATGACCGGGTTTAACAATGAAAAATTTGACTACAACAATTCGGAAATGCTGGCTCAGCAAATATTTCAAAATGGTGAGATGCAATTCCTTGCCCAGTGGCCCAAGGTATCATCGCCTGACGGATTGATCGAGCGCGAAACCAGTCGCGGTAAAAACAAAACAAATTCATTCACACAAAACTCTATCAACGACGCGGCACTCAGTACTTTGGGCGACCTTAATGGAGCTTACGTATGGGTGAACGGTTGGTTCCTTTCATACACGCGAACCATTAACAGCCACAGCGGCACGACTATCAATTTCAATACTACGGATGCCGATATTCAATTCAGCAGATTCTACCGCGTGTTCGGTAAACTCAATCTGTTGACCGCCGAAAGAGAGTGGTACTGGGATGATGCATCTAACACTTTGTATTTATATCAGGCAGGAGGTGGCACGCCCACTAATGTTGAATTTAAGCAACGTAACTGGGGCTTCGACCTTAAAAACAAATCAAACATTACTATCAAAGGTTTACAGTTTTTCGCCTGCGAACCTGTGACAACTAATGCTGCATCGGTTAACACTATCATTGACAACATCAAAGCTAAGTATACTAACCACTCGGTATTGGAAACCAAAGGTGGCGCCGATGGCTACCATGACAGCGCTGTTCAAACAGGATTGAAGTTACTTGGTTCTGGAAGCGTTGTAAGAAACAGTGAGTTCAGGCACATGGCCGGCATGGGTATATGGGCCGGAAGCAATACCACAATAGAAAATAACTACTTCTACAACGGTTCGTATACTGGTCAGTATTCCGGATTTATCAAACCAATCTGGGGCGCTGGCAATATTAAGATCCTTAACAACACGTTCACGAAGTCCGGACGCGGGGCAATTGAATTCACTCCGGAAAACTCAGCAAGCAACTTGAATATAGAAATCGCCTACAATGACTTCAGCTATTTCAACATGCTGAACGTTGACGGTGGATGTATTTATAGTTCACGCGGCCTTGATATGACAGGTACCCGTATACATCACAACTGGTTCCACAATGATGGTGGATATGATGAGATGGGAACAGGAAAGCAGGCAGGTATTCAGGTGAATGGAGTTTACCTGGATCAGGCTGCAGGTCCGGTGACGCTTGATCATAACGTTTTTTGGAATGGAATGGACGATGGCGCTGATTTTTACAACGACATTACCTACGAGGGAAGAACTGCAACGGGAACTCTCGTATATAACAACACTTTCGCATCTGTCAACAAGGGTACGGCCTTCTCATATGCAACATATGATACCTCTCCCCACGATGTTCAGCGAAACAATATCTATCGGATGGGCATCCTGATCAATTGGGGAGCCAGCCCTGGTAACGTGGCGAACGCCCTTCTTTCCGGTGTATCTCCGAACTTTGTGGGCAGCGGCAATTCAGGTCTTGTTTTCAGGTTGAACGCTGGTTCTCCAGCCATTAACGCTGGTACGACGATCAATGGAATTACAGATGGCAGTGTCGGAGCTCCCGATATCGGAGCTTATGAATTCGGCGGGACCGAGTGGGTTCCAGGTTATAAGCCGGTATCAGTCTCTGTTACGCCAAACACGCCGCCTACAGTCGCTATTACCGCTCCGACAAATAATACTTCAGTTGCTCCCGGCACAACGATTAATATCACGGCCAACGCTTCAGACAATGGTTCTGTAACTAAGGTGGAGTTCTTTGATGGCACAACCAAACTTGGCGAAGATACTACAAGCCCTTACTCGTTTGCATGGAATGGCGCGACTGCGGGAACACACACGCTCACTGCAAAAGCAACAGACAATGCAGCTGCTACTACAACATCAGCTCCAATAACAATTACAGTGACTGCTGCAGCCAACGCAAAACCAACTATTACACTGACGTCACCGCTGGCCAATTCGCAATCTCAAGCCGGAACTGCAATAAACATTACAGCCACAGCTACAGATACAGACGGCACAGTAACGAAAGTTGAATTTTTTGACGGTGCTACTAAACTCGGTGAGGATATTTCAAGCCCTTACACTTTCAATTGGGCAAGCCCGTCAGCAGGCACACACGTTCTTACGGTTAAAGCTACTGACAATTCAAACAATGTCACCACTTCAACAGCGGTAACGATCACCGTAGTTGCACCCGCAGGCGGACCAACTGTTTCAATAACTTCACCTGCTAACAATGCATCTTTCACTTTCGGATCGAGCATAAGCATAACAGCAACAGCCGCAGCCACTAGTGGAACAGTTTCAAAAGTTGAATTTTTTGACGGTGCTACTAAACTTGGCGAGGATACAACAAGCCCCTACGCCTTCACCTGGGCAAGCCCGGCAGCCGGAACACATGTTCTAACGGCAAAAGCCACCGACAATTCCAACAAAGTCACGACTTCCGCGCAGGTAACTGTCACGGTAGCTGCTGCCAACGGACCAACTGTAGCGATTACTTCGCCTGCTAACAATGCATCTTTTGCTTCGGGAGCGAGCATAGATATAACGGCAACAGCCGCAGCTGTAAGTGGTACTGTCTCAAAGGTTGAGTTCTTTGCAGGTAGTGTGAAATTAGGCGAGGATACGACAAGCCCTTACGCCTTCACGTGGGCTAGCCCGTCTGCAGGCACACACGTTCTGACAGCAAAGGCAACTGACAGTTCCAACAAGAGCACAACATCATCGGGTGTCTCCGTTGTCGTTGAATCTCCCGTAGGACTGACGGTTTCTATAACATCACCGTCAAATAATTCGACCAGTGCGATAGGCGCGGCTATAAACATCACTGCAAGTGCTGAGATAAGCAGTGGTTCAATCAGCAAGGTTGAGTTCTTTGAAGGAGATACCAAGCTTGGCGAGGACCTCGATGCACCATACACTTACAGCTGGACCGGAGCTGCATCAGGAACCTACGTACTGACAGCAGTGGCATCAGACGCAAAGGGTGCAACAGCAACATCAGCTCCTGTCACCGTCACGGTGAACGCAGCGGAAACACCTGACATTGCTGCAACTGATCTTCAGGCTGGAATACCCAGATATTTTTCACCGAACAACGATGGAACGGGTGACGTTTGGGCATGGGCTGAAAACCCAGCCTACACAAACGCTGCACTGCAGGTCTATAACCGCTCAGGCCAGAAAGTATATGAAGCGCCGTCATACGCAAATTCGTGGAGCGGCAACTCAACAGACGGACGTTCACTGCAGGATGGAGATTACTACTACATCGCCCAGCTAACCAATGGTGCGGTTCTTAAAGGCGCAGTAAGAATTGTTCGATAGCAAATGTCACGATCTAACCGAGTTTACTTAATGCGTCACGAGAATCATTAAGCGCAACGCGGGCTTCTGAAAAATAAGAGATAGGTTCACAAGACCTATCTCTTATTTTTTTCTCCCGGTCACAGTGGACAACATTCCTTTTCCTTTCCTGATAAGATTAAAGACCACCTGTCTGAATCTTGTCCTCACGTCCGGAGGTAACGATTTGTAATACGAGTAGAAGTTTCCCATGCAGAGCATAATGCCAATGAAAGCGAGCAAATAGGTAAACTTGGGGAATAACGCGATGGCGATCATGGTCGCAGCCGAGACTATTATAGAAATCGTGGCCTTGTTGAACGAGCGTGCCGGCCAGCGCAATTCTTTACTCACGAGCCATGTTCTGGCTATAATAACATATCCAACAACAGCTGCGGTCTCAGAAGCCACAATAGCCAGTCCCGCTCCTGGCAATCCGAATATTGGAACCAGGCCTACAACCAGGCCCACGACGATAACAGCGGATAAACAAGACATTACAAGCTGCGGTCTCATCAAATTGTTACCCGTCACCACGGCAATTGCCGGTTGAGCGATGGCAAAAATGAGCACCGACAATGAGAGGAATGCAAACAGAAGCGGATCAAACTGTATCCTGCCATGCGTCCATAACTCAAACAAGGGCGCAATCATCGCCTGCAAGACAATCACTCCAGGAGATATCAGACCGACAACGACAATCCAGATGGTGCTAAAACCAGCCTCAATTCGAACCTGGTCGCGCTCATGCAGAAAGCGCATGAGATCTGGCATAAGAGGATTTGTAATCGAATTTAATCCCTGCAAAGCAACATTCGCACCCGTTCTCATAGTGGAGAAAGCCGCCAGTCCAACAGCTCCGGCAACCGGCGCCAGAACCAGACGGACACCTTGTTGCCGCAGATTCTCCAGAATGATCTTTCCGGTTATTGCCGTTGACTTTGCAAAGTTTGTCAAACCTACTTTCCACGAAGGCTTGATGAACGCAATCCGTTCACGCTTCATCAGCCTGAACATATCATAATAGATAGGCACGTAGAAAATAATCGAGCCTATTGCATAGATAGCACCCGCCTGAAGAAAATCTGCTCCAAGTATTACTGCGATTGCTGGCAAAGACTGTGAAAATATCAGGTGAAGTACACCCCACCAGGCAAGTCGTGCATACTGACCAAACGCCTCAAGAGACCGCACGAAAAAACCGGTAAATGCAGACGTACCAACCCAATTGACGCCGACGAGAAACAGAACCTTATTGGCATCAGAAATCAGTGAAGAATTAATACTGTTCGATTCTCCAATAAGGAACGGTACAAATGCAAATTGAATCAGGATTTGTATGAGCAGCAATTCAAATGCAGCAACAAAAAGACCGATAAGAAGGGCTGACCAAAGGTAGCGGCAAAAGGTTACCATATCAATCCTTGCTAATCGCAGCAGCTCGTATCCGACGTAGGTGTGATGACCCAGGTCAAGCAGCGTCAGCATAATAATCAGAGACTGGATCGCTATCCAAACCCCATAAATTTCAGGACTCCAGTAAGTAAGATAGATCGGAACCAGTACCACCTGAAAGATCATCGTTATGATGATCCTCGTCCAGGCGGCAGCGGTTCCTGAGATCAATCGGCCAGCGGTCGACATTGGTCAATACGTACGGTTAAAAAGTTCATGTGAAATAATCCTGCGACCCCACGACCATCCAAAGTCGCAACACCATTGCAGTCTGAAATTGTCTTTCCCTGTAAGTAGTTATTGAAGATTAAGAAATACTGAATTCCTTCGCGTCTTTCTTCTTCTTCTTTTGTGATCCATAGCTATATCCGTAGCCGTACGATTGCTTAGAATTCTCCTGAGTATCGTTCACGACGATCATCGGGTGGGCAAGCTTGTTGTTCGTGTAGATATCGTCTATAATCTCTGTGCTCGCTTTTGTCGTATAGTTCGATCTGATAATATAGATCGTCGAATCAATCAGCGGTCCAAGACTGAAAGCATCTGCAACCTTGCCCACAGGTGCTGTGTCAATGATGACGTAATCAAAGCTCGCCTTAAGAGAATTTATCAGATAGGCCAGGTTAGGAGATGTCATCAATTCAGCTGGATTAGGAGGCAACGATCCTGCGCTGGCGATATATAACCCAGGTACAGTATTATGCGGCCGGATAATGTCTTCAATTGAAATCTTCTTCGCGCCCACCAGGTAATCGGAGATACCCATGCCTGGCGCACGTCCCAGTTGTTTTGAAAGACTTGGCATCCTGAGATCAAGTTCAAGCAACGCAACTTTCTTTCCTACCAGCGTAAGACTTGCCGCGAGGTTGATACTGAAGAATGTCTTGCCCTCACCGCTGGCGCTCGAAGTAATCATGACCACCTTATTCTCTTTTCCAGCCGTAGCAAACTGGAGATTCGATCTGATCAATCGGAACAGCTCGGCAATTGAGCTACCAGTATCTTCTGTTACAATTAGGCTGCGGCCTGAATTGTTATGTGAAATTTCTCCGAGGATAGGAGTTTCGGTAAGTTGACGAACATCGCGTTTTGTTTCAATCTTGTCATTCAACATTCCCTTTACGTAAATTCCAGAGAAAGGAATTCCAATTCCAAGTACGATAGCCATTAAGTAAACCAGTGCCGGCTTCGGACTAACAGGCCTGTCAAGCTCTATGGCAGGATCCAGCGTGCGCGTCTTTGGAACAGTAACTTCAAGTGCCAGCGCTGACTCTTCGCGCTTCTGCAACAAATAGAGGTACAGATTTCCTTTGATACCTTGTTGTCTGCTGATCTCAAGAAGATTTCTTTCTATCGATGGAACCTTCTGTATTTGCGAACGGTACCTGCCGGAATTGCTTTGCAATCTCTTTTGGGTAATCAGCAATCCACTCTTGATGTTGTGAAGGTTTTCGAGAATATTCAGCTGCAGGCTGCCTAACTGCTCGTTCAAATCCTGAACAAGCGGGTTGCCGGGAAGTGTCGTCCTCAGCATACGCTCACGCTCTAACTGCAGTTCATTGAACTTTGTAATCAACTGAGCAAGTGTTGGATCTTCGATGCTGAGATTGCTCGGCACCATTTCCAATTTGCCTGACTTATTGTTAATGTAGTTTTCAATTGACTCCAAAACGTCTATCTGAATTCCAATCTCCGAAAGTTGACGATTGGATTCGGACGCCTCTGTGAGATATTGACCAGCATTTGAAGCGACATCTGTTACCTCATTTGCCTGCTTGAACTGTTCAACATTTTTCTCTACGTCTGTTATCTCTGAAGTGAGGAACTTTAAACGATCATCAATAAATGAAATTGTCGTTTTAGCCACAAGATTACGGTCTTCCAACGCCTCCTCACGATAAAGTTCAAGCAGTTTGTTGATGATATCCTTTCCTTTTTGAGGAACTGATTCAATCAGACTGATCGTAATTACACTTGCCTTCTTGTTGATTGCTTCAACCTTGAGGACCTCATTGTAACTGTTAGCTAGTTTATTAATGTCGTGAAATAAAATGTCGATTGGCTCTGACGACCGTGTTCCAGCTGCAGCAATCACAGTGAAGATACCATATGGCTTACTCACTTCTTCACCAAACTTGTGGCTGCTCACATCGCCTTCGTCGTCGCTTAGCTCAAACGTTGTTGAGGTTTTGCGGGTAACGGTGATCACCTTTCCATAAGCCGTCGGGTGAAGCTTAGTAATGCTTAACCTTATGGGCAATTCGCTTCCGTATATTTCCTTCTTCTTAAACCTGCCATTTATATAGTACGTCGCATTCAATCCCAAATCATTGAAGACACGATGCATAAGACTGTTTGCACGCAGTACCTCAATTTCGTTATCAATACGCTGTTTGGTACTGAAGAAGTTGATTTCACCAAGTGACTGATTACCGTTACCAAGCGCAGCGGCGTCTGCTTCCTCATTCTTCAATAGAATTGAACTCGATATCTTGTATTGAGGCGTGGCCTGATAGAGGTAGCCAAATGCCAACCCAACGCACACAACGAGACTCAAAACAAATACATACCAGTACTTGCCGTACCTGGATATAATCTGACGAAGGTCTACGTTCTCTTCCGTTCCTAACTTTTCTCTCAGACTCATGACGCTTTGTTTAGTTGTTTGGTGTTAGTCGTTTATGATTCTATGCCTAGTTGTCTGGTCCTAGTTGTAAATAGTGATGAGAACAAATCCAGCCGTTGTTATCAAAGCACTCCAGATTCCAATAAGTCTATTGCCTGGAGCAGTTTGGGCTGTTTTAACTTTGTTGTCGGGTTCCACGTATACGATATCGTTTTGCTGTAAATAATAGAATGGCGACGTGAGCACAGCTTTATTGTTGAGATTCAACCTTGCTGAAGTCCGTATCCCATCTTTTTCACGAATGATCAATACGTTCTCTCTGCGGCCAAACTCGGTCATATCACCCGCAAGCCCCAGCGCTTCAAGCACGTTGATCTTTTCCGTCTCCACAACAAATGTCGCGGGCTTTGTAACTTCTCCGATTACCGTGACCTTAAAATTGATGAAGCGCACATTAACTATGGGATTCTTGACCTGCGTCTTAATAAGGTCAGTCATCTTTTCAATAGCCTCTTCTTTAGTCAGGCCGGCTAAAGCAACTTTTCCGATTACAGGAAAATTGATGAAGCCATTCTTGTCCACCAGGTACCCCTCGTTAATCTTCTCTGCCAGTGTTCCCACGTTGCCGTTGGCGGGCAAGAGCACATTGTTATAAATAACGTTCGATTCCGCACTCAAACTCGACACCGTAATCGCAAGAATGTCGTCGGGTTGAATTTTTGGCGAGGCGTAGTTTTTAATCGGTACACCAGCGTCAGAATTTGACATGTCGCTGAAGTAAACCAGGTTCCTTTTACTGCAAGCTGATAACAGGCAGATGACTACCATCAACGAGAAAACTGACCTGCATAGATTCCTAAATAGATACATGTGACAGAGTTTGATTTTGAAAGTCCGGAGATTAGGGCGAAAGTCGCCGAGAGTACTCCAATATTAATGTGAAATATTTATTTAATCATCGCGCGCTGCGGGATATGTAAATCAATTTGTTAAGCCATCCTAAATGGGAGACTAAAATTACCCGGGCCGGCTGGACCACCAAATGACAACAGTCTAGCAGGGCTGTGATTATTATCATCGGTACCCGGATGGGCTGATAGTTAACGATTTCAATGAAAATAGGGCCTTTCGGCCCCCTTTCTGTGGTGTTTTTTGATTGAATATTATGCTGCTTTGTCCTTGAACTTGGTGAGCTGCGCCCTTAACGCGTCGGTCGCAAGGTCCGTTGCCTCTTCAAATGATCGTGCTTTTTCCACAGCAAACAGGTTGTTGCCTGGAACCCGGAGCTTAATTTCGACCGTCTTGTTTTCCTTGCCTTCGTTGTTGAGCCTTAGAAAAACCTCTCCGTCCACCATTCGATCATAAAACGTCTCCAATTTGTCTAGCTTCTTCTGGATAAAATTGATGAGCTTGATGTCAGCATCGAAATGGATGGAATGAACTTGCACCTTCATACGTCAAAAGATTTATGTGATGAAATAAAAAAACTGTCGGCCATTAACCGGAGGCCGTTGCCGTTACTTGTTGATAACCTGGCTTATGCCTTGGGGTGCGCCTGGTTAAATACTCTCTTTATTTTGTCAATGGAATTGTGCGTGTATACCTGCGTTGCAGCCAGGCTGCTGTGTCCTAAAAGATCCTTTACAGCGCTTATTTCCGCCCCCCTGTCCAGCAAATGCGTGGCATAGGTGTGTCGCAGTATGTGCGGGCTTTTTCGTTCTGAAGTCGTACTGAGCATATGCCTCTTCACTATGCGGTAAACCATCATCGGATAACATGACTCGCCTGATGACGTAACGAAAAATGGCCCTTCGTTCGTTTCGATGATCTCTCTTCTCCTGGCTAAATATTCCTGAATCATTGCCACCAACGATTTTCCAAATGGAATGACTCGCTCTTTGGAGCGCTTGCCTAGAACTTTTACGTTCCTGTCAGCCAGGTTGAAAGCTGAATCGGTAAGTCCAAGAAGTTCCGACAGGCGCATTCCTGTACCATAAAACAGTTCGAGTATAAGCCGGTCGCGGGTGCCCTCAAAATCGTCGGGGAATGGTGCACTAAACATTGCATCAACCTCCTGCTCCCTGATAAAGGAGGGAAGGCGTTTTGAGGTCTTCAGCACAGTAATCTTAAATGAAGGATCAACAGTTATTGACCCCTGTATCATCAGGAACTTGTAGAAAGCACGCAGTGTGGCAATTTTTCGATTGATGGACACAGGCTGGATGCCCTCCTCGGTAAGGCTGATTATCCACGAACGGATCATGGGATAAGTTGCCCGCCCGGGGTCACTTTCTTCAAATGAGGTGCTAAGAAACGTCGCAAATTGAACAATATCGTTTCTATAGGCGGAAAGAGTGTTCCTGCTGAGCCGTTTTTCGAATTGCAGGTACTTAAAAAATGTCTCCGTCATACGCGTCGAATACCTGTGATCAACGCCTAATATAAAAAAAAGTCCCCTCTTGAAAAATCAAAAGGGGACATGTTGATAAAATGACTGCCGTTTGTTGATAACTGTTTAAGTTGTCAACAAAAGCCGTATAGATTATCTTATGAACGCTATACTTTGGTCTCCGCCATGCGCATGCGCTCGCGATAAGCGGCGCGAATGATCTCAGCTCTGCGAGCAACTGAAGGCTTCGTAAAAGACGTACGCGAACGCAATTCCTTCAACACACCTGTCTTCTCAAACTTCTTCTTAAAGCGCTTCAGGGCCTTATCGATAGATTCGTTTTCCTTAACGTTTACTATGAGCATATTTTAAACTTAGGGCTGCAAATATAGAGAAAAAGTATTAGCCGACAACAACCTACTTTAAAATTGACCTCGAAATTACCAGCTTCTGGATCTCGGACGTACCTTCACCGATAGTGCAAAGCTTGGCGTCCCTATAATACTTCTCCGCCGGAAAGTCCTTCGTGTATCCGTAACCTCCAAAAATCTGCACCCCGTCGTTGGCAACCTCAACAGCAGTTTCAGAGGCAAACAGCTTTGCCATTGCAGATTCGCGTGTCACCTCACATCCTCTATCCTTCAGATCACCAGCACGATACGTAAGAAGGCGGGCGGCTTCTATCTTGGTAGCCATGTCCGCCAGCTTAAAGGATATCCCCTGGAAACTGGATATTGGTTGATTGAATTGGTGCCGCTCTTTGGAATACTTCAGGGCTGCCTCATAGGCTCCTGTCGCTATCCCAAGGGCAAGCGAAGCAATCGAAATCCGGCCTCCGTCTAGGACTTTCATGGCCTGCTTAAACCCATCTCCCTCTTTCCCTATCAACTGACTTTCAGGAATACGACACTCATTGAAGATAATCTCTGCAGTCTCCGACGCCCTCATACCAAGCTTATTCTCCTTCTTTCCGGCCGTGAAACCAGGTGTTCCACGATCAACTATGAAGGCAGAAATGTTGCCTGAAACACCAACAGGCCCTGTCCTGGCCAAAACCACGGCAACATCCCCCGACCGGCCATGGGTAATGAAATTCTTGGCTCCGTTTAATATATAGTATGAGCCATCACGTACCGCCGTCGTACGCATGTTCCCCGAGTCAGATCCGGTATTTGATTCTGTCAGGCCCCACGCCCCCAGCCACTCTCCGCTGGCAAGCCTCGGAAGGTAGTTGCGCTTTTGCTCTTCACTCCCAAACAGCAGAATATGGTTGGTACACAACGAATTATGGGCGGCAAGTGAAAGACCAATAGACCCATCAGTCTTCGAAATCTCTACTATCGCCGTTATATACTCAGCATAGCCGAAGCCAGAACCGCCATATTGCTCGGGAACCAGAACCCCCATGAGACCAAGGCCCCCCAGCTTTTTAAAAACTTCAGCCGGAAACTCCTGTGTTTCATCCCATTTCATCATGTCGGGAACGATCTCACGCTCGCAAAACTGCCGAACCATGCTCCGGATTAACAACACATTCTCACTTTCTGCGATCTTTAGAGGCATTGATTCATTTGTCATGCCCCAAAGTTACCCTTCATACGGGAACTAACAAACAGATGTTAGGCGCAATAGCAGCGCATGACTAAACTTTTGCGAATTCAGAATATTCATCATTAAGATTAAACCGTAAGTACCGTTATTTTGCCCCTCGAAAAACTAGCATCATGAAAATAGCTGTAGTCGGAACGGGATATGTGGGTCTGGTAACAGGGACCTGTTTTGCTGAAACTGGAAATACTGTAACCTGTATTGATATCGATAAAGAAAAGGTCAAAAAGCTTCAAAGTGGCGTCATCACGATCTATGAACCAGGCCTTGAGGTTCTTTTTGAAAGAAACATCAAACAAAACCGCCTTCACTTTACTACCGACCTTCAGGAAGGAATCAAAGATGCAAAAATCATCTTCCTGGCTTTACCAACCCCTCCCGGTGAGGACGGATCTGCCGACCTGAAATATATCCTTAAGGTTGCTGACGACCTTGGACCTTTGCTCAATGCATATACTGTGATTATTGACAAGAGTACCGTGCCAGTAGGGACTGCCGACAAGGTAAGGGAACGCATTGCCAAAAACGCAAAGGTCGAATTTGATGTCGTTTCTAATCCTGAATTCCTCCGCGAAGGCGTAGCCGTAGAAGACTTCATGAAGCCTGATCGTGTCGTCCTGGGTACAACATCTCCCAAGGCAAAGCACGTAATGGAAACGCTATACGGTCCGTTCCTCAGACAGGGCAATCCTCTTATATTCATGGACGAGCGCTCTGCCGAACTGACTAAGTACGCCGCCAACTCATTCCTGGCTACCAAGATTTCGTTTATGAATGAAATAGCCAACCTCTGCGAACTGGTAGGTGCTGATGTTGATGCAGTCAGGAAAGGTGTTGGCACGGACAGCCGCATCGGAAAACGCTTCCTCTTTCCTGGTATCGGATATGGCGGAAGTTGTTTCCCGAAAGACGTACAGGCTCTCGCCAAATCGTCACTCGACGTGAAGTACGATTTCAAAATCCTCAATGCCGTAATGGAAGTAAACCAAACGCAAAAGCTTCGGTTGCTGCCGAAGATCAAAGCGTTCTTCAACGGCGATCTTAAAGGTAAAACAATCGCCTTCTGGGGATTGTCTTTCAAACCTCATACGGACGACATTCGCGAAGCTCCAGCGCTTTATAACATAGAAGAATTGCTGAACGAAGGCGTTACGATCAAGGCACATGACCCTGAGGCAATGCCAAACGTTAAGAGGATCCTCAAGGACAAAATTCAATACTTCGATAACCCTTACGATGCCGCTCAGGATGCTGATGCAATATTCATTGCAACGGAGTGGCCAGAGTTCAGAACACCTGACTTTGAGAAATTGTCCTCGATCGTAAAGAGCAAAGTTATTTTCGACGGCAGAAACCTATATGACCTTAATATCATGAAAGAACTTGGATTTGTATATCACAGCATCGGAAGGGAGGCAATTCAATGAGTAAGAAACGCATATTGATCACCGGCGGCGCCGGATTTCTGGGGTCTCATCTTTGTGACCGTTTTATCGGCGAGGGATTCCACGTAATTGCGATGGACAACCTGATAACTGGTGACCTTCGTAACATCGAGCATCTATTCAAACATCCTGATTTTGAATTCTATCACCAGGATGTTTCTACTTACGTGCACATCCCCGGCGAATTGCATTACATTCTGCATTTTGCTTCACCGGCAAGTCCAATAGACTACCTTAAGATTCCTATTCAAACACTTAAGGTAAGTTCGCTGGGTACACACAACCTGTTAGGATTGGCCAGAGCAAAAAAGGCAAGGATCCTCGTTGCCTCAACGTCTGAAATCTATGGCGATCCCTTGGTGCACCCTCAGGTCGAAGAATATTACGGCAACGTGAATGCGGTTGGACCTCGTGGTGTATACGACGAAGCAAAGCGTTTTCAGGAAGCAATAACCATGGCCTACCATACTTATCACGGCCTGGATACACGCATAATCCGGATATTCAATACCTATGGTCCCCGCATGCGATTGAACGACGGAAGAGTACTTCCAGCTTTCATCGGACAGGCTTTGCGAGGTGAAGACCTGACAGTATTTGGCGACGGTTCTCAAACCCGTTCTTTCTGTTATGTCGATGATGAAGTAGAGGGCATCTTCCGCTTACTGATGTCGGACTATACACTTCCGATGAACATTGGTAACCCGAATGAGATTACTATCAGAGACTTTGCAGAAGAGATCGTAAAACTCACCGGGACAAAACAAAAGGTTATCTATCAACCTCTGCCGAAGGACGATCCAAAGCAACGTCAGCCGGACATCACAAAGGCCCGGCAGATCCTGGGCTGGGAGCCCAAGATCTCCCGCAGCGAAGGTTTGAAGAGAACTTATGAGTACTTTAAATCCTTGCCTACTGAGTTGTTGTACCAGCGCGAACACAAGGATTTCGAAAAGTACAAGCGCTAGAGCATAGCATCGGGCGCCGTTACGGGTCATAGTATGCCTCTTTAACCCAAACGGACCCCATTGCAGGCAGCCGGAATTACTACTACATACTACAGGATGTTTTCTGTGGATCGGGGGCGATGACAATAATTGTGTAAGTTTGCCCCCGATCACACAAAAAACAGAATGTCAAGACGAAGTCTGCTTATAACCGGTGGTGCAGGATTCATAGGATCCCACGTTGTCCGCTTATTCGTTAACAAGTACCCGGATTACACAATAGTCAACCTGGACAAGTTGACTTATGCCGGCAACCTTGAGAACCTCAAGGATGTTGACTCAAAACCAAACTATCACTTCGAAAAAGGCGATATCCTTGATGTCGAATTTTTAGCCAGCGTTTTCAAAAAATACTCGATCGATGGTGTCATCCACCTCGCCGCGGAGTCTCATGTGGACCGATCACTTCACAACCCGGCGGAATTTGCAACTACCAACATCATCGGCACACTTCATTTGTTGAACGTCGCCCAAACGATTTGGAACAACGACTTCCAGGGAAAGTTATTTTATCACATCTCTACTGACGAAGTTTACGGCTCAGCCGAAAACGGATCCTTCTTTACAGAAGAAACCCATATCGATCCGATGTCTCCTTACTCGGCGTCGAAGGCAGGAAGCGATCACTTCGTGAAGGCATTTGGCAACAGTTACAAATTGCCGGTAAGAATCAGCAGGTGCTCTAATAATTATGGACCATACCATTTCCCGGAAAAGCTCATTCCTTTGATGATTAATAACATCATCAACAACAAACCGCTTCCGGTTTATGGGAAAGGAGAAAACATCCGGGATTGGTTGTTTGTTGTCGACCACGCCCGTGCTATCGATGAGATCTTTCACAAAGGGAAAGATGGTGAGGTATATAATATCGGCGGTAACAACGAGTGGAAGAACATCGACCTTGTAAAGTTCCTGTGTTATCTCATGGACAAGAAACTGGGCCGCGAGGAAGGAACAAGCGCAAATCTGATCACTTATGTGAAGGACAGGCCCGGCCACGACCTTCGGTATGCTATCGATGCTTCGAAACTAATTGCGGAAACAGGATGGCGCCCAAGCGTCACCTTTGAAGAAGGCCTCGAAAAGACAGTGGATTGGTACCTGGCTAATCGCCAGTGGCTCAACAATGTCACTTCCGGAGAGTACATGAAGTATTATACAGGCATGTATCAGAACCGCTGAGACCCATTGAGTCGACGCCTGTTAGCGGGATATTTGAACAAACTTTATTAATTTTCTGTTGCTGATTTCGCGGAACGCCTGACTGTCGCGACTGTCCCTTCAAGATGAGGCTTGCCCTATTGCTTTGAAATAAAAAAGCTTTACTTTTGCGAAGTTTCTTGGAAATTTAAAATGAGGGGACAGTTTAGTCCCCTCTTTGTTTTAGCGTATTTCCGTATGGAAATCAGAGATGAGATAGTAAAAATCGCAGAAAGCAAGCTCGCGGATCCTGGCCACTTCGTGGTTGATGTCGTGGTTTCACTTCGCGGCAAGCACAAAGTTCTCGTTTTTGTTGATGGAGACCAGGGAATCACTATCGACCATTGCGCTGATTTGAGTCGGGCAATGTCTGAAGAGTTGGACCGGCTTCCAGGACTCAACGATAGTTACGTGCTGGAAGTCTCGACGCCGGGGGTTGATTATCCCCTGAAATTTGACCGGCAATACGGAAAGCACGTGGGCAGAACATTGAAAGTTGTGCTTCGCGATCAATCGATTGAAGGAAAGCTCGTAAATGTTTCGGGCGATGGAATCACACTCGAGCAGGCAACGGGTTCGGGCAAGAAGAAAGAAGTAAAGGTTATAGACATTAAGTTTTCAGATATCGAAAAATCATTTGTGTTAGTAAGTTTCAAATAGAGTACCAATGGATGCACATGAATTAATTTCATCGTTCGCTGAATTCGCGAAACAAAAGAACATCGATCGCCCGACGATGATCAGAATCCTCGAGGATGTATTTCGCAACATGATCAAGAAAAGGTTCGGCTCTGATGAGAAGTTCGACATCATCGTCAACGCCGACAAAGGTGACCTTGAAATATATCGCTTCCGGGAAATTGTCGATGACGATTCTGAAGACATTTGGGATTTCGACAAGATAAGCTTGTCCGATGCACACAAGATCGAGCCTGACTTTGAAGTGGGTGAAGAAGTATCTGAACAGATATTCATCGACGATTTCGGCAGACGCGCTGTGACTACAGCGCGGCAGACATTAATTCAAAAAGTGAAAGACCTGGAAAAGGATATCCTCTTCCAGAAATATAAAGACCTCGTTGGTGAAATTATTGCCGGCGAAGTCTATCAGGTACTGAGCAGAGAAGTATTGCTCACCGACGCAGAAGGCAACGAGGTGGCTATACCACGCAGCGAACAGATCCCTAAAGATCGCTATCGTAAGGGAGAAAACGTGCGGGCTATTGTACACAAAGTGGACATGGTCAATGGCAATCCAAAGATCATTCTTTCGCGTACCTCTCCCGTATTCCTCGAGCGTTTGTTCGAACAGGAAGTACCCGAAGTTTACGACGGACTGATCACCATCAAGAAGGTCGTTCGCGAGCCTGGTGAGCGTGCCAAAGTTGCCGTAGAATCTTACGACGATCGCATCGATCCGGTAGGTGCCTGCGTAGGTATGAAGGGTTCACGCATCCACGCGATCGTACGTGAACTGCAAAACGAGAACATCGATGTGATCAACTTTACGGAGAACCTTGAGCTTTTCATTCAACGTGCGTTGAGTCCTGCCAAGATCGTCTCCATCAAAATTGACAAAGACAACGGACGTGTTTCGGTGTATCTGAAACCCGATCAGGTTTCACTGGCAATCGGTAAGGGTGGCTTGAACATCAAACTGGCCAGCAGATTGGTGGGTTATGAAATTGATGTGTTCCGCGAATTGGCAGAAGGTCAGTCGGAGGAGGATGTGGATCTCAACGAGTTTGGCGACGAAATCGAAGGATGGGTAATCGACGAACTGAACCGCATCGGCCTCGATACCGCCAAGAGCGTATTGGCATTATCGAAGGAAGAATTAGTAAGACGCACGGATCTTGAAGAAGAAACCGTTGATGGAGTTCTTACAATTCTGAAGAAGGAATTTGAATAAAATAGTCCTGAGTATTGAGTCCTAGTCCTGGGTCCTGACTCGAGCAGTTAAGGGCTTGGACTTTAAGATCTTGGAGCAATCGTTCCCGGGTCAAATACTAAATACCAAGGACTAAAGACGAACGACTATTATTATATTTGAGCATGGCAGAGGAAAAATTGATAAGGTTGAGTCAGGCAGCAAGGAAGTTGAACGTAGGTCACAATACGATTCTCGACTTTCTGTCAAAGAAGGGATTTGAGGTAGAGAATAACCCCAATGCTAAGCTTACGCCTGAGCAAGTTGCCTTATTGTCCAAAGAATTTGCCTCTTCTGCCACCGAAAAACTCGAAGCTTCCGGATTGTCAATCGGCGTTAAGCACATTGATGCCACACAGGTCGAAAAAGAAAAAGAAAGCCCTGTAAAGAAGCGGGTGGAAGAAGAAGAGAGCAGCATAATGATCAAGAACCTTGGATCGAAAGATCTCAAGGCGAAAGAAGAGCCCAAGCCACAGAAGGTTGAAGTTGAAAAAGCAAAGCTGGAAGGTATCAAGGTTCTCGGTAAAATAGAATTAGAGAAAAAGCCGGTTGTTAAGGAAGAGGAGAAGGTTGTCGAGGTAAAAGCGCCAGAGCCGCCGCCAGTAGTAGTAGTGGCGCCTCCACCACCGAAGGAAGAAAAGGTAGTTGAGAAGAAGCCAGAAGTTGTAGTACCACCTCCTACTCCTGTGGTTGTAGCCAAGCCTCCGGTTGTGGAAGAAAAGCCTGAGCAGGAGCTCATCAAAGGCAGAGCAGACAAACTGCAGGGATTGAAAGTACTGGACCGGATTCAACTTCCGGAAAAGAAGAAGGATGCTCCGGTAGCATCTTCAGATACACAAAAGGATGCGAAAGCAAAACGTCCGCGCAAGCGCATTGCAACCGACCAGCCTCAGGGTGGAGGTCAGGCGCCGCCGCAGAACGATCCACGCCGTCCAATGCACGGCGGAGGCCAGCAGCAACGCGGTCGCGGACCACATGGCCCGCCGCCACCACGCATTCAAAAGGCTGAACCTACCGAAAAGGAAATTCAGGATCAGATCAAAGCTACACTCGCGAAGCTCTCCGGAAGCGGTAACAAAAAAACTTCAGGCGCCAAGTATCGTCGCGAAAAACGTCAGGCAAATTTCGATGCCCAGGAGCAGCAGATGCTTCAGGATCAGGAAGCATCAAAGACACTTAAGGTTACCGAGTTCATTTCGGCAAACGACCTCTCGTCAATGATGAACGTGTCGGTCAACGATGTCATCTCTACCTGCTTGAGTTTGGGTATGTTCGTTTCGATCAACCAGCGCCTCGATGCAGAAGCCATCACGGTCATCGCCGATGAGTTTGGCTATGCAGTTCAGTTCACGTCTGCAGAAGACGAACTCGAAATGGAGGAAGAAGTGGATGCAGAAGAAGATCTGCAGCCGCGTGCCCCGATCGTAACGATCATGGGTCACGTTGACCACGGTAAGACCTCTTTGCTTGACTATATCCGCAATACAAAGGTGACAGCGTCAGAGGCCGGCGGTATCACTCAGCACATCGGTGCTTACGATGTTACTACCAAGAGCGGTCATAAGATTGCGTTCCTCGATACACCAGGTCACGAAGCATTTACTGCGATGCGTGCACGTGGTGCTAAACTTACCGACATCGCGATTATCGTGGTCGCAGCCGACGATGATGTGATGCCACAAACGAAGGAAGCTATCAACCACGCACAGGTTGCCGGTGTACCGATCGTTATCGCTATCAACAAGATTGATAAACCATCAGCGAATCCGGATAAGATTCGTGAGTCGCTTTCAAAGAACAACATCCTCGTTGAAGAATGGGGTGGTAAATATCAAAGCTCTGAGATCTCTGCCAAGACCGGAAAAGGTATTGACGAGCTCCTCGAGAAGGTACTGCTCGAAGCAGAATTGTTGAACCTTCGCGCGAATCCAAACCGCAATGCGGTGGGTTCTGTAATCGAAGCTTCACTTGACAAAGGTCGCGGATATGTTTCAACGATCATGGTACAAACCGGTACCCTTCACGTTGGTGATATCATGCTGGCAGGTGCCAACTATGGTCGCGTAAAAGCGATGTTCGACGATACCGGCAAACGTGTATCTGATGCAGGACCGTCTACCCCTGTCGTTGTGCTTGGCCTTGATGGCGCTGCACAGGCAGGTGAAAAAGTAATGGTACTGGATACCGATCGCGAAGCGCGCGAAATTGCAACGAAGCGTGGTCAGATCATGCGCGAGCAGAGCATCCGCACGAAGAAGCACATTACGCTTGATGAAATCGGACGTCGTCTGGCGATCGGTAACTTCAAGCAACTTAACGTTATCGTGAAAGGCGACGTGGATGGTTCGGTTGAAGCTTTGACCGACTCGCTCCTGAAACAGTCTACACAGGAGATTCAGGTGGCAATCATTCACAAAGGCGTTGGACAGATTTCAGAATCCGACGTGTTGTTGGCGTCGGCATCCGATGCGATCATCCTCGGCTTCCAGGTGCGACCATCTGCCGCTGCGCGGAAAGTTGCAGAGAACGAAGAAATCGAAATCCGTCTCTATTCAATAATCTACGATGCTATCAACGATGTGCGCGCCGCTATGGAAGGTATGCTCGCACCTGAAACTGAAGAAGTCATCGTGGGTAATGCCGAAGTTCGCGAAGTGTTCAAAATTTCTAAGGTAGGAACAATCGCTGGCTGTATGATAACCGATGGGTCTGTCAAGAGAAGTAATCCTATCCGCCTGATCCGCGATGGTATCGTTGTTTACGCCGGTAAGCTTGGCTCACTGAAGCGTCATAAAGACGATGCGAGCGAAGTGAAGAGCGGATTCGACTGCGGTATTGGTATCGATGGATTCAACGACATGCAGGTAGGCGACGTAATTGAAAGCTACGAACAGCGCGAAGTGAAGCGCACGCTATAATCAATCTGGCACCATTTGGATTGATTGCGTGGTCACGCAGTGTGACCGGTAGATTGAAGCCTTTACATTACGTGAAAACTCCCGGGCGGAATTGGTCGGGAGTTAACATCACAGGTTCTAATCAAGACCGAACTTCAAACCTTGTTTCATTGCGCGCTCATATTTGCGCTGATTAAATCTATAAAGATAGGGAGCCTTATGGGCTCCTCCTGTCTTTCTCTCAGCAAGCCGATCAACCAGATCCATTGACAAGATCTTCTTTTGAAAATTCCTGCGGTCAAGCGGCTTTCCAAGAATCGTCTCATACAGCCGCTGAAGCTCTGGCATCGTGAATTTCTGCGGCAGCAGATCCTTGCCTACCGGGTATTCATTCAAATTACTTCGAAGTGATTGAAGTGCCCTGGTGAGAATAGCATTGTGATCTAGTATAAGTTCCGGTACTTTCTCTACGTCCCACCAGGTACAGTTTGAAGAGAACTCATCCGGCTTCGGTACCACCTGGGAGAAGTCAACAAGAGCCCAATAGCCAATGGTAATGAACCGCTCCATAAACCAGCTTTTGGTTTTCATCCATTTAGGTTGCTGAATACCGTGATTGCCACGATCGCGTTGAGGATCGCCAAAAGTATGAAACTGATTCAGGTAGATGTCTCGTAATCCCGTTCGCGACTGTAGAATTCGTATAGCAGCGTCCTCAACTGATTCATCATGTAGGATGAAACCACCCGGCAAACACCAACGGCCACTTTCCTTCCATTGCAACAAAAGGACCTTCAACTCATTGTCGTGAAATCCGAATATCACGTTGTCTATGGACAGGTGTCGCAGATAGTACAAGTGACCCTTCTCCATTAATTCGCGCTCGCTGAGCGAAACTGCCTTCTTTGCCATTGCGCAATATAACAACTAAAGCGCGGTTTGGACTTTACCGCGTGTTGTTGCACCGATGTCGAATTGATCGCACACCGGTCTCGCTCAAGGTCGCACGATTGATGAATTCATTTTACTACTGACGACTCATTGCTGAGTCAGCAATTAAGAAGTGAAGATGCGGATGGCAACGCTGCGGATATGCGCCTCCTCATAAACAAAAAAAGCCACGCGACATGCGTGGCCCCACTCAAGCAAGCAGAGAGCGGATTTTAGAATTTAACCTCAGGCGCCTTATCAGAACCCTCGGCCGCAGAGAAGCTTTTTCTCACGCTAAAGTCTTCACCTCCTCCGAACCAGTTCAATGCAATTCGGGTGAAGAAACCTCTCACATAGGTGTTATATGTTCTAACAGCCTCATTGTAACGATCACGCGCAACATTGATGCGGTTTTCAGTTCCCTCCAGTTGTGACTGAAGATCCTGGAAATTTTCTGTTGACCGGATCTGAGGATAAGCCTCAAAAGCGAGGTTGATCGCCGTATTAATTTCCCGGCCGGCCAGTTCAAGATCCTCTGGGGTCTTGGCATTTACTATACCAGCGCGAGCCTGTGTTACTTTCACAAGGATCTCCTTCTCATTTTCTGCGGCACCTTTTACTGTGGCCACAAGATTGGGCACGAGGTCAGCTCTGCGCTGATACGCCGCCTGAACAGCGCCCCATTGCTCATTCACTTTCTCCTGCTCGGCGACTGCACTATCATATTTGCTGCCACCCCACGAAATAAATGCGAAAACAGAAACTACAACCACGCCTACGATGATAAGAATGGTGACAAGTCCTTTGCTCATAATTTGTCTTTTGTTCCTAATTTATAAATAAAACACTTCGATTCTTTTAGAAAAGTCATTCAGTTGCATTCTCCATCATGCGCTCAGCACTATCGGCAAGTCGCAATTGTTCGACGAATGCATCAAGGTCGCCGTTCATGACGGCAGGCAAATTGTGTTGAGTAAAACCAATACGATGATCAGTTACCCTGCTCTGCGGATAATTGTAAGTCCTTATTTTTTCCGACCGGTCGCCGGTTCGTACGATCGATTTCCGGGTCGCTCCAATCTCACTTTGCTGCTTCTCCAACTCGATTTCGTAAAGCTTCGTCTTCAACATTTGAAGTGCACGTTCACGGTTTGCATGCTGCGACCTTTCGATCTGGCAGGTGATCACGATACCCGATGGCTTGTGCGTAAGCTGAACTTTCGTTTCAACCTTGTTAACGTTCTGGCCACCCGCACCGCTCGATCGCGCCGTCTGATACTCGAGATCGGCCGGGTTGATTTCGATTGAAACATCTTCCACTTCCGGCATTACCACCACAGATGCCGCCGACGTGTGAACACGCCCCATCTGCTCCGTAGCAGGTACCCGCTGCACCCGGTGCACACCCGACTCAAACTTCAGCAATCCGTATACGGCCTCTCCCGTTACACTACATATCACTTCCTTATAGCCGCCGGCAGTTCCCTCAGTAACATCCAGAACTGACATTTTTAACCCCCGGCGCTCGCAGAAACGCTGATACATGCGCCAAAGGTCTCCTGCAAAAATGGCAGCCTCGTCACCGCCAGTGCCGGCCCTGATTTCAAGCATCACGTTCTTGTCATCGTTCGGATCCTTTGGAATCAACAGTTCCTTTATGTCGGCCTCAACTTTTTCTATGCGTGGGCCAAGCTCATCGATTTCCAGCTTCGCCAGCTCACGCAACTCTTCGTCCTTCTCCTTTTGGAGCACCTCCTTAGCCTGTTGAAGGTGGTTGGTGCTGTCTTTCAGTTCCTTGTATTTAACGACGATCTTTTCAAGATCCCGGTATTCCTTACTGAGTTGTGAGAACTTCTTCATGTCCTTCATCGTGTCCGGCTGAGCCAGCAATAGACCCACCTCTTCGAAGCGTAGTTTCAGTTCTTCCAGTTTTTCAAGCATAACCCTTGTTCAGGCGGCAAAGGTAACTAAAAAGATGCCAGAGCCGATATCTGCAACAATGACCGAAAAACCAACAGCGATCAACTCACTTTCACTTGGAATTGGATCAGATGCGTCCGAATTTTGACATCAGTATTAACTACAAAAACGAGATTACGCATGCGCCGGGGGTATATCGGATTTTCATCAAAGCTTTCTACTCGCCTTGCCGGCAGTCTCAGGATACTGACACCCCTCAGGGGTATAGCACCGTTAATTTTGCTCCTCCTCATCGCCTCCTGTGGAGGATCATCACTCTCGGATGAGCAGCGAAAGAAGCTCCGTCAGGGAATTGATGACACAAAAATCGCTCAGGTCTCCGACGCAGAGATTGTAACGGCCGGCATGGACGAAGGCCGGCGCGTTTTCGAGACATTGGAGAAATCAAACTTCGACGCCAGTGCGCAAAAGCAAATTGCCCACGATAAAAAAGTCAAAGTCAGATATATCACCCCTGGAAAGGGCGATGCGCTCGAAGTCGAAAACCAGATCATTCAGGCCTACATCGTAGGGTCCGTTACTGGCGCTACTCAGGACAACATTCAAAAGCTTAGGTCAGGTGCAGCAACCAGCCTCCAGGACTATGATACCCTCCTGTATTCTCATCCCATCGTTACGTCGATGCCCGACGGATCAGTGAACGTTAATGGCGTATGGAACATCTACCTGGCAAAACGCGAAATCGTTCGTGGCCTCAGCAAAAAATAACCAAACCGTAAGACATCACGCTTTGGCTACACGCTTTTTGGAACCATTCACTGCTTCATACCTCCAGCAATCCACAAGATGATCGTTAATCAGACCGCATGCCTGCATATGGGCATAGATAACCGTGCTACCCACAAACTTAAATCCCCTTTTAATTAAGTCCTTACTCAATGCATCAGATTCTGCTGACGTCGGCGGAACATTTCCAAGCTCCTTCCACGCGTTCACCTTCGGTTTACCCCCAACAAAACTCCAGATATACTTATCGAATGACCCAAACTCCTTCTGCACCTCAAGAAACCTTTTCGCATTATTTACCGCGGCATTAACCTTAAGTCGATTTCTGACAATGCCTGGGTCCTGCAAGATCTTTTCGACGCGCTCTTCAGTAAAACGCGATACCTTCTTCGCGTCGAAGCCGGCAAACGCTTTTCGATAGCCCTCCCGCTTCTTCAAGATCGTCGACCAGCTAAGGCCCGCCTGAGCCCCCTCGAGTATCAGAAACTCGAAATGCACCTGGTCATCGTGAACAGGAACCCCCCATTCTTTATCATGATAGTCAATGTATTCGTCGAACTTCAGACACCAGGAGCACCTGATTTTTTCCTTACCTCCAGCTTTTGTTGCCATATCGATGATGTCTTTGTTTATCTTGTTGTGCGGAATTTGTTTGAGTCGTCAGCGCAATAAAACTATCGAATTAAAACCACGCTGTTATTCAATTACGCGGACAATTAACCTGACAAGATTTTGACATGAACACCATATCATCCATGCCCACTGCCTGCTATCAACACACTGCTAAATTGCACAACAGAACAGTCTACGTATCTGTAGTATACTTGTTACTCGCATTTTCGTGCTCAGCACAAAAAGTAGATTATGATAAGAAGTTAAAAGACCTTGGTATACAACTTCCGACACCGTCCAAACCTGTAGCCAACTACGTTAAGGCGGTACGCGTCGGCAATCTGCTCTTCCTTTCAGGCCATGGGCCGGACCACTCCGATGGAAGCAGAACGATAGGTAAGGTGGGCGCTGATCTTACAATAGAACAAGGTTATGCCGCTGCAAAACTTACGGCCGAAGGACTCCTGGCGACAATGAAGATCGAGTTAGGCGACCTGAACCGAGTCAAGCGAATTGTCAAAGTAAACGGCTGGGTGAATTGCCCTCCCGAATTCGGTGATCAACCTAAAGTAATCAACGGATGCTCCGATTTGATGGTCGCAGTATTCGGTGAGAAGATAGGAAAGCACGCACGGGCTGCCATGGGCGCAGGCTCATTGCCATTTAACCAGGCAGTCGAAATAGAAATGGTCGTGGAGGTCGAGTAGGCCCTCCACTCGTTTTTAGAGAACCTTCATCTTCTCATAAACCGTATAGTGCGAGCCATCCATACCCATGGCTTCATACACTTTCATAGCCCGTTCATTTGTCTTGTCCACGTAAAGCCGCAGACCAATAATGCCCGGATTTTGTTCGATGGCAGTCATAACGTATTCAAACATCTTCTTGAATACTCCGGACTTCCTCGCCGACTCGTGCACGTAAACTGATTGAAGCCACCAAACCATTCCGTTGCGCCAGTCGCTCCATTCGTAGGTGATCAAAAAACATCCAACGGCCTCCTTCCCGTCGCTGGCTACATAATATTCCCCCTTCCCCGGATCATCAAACAAGGCGGTCATTCCTTTGGTTACGGTTTCTGTGGGGAGGTACACGTGCTCCGTTTCACTTGCCAATCGTTGCTGCATTTCGACAAGTACGTGCAGATGCTCGTGGTTCGCTTTCTGTATTAGTATAGACATGCCTTTTTGTTACCGTGTTAAATCGGAGCCTTAAAATAGTCTCGCCGGACGAGTTTCGAAAGCCAACACCCTCATTGCACAACCCATACTGACCGAACGGTTGAGAAAAAATTAATAGATTACCAGGAAAACTAAACCCCCATATAGTTATGCCAAATGAATTTAACCCCAAATCCGGAACAGGTGTATCCAAAGAAGACGCTAAAGGCTGGATCGACAAGTATGATGCCCTCTACCGTAAAGACAAAGAGACCGATACCAAGGCAATCTTCTTTGGTAAAGATGTAGTAGCAAAATTGCTCGTTGGCAAAAGCGCCGGTATCACCATCTTTCTTGGTGTGAAGTACAGCGACATTGTAAAGAAAGAAGTTGTAAACCTGATATTGGTGCCCACCACCGAAGACGGTACTCTCCTTTGGGACAAAACGTCAACTACAGCTCTTAACGACAGCGACGCAGGAGCTTATGACGTTGGTACTCCGTGCCCTCCATACTGCGCGAAATAATTAACCTGCGCCTATATCAACCGTTGGCAATAAAAAAACAATTGAAAAGTGACTCTCGAGTTATATTCCAGGATTAATTACGTGGCGTCAATATTGACCGCTGTTGCGCTGCTCCTCTGCCTTTACAAATTCCCACAACGAAGCCCGGAGATTAAAATACAGGGTCTTAATTTCCTGCTATCAACTGCCGTGGCACTGTACATCATTATCAGCGGCGTTTCCGGTCCGCCAATCAACATTCCTCAGAACATGTACATCATGCCGATGATACTTCTGAACCTGCTGATGTTCGATTTCGCCTGGAATGGTCGTTATCGAAAAGTCACTGTTGCCAGCTCCGTTTTGTTCTGTGCATTTGCTGCCTGGAACTTCCTGTATGGACAGGGGGCAAATTTCAATAGCAATACGATGGTCTTCGGTGGAGTGTTCATCATGATTCATTGTGTACTGTTCTATTACTACCTGCTGGCAGATTTGCCCGTGCAGCGACTGGATAAGCTGCCGATGTTCTGGTTCAACGCAGGATACCTTACCTGCTTTGGAGGTTCGCTATTCATCTTTGCTGCCTATGTCGTTGAAGTCTTTCGTGATTCGCTGCTGTTATACTGGTCTATTGGTAATGTTTTGAGGATTGCACAGTTTATCCTTATCATCGTGGGATTATGGCAGGATCTCCGGAATATCAGGTCGCACTCCTCGTTGCCATCGGCACGGTAGGAATGGTATTTCTGACTGTTGCCATTATCTCTTTCATGATATTCTATCAGAAAAAGATGCTCCAGGAGCAGGTAAACCGGCAACGTGTTGAACTGGAACATCAAACCAAAGTAATGGAAGCCGTGCTCGAATCGCAGGAACTCGAGCGAAAGAGAGTAGCCGCCGATCTGCACGACAGCATCGGCGGAATGCTCTCAGCCATTCGGATGGGCATTACCACCATGAGCCGCCAGCTTCCCGATCCCCTCGCCTTTGAGCCGCAGAAGAAAATGCTCGACGACACCATCGGCTCGGTGCGCGCTATCAGCCGTGAGCTGATGCCTTCCACACTTGAACGATTTGGATTGGTACATGCCTTGCGTGAACTTTGCGACCAGGTACATACAACCTCGCTGCTGCCGGTGAACTTTCACGCCCACGGCGAAGTCGACAACATATTACCGGGCAGACAGCTAATGATATTTCGCATAGCCCAGGAGTTAGTAACGAACGCTGTGAAACATGCAAGAGCCACAGCTATTCAAATGCATTTAGACATTACAGACCAATTGGTACTTAAAGTAGAAGACAACGGCATCGGCTTCGATCCGGAATCACTGAAACATACACCCGGCCGCGGGCTGGGTCTGTTCAACATCGAGAATCGCGTACACCTCCTGGGTGCTAAAATGGAATACACCCAATTCAACAGCCACGGAACGCGTATTATACTAACTGCGCCTTTATGAAGAGTGGCTACAAAGTTTATATCGCCGACGATCACACACTTTTCAGAAAGGCCATGGTCACCTTGCTGCAGACATTCGATCGCGTGGCTGTAGTGAAGGATGCTGAAAATGGCAGAGAGCTGATCAACCTTGTCAAATCCGAAACTCCGGATGTAGTAATTGTAGATCTCGAAATGCCCATTATGGATGGATCTGCAACATGTGAACATTTGATTGCAAAGTATCCCGACGTTAAACTGATCATTCTCACCATGCATGATAGCAACAAGTTCATTCTCCATATGATGGAGATGGGCGTGCATGCCTTCCTGCTTAAGAACGTCGAACCGGAAGAACTCGAAAAAGCATTGTACTCCGTAATCGAGAAGGACTTTTATCACAACGATCTCGTTGCAAGTGTTTTGAGGAAGAACGTGAGAGATAGAGAAAAACTACCTCGTAATAAACCGTTATTTCAGCAAGGAGAGCTAACCGAAAGAGAAAAGGAAATACTGCTTCTCATCTGTCAGGAAATGACTATGAAGGAAATCGGGCAACGACTGTTTCTTAGTGAAAACACGGTGCGCAATCATCGTGTTAACATCATGGATAAAGTAGGGGTAAACAACATCGTAGGGCTCGTCAAGTTTGCCTATGAGGCCGGCATAGTTTCGTAGTTGCTCAAAAACCCGCATAGTATAATTGTACTATTTTTTAATAAGTGTCTAAACTTCCGTTGGCGCACACTGTGGGATTTTTCCTCAGAATCCGTGTTTTCAATCGTTGTGCTAACAACCTTTCCATCTTTATGCACTTTCACAGTCTCGCAATTATCCGATCTTAACGCCCGTAGACGATAAACAAGTCGTCTTCAACACCACCGCCATCAAAGAAGATGAAAATACTTGTGGCTCACAGGCGAAAACAAACCGTTGAGGCAATAAGGTCGGTGCTTTGCAGTGTCAACCCCGTTGTGCTTCATACTGAGTCTGGTTTGGATGGGCTCCTAACCTCGCGAATCGAACATTTCGATCTGATAATCTGCGGCACTGACCTGCCTGTGGTCACAGGCTTTGAGATGATAAGGTCCCTCAGGACCAATTCTATCAATAGGGAGACCCCTGTAATCTTTCTGGCAAATGATGCTAATGAACCTATGCTGCACCTCTGCAGAGCATTAGGCGCTTTGGCAGTACTCGACGAGAGTTCCATTAGTTCGGAACTGGCTCCAATTGTGATGAACAAAGTGGCCAGCAAACCCGATCAGGTATGGGAACCGCTTTCTACGCCGGTTCGCTCTCTCTACTACTAAGACTTGAATGAATCGGATAGCCCGTTCCGGATATCCGGTCAATCAATAGTTGGCTTAATCACAGCACCGCCTCGCCAATACCGGGGCGGTGTTATTTTTTCTCGTCCACAAGCCCGCCAAAGATCCCGTTGATCAATGAAAGGATAAGACTGAACGCCAGCGCCCACCAGAAGCCATCAACCCGAAAGCCCGGAGTCAACGCATCTACCAGCATGATCATGAGCGCATTGATCACCAAAAGAAACAAGCCGAGCGTAAGAATCGTAATAGGTATAGTGAAGATCACCAGAATCGGCTTCACAAGTACGTTTACAATGGAAAGCACGATCGCTACAAGCAACGCGTATCCAAAATGCTCCACATAAACGCCAGGAAGAAGGTAGCCGGTCAGCAATACCGCCAGACCTGACAAAAGAAATCGTAGAATCATGTCAACAGAAATTTGAATCAATTTCTGTTTTTAGGATCAAATGTCAAATTCTAACTTACGGCCATGTACGCCATTGTGGACATTGAGACGACGGGAGGCTACGCTGAAAAGCATCGGATCACCGAGGTGGCAATCTATCACCACGATGGACTCCAGATCACCGATGCCTATCACACACTGGTAAATCCGGGCAGAAACATTCCGCAGTTCATTACGGGCCTTACCGGCATCACCACCGAAATGGTGTTTCATGCACCTGCATTCGAAGAGATCGCCGATGAAATTTTAAAGCGCCTCCAGGGAAAAGTCTTTGTAGCCCACAACGCTCACTTTGACTATGCCTTCCTGAAAAAGGAATTTGAACAGGTTGGAATGAACCTTCAGTCAAAGAAGCTCTGCACGGTGCGCCTCAGCAGAAAGATCATTCCGGGTTTGCGTTCCTATAGTCTGGGCAGTCTTGCCGAAAGCCTCGGCATTCAAATCACAAACCGCCATCGCGCAGGTGGCGATGCGGCAGCTACCGCGAAAATATTTGATCAGCTTCTCAGACGGGACCACGACGGATACATTCTCAAATCACTCAAACGTAATTCTGGCGAAACCGTCCTGCCGCCCAACCTGGCTAAGGAAGAGTTCGATCGGCTACCTGCATTGCCCGGCGTCTATTATTTCCTCAACGACCGTGGCAATGTGATTTACGTCGGCAAAGCCATCAATATCAAGAAACGCATCGCAGGTCACTTCACGGGTGAAGCGCGCGAATGGAGCCGGTCCAAGATCAGAAACGAAATACATCACGTCACCTTCGAACTCACCGGCAACGAACTCATTGCACTCATTCTCGAAGCACAGGAGATCCGACGACTGTGGCCCAAGTACAATCAGGCCCAGAAGTTTCGTGTCGAGGAGTGGGGGATATTCGATTACGAAGATCGTAACGGATATCTGCGCTTTTCTGTTAATACCGTCGCGCGTGGATCAAAACCTTTGATTCGATTCAGTACCAAAGGCGAAGCCTGGAATTTCCTGTGGGAGAAAGTCCGGGCGCATGAACTATGTCCCAAGTTATGCGGACTTCAGATCGCGAAGGGCTTGTGCTTCGATTATCAATCCGGCGGTTGCCACGGTGCCTGTATGGGCGTGGAGCATGTTGAGGAATATAACAAGCGCATGGAGCAGGCCATCGAAGCATTTCATGGCGACGGCGAAACTGTTGCCCTGGTTGGCAAAGGGAGAAATATCGAAGAACAGTCACTCGTGTTGATCGAGAGGGGCGCATACATCGGCTATGGATTCTTCGATCGAGCGATCGCTATCTCTGATTTCGAATCAGCCCGCGACCTCGTAAAGCGCGGCACCGAAAACCGAACCATTCAAAACCTGGTGAACTCCTACATCACGAAGCCCCGCGGCGTATCTGTTGTTACGTTCGAGGGCTAATTCAACTTCTTCACTCTCACACTGTTCCTCACTCTGTTCTTCACTCTCACACTGTTCCTCACTCTTGCACTCTGTAAAATAGGTTTGAGTGTGAGGAACAGTGCGGGAGCGAAGAAAGACCCCGCGGCGCCCAGCCGCCACCTAATTCTTAATTCTTAACTCTTAATTCTTAATTTCTCGGCTTCTCTTCACTCTCACACTGTTCCTCACTCTTGCACTCTGCAAAATAGGTTTGAGTGTGAGGAACAGTGCGAGAGCGAAGAAACAACCCGCCACGTTAATTCCTCGGCCTCTCTTCACTCTCACACTGTTCCTCACTCTTGCACTCTGCAAAATAAGTTTGAGTGTGAGGAACAGTGCGGGAGCGAAGAAAGACCCTTCGGCGCCCAGCCGCCACCCAATTCTTAACTCTTAATTGTTAATTCCTCGGCTTCTCTTCACTCTCACACTGTTCCTCACTCTTGCACTCTGCAAAATAGGTTTGAGTGTGAGGAACAGTGCGAGAGCGAAGAACTTATCGTTGTCCCCTTCCATTCACTCCCGGATATAAACTTGGTACCGCATCACTCTGAAACAACTCCTTCGTCTCCACATTCATCATACTCAGCACTCCCGACCAGCCCGCACCAGTGTCCATCAACCAAACTCCTCCACCCAACACTGGCTTTCCAAAGGGAATGGGCGTATGACCAACATACGTCTCTGCGAAAGGAGTGAGATTTCCAGTAGCCCGCGTGTGGTATGCTTCCAAAGCGCGACGCGCCAGGCTTCGTTCCCATGTAAATGTTTCTATATCCTGAAACGCAAGCGGACGATCAGGATCGTATCCGGCATGAACAAAGCATCGTTCACTAAGTACATAATAGGGGAGTGCGCTTTCAATAAATGCGATATGACTCCCGGGAACACCGTCAGCATAAGATTTCATGGTTGCCTCTCCGCCCTGATTCACCCATGAGGATTGAATTTCTTTTCTCTTCATCCACGGCAGGGACATGGTATCGTGATTGCCCAGCAGGCACGTGAGATGTTTTATCCGCATGAGCTCGTCGATCGACTCACGCGTCTCAGGCCATCCGTCACAGACATCACCGAGAAAGACCAGATGGTCATTTTCATTGTCGAATGAAGATCTCTCCAGGCATTGACGCAAGGCGCGGTATGCCCCATGAATATCACCCAGAACGAACAATTTGCCCATTTCGCTTATTCTACATCCTTTTTTTACACCATAAATTAAGGCCCTATTTGCCAATAATTACACTATTTTTGGCCATCGTATTTATCGCAACAATGCATGGAAGCAGTATCCGCTGAGAAGCACGAAGAACATAAGGCAAAGATCAAACAAGTCTATTCTGAAGTAGGCAAAGTTGTAGTTGGTCAGGAGTATATGGTAAACCGACTCATGATCGGGTTGTTTACTAATGGCCACATATTGTTGGAAGGCGTACCCGGACTGGCAAAGACCCTTACGGTGAGTACCCTTGCTCAGGTGCTTCACCTGGACTTTCAACGCATACAGTTCACACCCGACCTGTTGCCCTCCGACCTTGTTGGAACCATGATTTACAATCAGAAAGATGGACGCTTCGACGTGAAGAAGGGACCCATTTTCGCCAACATTATATTGGCGGATGAGATCAACCGGTCCCCGGCTAAAGTTCAGTCAGCATTGCTTGAAGCAATGCAGGAGAAGCAGGTAACGATCGGGGAGACTACTTTTAAACTGGATCGTCCATTCCTTGTTATGGCCACACAGAACCCTGTTGACCAGGAAGGAACCTACCCGCTTCCTGAAGCGCAGGTCGATCGTTTCATGATGAAAGTGTTTGTCGATTATCCAACAAAGACTCAGGAGATAGAAATCATGCGCCGTATTTCCAACATGCGTTTTGACTTTACCGTCAACACGGTGTTGAGCAAGGAAGACATATTTGCTATCCGTGATCAGGTCAACCGCGTGCGTATATCCGAATCGTTGGAACGATATATTATTGAGCTCGTTTACGCTACCCGCAATCCTGCGGAGTATAAACTTACAGAACAAGGTCAGTACATTCAGTTCGGCGCTTCACCGCGGGCGAGTATCAACCTGAACCTGTCGGCGAAGGCGCTCGCTTACATGGATGGTCGCGATTACGTGCTTCCTGAGGATATCAAGGAAGTAGCAAGAGATGTGATGGGCCATCGCATTATTTTGAACTACGAGGCGGAAGCCGACAACGTAAAGACACAGGACATCATCAAAACCATTCTGAACAAGATCCCTATCAACAAATAGTATTCTGTGCGCGCCCGGTTTAACACCACAGCATTCCGCAATTGATGCAAAACTTGTTATCTGGGCGTTAAAAACGTTAACGGAATCTTTCATAATTGTTAAGAGCAATATCTGTAGTTGATTGATTATCAGAATATTGCAAAGAATGTGGATAACATACCGTGATAACGCATAACCCATGCGTTACCGTCTTAACAATTTGGTAACAGCTGCGTACCTGTCAGGTAATATTGGAGCGAGACATTTGTCGACAAATAACACCATATGTCGCGCATTCTACTATTCCTGGCCTTTGCTCTTACAGCAACCGTCGCATTCGCGCAAAACGGATCGATTTCAGGAACCGTCACTGACGAAAAAACGAAGGAGCCCATCATCGGTGCCAACGTTATCATTCAGGGTACACAGGTCGGAAATGCAACTGACCTCGAAGGAAAGTTCCTTATCGCTAACCTGAAGCCGGGCACTTATAATCTTGCTATTTCTTTCATTACTTATAAGACTCACCTTATTCAGGACATCATTGTAGAGCCTGGCAAGGTTGTAAATATCCAGGCTGCGTTGCTGGAAGATGCGGGAACTGAACTTGCCGAAGTTGTTATCAAAGGAACGCGCGAGATCAACAACGACATGTCGCTCGTTAACGCTATCAAAGAAAGCAAACTTGTAGTAAGCGGTATCTCTGCCGAGCAGATCACCAAGCTTCCGGACCGCGATGCTGCTCAGGTAATGCAACGTGTCTCTGGTGTGACAATTTCTGATAACAGGTTTGTGCTTGTTCGCGGTATTCCTGAAAGATATAACCAGGTAATGATCAACGGCATCATCGGCCCAAGCACTGAAATCGACCGTCGTTCATTTTCATTTGACCTTATTCCTGCCGGCGCTATCGATCAGCTGCTGGTATACAAGTCTGGTTCTGCAGAACTTCCTGGTGACTTCGCTGGCGGTCTTGTTAAGATAGTTACGAAGAAGCCAACTGACGAAAGATTCATTCAGGTCGGTGCTTCAGCCGGATATAGGACAAATACCACGGGTGAAAACTATTACCAATCAAAAGGAAGCAGTACCGATTGGCTTGGTTTCGACAACGGATTCCGCGACCTGCCCGCTGGCTTCCCTTCACGACAAGCGTTGGATGCGTCAGCAACAAATTCGACGCTTCGCGAACGTGCAGGCAAGTCGCTGACTAATAATTTTGACTATACAACGCGTCAGGCTCCCATTGATATGGGCTTCAACATTTCCACATCACAACCGTTCACCATTGGCAACCTGAACGTTAATAACCTGACTGTTATTGGTTATTCCAATACGTACCAACACACCACCGCAGACTTTAATCGCTACAACTCATTTACAGCAACCTCAGCCGAACCGACATTCACGTATGTAGATGATTACACAGGCAATTCAGTAAGGGTAAACGCGCTTAGCAATTGGTTTTTCGACATAAGCGACCGATTCAAAATCGAATTCAAAAACCTGTTCGTACAACTTGGTGAGAATGAAACAATCTTGAGAAGCGGAACACATTTTTATCAGGGTCCAAACTATGACAGGCAAAACTATGCAATGCATTATCTGAGCCGTACGATTTACTCAGGCCAACTCGAAGGCACGCATACATTTGCCGGTGAGACAGCATCACTTAATTGGGTGTTTGGTTACAACGACCTCACACGCAATGAACCCGATTATCGCAGGTTTAGAACATTCCGCGACAAGATGTATCAGGATACTGAAGAACCGTTTATTATGCAGCTTCCTGCCGGTGGTAACATATTTGAAACCGGTCGTTTCTGGTCTGAACTGAAAGACCAGGGCTATTCAAACGGTCTGAATTTTGAAAAGAAATTTGGAAACAAGGATGAAAAACGGATTCCTGTTATTCGCGCTGGCTATTATGTAGAGTATAAGACGAGATCATTTAATGCCCGCACAATTAACTACCTGTATCCAAGCGGTGCTGGCTTTGATCCTGCTGTTGGCGAAGAACTTATCCGATTGCCTTTGAGTGATATTTTCGCGCCTGAGAACATTAAAAAATCGAATGGCTTTGTTATTGAAGATGCGACTTCACCTGAAGACTCTTATGAAGGCAATAACCTCTTAACTGCCGGTTATGTCGGAGCGTCTATTCCGGTTGGTAAGTTTGACATTTCGCCTGGCTTCCGTGGTGAATACAACGTGATGAAGCTGACGGCACTCAGAACTAGTGGAGGGGCGATCGATGTCGACAATCCGGTATTTGCGCCTCTCCCCTCTCTCAATATCGCATACAACCTGACAGACCGGTCGTTGGCACGAATCGCCTATAGCCGCACCGTTAACAGGCCTGAATTCCGCGAACTCGCTCCGTTCCTCTACTACCAGTTTGAGATGGAGGCAAGCTTGTATGGAACACCAACTTTGAAGACTGCATTCATTAACAACATCGACCTCCGCTGGGAAATGTATCCAAATGCGGGTGAGATGATCAGCATCGGAGCTTTCTACAAGGACTTCAAGGATCCTATCGAAATGTATCTGCAGGTAACTTCAGATAACCCTCAATTGTACTATGGAAATGCTGAGAAGGCATATTCATACGGTGCTGAAGTCGAATTCAGAAAGAATCTTGCAAGCCTTGGCGTTTCAAAGTTCCTTCGTAACACATCTGTAAACGTAAACGCTTCCTGGATTCAGAGTGAAGTGAACGTCGGATCATCGCAGGGGAACCTTCAGGAGAAACGTCCACTTCAAGGACAATCTCCTTACATCGTAAACGCCGGCCTGTATTATCAGGATGAAGAAAGCGGCTTCACAGCGAACGTGGCATACAACGTGTTCGGTCCCCGCATCTTCTCTGTCGGAGACGTCAACTTCCCTACATGGTGGGAACTGCCACGCCAGTCACTCGATTTGCAGGTTGGTAAGAAATGGATGCAGAACCGTTTCGAGACTCGCCTGAACGTTCAAAATCTTTTGAACGCGGCCTATAGAATCTATCAGGACAACGACCTTAACAACAAAATCGAAGATCAGGAAGCTCAGATTCGTCGCTACCAAACAGGAACTCTGTTTACTGTTGGTCTGAGCTACAAACTTGATATGAACTAGATCACCATTGCGCGCAATCCTTACAAAGGGATCTCATGGAATAGCATCTATGTAGATCCCTTTTTATTTACGATAACCTGGCACTCAAATCCCGGAAGGATTTTCTGTCTGTTGAGGGAAATCTTTGCTTTCTCCGAGCGCAATCCGTTGAGTTTTCCCGTCATTTTCAATGTTAAGTTTTGATGAAATGCATAACACTCCGGTAAAGAATTCATAATGAACCAGTAACCGCTTGCCGTGATCACACCTATACCTTTGCCCACGTTAACCAAATACTTCAATCATGGAAAGAATTTCTAAGCTCCTGTTTTTCCTCGGAGCTATTATCGCACCACTGGTGATTCAGTCGTGCGACGACGAAGAGGGACTTAAGCCAGCTCCAACTGTAAGCTTGGATGCACCCGGAAGTTCACAAACACCCGGAGCTTCAGTTAAGATTACTGCCACCGTGTCCGCACCTGCTGGTGGTGATCTGCTTACAGTTTACGTTGGAGGAGCTGAAACAGAAACTTATGATATGGCTGGTGCCGCTGATTTCACGCAGGAATTCTCTTACACGGTCCCTGAAACTGCTGTCATTGGATCAACAATTGTAATCTCTTTCCAGGCTTTAGATGCTAAAGGCTATTCTTCTGCAATTGCTAACTATACTTTAACTGTTGGTGACCCTGTTGTTACATTGACAGGTACGCTTGCAACAAGAACGCTTGATGCTGCAACAGTATATCTTATCAAAGGCCAGACATTCATTCCAAGTGGTGTTGTCGTAACAATCCCTGCAGGAACATTGATCAAGGGTGATAAAACTACAAAGGCTACTCTTATTGTTCAGCCAGGTGGTCAGCTGATCGCCAACGGCACTGAATCAAACCCTATCGTGTTTACGTCTAACCTTCCCGTTGGATCACGCGATCGCGGCGACTGGGGTGGCATCATCCTTCTCGGAAATGGTTGGGTTAACCAGACTGCACTTCCTGCTATCGAAGGTATCACTCCGTCACAGACCTATGGTAACATCACCAGCCCTACAACTAACGCAGACAACAATGCTGGTTCATTGAAGTATGTGAGAATCGAATATGCAGGTATTGAGTTAACGCCTAACAACGAAACAAACAGCCTTACCATGGGCGGTGTAGGAACAGGCACAACGATCGATCACGTACAGGCTTCTTTCGGCGGCGATGACGGATTCGAGTGGTTCGGTGGAACAGTAAATGCCAAGTACCTTATCTCTCTCTCTACATGGGATGACGACTTCGATACAGACTTCGGTTTCGGTGGTAACGTCCAGTTTGGTCTTGCAGTTAGAAACACTTTCTTCGCCGACCAGTCAGGCTCTAACGCTTTCGAAAGCGACAACCAGGGTAATGCGAACGACACACCAGGTGGTCTCGCAGGTTACACACGCGCAGTATTCAGCAACATCACCGTACTCGGTCCACGCGACGTAACAACGGGAACAGGTTCAGGTACTGCAGCACGCGCAATCTCTGCTAACTACCAGAATGCCCTGCACCTCCGTCGCAGAAGCGCCCTGTCGATCTTCAACTCATTCTTCTCTGGATTCCCTGTCGGTATCCGTTTGGATGATCAGCCTACACTCGATAACCTCAACAACGGCGACGCTAACTACGCATATAACGTATTGGCTTCTCCTAATACGAGCGAGGTGGCTTCCAGCCCTAGCACTTCCGCTTCAAACGTAGCGTTCTCAACTGGCTTAAACCTCGGCGATGCAGCAGTTGTGAAAACTTACTTCGATGCTCACAACAATACCCTCGTGAAACCTACTGCATCAGCACCCTGGTCACCAGTTGCCGGCACACCTGCTGGTTCAGTTGAACCATACGCTGAACTGGGTATCAACAGAGCACAGTTCTGGGGCGGTAACACATCTTCGAACTATCCCTCGAACCCTGACTTCGCTGTAACAACAGGAACACTGAGCTCTGGTGCCAACTTCACTCATGCGAAACTCACTGGCAACTCAGCAATCGACGGTACTGTTACATTCCGCGGTGCATTCGGTACAACCGACTGGACTAACGGTTGGGCAGAATTCCAGCCTCTGAATAAGGCTTACTAGTATACAGGATAACTTTAAGTTGAAAGGCCTGCCGGTTTGTACACTGGCAGGCCTTTTCTAATTTTACATCGTGAACATGAAACTAATTAGGGCATTGCTGATTATTGCTTTATCTATTGCATTAGCAAATTGTGGATCAAAAAGCTACGACCCTTCGGATTCGCTCGCACCACAGGAAAAGGACAAACTAGTGTCAACGATCATTCGCTACGCAATCAAGCCTCCCGAGAATGTCTCCGGCGATGAACGCTTCCAGAAACAATACGATGAGTACTACCAGAAGCAGGGGCGCAGCTTCCGCCTGGAACGCTATCACCGCGACGGTAACACTGAATATTTTCTGGTCTCTCAGCCCGCACCAAGCCTCACCGAAAAGCGCAACGCAACGGGTGGGCTGCTGGAAATGAACGATGGAAAGCTTACCCGTTATGAAGAAGTGTTCCGCACCTGGAAGCTGGTTCCCGATACCCTGAAGAGACGCAGCTACATGTTGTTTGATAAGATGGTGTCCGGCGAATCTCTCGAACGGTTCAGAACGAAATTCACTGCCCCTGAAGAATACATCGAGTTCCCCGATGACAACACGTTCTATGATGCTAATGAGAGAGCGTGGAAAATTAAGAATTAAGAATTAAGAGTTAAGAATTGTGCCTCTTCCTCCCGACCCTGCATTTTTTTCGCGGCGCCCCTACACGCTCTGCAGAACAGAGCACTAAACGAACTTCAGTACTACAAACAGCCATCAACCGAACTTCAAATGTGGGAAAGCAAAGCGGCAATCTCCCCTGCCTGCGGCGCTCCGCGCCGTCGCGGAATTAAACGGACTACGAAGCACGACCTGTCCAAAAGCAACTTTAGCAAAAGTACAGACCTTCCAAATCAACGCACCTCCCGAAAACTCTAAACCTCCCCTTCCTCCCGACCCTGCATTTTATTCGCGGCGACCCTACATGTTTCGTACAACGCACCAACCAGCCCACGAAACACCCCGGTTGTTATTTAAAATAGTTGGAGCTATTGTTGATGCATAATCGGCAGCAATCAACCTACGGACCTGATGGCAACAGTACTAATCACCGGCGGCACAGGAATGATTGGCTCCAGGCTCACCACAATGCTCCTGGAGCGCGGACACGCCGTCGTCCATCTGGAACGCTCTAAAAAGAATTCAGGCGTTAAGACACGCCTCTGGGACATCAACGCAGGCACGATCGATGCCGATGCGCTGGCAGGCATCGACGCCATCATCCACCTTGCAGGCGCCAACATCGGAGAACGACGATGGACATCGCAACGCAAAAAAGAAATCCTCGACAGCCGCATCAACTCCACGCAATTATTACATGGCGAACTGGGGAAGGCGCACCACCAGGTGAAGACTTTCATATGCGCCTCCGCTGTCGGCTACTACGGCGGCGACTCCGGAGATATCATCAAAGGCGAAGGCGATCACGCGGGCCACGACTTCCTCGCCGACGTCTCTCGAATGTGGGAGGAGGCAGCCTCGGAAATCTCTGAACTTGGTATCCGCGTTGTGCGCATCAGAACAGGTGTTGTTTTGTCCCCCTCCGGTGGCGCATTGGAGCCAATGGCCAAACAGGCGCGTCTGGGTTTCGCAGCTCCTCTCGGAAGCGGCAATCAATACATGAGCTGGATTCACATCGACGATCATTGCAGTGTTTTGATTCACGCCATAGAGAATGATTCGATCCATGGTCCTTATAACAGCGTCGCGCCTCACCCGGTAACCAACCAGGAATTCACACGCGCACTTACACGCGTATTGCGCAAGCCAATGTTCATGCCCAACGTTCCGGGTTTTGTTTTAAAGATCGTACTCGGCGAAATGTCTCTGCTTGTGCTGGGTGGATGCAAGGTCTCGTCTGAAAAACTTTCAGCAACGGGCTTTCGGTTCAAGTATCCTGATTTGGACAAAGCATTGAAAGATGTGCTCAGCGTTTAAACACCGCGGAGCGGTCTCAACAAACTCTGAACCTCGCTTTAGCTATCTCTTCACAGCAACAGCGATCTTCGAATCTGCCGTGCCATAATACAGATACCATTCGTCTTTGAAATACACCAACCCTTCCACGAAGCAAACCTGATTCACCTGCCCGGTGATTTCGTATGGCTTATCAGGTTTCATGAAATACGTCTCAAGTCTGTCGATAACCTTTGATGGATCATTCCTGTCGAATAGCGCCTGCCCCGTGCAGTATGCGCCTGGCGCAAGCGTTGTGTCGCCACCAGTCTCGAGATTCATACCATTATACATCAACACAATGCCATCATCTGTTATTAACGCATAAGGTCCGCTCTCAACAAGCCGGCTATCGAAGTAACCGGGACGCGGTTTCAGCACAGACTTTAACTTGCCGTTTTCTTCCACGGGAGTCCAGTGAATAAGGTCATCGGATGTTGCCATGAACAAGTCCGTATCTCCAAAGTACATCCAATATTTTCCATTGACCCGCGTCGCCACAACGGTGCCGCTCTTTCCGGGAACTGCCAGATCCTTTTTATGTTTTGGAACAGAATCTTCAAGCGCTCTCACAGGTTCGGGATCACCCGACTTATACATGCTGGACACAATAGCGCCCGACTTACTCCACGTATTCTTATGCTTTCCCTGAAGTACCGTTCCGTGCTTCGTCCAATGAATGAGGTCCGTCGACGACGCAACCAGTAGTCGTGCCGTTGTACCATCATAACCCGTGTACGTCATGATGTATTTTCCATCTTCACTTTTTACAATGCGCGGGTCTTCAACGCCGCCTTCCCATTCAAATCGCTTGAGGCTATCGTTGTCAGGATAAAATACAGGCGACGCCATACGCTCGAAGTGAAGTCCATCTTCACTTACAGCAACGCCAAGCCGCGACGTGCCGGCATATTTTCCGATATTGTCTTCAGCGCGGAAAATCATATACACCTTATCACCATGCACAACCGCCGCCGGATTGAACACGTCTTTTTCATCCCAGCGAATCGACTTCTTCAATATCGGGCATTTGAATGTGCTCATCCCACTGGTCAGTATCGGATTGAGACTATCAACTTTTTCAAAGGGCAGCAAGCTCCAGCCCGCTGAGTCCGATTGATCGGTTTGTTCCGAAGATTGGACTTCCTCCTTCTTATGCGAAGTGCAGGCCGTGGCAGCATATATGCAGAATACCGTCGCCAGGATTTGTTTGAACAGATTAGACTTTAATTTCACCGATTCATGTACGTTATTTACCTGTAAGTTATCAGTATGAAGTCGAACAAGAAGAAAAAAGTTGCCGAAGTCATCGTCAGTGAAGAGACACTTGCAGAGGAGCAACTCATCCGTCAGGCATTTAAAGACAAGGATTGGGCCGAATTAAAAGGCGCCAACAGCTGGATGATCTTTAAGGTCATGTCTGAATTCGTGGAAGGCCTTGAGAAGCTTGCCAAGATCGGACCATGTGTTACCATCTTCGGATCCGCACGCGTAAAACCGAGCAATCCATTTTACAAGATGGCCGACGAAATTGCATATCAGTTGGTTCAGCATGGATATGGTGTCATTACAGGCGGCGGCCCCGGTATCATGGAAGCCGGTAACCGCGGTGCACATCGCGCAAAAGGAAAGTCCGTCGGATTGAACATCTATCTTCCACACGAGCAGAAAGGAAACATTTACATAGATCCCGATAAGCTGATCACATTTGATTACTTCTTCGTGCGCAAGGTAATGTTCATGAAGTACTCACAGGGATTTATCGTAATGCCTGGCGGGTTCGGTACCCTCGATGAGCTGACAGAAGCCCTTACGCTGATCCAGACAAAGAAAATCGGGCGCTTTCCCATCGTGCTTGTAGGAAAGAAGTTCTGGGGCGGGCTGATCGACTTCTTTAAGAAGGCCCTCGTGAGAGATAAAATGATCCATCCCGACGATCTGTATCTTTTTAATCTCGTCGATACACCTGCCGACGCCGTAAAGGTGATCGATGAGTTTTACTCCAAGTACCTTCTCTCGCCTAACTTTTAACGTTCGCTCTCGTCGGATATCCGTGATAGTTGGCACGGATATCATGCAACCTGAATTTTTTTCGTGTTATTGCCATCTTTTTCAGCGCAACATGAACGCAACTGTGGAAATTGTGACCAAGATATTGTACGAGGCCACGCGTCGCCGACGCATCTGCAGCCTTTCGCTGGAAAACGAACCTGAACCGCGCATCATACATCCTTACGGCCTGTGTCAGACGCAGCGCGACAAAATCATGATCATCTGCTGGCAGGAAGACGGATACGCCGGCACCTCACGCCTTCCCGGCTATCGCAATCTCCAGCTAATGAAATGCTCAACGGTAGAGCTATTGGATAGATATTTCCTCGTTCGTGGCGATTTCAATCCCGCCGATACATCCTACCAGGAATGGGTATTCCACGTCGTGTAACAACGGGGTAGAGACGCAATGCTTTGCGTCTCCTTACGAATATGATTCACGATTACAACAAACGCGCGCCATCATTAACACACAAATATGCTTATGCGCGGCACGTGTATTCATGAAATGATTTTCAACGATTGATTTCGGAAGGTGATTAAGCGTCTCTCACCGACTCATTCTGATTGCTACAAGACTTTGGATTACTAACAAGATGCAGGCAGATTGCATCTCCACGTTTTCAATATGCCTCTCTCGGCAATCGTATCTGATCCGAATAGAACTTCATTCTCGAATGACTCGGATCTAACGGAACAATCTTCTCTACCAACGAAAGTTTATGATTCACAAACACCTCGAGGTAATAGTTTCCTAGCAAGTACAGATTCACTTTATAACCGTAATAGCGTATCGCCATTACGAATGTTCCCTTCTCGTAAAGTAAACTGATCTTATCATTCAACGTCAACTCCGCAAATTCTGTACTAGTGATCATTTAATAAACATAGTGTAAAAATATCTCGAGCACAACGTTGACTGAAGCCAACTTTTTCCTTAAAGAACTCGTGTGCTCAAACTTATTTGCTCCATCAAAAAACTAACCATACTTCACTCACGCGAACAAAAAAATTAACGCGTGTAAACGCATTTTATTTTGCAACGATGAAGCATGTTGAAACGTTTCAAAAATGTGAATCCCCAATAACCGTGCCCGTTGAAGACATCGCTTATTGCATTGCATATCGAAACAATCGAATGTTTACAATGTCCAATCCTGGCTTCCTGATTCTTGGAGGGATACAAACTTGTGTAGTTCATTATCGTATCCGCAGATCACAACGCATGTGCAAAACGATTCACAACACGCATTCATTTCCATTTCATAAAAACGGATGTGTGAAGTGAATCAACCTTAGTTCGCCAAAAACGAACAACGATTATCCGCTACCTTAACGTAAGTTGTGAACAGATTACAAAAGTGAATCCGCTTCCATCCGTAAAATCTGACACCCATCTTATTGGACGGGGTCACACAAAAAATTGGCTGTGAAAAAAACGAGGATCCGAAAGCACCCAATCAACAACCTGTCCAGCCGAAGGCTGGTCAACAAATCTCCAAATCTCCAAATCAACAAGTCACCAAATAAAAAAGGCCGCCTTTGCAGACAGCCTTTTCGCTTATTTGTTGGGTGAATGATGGGACTCGAACCCACGACCCTCAGAATCACAATCTGATGTTCTAACCAACTGAACTACATCCACCGTTTAGAGGACTGCAAATTTAGACACCGCATTGGATTTTGCAAAACCTAACTGCGGGTAAAACTCAATCGCTGACCTTTTCTTGTCTCGTCAAAAACACCGTCCTGCCACGCCAGATGGCCTGAAACCCACGTTTTCGCAATCCGGGACTTAAATGTGACGCCCTCAAATGGCGACCATCCACAGTGATACAGGATATTATCCTTATTAACGGTATATCCGCCGTTAGGGTCTACCAGCACTAAATCGGCATAATAACCCTCCCTGATAAATCCCCTCTTTTCGATCTGAAACAGCCTGGCGGGATTATGACTCATCTTCTGGGCAACAAAGGGCAACCCGACACGGCCCTGATGATAGAACTCCAGCATCGCCTGAAGGCTGTGCTGAACCAGCGGACCCCCGGAAGGTGCCTTGAAATAAGTGTTCTGCTTCTCTTCCCATGTATGGGGCGCATGATCGGTGGCAATCACATCAATGCGATCGTCCAGCAACGCCTGAAATATAGCCGCCTGGTCCTCCGCCGTCTTCACAGCGGGGTTCCACTTGATCAACGTACCCTTGCGCTCGTAGTCGCTGTCATTAAACCAGAGATGATGAATGCATGCCTCGGCGGTAACCTTCTTCTGCTCCAGGGGAACATTGTTTTCAAACAGCGACATCTCGCGGGCCGTTGATATATGCAGCACGTGAAACCTGGTGCCAAACTTCCTCGCAAGCCCTACAGCAAACGACGACGACAACCAGCAGGCCTCCGCGCTCCGTATGAGCGGATGACAACTGATCGGCACATTCTCGCCATACTTCTCACGGTACAATTCATTGTTCCGTCTGATCGTTCCTTCATCTTCACAATGCGCAGCAATTAATGCCGGAAAGCTCGAGAAGTAACGTTCGATCATTTTCGGATCGTCGACCAGTAGGTTCCCCGTTGAGGACCCCATGAAGATCTTCAACCCGCACACCGACCGGATGTCCGTCTTCATTACTTCCTCGAAGTTGTCGTTGGCAGCACCCATGTAGAACGAATAGTTCGCCAGCGAGCTCGCAGCCGCCGTTGCATACTTCTGCTCCAGCAACTCCTGTGTAAATGTCGGAGGGTTTGTATTCGGCATCTCCATGAAGGAGGTAACGCCACCGGCAACAGCCGCTCTGGCTTCCGAATAAATGTTGCCCTTGTGCGTAAGCCCCGGTTCGCGAAAATGAACCTGGTCATCTATTACCCCGGGGAACAATAACTTCCCCCTGGCATCTATAACCTCGTCAGCCTGCTTTGACGAAAGGTCTCGTCCAATGGCCTCAATGAAGGTGCCCCTGATCAGCACATCGCCTTCGAACACCTCGCCCTCATTGACTATATTTGCATCGACAATTAGTTGCGTCTTCATCGCGGTAAAAATAAAGGTAAAGCATCAGTGAGCGAATCTTTCAGGAGTTTTAATCTGAACAAACAGCTGCTTGATGCTGTGGCCGACCAGAATTTCACGACACCAACGGAAATCCAGGAAAGGGCAATTCCAGCCATCATTGCAGGCCAGGATATCATTGGCATCGCTCAGACGGGCACTGGAAAGACTGCGGCATATCTGTTGCCCTTGCTAATGAAGATCAAATACGCGCAGGGAATGGATCCGCGTGCTATGATCCTTGCTCCAACCAAAGAGCTCGTCGTGCAGATCGCAGCACATGCCACCGAACTGGCTAAGTACACCGACCTCAGAATTGAACCTTTATACGGAGGTGTCGGCCCAAAGACCCAAATCGAAATGATCCGGAAAGGCGTCGATATCATCGTTGCCACACCAGGCCGATTCATGGAGATTTATCTTAAGAAAGAACTGCCAACTGCGGCCCTCAAGTTTCTCGTCCTCGACGAAGCCGACCGAATGATGGAAATGGGGTTCATGGGTCAGCTGCGAAAGGTGCTCGAAGTCATTCCACGCAAGCGTCAGAACCTCCTGTTCTCCGCTACCTTTTCTGGCAAAGTAGAACAACTCTCCGCTGAGTTTCTCGAGTTCCCAAGAAAGATAGAGATAACGCCTCCTGCTACACCTGCTAAACAAGTAGACCAGTCGTTGTATCATATTCCGAACATCGGCACTAAACTGAATTTCCTGGGATATCTCCTTCAGAACGAAGAGGAATATAACCGCGTAATGATCTTCGCCCGAACGAAAGGCAGTGCCGACAATATCGTTTCCTATCTGGAAACAAAAGGCTTCGGACCAACGCGCGTCATCCACTCCAACAAAGGACAAAACAGCCGCATCAATGCCGTGAATGAATTCAAGGAGGGCAAGCTGCGCATTCTCGTTTCTACGGATGTTACGGCACGCGGTATCGATGTTGAAAGAGTTTCGCACGTGATCAACTTCGACGTACCTGTCTTCCATGCCGACTATGTCCACCGCATCGGTAGAACTGGCCGAGCCTTCCGCGAGGGATCTGCATTAACATTCGCCACTCCCGCCGAAAAGTATCACATCGACAAGATCGAAGAGATCATTCGCGAACGGATACCGGTAAAAAAACTACCAGCCGAAGTCACCGTTGTGAGCACTCCTTATGCAGAATCGCAAGCCATGGCAAAGGACATCGACTTCCAGAAGCGCAAAGAGGATCCTGACTTCAAAGGCGCCTTCCACGAAAGGAAAAACAAGCCAGATAGCACGCCCCCGCAACGCGAGAGGAAAAACAAGCCAGACAATACGTCCCAGCAACGCGACAGGAAAAACAAACACAGGTAGTACGTCCTTGCCACGTAAGATCGCACCCACATTTCGACGGTGCGCGTGTTTACCATTTGTTATATTGAGGGATCTATTTCGATTTCGCACCCTTGCATGAACCGTTTTGCGCTGCTCTCGTTATTTCTTATCGCGGCTATCTCCGCACAATCTCAGTCCTCAGTAAAAACCCTGCCCGCACCCAGCTGGGTCACTGCGTTTGATTATCCCCAAAGTCCCCGTGATACTGTTGGTGCCGGCGGCTTCTACTATCTGCTTTCTGAATGGCAACAGCATACGGAAAAGCAGGAAGCCTATTTCCGGATTGCCGTAAAGGTGCTCACTCCAAAAGGACTGTCAACGGCGTCATACATTTCCGTCAACTTCGATCCATCCTATCAGAAGCTCGCCTTCCACAAACTCATCATTAAGAGGGGAGGGCAGGAGATCAACGTGCTTCCTCACGCGAAATTTGAAATGCTTCGCCGTGAAGAGAACATGGACCGGCAGATCTACGACAAGAGCCTCGACGCTATGCTCAACATTGAAGACGTCCAGGTTGGTGATATCATCGAGTATAGCTACTCCGTTGCGGGCCTCAATCCCGTCTTCGATGGCAAGGTCATCAAAAGCATAAGACTGAACTTCGGAGTTCCCCTCGGAAAAAGTGTTGATCGCCTCATTTGCAGGGCATCGCGAAAAGTGAACTACAAACTGTTCAACAAAGCCAAAGAGCCTGTTCACGAAATCAATGGCGACATGCAAAGCTTTCTTTGGATGTCGGAGTTTGTGCCCGCGCAACAAATTGACGACAACGTACCCGACTGGTATCGCACTTACGACGCTGCCGAAATATCGGAGTTCACTTCATGGAGCGATGTAGCCAACTGGGCATTGCCATTATATGTGCAAACCCCGGCCGACAAAAAAGTAATCGACTCAAAGGTGGAGGAGATCAAATCTTCAAATCTCGCACCCGAGCGAACAGTCGCTGCAGCAATCCACTTCGTGCAGGATGAGATCCGATACCTTTCGTTTTCCGACGGCATACAGGGATTCCGGCCGCATGACCCATCCGTTGTAATGAAGCAGCGGTTCGGCGACTGTAAAGACAAGTCGCTCTTGCTAACAACTATGCTGCGGCAGCTCGGTATCACTGCCAACCCGGCGTTGGTCAATTCAAGCGCAGGCAAAACACTTAATGAGTCGCTGCCATCCCCTTATGCATTCGATCATTGCATCACCCAACTGGTCCTCAACGATACCACGTACTGGATCGATCCAACGGTGTCGCTGGAGCGCGGTTCGTTTAAAAAGAGCCGCACCGCCAACTATGAACACGCGCTGGTCATCTCGCCTGGCACCACGGACCTCACCGTTATGAAAATGCCAGCAGAGCGCTCGACCGTTAAGCTCAATGAAGTATATTCTTTCAACGTCGTTGGCGGATCCGCCGAACTAACTGTCAAGACGGTCTACACGGGTTCGCAGGCGAACTCTATGCGCAGCTATTATAAGTCCAACGACAAGGAGGATATCAAACAGAACTATACCAACTTCTATGCGAACGAATACCCGGAGATAACAATGATCGACTATGTCCAGTACACGGACAACGAAACGGACAACATCATTGAATCAACGGAGAATTACACAATAGAAAACTTCTGGACGAAAGACTCCCTCACAGGAACTCAGATCACTCAATTCTACGCCCGTTCTATTGGTCAATACTTCGAACAGCCGTCAACGAAGTTAAGGAACATGCCTTTCGCAATCAGCCATCCGGTATCGGTAATTCAAAACATTACGATCCATGTTCCTGAATTCTGGAGTGTGAAGAAGTCATCAACTGATGTGTCTTCAAACGCCTTCAGATTCACCAGCGAGACGGACTACATGGACGAAAAAATCTACCTGCGATATACTTACGAATCGCGCAAGGATCACATCGTAGCAAGCGAAGCTGTGAAACATGTGAAAGACACTGACCGCGCCCTCGAAGCATTGTCCTTTCAGCTGACCTACGCACAACAAAATGAAACCACCTCGGCCTTCAATATTCCGTTCCTCATCATCGGCATCTTCGCTTTGCCGCTGATCATTTTCGGACTCGTATGGCTATACAAATACGATCCACGCTCACGCGACTATGAGATGTCATACGAAGGATTTGGCGGTTGGCTCGTCCTGCCTGTTATAGGCATATTCCTGACTCCCGTCTGGGCGATGATTGAAATCTTTAAGAACGGATTCTTCAACTACCTGCAATGGGAGATTCTTACCAACCCGTCTCACGGAAGTTATAACCCAAAGCTTGGTGCCCTGGTGCTGATCGAATATCTCTATGAGATCGCGTTGCTGGCGTACAGCGTATTCGTTGTAGTGCTGATGGTAAGACGAAGAACGAGCTTTCCTCTCTTTGCCTCTATTATGTATGGAGCCAATGTGGCCTTCGTTCTTCTGGATTCGATCTGGCTTCACACCATGGATCTGCCAACCGTATTCGAAGGAGAGAATTCAACGGCCGCCATGCGCACGATATTGACGGCAATTATCTGGATCCCTTATATCATATTCTCCGATCGCGTGAAGGGCACGTTCACGGAACGCATTGAACGGTAAATCCGATTCCGGATAACGACGCGCGAAATGGAAAACCACGTGTACGCCGCCCGTCGTAGAGACGCAATGCATTGCGTCTCTACACCACGTTCCGGATCAACGACACGGATACACATGGGAATCGAATCCGCACGAACCCATATGTACGATGATAATGCAAACCCCGGGATGCATCCCCATTAAACCAAAAACGACGCGATGGTGAATCGCGTCGTCTCCAAATTATCAATTGTCAATTATCAATTATCAATTTACAGTGACATCATATCCTTAAACTTCGCCGCCTGTCTCCGGCTAACCTCAACCTTATCTCCGCCTCTCAACTTCACCATAAGGCCGCCGTTGAACCACGGCTCAATGCCCTCCACCCAACTCAAATTAACAATATGCTTTCTGCTCGCGCGGAAGAACGCACGCTCGTCAAGCTTCTCATCCAACGCGTTCAATGACTTATGAATCATCGGACGATTGTTATCGAAGTAAACTTTGATATAGTTTCCATCTGATTCAAACAGCCGGACATTGGTAAGGCTCACAAACCAACAACGATCGCCATCTTTAACGAACACCTGGTCCTGCAGGCCAAGCTTCTTTTCCGGCCCCCGTGTAGCGGCATTCTTTGCCCGCTCTTTGTCGGCAAGCTTCGAGATCGCTTCAGAAAGACGTTCCGGCTGGATAGGTTTCAAAAGGTAATCAAGCGCATTGACCTCAAAAGCCTTAAGCGCGAATTCGTCGTAAGCAGTAGTGAATATCACAAGGGGCACTGAATCGAGTTCCTCAAGCAGTTGGAAACCGGTCTTGCCCGGCATCTGTATGTCGAGGAAAAGAAGGTCGGGATTGAGATCGTTCACCAGTTGAATAGCCTCGTCGGCATTCATAGCCTCGCCCACAACTTCGATGCTGGGATGGTCCTCCAACAACTTCATCAATTCTTTGCGCGCCAGGCGCTCGTCATCTACGATTAATGCTCTCATGGCTTGTATTTTGTGGAATAACTAGTTCTGTAAGTACAAAATTATCGTTTTCGTTCGCAATCTTGAAAGTGGCTTCTTCACCATATAACAGTTTCAGCCTTTGAACGGTATTCTTGATGCCCAATCCGGACTTGCCTCGCTTCACGCCATTAACCATGTGCCCGCTGTTCCGGATCTGAATCCTGAGCTTGCCGCCCTCGACTTTCGTCTTTACTTGGATAAGTCCGCCGGGCGTAAGTCTTGAAATGCCGTGCTTGATCCCGTTCTCTACCAGCGTTTGTATCATCAGGGGGGGGACGAGAAATCGCTGTGACTCGGGATCAATGTCGAATTCCGTCTTCAGACGTTCTTCGAACCTGATACTCTCGAGGCCAAGATAGTCCTTTACGATCTTTAATTCATCATCGAAGTTAGTCAATCCCTGCTTATCCGATGCCAGCGATTTCCGAAGGATATTGCTCAGCTGGTTGATCGCCTGCTTCGACTTCCTCGGATTCTCATCCACCAGCGCACGTATGCTGTTCAGCGCATTGAAGATGAAATGCGGATTGAGCTGTGACTTCAAATTGGTCAACTCGATCTCAATCATCGAAGCCTCATACTTCAGTGACTTATTATATTGATCGAAGTAGTGATAAGTGAAGTAGAAGACTGTCCACAAAAAGAAAACTATAGAATACACGATCGACTGACCTAGGATCTGTTGCAGATCAAATGCAGTCTGTGGATTGAACAGCCTGCCGAGTAAAACGTTTACTGGTATCTTCAGGAAGTAGACCACCAGCGCCATGGCAAACACGGCAATGAAGATGCTGGGAACAAGCTTGTGCATAGGTGCCGACAGCCACTTCCATTTCCTGATGAGGTTTCTGAAAACGTGCGTTACCGCAAGGCATAGAAAGCCTTCTACAATAAAGAATACCAGGCGCCTCGTAGTGATACTACCCGACGAATCATAGCTGTAAACGATCTGAAACAAGGTATAGATCGACCAGCCACAGATTTGGAAAATAACATATAGACGCTCTCGGTTCACTGCCTGGGGACTAACTGGTAAAGGTAGCTATTTAGGCCAGTCCGGCCGGCGCTTTTATGTAAGTGGAGAAACCAGAACAGAGACAGAGTGAGGAACAGTGTGAGAGCGACGAAAAGACACGCCTTTTTTTCACTCTCACACTGTTCCTCACCCTTACTCACCCTTCTTCACTCTCACACTGTTCCTCACCCTCCTTCACTCTCACACTGTTCCTCACTCTGTTTTCAGTTCCTCGCTCTGTTTCACTTCTGCGCTCTGAATTTCATCGCTTGAACTGAATCATGTACAGGAACAGAATCCCTACCGCTGCAATAAGTGCCCACGTCACGATCACCAGCGGCTTCTTGTAGGCTGCCATTTTTGTTGATGAAGCTAGGTTGTTCATCACGAATGCCGCCGCCCCCAACAGATATAAGCTCGCCTCAAGCGCGTCGCGATTGATCAGTTGATAAATACCTACTCCCAGAAAAATGATCGCAAAACCGTACTGCCGGAATGTTGCATTCATGAATATCGATGGTTCAGTTGAGCTCGTGTTTGAGAAATGCTCCCGTGTAACTCGCGGGGTTCTTCGCTACTTCTTCGGGCGTTCCGGTAGCGATAATACGACCACCTTTCTCTCCACCTTCCGGCCCCAGGTCAACTATATAATCCGCCGATTTAATAACATCCATATTGTGTTCAATAACCAGTACCGTATTGCCCTTGTCCACAAGCTTCTGCAAAACATCAAGCAGATGGGCAATGTCCTGAAAGTGCAATCCGGTCGTCGGCTCATCAAGAATGTAAAACGTCTTGCCGGTATCGCGCTTTGATAATTCCGTAGCAAGCTTCACACGCTGCGCTTCACCACCTGAAAGGGTTGTCGCATGCTGGCCGAGAGAAATATAGCCAAGCCCCACTTCACTCAGCGTTTGGATCTTACGCAGGATCTTCGGCTGGTTCTCAAAGAACCCTACTGCCTCCTCTACAGTCATATCCAGAACATCACTGATTGACTTGCCTTTGAACCTTACCTCGAGCGTCTCGCGATTGTAACGCTTGCCTTTACACGTTTCGCAGGGAACATATACATCAGGAAGGAACTCCATCTCAATCAATCGAAGTCCCGCTCCTTCACAGGTCTCGCAGCGTCCACCCTTCACGTTGAATGAAAATCTTCCGGTCTTATATCCCCGGATCTTCGACTCCGGCAACTGCGCAAACAAATCGCGTATGTCGGAGAACACACCTGTATACGTGGCCGGATTTGAACGCGGCGTGCGACCAATCGGCGACTGATCCACTTCAATTACTTTGTCAACATGCTGCAAACCTTCAACCTTCTTATGAGGCATGGGCACAGCGCGCGAGTTGTAGAAGTGTGTATTGAGAATAGGGAACAACGTGTCATGTATCAGCGTCGACTTACCACTTCCCGACACACCAGTAATACACGTTAGTGTCCCAAGCGGGATCTTCAGATCGACATTCTTGAGATTGTTTCCATGCGCCTGCGTAACAACAATCTTATCACCACTTCCTTTCCTTCTTTCAGCTTGCGAAGGAATTCCTAATTGCCCTGTGAGATATCGCGCTGTCGTGCTATTGCCTTTAAGAAATGTTTTGGGATCTCCCTCCGACACCACGTTGCCGCCGTGTCGTCCTGCGCCTGGTCCTATGTCAATGATGTAATCCGACTCGAGCATCATGTCCTTGTCGTGCTCGACAACAATAACAGAATTGCCAAGGTCCCGCAGATCTTTCAGTGCCTTGATCAGCTTCACGTTGTCGCGTGCATGCAATCCAATACTAGGCTCGTCAAGAATATAGAGCACACCCACCAACTGAGTGCCTATCTGCGTGGCAAGCCTTATACGCTGTGACTCACCACCACTAAGCGTCCTGATCGGCCTGTTGAGATTGAGATAATCCAGTCCCACGTCGAGGAGGAACCCGATCCGCTTCCGGATCTCTTTTAATATCTCCGTGGCAATAACCCGCTGCTTGTCGTTCACGCGGTCTTCAAGACCTTCCATCCATTTCCTCAATGCCAGAATATCAAGCACCGCCAGCTCAGCAATGTTCTTGTTATCAATCTTGAAGTGCAGCGACTCCTTCTTCAGGCGTGCACCATGGCACTCAGGGCATTCCTTCGATACCGTAAAATCTTCCACCCACTTCTTGATGGCTTCCGATCCTTCCTCGCGTTGCTTCTCAAGGAAGCTGATGATGCCTTCAAACTTAGTATTCCATTCTGTGCCGGGATATTTCACCGACGACACCGCCACAGGAACGTCATCTCCATACAAAAGTATCTGAATGACTTCCTTGGGAACGTCCTTCAACGGGGTGGTTAGAGCAAGCTTATATCTTTTGAGTATGGCCTCAATCTTTTTGAAGATCCATATGTCGCGGTATTCGCCAAGCGGAAGTATCCCGCCACGGCTAATGCTAAGCGATTTATCAGGAATGACCGACGCCTCAGTGATCTCATTGATCTGTCCCAAACCATTACAGGTCGGACATGCTCCATAGGGAGAGTTGAATGAAAAGCTGTTGGGAGCAGGTTCATCGTACGAAAGGCCTGTCTTCGGATCCATGAGGAACTTCGAAAAGTGATGCACCTTTCCATTCTCCTCCATGATCATCATGATACCCTTACCTTCCTTGAGCGACTTGTTGATCGACTGTCCGATGCGTGCGCGATCTTTTGGATCGGCCACTATCCTGTCCGTTACCACCTCAATGTCGTGGATCTTGTAACGGTCAACCTGCATCTTTGCGGAGATCTCAATTAACTCCCCATCTACACGCACCTTGGTGTAACCCGACTTTCTGATCTGCTGAAACAGTTCTCGGTAATGACCCTTTCGTCCCTTCACTATAGGAGCAAGCAGTACAAGCTTCTTCCCTTTGAAATGCTGGAGCAGCGTGTCCAGGATCTGGTCCTCCGACTGACGCACCATCTTGTCGCCGCTCAGATATGAGAACGCTTCTCCCGCCCTCGCATAGAGGAGGCGGAGGAAATCGTAGATCTCAGTTACCGTCCCGACAGTAGAGCGGGGGTTGCGCGACGTGGTCTTCTGCTCAATGGAAATCACAGGACTAAGCCCGTTGATCTTGTCCACATCAGGACGCTCCAGGTTGCCCATGAAGCTCCGCGCGTAGGCGGAAAAACTTTCCATGTATCGCCGCTGACCTTCAGCATAAATGGTATCGAAGGCAAGCGACGACTTACCACTTCCGCTGATTCCGGTAATAACGATCAGCTTGTTACGCGGAAACGTAACGTTGATGTTCTTCAGGTTGTGCTCCCTGGCGCCTACGATTTCAATCGTATCGTGGTCGTATATATGCTCTGCAGGCCGTGTGGCCGCGCTTTTTGCCATAAATCAGGATAAGAAAACTATAACCAAAAAACTGCGGCATTTGTTCCGGCATAAAACGTAACGTTCATCCCTTCTCCCTGCCTGCGTCCCCCTTTCGCCTTGCCGTACAGACGCAATGCTTTGCGTCTCCCGTGAAGACCTACGGAACCGCACTACCCTTCCCCGCGCTCCACAGATCGTACCAATCCTGTCTGTCCATCTGAATGTCAAGAGCCACTGCCGCTTCATTCAGTCGCTCGGGTTTGGTTGTACCCACTACGGGTACAATGTTCGACGGATGACGCAGCAGCCATGCCAGCACCAGCTGAGAAGGCGTTACCTGATACTTGCGCGCCTTTTCAGCAAGCACATCCGATGGATGAGCAACAAGCTTTCCCCCACCCAGCGGCGACCACGCCATAGGCACGACACCTATCTTCATAAGATGATCTACAGTTCCATCAAACAAATACTGTTGATGTGTAAGTGAGATCTCAAGCTGGTTCGTTACAAGCGGAAAATCCAAATGACTTTGCAACAATTCAAACTGTGATGTCGTGAAATTGGAGACACCGAAGTGCAACACCTTCCCTTGCTTCTTCAACAAAGTGAATGCATCCGCTACCTCAGCAGCATTCATCAGCGGATCCGGACGATGGATCAATAACAAATCGATTCGATCAGTATGATGCAGCTTCAATGAATTCTCCGCCGACCAGACGATGTGTTCCTTTGATGTGTTGTAATGCTTGAATGTATTCTCGGGTCGGTTCTTCGAAACGAGCATGATGCCACACTTCGTAACGATCTCCATCTTATTACGAAGCGACGAATTTCTTTCTAATGCTTTTCCGAATAGCGTTTCATTCTGATAGTCACCGTAGATGTCGGCGTTGTCAAACGTCGTCATCCCGATTTCCAATGCGCGATGGATGAGCCCTTCAATCTCTTCAACCGAAAGTGTCCACCGCCATGCACCGGCAACGATACGGGAGAAGGAAGGGCCTCCTTTGCTGAGCGTTATGCGTTTCATAGTCTGGCAAATTAAGAATTCATAATTCTTAATTCTTAATTGTCCCCGATCCACTTTTTCAAAATCCCCACAAACTCATTCGGACTTTCCGCCTGCACCCAATGTCCCGTATCTATCGTCTCCAATGTCGCCGACGGAAAATATCGTTGTATCGCCTGCATGTCCCCATCTTTTATGTATGCCGAGCGCGAACCGCGGATAAACAATGTCGGATTATCAAAAGTTGTATCGGTCAGCAAGTCAACGCCTACATTCGCCAGCTTTTGCTGAATGATGGGCAGGTTCACCTTCCATGAAAATCCTCCCTCAGCAGAACGTTGAAGATTCTTCAACAGGAATTGTCTCACATCCGGCTCAGCCACCTTTGCTGCAAGCAGTGCATCGGCGTCATTACGCGACTTGAGCTCGTTCAACGGCAACTCAACCATCGCACTCACCAGCGTATAGTGTTCCAGGTTATAGGCCCGCGGCGCAATATCCACCACCACAAGTTTGCTCACCCGATCAGGATGTTGCAGCGCAAAGTTCATCACCGTCTTCCCACCCATCGAATGACCCAGCAGAATCGGATCCTTAAGTTGTCGGTCATCCAGAAACTCCAGCAGATCGTTTACCATCGACTGATAATCAAATGCATCATCATGCGGCGACTGACCATGATTACGCTGATCTATCGTGTAGATCTTATATGTCGGTGATAAAAGCTTGGCCTGCGTAAGCCAGTTGTCGCTGGAACCCAGCAACCCATGAAGGATAACTATCGGCGCTCCGTCTCCGTACTCCCTAAAGAATAATTTCATGTTTTCCCTCCAATGTTAGTTTTTTTCCAGGGTATATTTTGTGGGCTCCCTCTTGCGCCTTCCTACTGTGAACGATTTTTCTTTATCAGATAGATAGTCATAATAAAACCGACAACCGACATCAAAAGTCCTGCAACCAGACTGATGGTTGGTATGGGCTCTCTGATACTCGTCGACCATGCAAACCCATTAAGAATTAGACCTCCAACCAGGGTGCCTATAGCAAGCGTAATTTCTCTTTTCATTCTGCTGGCAAGGGACGCTGTCGACATTTGTCGTCGCGCAATATTCTGCAAAATATCTCTCCGCATTGCAGTTAAAAATAGAATTAAGTAGTCAGAACTCAGAATTTTCATCACGACCGGTATATTTGGGACTTTTATCATTGACTGATGGAACTAACAGAAGGCATATATACAATTCAGGGTATTCCGGTACTCGACATCGTTCAGCAATTCGGAACACCACTTTATCTATACGACGGAGATAAGATCACAAGTCAGTTGAGAAGTCTGCGGACCGCATACTCGGGATCCGAGGTGCGTGTAAAATATGCGGCAAAGGCGCTAACGAACCTCTCTATATTGAAGTTGCTCCGGAAACATGGCGCCGGCATTGAAGTGGTTTCATTGCAGGAAGCCTACATCGCGAAGAAGGCAGGATTCACTCCAAACGAAATTGTCTTTACTCCGAGCGGCGTTGACTTCAGTGAGATCATTGAAGGCGTGGAACAGGGTCTGGCCATCAACATCGACAACCTTCCTGCGTTGGAAAAGTTTGGTGAGCGCTATAAGAATACTTACCCTTGCGGCATCCGGATGAATCCGCATATCCTCGCCGGTGGAAACTATAAGATATCAACAGGTCACAGCACTTCGAAGTTTGGCATCTCCATCTTCCAGTTGCCTCAAATCCGCGAGATCGTAGATCGTCATCAGATAAAGATCCACGGACTCCATATTCATACAGGTTCCGAAATCACTGAAACCGACATCTTCCTCAAGATGGCCGAGATTCTCTTCGGACTCGCTGTCGACTTTGCCGACCTCAAATACATTGACTTCGGCAGCGGCTTTAAAGTTGCCTATAAAGAAGGAGACATGGTGACCAATGTCTATGACGTTGGATTGAAACTCACCAAGAGCTTCAATGAGTTTTGCATGCACTATGGACGCAAGCTCGAACTGTGGATCGAACCTGGTAAGTATATCGTAAGCGAAGCCGGTACGTTACTGGTGCAGGCCAACGTCGTGAAGTCAACTCCGACCGTAACGTTCGTCGGCGTGAACAGCGGTCTCAATCACCTTGTACGTCCAATGATGTACGATGCCTATCATCACATCGTTAACGTCTCCAACACTAAAGGCGGCCAGAAGGTCTACACCGTTGTAGGATATATATGTGAAACCGATACGTTTGGTTCCGATCGTAAGATCCATGAGGTACGCGAAAAGGACATCATCGGAATCAAGAACGCCGGTGCCTATGGCTTCGCAATGTCATCAAACTACAACTCACGTTTGAAACCTGCCGAAGTGCTCGTCATTAACAAAGAGGCAAAACTGATTCGGGAGCGCGAAACTGTCGAAGACCTGCTCCGCCACCAGGTGGAAGTGGATGTGTAGGCCTTTAAAACCCCATAGACGGCTCTGGCCACCATTCACGGAACTGTGACAACTTTTTCGTGGCGGAACGTGTTACCTTCATGTTCGAAACCGTGCTACTTTCACGCTTCAAATAACTGATCGCATGCGTCTATCCGCCCTGATTGTCCTCTTTTTCGCTACGGCTGCGCTGCACGCCCAGGTATTGAAGCCCGCTAAACTCACCGCCGAAACACCGGACACACCACTCAAGGTAGGGGACGAAGTAGACCTGGTTTTCAGGGCCACGATCGACAAAAACTGGTACGTATATACGGTCGGGTTCGACACTGTCTGCGGACCTCTTCCCACGAAAGTTAAACTTCAGAAAGACCCCAGCTTCGAACTGGTCGGAGGGCTCACCGCTCCGCACGACAAACCAAAGCACGATGAGATTTTCGACTGCGACGTACGCGTCTTCATTGGAACCGGCGAATTCAGGCAAAGGATCAGGATACTGTCACCCAATGTGAAACTGGCCGGAACCTATGATGGACAGGTATGCTCCGCGGGCAGCTGTGTCCTCTTCGATGGCGACCTTTCATTTGGCAAATTGAAAGTGACTGGAACGGCAATATCTCCGAAAGCCAGCACAGAAAAAAAAACTGACAACGCCTCTGCTGCTAACACGACAGCAAATCCTGTAGACGCGAAATCTCAAACCACGCCACAGATCACTGCAACGAGTCCTCAGCTGGTCGACACCTCGTCGCGTACAGCCCAGACGTTAGATAAGAAGAAAGTATATGGCGAGAGCAAGGGCCCTATTCTTGATCCCGCATTAATCCAGGCCGATCCTACTCAGCAGTCCTTCTTAGGCTTCTTCATCCTCTCATTCGTCGCCGGACTCGCAGCACTCCTAACCCCCTGCGTATTCCCAATGATCCCCATGACCGTAAGCTACTTCACGGGAAATGGCGGCTCGAAATCCAAAGCTCTTATATATGGACTGTCCATCGTCGGCATCTACACATTGATCGGTGCCGCCCTTGCACCTTTGATGGGTCCCGAAACCGCGAACCACCTCTCCACAGAATGGCTCCCTAACCTGATCTTCTTCACAGTCTTCGTCATCTTTGGATTGTCGTTCCTCGGCTTATTTGAGATCACTTTGCCCGGAACATTCATCAATAAAGTAGATCAGCAGGCCGAAAAGGGCGGTTACATCGGCATCTTCTTCATGGCCTTCACGCTGGTACTGGTATCATTTTCATGTACCGGCCCGCTGGTAGGAAGCATACTTGTTTCATCCGCAGGCGGCGCATTCCTGAAACCCATCGTCGGCATGTTCGCCTTCTCGATGGCCTTCGCTATTCCCTTTACTTTGTTCGCCATATTCCCGGGTTGGCTCAACTCATTGCCTAAGTCAGGCGGATGGCTCAACTCGGTGAAAGTGGTTTTGGGATTCGTTGAACTGGCTCTCGCATTTAAGTTTCTCAGCATCGCCGACCAGGCATTCCACTGGGGGATCCTCGATCGCGACATCAACATCGCCATATGGATCGTGATCGTCACCCTAATTGGGTTATATCTGATGAAAGCTTTCCGGCTTCCCGGTGATACGGGCAAAGATGCCGAAGACAAACGCATCGGTGTTCCAAGACTTATCATGGCTATCGTGTCCTTCACCTTCGTCGTCTATCTGATACCTGGTCTTTGGGGTGCTCCATTGAAAGCACTCGCTGGCTATCTTCCTCCATTATATACTCACGACTTTAATTTATTGGCTTCTCAGGAAGGTGAAGGAGGAAATATTTGTGACGATCCGAAGTACGCCGACTTCCTTCATTTGCCCCATGGAATCAAAGGTTATTTCGACTACGATCAGGCCCTCGCCTGTGCCCGTCAGCAAGGCAAACCAATCTTCATCGACTTCACCGGACACGGCTGTACAAACTGCCGCGAGATGGAGAGCGTGGTATGGTCAGATCCAGAAGTTCTCAAGCGTCTGAGGGAGGAGTTTGTGGTGGTTGCCCTGTACGTTGATGACAAGACGGAATTACCCGAAAGTGACTGGTACACTTCAAGTTACGACAAGAAAGTGAAAAAGACCATAGGCAAGCAGAACGCCGATCTTCAGATCACTAACCTGAACAACAATGCCCAGCCTTTTTACGTGTTGTTAGGCACCGACGAACGGGTACTGGTGTCGCCTTACGGATATGAAAAAGACGTACCATCGTTTGTGAAGTTCCTCGATACAGGCATTCAGAAATTCAAACAAATCAGCTCCCGTTGATACCTGCAACCATCAGGTATTCACATCGATTTTCTTACCCCGTTTTAAGTAAGATTTAACCAAATCGCAGGTTCCAACCTCATTTTGAACGTTTTGATAATTCAAATCAATCTCTATATTTGAATGTCGGGAGGATTCTTACATGGGCCTGGCCCATACTTTTTGAACGTAGTAAATTGCCTCTCATTTTTTAATTAACGGTCCCGCAGAGGCGGGGTGTAAACTTTTAGAAGAATGCAAAAACGCTGGTTTGGATTCCTTGGAATCGCCCTCTTTATCGTCGCAGTTGTAACAGTCAACAGGTATTACGTTGAACCTATGTTGACCGAAACCATGAGCACTGACTCTACCAACCAGACGGTGATGGAGGTGAAGGAACCCAAAGTATTATACGGCATGGTTGTCGATGAATACGAAGTCGTTGAAGACAAGGTAAAACGCAACGAAAGCCTCGGCAAGATTCTCGAAGAATACCACGTACCCGCAAACATCATCCACCAGGTATCACAGCTTTCACGCAACATCTTCGATGTGCGCAAGATCGCTCCGGACAAGAAGTACACACTGCTCTGCGAGCAGGATTCCAATAAGACAGCAAAGGTTCTCGTTTACGAGCCGAACCCTATCGAATACATCGTCTTCCGTTTCGAAGACACCCTTTGGGTAGACGTTTGCAAGCGCGACGTGATCATCCAGGAGAAGACGGTCACCGGTGAAATCAAATCAAACCTTTCAGAAACTATCGAAGAGCTCGGTATCTCTCACGAGCTGACCAACAAGTTCGTCGATATCTTCGGATGGCAGGTTGACTTCGCCCGTCTTCAGAAAGGCGACAAATTCAAACTCATCTACGAAGAAGCAACTGTTGAAGGCGTGTCAGTGGGTATCAAGTCGATCAATGCTATCTACTTCGAACATTCTTCAAGCCCTTACTACGCATTCCCTTACGATCAGGGCGAGGGCGTTGACTACTACGACGCCGAAGGCAAGAGCCTGCGCAAGGCGTTGTTGAAGTATCCTATTGAATTCACACGCATCAGCTCACGCTTTAACCTGAATCGCTTCCACCCCGTGCAGAAGCGCTACAAGCCACACCTGGGTACTGACTTTGCCGCTCCTACCGGTACGCCTATCCGTAGCGTTGGCGAAGGCATTGTTGTAGAAGCACAGTACAAGTCGAACAACGGTAACTATGTTAAGATTAGACACAACGGTACCTATACTACACAGTATCTGCACATGTCGCGAATTGCACCTAACGTTCGCGCTGGTGCCCGCGTTCATCAGGGTCAAACCATAGGTTTCGTAGGTAGCACCGGCCTTGCAAGTGGTCCTCACCTTTGCTATCGCTTCTGGAAAAATGGCGTTCAGGTTGATGCCTTGCGTGCCGACCTTCCAGCTTCCGAGCCTGTGAAAAAGGAAAACCTGGAATCCTTCAACAAGATGAAGGAAGAGCTTACTCAAAAGCTTGACCAAACTCCTTTCACCACACCAGACGCTCCAATCGCATCGCTCTAAACTTTTCAGTAGTCGCTACGTTGTAAAGTCATTGATCTGCATTTGGATCCCGTAGGGATCACAGATTATTCGCAAGGGATCACAGATCAATAGAAGACTGAATTTGCATTCGATCCCATAGGGATCACAGATCAATAGAAGATCACAGATCAATAGAAGATCGATTTGCATCTGCATTTGAGATCCCGGAGGGATCTTCTGTCTGTAGCAAAAAATTCAAAATTGCATTTCAATTCGACATTGCATTCAATTGAATTGCATTTCGATCGATTGCATTATGTATAAGAGCGTCGCGACTCATGAGGTTTGTTCTTACTATTCTGTTGTCTTCGCTCAGCTTCATCGCTGCCGCCCAACGCGTGGGGCTCGTCCTCAGCGGCGGAGCTGCTAAAGGCCTGGCACACATTGGCGTCCTTAAAGCACTCGAAGAAAACGACATTCCCGTCGACTACATCGTAGGTACCTCAATCGGTGGAATCATCGGTGGTTGCTACGCCAGCGGCATGAGCCCCGAAGAAATCGAACGAATGGTGCTCTCCCCATCATTCATCGGCTGGATCAACGGCCTTCCCGAAACCGGAAACAACTATTACTATCATCGCTCCGATGAAACGCCACAGTTCGTGAAAGTGAACATGGCGCTTGACTCAACTCTCAGCTTTCAATTCAATTCAACCATCGCAAGCGATGTCTCGCTGAACTTTGCCATCGCCGAACGAACAGCACAGGCATCAGTCATTTCACGCAATAACTTCGACAGCCTCTTTGTTCCGCTACGTGTCGTCACCGCCGACATCTTCACCCAGCATGAAGTCGTACTCTCCAAAGGATCTCTGAGCGACGCCATGCGCGCAACGCAAACGGTTCCGTTCTTTTATAACCCCATTCGTGTCGACGGAAAATATCTCTTCGACGGTGGAGTCTACAATAACTTTCCCGTCGACGTCGCCCAAAAAGACTTCAATCCGGATGTCGTCATCGGCATAAACGTCTCCAGCAAGGTGTTCGATGAATATCCTTACGACACCGATGATAAACTCATTTCTCACTCACTACTTTATCTGCTCCTCGACAAATCCGACCCATCACGAATTCCCGACAACGGCGTTTACATTCAGCCCAACCTCCGTGGCTATAACTCTTACGACTTCGGCCATGCAAAAGCACTGATCGATAGCGGATACCGGCAAGCGATGCGTCAGATAGAAGATATTAAGCTCAAGATCGACAAACGCGTCACCTGTGATGAAATGGCCGATCGCCGCAATGCCTTTCACAACAGGCAGGTGCCCTATAAGTTTGGGGAACTGGCTTTTCAAAAATTCAACTCCAGGCAACGTGGTTATATCCGCGCAATCTTCAGAAGCAAATCAACCGGAGGCAACTTCACGTTCAGTGAAATCAAGAAAGGCTACTTCAAGCTCGTATCCGAAGAGTACTTCAGGAACGTGTATCCAAGAATGTTGTATGATACAACGAGGAACGTTTTCAGACTGGAACTGACCAGGCGGCCACAGCAGAACTTCCAGGTCGGCTTCGGAGGCGTGATCGCGACCCGCGACATCAGCAATGTTTTTCTTGGCATAAACTTCTATGAATTCAACCGAATACTGACCCATGCTTCGGTAGGCTTCCAAACGGGTAACTTCTACAAGTCCGCGCTAATGAAAGTCCGAATGGACTTTCCCTATCAGTTTTATGGTGAACCCTATGTGTCTTTCGACAGCTGGAATTATCTGAACAACGACGACCTGCTCAATGAAGTGTCGGCGCCTTCGTTACCTACAATATTGAAACGTTGGAACAGAAAGTATGGATTCAACTTCGGTATTCCCGTGCGCGATGCATTTAAAGGTGTACTCGCCTTCGAAGCCATCAACACAACGGACAACTATATCAATGGTCCGGTTTTCATCAGCACAGACAAGCTCGATGTGCTGAACCTTCGCGGCTTCAAGGCAGGTATCCACGCTTCTTCGAACACACTTAACCGACGTCAGTATCCATCGGAGGGTGCTATGTATTCGATTGCAGCCGACTTCTTCTCTCTCAAAGAAGAGTTTATTCCTGGTAGTACTTCAATACAAACAGAGACAGTTAATAAATATCACGATTGGTTCAGGTTCAGGGCATCAGCAGAACAATACTTCGGAAGTGGTTGGTACCGGCCGGGGTACACGGCGGAGGCCGTTGCTTCCAATCAACCGTATTTTCAGAATTACTTCGGTACCATCATCAATGCTCCGGCATTCATGCCCATTCAGGATTCACACACACTCATACTTCAAAACTTCAGAGCATTTAATTATGCAGCGGCCGGTTTGAAAAACATTTTCGTAATACATAACAAGTTTGAAGCACGCATCGATGCTTTCTTGTTCAAACCATTTCAGGCAATTCTGGAAGACACGGAGCAACGGGCATTTGAAAGTACAGACAAGAGCCTGATATTTTTTGCTGGTACTGCAGGTCTGGTTTATCATTCACCGATAGGTCCAGTAAGCCTGAGTGCTAACTATTACGACGACGATGAGAACCAATTTGGTGTCTTGTTACACGTAGGTTTCTTATTGTTTAACAAGCACTCACTTGAATAATACAACAGAAGAGTTGTAACTTGTTGCGCTTTACGAATTCAGACCATAGGGTATTATTTGAGGCGGCGGCGGTCTAATTCGATATTTTTTAGGTAAGTTTATTCAAAAATCAAACTTAAAGCCGCGCATGAGGCGTTTTTCACTTACTCTCCTGTTGTTTGTCCTGGTCATCGGATACACAAGGGGTCAAGTCGTACAATGGGCGTCTAAGGTTGTTGAGTTCTCATCAGAGCTTACACCCATTCAGTATTCGGCTAAGCAAGCATTGGGAAAACCTAACGTTCTTCCAGCTGGAGGACAAAGCCCGAATGCGTGGGCACCTGATAAGCCCAAGCGAAAAGAATTCCTGAAGTTGGGATTCTCTAATCCTATTAGCATCCGTCAGATTGCTATTGCTGAATCATACAATCCAAGTGCTATCTATCGCGTGCTCGCTTATGATGAAGCGGGAACCGAACACGTGATCAACTCTTTCAATCCAATGGCAGTGCCATTGAAAGGAAGAATGCTCAATATATTTGTCGAGCCCACTCCTTATAAAGTGGCAGCTGTCCGCATCGAATTCGACGGCGCCGCGATCACCGACTACTTCAGTATCGATGCCGTCGCCATCTCCGACTCAAGCTATCCGATCATCGCCGACATCCCAACCATGCAGCTTCTCGCTTCCGGCATACTTATCGAAGCACTCGACAAAAATGTCAACAGCGAATACGACGAACTTAATCCCTTGCTCTCACCCGATGGCAAAACACTCTACTTCAGCAGAAGAAATCACCCTGAAAACGTCGGAGGCGTAAACGATAAAGAAGACATCTGGTACTCTGAACTCGACGCTTCAGGACAGTGGCAGCTTGCACGTAACATGGGAACAAAGTTCAATAACGCCGGTCCCAACTTCGTCAATACAATCCAGTCAACAACACCCGATGGTAAATCGGCTATCATGGTACTTGGCAACAAGTATATGCCCAATGGAAAGATGCTGGCCGGCGTAAGTATAAGCACACGCGTTAATGGCGAGTGGGGAACACCAAAGGCACTCAACATTGCTAACGATTATAACCTTGCTCAAAAGGCAAACTACTTCCTCGCCGACAATCGCCAGACCCTGTTGATGTCTGTCGAAAGAGATGACTCCTTCGGCGATCGCGACCTGTATGTTTCTTTTATGAAAGCGGACAGCTCTTGGAGTGAGCCATTGAACCTCGGCGATGTAGTGAATACTGCCGGTGAAGAATCAGCTCCCTTCCTCGCCTCCGACGACAAAACTCTCTACTTCTCATCAAACGGATTCAGCGGTTACGGCGGAAGCGACATCTTCGTAACAAGAAGACTGGATGACACGTGGACAAATTGGTCAGACCCTGAGAACCTCGGACCTGAACTGAACTCTCCCCTCGAAGATCTCTTCTTTAATATACCGGCATCAAGCGAGTACGCCTATTACTCCCGCGGCGTAAGCGAAACCAACACCGATATCTTCCGCATCAAACTTCCTATCGTTAAGAGCCCCGAGCCATTCGTTACTGTAAAAGGAAAGATCATCGACAAGGCAACAAACAAACCACTCGGAGCTAAGATCGTTTATGAACGTCTGCCCGACGGAAAAGGCCTCGGCATTTCACAATCCAATCCTGAAACAGGCGAGTACGAGATCCGTCTTCCTGCAGGTCAGATGTATGGACTGAGAGCAGAGTCTGCCGGCAGCCTTTCTGAAAGTCAAAACCTCGACCTCCGCGATATCAAGTTTGATCAGACGATCGAACGTAACTTCGATTTGGATCCTATCGGTGTCGCAAGGGTTGAAGAGAATGCCAGCATTCTGCTCAACAACCTTTTCTTCGACCTCGAGAAAGCTACACTGAGACCGGAGTCGTATCCAGAACTGAACCGTATTGTGAGCCTGATGAACGAGAAGCCCGGCATGCAAATTGAAATTGCCGGTCACACCGACGACACAGGTTCTGATGAGTATAACCTCAGCCTTTCAAAACAACGCGCCAACTCTGTAGCATCGTATCTCGTTGGAAAGGGAGTGGACAAGTCGCGCATGACGGTTGAATACTTCGGCGAGAAAAAGCCGATGGTACCAAATGATACCCGTGAGGGTAGAAAGAAAAATCGACGCGTGGAGTTCAAGATCCTGAAAGTCTAACTATAATATGAGAAGAGAATTTTTTAAACTCATTGCACCTCTTTTCCTCATTACCCCAGCGTTCAGTCAAACACCCGATAGCCTGATATATGCAGAGGGAAACATCATCAGCGCTGAAACAAAAGAGCCTGTAACCGCCCGCATCACGTATCAAAGCGTGCCTTATGGTAATAAGGTCGGTGTGCTTAACAACAACACCTATTCGTTTCCAATGTTTGAAATGGAGAAGTACTCCATCATGGTCGAAGCGCCCGGATATCAAATGGCGAAGTATCTGCTCGACCCCGCCGAAGCAAAAGGTGAAAACAAACTCGTCCGTAACATCGAGCTCACGAAAGGCAGCCATGTAACAGGACAACGCGTAGCCGTCGGCAATGTGATCCGTCTCGACAATCTTATCTTCCAGGTGGGACGCACTAAGATCGGCCCCGAGTCCTACGAGGAACTCAACACCGTTGCCAAGATGATGCAGGACAACAGCGATATGGTCATCCAGCTCGAAGGCCACACCGACTACCAGGGCGATGCCAAAGAAAATAATAAACTATCTCAGGGACGCGTGGACGCTGTCAAGTCCTATCTGGTTTACAAGGGAATTCAAAAGAACAGGATAAAGACGAAGGCATTTGGTGGCACACAGCCGCTCTCCCGCGAAGACACGCCCGAGGCGCACAGAATGAATCGGCGCGTAGAACTTCGCATACTGGAGAACTAGTCCTTCTGATTCAATTAGTCCTTACTCCTGAGTTTTCTCCTGGTTCTTAGAAAAGAATGAACCATCGCTCTCACACTGTTCCTCACTCTGTCTCTAAATCATCGCTCTCACACTGTTCCTCACACTCTGTCTCTAAATCATCGCTCTCACACTGTTCCTCACACTCTGTCTTTGAAACCAGGACCCCGGACATCGGTTAACGACGCCAGTACGTTGCTGAATCGTGGATGACGGATCCGTAAGAGCGTTTTGAGCGCTAACCCCTTTATCAGCGGTCGCAGTATGCTTTGATGCAGCGACATCATCCTTTTGCTGCGACCCCAACGTCTCATTCGTAGCCTCGCTTTCTTGCTGAACTGGCGCGCTCTGTATCATCGGAGGACTCAACTTTTTGTCCTGGGTTGTCAACTTCTCTTTCGTTTTATCGGTTTCACCCTCCTTCTTAATCGTCGTCTCCGTCACCATCAAACCTGTACCTTCTTCAAAGCGCACAATCGTCAATGTCTCCTTCGTTGCATTGCCTGGAAGATCATTTGCCACAACAGTGATCATCGTGCCTTCTACATTGAGGTTCTTCACAGTAGTGCTGTATCTCCACAGACCTTTCTTACCGCGGGCAGTCATCTCACCTTTTTCAATCACCTTATTGTTTGAGTCTGTAATGGTAATGGTCACAGACATCACCTTAAAGTCATCTGTGGCCCTGGCGCGGATGAGTTGCCCTGGCCGACCTGAATAGTCTTTCACATCAATCGCTTCGACAATAGGAGCGTTGAGAAAATCCCGAACGGCGACATTATAGGCACTCAGTATTAGCTTTTCTTTGTTAATCCCTCGTTTGTAGAGTGTCTTAAACTCTGGTATGCGGGTTTTGTGCTTGGCATAATAGGTAGCATCGGAAAAACGATCAACGACCACCACCTGCTGGTCGGAGAGTTTCTCCCGCTTCTTAGGCTTGTTGGCGATTATGGTTTCACCATTAGGAAGCCTTCGGAAGCAAACATTGTCACCCAGTTTTCCCGAGGCTCCCTGCACCACTACGTTGTTTCTAATCTTTGGCATAGTTCAATTCTGTTTTTGTTTTGTACAACATGTTAACCTGACGACACCTTGTCATCAGGGAATGATGAACAGAGCAAGTACCATGCCAGTTCGCGGACTGTTTATACAAGGTTCGTCCATAGTTTATCCACTGTTTGTCCAAGCAAAATCTTTAAATATGCTGAAATTGGGCTGAATAATGACTTTTATCAGCATTAAAACTCGAAATTGGCCTAAAAAATGGGTTATAGAACCCAACTTTGCCAAATCCTGATACCTGTTGCCGTTGCGGTTGAAGGAACTCAACAGTGATTCGCAATGTCGTATGTACAATATACGCCTTTAAGTGCCCGAAACCGCCTATCACCTTTTAAATATGTTGATGGAACGGATTGAGCCGACGGCGAATGAATTCGCCTCGGCCCTCAAAAACGTAAATTGGATAAATTAGTTTCCGCGGGCGCTAAGATTTGCTGCCGCGGTCCGAAGCCGCTGTATCTCTCTGAGATACTGACGCTTAATGTCATTGTCAAGGTCGCTACCAGCTACCGTGATCTGCAGGATCGATGCAAACTCCGAAGTGCGTGCTGACTGATAACGCTCAACCGACTTAGTCAGATTCTCAATTGAACCAGGAAGGTCGTGCTGGTTATAAGCAACGATGGCCCTGTTATAGTAGAGCAGGCCCGTCAGCTCATCAAGCGACACTTCCTTATAGAGGTCTGCCTCGTATTGATAATATGTTTTCGAACGATCGTGTTTCAGAGGAGGACTCTGGCGATACTCCTTAATGCGATCGTCAATGTTAGACTCACCCTGAACAAAACCACTCTCTGCATCAGTAGCTTCCAGAAGGACCCGGCCGCTCTCTGTATCAGCGATAAGGAAGATGTGATAGTTGGTCTCTATAACATGATAGGGAATCTCGAAGTGGCTGAGCAAAAGCGCATACAACGCGGTTCCTGTCAGGCAGTTATACGTTCCGGTGTTGATCGTCTCAGTGAAGGTGGCGTAGTCTGTGTAGTTTCGGAGGAACTGTTGCCTGGTCTTTGTAAAGAGGTAGTCAACAAAGGCCGCCTTCTTCCCCGACTTCAGCTGCTTTTCGCTGAGCTTTCGGACAAGTTGTTGCAATTTCTCGCTGTCCGTAGACACACCATCAACCGATGAAAATGTTGCCACATAACCCTCGAACCCAAGTCCGGGAAGAGTCGTGGCTGAAGCGGAGCCCAGCGACGCAAAAAGTAGAAACGCGGCCAGAAATCTCATGTTAACCCAATGTTAACGAATTGTTACACAATTTAATGTTTAGTTAATATACGACAAAAGGATTCTTTATGAATCGTTAATCCGGGAAAATGACGATGGGCACGGCCTGTGGTATTATTGCACGTCGGGCCTGCCGCCGCGGCGAGCGATGCGGGTTCAATTTTTGCAGGAGAGCAAGTTCGGGCTTACCAGTCGTAAGCCGGGAATGTCACGCCTATATACGTGGCCTGCCCCGCTACAAGCGGAGCCTGTCCCGCTACAAGCGGGGCCTGTCCCGCTACGAGCGGGGCCTAGTGACCCTATAAGTCTGTGAGCGAACCTTACACCCTTTGCCGCGAGCAATAGGTAAAGTTCTTCTTAGCTAACTTTGCTTTCTGATGGCGTTAAAACCAACTTTTTTAAACAACAGGATATGAATAAAGTATTGAAATGGTCTCTCATCGTTCTGGGCAGCCTCATCGTATTGCTGGTGGCTGCAGCCGTGATTGTCCCCATAGTTTTTAAAGACGACATCAAACGACTGGCCCAGAAGGAAATCGACAAGTCCGTGAACGCGGAAGTCGTCTTTGAGGGATTCGACCTGACCCTGTTCCGTAATTTTCCCAACGTAACGGTACAGGTCGGCAATCTCGGCGTCATGAACCGGGAGCCATTCGCCGGCGAGATGCTCTTTGCAACGGAGGAGCTCGAAGTCGAAGTTAATCTCAAGGACATCCTCTTTGGTGATCAGCTCCGCCTCAAGGGCATTTCATTAATCAACCCCGTCATCAATGTTAAGGTTTTGAAAGATGGCCGCGCCAACTACGACATCGCCGTTCCTTCTGCCGACACAACAACAACTGAAGAATCCGGCGATTTCTCTTTCGGCATCGACCACTGGGAGATCGTAAACGGCGACATAACTTATGATGACGCCTCACTCCCTTTCAAGATGGCCATGATCGGCCTTAATCACGATGGAAGCGGCGACTTTGATCAGGACGAATTCGATCTCAAAACTCATACGGTCGTCGATAGCCTCGATGTCATCTATGATGGCACGGCCTACATGAGCGAAAAGAAACTTACGCTTGATGCGATCATCTCTATTGCCGAACAATACTCGAAGTACACATTCAAGGAGAACAGCGCAAAGATCAACGACTTTGCCATGAGCTTCGATGGATGGTTCAAAATGAACGAAAGCGATTATCAGATGGATATCACATTCAAGAGCCCTGATAATTCTTTCAAAAGCCTGCTTTCAATCATTCCTGGAATGTATACCCAGGATTTCAAAGACATTGAAACAAGCGGTGACCTTGCCTTCAACGGCGCCGTAAAAGGTACCTACAGCGAAAAGCAGATGCCGGCTTTCAATGTGAACCTGCTCGTGAAGGATGCAATGTTCAAGTATCCTCAACTCCCTACCGCCATCAACAACATTAATGTAGATCTTCTCATTGACAATAAAGATGGCGTCATCGACAACACGGTGATCGACCTGAAGAAGATGCACCTCGACTTCGGAAAGAATCCTGTAGATGCAAAGGCGTTGATCACGAAGATGTATCCCACAAACCTCGATGCAGAAGTGAAGGCGAAACTGAATCTCGCAGAACTGACTTCGATGTTCCCCCTCGAAGGTCTTGAAATGAAAGGTGCTTATGCCCTCGACCTTAAGGCAAAAGGTGTTTATGACAGCCTGAAGAAGACGATACCCGCCATAGAAGCAGCGATGTCTTTGAACAACGGATATGTGAAGTCAAAGGAGTTTCCGCTTCCTATGCAGGACCTTCACTTTACTTCGACAATAAAGAACTCAACTGGTCGCATGGCTGAAACCTTTATCAATGTCAACGACCTGTCGATGGTCGTGGATAATGAGAAGTTCGCAGCAGACCTCGCACTTCAAAACCTCGACGATTACACCTGGGACCTGAAAGCAAAAGGTGGCATAGACCTGGAGAAGATCACTAAGATATTCCCGGTCGATGGAATGAGATTCGCGGGTAAAGTAAACGCCGACATCGTAACAAAAGGAAAGTATTCCGACCTCCAGGCCGAGCGTTATGAAAAGCTTCCAACGAGCGGTAAAGCAACGCTCACTGCGTTCAAATACACAGCTAAGGATCTTCCTTATGAAGTCAACCTCAAAACGGCTTCAATGGTTTTTGATCCAAAGAAGATCACTCTCGAGCGTCTTCAAGGTACAGTTGGCCATAGCGACATCAACGTAAGCGGCTCGCTCATGAACTACCTCGGCTATGTACTGGGTAAGGATGGCTCGATCAAGGGTAACGTGAACTTCGCTTCAAATTATCTCGACCTCAACCAGTTCATGACTGACGACGGAACTACCTCTACCGACACCGCTTCTTATGGCGTGATCGAGATACCGAAGAACATCGACTTCGCTCTGAACACAAACATTAAGAAGACACAACTGATGGATTACACGATCACCGATGCCACAGGCGATATCATCGTCCGTGACGGTATTGCCAACCTCAGTGGCTTGCACTTCACGATGCTTGGTGGTGCGTTTGTTGTTAACGGAGCATACAATACTCAGGATATCAAACACCCTAAATACGACTTCGGGTTGAAGATCGACAAATTGTCAATTCGCGAGGCTGCCAACAAGTCTTCACTCGTTGCTTCTTACGCTCCGATCGCTGGTCTGGTCTCTGGTAACTTCTCAACTGATTTCCGTATCAGCGGAGAGCTGCTGAACAGTATGATGCCTAACCTTTCAACTGTTAATGGTGCAGGTAACGTAAAGATCGCGCAGGCGTCGCTGAAGGATTCTAAACTTATCTCCGGAGTAACTTCACTTACAAGCCTCAAAGACGCCGATCAGGTTACGTTGAAGGATGTGATGATGGCGACATCAATCTCCAACGGCCGTCTCTCTGTGAAACCTTTCGACGTAAAGTTCGGCGAATACAAGACAACGGTAACCGGAAGCACTGGCCTCGACAAATCGGTGGACTACAATCTTAAGATGGATGTCCCTGCCGGTAAGCTCGGCACTGAATACAATGCCTTAATAGCTAAGTACACCGGAGGAAAGACCGACCCGAACAAGAACATTCCATTGACGGTTACTATCGGCGGCAAGTACGACGCTCCTAAGATTAACGTCGATATGGCAGAGCAGAAGGCACAGGCTCAGGAAGCAATCACCAATGCAGCTAAAGAGGAGGGACAGAAACAACTTGAAAAAGCTGTGAAAGGAACTGAAGCTGAGAAGTACGTAAAAGACATCCTCGGCACCAGCAAGAAAGACAGCACCGTCGCCACCACCACCGACACTGCTAAAACAAAAGCTCCATCAGCAACTGACGAAGTCCAGAAGAAATTGGAGGAAGATGCCAAGAAAAAAATCCAAAACCTTCTGAAGAAGAAAAACCAATAGTGGCATTGGAGAATTAATGATATAGGGATTTGGAGATTATAGTTCACGCGCTGCGGCGTAAGAACTTCAGCTGCAGCGCAGCTGAAACCTGATCTCCAAATCCCTATTTCAATAAATCTCCAAATGATCAGAGCATCATAATTACTTCATCCGCCATGCGGCGGTTATAGTCAAAGGACATCTTCTGGTAATTGATCAGATCGACAATCGTACCTACAAAGCATAGCCCCAGCGTTAGAAGGTAAACGATTCCCATTCCAACCTGGTCCACAACCATTCGCTGTATTCCCGCAAATCCCAGGAATCCAAGAAGAGTAAGAACGAGAATCATTGTTGGATCTTTTCTACGTGCACGGTAAACCGTGGCAAATGTTCTTGCCTTCTCATCATCGAATTCGAGAATAAGCTTTTGAACGTAGACCATCTCTTCGCCGGTGAGCTCCGGCAGTACAGTGATTACTTTTGCCATAGACTATTCATTTGTTGATTTATTGACTTAGTGATTGTAAATGCAGCCAGGAAACCCAGCCAGTTACATTGCACGCAATTGACGTCTTAAATGATTGTTGATGAGCTGAATAATTCTGTGCACAAGCACCACCAGCGTGACGATACCGAGTGGATGTGCGCTAAATGAATTTTTCAATGAGCCATGAAACAGCCAGGCAATTGATCGTCCCAGTCCGCAGCCGGGACAAAAGTCAAATCCGAAATAAGCGATCGGGCAAATGGTTACGTGCGATGCTTGCGAGGGATCTACAAATGCCAACGCAATGAGCCCCGACATCCAGATAACTGCCTCGAGCGGAAACTTCGTGACTAAATGCCTAACCTGTTCGATGATCATATATACGGATTATTGATTTATTGGTTGACCCCGCCTGGGCGTGGCAGGCTTGTTGATTTGTCGATTGGAACCGCAGCTTTGAAAGCCTGCCACGCCCAGGCGGGGTGAAACAATAGATCAATAGTTGGCGCTGATTTTCGCTTCGTCCTTAAGCAAGGATAAGTACTGAACAAGATTCACCAGCTCCTCTTCACTCATGCTCGATTGCAAATTCGATGGCATCAGCGAGCTATCCAGTTTCGTTCGTGTAGAAATGTTCGACTTCTGTACCGTTTGTTGATTGGCCATATATTGAAGATCAACTTTATCTCCTGTCTCGGAAACGATACGACCAACGGCCGTGCTACCATCACTCAGCACAAGCTTGTAACCTTCATATCCAAAACTGATGCCCTGGTCAGGAAAGAGTATCGATGTGTACAATGCTTCGCGCGACAGCTTGTCCCCAATCCCGCTCAGATCAGGACCAAAATTTGTTCCTTCGCCATTCACTCGATGACAGTTACTGCATAACGTGGCGAATACTTCCTTTCCTTTTATAGGATCACCTTTCTTGTCGAGCATTGCAGATATAGGAGGAAGTGGTGAGCCACTCTTGCTTCCCGGCAATGTCAAATACGCTGCTGCTTCATCGCGAAGCTTAGCCCGCCACGCGCTTTGAAACACGCCACCAGCAGCAGTGTGAAGTGACGCATGGATCTTTCCTTCTTTGGCAAGCAACAACAACCGGTCTTCCGCCTGCCATGGGCCGCCAAAGTTTTTAACGGATACTTTTCTCAATTCAATATCTCTTGTCGAATCCATCATCACAGACTCAACCAAAGCAATAGCCTTGGGGTTGTACATATGCGGCCGGAGCGCTCTGATCGCCGCCTGAGGCTCACCTGTGGTCTTACTGTTCAGCGCCTGCTGGATCAAACTGGTTTTGTCCCACGCAAGCAATGTGCGCATGGCTTCCCTGCCCGTCAGGCTGTCAGGATATTGCAACGCCATGCTCATCAGTTCTCCCGAACGGTCCTGCAACTTGAAAGACGTAACAAGCTCAACAAATTCAATCTTGCCTTTCTCTTCCGTCAGAACTTTATCAAGCGCCGACTTGATTGCTGGCGTCATCTTCAGCTTTGAAGGATCCATATGCTTCAGCGCATAAAGGACCTTATCGCCTTTGGCTTGCTGCACTAGCTGTGTAAGTACAACTTGTTTCGAAGGATCGGTCTGGAAGTCGAGCGCACGATAATAACGAAGCATGTCCTTATCGTCTGATTCTTTAATCAGCTCGGCAACCATCGGTATCGCATACTTGCTGCGGCTTCTCCAAACGATGTCGCGGTTAGAAGACTTTTTCCAGTCAGCACCAACATGCGCCTTCCAGATGTTGAAGTACAGGTCCCAGTTTCCCGTCGCCGAAATTCCCAACGCCTCGAGATACCAGCGATCCTTACCGTCATATTGATCAGCCAGTGTTGTCCATACACCTGCCGCCTCAGGAGAGTTCATTCCTCTTATGGCAATGGCAACCTCCCGTCGTACCTGTGGCGATTCATCCTTTGCCATTCTTGAAGCAGTAGCCAGTACGTCCTTATTGAGTAGCCGGACAATTCTTATCGCGGTGATCCTGATATTGGCATCCTTGTCTTTCAGTGCTTCATCAAGGTATAGGCCGGCCGTTGGAAGTTTCGTCAACAACCAAAGCGCCTGCGCACGATGCCTTGGATTTTCACTTTGCCAAACTTTCTTGAGCGCCGCTTCCGCTGCAACACCTTGCTTCGCCAACGCTGTCCATCCCAGAAATCTCCAGGCCTGATTCGGATTCTGTAATGCTGCGATCGCGCCATCAATGGTAGATAAGTCTATCTTTTCAACCTTATATGCTGTCTTTGGAGGAGCGACGCGATATATTCTTCCTCGGTTAACATCGCCAACCTGATGGCCACCTACACCGGGATCATACCAGTCAGCAACGAACAACGAACCGTCCGGAGCAACGGCCACATCAATGGGCCGGAACCATTGATCTTTCTGAGCTTCGAGGATCTTAACAATAGTTGCCTTGTAACCAGCTCCGTCATTTTCAACAGGGTATGACCGAACCACGTTGTTTCCGGGCTCGGCGTGAATCATCTGTCCGTAAAATTCCTTCGGTAGGAGAGTCCCCTCATAAACCGTAATCCCCGACGGCGATCCTGCCCCGGTCTGCAACACATTTGGAACCACACCCGGATCGTTGAGGTGCCAGTGACGCAACGGTATCTCCCTCTCCAGGTTGGTACGTCGCGAACTCCAGCTCGCGCCGGTAACTTCATCCTTGAAACCGTAGTTTCCATACTCCATTACATAATTGATACGCGTGCCCTTGTTGCCGTCATCATCGTTGTCCGACTGCCACATGGTACCGTATGGATCGACTGCCACCTCGAAGTTATTTCTGAAGTTCGACGCCAGCACCTCAACATGACTTCCATCCAGATCGGCGCGCATAACCATGCCTTCACGAAATGGCTTACCGTTCGCAATCACTTTCTTGCCGTTTACATCCACAACGGTGTCGCCAGCCGCCGTTAACAACGACTTGCCCTCATTTCCAAAATTGAAGTAAAGCTTTCCATCGGGTCCAAACACGAACGTGTGCATGCCGTGATCATGCTGAAGTCCCTGAATACCCTGAAAAAATACCTCCTTCTTTTCAGGTACATCGTCATGATCTGCGTCAGTAAACACAAATACGTTCGGACTGCACGACACAATAATCCGGTCACCCACGAGTGAAATCCCCAGTGCCGCATTTACATCTGTTCCCTGGTAGAAAACCTTACTCTTATCCGCCTGACCGTCGCCATCGGTGTCTTCAAGGATCATGATCCTGTCACCTTCTGCCTTAACAGGATTCTTCGGATTGTATTGGTTACGGTAGTTGAAAGCCTCACATACCCAAACGCGGCCTCTCTCGTCGATGGCAATGTTCGTAGGATTAGAAAACATGGGTTCCGAAGCGAACAGCTTGACTTCCAGGCCCTGGGCAGCCTTTAAATCCGCGAGCGATTGCTGGGGATCATGCTCGTCAGCAGCAGTTGTTTCATCGGATGACTTTTTCGAGCAGCTGCCGGCGACGAAAAGAAACGCCAGCAGGAGGGTGGTAATCTGGACAGTGCGCATAAGGTATCGGTTGGTAACGTTTGAAAGGTACGAGGAGAGCCAGAAAATCGGAAGTCGTCACCGGAATATTACAACCGTGTTGTTTTTAGATTAATAAGCGCCTAATGACTTGAAACTCAGTGTGTCCGTTTCCGTTATTTGTAATATCAACACCACTACAATGACAATGACTTATCACAGACTCCAGATACTGGAATCACTCAGTAATCTGGACTCCCAACAGGCGGAGAAAGTCCTTGAGTATATCAAGGGACTTCCGTTGAAAGCCAGGGATGAAGAGAAGTACAGGATGTTCAAGCATCAGGCCATGAATGAAATCAGAATGGCCCTGACTAACGAACAGCTGAAGGCCACATTCTAAGCGATCCTTCAGTGTCCGACGTCTAGGCGATGCGTTGTGCATTCGTCCGGGAAGTCCTCTCTTCTAAAATCTATTTCACTTAAGCAGCTGCCTTAGCTGTGTGGGACCGCCATCTACTATGAGTAGAGTGTAACTAAGGTCTTTCAATACTCTTGACCCACTCAGGACTAAGGACTCAGGACTCAAGACTGAAAACACCTGTCTCAGTTGTACTTCACGTAATTGTCCCAGCGCGCCAGCACGTCGTTGATGTCGTCAGGCAGCGGACATTCGAATTGCATCCATTCCTTCGTCTTGGGATGCACAAATCCTAACGTCTTAGCATGCAATGCTTGTCGCGGCAGTGCCTTGAAACAGTTTTCCACAAACTGTTTGTACTTAGAGAACGTCGTACCCTTTAATATTTGATCACCACCATACATCGCATCGTTAAACAAAGGATGCCCCAGGTATTTCATATGCGCGCGAATCTGATGCGTTCTTCCTGTTTCAAGCTTGCATTGCACGAGCGAGACGTAACGCAAATCCTGCAACAACTCATAGTGCGTTATTGCATGACGACCCATATCACCATTTGGAAACACAGTAGTTACCCGTCTGTCTTTCAAACTCCGACCCACGTTCTTGTCAATCGTTCCAGACGGCGGATCGGGTATACCCCACACAATGGCATTGTATGTTCTTTCAATGGTGTGATCAAAGAACTGTTTAGCAAGGCCAGTTAAAGTGTCTTCATCTTTCGCTATGACCAGTAGCCCTGACGTGTCTTTGTCAATACGATGTACAAGCCCTGGCCGTCCCGTATTTCCCGGCATTTCCGGAAGACTTTCGAAATGATAAGCCAGTGCGTTCACCAATGTCCCCGACCAGTTCTGATACGCGGGATGCACTACCATCCCTGCAGGTTTGTTGATGATCATGAGATACGCGTCTTCGTACACGATGTTGAGTGGAATGTTTTCCGGCTTTACATCGGTGTCGCGCGGCGGCTGAGGCAATGATACGGTGATGATATCCGCAGGACGAACGCGATAGTTTGACTTGACGATCTTGTCGTTCACGCGTATGAACCCTTCCTCTATGCCGCCCTGGATCTTCGTGCGCGTTACGTTGGGAAGTCTGTCCATGAGAAACTTGTCCAGCCTCACCAGACTCTGCTTCGGGTCCGCTACTATCCGATGATGCTCAAATAACTCATCATCCTGCTCATCATCGTTAACGGCTTCCTCGATCATGGAAAATGCATCTGCTTGTAAGGTATAATCTGCTTAGAAAGAGCCTGCAAGTTAACATTCAAAGCGATATACTGGAAAAGCTCCACACTGGAAAGAACGATATGGTGGAATAGCGATTCCCGAAATAGGTATCACCACACTAAAGTCGCGATCGCAGATCGCGCCCCCTAATTCTTAACTCTTAATTCTTAATTCTTAATTCCTACCTACAGATAAACCGAAAACTCCGTCCCTCTCCCCACCGTACTATTCACCTTAATCGATCCACCATGTAGTAGCACAATCTGTTTCGTAATCGCAAGTCCAATGCCTGATCCATTCTTCTTCGTGGTAAAGAACGGAATGAATATGCTGTCAATTTTGTCTGGCTCAATTCCATCACCGTTGTCGCTGATGGTAATCATCGAACGACCATCCGGCGTCACGAAATGCGACAGCTGAATGGCCGGTTCACTTCTTCCTTCAAGCGCGTCGATTGCATTTCTGATCAGGTTAATAAGCGCCTGCTCCATCAAATCACTGTCGACAAGGATCTCCTGCTCGTGTGCATCGATGGAAAGAGTTATACTCTTCCTCGATAGCTCTTCGTGAAAAAGCAATTGCATTCGGCGGAGGAGTGCCAGAACGTTCGTCGGTTTTATTACAGGTGTGGGTACCCGCGTTAGCTTCCTATATACTTCAGTGAAGCTCAACAGTCCTTCGCTTCGTTTCTTAATGGCATCCAGTCCTTCATCGAGTGTCGTAAGCAACGTTGGCGGTGGTTCCTTACCAACGTAGGCACTGACCATACTGTGCAGCGTGCCACTGAGTGATGTGATGGGTGATATGGAATTCATGATCTCATGCGTGAGCACCCGTATCAACTTTTGCCAGGCTTCCATTTCTCTCGCATCGAGCTCCGAACGGATGTTTTGCATGCTTACGAGCTTATAGAAATCTTCTTCGAGTCGAAACGCTGTTGCATGCACGGTGAGATGAAGCGTGTCCTGACCAGCTTTTACTTTCACAAGTCGTGTCTCGCCGGCCTTTATTTCTCTCAACACCTGTTGCAACGCAGGGTCTACTCCACGTAGCTTATCCATAGGTGTGGCCAGGGGAAGCTGTAACATGTTCTTCAACGCTTTGTTGATGAGGTGGATCTGTTCCTCATCATTGAAACTGATAATACCGACCTGAACATGCTCGACCAGCAATTCAAGGAAACGGTGCTTGGCCTCGCGCTCTGCGCTAACCTTCTTGAACGCCGACGAGATTTGATTCATGGCGTCGTATAAGGCGTTGAGGCGTTTGCCCCGTCCGGTCTGTTCAAAGTGGATGGTGAAGTCGCGGTGTAGAAGACTGATGAGGAACGTTCTGAAGTCACGTTGAAAGCGATCCAGGAACCAAAGCAATTCTATTAATGATCCGACGCATGCAACGCCGGCATACATGCTTCGCAGCCAAAGCTCATTAACAACGCACCACATGAGCGTTCCAAGCAGTGCCGTTAACACCAACACACGAAATAGTACCTGGAGGGTGAAGTGTTTAGATACCATACGTTTCCATTCTTCGGTACAACGCGCCCCGTGAAAGGCCTAACTCTTCTGCAGCATGACTGATATTCCCGCCATGCTTGGCAATAGCTTTTCGAATGGCCCACTCTTCGATCCTCTCGAGATTCAAACGTTCAAAAGTAAATGCACCCCCCTGGTTCTCACGACCAAGTCCAAAGTCCTGATCCGACAGCTTGTTTCCGTCACTCATGATGACAGCGCGTTCAATGGCGTGCTGCAGTTCGCGAATATTTCCAGGCCAGCTGTATTGCATCAGTGAGTTCATCACTTCAACAGGTAACTCTAGCTGTGACTTATGATACTTTTGACCGAAGCGCGCGAGAAAGTGATTAGCGAGCAATGGCAAATCTTCCATCCTCTCAAATAGAGCGGGCAACGTGAGTTCTACAGTGTTAAGCCTGTATAATAAGTCTTCACGGAATGTGCCGGCAGCAACCATGGCCCTGAGGTCGCGGTTCGTTGCCGCGAGGATGCGCACGTCAAGGTCGATCGGAAGGTTCGTGCCCAGCCTCACTATCTTTTTATGCTGCAGAACAGTGAGCAACTTGGCCTGTAGCCCGGGCGATAGATTGCCGATCTCATCAAGAAAAATCGTTCCTCCCCTCGCAGCTTCAAAACGCCCGACACGATCTTCTTTCGCATCCGTGAATGCTCCCTTCCGATGCCCGAACAGCTCACTCTCAAACAACGTCTCGCTCAGCGAACCAACATCGACACTCATAAAGATCCCTTCGGCGCGATGGCTGCGCGCATGTATCTCACGCGCGACAACCTCTTTACCCGTTCCGTTCTGCCCCAGTATCAATACCGACGCTTCAGTAGGAGCTACTTTTTCGATCGTTCGCAGTATCGAACGCATAGCCTCGGAGTTACCTACTAGCGGTTCATGATGATTCAACACAGTAACCAGCGACTTCTGCTGTGACTTCAACTGCCGGACTTTCTTCTTTTCCTGGCTAACAACATTCGCCGTCCTCACCGTTGCGAGTAACTTCTCGTTCTGCCAGGGCTTAACAACAAAATCCAGCGCGCCTTCTTTAATTGATTCAACAGCGACCGATATGTCAGCAAAGGCCGTCATTAATATTACCTGAGTTTCAGGAGAGAGCGCCACAATCTTTCTAAGCCAGAACATTCCCTGATTGCCCGTAGTATCTCCCTGTCTGAAGTTCATGTCGAGAACAACTACGTCGGGCTGCTCGCGCTCCAGCAACGATGGAATCCGTTCCGGCTGATTGATCGCCTGCACATTCTGAAAATGCGGTTCCAGTAAAAGCCGTATAGACAGCAACACAAACTCGTCGTCGTCTACTATTAAGATACTTCCGTTCGATTTGGCCATGGTGCTTTTATTGGGTGCTAACCGTTCTCAACTGTGCGGCCGCTTAGAAAAGTGAACTAATAGCGCTAAAGTATTGAGGACTCCTGTAAAGTCATGCATGCACTGCCCATAATTGGACAGTGCTGATTCTACAAATGGTCATTTACGGGGTTATTAACTTAAAAAGTGGCCTCTCGATGCCTGAAAACGCCATTTGATGAAATGGCACTACCTTCGTAATACCGGGTCGAAACGGATATTATGTTCTCTCACAACCTTCTCATCATTCTCAGGAATTTCAAAAGGTCTAAAGGCTCTTTCCTGATCAACCTGTTGGGATTGTCCACCGGTCTGGCCTGCGCGCTACTCATATTCCTCTGGGTGCGCGACGAAGTGATGATGGACAAGTTTCATGCGGCAGGTGATCGCCTGTTCGAGTTGATGGAGTTCCAGAAGAATTCAGAGAACAACATTCGGGTGACCAACTCAACACCAGGCCTTCTGGCAGAGAAACTGGCCAGCGATGTACCCGAAATCGAGTACGCAGCCACCGTCACGCCAACCTATTGGTTCGGTCCTTTTCAGTTCGCGAACAAAGAAAAGCAGGTGGCTACCTCTGCCATATACGCCGGCAAGGACTTCTTCAGGATCTTCTCTTTTGAATTGATGGAGGGAGTTGCTGACAAAGTTTTGGCGGATAAGCAGTCCGTGGTATTGTCAGAATCAACGGCCCGTGCTCTTTTCGGAGATGCTACCCTCGCCGTGGGTAAATCACTGGAAGTTGACCGCACAACGACGTTTGCTGTAACCGGCATCTTTAAAGACGTTCCCCGAAACTCTTCCAGTCGCTTTGATGCTGTTTTCTCATTTGAAAAATGGAAGGAGCTCGTACCCCAAACTCTGGACTGGCGCAACGCCGGCCCTATGACCTTCGCGACATTGCGACCAGGCGCCAACGTAGAACAATTTCAAAGTAAGATCAAAGACATCATATCCTCACAGATCACTGAAAAGCACCGTTCGCTGTTCGCAGTGCCTTTCACTGAAATGTATCTTCATGGCAACTACAACGCGCAGGGCGTTCAGTCAGGCGGACGTATTGAATACGTGCTGATGTTTTCACTGATCGCGTGTTTTATAGTTGCCATCGCCTGCGTCAACTTTATGAATTTGTCAACCGCCCGCGCTGCTCAACGGATTAAGGAAGTTGGAATTAAGAAGGCAGTGGGAGCGGGTCGCTTCGTTCTCGTTTCTCAATTCATGATCGAGTCGATGTTCATGAGTTTCCTGTCGCTTCTCGTCGCCTTGCTGTTGGTTGATCTTCTGCTTCCTGAGTTCAATGTGATTACTGGCAAACAACTCGACTTACAGTTTGATGGCATTCTAATCGCTACGCTGATAGGTATCTCGTTAGTAACTGGATTAATCTCCGGCAGCTATCCTGCTCTATACATGTCTGCCTTCAACCCCGCCGCTGTATTGAAAGGAAAACTGCATTCTACTTTCGGTGAACTCATGATTCGAAAAGGACTCGTGATCTTTCAATTCTCATTGTCAGTCGTGTTCATCGTTGCTGTTCTTGTTGTCTACAATCAGATTCAATATCTGCAGCACAAGGACATCGGCTACGACCGCGACAACCTGTTGTATTTTCAGATGAAAGGAAATACGCAAACGAACCGGGAAGCCTTCCTCCAGGAAGCAAGCCGAATCCCTGGCATTGTAGGCGTGAGCACGATCAGCGAAAGTCTTGTGGGAGGGGGCAATACGACCAGCCTCGAATGGGATGGAAAGGATCCCAACGACCGAACTCCATTTGCCGTCCGACCTGTCAACTATGGAATGCTTGAACTGCTGGATCTTAATCTCACAGAAGGAAGACTGTTCTCGCGCGAGCATCAGGACAGTATGAATATCGTCGTTAACGAGGCAGCTATACGAGCGATGGGAATGAAGGAACCCATTGGTAAGACAGTAACACTTGGTCCCTTTAAGCCTACCATCGTAGGCGTTGTGCGCGACTTCCATTATGAATCGCTGCACTCTGCAATTGCTCCCATGTTCTTCATACTTGCTCCCGCTTATACCCAGAAGGTAATGGCCAAGCTCGCTGCCGGCGATCCGGGACCGGCAATCGAAAAACTTCAAAAGCTTCACAAGGAATTTAACCCTGAGTTTCCATTTGAGTTCCGGTTTGTTGATGAAGATTATAACGCTCAATACAATGCGGAGATTCGTGTGAGCATGTTGTCACGGTATTTTGCCGGCATAGCAATCATCATCTCATGCCTCGGACTGTTTGGCCTGGCTGCCCATACTGCCGAACGACGCTTCAAGGAGATCGGTATCAGGAAAGCACTTGGGTCCTCCAACTTTGGAATCATCTATCTCCTGTCGTCCGATTTTACCAAAGTCGTAGCTATAGCGATTGTTGTAGCAATTCCTGTCAGCTTCCTGATTTTAAGGAAATGGCTCGACAGTTTTGTATTCAAGATCGAGTTGGAGTGGTGGTACTTCATTGGTTCAGGACTGCTAGCCCTCGTGATTGCGTGGCTCACAGTTGCGTCGCAGGCAGCGAAGGCATCGCGCATCAATCCGGTGAAGTGTCTTCGAAGCGAATAGCTCTTCGATGTAAATAATGTCTGAAGTACATAGTGACGCATACAGTACATAGTATAAGTCATAAAACACATAGTGTAGGCATACTATTATTTCGAATTTAGTTCATTACAGATTATCAATACAGTAAATGATCCGGCACAATCTCATCGTCATTCTCCGGAACTTCGGAAAATACAAAAGCACCTTCGTTATTAACCTTCTCGGTCTTTCAACCGGACTCGCCTGCGCAATTCTTATTGCATTGTGGGTGACCGATGAATACCAGATGGATAAGTTTCACGAGCTCGACAGCAGGCTTTATCGAGTATTGGTTGATAACAAGCTCGATGGCAAGCTGGAAACATCATCAACGACACAGGCTATCCTGGGTGATGCGCTTCAGGCTGAAGTTCCCGAAGTCGAGAAGGCCGTCACCACCCTCGGCGGTGGTTTCGATCTTACAGTTGCAAATGGTGAGACGCACCAAATGGGAAAAGCATCTATGGTCGATGCGAACTTCCTCCAGATTTTTTCCTACGATCTCCTGGCAGGACGCAAGGATGCTCTCAACGACAAGAAGAACATCGTTCTGTCTGAGTCTTCGGCGAAAGCGCTGTTTGGTAACGCCGAGGATGCACTGGGCAAGTTGGTACAATGGGAACATCCGCATGGAAAGGGAGAATCGATTGTTGCTGCTGTCATGAAAAACATTTCTCCACGGTCATCCTTCCATGCAGATTACCTTTTGTCATTCGAGATCTTCAAGGACATCGTTGGTCCGCAGGACCTTCACTGGGGAAACTTTGGGTGCAACACTTTTCTCGTATTGAAGCCAAATGCTGATGCGGCAACTGTAAGCAGCAAGATCGCGGGCTTCGTGAAGAAGAAGGCGCCGGACTCGCGAATAACATTGCAACTGGCACCGTACGCCGACTACTATCTCCATAACGAATATGTCGAAGGACGTCCTTCTGGCGGAAGGATCGAGTATGTCAGGCTCTTTTCTTTGATTGGGATAGTGATCGTTGCTCTTGCATGTATCAACTTTATGAATCTTGCAACTGCCCGTGCTACGCGACGCCTGCGTGAAGTAGGTGTTCGAAAGGCAATCGGGGCAGGGCGTACATCCCTTACGTTGCAATATCTGAGCGAGTCAATGCTCATGTCAGTTTTGTCAGTAGTAATTGCTGTGCTGATGGCCGACCTGCTCATGCCAGTGTTCAATCAGATCACTGGTAAGAATCTCGCCCTTCACGCAAGCCCCATGCTGTTTGCTTTCCTCGGATGCATAACGATCTTAACAGGATTGCTTTCGGGATTCTATCCGGCCATCTACCTGTCGCGCTTCAGTCCGGCCGTTGTGCTGAAGGGTAAGCTTGCAGGAGCAGGCTCCACAATGCTTCATTCGGCGGCCGAGTTGTTCGCACGCAAAGGACTGATCGTATTCCAGTTCATTATTTCCATCGTATTCATCGTAGCAGTATGGGTGATCTACAAACAGATCGACTTTGTTCAGCATAAGAACCTTGGCTATGATAAGGACCAGTTAATCTATATCAAACCGGAAGCCTACACGCTGAGTCACATGGATGCGTTTCTCAACGAGGCGAGTCGTGTTGAAGGCGTTGCCGATGCGTCATCAATTGCGCGTACCATTATTGGCTCACGCGCATCAACCGTAGGATATTTCAACTGGGAAGGCAAAGACCCTGACGCGCAGATACCTTTTGAGATCGTGAACTGTAACTACGGCCTCATCGAAACGCTGGGAGTAGAGATGGCCCAGGGCCGAACGTTTTCGCGCGAACATAGCATGGACAGCTCAGCGATCATTCTGAACGAAGCAGCTATTCGCGTGATGAACATGAAAGACCCGCTTGGCAAGATTTTCAATCTATGGGGAAAGGAGCTAACAATCATTGGTGTAGCCAAAGATTTTCACTTTCAGTCGCTCCATGAAAAAGTCACTCCGTTGTTTTTCCGACTCGCTCCCGGTGAAGTTGAGCAAATTCTGGTGAGACTGGAGCGCGGCAAGGAACATGAAGCACTTGAAGGACTTGAGCAACTATATAAACAAACCAATCCAGGATTCGCCTTCGTATATACGTTCCTGAGTAAAGACTACGAAGCTCAGTATGTCGCTGAGCAGCGCGTTGGAGTTCTCTCCGGATATTTTGCAACACTCGCCATTATCATCTCATGCCTTGGACTCTTCGGACTCGCCGCCTTCACCGCAGAGCGGCGTCTCAAAGAGATCGGCATTCGAAAGGTGCTCGGTTCAGGGGAGTGGCGTATCATCTATCTGCTCTCAGCTGACTTCTCAAAAATCGTGTTGCTTTCAAGCGCGATCGCGCTTCCAATTGCATTCGTGATTACAAGATCCTGGCTTTCGGGCTTTGCTTATAAGATAGAACTAAGTTGGTGGTACTTCCCGGTTGCTGCAGCTACGGCCTTGCTGATTGCACTGCTTACCGTTGGGGTGCAGGCTGTTAAAGCATCACGTGTGAATCCCGTTCAATGCCTGAAGGAGGAATAGTGAAAAGAAACAGGGAAGACAACAGTAGTCTGAAAGGCGTTTGAACCTGTGGTCTCAAATGAATAGTATAGAATTAAAGTCATTACTCAACTGAAACAATGGTACTGCATTACCTTCGATTAATATCCCGCGGCTTTCGTCGCTTTCGCAGCGTGTTTGTGATCAACCTCCTTGGGTTATCGACAGCACTTACCAGTGTGCTTCTGATTTACCTCTGGGTAAACGACGAGCTCTCGATAGATCAGTACAACACGAATTCGGAGAGAACTTATCATATAAGGCAAAACATTGTTGATGACGATGGAATACACACAGGCGCAAGTACTCCCGGTATTCTGGCACAAGCCTTGGCCGATGAGATTCCCGAAATTGAAAGTGCCACTGCTTATGTGCCATGGGATGTTTACGGTAGTCTGCCAGTTGTACAATGGGAGGAGAAGCGCTTTAAGACGAAGACCCAGTTTGCAAGTAAGGACTTCTTCAAAGTGTTCTCATTTCGTATTTTGGAGGGTGACGGTGCTACCTGCCTCGGCGATGAGAAGAACGCGGTATTAACAGCCGACTTTGCGCGAAAGCTTTTCGGCACAACGGATGGTGTAGTGGGCAGGACGGTGCAATGGAAGGAGTTTGGAAGTGAAGACCTCTTTACTGTCGCAGCGATATGCGAGACACCGCCTGCAAACGCAACCATGCAGTTTGATATTCTACTAAACTATGATCTGTTCCTGAAGACCCATGACTGGCTGAAGACCTGGGGTAGTTCCGATCCTTTCACAATGGTGCTGCTGAAGCCTGACGCCGATGTTAATGCTTTCCGAAGCAAGATCTCTGATTTCATTATTAAGAAAGTGCCGAAATCAAAACAGCATCTCATCGCCCATCTCTATGCTGACGGCTATTTGCATGGCTCGTTCGAGAACGGCGTCAACACTGGTGGTCGCATTCAATATGTTAAGCTGTACACTCTGATCGGTGTATTCATACTCGTGATTGCTGCGATCAACTATATGAACCTGTCAACTGCAAAGGCCGCGCGCAGGATAAAGGAGATGGGCATTCAGAAGGCAATAGGCGCGCCACGCCGGTGGCTCATAATCCAGCAGCTCGGAGAATCTTGCACCGTAGTTGGCATTGCCATGCTGCTCGCGCTGCTATTTGCGGACTTGCTGCTGAATCCATTCAACACACTTTCAGGCAAGCATCTTTCTCTCACGTTTGACCCCGCACTGGTTGGAGTCGTCGTTGTGATTATGGCGGTCACAAGTCTTCTGGCAGGAGCATATCCGGCATTGTATCTGTCGCGGTTTAACCCGGCAGCTACACTACGTGGTGTAGTGCATACGGGGAAGCGCGAGTTGGTAGCGCGCAGAGTATTGGTCGTCTTTCAGTTTGTGATTTCCGTCGTTCTGATTACGGCTGCGCTGGTAGTCTATCGTCAACTTGATTTCATACACCACCGGAATCTTGGTTATGATCGTGATCGCGTGATACACTTCGAAACTGAGAACGTGAGTGATGCCTTCATGAATGAGTTGAAAGCAATTCCCGGTGTAACCAATGCAGGAAGATTTTATCACGACCTGATGGGCAGGCATGGTTCTACCGGCGCTGTAGACTGGCCCGGCCGCGACCCCGAAGAATATGTGAACTTTGGCAACCTCGAAATGGGCTATGACCTTGTTGAGACTATGGGGTTCGGTATGGCGCAGGGGAATTCTTTTCGTCGTGATTTCGGCTCATTGAATCAGATCATCTTTAACGAGTCGGCAGTGAAAGCCATGAACCTTAAGGACCCCATCGGTACACACATCAAGCTTTGGGGCGACGATAAAGAGATCGTTGGCATCGTTAAGGACTTCAATTTTGAATCGTTGTACAGCAAGGTTGGCCCCTGCTTCTTTCAGTTGGTTCCGATGGTCGATGGGTATCCGAGCAGAATTATGGTGAAACTCAAACCGGGAGATCAGAAATCCACCCTTGATCGGATTGAGAAGTTCTTCAGGAAATACAATGAGGGTCTGGCATTCGAATACACGTTTTTAGACGATGATTATCAGAGAATGTATCAGGCTGAGCAGCGTGTAGCAACGCTATCGCGTTACTTTTCCGGAGTCACCGTCGTGATCGGTTGCCTGGGCCTCTTTGGACTGGCCGCCTTCACAGCTGAACGTCGGTCGAAAGAGATTGGTATCCGTAAGGTACTTGGCTCGACCAATGCAGGTATAGTTTCATTGTTATCGACTGAATTTATGAGTATTGTGTTGATTGCAATAATCATTGCGATTCCTTTAAGTCATCTGATGCTTTCCAACTGGTTAAAAGCTTTTGAGTACCGCGTAGATATACCGTTGTATTACTATGTGCTTGCTTCCGGTGGTGCCATATTTATTGCCCTCGTGGCTGTTGGATCACAGGCGTGGCGGGCTGCTTCATCGGATCCTGCAAGGGTGCTTCGGACGGACTAATTCAATCGCGTTCCCACCAGGTCTGTTTCAAATACCGAGCCTCTTAAGTTGTTCCTCGGCATCAGTATCACCCAACGCAGCCAGTATACGCGACGCCTGGTCCGCCAGAAACCGATCGAGGTTATCGAGTGGCCTGTTGTTCTCCTTCTGCCACTTCAATTCTGCAGCGTGACACTGGAAGAGTGTCGTGCATAAGGCGGCGGCGCTGTCGCGGTCTCCAAGGGACGCCAGGATTTCGGCTGCTTCAAGATTCGCGTATGTCGGTGGCAGGTGCGTTTTGTAGAGCTTCTCTTTTGCAAAGTTCATCACCGACAGCGCTTTATCACTATCGCCGGCATCGATATACGACTTCGCCAGTGTATTAAATGATTGCCTTACAGGAGAGATCATCCGCAGCGTGTAGTCTTCATAGTTGAAGTGTACATCTGTGTCTGACAAGTTTGCGTAATTGGCCTGTTCAACGAGATTCTTATGCATCGTCGTGTTGTCGATTACAATGCCTGTTCCTGATGTACGCGTCGTCGGATCGAAACGATACACAGCGCCCTCCTGCACAACATGATCCTCCAGTTCCAGCCCTGCCGTATTAAGCGAAGTGTAGTTGAAATACATGGGTCGTTGCCATTGATTTGATAACATCACGTCGATGATGGCAAGTACACTCTTTGTAGCATAATTTCCTTTGACGCTTAACGAGAGATATGAAGGTCGCATGGAATCGGTCGCTGCCTTTGTCGCAGTAAGCTTTGATACTGGCTGTGACAAAGTATCTGCAGAAGGTATCAGCAATTTTCTCGACGGAAGAAGGGTGAAGTAGTCGCCGGTGGAAGACTGCGCGCGCAGTGCGGTGTTGCCCTGGCTGATCAACGTTAAGTACTTTCTTGCATCGATGCCTTCCTTTATGGATTCCTGAAGATACAATACATCGTTAGGCCCATACTGGAGATAGTCTGCCGGGCTTAGGGTAAGTGCGAACGGTGCTGAATCATAGTATGCCTTGCGCAACTGATTAATGTACCAGTCCGTATTCAGATAACTCAGGACCATAACGCGGACATCGGTTCGAAATCCCTCTACTTCCTGCACATACCAAAGGGGGAACGTGTCGTTATCGCCGCCAGTGAACAGTATTGCATTCGGCGCGCAGCTGGCAAGTGTGTTACGTGCGTTATCAACTTGAAACGTCCGTCCCGAACGATCATGATCGTCAAAGTTCTGCCTTAGTAACAACAGCGGAATACCAAATGCTAATGCAGATGTTAACGGGATGGCTATTCTTTGGTTTTTTATTGAGTGAACTATGGCAGTCACTGACAACCCAATCCAGATAGAATACGCGATGAAGGAGGCAACATAGATGTAATCTCGCTCACGCGGCTCGATGGGAGGTGAATTAAGATAGAGAGCGAGAACCAAACCTGTGATGAGAAAAAGCGAAAGAACAGCGATGAATCCTTTGCGATCATAACGCCATTGAAAGAATGCACCTGCGATACCGGCGAGCAACGGCAGCATCCAGTATTGATTGCGCGCCTTGCTTGCATAAATTGAGTCCGCGGAATTTGCGCTATCCCACGGCCGCAACCAGTCTGCTCCCTGCCGATCGCTTTCTCTTCCTGCGAAGTTAAACAGGAGATATCTCAGGTACATGTGACCGATCTGATAGGTGAAGAGGAAATAGAGGTTATCACCAAACTTTGGTCGCTGGCCTGGCTTAAGGTCAAGCCATTCTTGATATGCTGCTACATGATCGGGATCGTTGCTATAAATGCGTGGCAAAATAGTGCTGCGATGACTCTCGTATTTGTACTCAGAGAGGGTACCGGAAATTTCATATCGACTACCTTCCTCATGATACACGCGACGCCCAGCCTCAACGCTTTCAACCTCTGCGTCGAAATATGGGCCGTACAGAAGAGGACTTGTCGGATACGATTCTCTGTTCATGTATGCCTTGATCATGGGTAGATTCTCCGGATTGTTTTCATCGATCGGCGGATTGTGATTTGATCGTACGAAGAGCATGACGTAAGGTGAAAATCCGACAATAAGGAACACCGTAGCCCAGGAGCTGCTTTGCCACTGTGGTTGCCTTCTGATGATCCAGGTGAAAGCCGCGATCATTCCAGCAAGGAGTAGGGCGGCGCCACTGTAGAACGGAAGACCTACGTTGTTAACAAAGAACTTATCTACGCCGAATGCGAACTGAAAGATGCCAATGGCCACAATACGATTAATCATAAAGACGAGAATGAGACCCGAGGCAAGCAGCAGCATGAGGCGTATAATGGATACGTTGTAGGTCTTTCCAAGCCAGTAGTACGGCAATACCGCCAGTGCAAGCACACACATGGGATGGATGCAATAACTCAAGCCTGCAACATAACCAATGAGGATAAGGCGACGTGCTCTTAATTCGCCCTCCAGTTCGCGACCCTCAATAATGAGCGTAAAGAGTACCAGCAGAAAAAAGCAGGCAATGCCATATGTTTCGGCCTCCACGGCTGAGAACCAGAACGTATCTGAGAACACAAGCGAAAGACTGCCAAGAACTGCAGCCAGCAACGCTGGAATGTTGCCTCTTCCAATCGGTGACCGATGGATTGAACTTGCTGCAACAACTTGTTCGGCTGATTCCTTTCCTTCAATAGATGTGATTTGATTTTCCAGCGTTAACGCTGACGCCTTTCTTTCAATAAGGCTGGCGAAGTGGTAAACAATACGAAATACCAGGTAAGCGCAGAGTGCTGAAAAGAACGCGCTGGAGATATTCAACATTAACGCAATACTGGTTCTGTCCGGCGAGAGCATAGCGAACATTCGCCCCACAAGCAAAGACAACGGAGTTCCTGGCGTATGCGGCACCTGAAGTTTGTAGGCTGCAGCAATGAACTCCGAGCAATCCCAGAGACTGGCTGTCGGCTCGACAGTAACGCCATAGGTCACCATAGCAATCGCCCAAACGGCAAAACCCACAACCGCTTTTGTCGTTTTAATGCGGGGGCGTAGTTGCATTATATCTGTTCCGACAATTCCAATCACCGGCAATGCAAATCCGATGAGAAGAAGCGGAGGGGCTATCCAAAGGGTCATGATCCCGAATCCATTCGGTTCAGGATCAATGGCCATAAGAGCAAATGCGGTGGTTATGATCGCGATTGCGATGATGAACAGGCGGTAATCTTTTCTTGTAAACATGTGCAGCGAAACTTTCAACAATGTTATTATTGAGAAATTTGCCCCCGGGTTAACGACTGTAAAGAAGTGTTAATGCAGTGTTAAAGTGATCCGCTTGTCGGAAGGGAGGAGGAAAAAGCATTAATTTAGTATATGCACAACAGACATCTTCGAAAGATCATAGCCCTCGGAACCTTGGTGCTCATTTCGCTGGGCGCGCTTCAGGCCTATTGGTTTCGGAAAGCATTCGACGTGGCAGAGCAGCAATTTGATCACAGCGTGCAGGTGGCCCTCCGTCGCGTTGCAGATTCAGTGTCGTCAACGGCCGAGGTCCGGAAGATTGCCTCCAATTTCTTTCTCGTTGAAACACCGAAGAATCTTAACGGCCAGGATATAGACCGTCTCTTAAAAAATGAACTTTTGATAAGGCGTCTCAATCTTGATTATGAACTCGGCGTTTATAATGCAGATGATGATACGCTGGTCTATGGAAACTACGTCCGGGCAACGCAGCCAAGGATGTCGGCAGGCAACGGGGTGACTGATGAATCACACCCTCAGAACTTCGCGGTATACTTTCCCGCCAAAGCAAGTATAGTTCTCGCAAGCCTCGACATCTGGATCGTATCAACCATCGCCCTGATGCTCATGATGGGCTTTTTTGCTTACGCAATCTATTCGGTGCTCAGAGAGCGAAGGTTCTCGACTCTCAAGAGTGACTTCGTCAATAATATGACGCATGAGTTCAAGACACCCGTAACAAACATCAGCATAGCAGGTGAGATCCTTAAAAACAAGCTGCCTGAAAATCACGAGTTGTCTGTGTATGTCAACATTTTGCTAAAAGAGAACAATAAGCTGCGGAACAAGATTGATCAGGTGTTGCTTGGATCATCGGCTTATCACGTTCGCCCAGAATCGTTCGTTACACTGGATGTTCATCGCCTTCTTGCCGAATGTGCAGCATCGTTTGAATTAAGGATGCAGGAGCGAAACGGCGTAATCAGCCTGGAGCTGAATGCAACGAATCACGCGGTTGCAGGTGATCCCGAACTTCTCGCACAGGCTATCGGCAACGTTGTTGATAACGCCGATAAGTATTCTAATCGCTCGCCGCGTATAACCGTCCGCACCCGCGACACAGGCAACGGTGTGGCTATTGAAATCGAAGACAACGGCATTGGCATACCTCAAGACATGCGCTCGAAGGTATTCGAGAAGTTCTTCAGAATTCCATCGGGAGATGTACACAACGTAAAGGGCTTCGGCCTCGGCCTCAGCTTTGTAAAGGATGTCATTCTCTCTCATCGTGGCAAGATCAATCTTCGGGGAGAATTGAATCAGGGCACTACAGTGCAAATCTTTCTTCCGGTGGCATGAGCGGTCGTAACCTGCTTTTGGTTGAAGATGATGAAAGTCTGGCCTTCCTCATCAAAGATTCACTCGACTCCGCCGGTTGGAGTGTGTCTCGTTACCCCGATGGAGAGAAAGGACTGTCTGCATTTCTCAGCCACTCTTATGATGTGTGTGTTCTTGATGTAATGTTGCCTAACCGCGACGGCTTCGACCTTGCTACAGAGATACGCAAGTTCAATCAAAGCGTTCCCATAATATTCCTCACCGCCAAAAGCCTGACAGAAGATCGTATTCGCGGCTTCCAGGTCGGTGCCGATGACTATGTGTGCAAACCTTTTAGCATAGAAGAGTTTAAATACAGATTGGAGGCCGTTGTCAGACGAGGGTCATCTGAGAAGCCCCTGAACGGCATTCTGCGTGTAGCCGATTCGATACTTGATCTTAACAATCTTACCCTCGAGTCTGCCGGCGTTTCAACACGGTTAACTCATAAAGAGGCACAACTGCTTCAGTTGTTCTTCCGGCATCCTAATAAACTGATTGAAAGAGATGTGTTCCTTAAAGTTGCCTGGGAGGATAGCGGCTTCTTCGTTGCCCGCAGTATGGACGTATTCGTGTCGCGTTTGAGAAAATACCTTCAGCCGGACTCACGCCTGAAAATCGAAAACATTCGCGCAATCGGTTATCAGATGAAACAGCTGGATGTACAAAAGTGATCACTTCAGGTGTTCGATAATGACAGCCTATGCCAGGGGTATTGCCCTTTGCAGCGCAAATTGAAGCATTACATCAGTTGGCCGTCTTCTTGCAATAGATGAAGCAAGAAAATCACTTCGCTCATGCGCACTTTAATTGCCCTCATTCTTTGGTGTTTCTTACTGGTTTGTTGCTGGCCAATCGCCCTGCTTGTGCTGGTCTTGTTTCCTCTTATATGGCTGATCCTGCTACCATTCAGAATAGCAGCGTTCACTATCGAGGCCGCATTTAAGCTCGTGGGTGCCATTTTGTTGTTCCCTTTTAAACTCGTAAAGGCACTGTGACGACTTAAGAAGACGCTTAAGGAAATAGCGATAACCCTGCAGCGAACTTCTGATTCGATTTTGTCGTAAATTTTGCGGGCAAAATCACGTACTATCAAACGCTTCCTTCAGATATCACTCCCCGCCTATGCGCTTATGCTCATATTGGTCTGGTTTATCATGCCAGGATTCAATGGCTGCGAGCCGGGCAATCCGTGGTGTCTGACAATGTATTGGATAACGCAATCCGGCGGATGGGTAGGATCGCTCATCATCGTATTGATCATCAGCAGCGCCTTTGCCTTCATTCCACTTCATCCGCGGGCGAGGATCGTCGCGTTCTTTCGAACGTTACTTTCTTTAGTAGTTGTACTCGGCTCGTTCGCCAAGCTTAATGAAAGCTACATCAAGTCGACGTTTGCCATCTCACGTCCTAGCCATCAATTCATTATCCGGCAATCGGGATCAAAAGTCAATCTGGATTCAATCTATCTGCTTGTTGTTCCTGAGCGTCAAAAGTTCTTCCGAAGCGTCGTTGACACGGATACCGTGCATTTTCATAGCATCGATAAAATGGTTCTTTCTCATTGGATCGATGAGGCAGGCTATTCCATGCCTTCAGGACATACCTTTAACGCATTCCTGCTGGCAAGCATGTTGTCGTTTTCACTTTACGAATTGAACGAGAGGCGAATTACGATATGGCTATATGTGCCTGTGATCTGGGCTGCTCTCGTTGGACTATCACGCGTGGTTCTTGGCGTACATACATCATTGGATGTCACTATTGGCGCCGCACTCGGACTTATCATATCCCATGGGCTATTGGCTATCCCCGCTCTGAACAGACTGCTCATTCCTGCCCGGCCGAAGAAGTGATGAAAGACGGGTCAGGTACCATTACGCCAAACGATTAGGCTCGACTTGGAATCACGTCCGGACTAAAAATAGCTCGAAATTCCAAATTGAATTCCTCCTGTGTTAGAGGGTGGATTGCCGAGCAGATCCTGCTGCCAGGAACGTCTGTAGTTGAGGCGGATGACTGTTTGAGATGTTGGTCTGAAGCTGATGGCAGGAACAATTGCGGCATAATCATCTGCGATATTGCCTCCCGTCTCCTGAAATGTTCCCACATTCCAATCGACGTACTCGAAGCGACAGGCTACATTTAACGTAGCATTGTTAAAGCCCAGAAGTCGTCCTCTCACAATTGGCTGCACAATATCAACAAACCCGCCTTGCTGACGATCACCATACTGGTCGCCAACGGTCTCAGCGACGTTCAATAACACCCAGGCCCACTCACCTACTATGTAGGTACTAAGACCAGGCAGTGTTGTATTAAAGTCCACGGCCATTACATTGAGGCGTCTTTTATCATCTACCACGATGCCATCGTCTTTAAATTTGTTATAGATCCCGCCCATATAAGACAATCCTATCTCGCCGATCTTTGTTCTCCTTGCCGCGATCTTTGCTGTCAGAAGCGGCTGCCCATTGCTGCTCTCCTCAAAGCGTTCTGATGATTGCTTCGTTGCGGGAAGGTAGGTCCTGTTCAATGAATTGTTAACAATCGTTTCGTCGAAGCCGTTCGTAAGATAGAATTCATAACCGAACGACCAGCTGTCTTTAAACTGTTTACCATAAAGGCCGAAGCCAACGTTGCTCCAGGTAGCCGGAAGCATTTGAGTCATAGCCACAGGACGATCAACAAACTCCCACTTGGGTCCGTCGTGATTCTGATTGAATGCTCCAATGGGATTCATAACAACGCCACCTCTGAAATTGACCAACGGATGAAAGATGAAATCAAGAGACGCAAATTCAATGTTGACTTCACGACCTCCTTCTTCAAATTCAATCTCTGACAGAAATCGTATTCTGCGATGAATAGCCGAGGCAACAAATAAAGTCAGCCGCGGTATTCTAAAGGAATGTCCTTCTGTCACTCCATCCGTACCGATATAACTGTAGTCTGCTTCGACATAACCACCAATAGCAACAGGTACTTTGGACACCGATAGGAAGGGACGGTTGTAGACGGCATCCATGTTCATCGCTTTGCGCGCACTGGTGTCTCTGGGTACCCGACGAAGCAACGTGGAGTCTATCTGCGCCACTGCCGGTACAGAAAATATGATGGCCAGAATTATCAGCACAAGCGTGCCCTGGTGCGGCGCCGGGGATGAGTTTGTGGCGAAGAGTTTACGCCATCGTAAGCGCGCTTGGGTTTTCATTTCAAACTTATCTTGAGTCTGTCGTTGGCAACAGTAACCGGGAAGGTTCGCAGCGACATATAAGCTGGTCCGTTTTGAACTGCACCTGTCCTGGTGAACTCACTACCATGTGCGGGGCATTGCAACATGTCACCGAACACCTGCAGTTCATTGCCCTGATGTGTGCATTGCATCCAAAGAGCTTTGTAGTCGTCTGCAGAAATCCGATATACACAGATAGGAAACTGAAGGATCTCATTCTCCAGAACTACGTAGGACCGGAACGAGCCATTGCCCTTATCGGCGAATGCGTCAATAGGAACGATCATATCGCTGTCCTCAATTGCGGCATTTAGGTATTTGGTGCCACTACAACTTTGGAGAAGCGCAGGGGCAACCATAAGTCCCAGGCAACCGGTGCATTGCTTTATGAATTCCTTTCTTTGCATGGCTAAAGCGACTTAAGGAAGGCGATCAGTTTGTCCTTTTCTGATGATGACAGGCTTTCAAATCTTTGTTTGCTCGCAGCGCCTTCGCCACCATGCATAAGAATGGCCTCTTCAATACTGCGAGCTCGTCCATCATGCATAAGGAAATAGCCTCCCCCTTGAGTGATAGGTGATAGGCCAAGCCCCCAAAGTGCCGGCGTGCGCCATTCCGCGGTAGTAGCGGACCCTTCAGTATAGCCATCATCAAGCTGTGAACCCATATCGTGAAGTAGGAGATCGGTATATGGAGCGAAAGCCTTATTGGAAAGTGCGGCAACGGACGAGCTGGAGCTCGTTAGCGAAGACTTGTGACAAGCCTCACAGCCCAGACCCATGAACAGCTGCTTGCCAGAGACGATGTCTGTATTATCAGGAGTTCGCTGAATGGGCGCCTTAAGCGTTTGTAAATAGAATACGACGTGATTTATGGTTTGCGTCGATACCTCGGGATCTGTTTCCAATCCCGAGTATATGTCGTAAGGTTCGAACGCAGATGAAATACCGATGTCCTGCCGATAAGCTCCGACTGTTTGTTGCAGTAAATTGTAAACACTTGCTTTCTTTCCAAAGCGGCCAATATACCGTCCGTTGTTTTCCTGCGCATCGGCGTGAGGATTAACGTAGTTTGGAATGTGGATCCAGTTGACTCGACCGGATATCCCGTCTCCGTCAGCATCGTCGGGATCCGCCATTGCAAGGATGTCGGCGTCGCTCACCAGTTCAATAAATCCAAGTCCTGTGTTTGCTGGAGGCGTAAACTTCGCAAATGGAATTCCGTCGGGTAAAGTCTCGGCAACAAAGCCATGCAATGCGCGATGCTGCAACTGAGGGCCGCCGCGATCCATGTAATGATTGCCGGTTTCGTCAGTTTGGCCGAACCTCGTCAGTGTAGAAAATGGATGTCCCTTTCCGTCGCCTGCATGGCAGCTTCCACAACTCGTTGCAACGAAAATGGGCCCTAATCCGGTACCCGAAGAAAATACTTCGTCATTGAATGCCGCGTCTCCAGCCAGAAAAAGCCGGGACTGCTCATAGGTAAGTCCGTCCACGGGTCCATCCAGTAGGGTATCGCTTGCCGGCGCGTCAGGGATAAGTTCATTGCAAGACACGCAAATAACGCCCAGCACAATTAAGGCTGGTACAATAGTCTTCATATGACAAATGTAAAACAATTATTAGATATCCAAAATACGATATTTAGATATGCCTAATTCTTAGGAATTCACCTATTTCTCTATACTTTTAGAACCCAGTCCGATGCACACGCTAACTGAAGAGAACTATTTGAAAGCTATCTACCGGATTTATGAATCCACTGGAGATAGTGTGTCCACCACTGCCATCGCGGAAAAGCTGCAGATCAACGCTGCATCTGTCACAGACATGTTTAAGAAACTTGGCCAGCAAAAGTTGGTGGTGTACGAAAAGTCACGTGGCGTTAAGCCAACCGACAAGGGTAAGAAGGTTGCTCTCCAGATACTGCGCAAGCATCGGCTATGGGAAACGTTCATGGTAGAGAAACTCAAGTTCTCCTGGGATGAAGTACACGAAGTGGCCGAACAACTCGAGCACGTTCATTCAGACATTCTGATTGAGAGACTCGACCAGTTGCTCGGATATCCAAAGTTCGATCCGCACGGTGATCCTATTCCTGACAAGAATGGAAAACTTCCCGCGCAGGTTTCGATACTGCTTTCACAGGGAAAGATTGGTCATCCATATCGCATTTCCGGTGTCTCCGAGAATACCGATGCTTTTCTGAAATACCTTAACAAAATTGGCCTTGCTCCGGGATCGCATGTGAGCATCGTGGAAATTGAGGAATTCGATGGCTCAATGAAACTTAGTATCGACAACAAGAAGGAAATAATCCTCAGCCGCCAGGCAGCAGAAAATCTTTCTGTCGTGAGTTAGCGTCCACCTTGAGCTAGCCTCTACCTTAAGTTAGCCTCTACCGTGAGTTGGTTTCTATTATGAGCAGGCCCCTACCGCCACGCGTCAAGTAACAACTTAAATCGTTCCTCTTCATCCAGCTGAATGGGATTGTTCTTGTTATCTCCGACTCGTGCAAATTCGCGAAGATCACTTTCAGCCACGCCATATTGAATCAATGCCGGAATTTTTAGTGTTGTCGTCATTTCGATAATGAAATCAAGAAATGCGTCAATATAATAATCATCACTGCGTCCTGACCTCTTACTAAAAGTTCTTCCGGCCAGAGCATACCTCGACAACGCAGTGTCCGATCCTGGTGTGATACGCAACTTGCGTACAGTCATTACGTTGGCGGGGCCCATCAGTCGGCTGCAAATAACGCCGTGCGGTATTTCTTTGATTCCGCCGATGACACCGGCGAGTCCATGTACAGTTCCTAATCCGGCGTTGACTAATGTAATGCCGGATAGATAGGCTGCAAGAGCCATGTCTGATCTCGCCTGAATATTGGAGCCGTCACGAACGGCGGTCAGCAATGAATGCGAAATTAGCGTGAGGCCCTGCAAGGCGAGTGCATCAGTTACTGGATTTGCAGACGTTGACAGGAAAGATTCAAGTAATTGAGAGAACGCATCCATACCGCTATGCGCAGTGACATCTGCAGGACACGAAAGCGTCAATTCCGGATCGAGTATCGCAATGTCCGGTACGAAGTTCATATGCCGGAGCGAGCGCTTGAATCCCTGAGGTCCTACTTCAGACAATACTGCATTCCGTGTTGCTTCGCTGCCGGTTCCGCTTGTAGTGGGCAATGCGATGAAGGGCAATCTGGATCCAGGATGACTCTTCGAACCAACGCCTTCCAGGTAATCCTTTACAGGTTCACGGATGGGAATCATCGCGGCGATGGCTTTTGCTGCATCAATAACACTTCCACCTCCGAGACCGACAACCAGCTGTGGATTATATTCTGCAAATCTGACGACTGCCTCATCGATCAAGGACAGCGATGGCTCGCGCGGGATACGGTACTCGTGGACATCAATATTGAGCTTCGAGCACTCAGCCATAATGAACTTGTAGGCCTTTAGTTGCTCGAATGAGCTGCTGCCGGTTATCAGCAGAGCGTTTCCATTACCCGGAGCTCGTCCCTTATCTGAAGTACTTCCTTTATCTGAGGCGGTTCCCGTATACGAGGCCAGTCCGGGGCCGATCAACTTGATTGCCCCTTCACCGTGATGAAGCTGGGGTGTTCGTGAAATACTATAGGCCTTCATATTATCCGGGGTACGATGTTAATGCAATGTTAAGATAAAGTATGGTCATGCGTTACTCTGTGCTGTAAGCATTCAGCTTGCCACATCTCATTGCCTGAAATTTTGTGAACGATTTTCCCGGGCTGTGGAAGTCGTTCCGTGTGGAATTATGACGCAGCCCCTTCAAACGGAAAATTTCAAGGGTTGCGGGATGGTATGCAGTTTGAGACGAGGTCGCTGAAGTTAAGCCAGACAATAACCATTAAAAGATAGAGACATGAAAAATCAAAATAAGGAAATCGTTGAGGTGCTCAATGATCTTATCAGAATCAATCGTGATAGAATAGCCGGGTATGAAAAAGCTGTTGAAAATCTTGAAGAAGGCGACGCCGTTCTAAGAACACTGTTCTATCAGCTTTCAGATGAAAGCCAGAAGATGAAGGAAGAGCTAGCTTCCGAAGTCAGATCTCTCGGCGGCGAGCCAGCCGAAGACTCCACTATGTCGGGTAAGATATATCGTGCATGGATGGATGTGAAGGACGTATTTGCCGGCGATGATGCAAAGTCAGCGCTTGAGGCATGTGAATATGGTGAAGACGCAGCTCAGAAAGCTTACGCAGAAGCTATCCAGGATAGCGCCCAATTCCCTGAAAACATTCAGCGAATAATCCGCGATCAGAAGGACCTGCTTCGCCTTTCTCATGACCTGATACGCAACAAACGCGATGAGTATAAGGCAGATGCCAAACGCACTCAACTTCACTAAGCGTATATAACTGGCGTTGGCCCTTCCGGCGCCCGAAGCCCTGATTCAGCAATGCTGAGTCGGGGCTTTTTTGTTTTCGTGAGTGGTCGGTTGCCTTCGAATATAAGTTCGAAGAGAAGAAATTGGATGCAAGTTGCAACAACGCGCGGTTGTCCGAACTATTTGCGCCATCAGGTAAACTTCAATGAAAGATTTTATGCGGTTGACTTACACTTTCATTTTATTGTCTTCCGGAGATTGTGAATAAAGTTCATCTTCTTAACTACAGGTGGGGCCATGATGAAGGGGTAGAAGTCGGCGTGACCCATCGAGCGATTAAGGCTATTCACTGCAAAGGTGATGGGCAACCACAGGTCAAAGACATCGCTGAACTCCTTGATGGCATATGGATCGCGATCGATATTTGCACTAATGTCATTGGCACCTGCTGGTTTTGGATCAACCGTGATTCCAAAGTAATACGCTGTTTCAAGTGTATCCATCATATGCAGGTAGTGCGACCAGCTCTCGGCCCAGTCCTCCCAAGGATGTGCAGACGCATATGGACTGATGAAGTTGTCCATCCAGTCTTTAGGTGCGCCATTCTCATAGTACACCTTTAATGCCTCCTGATAACTCTGACTCTCGTCGCCGAAGACATCTCTGAATGCTTTGAGATCCGGACTATCTTTTAAACGAAGGTCCCAATAGTAGTGACCAATTTCATGTCGGAAATGGCCAAGCAAGGTTCGATACTTCTCGCCCAGGTCCTGTTTATGTTGAACACGTGTGGCTTCATCTGCTTCAACAATATTCAGAGTAATCAGACCCTCATAGTGGCCGGTCATAACTTTGTCTTCGGGCGTCAGTTGTGTGAGAAAGTCGAATGCGAGACCGGGGCCTTCACCATCCACTTTTGGAACGACAGGCAAATGCAATCTTAGCAACGAATAGATAAGACGATGCTTGGCCGTTTCAATGCGTCGCCACAGCACCAAATTCTCGTCGGTGAGAGGGGGTATTGTCCTGTTGAGGACGCAAGCTTTGCACAGGGGTTCTTCCTGGTCGTCTGGCACGAGCCAGTTGCAGGCATTGTATTGCATATTACTGCAATATTTAAATCGCTTCTTGCTGTTCTTTATGTCCTGAAATATGCCCGGCTCCAGTTCTGTCAGTGTAACGAGTTGGAGGGTATCAGAATCAAATCCGAGCTTGTGTCCACACTGCAGACATTTCGTATTCTCGAAGTACAGGTAGTTGGCGCACTTTGAACAGGTATATAGTTTCATCTCGTTTCTTTGATTCGACCCATTTTCAAATTTGATACCAACAGTCGCGATCAAATCAATGAGGTAATCCAATATAAAAAAATACACCGGCTTGTGGGCCGGTGTATTAAAAGATCTTTAAGAAACTCGTATGTCGCCTGACCAGCTTTAAGTCGCTCTTTGACCTTCGCCTGGCTGGAGTTAAGCAGTTAGCTTAGTCTTTGATCAATTCGAGGTTGGCGTTGAGTGTAACCTCATCGCTCACCACAGCGGGAGGTGTACCTTTGCCAACGTTAAAGTCAGAACGTTTGATTACTCCGGTAACTTTGAAACCGGCAATTGTCTTTTTGCTGTAAGGGTGTACGGTAGTTCCGTTCAATGTTGCCTCAAGTGTTACGGGCTTGGTTACGCCGTGCATGGTGAGGTTGCCGGCCAATGCATATTTCTTGTCGGAGATCTTTGAGAACGAAGTGCTCTTGAAAGTGAGTGTAGGGTACTTTTCAGTTTCAAAGAAGTCGGCGCTGCGGAGGTGAGCATCGCGCTTGTCGTTGTCGGTGTAAATTGAATTTGCATCGGCTGTAAGTTCAACGACTGCATCAGAGAATTCATCTTTAGATGCAGTTACTTTAACATCGAATGTCTTGAAGCTTCCTTCAACATTCGACACCATGAGGTGTGTTACTTCAAATCCCAGTTTTGCGTGTGCTTTGTCGAGCGACCACGTTTGCGCGAAAGCGGAAACGGATGCGAAAAGGAGAGCAAAACCCAACAGACTCTTTTTCATAAATTATAATTTGGTAGTTAGTTACTTTTAATAACTCAAATATATTTGGTAACTTAGTACTTAACAATAAGTATACCATTTAGCCCTTAGTATCATGGAGGTAACTATTGCTGACCGTCAGCAACTTAGCAAGAGGAAAAAAATCGGAAAAATCCTCGAAGAGAAGGGAGGGGGATTTTGCCCCATCCACGACTTCCTGATTCACTTCGCAAATAAGTGGTCTATGCTGGTAATACTGAACCTTGGCTACAGTGGCAAGGCGCGGTTCAATGCATTAAAACAAAGCACGTCGGGCATTTCGCAACGCATGCTCACCGTTACACTCCGTTCCCTGGAAGAAGATGGCCTTATCTCGAGAACTGTCTTTCCTGAAATCCCACCACGGGTTGAATATGAGCTTACTTCTCTTGGCAAGAGCCTGCTTGATGTGATGACCATGATGGGAGAGTGGGCAACGCGTCATGAGGACGAGATACAACACGCCCGCAAAGCTTTCCGAAAGGCACACTAGGTATTGCGGAAGTGGCGTGCTAAATTGAATGACGCCAATCCCCCAACCATGTACAAAAGACTATCATCGTTGCTGATCATACTGATCGCACTGTTTACCGTCGCGTGCCAATCAAATACAACCCCGGAGGAGAAAGCCCCAAAGCGTTACACTATCCGACAGTTCATGGATGTCGTTCAGATTTCCGGGGGATCCTTTTCACCTGACGACAGCAAAATACTGATCAGCAGCAAAGCGACAGGAATATTCAATGCGGTTGCCATCGATGTAGCAACTGGCGAACAATCAGCGCTTACATCATCTACCGATGATGCCGTGTATTCCGATGGCTACTTTCCTGGTGACAAGCGTATCATCTACGAGCAGGACAAAGGCGGAAACGAGATCACTCATTTGTTCGTGCTAAACGAGGACGGATCCAAACTCGATCTCATTCGGGACAGCACCGCCAAAGCACAATTCTATGGCTGGAGCCAAAACAATAAATCGCTTTACTATGGATCTAACGGTCGGGATAAGCGCTTTTTTGACTTGTACAGGATCCAGCTCGATGCCCCTAAAGAAGGAAACTTGTATCCGTCCACCATGGCCTATAAAAATGAAAAGGGTCTGGACCCTGCAGCCATATCACCCGATGATCGCTACATCGCGCTTTCTGAAACGATCACCACTGATAATTCGAACATGTACCTGCTCGATGTTCAGACCGGGAAAACAAAGTTAATCTCAGAACACAAAGGCAACGTAGACTTCTCTCCCCAGTATTTCAGCCTCGATGGCAAGAAGCTCTATTACCTCACAGACGAAGGAAGCGAGTTCAAGTACATCGCCAGCTATGATATCGCTACCGGTGAAAAGAAGAAAGTGGAGGAAGCACCCTGGGACATCATGTATACTTATCTGTCAAAGAATGGAAAGTATCGCGTGGTGGCCATCAACAACGATGCACGAACGGAGATCAAAATCTACGATGAACAGAACGGAGGTGCCCGTTTGACAATTGATGGTCTTCCAGCCGGCGACATAACAGGAGTGAACATCTCCAGCAGTGAAAAGTTAATGTCCTTCTACGTAAGCAGTTCAAATACTCCGAGTGATTTGTTTGTATACAACTTCGATAAAAAGGAAGTAAAGCAACTCACGCATTCCATGTCGAAGGAAATTGATCAGGGCGACCTGGTAGCGGGTGAGGTGGTCAGGTTTAAGTCATTCGATGGAATGGAGATTCCTGCTCTGCTGTATAAACCAAAAGGAATTAAAGACGGTGAGAAAGTTCCTGCTTTGCTTTGGATACATGGCGGTCCGGGAGGTCAGACGCGCCTTAACTATTCGGCATCACTACAGCATCTGGTCAATCATGGCTATGTTGTTCTCGCCGTTAATAACAGAGGAAGTTCCGGATACGGTAAGACTTTCTTCACGGCCGATGATCGTAAACATGGTGACGCCGATCTGAAGGATTGTATAGAATCAAAGAAGCTCCTTGCATCACTGGGATATGTAGATGAAAACAAGATCGGCATATATGGCGGCAGTTATGGGGGATACATGGTGATGGCCGCACTCACGTTTGCCCCGGAGGATTTCAAGGTAGGAGTTAATCTTTTCGGTGTCACCAACTGGCTACGCACGCTGAAAAGCATTCCACCATGGTGGTCATCATTCCGGGAATCGCTCTATAATGAATTGGGTGACCCTGTTAGAGATTCAGTTGCGCTTTATAACAAGTCCCCGTTATTTCATGCTTCAAAAATTACGAAGCCTTTTATTGTACTTCAGGGCAGTAACGATCCACGCGTTCTGCAGGTGGAGTCCGATGAGATCGTGGCAGCTGCCAAGAAGAACAACGTACCCGTTGAATACGTGATCTTCCCCGATGAAGGACATGGTTTCGTAAAGAAGGACAACAACATCAAGGCGTCGCAGGAGATACTGAAGTTTGTTGATAAGTACCTGAAAGGACTTCCCGACAACGAAGCAGGAGAGTAGTGTTCTGGTGGTACCCATTGAAATTTTGACGACGCCTTCCGACCGTTCCTTCAGAAACGTTCAGACCACGGTATCAGCATTTCTAATTCTGCAATTCGATATTTAACGCGTAGAGTATATGCCGAACCAGGACTAACGGTCTTCCTTAAACTCGGTAATTAACTTATCCAGCTCAGTCAGTGGCGCGCGGAAACTTTTAAGATTTTCTCTTCTGATTGCGATGTAGCAACTGATGAGCGTGATCACCATTGTGATCCAGACGCCATTGAGATTATCCAATGGACCACCGGGAACATAAATCTTAAACACCAGCAACGTTCCGAATAGTGAGCTCACGGGGATGAGGAAGAATTCGTATCGCCGTTTAAAAGTAAAGAACGACTGAAGTATATTTCTTTTCTGCTCTATGTAGTGTTGAACTGACGACACTTCAGCGCTTCCAGGTTTGGTCAACGCGAGTTGCTTAAACTTGCGCATGAGGATATGCGTGAATGGTATGTAGGCAACTATACCCAACACCGATAAGGTTACGGTCATTGGATCGTGCATGTACCTTAAAAGCGCATGACTATACAACGCATATACGATGATCTGTAAGGTGAAGGAAGCCCAAAAGTATTTCATGGATTCGCGGGTATGAAGGCGCATCCTTTGGCGAATAGCGTCGGGCAGATTAGATGTACGGTACGACTTGCCATGGACGCACTTCTGCGACCACTTTGTTTTCATTTCATCCAATGCATCCATACTTATTGAGTTTGACGATTAACAAGTTCAGAGAGTTCTTTCCGGATTCGAAACAAACGGACGCCGACATTCTTTTGTGACAAGCCGGTCACTGAGCCTATCTCTTCATGGCTCATGCCTTCCAGATAGAGCAGTACGATAGCGCGGTTAATTTTGGATAGCGAGCGAATGGCTGCCAGCATGGCATCCATATCATCGCTAGATGACTCGACATCCGGAATGTTGTGATGGTGCTCGGCGAGTCGTTCGGAAGGCATTCGTTTTGATCTGGCAAAGTGTGTCAACGCCGTGTTCAGACACACGCGATACATCCAGGTGGAGAATTTTGATCGGTTGTCGAATGATGGATATGACCGCCATAACTGGAACATCATTTCCTGAACGACATCTTCGCGGGCTATGGGGTCGTCAAAATAAACCCGGGCAATCTTGTGTGCGATGCCCAGGTTTTCATTGACTACTGCGAGAAATGTGCTGTCGATGTCGTTCGCCATCGGATCTCCATTTCTCTATAAGTAATAACGGATGATAAAATACTACACGATGTAGTGCAGATTTTTTTACAATTCTTGGGGATTGCGGAAATCAGGCGCTTAGACGCCGTAGGGCCTCGTCGAGGGAATCTACAAACACTACGTCATTTCCTCTGTTGCTTTCCAGCATGAAGTCATTCAGACTTCTGCTTGCGAATCTTCGGTAGTCGCCAACGATTCCCAGTCTGCGTGAATAGTTGGATACTTTCTGCAGAATCTCGCCGGCCAGGCCTGATCGAAGATCGAAAAATGAATCGTCGAAGTTTTCCTTGTAGAAGATGATCCTGTCAGAAGGCAGATTCATCATCAGTTCAAGAAAGTCCTGAGCGTTGTTAATTACAACTCCTTCATCGCGCATTGCTACGATGTCTTTCCCATTGAAGGTGTGTTGGATGTGAGCGGGTACCATGGCTGTAGAAACGTTTAGTATTGTCGGTGTATTTTATATTGTCATCGTAATTACAGAGACCTCAATTCATGGAGACTCCAGTTTGCTTTGGTGATTAAGTTGAAGGCAGGCGTGCATCAGATGCGAAGTTGTTATCGCGCTTTATGTTGCAAGTCGCCGGAAGTAACCCAATAACCTTAATTCAGGTATGCCTCCCGTCTTCCGCGAGAGGAACGGAAGAGGAGAAGCACGCCTTTGATTACGCATCCAGCCATCCCGTTACTACATGTAACGGTTGTCGCGTTAACGACGGCTGGACAATTTCTTTAAAAGGCACGGTTGTTCGCGGCCGATGTCTCCAGACAAACAGCATGCCTTAAATGACAAAGGCCCCGGATCATGAACCCGGGGCCTTCGCTTATATCTATTAATAAGATAAATCAAACGTTAACTCCCAGGCATAGCTCATCCTTCCAGCAAAAGCGCTGCTTTTTACAAGATGAGATCGATGACATGCGATAGGATTTCATTTTCTTTTCGTGCTACAAATATAACGGATCTTCTTTCTTTTCAAGATACATGATCCGAATTATTACCTCCAACGCCTGAAACAAGCGCAGAGTTTCAAAATATGTCGTCGAATTGAATAATTATTTTGATGGTTCGACGTGAATCATCACATCGGAAAACAGCGGATGCCTGTTTTGAATCCGGTCTTTAACTTCGTGAGATATGCGATGACCTTCTTCAACGGTGAGGTTTTTGTCTACCCAAATGTGAAGGTCAGCAATCTTAAAAGGGCCCATTTTGCGGATTCTGCACCACTCTACATGGGCAACTTTATCAACACCAGCAGCAAGCTCCACTAGTTCACGATTGAGTTTTGGATCAAGCTCTTCATCAAGCAACTCACCCACAGCAGGACGTGCAATCCTTATAGCATTGATAACAATAATGAGTGATGCAAACAAAGCCGCATAGTCGTCAGCGACTTCAAAGCCGGGACCACCGATCAGTCCGATCGATATACCTATGAAGGCAGCTGCTGATGTAATGGCATCACTGCGATGATGAAACGCATCTGCCTCAACTGCACCACTTCCAACTTCCTTGCTGGTCTTTAGTACAAAACGATATAACAATTCCTTAACAACGATAACAACCAGCAATATGATGAGCGTATAAGGGGCAGGTACCTTGTGAGGCGTAATTATGTTTTCAACACTTTTCACTCCGATAAGGACAGCAGCACAAACCAAAACGAACGCAATACCCAGTGTAATGAGCGCCTCTCCTTTGCCGTGACCATAAGGATGATCTTTATCCGCCGGCCTTTGAGACCATCTAAGTCCCAGCCACATCATGCCCGAAGTAAAAATGTCGGCACTCGATTCGATTGCATCGGCGATCAACGCATATGAATTGCCCATTACACCGCCAACACCTTTAATTACGGCGAGGACAGCGCTAACGATCAGTCCAATGGCTGTAGTTCGAAGAGCTTTGCGTGAGGATTCCTGATGTGGGGGATGCTTCATAGCGAAAGGCAAAAGTAATCATTACGGCCCCAAAAAAGAGCTGTCTTTCGGCGATGGATGTTACATCGGTAAAAAGACAGCTTCTGGTTTTGTAGTGAACCTTCGTAAGTGTACGAGCTTCAAATGCAAATGCTGATTCTCAGCGACGGGATGATTTCCGTGCCGTTTTCCTTGTTGATCTTGACGTGCCGCGTTTCGTTGCCCCTCTTTTTGCTGCCGGACGTCCCATCTTTCTTGCTGATTTCTTCGCTGATTTCTTTGCAGTCTTTTTCGCAGACTTCTTTGGGACTTTTCCTCCAGCTTGCCGGGCTTCCGACAAACCAATAGCGACCGCCTGTTTACGACTTGTAACTTTCTTGCCGCTGCGACCACTGCGCAAGGTTCCCTCTTTCATTTCATGCATGGCGCGTTTCACTTTCGTCTGCGCCTTCTTTCCATACTTTGCCATATTGCTACATGTTTAGTTTTCGATATGACTACCAAGTTGTTGATGTCACACCAAAAAAGTTGCCAGCGAATTTCACTGGGGGAAGACACTTAGCTTACGACGAGTATTGGATACAATCCGGGAAACTTTCTATACATCTGATGTTCTCCGATCACACCAACCAAAGCTCCATTTGAATATTGCTGCGTTCATATGGCGAGGGAACACCTGCAACCTTTCTGAACCCAAGTTTTTCATAGAGGCTAATAGCTGGTTTCAGGACGGTATTGCTCTCCAGATACAGACGGGCAGCACCCATCTCCTTCGCTTTTTCGATGGCGGCCTTTCCCAACAACAGACCAATGCCTTTGCCGTGCATTTCGGTTGAAACAGCCATCTTCGCGAGCTCGAAGCTTTTATTATCATGCATGTTGATCAATGCGCAGGTACCAACAGCGAAATCGTTATGCAGCGCTACCAGTATGGTGCCGCCTCCGTCTATTATATAAGTCTGTGGATTGTCGAGTGCTTTGTAATCTGCGGGCTCCATGTGAAAGTACCGGCTAATCCAGGCTTCGTTCAAATCGCGAAACACAGATGCATATGCAGGCGTAAAGTCAATGATCGTAATAGCTGAGCTTTCCCGCTTTCTTTTTTCATCGATCACGCGGCGCAACAATGACTGTTGATTGAGAAGGTATTCCCATTCGCCCATCGCCTGCCAGAGGTCGTGTGTTGCCTGATTCGATATTTCTTCAACGGCCCGCTGAACATCAGTGTATTGATCTTTAATCTTCTCGCTTGCCTCCAAACCTTTCGCCGCCAGGGTCACAACATTCCTTCTGCCATCCTGTGCATCAGAAGTTTCATTCACGTAGCCGGCGCCCGCCATTTCACGAACCAGCTTGCTGACCGCTACATGCGAGTAGCCCACCTGTTTTGCAATCTCCGTTACTGACTGCGGCCCGAGCTCAGCCAGCACATAAAATACAGGAAACCACTTTGGTGATAGGTCGATGTCGTACAGCCGGTATATCTCAGCCGCGTCAGCAGTGATCGTTTCGGACAAGAGCCGAAGCCGGCTTCCAATTGCCTTTTTGCCAGCGTGTTGGAAAAAGTTCATCGACTGTTCTGTTATTACGTAACTAGTTACGTAATTCTTTTTATAAGAACAAGAGCCAGTTTTAAGCTGCTATTCCAGATGGAAACATAAGCTGGGAATTCGAGTCACTAATATCAGCAGCCATACTCAACCGCGTACCAACGTGTACCAAGTGACCCTTAGAAAGAAGTAATCCAAATGTTAAACAAAAGCCTTTCTCGCTTCGCGGTCCGGATCATTCTTCATCACCGGTTCGTCGTCGAGAATAAGCGTGTCGCCATTGGCAGATTGATACGGATTCCAGGTTAGTCCGGTTCCGGAGGGATTGCCAGTCTTCATAAAACGCACAAGTGCATCGGACATTTTTGCAGATAGTTTACGAGGTCTCGCGCCGCCGCCGGTATGCGTATACATGAGATCAGTGTTGGCATACCAAAAGCAAATGTCGATACAATGGAAGGCGCGCATACGACCATCAAACATTGGAGGCTGCCAGCCGAACCAGGCAACATACACAGGGGCCTTTTGTTTTGATTTGGAGTCGGCCAGTGCAACGGCGTTTTGTCGGTTGCTGGCAACCATTGACCAAATCTCAATAGGCTTCTTTGCGGGAAATGCTTTCGCATAGGAGTTTACGATCGAATCCGTCTTATCCCCGAAGCGATCTTTGAGCTTTGCCTTCACACCTTCGAGGTCAATCTGTTCAAGCTTTGCATCGGTGCGGCTAGGCGACTGTTCATTGAATGTAGAGCAGATGATCATTGGAACATCGTTTGCCAACGGCGTGGCTACAGGATTATACGGGTGCTGAGGCAGATAGTCACCATCAACCGTAGGCGCGAAGCCTGTTCCCATAGGAGGAAGTTTCATGTCTTCACGGAATTTGGTGAGTGCACGTGTCGCTATTTCATAGTATTGTTTCCATGGCATCTGCTGCAGTTTGTCCAGCTCATTCGATGAAAGCGCTGCTTCCTTTAAAACATAATCACCGAGCTTTTCAGACATGGTCTTATCAATTGCCTTAAGTGAAACTCCGCTCAGCGCTACGGCCTTATGAAACAGTCCCTGTGCCGATGGCATCGCAGTAAGCACGCATACCTTGGCTCCGCCACCGGATTGTCCCATGATTGTAATGTTACCCGGGTCGCCGCCGAAACGCGATATGTTATCACGTACCCATTCGAGGGCAGCCACTATGTCCAGCTGTCCAACATTGCCGGAGGCTGCGAACTTCTTGTCAATGCCAGCAAAGTTTGCATAGCCCATTGGACCAAGTCGATGATTGACGGATACAAAGACCGTATCCCCACGACGACTGAAATTCTCGCCGTTGTAACCATCCTGTTCAATAGCGTTACCGTTGGTATAGCCGCCTCCGTGCAGCCAAACCATCACTGGTCTGTTCTTACTATCAAGTGATGGCGTCCACACGTTGAGACGAAGGCAGTCTTCGCTTACATCGTCATAGTTCCAGTGATCAACAAATGACGCGTATGAATTTGCATATCGGCGTTCCATATTCTGAGGAGCCGTGTTGCCCCACCATACCGCTGGATACACGTCCGTCCAGGGCGTTGGCTTCTGCGGAGGCATGAATCGGTTCGCACCTGAGGTGTCGGCACCATAAGGTATTCCGAGGAATGTCGTGATGCCGCGCAATACAAAGCCTCGTACCTTTCCGTAGCTGGTGTCAGCCACTGCGATATTCTCACCGATCTGAAGAATAGGGCCGTCTCCTTTGTCCTGATCAACACGATTTGCCGACTGCTGGCCTGCAAGTGTATGACCGCTGATGCCCAGCGCGGCAGTACCTGCACCGAGCTTCTGAATAAAATTTCTACGGTTGGATTTCATGGGAGGTAAGGTTAGGAATAGAGGAAGTTGGAATGTGTATGCGTAACACAATGTATTGAAAATCTGGTGACGATGGGTGTTAATATGATAGATGGCAAAAATCGGCGTGTCTGTGCAATGCCAACAGTTTCGTGAGATTTTTCCACAGTGCTTGCAACGCCAGGCCGCATCAAAGCACTGGCAAGCGATGGCATGGTATTTTCAAGTCCGCTGGTTATGTCAATCCAATTACAGCTCATATGGCTTTTCGTGCTGGCAATTCCCGTAGCCTGCATTGCCTGGACGGTTACTCACGAAGAAGTATTTCGCGAGCCAAGAGAATTCTGTATAAAATGCAGCAAGGAAGGTACCTCCATATTTATGCGGAAGTTCTTCTATCTGTTTACATGCGAATATTGCTTTAGTCATTATGTCACCGTTCTGTTTGTCGTGTTGACTGACTTTAAGTTGCTTATGGATGACTGGCGCGGTTACTTAATTGGAGGTTTTGCGCTGGTTTGGATCGCCAATGTATATATGAGTTTGTTTGCGCGGGTTCGGATTGATCTAAAACGGGAACGCACTGAAGTCAGCGTTCTTGAGAAGCAGGAGAAACAACAGGATTACGCAATAGATAATGAACCGACAGAGATGGTCGTTGGCTCTAAGCCATATTCAGGCACACAAAGTCGGAATACAGGTAGGAAGATGAAGCGGAGATTTCATTCACAGCAACCGCCAGCACCTGAAAGCAAGTCTTAAAATGTTTTGCTGAAAGCAACCTTAACACTCATCTGAAAACGACCATCAGGAATCGTAAACTAATTCGGAAAATACCGACAACGAAGCGCCGGGAGCCCGCTGGTGATAGCTTCGGTGCGCCAGGCCTCAGAAGCCAGCGCACCGAACCGCTACCTATATAGGCTGATTAATATTCTACTGGATTTTCTAATACAACGAATCTTTCGATCAATTTGATTCAACGTGCCTGCGATAATTTTCTAAAATCGCCTGCCAGCCCGCGCGTTGCATATCAATGGGATTCTGTGATTCCGGATCAAAGGTTTCAGTCACCCTTGTTTTACTTCCATCAGCTGCAAAGTCTACTTTAACCTTCCGACCATCAGCCATGGCGTATTCGAAGGTCTTCTTTGGAACCACGTTCGTGTAAACTCCTTCAAAGTCGAAGCTGAAACTTCCGTCTTTTGCAGCCATCGTGGTCTTAAACTTTCCGTCCTTTCGAAGGTCATTGTCAGCATACGGCGCATGCCAGTCGTCAGAAGCAAATGCCCATTTGGTAATATGTTCTGGTTCGCTGAAATATTTCCATGCTTTCTCCACCGGAGCATTAACAAGGGTTTCAACTGTGATGCTTTGTGTATCTGCCGTTTTCATATGAGTAGGTTTGTGTTTGACGATGATTACGATACAAACATAACGCGTACACCACAGAAATGGATTGGCCGGATGCGACAATTGGAAGGGCGGGTCGCGACAAATTTTAGGGAACAACGAGCAGCGGCACGCGGATGTGTTCTATGAGTTCATCGAATGATTCGCGACCTCCGTTGTGCAGATTCTTATTTGTTATTAATACGTTAAGGGAGTTTTTCTTTGCGTAGTCCTCGACGCGATCTGCCACAAAGCCTATCTCTACTTTGAAGTCGTACGATACGCCCTTGTTCTCAAGCAGCTCCTTTTCCAGAATTGAAAACTGGTGGGTAGCAGACGCTTCAATGTCGCGTTTGAGCTGCAGGGCTTCGCCAGGACGATATTGAATAAGTCGATAGGTATATAATATGGTAATGTGAGCGTTCAACTGTTGGGCCAGTTGAACGGCCCATTGCACTGCCTCACGCGACGACTTCGAAAAGTCTATCGTACAGAGAATACTGCTGGCCGGGTTTTGAAAGGCATTCGTCACGGTACAAACGTACATTTTCAGTGGCGGGCCGGAAGAAACTTACATCAATCGTTCGCCTGATTTTTGTCAGGATTCACCATCGTTTTAATTTGCACCTTATGCCGGTGAATTCAACCAAATCGCTTGTTACCAACGACGCCTTCCGCGAGATCTTTCACAGTATGTCGGAAGGGATAGTTATGGTAGATGAAAAAGGTGTCATTGTGGCTGCAAATCCAATGGCCGAGTCCACATTTGGCTACGGTAGGGATGAACTGGTTGGCTTGTTACTGGAGCAACTTCTTCCCGAACGTTATCGCGGACGCCATATGGACTTCAGGAAAGGCTTTAATGCTCATCCCGAACCAAGGCGCATGGGACTTGGACGTGATCTCACTGCGATAAGGCGGGACGGTCGCGAATTTCCGGTTGAGATCAGCCTTAGTTATACCCAGGTGGCTGGAAAAATACTGGTCATGGCTTTTGTGAGTGATATCAGTGCGCGGAAGAAATCTGAGGAGGCGCTCAAGCGAAGCGAGGAACAACTGATCGTATATGCGGCGGAACTCGAAAAGAAGGTTCACACGCGCACCGAAGCCCTGCATAAGACCATCCGCGAGCTTGAGAACGAGGTAACAGAAAGAAAGAAAGCCGAAGAAGAAGTAAGAAAGTCGCTTGAGCGTGAACGTGAGCTCAATGATCTTAAGACAAAGTTCGTGTCCGTAGCGTCACATGAGTTCAGAACTCCCTTAAGCGCGGTACTTAGTTCGGCGGCACTGGTCAGTCAGTACAACGACAGGGGTGAGCGCGAGAAGGTTGACAAACACGTTCAGCGCATAAAGTCATCCGTAAATCACCTTACGTCAATATTAAACGATTTTCTTTCTCTCGGCAAACTTGAAGAGGGCGTCCTGGATACGACTCTTGAAGTAATTTCAGTAAGGGAACTCCTCGAAGGAGTCAGGGAGGAGCTGGCTCCCACGTTGAAGGAAGGTCAAAAGCTCAAAACGAATTATGAAAGCGATGTCGCTGAAATAGTGTCCGACCCGCGCATTCTCCGAAATATGTTGTTCAATCTTGTTTCCAATGCAAGCAAGTATTCGTCCGTAGGCAAGAGTATCGAGATCATATTCTCCTCGAAGGACGGGACTTGCACTTTTAGTGTTGTTGACCAGGGCATCGGTATTCCGGCAGCCGATCAGAAACATCTCTTCGAACGCTTCTTCAGGGCAAGTAATGCAGGCAACGAGCAAGGTACTGGTCTCGGTTTGAACATCGTGAAGAGATATGCGGAACTATTGGATGGACACATCAACTTTCATAGCACCTACCAGCACGGTAGTACGTTTGAAGTAACGCTTCCCCTACGATATGAGAAAGATTCTATTGATTGAAGACAACACTGAGATCCGAGAGAACACGGCCGAGATCCTTGAACTTGCAGGTTACTCTGTCGTCACCGCTCCACACGGAAAAGCTGGTGTTGATCTCGCATTAAAAGAGCTCCCTGATCTTATCATCTGCGACATCATGATGCCGGAATTGGATGGCTACGGCGTGTTGCATATCCTGTTGAGAAAACCAGGGACGGCCGCCATCCCATTCATATTCCTCACGGCAAAGACGGAAAAGTCTGACATCCGGAAGGGCATGACCCTGGGTGCCGATGATTATCTCACCAAGCCTTTCGATGATACCGAACTGCTTAATGCAGTTGAAGCGCGTCTGAAAAAACGCGACATGCAGGAGAAGCATTACGCAGCAACTGCTGAGGGGCTCGATCACTTTCTCGATGATGCGCGCCATATCTTAAATCTCAAAGATCTTGCCCGCGACAAGAAGACGAAGTCATTCAAGAAGAAAGCCATCGTTTACTCTGAGGGCGATACTCCGATGTATGTGTACTTCGTGAAAAGCGGAAACATAAAAGGTTTCAAAGGACATCCGGATGGAAAGGAACTGATTACCGCATTGTATGGACCTAACGACTTCGTCGGATTTGAGTCTATTCTTGAGAACGTTTCCTATGCGGATTCAGCTGTTGCTTTGCAGGACGCGGAGGTCGTGATGATTCCCAGAACGGACTTTCTTACCCTTATTCAAAGTCAGGCCGATGTGTCCACCAGTTTTATCAGGCTGCTCTGCAAGAAAGTGGCGGATCGCGAAAAACAACTAGTGACGCTTGCTTACAATTCCGTTCGTCAGCGTACAGCCGAGGCGTTGATTAAGTCGGGTGCGCTTAAGGACGCACGGTCAACCATAACTATTTCGAGAGAAGACCTGGCGAAAATGGTGGGCACTGCAGCGGAGTCGGTGATACGCGTGCTGGCCGATTTTAAAGACGAGGGAATTCTTGAAACTGAAGGCGGCAAGATCCGTATCCTGAGCCCTGAGAAACTGGATAAAGTAGTGCGCTGGAATGTAGCTCGCTGATTAATAAATTCTTTTGGGTCGCAACAACACTTCTTTCTTACCAGTCTTAGTGTTTGCTCCGATTGCTATTTGTGCTTGCTTCAGATTGTTACGGGGTGAAGCCAGTAACCGGCGTTATTTCACTAACGGCACAATACCACGTCAACCAGTTCGTGTTTGTGAGATGTAACAGCGTGTGGTTCGTGATGCACGAATCCGCGTGTGATCATCAAACAACCTGAAACAAAGAGAAGCACCGAAACCATTCGTGGTAACGAAAAGTTAAAGCGCCTTATCAAATAGTTCAGGCCTGAAGTGAGGCCAACCATTACCGGAAGCGTACCAATTCCGAATACGATCATGAAGACTGAGCTCTGCCAGGCGCCGAATGTAAGGGCCACCATTAAAGCAGCAAATGTCAATCCGCATGGCAGCATTCCATTGAGAAATCCCAGCAGGAATGTTGATCGTGTTGAACGCTCCTTTAATGTTGAGGCAAACACTCTTTTGAAGTATGTCAATGCTTTTGAAAGCAGGTGCTGTGCAAAAGGTATTTTCAACGCGGTACCCGCGATCGCCAGAACGATCAGGATAAGGCCGACGATTATTGTGAAGCCATTTCTGAACTGATCAAATGGCAGCCATGATCCCGCGGCACCCATGATGGCACCGAGAATGCCATACATCATGATCCTGCCACTGTTATAAATGAGGCGACTGCGCATGGCCTTGCCGTTGCCCGTCGCTGCCAACACCAGTGGACTGCACATTCCTGCGCAGTGAAGACTTCCGGCGAGACCCATGATCAATGCTGTCCAGTACATGGCTGCGTACTCTTTTATTGTTTGTGTTGGCTTTCTTTCTGACCTAAAACTACGTTGCTGGTGAGGCAAGGCCGGATCTATCCCTACGAGGATAGATCAAAGATTAATCACCTCTTCCTGGTAGAACTCCTTGTTGTTCATCTTCCAGCGCAGCTTCACACGATACATACCCTTATTCATGTCCGCCAACTGAACTGTCTGGTCCGTGTTCCCTTCCGGTAGTTTGAACGTACGGTCCATCTTTGCATTAGATGGGCAGAACAAACTGATGCTCGCGCCACTCACCGGTACAGATTGATTCCAGGCAAGGGTCAACTCTGAGCCGTGTAACTCAACAGTGGGTTTCTTTTCCAGTTGCTGCGTATTGCGTTCTCGCTCGATCTGACTCTGAAATTGTATCTCTTCATCGTAGTAGCTTTTCGATACCAGACTTACGTCTTGTCTCATACACACGGTGACAAGCACCGCCATAAAGGCGGCGAAGAGAACGAAAGAGACGACTATCCATTTTCCGATGTTCATAGTAGGTGTGCCTAAGAGTTCCTTAAACTTTTACATTCTACATCTAGAATTTTACATTTTGCGGTTACGTATTGCAATAAGGCTCTGTACTATAATGTAAAACCACTTCGCTCATTTGTGCAATAAGAGCTCGGTATCCTTAGTTTACAATTTTGAGTTTCACATCGCGGATCAACCGCAAAATGTAAAACTCTAAATGTAAAATGTAAAACCGGATGCAGCATCAATAGCTTTCGTCACTGATCTTCTTCATCCTGGTTTTAACCGGGCCAATAAATCTTGCCGTTATACTCTCGAGCTTCTTATCGCCATTGTAAATTCCAATCTTCACTGCTGTTCTTGACTCAGGCAGATCTGACTCCGGTATCCGAATAAAATACACGCCCTTTGTCATTCCTTCCGCGGGGATAGTGATCGCTTTTCCATCGGCACGAATAATCTTTGCTGAAGATGGTGACTCAACCCTCACATCCACTTCCATGGGTTCAAAAGTCTTGTTGACAAACTCAAGATTGTACAGGTTTACAATATCATCTCCATCGCGTGTGAAGAGCGTTCCTGGCACTTTGAATACGTTGGTTTCTACATTGGATCGAGTCGCTACTGCTGTTGTGAGAATAACCAAAAGCGCAACCAATACAACGCTGTAGCCGATGAAGCGCGCGTTCACGATCTTCGTTTCCTTCTTTTCAATGCCCTGGTGTGAAGCATAGCGGATCAACCCTTTCGGGCGATTGATCTTCTCCATCACGTGATCACACGCATCAATACACGCAGTGCAGTTAACGCATTCAAGCTGTGTTCCATTCCTGATATCTATCCCCGTCGGACAAACCTGCACGCACAAATGACAATCAATGCAATCGCCGGCGGTTGCTGTTGTGGCAGCCTTCTTCAAATGTGTCCGGGGCTCGCCACGAAGCCAATCGTAAGCTACTACGATGGACTGCTTCGTAAGCAATACACTTTGCAACCTTCCATAAGGGCAAACAGCGATGCAGGCCTGTTCCCGGAATTTCGCGTAGACGCCATAGAAGGTTGCCGTAAACAATAACAGTCCGATGAATCCGGCGGGATGTTCAGTCGGTGAGTGGGTAATGATCTTATACGTTTCTGTTGTGCCAATCAGGTATGCCATCACGGTGTGTGCGATGAGAACCGATAACGCGATGAACAAGACATGCTTTACTGTTTTCTTCCAGATCTTTGTAAAGTCCCAGGGCGCACTGTCCAGTCTCTTTTGTGCGGGACCATCACCTTCTATCCAGTATTCGACCTTTCTGAACAGCATCTCCATGAACAGAGTTTGTGGGCACATCCATCCACACCAGACTCGTCCAAAGGCAACAGTAAAGAGAATGATGAACAAGAAGAACGTTATGAGTACAATGGCGAGAAGAAAAAAATCCTGCGGCCAGAAGATCTGGCCGAGGATGATGAACTTCCGTTCAAAGACATTCAGCAATAATGCAGGCTGTCCGTTGATTCTCATAAACGGTCCTGCAAACAGCATGGCAAGCAGGATCAACGTTACGGCCACACGCCAGTTGTGAAACTTACCCGATGGTTTTCTCGGATACAGCCACACGCGTTTCCCGTTCGCGTCTACCGTTGCGAGCGACTCCCTGAAGTCGTCGTAGACACTCCACTGATCCTGCTTGTCCTTTTGCTGTGCCGTAGTACTCATGGTTTAGATTTATAATGCTGCCTGCACCGTCGTGGTGTCATTTGCAGCTTTCGGTAATGCCGGCGCTACGAACTTTTCACCCTGCGGAGCCTTAGGATTAGCGGGGTTTGTGCCCTGAAGACTCATGACAAAGAAGGCTACGTTGCGAACATCAGCTGGACTTAGACTCTTGCCCCATGCCGGCATTCCTTTATCAACAGCACCGTTCTTGATGGTGCTGAACACCTGCTTTATATCGCCACCGTGGATCCAGAACTCATCGGTGAGGTTGGGTCCGATGGCGTTGCCGCCTCCATCAGGACGATGGCATGATCCGCAATTCATTGTATTAAATACTTCCTTACCCTTTCCTATGACCGCTGCATCTGCCGTGAACGTCAATGCGGATTCGTCGATCGCTTCCTGAGGCTGGGATGCTTTTAGTTTCTGGATCTGTTCCGCGGCATCGGCTACTTCAGTGTCATACTCCTGAATCATCAGGGGATAGCTGTCTGATACGTGATAGACCACCATATAAACTACGGCCCAAACAGCAGTTGCATAGAACAGCCACTTCCACCATGGAGGTAAGTGGTTGTCGAGTTCTTTGATGCCGTCGAAGTTGTGATCAAGTTCAATAGTGCTTTCGTCTTCGAGCGGAATGGAGTCATTCATTTGGCGTGAGAACCTGGACCACCAGCCCTGACGTGGCTTATAAGCTACGCCGAGTTTCGCTGCGCGCTCACGTTCCGCCTGTTCCGCCAGTACGTTGATGACGCGAATCATCGAAATGCCCGTAACAACAATCAATGCTATTACGATGATGATCAACAAACCAATCACATAAACCGGAAACAACGGATTGTTGATTGGGTCGCTCATAAAAGTTTTCTCCGCTTCAGCCTTGTCCTGCGCAAATGCCGCGAACGTTGATAATGACAACAGAGCAGCTACCGTCACTCTTTTTAATTTATTATTCATGGCTGGGGCGATTGGAGGCGGTCTTGTTAATTGTGTTGTCTTCTGCTGGAAGACCTTTCATCTTTTCGATGTAGTCGCGGTCAGCCGTGAATACCCACCACAGCAGACAGAGAAAAAACAGGAAGAAGATGACAAACGAGATCACAGGCCATACCTGTATGTTCTCGATGCTTTGCAATACATTCTTGTACATGGCTGCGATGTTTATTGATTGTTAGCGACTTTCTCTGTTTTAATGTCGGTGCCGAGGCGCTGCAGATAAGCGATGAGTGCAATGATCTCGGCATCTTCTGCAGACTCGATACCGTCGGCCTTGAGTGCTTTCGTGATCTCAGATGCCTGACGCTGTAAGTCTTCGTTGGCATTGTCTTCGTATCCGGGTTCATAAGGCACACCCACTTTGCGCAAGCCCTGAATCTTACCCTTCGTTGCAGAGAGATCAATCTGTTGTTCCATGAGCCAGGGATAAGCGGGCATGATCGAACCTGTTGATACATCCTTAGGTGAATACATATGGTTGTAATGCCAGCTGTGTGAGTACTTACCACCTATGCGATGCAGATCAGGACCTGTTCTCTTGGATCCCCAGAGGAATGGGTGGTCATAAACAAACTCCCCAGCCTTAGAGTATTCGCCATAACGCTCCGTTTCAGAGCGGAATGGACGGATCATTTGTGTATGGCAGTTCACGCAACCCTCTCTGATGTAGATGTCACGGCCATGCAATTCAAGCGGCGTGTAGGGCTTCACGTTGGCGATGGATGGAACGTTCGATTTGATGAGGAACGTCGGAACCATTTCAATTGCTCCACCTATGAGGATGGCAACCAGCGTGAGGACAGTGAACAATACCGGCTTATGCTCCAGGAGGCGATGATGCCATCCGCCAGTCTTTGCGACGTAGATTCTTGCAAGAGGGGCGCCTTCAGCCTCTTCGTCGGCAATGAAAGATCCGGATTTTGCCGTCTTAATCAGGTTATAGGTCATTATGATGGCACCGGAGAGATACAACGCACCGCCTATGGCGCGAAGTCCATGCAAGGGAAGGATCTGTACAGTTGTTTCCAGGAAGTTCTTGTACACAAGGAAACCTTCGGGATTAAACTCCTTCCACATTAAGCTCTGCACAACACCCGATACGTACATCGGCAGCGCATAGAATATTATACCAAGCGTGCCTACCCAGAAGTGAATGTTGGCGAGCTTCGTCGAGTAAAGTTTAGTACTCCACATGCGTGGCACAAGCCAGTACAGCATGGCAAAGGTTAGGAATCCATTCCAGCCCAGACCTCCAACGTGAACGTGTGCTACGATCCAGTCGGTGAAGTGGGCGATCGCGTTTACGTTTTTAAGTGAGAGAAGTGGCCCTTCGAGTGTAGCCATACCGTATGCAGTAATCGCTACTACCATGAACTTGAGAACGGGATCTTCACGAACTCTGTCCCATGCACCGCGTAATGTTAAGAGACCATTCAGCATGCCACCCCAGGATGGAGCAATAAGCATGATTGAAAATACGGTACCCAATGATTGGGCCCAGTCGGGAAGTGATGTATAAAGAAGGTGGTGAGGTCCAGCCCATATGTAAATGAATATGAGTGACCAGAAGTGAATGATAGAAAGTTTGTATGAGTAGACAGGGCGGTTGGCAGCCTTTGGCAGGAAGTAATACATCAGACCAAGGAATGGCGTGGTAAGAAAGAATGCCACGGCGTTGTGACCGTACCACCACTGAACCAACGCATCCTGTACGCCTGCGTACCATGAGTAGCTCTTGAACGCCGATACGGGCATCTCAAAGGAATTTACCACGTGCAGTACGGCCACTGTAACGAATGTTGCTATGTAAAACCATATCGCTACATACATGTGGCGCTCGCGACGTTTGATGATCGTTCCGATCATGTTCCATCCGAATACAACCCAAATCAAAGTGATGGCGATATCGATTGGCCATTCCAGTTCTGCATACTCCTTTGACGTTGTGAATCCGAGCGGTAATGTTATCGCTGCTGCCAGGATAATGGATTGCCAACCCCAGAAGTGGATCCAGCTTAGCCTGTCGCTGAACATGCGTGTCTTCAGCAGGCGTTGCATCGAGTAATAGATCCCCGCGAACATCGCATTGCCTACAAATGCGAAGATGATCGCATTAGTATGGAGGGGACGAATTCTGCCAAACGATGAGTACTGAAGCTCAAAGTTGAAAACGGGAAACACGAGCTGCAGTGCTGCTGTGAGTCCCACCAGCATGCCGACGAGTCCAAAAACAACGGTGGCGATCATAAACGCCTTTACGATCTTATTGTCGTAGCTGAATTTTTCCAGAGCAAGGGCTGTTGGAATCTGATCTGATTGTGCTTTCATCGCTTGGAGGTGTAATGAATGGTGTTTCTTTGCGGCATTAAAGGTATTCGCATGCCTCTGCTGGCTGCTTGATAGACGTTAGTTGAAAAACTGATTTTCGTCAGGAATTCTCTTCAGGCTAAATCGCCTTACTGAATGTGGCCTGAGTCTGATCCTGTGCCTGATAATAGGGATCGAAGACACTGCAGATGTTTCGTATGAAAGGGTGCCCGGCATGCGTAATGGTGATCCCATGATCATGTCGATATAAGAGCCCTTCCTCTTCCATTGATTGAAGAGCCAGGCTGATCTCAGGAGTCTCAAGTTGTCGCAGCATATTGAGATCCAGTTCACCCCGGCAGGCCAGCTGAAGAATGCTTTTGCGGATCACACCATCATTTCCGGCCAGTATGTGCCCTTTCGTAACCGCGCTGGAGTGTTGCGCAATCGCCTTGTGATAATGCTCGACTGTTTTTTCATTTTGAGCATATGCGTAGCCCGAATCACTGATTGCAGATGTGCCAAGACCGATCAGCAGTTTGGTTGATGTGGTTGTATAGCCCATGAAGTTCCGATGAAGGTTGCCTGCTATGTGCGCTTTGAAAAGCTCGTCGGATGGAAGGGCGAAGTGATCCATACCGATGTCGGCATAACCGTTGTTGCAAAGCTTGTGTTTGCCAATCTCATAGAAGTGACGCTTCAGATATGGAGAAGGCAGGTCAGTGTTTTCATAACCTCGTTGTCCTGGTTTGAGCCAGGGAACATGGGCATAACTATAAAATGCAACTCTGTCGGGTCGGAGAGCAAGCACCTGGTCCATCGTGTCGGACACGCTGAACGGAGTTTGATGCGGCAGGCCGTAAATGAGATCAATACCCACACTCTTGTATCCGGTGCTGCGGGCGTTTTCTATTGCCTGTTTTACATTTCCGAGTGGTTGTATGCGATGGATGGCTTGCTGTACGCGCGGATCAAGGTCCTGAACGCCGAAGCTTACGCGGTCGAACCCCAATTCATTGAGTGTTCTTAGATGTTCAAGCGTTGTATTGTTAGGATGGCCTTCGAAGCTGAAGTGACGGTCGGCATGTACGTCAGCTTCTTCCAGCAAAGTGTGAATCAACCATTGAAGATTGGCTGGCGTAAAAAACGTAGGCGTTCCGCCACCCAGATGGAGTTCCCGTATCACCGGCCGTGAGCCGAAGATCTCGCAATAGTGTCTCCATTCTTTAAGCAACGAAAGTATGTAGGGACGTTCCACGGTATGGTTACGCGTAATCCTTGTGTTACAGGCGCAATAAGTACATAAGCTTTCACAGAAGGGAAGATGGATGTATAAACTGATTCCGTTCGCTGCATTGGTTTCCTCAAAGCAATGTTTGACAGATTCTTGCCACCGCTCACGGGTAAATTCATTCGTATTCCAGTGCGGGACCGTTGGGAAACTGGTGTAACGCGGCGTTGGGACGTCGTATTTCTTTAGGAGTGCTTGTGGTGACGGTTGCTTTATCATGCCGCCAAGCACGCAAAAATGCCCGGCCTTGTGCTTGCGAATGGTCAGGCCTGCGACTGATTTTTGTCAGTCGTTGCCGTCGACGAAGAAGACTCTTCCTGTGTGGTCTTCTTTTGTGACTTTGATTCATCAAAAATCATTCGCATTGCCGGTGTGGTGGTATCATCGAACTGGCCGCTCTTAAGACTCCAGAGAAATATTCCAAGGAAGGTCAATGCGATGGTAATACTTATCGATATGAGCAGCGTAATAATGGCCATTTCAGTTGAGTTTTAGTTTACGTGCTGTGTATCGGACAGCAAGAGTACTGAAGGCTACCACGCTGATGCTGCTGATAGGCATGATGATCGCTGCAATCAATGGAGTAAGATGCCCCGACGCGGCAACGGAAAGAGCAACGGCGTTATATAAGAATGAGATGGTAAAACCGATTTTCAAAATGAGAGAAGAATAACGTGTGAATTGAAGCATGCGATCAATATACCTTAACTGATCCCCAGAGATAATACCATCACACGCCGGGCTGAATATGCCTTTGTTGTCGCTCACGGCAATGCCGACGTCTGCCTGCTTTAACGCACCAGCATCGTTAAGTCCATCGCCGATCATCATCACCTTCTTACCCGCGAGCTGGAGTTGATGAATGTAGTTCATCTTATCCTGTGGTGATTGATTAAATATCAGTTTGGTATGTTCGGGAAAGAGGTCCTTCATCCGTTCGCGGTCGGAATCGCCATCACCTGAAAGCATTGTATGGCATTTGCTGTGAAGGCGCCGTAGCAAGCCTTTGATGTTTTTTCTCGGGCTTGTTTCAATAGAGAAGTATCCGATGCATTCGACGTCATGGGTAACATACACCCGTTTTTCGGTACCCTCATTGCTGAGATGCAAATCATTGAATGCAGCGGAGCCTACTTTAAGAACCTTTCCATCGACGATGCCCTCAATGCCCAGTCCCGGTCGTTCTTCGAAATTCGTTATCGCAGACTGAGCAGATACGTTGATTGAGTTGCTGATCTGCAAGCTTAGTGGATGCGTTGAATAACTGCAGAGCTTTCTGATTTTTCCGAGCAGCTTTTCATCTCCAATGAATTTTACTTCCGCATCACCAGTGGTAATCGTTCCCGTTTTGTCAAACACGATTGCATCCACGGTTCCCATCCGCTCAATGACTTCGGCATTTTTCAGATATAGTTCCTTTCCTCCAAGTACGCGAACCATGGCACCGAGGGTAAACGGAGTTGCCAGGGCTAGAGCACATGGGCATGCAACCATCAGCACCGATGTAATCACCAACCACATTGATGCGGGTTCATGGAAGAACCAAAATACCGACGTAGCCAGGGCAAGCACAAGAACGACCCAGGTGAATCGCCGTGCTGCGCGATCCATGATCTGCTGAAAACGTCCGGTACCTGTTTTATTAAAGCTTTGATTGTTCCACAGTGATGTGAGTTGACTTTGTGAAGTATGCTTGACCACTACTAATTCGGTTGGTGCCCCTATGATACGTCCGCCAGCATAAGCAAGCGCACCGCGTTTAACTTCAACTGGCTTTGATTCTCCTGTGACAAAGCTGTAATCGATGAGTGTCTGTTCAGTGTCTAGTGTGCTATCTGCCGGAATGATCTCCATGTTCCTGATCTGAATACGATCGCCAGGTTTTAATGAGTTCAAAAGCACCGGTATCCAATTGCCCTCTTGCAAGCGGTGGACAGCAAGGGGAAAGTAGCTTTTATAGTCACGATCGAATGCCAGTGCTTCGTACGTTTTACTTTGGAACCAGCGGCCGATAAGCAGGAAGAAAATGAGTCCTGTGAGCGAGTCGAGATAGCCGGGACCGGTGTGAGAAATTATATCATAAGCACTTCTGAAGAACAGGGCAATCAACCCTACGGCTATTGGAATGTCGATGTTGATCTGCCGCAACCTGAAAGAGCGGAATGCCTGGAGCAGATAGTCACTTGCACTGAATGCAAATACGGGAATGGCAATCGCGAAATTTAGCCAGCTGAAGATGCGTATAAGATGTTCTTCGCTTTTGCTGATGCCCAGGTACTCCGGGAAGCTGAACAGCATGATGTTTGCAAATCCAAAGCCAGCGATCGCCAGTTTAAAGATGAGTGAACGATCGGCTTTTGAGCCTCCTGATTTTCCCTCCAGTGTAATGTTTGGTGTATAACCCAGTGAGGAAAGCAATGCAGCGATCTTCGACAGTGAAGTCCTGTCCGGATTGAAGGTAATGTTGATCACCTTTTGCGTAAACACAACTTCCGCATGAACGATTCCGCTGTCAAGGGATTGAAGTTTTTCCAGCAGCCACACACAGGATATACAATGAATGGCAGGCACGGTGAATGATACCCGTGATACCTCCGCTGAATCGAAGGAAAGCAACTTCGCCTTTACTGATGATTCGTCTAAATAGGCAAAGTTCGCAGCGGCACTGCTCCGCATCGACACGCCATGACTATTTTCAAGCTGATAATAGTCGCAGAGATTATTATCATTCAGGATCTCATACACCGTTTTGCAACCCAGGCAGCAAAATACTTTGTCGTCTTTGCGAAAGGTGTCGACACAATTCTCGCCGCAATGGTAGCATTTGAGTTGCTCACAGGTTTCGATGGTCATGAGGGCGCGTTTTGTTCCTGACGACAAATCTATTCCGACGGCTCGCGTGCTGGTTTGAGGATGGTCAACCGGAACACTGACTTTTGTCAGGATTTGATCCTTATGCTTTTTCAGGACTTGATTCAGGTGCTAGTCCGTGGGCTTTTCGAAGCGACCCGCCAGGTCCTCAACTTTTATCCTCCAGGTAACAGGCTTTACCCTTTTTTCAACAATGCGGGGGCGCTCATCGAAATCACGGTAGGGACTAACCGTTTCCCCCAATGCGTAAACAGCAAGGTGTTCACTGAATAGCTTTTCAGTGTACTTCTGCTCTGACAGCGTTGTGAGTTCATCGTAAGTACCCCAGGCAAGCACGCTGTACCAGTGGCGCAGGGAAACGATTTGATCAATCTGAAAGCAAACCGTGGGGTTTTTGCGCATGATTCGAATCTTACTGCCCTCATACGACCTGCAATAGATGGCTTTGCCATCAAACACATACGTCGTGGGCAGAATGGCGGGTTTGTTCTTAAAGGAATACCCAACCCTTCCAATATGTTGTGTGGAGAGAAGGTGGCGGCATTGCTCAGGTGTGAGGATTCCCAGCATGTTTTTCTATGATTTGGTAGGCGCGTAAATCAGCGGGCGCTGTTACGAATACAATTTACTAAAAACCGGAGTTGCCGGCCAATGACTTACGTCAGCTTGAAGGGCACTTGCTCTGCTGCTTCTGCGTAAGGTAGTCGTTGCAACAGCCATGGCAAAGGGCTGTAGTAATGTGGGAAAGGGTTGGGTGGAACTCTTATCTGCAGATGCTTAACCAAGGTATGCAGCACAATTCATCGTTCAGTTAGCAGAGCATTAGAGAAGAGTTAGAAGAGAGTTAGAGCACTATTACTTTATGGTTATGGCATTTTCTGAATTTAAGCGCAAGAATAAGACCGGACTTTCCACTTTAAGCAAGATTTTTTGGCGGTCAAAACATCAATAAAGCGCGGAAACCCTGCTACCTGTGAGTTTAACATCTGAGTGCTGAACAGGATAAATCGGGACCTTGCGAGGGCCGATTGAGAGGAACTGGTGGTCTACTTGCCTGGCAAGTCTCTTAGTTGAAGATTAAGAATGACTCAAAATGTAAGGAACGGCAACGGCAAGGAAGTATTTCTTGACGAAGGTCAGAATTCGGCATTTGACATGCCGGGACTTGCTGAGAATATAGAGAACCCCTTTCAGTTGCGGGGGGTCAGTAACACGAGATTATTTTACTTTTTCAAAGTAGTCGTCCCAGGTAAATTTCTTACCGTCGGCGAGTTTGCTGACACCTGTAGAATGCAGTTTACCACCTGATAGCTTTTGAGTCATCTCAGTTTGCCCCCAGAATTTCTTTGGGAACGATGCTACGTCCAGGCTGGGGTAATACTTGTCTCCCTTCAGCGAATAGGAGCCACCCATTGCCTCTTCAAATTTCTTGTCGCGACTGATAACATACATCCAGTATGTTGGAGTGATAAGTTGGTAAGCGGTTACAGTTTTGTCTGTGTCTTCGCGAGTCGCCCCCTCAACATTCACCGATGATGACTTCACAAGTTTCCATGTTCCGTTAGCAGCATTCTTTGGATATGATGTAGCTGTTTTGACACGTTGAAAGACGAGTTCTTCCAGGACTACCTTCTTGCCATCCGGGCGGATAACCGTCCCAGCCTGGATGAACCTGTCGCCCACTACTTTCCAGGTAAAGTCTGTTTTTACATTTTCAAATATCGTGGCTGACGAAAGGATAGGCATTTCAATATACTTCTCACCCTCAAGTTGAATCGTTCCAAAATAACAGCGATTAAAGACGAGCGAGTCATTCTCAACATCTTCGGCGATGAGCATGTAATGAGTGGGTGTGATGACTTTTGTTTCGCGAATGGTGGATGTGTCGGCGGAGAACTTTTCACCGTTGGCATTAATGCCTTTAATCGAAATCATTTGCCAGGTTCCATAGAGCGGATGTTGACCAAAGGCGCAAACAAAAAAAGACAGAGAAACGAAGAGAAGAGCAAAGATCTTTTTCATAAGGACTACAGACTCCATATAATTAAGTAATGGAATTATTCTTTGAAAACCAATGGAGTCGCGCGATATAAAGCTGTCTCCTTCCTGACTGCCCTTAACGGAGGAAGGATTGTAAGGGTTCGTCGATCTGCAATTCGTTTCGGCCGACGCGATTTTCTTACTGTGGGAATGAAACTTTGCCCATGCTAACAGATGGGATCTTTGAACGTCGTCCGAAGTCGGTTACCCCACCGGCCACAGTTTCATTTGCGAGTACGGCAAACAGTATTGCTTCTTTGGCGTCGCCGGGAACACCAATGACCTCAGTAGTTCGGAGTTCGTTGACATTCAGCAGCTCGCGAAGCCATTGTGTGAGCAATGGATTGTGCGCACCGCCTCCGCTGAGATAGATGCTGAACTTCTTCTTTCCTGTTGCCTTCCGGATCCCTGCGGCAATTGTTTCAGCACTAAAGCGGGTCAATGTAGCCAGCACGTCTTCGGGATCGAGATCAATTGTGTCGGAGGTTTCCTGTGCCGTTTGAACGTAACCCATGCTGAAGACTTCAGGGCCGGTAGTCTTGGGGAATGGTAATTCGAAAAAGCGATCCGCCTTCAGGGCCTTCAGCAAATTGTCGTTCACTGTCCCCTGTCGGGCGCGGGCCGCGTCTTTGTCATAATACTCTCCCGGAAAGAGGCGGCGCGTAACATGATCGATTAATGTGTTTCCGGGCCCTGTATCTGTTACGAAAACCTTATTGGGCTGATATCCTGCAGGAAGGTATGTGAAGTTAGCGATGCCGCCAATGTTCAGCAGAATCCTGTTTTCGGTTTTATGAGATAGCAGGAGGTAGTCGCCATACACGGCAAGGGGTGCTCCTTCTCCGCCTTTCGCGATATGCTTCTGACGAAAGTCACTGATGGTCGTGATGCCAGTGCGGACAGCGATCTGATCGCCGTCGCCTATCTGTAGCGTTGCATTAATGTCGTCTTCGGGATGTTGTGATGCCGGAGAATGATATACGGTCTGGCCATGTGATGCTATCAGATCAATCTTTTCAGGAGAGATACGCCAATTCTTCAAACATTTCAATACCAGATCGGCGTGAAGCTGACCCACCCATGGATTGAGGATACATAATAATTCAAAGTCAATCGTTGATTTGGCAAACACTTCGCCAATGCGTGCCTTAACATCCGGATGAAATGGAACAGTTTCGAAAGCACGAAGCTTCAGTTTCGTCTGCATACCAGAGCCGGATATGTCACAGAGCGCAACGTCGAGGCCGTCCATCGATGTGCCCGACATAAGACCGATTATTGCTCTGCTCTTTTTGGAAGCGATTCGCGCAAGTCGGGCGATGTTCTTGTTCATGTTTTTCTATTTACTCATTTCGTTGACTACTCATTGGATGCACATTGTCAGGTGCTCTCAGTTCGCTCAAGGTGGTGATCACCGCTCCGGTACGAACAGCATAGCGTCTGCTACGACCGCCCCATCGGCGCCGGCCGTAGTGACGGATGCGTATGAAGTCTTCCCCGCCGGAAATGTAAATGTACCCAGTCCAATCCATTCCCCACTGGTTTGACCTTCAACCTTTACTTCGTTCGGACTGATCACCACATCTTTCGATGTCTTCCCATTAAAAACTGTTACCGTCATCTTCGACGTGCCCTTGGCGGTGCGAGGGCAATAGATGTATGCCCGGTAAGTACCCGCCTTGACTATTGCTGGCGTAAACTTCACCGATGATTTTGGTTGTTTGAATGATGTGGTATCAGCGAGAATGGATGGTCCATATGCGCCAGGTGCTTTGACCAGCCTGGTCCATGACCCGGTGACCGTAATGCCAGTAGCGTCATCGTTGTCGACGAGGACCTCAGGTGTACTCTTGTCGCTTAGTGGATCACTTTTCAGGCGTTGCTGAAGCTGGGCAATATTTACATCCTGAACCGCAGTCTTTTTGTCGATGGCCATACATGCAGCAACGGCGGATGATTGTGCGAGTACCATGAACACGGGCTCCATACGAATAGAACCATAGGCAATGTGTGTCGCAGACAGGCAAATCGGAACGAAAAGATTGGTACACTCAGCTCTCTTTGGAATCAATGACCGATATGAAATCGGATAAGGAGGGAAGCCACCGACTTGAACGTCACCCTCATTCTTAACCATGCCATTGATGACCAGTCGCTGTGTGTTATGGGAGTCCATAGTGTAAGCAGCCATACCAACGCCATCCTTCACTACTTCTTTGCTTTCGCAGTTTGCCTGTGTCATAACGTACTCGCCAACCATTCTTCTCGCTTCGCGGATGTAAGGCTGCGGCGACCAGTTGCCATTGTCTGTGTATTCGTCTTTCGGATATCCCCACTTACGCATTTCATTGCCAAGGTGAGGTGGCAGGCGTTTGCTCGTTGCTATGAAGTAGAGCAACCCTTTTGTATAGTCTTCATGCGTCTTTATCATTTGTGCGCGCTGCTCATAGCTCGCCTCCGGATAGTCGTAATTCATTCCGATCATATCCGTTGAAATCGGGCCATTGTTATTGATGTCCGTTTTTCCATTGGGCATGAGATCCGGTTTCAGGATGCGATTGAATGGTCGTGTTGGTTCCTTTTCCATCAACCTGACCAATAGCTCGTAGCGTGTAGAGTCATAGTTGTTCGGGCGGGTGATTGGAATCATGTTAGCCCGGTCGTTGGTAAGGCAAATTCTGAAATTGTAGGCCTGCACCATCTTGTCGCCTGAACCAGCAGTTCTCGGCGATGCAGGGCTAATGCCCCAGAGAAGTCCGCTTTCTGGTTTTCCCTTAATTCGATATGGATCAATGCCGTCTGGAAACTGATGTCCCTGCATAACCTGATAGCCGTTATAGGTTTCACGGTAGTCGCTGTTTGCTTCGCGACCAACAGTATACTTCACACCGGCTTTCGCCATCAGATCTCCTTCATACGTACAATCAATAAAGACTTTGGCCTTCACCACCTGATGAGTACCCGAACCTGTAGATGGCTCTATGTCAATGGAGTTAATGACACCTTTGGCGGACGTAACATTAGCCAGCCGATGCTCATACAATACTTCCACTGATGCACGCCTGATATATTCTTTAAACAGATCTTCAGCCACGTGGGGCTCGAATATCCATTGCTCAAACTTTCCGTAATGGTCACCGATGCGTCTGTAATAGTCGCGGGCTATTCCGCTAACTGCATATTTGTTTCCGATGTCAGTAAATCCCAACCCACCGGAAGTAAGTCCGCCAAGATGCTTTCCAGGTTCAATAAGGAGCACACTCTTGCCATTCATCTTTGCCGTATAGGCGGCGATAACGCCCGCGGATGAGCCACCATAAACGCAAACGTCGACCGTGCGTTCCTGAGAAAAGGCCTGGATCGAACAAAGAAAAAAAGCCGCAGCTAATAGAATGTTCCTCATGACGGGTTGTTTATCGTTTGTGACAAGTTTAAAAATATTCACAGCACAGACAAGGCATTATTTTGAATGACTTTAAGGTCCGTGCCAGTATTAACGGGGGAATTTTTGCCACAAATGCGCAATACGAAGTACAGATGTGCCTGGTGCTGATGACAAATTCTGATGATTCAGCTTACATCATTTGTGTATCATTATTGTCGTGGAACTAAGCAGAGACGTGCCTTTACCAGCGAACGTTTTATTTAATCTATGTGCCACATCAAAGAAGGAGTATCATGAACACATTTGAAAAAGAGAACAGGACCGGCGAGAATACTACCGGTGGAAGACCTAACGCCCCCGTAAAGTTTTTAACAGCGTCGTCGTTGATTGGAGATAAAGTAGTGAATGCAGCACACGAAGATCTGGGAAAAGTAAAAGACATCATGCTCAACCTCGAGACTTCAAGAATAGAATACGTCGTGGTTGAGTTCGGTGGATTTCTGGGGCTTGGTGAAAAGTTGTTTGCATTTCCGATGGAAGCGTTCGCCATTGACACCAGGGAATATGCACTCGTCCTCAATAAGACCAAAGAAGAACTGGAGAAAGAGCCAGGCTTTGACAAAGACCATTGGCCAGAAACCAATGCTCATCTCAGCGAAGGAGGATGGAGCTTCATGGGATCTAACACCGGATCAGAATGGTAGTGATCCCGGAATAAAATCAACAGTGGTGGCTATGACCTGAATAGCCGGAATGATCTAAGCGGAGATCTCGTTCGGACTTGATTCGCGCCGGCTGAAATAGTCGAGGTTTGATACCGTCGTGTCCGCAATATTTGTCAGAGCCGTCTCGGTTAGAAACGCCTGATGCGCTGTGATGAGCACATTCTTGAAAGTCATGAGACGCGAGATAGTGTCGTCTTCGAGGATGTCGGCGTCCGAATGGTCGTAGAAAAATAGTCCTTCTTCTTCTTCATAAACATCAATGCCCAGTGAACCAATGTGGCGCGACTTAAGTCCTTCGATTACGTCTTTGGTTTTTATGAGCGCTCCACGGCTGGTATTAATGAGCATGACGCCGGGCTTCATCAAAGCTATGGTCTTTGAGTTGATCATATAGCGTGTGCCATCGTTCAACGGAACATGCAAAGAGATGATATCTGATTGTTTGCAAAGCGAGTCGAAATCGGTATAGCTGACGCCAGCCATCTGCTCCACTATCGGGTTCTTAAATTCATCATAGGCGAGAACCTTGCAACCGAAGCCGCGAAGTATTTGAATGAAGACAGTGCCGATCTTGCCGGTACCGATCACGCCAACTGTTTTGCCATTCATATCGAACCCAACCAGGCCGTCGAGCGAAAAATTAAGATCCATTACACGTTGATGTGCACGCATAAGCTTGCGATTCAATGCCAGAATCAACGCGATCGTATGCTCTGCAATAGCATAAGGAGAGTATGCAGGCACCCGGGCAACTTTGATGTTTAGCTCTTTTGCCTTTTTTAAGTCGACCTGATTGTAGCCCGCAGCGCGAATAGCCACATAGTTGATGCCCATGCGTGAGAGCTCAGTGAGGACACCAGCTTTGGCGTTATCGGCCGTAAATATGGAAACCGCATCACATCCCCTGGCCAGTGCCACAGTTGACTCTGATAATGGCGTTGGGAGAAGGATTAGTTCATGACGTCCGGCGTTCGACTTTATTAAATAATCCCTTTCGAAATTGTGCACACTAAATACAGCTACTTTCATCTGTTAACATTCTGTCTTTGAATACTGATACCCGGCGCAACGAGCTGTTACTGGTACAGTTTAGTTATCCATTAGGATATCGAAGTCCAGAGGATTACGTTGCCTTTCGGTTCTGTCCCAGCCTAATCCCGTTCTATTATGGACATTTCATTGCCGAATATAGAGATTCCCGACTGAGTACCATCAAAGTTCAAAAAGACTTAACAGTGATACAAGCTGAACGATGGCCGTTTACACTGCCAATGTTAGCCATTTACAATCGACATATTTCTGCATTCTTCAGCGCATGTACGGCATGATTGGGCGCACTCCTGGCAGTGGGACATCGGATGCTTCTCGCATTCCGAAGCACATGCAGAGCAGATTTCAGCACATACGTGGCACAGAGCACCGGCATTGATACCTCCAATATTCATTAGTCGGGCCGCAGCATAACAAACTTCTACACATTCCCGATTCAACTGAATACATTCTACGAGTCGGGCAACGCCTTCCTCCTGGAGGCAAAGGGAGGAGCAATTTTCGCATGCCGTGGCACAGTCGAGACATGCATCGATACAAGAAAGAAACTTTTCGTGATCCATAGTTGCGTGGGTTATCATTGTTGGGACGCCTTAAAAACGATATGCCAAAGGCGCGCAACAAAAGCCTGCCAATGATCATGCAACTATCGCAACACCATCGGCAGCGCAATCCTTACCGATCAACCCAAAATAGCCGTATCAACAGACTTCGTTTTTTTATATTGTGTGCCCTTTACACAATCAAACCATTGGGATACTAATTCTTCAATCCATGGCCACCTTACCAAAATCACTCAGGCGAGTTCTGTTCTCTTTGCTCATTGTCCTCATTGCTCTCTCCTGCAAGCAATCGGAGGAGGCTGCTGACACGACTCCACCAGAGGAAAACAGATTCACCACATCGATAATTACGCAACCAGGTCAGCTGGATGAACCGATGGAATTTACATTTCTCAACAAGGACAAAATGGTATTCGTTGAGCGCAAAGGGGGGGTGAAATCTGTCGACGTCAACACTCGGGAAGTAAAAAAGGTCGCAACGATTCCCGTGAATATGAAGTACACAAGCAAGGAGGGTGTAGTGCGTGAGGCCGAGGAAGGCCTCATGGGTATTATTGCTGACCCAAACTATGCTAAGAATAACTGGATCTACATGTACTATGCCGATCCGGATGAAAAGAAGCACGTACTCGCCCGATGGGAGCTTCACGATGATTCGTTGTACGCTGCCACAAAGAAAGTAATACTTGAAATACCCACACAACGGGAGGTATGCTGTCACACCGGGGGAGGTATGGTGTTTGACAAGGAAGGAAATTTGTATCTGACTACAGGTAATAACACTGGCAATCCAACGCAGGGAACATCCGCGCTGGACGAACGACCTGAGCGCTCCAGCTGGGATGATCAGCGGACTGCCGGTAATACTAATGATCTCCGTGGAAAGATTTTGCGCATCCATCCTGAGGACGATGGCACCTATACCATTCCGGAAGATAATCTCTTTCCGAAAGGCACGGATAAAACAAGACCTGAGATTTACACTATGGGTCATCGGAACCCCTGGCGTGTATCGGTTGACAGTAAGACAAAGTACATCTATTGGGGAGAGGTGGGGCCTGACGCATCTAAGGATTCAACAATTGGTCCACGAGGATATGATGAATTTAACCAGGCAAAGAAGGCAGGTTTCTTCGGGTGGCCTTACTTCATTGGCAACAACAAACCTTATCCTGATTATGATTATGCAACCAACGTGATCGGCAGTTACTTTGATTCAACCCATGTGGTAAACAATTCGCCCAACAACACAGGGCTGTCCGAATTGCCCGCACCGCAGAAGGCTTTCATCTGGTATCCATATGGCAATTCAGAAGAGTTTCCTTTGGTAGGGAGTTCGGGTCGCAGCGCAACGGGAGGGCCGGTGTTCCGATTGGCGGATTTTGAAAAATCAGACAAGAGATTCCCTGGTTACTACGAAGGCAAACTCCTTATCGTGGAATTCATGCGCGGATGGATCATGAGTATAACGATGGATGGAGAAGGCAATTATCAGTCGATGGAGCGATTCCTGCCAGGTGAAAATTTCAGTAGCGCTATAGACATGAAGTTCAGCCCGGACGGCGATCTCTATGTATTGGAGTACGGTTCTGCCTGGTTCCGGGGTAACGAAAATGCGCAGATCAAGAAGATCGAATTCAACGGTGGGAACCGTAAACCAATCGTTCATGCGGCCGCCGACCGGATAGCCGGGGCGTTGCCGATGCAGGTGAAGCTTTCCTCAGAAGGAACTGTAGATTACGACAAGGATGAGTTAAAGTACAACTGGCAGGTCAAGTCTGACAATGGATTTGACCAAAGCTATCAGGATGCGAACCCGCAGTTAAACCTTGACAAAGCTGGAGTTTATCATGTGAACCTCACGGTCACTGACAACAAGGGTGCGTCCAATTCTCAGTCGTTTGATGTGAGCGTAGGTAATGAGCCTCCTGTCACTCAGATCAACATATCAAAGGGCAACAGGTCATTCTTCTTCCCCGGCAAATCGATCGATTACGAGATCGACGTAAGCGACAAGGAAGACGGCAGCCTTAAGACGGGTACGATAAAGTCTAATGAAGTGGCGATCAACTTCGATTACGCGCCGGAGGGATTTGATTTGATCGAGATAGCTCAAAATCACCGCAGCACCGATGAGTGGACAACTTTTTCTAAGGGGCAGAACCTGATCGCGAAAAGTGATTGCAAGTCCTGTCACATGCTTGACAAGAAATCCGTTGGCCCCGCTTACATCGATGTGGCTAAGCGCTACGATGGAAATGCAAAGGAGCAGGAACGAATCGCGAAGAAGATCATTTCCGGTGGTGCTGGTGTTTGGGGAGATCATGCCATGAGCGCCCATCCACAAGTATCCGAAGCCGATGCGGCGTTGATGGTTAAATACATCATCAGTCTTGGCGGAGCTAAGTCTGGCGCGAAATCAATTGCCACGAGCGGGTCGTTCAAAGAGGAAGTTCCTGCAGGCGACAATGGACGAGGAGGATATCTGTTGCGTGTCGCTTACAAGGACAAGGGGTCTTCAGGATTAGATGGACTGACTACAGAGAAGATAATAGCATTGCGAAATCCAACCATGGATCCGGAGAAGGCCGAGATTTCCAAGGGAACTCAGTTGATGACCACGCCGAGCCGTTCATTTAATATCATAGCAGACAATAGTTACATTGGATACCGGCAGCTGGATCTTACCGGAATTCAGTCGATCGATTTCATGATCCAGGCGCCACCCCGGATCGGTGCTGTTGGAGGTGTTATCGAAGTTCACCTGGATTCGCCAACGGGTAAGCTGATCGGTCAAACTGATTTGATCGTTCCTACGCACATTGATCGTCAGGCGGTGATGGCAAAGATTGCAGCACAGAATTCCAATGGAAAGAAATCCAATGAGCCACCAACGGCGGCAAGTATAGATTTCAATCTGATGCGAAAACTGATGTCAATCAATAAAAGCGCGAAGCTTGAGGCAACGGAAGGATTGCATGATGTATACTTTGTCTTCAGAAATCCAAAGGCGCAGCCAGGGCAGATCCTGGTGCAGGTTGTTCAATCGACTTTCGTTGCTAACTGATGGAAGATGGCGGTTTATACCGCCACACCAGATTTGCTGCGTTTGAAAACCCAGAAGATGCTGATTGTGGTCAGCAGTGGAGGAAGCATCCAAAGAACTGCAGGAAGCATGGTGCCGGATTCAAAGGCATCGCGTGACATGCGCTGACATGCGTATTCTATCACCGGAAACAGGGTGGTGAGGATTTGCACGATTCTCCACGGCAGGTTCTTGCGCCAGTATTCCAGCGCTCCGACCGTTTCGCGATCAATGCCATTTCGCATGCTCATAACATTGGCTAGCAAAACGGCAGGGTAAAGGATGATTCCCAACCCGCTAATTATCCAAACAATATTAATGACGATGGATTCCACAACTTCAGATTCTTAGGCCCGCCTCCCTGGAATAATATTACGCTGGAAAAAATGCTCTGATGACCAGCGATGCAACTACAACAAAGTAAACGCACAGTAGTTCAAAAGGTGCATAGCGAATCGATGAGTTGACATAGCCAATCGCTGAATTGAATTTACCTTTCTGTTAGCTCTATCTGTGTACCGTTGTTTCAATTTGTATGCCGTTTATCACTGGAGGCAGGAGTTGGTATATGACATAATAGACTGCCATGCTTACGCCCGATTTTTTGCATATTGAACCGGACATATGCAAAAGAGACTACTGTTAGTTGAGGATGATGCGGAAGTTGGATCTTTCATTAATAAGGGCCTGACTGAAGCCGCGTTTGACGTAACCCTTGCCTTTGATGGAGTATCAGGGTTAAAACTAGCCACGTCCGGATCATACGACCTTATCATTCTTGATGTGATGTTGCCGGGCATGAATGGTCTGGATGTGTGTAAGGCCATCCGTCGCGAAAACCGGCAGGTACCGGTATTACTTCTTACTGCGCTTGGCGCCTCTGAAAATATCGTGATGGGGCTGGAAGCAGAAGCGGACGACTACATAGTTAAGCCATTTAAGTTCAACGAGCTGTTGGCCCGCATCCGGTCATTATTGCGGCGGGCGGATATTGGAGCGCCTCCCGCCCCGATTACGCCGGACAATACTTATCAAATTGGAGATCTCGTTGTGAATGATGTTGCTAAAACTGTTAAAAGGGGGGAAACCAGCCTCATGCTCACCTCTACCGAGTATCGTCTTCTTTTAATGTTCATTCGAAATCAGCGACGTGTTTTGTCGCGAACCGAATTGCTTGATGCCGTATGGGGTGTCAACTTCGACATGGGGACAAATGTGGTGGATGTGTATGTGAACTATCTACGCAAGAAGATAGATAAGAACTGGCCGGTAAAGCTGATTCATACGGTGATTGGAATGGGATACGTAATGAAACACGGCGATGAAGACACACACTAAGATAGCGCTGATCTTCTTTTGCGTTGTGTCAGGGGCGCTCATCCTCCTAAGTCTGGGTGTGTACTTTCTCACGGACCGATACTCTCTGCGTGACTTTTACAAGCGCCTGGAGATTCGCGCTGTGGTAATGGCCCGCACCACGCTTGATCATGAACAGGCAAGTGTCCAGGTGCTACAGGAAGTGCGCGAAATGCACCTCGAAAAATTGCCTGAGGAAAGAGAGTACTACTTCCGCATCGCGGACAATGACACATTCGATTCCGCTTCCAATGAGCTGAGCCTACCGCGTTCCTTCTTTACCAGCATTGTGAATAACGGAGAGGCTACGCACAGGGTGGGAAATACCTGCTATGCAGGCGTTAAGTATGAATCGCGAAGCGGGGCCTACGTGGTTGTGGTTTCGGCAGATAACTACAATAACATTACTTTGCTCAGCCATTTGAGGAATTTTCTGCTGATCGGAATTTCAGTCACTTCTATCTTAACACTGATGATTTCGCTCACCTATTCAACCAAGATATTCACTCCGGTGAAAAAGATCACCCAGCAGGTTCGCGAGATCAGTTCCCGTAGTCTTCACCTTCGGCTGGACGAAACTCAAAGCGACGAAATCGGTGAGCTGCAACGAACATTCAATAACATGCTCGACCGCCTTGAAGCATCTTTTGCCACGCAAAATAACTTTGTAAGCAATGCATCGCATGAATTGAATACGCCGCTTACGGCAATCATCGGTCAGGCTGAGGTAACTTTAGCAAAGGACCGGGCGCCTGGGGAGTACGTTGAATCACTGAAAGTAATTCTTTCCAAAGCAGAGCGTCTGCATGAAATTACAAGGTCTCTGCTCTATTTGGCCCAAACAGGATTTACCGGGAAACTTGAAGCCGATGAATCACTTAGAGCTGATGAACTACTTTGGGAGGTAAAGGAAATGATCGACCGTATGCTTCCAGGTAACAAAGTGCAGCTTAATCTGAGTATGATGCCTGAGAACCCCGAACGGCTTAGAATCATTGGAAATCAACGTCTTCTTCAGATTGCACTCAGCAATGTTGTGAATAACGCGATCAAGTATTCTAACAATGAGGTTGTGATCGTCTCGGTTGGAACAACGGAGACTGAGGTTATTCTCTCTGTGAAAGATCGTGGTATCGGTATCCCGGAATCCGAAATTGGCTTTATTTATGATCCCTTCTTCAGAGCAGCAAATACTTCTCCATACGAAGGCTATGGCATAGGGCTACCGTTAACAAGAAATATCCTTCGTTTGCATCACGGTACCATTCGCGTAACGTCAAAAGTAAACGTTGGAACCGTAGTGGAATTGACCATTCCAATAGCGAAGTAGGCCCTTTTGAGAAGGACTGAGGTTCTAATCACTTTCTAATGCCATTCTTATACCCGCCTAATGCCCGATCCTTAGCCTTGTACTGCGTAAAGGCAAAAGGTTATGATGCAGCATGTATTAATTCCAACGGATTTTACGATTGAATCGCTCAATCTGGTGAAGGCCGCGGCCACAATGAACGCCCGACCAAAACGGATCATTCTTTTCCATTCAATAGAACTCTCAGACTTTTCTATTACTGAATTGCTCTTCTTCTCTAAGGCAGCATTCATTGAGTCGATCTCCAACAAGGATTTCATCACAGCGTCGAAGATTATTCACAATCGCTATGCATCGACGATCAGAGATGTGGAAATGGATCTGTTCACCGGCAGGGGGCAACGAGCCTTTGAAAATTTTGTTGAAGGCAACCAGGTGGAGCTTATTCTTGCTCCTGAAGCGTATACCTTTCGTATGCCGAGTGACAGATCGGTCAACCCGATGCGTTACATCCATACGGCTAACAAACGAACGCGTATGATTTCGTGGCAGCGGACTGCCGACGCAGCAGCGGACTCGCTTTCGGGCATCTTTCAACTTGATCCCGAACTGAAAGTGGTTCCGGACACCGCGGGCACATTATAACTGGAACTTTTGTATCGGTTTTTATAGGAGTAAGGGGGGTAGGGCCGTCTCTGCATGAGCGGCCCTTACTATTTAACTGAAATGTGTATCTTCAATCGGAATCATACGACGGAGGCGTACACATTGTGAAATCAGGGCCAATTGTTCTTGTAGATGATGATGCTGATGACCGACAACTGATGGAGTTGGTTTGTACTTCGTTGAACTATACTAACAAGATTATTTCATTTGAGAACGGGGTTCTTCTTCTTGAATTTCTCCGGATCACTTCTGAGAAACCATTCCTGATTCTTTGTGACATTAATATGCCCTTTATCAATGGACTTGAAGTAAGAAGGAAGATTGATGAAGATGAGTTCTTGAGAAAGAAGTCCATTCCATTTGTTTTTTTTTCTACCAACGCTGTGCAGCGCGAAGTAGAGGAGGCGTATCAGCTGACCGTGCAGGGATTCTTCGAAAAGGGTAATAACCTTCGTGAAATGACAGACCGGCTCCGCCTGATTCTTGATTACTGGGCTGTTTGCAAACATCCAAATTCCTGAATTTACAGGAAATGGTAATCGTCCAGATTCGGACGGTCTTGTTCATTTTCAAATACCGTACCTTTCAGAAACCAGTCGTTTTGGGCTACTATGCTTATCTGACCTCTGTGGCATTGTATTGGCCACACACCAATTCTTAAATCCAGGAAATAATGTTTACAAACTATCTGAAAGTGGCCTTCCGCAACATTTTTCGTACAAAGGTGTATACCGCGATAAATGTATTTGGATTGTCGCTGGGGGTAACGAGCTGTTTATTGCTGGCTCTGTATATACAGGATGAGTTGAGTTACGATCGCCATCAGGAACGATTGGATGACTTGTATATCCTTACAACGCACTTTACTTCAGGACGCGGACTCGACGCCTTTGCTGCGGTGTCGCCGCCGGTTACAATGACTATTCGTGAGGAGGTACCTGAAGTAGAGAATGCCGCGAGGATACTGGCCATACCAGGAGTTACCCAAAGCCTTATTAAGTATGAAGACAAAGTGTTTTATGAAACCGATGGGCTGATTGCTGACTCCACGATCTTCGATGTGTTGACCTATGAATTTATCGAAGGAACGCCTCATAAGGCATTGACGGATCCCAATACCGTTGTCATTACAGACAAGCTTGCCGGCAAGCTGTTTGGTAGTGGATCAGCGCTTGATAAGATGATTAACATTAACCAGGGGGGAACAGGTGTTAATTACAAAATCACGGGAGTAATCAAAGATAATCTGAAGACACATCTTCATGTTAACTTCCTGACCTCTATGATGAGTGAGGGCATGGGAGCGTATCTACGTTCGCCCGAGGCCAATCAACAATGGGCGGGAAACAACTTTATTCCCGGATACCTCAAACTGGTTCCAGGTGCAGATCGCGCGGCTGTCAAGAGGAAGATCAATGAAGTTCTTCAACGGCATGGGGCTAAGTCGATGGAGGCGCTTGGAATGAAGAAGACGCTGGACATCTATCCAGTGAAAGACATGCACCTGCGAACATTCAATTCACCGAATCCGCGCATTACTTATTTATATGTTATATCCTCGATAGCGGTTTTTGTACTGGTTATCGCTTGTATCAATTTCATGAACCTTTCAACGGCACGGGCTACCAAGCGAGCCAGTGAAATTGGCGTGAGGAAAGTGATGGGTGCATTCAGAAGCGCTTTGGTAAGTCAAATTATGGGAGAAGCACTATTGATAGTCACTGTCTCGATGCTGATCAGCGTCATTCTGGTCCAGGTGGCGTTGCCGATGTTTAATGAGCTTACCATGAAGGAGATCACTTTCGGCACCGACAACATCCTTTATTTCGCAGGAGCGCTCGTATTATTTACCATCGTTACAGGTCTGCTCGCAGGAAGCTATCCTGCCTTTTACCTGTCGTCATTCAATCCTGCTGAAGTGCTGAAAGGAAAGTTCAGTATGAGCAATGCTTCAGGCTTGTTGAGAAAGAGTTTGGTCGTTGTCCAGTTTATGATCGCGATCACACTCATATGCGGGATGATCGTTATCTCGCAACAACTCACGTTCATGAGAAACAAGAACCTCGGCTTTGATCCAAGTGCCAAAGTTTATCTTCCCTTGCGCAGTGATGCAGCCAAGCAGCAGTATGCTTCTTTGCAAACGGAGCTGGAAAAGGAAGGCATCCTTAAGAACGTTTCTGCAACTGACTATCTGCCTGGCTCACGGATATTTCATGACATGTCCTTTTATACAGATGGCAAAGACATGAACTCAGCCCTGAACATGAAACGGAATTCGGTTGACCATAATTACATGGACCTCATGGGTGTGAAACTCATCGCGGGTCGCGGGTTTACTGACAACTATAAAATGGAAAGCAATAAGCTTATCCTGAATCAGAAAGCAGTGAAGTCGTTTGGTGAGACGCCCGAGAGTATGATTGGAAAGCGTCTGCATTTCGACTGGCAGGACACCACATATCACTTCGAAGTGATTGGTGTGATGGAGGACTATCACCAGAGGTCACTTAAGGAGGAGATCGATGCCATGAGCTTTGAAATGAACAGTGACAATAAGCACTTTGAGTTCCTTATCGGATCGATTGATACGCAGCATATGCCGGAGAAGGTGGCGAAAATGGAAAGCGTCTGGAACCGTATCGTTCCCGATTCTCCTTTCGACTATTCTTTGCTGGATGATACACTTCAAAAGCAGTATGATGAAGACAGAAGGATATCCCGCATCATCACCTACTTCACAGTTCTTGCCATGCTGATTTCCTGCCTCGGTCTCTACGGCCTCTCTACTTACATGGCCGAGAGGAGGTTTAAAGAGATCGGTGTACGCAAGGTGTTGGGTGCGAATGTAAATTCTATTGTAGCGTTAATGTCGAAGGAATTTATCAAACTGGTGATCATCGCTTTTGCTATATCCGTACCGTTGGCGTGGTACGCCATGAATCGATGGCTGGAAGGCTTCGCTTACGCCGTAGGCATCAACTTCATGATTTTCGTTTATGCAGGCCTTGGCGCACTTGCCGTCGCCTTGCTTACGGTAAGTTTTGAATCAGTAAAGGCCGCGTCTCAGAATCCTGTGAATTCTTTGAGAAGCGAATAATTTATTATATTCACATCCGATCGAAAGGTCATAACCAAACCAATCACCACTTAAAGCCCCTTAACCGGGGCTTTTTGCCATTTAACAAGGTCATGAAAGTTTGTCTTAATGTCATGAGAGTTTGCCTGATTTTTGCCATCGTTATTGGATTTTCAGCCGGCTCCTTTGCGCAGAAGAAGGTATCCATAACCATAGATGACGTACCTAATTCGATGCTTTACAAGAGCGAGGGATTCCGTAGCCGTCTTCTGCACATGATCGACTCGATGAAACTTCCTGTTGCCATTTTCATCAACGAGGTACGGATCTTCGATGTGGAGGAGGCAGACAAGGCACTTAACCTTTTTGACGAATGGCTCGCCAGTCCGAATGTAATTATCGGCAATCATGGCTATCAGCACCGGATGTACTCAAAAGAGGGTATCGACTCATTTCAGATCGATGTTCTTCAGGGCGAAGCGATCACTTCCCCACTGGCTAAGCGATATGGAAAAGGAGAGAATTACTACCGGTTTCCTTATAACGATCTGGGAAAGGATGCCGCGCAACATAAGCAGGCCGCGGACTTCCTCAAGTCAAGAAGCTATATCATCACGCCTTACACTGTTCACAGCGACGATTGGCTAGTGACACAGTTGTATGAATATTATAAATCGCATGGCCGTGGCAAAGATGCGGAGCGCATAGGCAAAACATTCATCGATTTCACTTTAAAGAACTTTGACTACATCGAGAGCATCACCGATCAGAAGCTTGGACGCAATGTTTCACAGATCTATCTCATGCACGACAATCTGCTGAATGCCGATTATCTTGACGAGCTGCTAACAGCGCTTATGAAACGAGGTTATTCGTTCATTACCCTCGATGAAGCGATGAAAGATCCTGTCTACAAACAGCAGGATTATTACGAGCAGCGTTTCGGTGTATCGTGGGTGTACCGATGGATCAAAGATGAAAAGCTACGCATGCAGCTGATGCGGGCAGCACCGGATTCAGAGGCATTTGAGAAAGAATTGTCGCAGTTGAAGAAGTAAATAGCGGACGTTATCGTGCGCCCTGTGGTAATCACCGAGGTAGTTAAATGGTGGACCATATTATGTCATTCTTTTTCGCCCTCTCCTGAAAGAGGAATCATCTCTGCACGCAGGTCCGGATCCGCCATGTCGTGATCGAATGGAAACATTGGACGTTCGATTCTTTTAAATGTAAGCCGTTCTAAATCCTGATCTACGCCTCCTGGAGTAAGTGCCATGATCCAGTCGGCACGCATGTCATAAAGTTCCGGAACCAGATAGCCGAGTTTAACTACAACTATGTGAGTGTTCCGCGGGTTCAATCCCAGCTGGGTGAAATCTGCTTCATGATGGTATGGCTTTCTTTTTTTCGTGACAATTACGTTGATGCTGCCTACCTGAACGACGACCTCCGTTTCAGCATCAGGGTCGCCCTGACGAATAAACTTCACAATTCCTTTAAGCCGCACCGGCGGTGCATAGCGGTTGTCCACGGCAGCGCCAGCCGTTCCATCCACCTTGTTACCTATGCCTGCGGCAACTGCTTTTTCAACCAACTCAGGCCCGGGTATAGAAGCATAGATCACGCTGGGGCCATCCTCTTTCTGGAATTCTTTCCTCTTGAGAAGCTCCTGAAGGGTCCAGGTAACATCGCCGGCGCCACCAGCCGTAGGGTTGTCACCCATATCGCTTATCATGAAAGGATGCTTGTCGCTGGCGATTGCAGTGTCGAGTGCCTCCTTCAATGGAGCCGTAGGCGCAATGAATTTGAATTGCTTGCGTACAGCCCAGAAGTTGCTGGCCAGGTCTTCTGCAGTTGATCGTGTCGCCAGTTCGTCGTCGCCGGTTACCATCACAACGGCATGGTTACGCGGTTCATCTGCCCACGCATATCCAATCCATATGGCTGCATCCGTGATCCCCTGTTTTGCAGCGGCAGGTGTCACACGCGCATAGAGAGTCTTTCCCGGATCAACGCGTGTGCTCGTTTTTTCACCCGGAAGAAGTATAGGCACCTTAACATATGCCTTAAATGCCGGCTTTCCTTTGCCACGCTCGAGACGCATCAATAAATTCTCAACCGTTCTCTTGCGGGACTGCATGGCATCTTCGTGAGGAGCCATACGATAACATGTGATAAGATCCGTTTGCTGCGCTAACGTCCGCGATACATTTCCATGCAGGTCCATGGAAGTGGAAATAAGCGTTGTATATCCAATCACTTCGCGAATGCGTTTGATCATATCTCCTTCCGGATCATCGAGACCCTGCACGCTCATCGCACCATGAATATCAAAGAAGAGTCCGTCGTACGGTAGATTGTTTTTCAGTTGCGACAACATCTTGTTCACCATGGATTCATAGGCCTCATGAGTGACAATTCCTCCCGGTATAGAGCGTCCTATGAGTGCAGGAAACCATTGCGCTCGTTTGTAGTCTGGTGAGTCGACAGCAAGAAAGGTGTACGAAGTTAGTATCGTGTCTCCCGTTCGAACGTGAAATGCGGCCTCACTTGTTGTTGCTGGTGAAAATGTAGATGATTCAATTGCAAGTCCTGCAATCGCTATCCGTGGCAGCGCGCCTGCCTGTGTCTCGGCTGGCTTTTCTGATTTGCTGCACGATGCGACAAGGAGAATTAAGGAAGAAAAGGCAAACAGGCGGAACATTCCAACTTAGAGTTTATGAACCAAGATACCCATTTTAGGGAATGTTCCGTCCCGGCAGTCGGCCGGGTTTTTGTATATTTATTGCAGGGAAATCAGCATATGAACGACCAATTGGAGCACCAACTCGAACGTCGCAAGATCAAGCCCACAGCCATGCGGTTGTTGGTACTGGATTTCTTTCAGCAAAATGATCATGCTATCAGCCTCAAAGACCTCGAAAACGGATTGGAATCGACGGATCGGGTTACGCTGTTCAGGACGCTGAAGACTTTCGAGGAACACAAGATCATTCATAGCATTGATGACGGTTCCGGCGCAGTGAAATATGCGATGTGCGGAGATAACTGCGAATGTGATTATCCGAAAGATGCACATGTTCATTTCCATTGCCGCGTGTGCAACGAAACGCAGTGCCTGCCCAAAGTGAAGGTGCCACCGATTGCACTGCCAGTCAACTATTTAGCCGAGGAAGCCAACGTTGTCGTGAAAGGAGTTTGCGCCAAGTGCAAGCCCTGACAAATGCAATTTACTTGCACCTTCCACCCCTCTACATTTGAACCATATCAACGACAGAAGCTGTTGTCGTGCATTAAATATGGTGACCGATGGAAAGACGTGACGAGAGAGTAAATTCCACAGATGTAAGAGGAAAGAAAACCGGAACTGACTTCCTCAATGACGGCGCTTCCAATCATGCACATCAGCATGACACCGATGGCTGCTGCGATGATCACGCGCATAGCAAGAACAAGTCTTCAAATCCTGGAGCGGGTAACACTAGCCACGACGAGCAAGAACATGATAACGGCGATGGCCACAATCACGATGATCACGACCACGGCCATGGAGGCAACGCGGGGGCTGGTGGTCTGGCACTATTAACGTCACCATGGGTGTCCGCCTCCATTAGTTTCGTTATGCTGGCGGCCGGGCTCGCACTTGATCATCTTATTAAACCGTCGTGGTTTTATGGCAACATCCGTTTTATTTGGTTTGGGATTGCCTATTTGCCGGTTGGCCTTCCAATATTGATACGCGGTATTAAGCTTGCGTTCCGGGGCGAATTGTTTACGGAGTTTCTGTTAATGAGCCTCGCGACAATCGGAGCATTCTACCTGGGTGAATATCCCGAGGGTGTTGCAGTCATGGTGTTCTACGCCATCGGAGAACTGTTCCAGGATGCAGCGGTAAGCAAGGCTAAGAGAAGCATCAAGGCGTTGCTGGATGTTAGGCCGGACGTTGCAGTTGTGCTGCGCGGAGGTGAATATATTTCAGTGGACCCGCTGACCGTTGAGGTAGGGGAAGCTATTCGAATCAAACCCGGAGATCGTGTTCCACTTGATGGCGTGATGCTGAGTGAGGGAAGTTCTTTTAATACTTCAGCACTCACGGGAGAGAGCAAGCCGAGTTTTATTGAACAGAACGGAAACGTCCTGGCGGGCATGATCAACGAAGACAGATTGGTTGACCTTCGTGTAACCAGGAAGTTCAACGAAAGTTCTTTGGCCCGGATACTGACGCTGGTACAAAATGCCCAGGGGCGTAAGGCTAAGACCGAGTTGTTTATCAGAAAGTTTGCGCGTGTCTATACGCCGATAGTTGTGGCTTGTGCAGCAGCCCTCACGTTGCTGCCATACTTTTTTGTACAGGAGTATGTGTTTCAGGATTGGCTTTACAGGGCGCTTATTTTTCTGGTGATCTCATGTCCCTGTGCGCTGGTCGTGGCAATTCCATTAGGATATTTTGGCGGCATCGGGGCGGGTTCACGCAACGGCATTCTGATCAAAGGATCAAGTTACCTGGACAGACTTACGCGTATCGGCACCGTTGTAATGGATAAAACCGGCACATTAACCAAAGGCGTGTTCAAAGTGCAGCAGGTAGTCAGTGCGGGCAACGACAGAACGTGGCTTCAGCTCGCCGCATCCATCGAATCGCATTCCACCCATCCGGTTGCGAATGCAGTGGTGAGCTATGCCAAGGAAAACGAATCGTATCAGCAAGCGTCAGATCTGAAAGATTTTACAGAAGTGCGTGGCCGCGGTCTCAGTGCGATAGTCGACGGCAAGCGGGTCCTGGTAGGAAATTCAACGCTGATGAAGGAATTCAAGGTACCCATAGGCCAGCAGGTTTCGGAAGCAACTGACACAATAGTCATAGTGTCGGTTGATGGTCAGTATGCCGGGCACCTCTTAATCGCGGATGAAATCAAACCGGATGCCGCTAATGCAATATCGCAGCTTCATGATATGGGCATCACTACGGTAATGCTAAGCGGTGACAAACAAGCTGTCGTTGATAAAGTGGCGACGCAGTTAGGGATATCTAAGGCCCACGGCGACTTGCTGCCGGAGGGGAAAGTGAAAGAGATTGAGAGTCTGATGAAAGGAGCACCTAAGGCGCTGGCGTTTGTAGGAGATGGAATAAACGATGCCCCCGTACTCGCGTTAAGCGATGTGGGTATGGCAATGGGCGGTCTCGGAAGTGAAGCCGCCATTGAGACTGCCGATGTTGTGATTCAAACCGATCAGCCGTCGAAGATCGCCATGGCTATACGCATTGGAAAAGCAACGAATAGGATCGTCTGGCAGAACATTGGCCTTGCCTTCGGGGTGAAAGTGCTTGTTATGGCGGCGGGTGCCTGGGGCGTTGCCTCGATGTGGGAAGCCGTATTTGCCGATGTAGGAGTTGCACTGCTGGCAATCGTCAATGCTGTGCGCATTCAGAGAATGAAATTCGAGTAACTTGTGAACATTGGCATGGATTTATCTTTAGGATAGTCCAACCGTTATACCACTTCATGCGTACCCTCATACACCTCGCAATACTCCTCACACAGGGGGCCCTTGCCTTTATTACACTTATGATCATATATATGATTTTCGTGCTGATGGACTATCAGGGAGGGATAGATGGCCTTATCGGGACTACTGTAATTCAACCAATCATTGGTGGTTTGATCACCGTTGTCACAATAGGCATTTGCGTCTTTATCGGACTCCCTATCCGACTCAGCGAGCGAATTAATGCATGGTGGAGTAAACGCATTTGGCTTGCACTTTCCGGCCTGCTGCTTGGATTGGTACTGCTGGTAGTTTCAACATTGCCTTTCATGACAACAACAGTCGACGTAAACATAGACGGCGACATTGTGCCTCATCAGATTCCAAATCTGGCAGCAGCAGCGTCCGGCTGGTTTTTGACGTCTTTTTGTGTGCTCCATACTTTTCCCCCTTATAACGTAAGACGTTGGGCAGAAGGGATGATTGGCAAATACATACCTTAACTTTTTTCTAACTTGCAGCGTGCGTCTCGATATAAGTGACTTCCTGAATCTTCGTCGCCAGCTGCCTGTTGTCGACGTTCGTTCCGAGGGTGAATATCTTCAGGGCCACATTCCGAAGGTGCACAACATTCCAGTGTTGAATGATGCTGAACGGCATCAGGTGGGTATCGATTACAAACAGAAAGGCCAGGCCGAAGCCATTAGGACCGGATTCAGACTGGTAGGGCCAAGGTTGGCGGGCATTATAGACGAGTCTGCAGCATTGGGTAACGAAATCATCGTCCATTGCTGGCGCGGTGGGATGCGCTCGTCAAACTTCTGCGGCTTTGTTGAGATGGCGAGACAAAAGACTCATCAGCTTGCGGGCGGATATAAGTCTTACCGGAACAAGGTACACGAGTCGTTTAAGGAGCCGATGAACATGATCGTTGTCGGCGGCTGTACCGGAAGCGGGAAGAGCGACATTCTTCGAAAGCTCGCTGATTACGGCGAGCAGGTGATAGATCTTGAGCATCTGGCTCACCACAAAGGTTCAGTGTTCGGCGGGTTGATGATGCCGGCACAACCAACTACTGAGCAGTTCGAGAACAACTTATTTGAGGTGCTGGCAGGATTCGATCGGTCGAAACGGATATGGGTTGAAGATGAGTCGCATGGAGTTGGAAGAATATTTCTTCCAGATGCATTCTGGCAACAAATGAATGTGCATCCGGTTATTGAAGTGATGTTGAGCAAAGAGGCACGGATCAAAAGGCTTGTTAGCGAATACGGGCCGGCCGATCGTGATGCATTTCTTGCGGCCATGTCGCGGATCACGAAGAAATTAGGTGGTCAGCATTTTAATGCTGCGAAGGAGAAGCTTTTATCAGGAGACATGGCAGCTACTATAGACATACTTCTCACATATTACGACAAGGCGTATCTCATGGGTCTTGAAAAGAAAAGTTCGCGGCTGGCCAGCAGGTTCACCTGGAATGGAAATGACCTGGACGCAATAGCGCGTGAGCTTATTCACTCGCAGGCGATCCTACACAAATGAATAACAACAAATAAATCAAAACTGATCATATGACGCTTGATGTTCAGAACACGGAGCCCATACGACTGACACAATATAGTCACGGTGCAGGATGTGGTTGCAAGATCGCTCCGTCAGTGCTCGAAAAAATGCTTCACAGCGACATACCGAAGCCTCTGTTTCCGAATCTGCTGGTGGGCAACGAATCGAAGGATGATGCAGCAGTGTTTGATCTAGGTGACGGAACCTGCATTATCAGCACTACGGACTTCTTTATGCCTATAGTGGATGATGCACAAACATTTGGTGCCATCGCTTCGGTTAACGCCATTAGCGATGTGTATGCTATGGGCGGACAACCACTGATGGCGATCGCAATTTTAGGCTGGCCTATTAGCAAGATTCCGGCTGAAGTAGCACGCGAAGTGCTTGAAGGAAGCCGCAAGGTGTGTGAGCAGGCAGGCATACCGTTGGCCGGCGGACATAGCATTGATTGCCCAGAGCCAGTCTTTGGATTAGCTGTTACCGGAAAGCTCAACAAAGAAAATCTTAAGCAAAATAAAACTGCGCAATCCGGCGATCTTCTCTACCTGACAAAGCCACTGGGAATTGGCATCGTAACTACTGCTCAAAAGAAGGGCATTGTTCAACAAAAGCACTACGATCTGGCTGTGAAAACAATGCTGACACTCAACGTTATTGGTTCAAGACTCGGGAACTTGCCGTATGTCCATGCACTCACGGATGTCACCGGTTTCGGTTTGCTTGGGCATTTATCTGAAGTGTGTGAAGGCAGTGGACTCTATGCTCAGATCTCATTTGAAAGCATCCCGCGATTCCCATTCCTGAAGGACTATATAAACCAAAAGAGTGTTCCTGGTGGTACAACGAGGAACTGGGATAGTTATGGCCATAAAGTGAGCAGGATAGGTGAGTTCGAACGGGCTGTTCTGTCCGATCCGCAGACGAGCGGCGGTTTGCTGATCACTGTAGATCCTGCTTTTCAAAAAGACTTTGAAGCGGAGATGTCACGGCTGGGCTACACACTTCGCCCCTTTGGATCGCTGCGATCAGCAGGGAAGTCGCTCATAGAAGTTCACTCCTAGAGACAACTTCCTTCAACAAGTCCACGGGCGAATGTCCGTTATCTACTTTTTCTTCGTGATGACGAGATTAGCAAAGCTTCCGTTGCTTCCGTTTCCTGTCCACAAGGCAACCTTACCAGTGGTGGCGTCGGTGAGTCGCGTCACCTGAAGGGACGGCGAAGTAGAGTTGTTAACATAAACACTTACGTCCTTTCCATCCACCACGACCTTTGCATGAAACCAACCATCAGGATCTGGGACAGGTGATACCCTATGCTCATACTTGCCCGGATGTTGCTCGCGAAGTTTCTCCCATGGAAAATCAGGATGTGAAATATATTGCACAGCCCGATGTCTTCTTGCAGTGTCGGCATTCATAAAGTTGAATGGTCTGAAATATATGGCATCGAAGTGACTTCTGTCCTGTACCAAAAAGGCAACGCCCACAAAGCTTGCCTGCATTTGATTTCGTCCCTTCACATCGAATTCGATAGTGCCGCTACTAAATTCAATGTCATTGAATATGGCGAGCCCGTCGCCTTCTGCCTCACTTAGCTTAATCACCTGGCGTCCGTTTTCGGCCACAACTTCGGCCTTCCTGTTTTCTACAGTGACCCGTGAAAGATTCTTAAAGTCAACTTTGGTCTGTCCAAGAGCCGCGCCGGCAATCAGTAAAGCGAGCAAGGTGAATTTCATTTTGTTTGTGAAACGAAATGGTCTGCTGGTTCGTGTGTTGGTTTTCATTGTTCGTTTGGTTGTGGATCATATTTACGAGAGTAAGAATCCAATGCCATCCTTATTGGTGTACAATTTTGATTGTTCGCTAAGTCAAAAGACGTGAAAACGTAGCGAAAAAGTTTACTTTCGGTGATTCAAACCCGCGCCAAAACCGTTCAAGAAGATATCATAGGCGTTATGACGAAACCAGATGACGAAATTCATCTCCTTCACTGTCTCACATTAATTGAGAACAAGCTGAATCGTGGCCCCCGGGAAGGCTGGTCAAATTATGACTTTGACCGATTGATCGAGGACATTCAGGTAGTGACAGGCGTTCGGTTAAGCCTGACAACATTAAAACGGGTTTCTGGCCGGATCAAGTACGACAGCTTTCCAACGCACACAACGCTTAATGCTCTTGCGCGCTACGTCGGATTCGAAGACTGGCGTGAATTCGTTCGCGACCAGGAACGAAGTCGTGCTTCCGGTGGTGAATCTTCTCAATCAACGAACGCGTCATCAACTGTATCAGGAGAAACATCCACGCATAACGACCCATCAGCCGCGGTCCAACAGGATCAGCGCGAAACCACTACATCAACAGTGTCTGCACGTACGCGGTTGTATACCTACAGGCGCGTGATGTGGCTTGCTGCTGCTGTGCCATTGTTGCTGGCCGTATATCTCCTTATCGCTTCACGTAAGAAGACCCATCTTGATAGTAGTCAGTTTTCATTTCGTGCCGACAAGATGTACACCGTCGGTGTGCCCAACTCGGTTGTCTTCCATTATGATGCCAGCAAAGTACCCAGTGACTCTGTGTTCATTGTTCAGACCTGGGACATGAGCCGTAAGACTTATGTAGATCGCGAAAAGCACGAGCACTCGGCTATCTATTATTATCCGGGATATTTCCGAACTAAATTAATTGTGGATGGTGAAATCGTGAAGACGCATGACCTTCAGATCGCTACTGATGGCTGGCTGTGCCTGGTTCAGCAGGAACCGCAGCCTCTCTATTTTAGCAAAGATGAAGTCGAGCACGGTGATAGTATTACGGTAGGCCTGGAGACTCTAAAGAAATACAATCTTGAAGTGCATCCTGCCCCGCCGTTAATTAGGATGTTTAACGAGAGCGACATGGGCTCTATAATGAATGACAACTTTGTCTTTGAAACGGAGTTGAAGAATCCCTTCAATGAAGGAAGCAATCCATGTCAGTTTGTTCAGGTTCTCATCCAAAGCAAGGATGACGTAATGATTATTCCACTTTCGGCGAGGGCATGTGTCGGCGATCTCTTTTTGTATGCGTATGGCTATGGAGTTAACAGCAAACACGCTGACTTGTCTGGCTTTGGCGTTGATCTGACCAAATGGGTAAAGCTTCGCGTTGAGTCCGAGAACAAGCACGTGAAATTCATTGTGAACGGCAAAACTGTTTATGAAGTAGACTTCCCTGACGAACCAAAAGGAGTTGTAGGAGTGCAGTTTCGCTTTTGGGGACCCGCGTCTGTACGCTCAACTAAGTTCGAGACAAAAGACTCCGTTTACCAACTGACGCCTTCACGCCCGCTCCTGCCTTTGCAATAAGCTATTGCTTCGATTTAGAGTCTACCTTTACCTTCTCGGACGTTAACCGATGAACGAGAATTGCAACCCGCGTCTCTATTTCATCCAGTGAGTTTAAACTGATGAATTCGTTTGGAGCATGAGCTCCGCCGCCCATGGCACCCAATCCATCCAGGCAGTCGAGATAGTGCGCGACGAATGAGATATCGCCCGCACCTCTTTTACCAGGATCCCACGGCATCACTTCACCCTGGCCAAGGTCTAAACTCACCTGACTTAATTTCTTAAGCAATTGCATATTTCCGTCTGTAGGCGGCATTGATGGATATCCATCATCAAACTTGATCTCAGATGTTGTTTGAGGAAGGCTTGCCGCTACAATTGCTTTCATCTTTTCGCGGGCCCTTGCCTTCTGCTCTTCAGAGATAAATCGCAGATCACCATTCACGATTACTGAATTGGCGACGATATTCGTTTTGCCTGACACTTCACCTTCCGTGCCAGTAGTGTCTGCGTTGACGATCGTTCCGCCCATGAAGATGCCAGGATTGTACGTGAGGTATTGTTCCTGCAGCTCGCTATAGAAGCGATTCAGTATGCGTGAAGCTTCATAGATTGCTCCTGCACCTGTTCCTTCTGTAAAGATTCCCGATGAATGCGCCTGGCGACCTTTTACTTCGAGCTTCCATCCGCTACTCCCCCGACGTGCTACCGTAGCATAATTGAATCCGGTACCTGTTTCAAAGCAAAGGGCGATGTCGCTGCGTTTTGCTGCATCTATAATATCGCGGCGGCTGATATTCAGAGGACGACCTGCTGCCTCTTCGTCGCCATGCATAATGACAATCACCTGACGATCTTTTAACAGTCCGGCATCATGAAGAGCTTTCAGGGCGTACAACATCACCATGTTGCCGCCTTTCATATCGTTTGCGCCAGGTCCGCTTGCCACTGAGTCCTTCTGTTCCCACTTCTGAAACGGACTCTCAGGCTCAAACACAGTGTCCATGTGACCGATGAGGAGGATGCGCTTGCCCTTCTTTCCTTTGATCTCTCCAATGAGGTGACCGGCGCGTTGCATGTCAGAAGGCATGTCTACCCACTTTGTGACGAATCCCAGATCATCAAGGAACTTTTGATAGATCGCACCCACTTTGCGTATGCCCTCGACGTTGTATGTTCCGCTGTTAATGTTGACAGTCTGTTCAAGGAACTTTATAGACTCGGCCTGATAGTCCTGAATTAGTTTTACAAGCTGACGATCTTCTTTACTCAAGCCCTGAGCGGATAGTGAGAATGCAGCGATTGACAACAATGCAGCGATAAAGTTCCTGTTCATTTACTCTGAAGTTGGCGGTTTAAGCCAAGATATCGCTTTTCAGTATATAAAGTGCAGGCAGCGGAGCATTGATCGGATGAAATCAAAACAGGTGTTCAATTACGTTGCTAACTACTTCAACGCAGACGTTTGTTGACTGATGAGTCACCTGTTTTACCAGCATCGAAGTGTGAGGCATTACAGAAGGAACGATAGCCTGGCCGCTAACTTCCTGAGAAAAGAAGATGGATGCGATGATGGCTACAACAATTCCACCGAGGATAAGTCCGGTGCGAAAACGCTCCCGGCTGCTGGTTGCGTTTTGTGCAGGGTTCGTGAGTTGTGCTTTCATTTTCTTTTCGATTATGATGTAAATAACGGTACTCTGATGGGGCGTGGCCAGGGCTAAAAGGCCGTCTCAGTCCACGAGTAGGTGAATGCAGCGACCCAGTCGGTGAATACTCCCGCCGTCGTTGTCAAGGCATCGGAGATTGTTGACCACAACAGGATCCGGAGCTACTCATTATGGGAAAACTTACTACAACTAAAGGGATACTACGGCCCCAATAGGGGTCGAATCAGCCCTTCCGGGGACAAAATTGTTGGTGGCACAAGCTTTGTCATTTTATTCACAACCTCTATTCCCATGGAATGCTCATATATAGACGACAGGGGTTTCGCAAGATTCTGCAACTCCGGTGAATTGATCCATCATCTGGTAGCCCAACGTAAGCTTGGGCGCAAACTGAAACGATGGGAATTGGTTCTTCACAGGAACCGTAACAAGATGGATAACCGCCCGATAAACATATTCGTATGCAGAAGCGTGGGAGGACAACTTACCATCAAACGCGACATCGACCCGCCGGGCAGTGGATATGTCCTGGGCGTATAGCAATACCGACGATCCGGTAATGCGACCATGAATCCGAATCCGGAGCCAATTCTTATGTAAGTACGGAAGGTGTATGTAGTTTTAATGATCAAAACAGATCATTACACCCACCTATGCATTATCAGAAACTACTCCTTCAGATCACTCCGCTTTGCTTTGTTGCCATGATCACGGGCTGCAAGCCCGGGGAGCAGAAATCAGAGACATCATCTCAAGACACAGTCAAGTCATCTACTGTAATTGTTCCTCAAAAGACCTTTACCGCTGGAGTTGAAGGTCCTGCTGTGGATGCCAACGGTATTTTATATGCCGTAAACTTTGCCAGTGAGGGGACTATTGGCATGCTGGATGCTCAGGAGAAGCCATCATTATTTGTTACGCTTCCAGAAGGTAGCGTGGGTAACGGAATACGGTTCAGCACCAAAGGAGAAATGTTCATTGCCGATTATCCAAAGCACAACATACTCAAAGTCGATATGGGCTCCCGCGCAATCTCAGTTTTTGCTCACGAGGACAAAATGAATCAACCGAATGACATCGCCATCGATGATCAAAACCGCCTCTATGCAAGTGATCCTAACTGGAAGGAGAATACAGGCAACTTGTGGCGTATTGATACTGATGGTAAAGTCACCTTGCTTGAAGACAGCATGGGCACAAGCAATGGTGTCGAAGTAAGTCCGGATAACAAAACACTGTATGTAAACGAATCTGCCCAACGGAACGTCTGGGCGTACGACCTTGCACCCGATGGAAGCATTTCCAACAAACGCATCCTGATCACGTTCCCCGACTTTGGAATGGACGGCATGAGGTGTGATGAAGCCGGAAACCTATATATCGCACGTTATGGCAAAGGCACAGTTGCCATATTAAGCCCTCAGGGAAAGGTTCTTTATGAGGTTGCACTGACAGGTAAAAGCCCAACGAACCTGGCCTTTGGCGGACCCGATGGGAAGACGGTCTATGTGACGTTACAGGACCAGGGGAACATCGAGAAGTTCCAGGCTTTGATACCTGGCAGGGAATGGCGTTCGGCGCATCCGAAGTAGTATTCGGTCCATTTGACGCAGCTGCAATTGCCGGCCCTCCGCGGTATAAATTGCTGCGTAACTTTGTACACTGGAACGCGTATCTGAAACCATTGCCCCGATAATTCTAGATTATGACTACAAACATCTTTTCGCCAGATACGACCCGGGAGCTCATCGTACGCATCAATAAGCTGACACCCGAAACCCGTCCGCAATGGGGTAAGATGAATGCAAGTCAGATGCTTGCCCATCTTTGCGTGATGTACGAAATGGTGTATGAAGACAAGCACAAGCGACCCAATGCATTCATGCGTTTCCTCATCACTTTGGTGGCCAAGGATACGGTTGTCGGAAACAAACCCTATCCCCGCAATGCCCGTACGGCTCCGGCCTTTGTGATCACTGATCAGCGTGATTTTGAGAGAGAGAAGGGCCGCTTAACTGATTATATCATTCGAACGGAGAAGAATGGGGAGGCATTTTTTGAGGGACGTGAATCGCATTCCTTCGGAAAGCTTACATTGCCCGAATGGAATAACTATTTCTATAAACATTTAAATCATCATCTAACCCAGTTTGCTGTTTAGCCGCAATTCCCATTGAGACCGTAATTTATCCTGGGGCGTAACCAAACGATTGTTATCCTCGTATTAGCCACTATTCCAGGCATGATCAACGAGAAAGAAGCATACGACCGTGTTTGGTGTCACTACAACGCCATGACACCATTCTCGAGAGAGGATTTCGACATGGTCGTCTCCTGTTCCAGGTACTCGGTGATCAGAAAGAACGAGTTCGTTTTTAAACAAGGATCAATACCCACGTTTGGTGGTTACGTGTTTAAGGGTTGCTTACGACAGTTCATTGCTGACAAGAATACCCGCGAAGAAACGGTCGTCGGTTTTAACTTTGAAGATTCCTGCTTCGGTGATATACGTGGCATTTTTTACAATGAGCCATCGCACACTTCCCTGCAGGCCATGGAAGACACGATTATCGGTCGCCTCGACAAAGAACATTACCTTTCCCTCTTCGACAACTGCAAATCATTTGCACGCCTCATGATGGTGGCGCAGGAAAGACGAAACTCGGAGCTCGTACAGGAATGCTTCGAAACAAAAAACGTTGAAGCGGAAGTTCGCTATTTGAAAATGCTCACTACTTATCCGCATATTCTTCTCCGCGCTTCGCAGCGTGATATTGCTTCATACCTCGGCATTAAACCACAATCGCTGAGCCGTATTCGTAAGAACATATCGCAGACCTCTATCGACTGCGCCGCTTAGCGCTATTCAATAGCATCCAACACCACGTTTATTCCACGACCTGACTGTTGCCAAAGTTTGGGCTGGTTTCTTTCTTAACATACGTGAACGTCCATTCATGCGCATTGACGTTAAACGGATTAAAGATTACAATCACAACAATGCAACCCCTCAAAATACTACTGGCCTGCATTCCGGCCGATGGTCATTTCAATCCGCTCACTGGTATCGCCTCTTATCTGAAAGCTCAGGGACATGACGTTCGCTGGTATACTCAGGACTACTATGCCGACAAGCTCGCACGCATGGGTATTCATCACTATCCGTTTAAGCGCGCTGTACAATATAACCAGGAGAACATGGACCTGGTATTTGCCGAAAGACTGCGTTATACGAACCAGATCAAACGCCTGAACTTTGACCTTGAACATTCCTTTCTCCGCAGAGCTCCTGAATTCTTTGCAGACATTTCGGAAATCAACGCGTCATTTTCGTTTGATGTATTGATTGCCGATGTGATGTTCACGGCTATTCCACTCGTAAGTCAAATACTAAAGAAGCCTGTAATATCAATAGGAGTGATGCCTTTGGTTGAAACTTCAAAGGACCTTGGTCCGGCCGGTCTTGGCATGACACCTTCCACGACAAGGTTGGGTAGATTGAAGCAGGATTATTTCAGATGGCTTACCGATAATGTTCTCTTCAGCAAGTCACACAAACTTTTTCGTGACATTCTTGCAGGATATGGTCTCATGGTCAAGGGTAATACGATGGACTATCTGATACGTTCTTCCACATTTATGCTGCAAAGTGGTACACCTGGTTTCGAATACAACAGGAGTGACCTTGGTAAGAACATTCGATTCATAGGCCCGCTACTTCCATTGGCTAAAGGAAGACAGCCGCAGTCTGACTTGCGCGAAAGATCTAAGCGATACAGCAGGACAATACTTGTAACGCAGGGCACGATCGAGAAGGATCCGGAGAAACTCATTGTTCCTGTGATCGAAGCCTACAAGGGGACTCGCACTTTGGTTATTGTTACCACCGGCGGTTCAAAGACGAGAGAACTGCGCGACCGCTTTCCATATACCAATGTCGTTATAGAAGACTATATTCCATTCGAACACGTGTTGCCTTTTACCAACGTGTTTATCACCAATGGCGGATATGGTGGAGTAATGCTTGGCATTAAGCACGGTGCGCCCATGGTCGTTGGAGGCGTACATGAAGGTAAACTCGAGATCACGGCGCGTGTCGGTTACTTTAAACTTGGAATCGATCTAAAGACGGAAACGCCAGATTCAATTCAGATCAAAGCGGCAGTTGAGATGATTGCTAAAGACCCTACGTATAAACTCAATGTCATGAAACTTGCAGCCGAGTTCAGCAAGTACGATACATTACGTCTGGTTGCTGGCTACGTGTATGATGCCACCGATTTCGTCTCGGAGAAAGTTGACTCCGTGAAAATACTTAGCTAACGATTACACAGCCGATTTCCCTCTCATTTTCTATTTGCAAGGCAAGAGCCCCGCACTGCGGGGCTCCCCTGTTTTCGGGGGGTTAACGATTCGAACGTTTCTTTATTTCCCCAAGTCTTGAAGTGAAATAGTGTTAGTCTCAAAAATTTATTACTTGGGTGTCGTCTCGTCAATTTTGAATTCTCCGCTCCACCGGCAACAATGTAAGTTTGATGCGTAACCCACAATCGTTGTTTCCCCTGCATGATTGGGGAGAAAGTACTACATACTCGTACCACGTGGCAATAATTGTTAGCGAGAGATAATGGCGAAGGCTTCGATTCTTATTGTGGAGGATTCTGCGTTGGCGGTCTTTTCATTAAAGCAAACACTGGAACTTGATGGATACGCGGTGATAGGATCGTGTGACTCGGGAGAGAAGGCCATTGCTTTTGTAGAATCGACAAGACCGGATCTGGTGCTCATGGACATCGTAATCAATGGGCAAATCGACGGTATTGAAACCGCGTCATTCATCAAAAAGAAATACAATATACCATCGGTATTTCTTACAGGTCTCACCGACAGACAAACGATAGATCGAGCGAAAGTAAGTGAAGCTTACGGATATCTGACCAAGCCTTTTGAAGCACGTGAAGTGATTGCCGTGATTGAGATGGCATTATACAAGCACGACATTGAGCTTCAGTTGCGTCGGAGTGAAGAGAAATATTTTTCTACCGTGAGCTCAATTAGCGACGCCGTCGTTACAGTTGATCGCGATTGCAGAATCACGTACATGAATCCTGCCGCGCTTCGAATGACGGGATGGACGACGCAGGAAGTCATTGCCAGGACAGCGGCTGAAATTCTGAGCTGTAAAAGTTCATCAGCGAAGCAAATCAATATCAATCCCATTCAGTGTCCCTTGGGGATGGGCAATCTAAGCAGAATGCCGGATGACTTGTTGCTTGTTTGCAAGACCGGGAATGCACTTCCAATTGGTGAAAGCAGTCTGAGTCCTATGCTTGATTCACACGGCAACTTTACCGGATTGATCATCGTCTTCAAGAATGTCTCGGACAAAATACAAAAAGACAACTTGCGTAAGCTGGCTGAGCTGAATCGTAAGGCTGCCGTTATCGAAGGTCAGGAACAGGAACGGGGAAGGATTGCAATGGATCTCCACGACGGTCTCGGGCAGATGCTCAACGCAATCAAAATGAACACGCGTGTCATTGTTCAGGATCCGATTGCAGCACAAAGTCTGTTGCAACTACTGGACGAAGCCATACTGGAATCAGTACGCATCTCAGAGAATTTGCTTCCATCAAAATTGCGTGACTTTGATCTGGCAACGTGCCTGCGAACGCTATGCGCAACCGTGATGAAGTCGTCAAATATCCGGATTGATTTTCAGGCACACGGTGTGGCCATCCCGATGAATCAATCGAATAAGGTTAACTTCTTCCGGATTACTCAGGAGGCGCTTAATAATTCGTTGAAGCATGCAAGAGCAAAAAATGTGAGCGTTCAGCTGAATGTGTCGCGCGAGTTGATCCGGCTTACGGTTGAGGATGATGGCCGAGGAATGTCTTCCGTGTCGCCATCATTTAGCAGTGGCGGAGGCAACGGGTTGAATAACATGCGTGACCGTGCTGAAATCATGGGCGGTCAGTTTAATATCGAAAGTGATGATCATCGTGGAACACTGGTGACCGTCGAAGTACCCAATTCAAGAGCAGTTGTATATGTGTAAGGTTGAGATTTTGATTGCTGATGATCACGCAATGATCAGGCAGGGGGTAAGGAGTTTGCTGTCCAGAAATTCACAATGGAACGTTGTGGGCGAATCTGTAAATGGCCGTGAAGCAATTCAACACTTTCACGATCTTAGGCCTGATTTGATGATCCTGGATATCTCGATGCCGGAGGTAAATGGGATGGAGGTGGCCAAGCACATTCTCACGGGCAACAGTGATGCAAAGATCATCATCCTGTCGATGTATAATGACGACGATTACATCAGTAAGTGCCTGGAGCACGGTGTGCGCGGATACGTTGTTAAAAGTGAAACTGGCGACCAGCTGGAAGAGGCCGTTCAAACTGTGCTTCGCGGTGACTGTTATTTCAGCAGTGAAGTGCAAAAGTCAATACTGAAGCATTACTCAGGTAATTCCCGTAAGAAAGCAACCGATAGCGATATTCGACTGACAGCGCGGGAAGTGGAGATTGTACAGCTGATCAGCGAAGGGTTAACGAACCAGGAAATGGCTGATCGCTTGTTTATCAGCGCGCGTACAGTGGAGACACATCGCGCAAATCTCATGAAAAAGGTTGGCGTGAAGAATGCCATTGAGCTCGTCAAGAAGGTGGACCAACTCGGTCTGATTTAACCGGTCATTTTAGAGCATCTCAATTTCCTGCCGGTATACAAAAAATACTGGCCGATACTCGTATTGCTGAGCAAACGAAGTTTAAACGCAAAGAAGATTTATTCCTCAATGTTTAGTATCAACCGTTTTCCGATGAAGCGACAATTGCGTACCGCTTTCATCACAATTTCATCGACGACTGATAAGCGCTGACACAGGCGATAGGTATTTCTACGTAATGCGTATCCGTAGTCACGAGTAGATTAAAATACAGTCGTTACGGTATGGTGGAGGTTTGAAGCTCATTGTAGTTTTACATACTGCCTCGCGCATTGCGCGTGCAATTTTTTAAAACACCGTTGATACGGTTATTATTTAAACTGAATGAATGAACATCAACCGGCAAATCCAACTCTGATTCAGGAGTTGTCTGCATCAGAAGCTGCAACCGGCAAATCAATCCAACGCAAAAAAGTTAAGCAAATGAATAAGAACCTGTACCAGGACAAGGGCAACGGCACACAACATGGTTCGTCGTCCAACGGAAAGAGCAAGTCTGAGGAAGAGCAACTCATGCTCGTCGATTATCGTGGACAGATCGAGGCGATAAGCAAATCACAGGCGGTCATCGAGTTCAATATGGATGGCACGATCATTCGCGCCAACGACAACTTCCTGAAGACGATGAATTATTCGCTTGCTGAAATACAGGGTCAGCATCATAGCATGTTTGTAGATCCTGAGTACGGACGCAGCTTCACTTATCGCGAGTTCTGGAGCAGGCTTAATCGCGGTGAGTACCTTTCGGATGAATTCAAGCGAATTGGCAAGGGTGGCAAAGAAGTCTATATACAGGCGTCGTACAATCCAATTCTGGATTTGAGTGGCAAACCATTCAAGGTTGTTAAGTATGCCACTGACGTTACCGATCAGAAACTGAAGAACATTGATTCCCAGGGACAGCTTGAAGCAATCGGGCGTTCCAATGCGGTGATTGAGTTCAATATGGATGGCACGATCATCACTGCCAATGACAACTTCTTAAAGACGTTGGGTTATTCGTTGGCGGAGATCAAAGGCAAGCATCACCGTATGTTTGTTCAGGAGGAATATTCACGTGGAATGGAGTACAAGAATTTCTGGGATACTCTGAATCGTGGGGAGTTTTTCGTGGGTACTTATACTCGTATCAATAAACGCGGTCAGGAGATTTACATTCAGGCATCGTATAACCCGATAAAGGACGGCGACGGCAAACCTTACAAGGTTGTTAAGTACGCGCTGGATATGACAGAAGTAATCCGTGTCATCAAAGCTATGTCGAAGGGCGACCTGAGTCAACGCTGCGACACTTTTGTAGACAACAATGGATTGACTGCTGAGGTCAACAAGACACTTGACAACCTCAATGGTGTGTTGATGAACATCAGCCAGGGATCTTCTGTCGTGGCTAAGTCATCAGACCTTCTTCAGAAGAAGGCTGACGATATGAAGCGCAATACCAACGAAGTGGCATCTGCTATTTCACAGATGGCTAAAGGTGCGCAGGACCAGGCGTCAAAGACGGATGAGTCTTCGAAGCTGATCAACCACGTAATGTCGTCTTCAAACGACATGGAAAAGAAGGCCAACTTTATTAATAAGACTGCCGAGCGTGGACGTGATAGCTCAACGCAGGGCATGAAGACGGTTAAGGTTCTGGTTAATAACATGACTGGTATCAAGGAATCCGCCGGACAGACTGCGCAATCAATTCAGGTACTTACCAGACGCACTGAAGAGATCGGCAGAACGCTTAATGTGATCACGGACATTGCCAGCCAGACGAACCTGCTCGCATTGAATGCGGCGATAGAGGCTGCGCGTGCTGGTGATGCGGGTCGTGGCTTCGCCGTAGTGGCCGAAGAGATAAGAAAGCTTGCTGAGGATTCACGCCGTTCGGCAGTTGAGATTGAAAAGATCATCAGCGATGTACAACGTGATACCCAGGCGGCGGGCAAAGCAATAGAGGGCATGGAGGTAAGCGTGAAAGAAGGAAATAAGTCAAGTGTTGAAGCGGAGCTGATATTCCAGGAGATTGCCAGGTCTAGCGAAGAGACGTTCACAGCATCACAGGAAATTCAAACCGCCACGCTTACTCAAAAGGACAGTATCGGAATCGTGGTGAAGAACTTCGAGCAGATCGTTGTTGTGTCGGAGGAAACTGCTGCGGGTACCCAGGAAGTTGCAAGTTCCAGCCAGCAGATGAGCAATGGCATGTTGGAAATCGCGAAGGCGGGAGACGAACTCTCCGCTGTAGCTGCCCAGTTGCAGTCGGGGCTTCAGCAATTTAAACTCAGAAAGAACTAAACGTAAGCGCTCCAATGGCTAAAGAAGAAAAGTCTGAGACGATTAAGACCGGCAAAGGAATGCAGATCGTAGTCTTCAAGCTAGGCAACGAGGAATATGGGATGCAGATCGATCATATCAAGGAGGTTGTCATCACTCCCAACATTACCCGCATGCCACAGTCAGCTTCGTATATAAGAGGCGTGGCCAACGTTCGTGGAAATGTGATTGCCATACTGGATCTCGAAGAGCGTTTTAACCTTGAGCGGGTCATACTCGAAAAGGGCGGCCGCTACACATTAGTGGTGGAAAGCGAGGAGATGCGAATGGGCCTGCTGGTTTCAGATGTTCCTAATACCATCACGGTGAATTCAGCTGAGATCGACACGAACGCCGGTATTGTTGGTGACGGGCAAACAGACAGTGGTTATATAAAAGGAATCGTGAAGTCCGGCAACCGATTGATCATCCTCGTTGACATATTCAAGGTGGTGGATTATGATGCGGTAGTCTCGATGAAGAAGGCCCACATCGCTGCCTAGGGCATACGTTAGATACTATGAAGGTATACACAATCAACATCGGTCAGGTAGTTACTCACCAGGGACGCGCTCAATACAATTGCTTTGGATTGGGATCGTGCATCGGGTTGTTTCTCAATGATCGTCAGTTGGGGCTGACCGGTGCTGCACATATCCTTCTTCCTGATGCCGAGAAAGGGCCGGACACACGTGGCTGGTATTGTGCCGATGCGGCCATCGAGGAACTTTTTCGACGCTTTCAGCAACAGGGAAGTTCGCTGACCGGATTGTCAGCGAAGATGGTTGGAGGTGCAAACACTCTCGGAACAACCAGCACAGGAGCACGGAATGTCAGATCAGTGATGCAGCACTTGCACATGCGCAACATTTTCATTGCTGCGACTGATGTGGGCGGAACAGTGAGCCGCACGGCGCAATTTGAAACAGCTACAGGAACGCTTACCGTGAGACGCGCTGGCGACAGGACAGGAACAATTTTTTGAAACAAATAATACAGAGCAAACATGGCAAAGAGTGTATTGATTGTTGATGATTCGCTGTACATGCGAACCCTCATTAAAGACGCCCTCGAAAGTGGCGGATATAATGTCGTGGGCCAGGCCGCTAATGGCGAGGAAGCAATCGACCTTGCGTTTGAACTACAACCCGATCTCATCACGCTGGACAACATATTGCCCGACATGATTGGAACGGACATCCTGAAAGTTTATCAGGACGAAGGTTTGAAATCAAAAGTGGTTATGATCAGTGCCGTTGGACAGGAATCCGTGGTCAACGAAGGACTTCGGCTAGGAGCCAGGGCTTATATCGTAAAGCCCTTTACCAATGATCAACTCGTAGAAGCTGTTAACAAAGCTTAGTAACGAGAATGCCATCCCGTATCAGAACAGTGTTGATCGACGATTCCGCCTTCATGAGAAAGCTGATTGGCGATGTCATTCGTCGTGACAACGAAATTGAGCTGGTCGGCATAGCCAAGAACGGACGCGAGGGAGAACAACTCGCCCTGAATCTGCGTCCGGATGTAGTGGTCACGGATGTCGTTATGTCTGATTACGATGGCGTATACGTTGTAAACTCGCTGATGGAGAAGCAACCGGTACCCATCATACTCCTGAGTTCATTGGAGAAAACAGATACCAGGGTGTTCGATGCACTTAAAGGCGGTGCATTCGAGTTTGTGGACAAGCCGGCAGACTACAGGACTAATGAACTACACGGCGAGCGACTGCTCAGTCTGATCAAAGAAGCATCACGCGCTGATATCAGTCACCTGAAGTCGCGTGTAACCAAGCGTGCTAACAATCACCAGCACAGCATTGAATCCATTAACTATGACATTGTTGTTATCGGTGCTTCAACTGGAGGTCCGGCAGCTATCGAACACATTGTTACTAATCTGCCACGCAATCTTCAGGTACCCGTCGTCGTGGTGCAGCATATGCCAACGCGATTCATTGAATCATTCACAGCGCGCCTGAATGAAACCAACACTATTCCGGTGAAGCTTGCTTCCAAAGGCGAATCATTGAAAGGTGGAAATGTGTATGTGGCGCCGGGCGAAACGAATATTCTGATAGAAAGGAATATTGCAACGGGTTCGCCGATAATTGTTTTCACTCAGAGAAAATATCGCGAATTCAATTACCCTTCTATTGACAGCGTGTTTGAATCCGCGTCAGAGACTTTTGGAAGACGCGCTATCGGTGTTCTGCTCACCGGCATGGGAAAGGACGGTGCCGTTGGTTTGAAGAAGATAAGGGAATCCGGCGGCTATACTATTGCACAGGATGAAGATTCATCTGTTGTCTACGGTATGCCACGCGTTGCCAGTGAGATGGGTGCTGTAAGACAGATAGTAAGTCTAAACGAAATACCAGGTTTTATTGTAAGCTGTTTGTAGCCTTCAAAGGAATTTAAACATGGCAAACCGAGACGACGAATATAAGGAGATATTCCTGGCGGAGGCCCTCGATAATTTTGAGGAGGTAAACAGGCTGATCACACACCTCGAGAAACACGCGGGGGATAAGGAGACTGTTCACGCACTTTTCAGAATTACCCACACGCTCAAAGGCAACGCCCTGGGTATGGGCTATTCAGGCATTGCAGAGATGTCGCATGTACTGGAAGACCTGTTTGGCGAGATGCGTGACGGGCGTGTACTCATGGATGAGTCACTGTTTGCCATGCTGTTCAAAGCTGTGGATGCACTGGGCAATCTGATTCAGGCGATCCGCGACAACAGCGAAGTAAAGTATAAAGGCATCAAGACAAAGCTCGAGGTGTATCTGAAGCGGACAAAGGCGCAGCCCGTGACTGCTTCGATCCATCATCGTGATGCAGAAAAAGCATCTTTCAGCGAAGCTGGTATTGACGACAACGAAACATCAAATGCTGGACAGCGGGTGAATGAACCCGAGCAGGCTGAGAAGCTGGCCTTCTCGGATCTGGTGCAGGTTCCCGTCCGAAAGCTTGACAACCTGCTGACACTTGTGGGTGAACTGATGATCGAGAAGGACCGCATCCTCGCCATGAGTTCAGCAAGCGGCCGTCGCGGCAACAACGAGTTTGCGCGACTAAGTCGCATCAGCGCAGATCTGCAGTACTCGGTAATGGATGTCCGTCTCGTGCAGGTAGGATTTCTCTTCAATAAGTTTCATCGTGTCGTTCGTGATGCCGCCACCATAGAAGGAAAAGACGTAGTACTCAAGCTTGAAGGAACGGATACTGAAATAGACAGAAATGTTCTTCAGGTAATCGGCGATTCGCTGATTCACCTGATCCGTAATTGCGTGGGTCACGGAATAGAAACTCCCGAAGAACGGAAAGCTGCAGGTAAGCAATCTGAAGGAACGGTGACCCTAAGCGCACGCGGTGAAACGGACTCCGTTGTCATTGAAATAAGCGACGACGGTCGGGGATTGAATTATCAGAAGATAAAGGAAAAGGCAATTGCTAAGGGACTGCTATCAGCGTCGGAGGCGGATTCACTTAGCAAGGACGAGCTGGGCATGCTCATCTTCGAGCCCGGATTTTCGACTATGGAGCGTGTTACCGCTATCGCAGGACGCGGCGTTGGAATGGATGTGGTGAAGAAGACTCTGGACTCGATCGGCGGACTTATAAAACTCATGAGTACCGACGGTGCCGGTATGGTGATACAACTTACGCTGCCTGCATCGATGGCAGTAAAGTCATCGTTGCTATTTGAGCTGGGTGAGTCCGTGTATGCAATTCCGCTTGCATATACTCAGTCCGTTATTTCAGTTGCCAAGTCGGACATTCATCGCGCGGGAGGTGGCCTCGTCGCAAATCATTTAGGGAAGAACATCGCGATCACCTTTCTTTCGGACATTCTTGAACTGAATACTCATACAGGATCAAACATGGCAGTTTCGTCACTTCAGAGGGTTCCCGATTCTGCCAGCCTTCACGTTGTTGTTGTTTCATTTAACAACCGCACCGTTGGGTTCGTTGTAGATAAGCTTCTACAACAGAAAGAGATAGTTGAAAAGCCACTGACGCGGCCGGTAGATCGCGTGAAACATATAAGTGGATATACAATCCTTGGAAGTGGTAACGTGTGCCTGGTGCTGAATGTGCCCTTCGTTCTGGGAATCATTTTTAACAATGCCGCACAACAGCGCGCAGCAAAAGCATTTCATTTGAATTAATAATATGGCCACGCTGAATAGAGAAGAAAGGTTGATGCAGATTATGGGTGCCGGATTTGAGCGGGCCGCTCGTTCATTCTCGACTCTCGTCAACAAGAATGTGAAGGTGACGAAGTGTAACTCTGTAAAGATCCAGGCAGGCAGCAGCTGGAACGCATTTGCCGAGGAGGCAGGACATCTGTATGTACTGGTTACGCAAATCATCGGTGACGTCTCAGGGAAGAGCTTCCTGATTTTCAATGAGGCAGAAAGCCAGGAGATATTCAAAGCAGTGAACTTGCGTTTATCGAACGAAGCGCTCAACGAAGCGTTTCTCATGGAAATCGACAACATCATTTCGGCTTCAGTAATCTCCGAGATGGCGAATTCACTTTCCATTGAAATTTACGGCGACGTACCTGCCCTGGTACGTTTGCCTGCGCACGATCTCAGAAGCTTTGTGTCAAAGGAACTGGGAAGCGACTCCAGCACAAGCGTTATCTTTTGCAACACGTCATTCAAGTTCGACGATCGGGATACCATTCATCCGCAGTTCGTCTGGAGTCTGAGTAATAGAATTTTTGATGCAATCCCGGTATAAGGTTTAGTACCCTAAGCCCATGGCCAGACCGTTATCAATACTGAGTTATCTTTTCATCACCGTTGTGTTGCTGTCCATTGCTGCAGTGGCTTTGGACCTTGAGCGCGCTATTGTTCTTTCAGGAATTGTGACGACCGGTTTAATCGGAGCGGTTTTGATGATCCTCTGGTTGCGTGTCCTTCGAAAGCTGGCCCTGGAGTCACAACGAATTCTGGAAACTGCAAAGAAGGATATTAAGATACAGGGAACGGGTCTCGGTCTCCTTACATCAAACCATGCCGCCATCTCCAAGAAGTTTGAGAGGTCGGCAGAACTAATTGCCAGCCTGGCACACCCCGAAAAGCTTTCTTCGTTCGATGACCTCAACTCGGAAGATGCCATAGACGGAGCTATTCTTTCAATCCATACAGAGCTGCAGCGCGTCAAGGATGAAGAGACAAAGAGGAACTGGGTAACACAAGGACTAGCAAAGTTTGCTGAAGTTCTCAGAACAAAAGAGGAGATCAAACAGTATGGCAGCCGCATCATCAGCGAGCTGGTGAAGTATCTCGACATCAATCAGGGAGGAATTTACATTGAGGCAAAGGACGATGAGGGAAATCGTTGTCTTGATCTTCTGGCTTGCTACGCATACAACAAGAAGAGAATGATTGAATCGCGCATAGCGCTCGGATCAGGTTTGCTCGGGCAGTGCATGCTCGAGCACGAAGTGATGTTTCTCACCGACATTCCACGCAACTATACTTCGATAACGTCAGGGCTGGGCGAATCCACACCAAGAAACGTAGTCATCGTTCCTTTGATGTTTGACGGCGAATTCTACGGTGCAGTTGAACTCGTGGCATTCGAGTCGCTTCAACCACATCAGGTAGACTTCGTTCGTGAAGTCAGCAAGAGTATTGCATCGGAAGTGGCCGCCCTGCAGAATGTTGTTCACACGGAGAAGCTTCTTGCCGAATCGAACGTACTTGCCGATAGGCTGCAAAGCCGTGAGAACGAATTGCAACATCACCTGGAGACGATCAGCGCCACCCAACAGGAAATGTCGCGCAAGCAGGCGGAGTTATCGGGCACCATCAATGCCATCGACGGTACACTGGCAACAGCCAACTTCACGATGGACGGAAAGCTCATCAATGCTAACGAGATATTTCTCAAAGTGCTCGGCTATGATGAACATGCTGTTCACGGTAAATCAATTAACTCTTTCACTGGTGATGATCCTTCCATCAACCTGATGTGGGAGAATCTGAGACTTGGGAAGTTTTTCTCCGGTGAGTTTAAGATGCGTGACCACAGCGGGAAAGAGATGTGGCTTACGGGAACGTTCAATCCCATTATCGTTGAAGGCGATGTGCCGCAGCGAATATTGATGCTCGCTCAGTTCACCACTCAGGAGAAGGAGAAGCTTAACGATCTCGGAGGCATGGTTACAGCTCTCAAGGCCACTTTCCCCGTTATCGAGTTCAATGCAGAGTTCCGTTGTAAGACTGCGAACGAAAAGGCAATGAAGCTCTTCGGCATCAGCAGAATTCAATTGAAGTCAAAGGCAATCGAGGACTTTCTGGCCCCCAGCGGCCATAAACAATGGTCCATGCAACGCGAGCAGGTTCTTCGATCGGACTCTATACAGCTGAACGTTCCAATGGCTTTGCAGGAAGACGTCGCGCCATTCGAGGTCAGCTTTTCGGTAAGCAGGGGTCTCGATGGGACAATAAACAAGATCATCTTAATTCTTATCAGACAGACGAAGGATCAGATATCACTGGTCGCTTGATTTGTGCGTGGAGATTTAGAACAGGAGGGACGATGGACAATTTGGAGCTGACGAATGAGGAGATGAATTCCCTCTGTCAAAGTATTCTTAAGCGATACGGAATAGACTTCACCTGTTACGAACCCAAATCATTGCGACGCCGCATGTTGCGCGTAATGAGCCTTTACAATCTTCCCAATTCCTATGCGTTGTGGATGAAGTTGCTGCAGGAGCCTGACTTCGTAAAACCATTTCTGAGTGAAGTCAGTGTAGGGATGACTTCAATGTTTCGCGATCCGGAGTTGTGGGTGGCGCTGAAGAAGCGTCTGGCAAATGAGTTCCGCCATCGTTCGACGATGAAAGTGTGGCATGCCGGGTGCTCAACAGGAGAAGAGGTATACAGCCTGGGTGTTTTGTTACAGGAGATGAAGCTCCAGCACATAGCTACTGCGTTGGCCACAGATTTCAACGACGCAGCGGTACGTGAAGCCCAGGCTGGCGTGTATCATAAGATCAAGACGAGCGAGAACGCGGCCGCGTATAAACAGGTAACAAGCTATCGCGATTTTTCAACTTACTACACTGAAATTGACTCGACGCAGGTTCAGATGCACCGCGACCTGGTGAAGCATGTCGAGTTCAGGTATCACAACCTTATCACCGACACCTTTCAGAATGGGTTTGATGTGATCTTTTGTCGCAACGTCATGATCTATTTTGATGTCCCGGCGAAGCGACGCCTTCTCGATAAGTTTTATGAGGCGCTCAACCCGGGCGGTCTTTTCATCATCGGCTTCTATGATGCCGTGATGAACATCGTGAACGATGAGAAGCTGGAGGTAGTTGACGCCGACGTAAAGATCTTCAGGAAGAGGGGAAACGGCTCCCTCAGTACAGAGGCACGCGATTATCTTACCTCTTCAGTTAAGGAAGGATTCTTTGACGCCGGCAAGTAACATGATCCGTCCGTCTTAAACGATTTGCTGCCAGGATCAAGGCCCTGCCTGACCCTTTTCTGTACGAAAAAATCAACATTCCTATCCTTTCACTTTTCCTGCTGACATAGGGCTGACACAAGGCTATCGTTAATTAGTACAATCAAAACGCGAACAGCCATGCAGCTACCACTCTTTATGTCGCCCAAACCCGCCATCAGGGGCAGGAAGAAGACAAATCAGATCCAGTCTCAGGCCTGGGATCTCTGGAATCAACCCGCTGAGCCGGAACAGGAAATGGCACTGATGTTTGTGGACATCAGGAATTTTACGCCCCTTACAGGGCAATTCAGGCCTTCGGATGTGTTGCATCTGATTGGAAAGCTTCTGTCTACCTTCCAGCGTCTCGTCCGAAACAATCATGGTAGAATTATTGAGACAACAGGTGACGGATTTTATGCTGCTTTCGGGTTTGATGGAGATATCGGAAGGGCGGTTGATGACGCGGTCCGCGCGGGGTCTTCTATCATGCGACAGCTTGCAGTCCTCAATGCGTCCGGCGAATCTCAGATAGGCAGAAAGATTGAAGTCGGTATTGGCATTCATGTCGGAAAAGTGGCTACCGGAAAGATCTCTTTGAATGGCTATGAGCATTTGCTCGTGATGGGCCATGCGGTGAACATTGCTGCGCGTCTGCAGGGTGCGACCAAACAGCTTAACAACAATTTCCTTGTTTCATCAGTGGCCTTTGAGTTGCTTAAGCAACAGCCATCAGAAAGTGAATCTGCCCATCTTACTCTCAAGGGTGTTGACGCTTCTCTGGAAGTTCGAATGATAGGTGAGAAGTATGCCGCATAAAGTCAATTAGCATTCAATCACCAATGGGTTGTCGTACGCAACCACAATCTGTCCTTCTTTAAATAGATTCTCCACTGCGTTTATTGCTTCGAGCTGTTCCTGAGTGATTGATGCGGATCGAAGCACCCTGCAAAGGTGAACGCCTGTGCTGACAGCGCCTTCTTTGTACACTACGATATTCTTCATAAGATTGGATGAAAGCCCTGTAATCAATTCCTGCTCGCTGCCCGTCGGAATATGAAGAACGTTGAGATCGATCCTGGCCAGTATTGCATCTGGAATTTCCAGGAGAAATGGATATTTGATCAATGCGGCATGCATGGGAAGAATCGATTGCTTACCACGGGCATCGTCAACGTCATGGCTATCCTCACAAGGAAAGAAATGTTTCAATTACCGGCAGAGCCACCAGTCCGCCAGCATTCCCCGGCTTCAAAGTAGTGAGCTCACCAATGTAGTCGCCATGACCTCCCGGGAAGATCGCCAGCTGCGCATTTTTCATAGTACGAAACATCTCCACCGCATGTTCAACGGTCACAACATCCTGGTTGCCACACATGACTAAAGCAGGAGCCGTGATAGCTGCAATATCATATTGTTGTATGTCTTTAAAGTTCTGCATCCGGGTGACATCGCGGTTATACATCGCATATAGCGCATCCTTGTCAGGATTGATCTCCAGGAAAGCGTCCTTATAGGGCTGAGGCATTCCTTCGAAGGTTGCCTGTTTCATCATGTCCCAGAATCCCGGAAACGTACCAGCCTTATTATACATGGTGGATGCCACAATAATCTTGTTGACAAGCTCAGGATGGCGCATCGCGACGAACAGCGTTGTACTTGCGCCGTTACTGAATCCGAAGATGTTGGCCTTTTTGATGTTGAGTTGCCTGAGAAGTTCGGCGATATCGTCAGCGTCCTGTTCGAACGTCATAGGTCGATTGATATCGGAGGTGTGTCCATGCGCCTGCATTTCCACAGCAATCACCTGATTCGAGTTTGCCAACCCGGGGAGTATACGTCCGAATGTAGTTTGAAGTGTAGAACCTCCTCCATGGATGAGGACCAACGGATAGCCTGTCCCGTGAACTTCGTAGTACATTTTCAGCCCGTTCACGTGAGCATATTTTCCCGATGACTGGGCTTGTATGGATGATGAAGTTGTTGTCATGATGCAGATGAAGAGAAGGTGAATATAACGCATAGTTGAAGTTGACGTCACCAAATAGTAAACAGCCAGTGAATATAGAGGATATTTCTTACGCGGCTTTTTTGATGCAGGGAGCGTGCCACTGGACAAATAGGTGCTCGCCTGTTAGGTTGTAGATGAGAACGGCGCACATGCCCTCCCCACATGCCGGCAGGCCGCATCGCTCTCCTTCGATACCAACAGAACTTACTTTCCGGGATCCTCAAGTAAACTGAAGAAACGATGAAAAACGGCCTTCTTATTACATCTGTACTCGTCATTCTATTTTTTTACGCCACTCCGGGGCTTTCTCAATCGACAGCAGGTCGCATGCCTCAGTCAACAACGGCAGCGAAATGTGTCGGTTCATCTGATTGCACGGCATGCAAGAACTGTTCTTCATGCGCCCATTGCAAGGATGATGGTGGCAAGTGTGGTGTCTGCAAAAAGAATGCATCTCATCACGCAGCATCTACTCAGCAGGACGAAGAGGATTACACCAAAGTGGAATGGTCTGCCAAGTCACTCAAACCAGGAGCGACGACGTTGCAAAGTCTCGAAGTTCATAGCGGACCCGGTGAGTCGTTCAAGGTTGTTGGCAAGGTTACTAATCGCGATCCCCTGATCATCATCGGCGAGCGTGAAGGTTGGTACAAGATTGTCGTGAGCCACGCCGACCTTGTTGGGTTCGTCGAAGTGTCGAACGTGTCGATTGCGCAATAGGAAGGTATTCTTGTTGTTGCACGACTGCCGGCTTGCTGCCAAAGCCGGTCCTGATCATTATCAACCTTCTTACCCATTCTTTTCTCATCCGTCTTAGACTGGTATCTCATCCGTATCAGACCCGTGTCTCATCCGTATCAGACCCGTATCAGACCCGTATCCTATTGGTGTCTGACAGGTAGTTCATTGGGTGTGATTTGTTGATATAGCCTGAATGGGCACTCCAGGTCACCGCAACAACTGAGAAGTCAGCCAAATCAATAAACCTGTCCAGACAAAGGGGATCAACAAGCCTGTGCAGCCATAGGCGGGACCTGTCCAGCCGCAGGCAGGATCGCCAGACCTGTCCAGCCATCATGGCGGGATCATCAAATGCTTGTGCGCGCACAAGGCGAGGGGTCGAGAAATATTCGTTCAGGAAATATTAATTCATTACATCACGCCGCTGCCAGGGTACAAGCCTGCAATCTCATTGAATAATGTTCATTCGCGGTTCTCATCAGGGCAAGCACCGAAAAAGGTCCTGTCATACCGTTCGTGTACAGAACATAAAGGTCGAAAACCAACACGCCATCGATCCCGGAGCATTTTTATCTTTTTAATCGTGCCGTACATAGTTACTTGCCGGTACTACGTTTTGCAAAGAAACTCTTAATGTCAATCCCCTCTCCCAATCAGCGCCGTCGCATCCCGCGGGTGGTGTGTGTTGTGTGATTTAAAGACTGAGCTGAGTGCCAGGCATACGTTTTTTTAAACTAGTGTAATCGCCTCCGTTAAAGGAAGCTTTTTTAGATATCACGAAGTCTGGATGACAGAGTAACCTCTTCAAACATTGTCGTGCAATAATTAATAACCTGAGCCCTGCGCCTTTGTAAGTGACCATGAAAAAATTCTTTACAGAAAACCTCGTCGTAATCATCTTAGGAGTTTCATTTCTTACGAGTACGTTGTTTGCCATTCGTAACAACATCATCATTGAACGTAACCATGTTATCCAGAAACAAAGTGACTTGCTCAAGCAAAAGACACAGGATATTCTGGTGAAGACAGTGCACGGCCTGGACCTCGGCGTGCGCGGATATGGCCTTACAAAGTATGATAAGCTGCTCGCTCCATACCAGGAAGCCATCGCCATCTCGGCTGGAACATTCCGTCAGGTTGATTCATTGCTGGCGGTGCAGAACTATCCGGAACGCGCCGGCCTGCAGGATGTAAAACAGGAAGTGGATAAGTATATCGTGTTCAGTAATCAGATGATGGCCGTTGCGAAGTCGAACGAGAATGAGAAGCTCGTAAGCATGTTAATGGAAGATCGTGGCACCGCACTATGGGAAAGATACTCCGCCTTTAAAGTGCCGCTGTTTAAGTTTGAAGACGACCTCATCAGGGAATCACAGGCAGATTATCAGTTTGCTGTTCGCAGCAACCTCATCTTACAGATCGCCTTTTTTGTTATAGGCTTTCCAATGATTTTTGTTTTCGTGGCTAAAGTTAAAAAGGAAAGAGCAGCAAGGAAGAAAGTTCTTGAACGTGTGGAGACTACGGACGTGACGTTTGTATTCAATCCGGGCACTAAGGAGTCAAAATCCGACGATGCCATAAATGAAACATCGATAGAGAACATTCGCAGTGCCAGTACATTTGTGCAGGCAGTGGCTTCCGGAAACTATGAGGTGGAGTGGAAAGGCATGACGTCTGAAAACATCAAAATCAATAATTCAACACTGGCTGGAAACCTTGTCAATCTCAGAGACAGACTGAAGGAAATCAAGAAAGAAGACGAGCAACGGAACTGGACCAATGAAGGTCTCGCTGAATTTTCCGAGATCGTGAGAACACATCAGCAAAACCCGGAAGAGCTTTCAATCAAGTGTATCAGTTTTCTCACCAAATATATACAGGCACAGCAAGGTTCATTATTCGTATTGGATCAATCAGGCGATGTACCTGCACTGAAACTGGCCGGTTGTTATGCCTTCGATAAGCGAAAGTTTGTTGAGAAGACGATTGGCATTGGCGAAGGCATTGTAGGACAGGCATATCTCGAAGGTGAACCGATTATGCTGAAGCAGATACCCCAGGGCTATACGCGCATCACATCCGGATTGGGTGACTCGACGCCAAGCTCTTTGGCCATTGTTCCTCTAAAGACAGATTCTCAGGTTGTCGCGATACTGGAGGTGGCAACGTTCCATCAATTGGCTCCTTATCAGATATCGTTCCTGCAGCGCGCTGGTGAGTTCCTGGCATCCGCTATCAACTCTACAACCAATACCGCCCAAATGAAGAGAATGCTCAGTGAGGCGGCAACCAGAGAAGAAGAAATGCGCCAGCGGGAAGAGGAACTTCGTCAGAATATGGAAGAGCTTCAGGCAACACAGGAAGAGCTTGCCAGAAGACAAAAGGAGTATGACAGGATGAACTGATATGTCGCATCCACGTATTGCGATAAACATTCCTCCACCGAAGCATCTGTTACGATCTCATCGTAGCTGCATTCACAAAGCAAAGGCAGCCTCCGAAGGCTGCCTTGCACAAAGTACACTGATCGAAAATTGATCGTCAATACTATTTCAAAGACTGCGCATACAGGTGAATCGCAGTGAGCTCTTGTTCAGAGAAAGACAACGTCATCTTCCAGGGCATATCATCAGCGAGCTTTGCTCCGTTTGGTCTTATGCCTGTTCGCAACGTCTTAATGAAATCACCGTGTGACCACTTGCCGGGATTGCCGGTAGCGGTAAGATCGGGGATGGGCGATCCGCCTGGTATCATTGGTCCGCGGCCTTTTAGCTGTGGACCATGACAGTTCGTACAAACTACGGCGAGATACTTCCCATACTCGGGTGTTGCCGCTGGAGTTACGGCTTGAGCAAAGGATTTTGTGTGATCTATTTTCTCCGTGGGAATCACGGGAATGACATCGAACATTCCTAATACATAGGCCAGAGGGCCTACTTTGACGGATGGGTTTTCGCGGTCCACATTTGGTATCGTCGACATGTAAGCAATGATTGCTGCGATGTCGCCCTCACTCATCTCTGCGAATTCATTTGCCGGCATATAGAGCAAGGGTTGCTTGTTCCGATCGAGACCGTGTTTGATGGCCATCACCCAGTCGCTCTCAGTGAAGTCATCAGGCAATCCGCCTTTGCCGTGAGTAATGTTTCGCGATACGATTCTTCCGATCATTCCGTCTTCAAACATTATACGACCGCCAAAATCTGATCCATGACATTCATTGCAGACACGCGTGGAGACGAGACGCGCCCCCAATGCTATCGATGCGGAATCGTAGGTCACATGAATTGGTTCGGCGTTTACATGATCATATGCTGTAGCGATGCGCATGCTCATGTTTATATAGATGACGAGATAGGCAATGCCCGCAAGAGCAATAATACCCGCGATAACAATGCCGGTAATTTTGAAGATCTTTTTTAGCATGGGGATGATGTTTAGTCTGGGAGTAACGTGTAGTATGATAGTGAAGTGGAATCTGGAAGTGATGAGCAGTCGATAAGAACAATCGTGTTGAATATGAGAGATCAGCAGTAACGCCGGACCAGCTCGCTTTCGACATGTTGTGATCTGGATGCAATCAGGCGCAGCAGCGGCATGAACCATCTGAAAACGCCGGAGGGAATGATCCCGGACATCGTAACAAGAACGGCCATGTGACGAATGTTCTTTGGGATAGAGTTCTTGTCGACTAGTCCGTCTGTGGCTAAGCCGTAGCCAATGGCAATGGCCTTTTCAAAACCTGGCTGTGCCGGCGTAATTTCGGCGAGGAACTTTACCGGCTTCTTTGTATGGTTGTTAAAACAATGCATCGTGTTGGCCATGACGAGAGCAGTATCGCCATCGCGCAACAACCTTTGTTGATCGCCCACTGTAACCGTAAGATCTCCGTTCAGTACTTCGAACTTTTCGGAGTAGTCAATATGACGGTGAAGAGTGTTCCCTCCTCCCGGATTGACGATGATTTCCATTAATGTTGTTTCGCCATTCGTCTCGTCAGATGATTTCAAAAGGGTAACTCTGTCGCCAATTACAGGATTGTGAAAGACGCGCTTATTCATGATGACTGCATTTTGGAGTGGCTTAACGCAATGCAGCTTTTCCTGATAGTACGCGGAAAGGATTTCCACCTACGCGAAAAGAACTACTTTGCACGGACGTGGGATTTGATGCGTTTCAGGGCTATCTTACAGATACCCAGCTGACATCCCGTCTGATTCCCGACGTTAATTGCAACTCAGACCAACATTTGTCCGTATGGGACCAGCATGAGCGTTTCCCTCAAACTTGAACTCGACAAGGTCACGGTGGTCGGTTCGCCGTTTAACCAGGGCATGCCCCGACAGCGCGTCGATTTTAACATCGATCCTGAACTCGGAGTATTTGGTATGGATACAGTCGTCCACAAACATTTTGCGCTAGGAGAAACCTTCGCGGTCTTGAATCATGATGTAACTCTGGTCCCACCACCAGGGCAACCAACACACTACGGAATTGCAGTCATGCATAGCAAAGTAGCGACGGTAAAATTCATGGATCGGGATTGGTTCAATGTCGTGAAGGGAGAATACCACATGACGTACAATCCCGGTGTAGAAGAAGCTCACCGTTTCAAGGCCGGCAACGTGATGAAGTCCCATTATATTCAGGTTGAGCCTTACTTTTTGAATGAGCTGCTGATGAGTGTTTCTCCAGGGAGAAATACGCCATTGTGGGATTTTAAGGAGCAGGTAATCAGGGGTGAATTTGCAAACTCGGGCGGCGCGGTGTCACTCCCTGCATTCTATCAGGTGATACAGAATGTTTTTGATTGTCCACTGGATGGACCGCTGGGAGACATTATGCTTGAAGGCAGTCTTCATCAGTTGATGGCCCTTCAATTTTCCATGATGGGTGCACAACACCAGACGAGTCCGGTTAGTCATCGCGAGCAGGAAACTTTCTACGCCATCAAAGATCATCTACGCGCAACCTTTCTTGAGGAGCACTCACTTCTTGCATTGTCGCGCAAATTTGGCATCAACCAGAACAAGCTGAAGACAGGTTTTCGCGAACTATTCGGAACGCCTGTGATATCATACCTGTATGACCTCAGAATGGACTTTGCCCGCACTCTGTTGCTGGATAAGAACATGAATGTAAACGAGGTATCACCAATGGTGGGGTACCGAAATGCCAATCACTTCTCAACTGCCTTCAAGCGGAAGTTTGGAATCAGTCCGTCACGCTTGAAATATTAGCGAAGGTCTTTCCATCCAAATCAACTCCCGTCCCAGGCAGTGCGCCGTTCAATTTTATTTCCAACGGGATAATACAATATGTTGTCCATTAATGGGCAGCTCCATTTCTATTAATGGTCAGGTGGCAAATGGTAATGCGGCAAATTCCTGCAATTTTGCACTTCTGACGCGCCACTGCAATTGGCATTAATGTGGTGTGGCCTGCCGGAAATATAACGCCTATGCTCCGACACAATCTGCTTATCATCTTAAGGAACGCCAGAAGGTCAGCCGGCGTGTTTGCCATTAACCTTATCGGACTTGCGTCGGGATTAACCTGTGCATTACTGATCTACCTCTGGGTCAAAGACGAAGTATCAATGGACGCCTTCTATAAGAATGGCGACCGGATTTACTTTGCCTGGGAACACCGTAAAAAAGCAGATGGAATATGGACCTCGTCCCGAACAAACGGTCCACTCGGCCAGGCGTTAAAAGATGAAGTGCCTGAAGTTGAATTGACATGCACGACAACGCGCTCCGATAACTTTTCGCTTCAGGTCAAAGAGACCGAATTAAAGGTCGATGGTCGCTACGCTGGCAAGGACTTCTTTGAGTTATTCTCGTTGCCAATGGTCGAGGGCAAAGCGGGACAGGTATTGAACGACATGAAATCGATCGTGATCTCAAGGAACGTTGCTAAAATGCTTTTTGGCGATACTGGTTCTGCATTGAATCAAATGATTGAAGTCGATCATGGCGATCAGTTTATAGTGTCGGGCGTGTTTGAAGATCTGCCACAGCAGTCAAGTGAGCGCTTCGACTTCGTATTGTCCTTCTCGTTTTTCGAGTCAAAGGAAAGCTGGGCAAAGGAATGGGGAAGCACTTCATTTGCCACCTATGTTTTATTGAGAGAAGGCACGGATATTAATCAAGTTAACGCAAAGATTGCCGACTTCGTAAGCATCAAGACAAGTGACCCGAGCAAATACAAAACACTATTTCTTAAGCCATTCCAGGAAGTTTACCTGTACAGCGAGTATCTCAATGGCGTTCAGAAGGGAGGTCGAATCGTTTATGTGAAATTGTTCAGCATTATCGCGCTGTTTATCCTTTCAATAGCGTGTATCAACTTCATGAATTTATCCACGGCCAAGTCGGCTCAGCGCATTAAAGAGGTTGGAATCAAGAAGGCAATGGGGGCCGGACGCTGGACGCTATTGGCGCAGCACATAGGGGAGTCGTTGGTGACATCATATTTAGCATTGCTGCTGGCGCTTCTCGTGACAGATCTGTGTATGCGACCGTTCAACAACATTACCGGAAAATCGCTTTCCCTTCAATTCGATGGTCAGATGATTGTCGTGTTGCTCGCCATTGGCTTCATCACAGGATTGCTGGCGGGTACGTATCCTGCGTTTTACGTTTCAGCATTCCGTCCCGCAACAACGTTAAAGGGAAAACTTCATTCATCACTCGGTGAGGTCTGGATCCGTAAAGGGCTTGTCGTGTTTCAGTTTGCACTTTCCGTCATTCTGATTGTTTCTGTTCTCGTTGTTCAAAGTCAGATCGCCTTTGTTCAGGAAGCTAATCTGGGATATGATCGCAGCAATGTGCTGATGATGCCACGCCAGGGCGATATGTGGGATGTTAAACGCCTTGAAACGTTCCTCGCAGAAGCGGAAAGAATCCCCGGCAAAATCAGTTCAACAGTTATCGGCCACAACATGACAGGCCACAACAGTGGTACCTGGGGCCTGGTTTGGAATGGTAAGGATCCGAATGATCGCACCGAGTTCGAACAAGTTGGTGTGGGAAATAACGTTGATAAAGTTTTCGGTTTTCAGATCATCCAGGGAAGAGGAATCGACGGCAGCAACCTGGCCGATTCGAATAAGCTTGTGATCAATGAGACCGCCGCTAAGTTCATGGCCCTGAAAAATCCCATTGGCGAGAAGGTGACCTTGTGGGGCAAGGAATCTGAAATTGTTGGTATCGTTAAAGACTTTTCATACGAATCATTGCATCAGCCGAACAAGCCCCTGTTTTTTCGATTGAACAACAATGCCTGGCTGATGGCCGTGAAGATTGAAAAAGGCAAAGAGCAATCAGTGGTTGCATCACTCCAGGAGCTTCATCAAAAGATCAATCCCAAATTCACGTTTGTATACAATTTTCTCGACGACCAATATCAGCGTCAATACGCTTCCGAGCAGCGTGTCAGTAAATTGTCGCGTTACTTTGCGGGACTTGCCATACTGATTTCCTGCCTGGGACTTCTTGGTCTCGCGGCATTTACTGCGGAGCGTCGTACCAAGGAGATTGGAATCCGGAAAGTACTGGGATCATCGGAGATGGGAATCGTCTATCTGCTCACGTCGGAGTTCACAAAGATTGTATTGCTGTCAGTACTGATCTCATTGCCGGTTAGCTACTTCGCATCTAACGCATGGCTTGATACGTTTGCTTTCAGAACTTCATTGAACGGGTGGTATTTTCTTATCGCTGGACTGCTCGCTGTATTGATTGCGTGGTTTACGGTTTCGATCCAGGCATTTCGCGCAGCGCGTGCCAATCCTGCATCGTGCCTGAGAGATCAGTAGCCTCCACGTTAGTTTAAAACATCAGCTAATCCACGCAACTTCAAGTCAATCACCGAAGCCCCGGCCAGTAGTCGAAGCTTCGGGGATTGCTGCAACTAAGCTTAATCGTAACGAAGTTTATCAACTGGATTAAGGGTTGCTGCCCGCATAGATTTTCCGAGAATGACCAGCAGCGCCACTGCCAGTACAATGATACCTGGCACCACGAAGTAATACCAGCTAAGGCTTACGTGGTTCCTGAAGTTGGAAAGCCAATCGTTGACGAAGTAAACTGCGACAGGCACCGCCAACGCGAACGACAATACGATCAGCAGCAGATATTCACGCGTAAACAATGTGAGAATGTTCGCAATGCTTGCACCCAGTACTTTGCGAATTGCCACTTCCTTCCCTTTTCTGTTGACGACGAATGTAATAAGTCCGTACAGGCCGAGGCTGCCAATAGTTAGCAGCACAATGGAGAACAGCTGGAACAGTTTTGCATATCGGTCTTCCTGCACGTAGTAGGCTGCAATGTTCTCGTCAAGGAACACATAGGAGAACATGAACTCAGGAAACGTTTCACTCCATATTTTGTCCACAACGCTGACGGCATTCTGAAGCGCTACTTTGCTCGGAGGCGTGTTGATCTTGATGCTTACAATAGTATAGTTTTCAGGCTGCATTACCATCACAATGTTTCCCGGCGCCTCCTTCATTGAGTTCGAGTAGTAATCACCAACAACTCCGACGACTGTGACAATTGTCTGATCACCCATCTTCAGCTTTTGTCCGAGGGCCTCAGTTGGACTTCCAAGCGCGAGACCTTTCAGCAAAGTTTCATTGATGAGAATGTTTCTGGCTGTGTCAGCCTTTACAAGATTACGCCCCGCGAGTAGTTTGATATTGTATAGGTCCAGGAAGTTCTCATCAATCGACACGTATTCATATACCTGAAAGTCACTCATGGATGATGCCTCGGGTCGGCCAATGTCTGCGTAAGATCCGTTACGTCGAACGCCTCCCGGAAGGGTGTAGCTAAAGCTTACGTCTGTCACAAAGGCCTGCGACCGAAGCTTGTCTTCCATTCCTTTCAACACGACCGGGTCCCTGACAGGAGTGCGTGCAGCGATAACGTTGTCTTTGTCGAAGCCCATGTCCGTATTGCCAAAGTATCGCATTTGCATCACGATGATGAATGTGCCCACGACCATGATCTGCGTTAACGTGAACTGCGCCACGACCAGCACTTTCCTGAAGCTGAAACCTCCAACTTTGTCAGTTCCAAATTTGCTTTTTAACGTTTCCACTGGATTAAGTCGCGAAAGCACTAAGGATGGATAGAAGCCGGCGAACAGTGTAAGGACGACTATTATTGCCGAGACAACCACCATCATGTCCTTTCCCGGAAGGGTGATAAAGCTTGACGGCATGTTGAGCAGTCCCTGGAGATAAAATACAAGAAGCTGACAAATTCCCAGCGCCACAAAACCTGCCATGGATACAACCAGGAATGTTTCTATAAGGTATTGCACCATTACCTGGCGACGTATGCTGCCCATCACTTTCCGGAGTCCAATCTCCTTGGCTCGCAACGACGATTGGGCCGTTGATAGATTAATGTAATTGATACTCGCCGTGAGCAGCAGGAATAAGGCCACAGCAGCAAGACCCATCAGCGTTTCTTTGCTGATGGTTCGTCGCGTATAAGTTCCAAACCTTGAATCGAAATGAACGTCTGATAACTTTTGGAGAAGGTAATGCCTGGAGTCAGAAAGTTCCTTCCAGGTATGAGTGGCGTGAGTTTTGGCGATCTTCTTTTCAATGTCCTGAGGAGACGCGCCTGGCGCGACCGTTACATAAGTGTGATGTGAGTCATTCACAGCTACCCAATCATTCATACGCTGTTCACCGTTTAACCGCGGCAGCGTGGAATATGACAGCAGTACTGTAAACGGGAAGTCAGTATTGCTAGGGAAGTCTTCAATCACGCCGGCTACCGTGAAATCAAACTTGCGTTGAAGTTTGATGTTCTGCCCAACGGGATTGCTATCGCCAAAGTATTTGCGCGCCATGGTTTTGGTTAACACAATGGTTCCTGGCTTGTCAAGAGATACAGCGCTCCCAGAGATCCATTTTAAATCGATGCCCTTATAGTCGAATACTTTGAAAAAATTGGATTGCACGAACGTGAATCCTGCCTCTTCACGATACTTGTCGAGGGTGGTTCCAGACGAATCTAATATCTCTACGTTGGCTCCGCCAAAGTATTCTATCGACGTGACGTCCACGAGCTCCGGTACTTCTGCTTTGATCGCCGGCGGCACAGGAAAGGAAATACCAGTTCTGAATTCTGACATGTCTGTACCGCCTGCACGCACTAATCTGTACGTATTATTAGCCTGACTATGGAAGGTGTCAAAGCTCTTTTCAAACTGTGTAACAGTAAAGATCACAAGGGCTGTCGCGATACCGATCACCAGTCCGAGGATGTTGATTGAAGTAGTTGTCTTGTAGGCCATCAGGCTTCTCCTGGCCATTTTAAAGTAGCTGCCGATCATCATGATTTGTCGAGGTTGTCGTTTCTGAGTCCAGAAGAACGACTTGAATAAAAATCCAAGTCCGTTTATCGTATAGCGGCGTCTGGCGTATCCGTTACCGTGTTTAATGTCGCTTGCAAACATCTCGTCCAGGTCACCAAGAATATCTTCCTGAAATGCGCGTGGAGCAAGTTGTTCTATTAGTCGAACGATTCTTTTCGGGGGTTGAGGGTTCATCACGCAGAGGGGTTACTGATGATGTCCCATATTGTGTTTCGGGTATCACGCAGCTGTTCGATGACCTGCTGTCCATAGGCCGTCATCCTGAATAGTCTTTTCCGGCGTCCACCCCGTTCGGAGGAGGAACCGCCCATACGCGATTCAACGAATCCCTTTTCTTCCAAACGGTGCAACACGGCATGCACTGCACTGATCGATATTTCGCGGCCAGCCTGCTTTTGCAGTTCTGTGACCACCGTAACGCCGTATGCTTCTTCACGAAGCATTGCCACAATCAGAAGGATAAGCTCTTCCAGTTCTCCCAGATAAAATCTCGCCATATCGATTTGTTCAACACTTGTAGGATAAATTCATGCCAGCATCAAGAAATCGCTTTCCCGCTTCCTATTGCAGTGGCGGACGAAACTGGTTGTACACTTCTGAACAGTCCTTAGCCGGAAATCGCACAAGTGTCAGGAAGGCCTTAGTGGCATTTTTTAAATGCTTTGGCCTTTGCGCAATTCAAGGTATGCACGACTTTACAGGCACATGCGATTTTGTCTCCTACTTTATATGGAATTAGAACAATCTTTACATCTCATGTTTAAAGTTTGAATTCGAAACCAACGAACATTATGCACTATTGTATTACACTAGTTCTTGCATGCATCCTCGCAATCAATTCCTTTGGACAATCATCCGAAAAATCGATTCCGTCGACCTGGGGCAGAGACTTTGTTATTGAATTCTCCTACACCGGAAGTATGGATGGCAGTCACACGGGCGGGAAAATGACCTATGACTCATGCATAATTGTTTATCAGGCCGGACACAAAGCGCCGGTAAGGGGCTCGTATCTAATGAAGGAAAACGACCGTAACGCAATACTTAAGAAGTTGCGGGAGTTTAAAGCCGAGAAAATCCAAAGTGAGGGCTCAAAGGTTGCCGTTGATGACGGCTATAGTCGTTTCATACGTATCGGAAACTTATATGTCTCGAGCGGCCCTTCATACGAAATGACCGAAGATAGCCGGCTAAGGTTTGGCGAGGTATACCACTATCTCGAGGGCTTTGCCTTGATGAAGACAAACCCGAAGTAGTGATTGATGGAGCACTACTAAGAATAAAGGATTCAAAGAAGACCGGAGCCCCATAACGAAGGGGGCTTATCTGATAGCGTGACCTACTTTTCAAATACTACAGAGTCAGGCTTCGCTCCAAGTTTCACCAGTGTCTCATTGATAGCAGCGATCATCGGATCAGGGCCGCATACGTAGAAATGTCTGCTAAAGTCATTCACCTCCGCCTTAAGGAAGGCTTCGTCGATACGACGCCGGTCGTTCTTCGTGTCTTTTTGCTGGGTGATCAGGAAGTGCGCGCGATCTCCTAGGATAGACTTGAGTTCGCTTCCAAGGATAATATCCTCGTCACGCTTATTTGAAAAGAACAGGATGTTATCAGCGACCTGATTAGTCGCTTTAAGCATTCGCAGTATCGCAAGGAAAGGAGTGATGCCGGCGCCGCCGGCTATGAAATAACCAGGACCCTTATATTCGATTGCACCCCACACGTCACGTAAAATCAACTCATCCCCTGGACGCAGATTACTTAGCTGGTCCGTTACACCATGCCGGTCAGGATAGATCTTGATGGTGAATTCAAGATAGGGTTTGTCTGTCAGTGCCGTGAATGTGAACGGACTTTTCCGGTCCTTCCATTCAGGAAGATTGACGGATACTTCTGTTGCCTGCCCGGGAACAAATGAATAGTCTGCCGGACGTTCAACACGAAACTGCTTCACATCGTGCGTTACATACTCGGCAGAAATAATTTTAACAGGAACTTCCATATCTTGAGAGGCGCGATTACCCTTGAAAGGTCATCAATATGAAGGAGTAATGCAATGAAAAAGTATTTGCATTAAAAACTAAGCTGTGATCCTCCTTAATAAACACTATTATTCGAAAGCTATTGCCTCACGGATTGTGATTGAGTTAGCTCGTATTGAAGGGGCGATGCTCGCTGTTAATCCTACGACGATCAGAAGGGCCGTCCATTCGAGTATGCCCGGATAGGATACCGTTAGCGAAAGGGGAGTGCCAAAAGAAAGGGCGCCAACAAGGTAACTCAGGTAGGTTGATAGCCCAAGGGAAAGGGGGAAGGCAACTGCCAGACTCAGAATGCTTACACAACCCACCTCATATACGACGAGTCGAATTACCCTGGAGGGCGTGGCGCCGATAGTCCTCAATATACCAAACTCACGCGTCCGTTCAAGTATGCTGATACTCATACTGGAGATCAGCGTAAGCGTTCCGACAACAGCCATTAATAATGAGAGCGTCAGCAATGTATCCACCAGGATTTTCATATGGGCAGCTACGGCGTTGCGCAGAACCCACACAGGCAACGCGAAGGCTACCGGAACAGAAAGCGATTGAAGCAACTTTTCAATTGATTCATTGTTGGCAACGGCGTTCTCATACGACCGGTCTTTGTATGCAACCCGCAAGGTGTTTACCGAAGATTCGCGCTGTTTCATTAACGCATCCAGCAACACATACGCGGTGGCCGGGGTGCCAACATCCTCGGTTATTCCAATGATTTTCCACCTCGTTACTACTCCCTCGGCCATCAGTTCGATATCCTTTCCGGGCTTAGCATCCTCTATCTGGGCAGCAGCAAGCTGATTGAGCACAATACCCTCCGGATGTTGATCATTGAGCCATTGTCCTAGCCTGACCGTTGGGTTCAACAACTCCGTGTTTGGCGGCAGTCCGGCAATATTGAAACTTCCGTGCCCCTTGTCTGGATATGTTCGCGTGATAGAAAGCTTGTCTTTAATTTCAGCGGAGGCGGAAAGCATAGACCAGAATTCATATGTGTGTATTCCATTCACTTGCTTCAGTTCCCTGCCGATCATAACGGTGTCCACGCTTGAGTCGAATCTGACATCGAAGTCAAACTTCTTTTGAACATATAGACGGCTAAGATTTTTGTCCCAGGCCGCTGACACGTTCAGGGCGGTCATAAATACCGCCCCGGCAATGGCAAGCAGCAACACTGTCATGGTCAGACGACGCTGCTGACGTAATACGTTCCTAACGGCAATTCTGAAAAGCTGAGAACCAAACAGAAGTTCAATGTATTTTGTAATGGCAAGTGTGATATTTGAAATGCGCTGTGACGAACCAAAATTGGAGATCGCCTTCTTAACACTAACCCTGCTGCCGCGAAGAACCGGTATTGCTGCGGCAACTAATGGTATCATTGTGCCAGCGAAAATCAGCGCCATTGTTGTCCAAAAAGGGATACTATTATCGTGAACCGTAATATTCAGTAGTCCGGCGAGCATGTTATAAAATGCTGCTGCGCCTAAGCGTGCCGTTGGTATCGCCAGCATGCATCCGGCACCTGAGAGAATTGCAATGGATAACAGATAGATTACAAAGATCTGACCTGTCCGGCCTCCAATGGTTTTCATCACGCCGATCTGTCTGATCTCTTTAATCATTACGGTCTCCATTACAGTTGATACGAGGATCGATGCAAGGACAAGTATCAGCAGACTGAACACAACGAAGATTGTCATTACGGTCGTGAGCTGGCTCTCGTGAGGATGCCTGCCGGGCGACGGAACCTGAATTTCATGCACCCCCACACTCATGCCCGCAAGATGATCTGACAACGCGCGTGATATTTTTGTAATATGTTCTCTGGAATCCGAACGTTCAGTTACCACAATACGCAACTGATTAAACCTCGCCTCAGGATTCAACAGCTTCAATGTTGACATTGAAATGTATCCATATCCAGCCTGTTCCTGCCAGGCGGGTGCCAGGCTTGGATCGTGTACGGTGCCGCTAAGTTTGATCTTTATTTCCCTGTCCTCCAACTTCACCAGGAGACTGTCTCCCTCTGCTGCGTGCATAACTCCAAAGGCCGTTTGCTCCACAAGCATTTCACCTCGGCCCGGTATTACTTTACCAGATACCGGAGTGAATTTGTTAGTGTGTAAATCACTGAAGTCGTCAGCAACAAAAAGCAGCAAATGAAACCAGCGTCCGTCTACCTTCATGCGGGCTGTTATTGTTGCGCGCCTGTCGGCTAAGAGGACGCCGTCAAATTTTCTGGCTGCGTTTAGAATGTCAGTAGAAATGCTGTCGTCTACCTCAAGGGTTGCTGATGCAGGAACAGTGCCCATATAGTTATTTCTCATCTCCCGTTTCAGCACTGCATATGCGCCGAGTATAATTCCTATTGCTGTTGCGCCGATAAAGATTGCCGTTATCAGCATGGCTGACCGGCCATACTCAAGCTTGAGGTCGCGTATAACTTTCAGTACCCTGGTGCTCATATCGAAACAGACATTTTGTTTGAGGCATCCTGAGATATACGCCCGTCTTTCATTTCAAAAACAACATCAAATGATTCTGCCAGTTCGCGTTCGTGCGTGACCAGGATGACTGTCTTGCCACCTTTCGACAAATTGATAAACAACTGAAATATTGTCTGCGCCGTCGATGAATCAAGGTTGCCTGTAGGCTCATCGGCGATCAGAATGGGCGGGTCGTTGGCAAGTGCGCGAGCAATGGCAGCCCGCTGTTGCTGCCCTCCTGATAGTGCGGAAGGTAGCTTGTCGGCCTGCTCAGCAACATCGACCATTTCAAGTAGTTGCAGGGCTCTCTTCCTGCGAACAGATCGGTGGAACGTATTGCAGAAGTCCATCGGCAGCATCACATTCTCGGCGATGGTTAACGTTGGCAATAATTGGAAGAACTGGAATACGACGCCTATGTTCGCCCCACGCCACGGAGCCAGCTGTCGCTCCGTCATGCGATCGATCTGCGCCCCGTTCACCACAACGCGCCCTGCAGTTGGCCGGTCAATACCCGCTATGACGTTTAACAGCGTTGTCTTTCCGCTTCCCGACTTTCCCGTGATCGCCACCAGGTGCCCGGAATCAATCTTCAGATTCACTTGCTGCAGCGCGAAGAATGTACCCGACGAAAGTGAATACGACTTACTGACATCAGAGATTTCGATCAGCGAATTAGGTGTGCTCATAGCTTGCTTTTTGGCTGCAATGAACACTTTGATGACCTGTTAGTCGTCCATCGGAATCCAGAAGGACGTGTGAAAACGCATTTGGACTTCCTGAATGCCCTAAGACTTCAGCAGATCAGAGATGGCCAATTGAGGAACTACAATTTCTTCTGAATCAGCCATTGATGACCGAACGGGTCGACGACCGTCGCCTGGCGATACCCATAATCGTAATCCTGCATAGGGCTGACAATCGTTGCTCCTGCCAAAAGTGCTCTATTATAGAGTGTGTCAGGATCGGCAACAAAGATTCCGATGAGTACACTTGTCGACGACACAGATTCAGGACTTAGTTGATTGACATGGGGGGACTCCTCATGCAAATGGAAAAGTAAGCCCTCGAGAGACATTTCCGCGACATGAATGCTTCCGTCGTCGTTATTCCATGTATGAAGTGTTTTGGCACCCAGCGCAGCTTCATAAAAGTCGACGGCAGGGCGAAGCACTTTAATCGCAAGGTGGGGTGCAAACTGTGTCTGGTTGTTCATGCTTACTGTGTTCTATTCCTGAGGTGGTTGCTCTGATTCCAGTGATGATTGCTCTGACGAATTCTTACGGTACTCGGTTGGAGTTAAACCGGTAAATCTTTTGAAGATCAGGTTGAAAGTTGATTTCGATTTGAACCCCGCGTCGAGCGCAAGGCCAAGCATGTTGAAATTGCTTTTCGAAGGATCAGTCATGAGCCTCTTTACTTCATCCACGCGATATCGGTTAACGAAATCGTAGAAGTTGCTTCCGGTGCCTTCATTGATCAAAAGGGAAAGCTGCCCCCGCGTGATGTTCAATTGCGTTGCCAGACTTGTCAGTGTTAGCTCGGCGTCGAGATACGGCTTACTCTTTTCCATGAACGACTTCAATTGCTGAACACGCTCATCTTCATTGTTCGTCCGGACCGTCATGGAGGCCTTTGGTTCGCTTGTCAACGGCATTGTGTGCTGGGAGAAAATCTCACGTTGCAGAATACCCTTATAGCCTAATGCAAAAATCGAAACAGAGAACAGGACCGCAGTTATCCTGATAAGCCATGATCGGTCGTCAAGGTGTAAAGCAACGATCAGGCTGATGAACAAAACCGCATTAATGGTTAGGAAGATGATCATATAAAACTGTACCCACTCAATGCTTACATGCTCTGTATTCGAAACTTCCTGTTGAATCATTAATCTGAATTGCTGCCACTTCCTACGCGCGGCCGTGAGGTAACTGGTAAATTGAATGATGAGCAGTACCCAAAATGCCAGGATCACCGTTCCATGAATGCGGTTAAGTACATCGATGGCTTCCTGTGATTGAATTGATCTCAATGAAAGTGATAGAGCTATGATCAGCAAGAACGGAACAAAATGAAGCAGCGTGCTCCAGCTCATGGTTATGTACTCACCACAAAGCGCTCTTATATAGAACCAAAGCAATGGTGCAATGAGAAAGAACGTCGGATCGCCTACCGAATAAACGCTGGCGGAAAGGTGTGAGACTACGGCACCTGCGAACAAAATATGAGCAACACTGAAAGCGAGCGCACCGAGAAGAATGGACAGAAATACATTTGCCCTGCCTTTTTTAACGTCACGCGAATTCAGAAGCAACACGACGAAGGCACTCAGAATGATGCTGCCATAGCAAAGCAAAAAAAAGAACTGATGAATGAAAGTCCCCACGATGTTGTGCCTTAGTGCTAAGTTACTTCAAAAAATAACAACGGCGATTGAATGCTGTCAGGTGATCACTTTCATACTTTTATTTATTAGTCCAAAAAAAAGAGGCGGTACTGAATGAACAGTACCGCCCCGAATGCTAGCTGATCTGGTTTAACCAGAGATCCGTTGCGTAATTATATGCCTGCGAGATCTTCCTCTTTGCCGCTCAACTGAAATACCTGTACCGTTCCATCGCCTTCGCAGCTGGTAACAAGCAACGACTTCTTGTTAGGGCTCTCCTTCGCAGAAATAAACAACACACCTTCTGGAGCATCGCCTGTATGAAGAACCTGCAGGTAGATCGGAGCATTTGGATTGGTTACGTCCACTATTACTATAGCGTCTGCGCGCTCTAGTCCAACGAATGCCAATGTCCTCGGGCCGATTTTACCAACAAGGACCGACTCAGGTTCTGCGCCCTTATCGTCGCTGCGTGCATCATCATAAAGAGATGCATCCTTTTCGATGAGGAACTTTTCCAATGCACTGCCGGCTTCATACACGATATTTCCGGAGAGACCATCTCTGATCGTAAATGAGCGGGCGCCAAAGCTATAGAGCTCGTCGTAGTCGCCGTCGCCATCCGTGTCACCTTGCGTATTGGTAATCTTCAGGCGACCGAAGTTCACGTTGCTCTGAAGTTCCTTATAGTTGGGAAACTTTACTGTATCAAGCTTTACGCCACCGATGCGTTCTTCTTCATTGAACAGATCACCTTCTTCATAGGGTGGCAGTGCATCGTCGCTCGTAGGACGAATGCGGCTATCCCCCTCGTTGGCAGTGATGATATAGGGAAAAATGCTGCCGAATGCGGCGATTCCATCTGGCAAATACATTCCTTTCACGGGGCCGTTAACAAATTTTGGAGGGAGCCCGGCGCGATCTGTGGGATCCAGTTCAAAGCCTGCCTTAGAATGATCTTTATATCCGAGTGGAAGGATCGCTTCAATACGTGCACCTGAAAGGTCGATGCGGGCAACTGCATTGTTCTCTTGTAATGTAACCCAGGCTTTATCGCACTTGTCGGAGATCGCTACATACTCTGGCTCTACATCCTGCGCGAATGTGGTACCGGCACGGCCAGGAGTTCTGAAGCCTTTCTTTTTCAAGGCCTCGGCGGATCCCGCCCACGCAGAAAAGTCGATGGTGGTTACGCGGTATCCGGGAACGCGAATGATAGATACCGTGCCTTTCGGGTCCACTGTATAATCTTCGTTGGGTTCGCCTTCGTTTGCTGATACGATGAACTTGCCGTCATCACTGAAAGCAACCATGTCCGGCAATGATCCAACCTGCACTGACGACACCACGGCCAGGGTAGACGTATTCCAAACGACTACCTTTCCCGGCGCGGTCTTGTCTTCAGCCTCGACTGCGGCAGCGAGCAGGCCATTCTTTACGGCTACACTGTTAACGCCTCCACCAAATTGAGTAATGGAAATCTCCTGCTCATAAGCCAGATTAAAAGGATCGGACATGTTGATGACGTCGATGGCACCTTTCACCGCATTAACGGTGAACAACCTTTTTGTCTTTGGGTCAAATGCTGAAATCTCAGCAGCGGTTTCACCACCGTCAAGCTTGATTTCATCGACACGCACGAACTGCGTATACTTTTCATAGTTACCGGGATGGTCTTCAAAGAACTGACAGGAAGAAAGATAAAATAGAGCACATAGTGCCAGAGGTAGCGATCGTCTCATTAGTCGTGGGATTAGGGTTGATTAATCCCGTGAAAGTACTGGCCGGGATTTATGTTCAGATGATGCATAGGTTAACATACTGTTAACGTCTATGGCCGGTTCTGCCGATATTCTCACTAATTTTGCACTATCAAAAAGTTGAGAGGTTCTTCCAGAGTAAGCCCTAACGAAAACCTAATGCACAAACCAAGACATGCTACGCAGGCATAAAACTGATACCGCACCATTACTCGCCAGTGTAGAAAAGCACATCAGGCTTAGCGATGACGAAGTTGCCTTCTTCCTTTCCCGACTTGAAGAGAAAACAGTTTCAAGAAGGACGCTGCTGGCCAAAGAAGGTGAAGTATGCAAGCATTCTATCTTCGTCGTCGACGGCGCATTGAAGAGCTACACTGTAGACAAGCAAAGCAATGAACATGTGATCAGCTTTGCTTTAAGCGGATGGTGGATCGCTGACATGTACAGTCTGATTCATCAGAAGCCCGGCGTATTGCGCATCGAGGCGCTCGCCGATTCAAGTCTGCTCCTGTTATCAAAGCAGAAACAGGAAGAACTCTACGAAAGGATACCAAAGTTCGAACGCTTTTTCAGGATCATTACAGAGAATGCACTGGTGGCCAGCCAGCAGCGGATCATCAATAATCTCACGCTTACAGCAGAGGAGCGGTACCTTACTTTTACTGAGAAGTATCCCTTTGTAATGGAGTGCGCTCCCTTGCACAACATTGCCTCCTATCTGGGTATGACGCCCGAGTTCCTCAGCAAAATCAGGCGCCGCATTGCCATCAGGAAATAAAGTGCTGAAATACTGTGGGGTAGGGCAACGTGATCTTGTACGTTTTCTTAATCTAGTTCAAGATAATCACTGATCTTTGGCGGCTAAACTTGCGTTATACCAGTGAACCAAACAAAGGACATATGAAAAACTCAATATTAGGCCTTCACCACGTGACGGCCATTGCTGGAAACGCAAAAAGAAACTTCGACTTTTACACCCGCGTGCTTGGAATACGCCTGGTTAAAAAGACCGTGAACTTCGACGATCCTGGAACCTATCACTTCTATTTTGGCGATGAAGTAGGAACGCCTGGTTCTATTCTGACTTTCTTCCCATGGGAAGGTATCTCATCGGGTACACCTGGTGCAGGACAGGCAACGGAAGTGGTATACGCCGTCCCAGCAGGAAGTCTTGATTTCTGGAAGACCCGTTTGGAAGCACATCAGGTGAAGTATGAAACAGGTAAAAGATTTGGCGATGATTATGTGTCATTCAAAGATCCCGATGGATTACCGCTGACCCTGCTCGTTTCAAACAAAGAAGACAATCGCAAAGGCTGGAGTACTGCAGAAGTAGCAGTCGATGTAGCGATCAAAGGCTTTCATAGTGTGACGCTAACGCTGAACAGAAAGGACGCAACAGAAAAAGTACTTGAGCTGTTAGGCTATAAGTTGGTTTCTGAAGAAAACAACCGTTACAGGTTTGCGACTGACGCTATCGACACAGCCAACGTAGTCGACATACTCGAAGTGAGCAGTCCACGCGGCGTGAATGCAGCGGGAACGATTCACCATATCGCCTTCCGGGTGAAGGATGAAACAGTACAGGCCGCTATACGCGAGCAAATCGTTAAGGCAGGTTATCAGATCACGCCAAAGATCGATAGGAACTACTTCTTCTCACTGTACTTCCGCGAGCCAGGTGGCGTGCTGTTTGAAATAGCAACAGACAATCCCGGATTTGCAACAGATGAAACGGTAGAAGAACTGGGAACGCACCTCATGCTGCCGCCACAATACGAAGGAAGTCGTTCGAAGATTGAGCAAGTACTTCCTGTGTTGTCATAATACTGGTAGTTGTAGTTCCGGATTAAGTGAACGCAGCATTTAGAAATACAATCATTCAAGCAGATTAGAAAGAGACTGGCCATGAACGCAATAGAACTAAAATTAAACGATCAGAAGCGCGGAGCCTTTGTGATCGAAGAAAATGGAGAACGATTCGCTGAGATGGTGATCGCCATCATCGGAGAACGTTTAGTGGTCTATCACACAGAGGTGTCCGAAAAGTTACGCGGCGAAGGCATAGCTGCTAAACTGCTGGAGCAAATGATAGGCTATGCGCGCTCCAATCATCTCAAGGTTGTACCTCTTTGCCAGTATGTCCATGCACAATTCAAGCGGCATCCGGAATTATACAACGACATCTGGGACCAGAATTGGAAGAATGGATAGAACACGGAATTACAACCAAAGTTTCGTGTTAACAAATAGGAAGGAGACATTATGCATCAAAAGAAGATAGTAAGAGCAGGCCAGCCGTTAGATAAGGCTACGAAGGCGCTGGTCATGCTTCACGGCCGTGGTGGAACTGCCGAAGATATTCTTGGACTGGCAAGAGAGTTTAATCTTAAAGACTTTGCTCTCATTGCACCACAAGCAACAAACTACACTTGGTATCCCTTTTCATTCATGGCTCCTGTGAAACAAAACGAGCCATGGATTACCTCGGCGGTACAAATCGTGGATGAAACAGTCGAGGAAATAAGAAAGGCCGGCATCAAAGACGAGAACATCTACTTCATGGGATTCTCACAGGGCGCCTGTCTTACTCTGGAGTACACAACAAGAAATGCGAGACGATGGGGTGGCGTTGCTGCTTTCACCGGCGGCCTTATCGGCGACAGGATATATAGTGAAAATTATAGGGGAGACTTCAATGGAACACCGGTGTTTATTGGCACGAGCGATCCCGATCCTCACGTTCCTGTAAGTCGGGTCAATGAATCCACGGGCATTATCCGCGAAATGAAGGGTGTCGTGACGGAGAAAGTTTATCCAGGGATGGGACATACCATCAATCGTGATGAAATTCAGATCGTGAATAAGATCCTGTTTAGCTGAGCAATGATAATTGTACGGTGATCGATGGATTGCGGGCGTTGCGAGTCTCTGCCTTCACGATAATCAAATTACCATCAATGGAAGGAATTTTGCATGTGGTGAAACAACTCCACGATCAGTCCCCGTCGTGAGTCGTATGATATACGAGTATTGGGTTACTATCGACCAAAAGAGCCTTTTTTGAAAGAATTAGCGTCAAAGCTTTGATGGCATGCAATTGTATATAGATCAGTCAAAGAACAACTGAAAATTAGGAGTGGCTTTTGAATTAGATAGGGCACGTCCCTAAAATAAGTCTGAGATCACATCCTCATAACTTGCTCTGGCTTGAAAACCAGCGAAAGGAAAATTTTCAAGTAGTTCGACAGAAGGGCCGTCTCCTCAAAGCAGACGGCCCTTCGCTTTTTATCCGCCAATCCTTCCTGGCCACGATTCTTAAAGTCACTCGTAACCCGAATGTCGCAAAGCACCCCTTCTTTGTCGTGTTGGCTGGCTATTGTTATTACAGCTCATACATACCTTTGATTTATCAAACACGATCAAAGTCATGAGCGCAAGAACAAAGATCCAATTTTATCAACTGCTTGTTTTGCTGGGAGCATGGATGGCTTTTGCTATAGTCATGACGTTATATGATCACCTGATCATAAACTCCATGAACTCCAATGGTGCTTCTTCGTTCTATTCATTTCAATACGCTCTGGTATCCAATTGTATTTCTGCTATGATCGGTGGCCTCACCGGCGGTTCTTTCCTCATCTTCGTTATCAACACGAGGTACGATACGAAGCCCATCATATCAACAGTATTAGTGGCGACCGTAGTTTATTTGGGAGTTATAGCCATCATTGTTGTCGTCATTACCTGCATTGCATATTTACATGCGTTGACTAATTCAATTGAAGTTTCCAACACCTGGAATGTTATAAAGCGCTTTCTCTCTGACGATACTCGAATCAAGAATATCTTCACCTGGTATTGCGTTGTAGCAATCACTCAGGTCATCCTTCAGATCAACAAGAGATTCGGAGAAGGCAACTTGCTCCGCATACTCAAGGGACAATACAACGTCGCCCACCAGGAACGGAAGATCTTTATGTTCCTTGATTTGAATGATTCAACCAGGTTAGCTGAGAGTTTGGGTGACGAACAATATCACGGACTTCTGCGCGATTTTTTTGCCGACATATCAGACGAAATCGTCAACAATGGTGGAAGGATCTATCAATATGTAGGTGATGAGGTGGTCGTTCAGTGGGATTACCAGGAAGATGGACCCAACGATCGGTGCGTAAAAACATTCTTTGATATCAAGGCGAAAATGTCGAGAGAGGGAGTCAAGTATGTCAATAGGTATGGTGTCGTTCCCTCTTTTAAAGCAGGATTGCATTATGGCCGCGTCATTGCGGGAGAAGTGGGAACCGTAAAGCGCGAGATCACTTATTCGGGAGACGTATTAAATACGGCAGCGCGTATTATGAGCATGTGCACTCGTCTGAACACAGATCTCCTCTTATCTTCAGAGCTGGCGTCTATTCTTGGTGGCAGATATGAGTTTCATACTCATGGAGCCTTTGCTCTTAAGGGAAAGGAGAGGGAAGTTACTTTACAATCGTACATGCCGTTAAACTCTGCACTTGGTGTCATTGCATGACCTTAAGCAGCGTGGATTCTTCCTTCAGCTCAACATAACCTGCAACAAAGGTCAGGCCGCTGTTTTGTATTTTGCCGCATGTATACACGTGAAGAGGCATCGCGGACGAGGCAGGAGTTCTGGACGACTTTCGGCAAATATCTGAACCCTGTGCTTTCATCCGAGGGACTGCGCATTAACTGGATCAACTATCACACGAGGGTGAAGGATGTTTATTTCCGGATGCACGCGGGAAACAAAACTGCTTCTATATCCATCTCAATTGAACATGGCGACGCAAGTATCCGTGACCTGTACTTCGAACAGTTTCTTGAGCTGAAGATGCTGCTGCATGATCAGCTAAGCGAAGAATGGGATTGGAAACGCGCGACCACCGATGAAAGTGGCAGACCGGTGGCGCGCATTGAAAAAGAGTTATCAAACGTATCGGTTTTCAATAAGGACGACTGGCCCGAATTGATTTCTTTCTTTAAGCCCAGGATCATAGCGCTTGATGCATTCTGGGAGAATGCGCGTTATAGCTTCGAAGCGCTAAGGTGAATGCCGGACAGTTTACACCTGTACACGATGCTTTCTTCTTACAAGGCGGGCAATCAATAAACCTGCACCGCCGAGTACTATCAACGGCCAGAGATAGAGCACAGCCGTTGTTACCCCTATGAGCCCCTTCCATCCTGAAGCCAGTGCATTCTTCATTTCATCAAGCGTAGATGGATCAGTACCTGCAACGGCCTGTTGCACTTGCTGATAGATCTCCAGGTTGATCGTACTGTATCTGACTTCATCTTTCAGGTAGTTGATGCGACTGATTGTTGCCTCAATTTCTTCGTGCAGATCACCGATCTGTTCCTCGGCCTTCAACAGCTCTTCAATTGTGCCTGCTTTCTTTCGAAGTATTTCCATGTAGCGCTGCTCCACTTCGCGTTTGGATCTCAGCCTTGACTCGAGGTCGACGAATTGTTTGGATACATCCTCCGTTTTAATATCGCGAAAGTTCACGAAGCGCGCTTCCAGATCGATTTCCTTTAATAGATCATTAAACTGTTCATTTGGAACGCGGATTGTCATCTTACTCTCCAGTATTGGATTGTCGAGGCGCAGATCTGAAGAGGAAAGGAATGCATTGTGCCGGCGTATAGCCACTTCGATAGCATCAGAGGCCTTGTGGACATTTTCCACCTCAAACCGATAGTTGGCAGTCTTGATCAATTTTGTAAAACCGTCCGAATACAGGTCGGGGACGGGATTAGCCTGAGCAACCGGCGTAGCCTGGGCTACTTCTTTGGCAAGTGCATCACTTGAAGCGTCCTCAATTGATGAAGGCTCCATTTTTCCACTGCATCCGACAACAGCAGTGAGTGCGGCAATCAAAGCGAACTTAAGACGTGTTTCCATATTAACGATGATTTAGTTTCTTAATGAGGTTTGAGTTTTCACTACAGCAAAGCGACGCTCGCTCCGAAAACGATCATTTTCGAAATAGAACGCATAGCAGTATTGCGCAGACAATAGCCGGCTGAGCAATAAATCAATACAGTGAACAGAAATTATGACAGGGCGGAGGCCCTAAAGGTTTGCTTAATGCAAGCAACGGAGAGGATACGGAAAAGTGTCAGGGCAGGAGGCTCGCACACCTCCCGCGCCATTTCACTTTAGTTTACGGGGTATTTTTTTGGGACGACTAGTGTACTGCAGTTGAGTCAACCGCAGCAGAGTCCGCAGGAACTTCGTCAGCAGGAGCTACCGTTTCAACAGAATCCTGAGCTGTTTCAGTCTCAGATTGTGCTGAATTGTCAGTTTTAGGACCGCAGGCTACAACGAGTGCGGCGATAACCATCAAAGAAGCGATAGATTTTACGATTGTTTTCATAGGTTTTAAGAAATTTGGCCTTCATACCGACTTTTTGAAAAGGTCACCCAAGAAAAAAGGAGAATTTTTGTTGGGTTACCTTTGGGACGTTCAAGTATAAAACCGACTTCGAAAACCTGTGTACTATTTCGACGAGCTGATCATTGCTGAAATCAGAAAGAAGAATGAAGTAGCGCTCCAGGAGCTTTATAAGACACACTACCCCATGATAGTCCATCTTATTTGCTCGAACAACGGCACAGAGCAAGAGGCTAAGGACATTTATCAGGATGCAATGATTGCCTTCTACGAAAGAGCGCAACAGCCTGATTTCGTGCTGACCTGCAAGATTAAAACCTACATCTACGCAGTCAGCTGGCGTCTTTGGCTGAAACGGCTCACGCATAAGAAACGATACCATGGCAGCTTCGAGGTAGCGGAGTCCTTTCTTCGCGTGGAAGAAGAAATGCGGAGCATCGAGGAAATGGAGCTCGACTATGATAGAATGAATGAAGCCATGAATGGCCTCGGCGAGCCCTGCCAGAGTATCATTCGGGACTTCTATGTAAAAGGAAACTCAATGGAGGAAATCAGCGCCAAGTATAACTATACCAACGCCGACAACGCCAAGAACCAGAAATACAAATGCCTGCAACGATTGAAGAAACTATTCTTCGATGGACGCCAGGAAGATTAATATGAGACTTTCAGTTGAAGAAATCGACCAGCTGGACCGCTATGCTAAGGGTACGTCGGACCAGAAGGAAATAGCAGCGGTGGAGGACCGGATGAATTCCGATGCCTCTTATCGCCAGCTTGCAAAGGAACACCTCGCCTTGATTCAGGTGGTGGTACGCCATGGAGAACGCATGCGCGTGCGGCAATTGCTTGAAGCAGCCCATCGCGAAGTAAACGCCGAACCTGCACTTGCAGAGGCCGGTACAGCCGCGGGATCTCAAGCTTCGATGATATCGTCTTCAGCCCGCCAAACCAATCAAAAACAGTCACGGAGATTCGAGGTAGGCTATTGGAAGCTTTCAGGAATCGCCGCTTCCGTGGCCTTGATCAGCGTCGTGGCAACGTTCATCATCACGCGTTCACTTAAGAACGAACAATCAGCTAACTATAAAGAACTCCGAAGAAATGTTGAGCAGATCAAGCGCTCGCAGAAGCTGATGATGGATGACATCGCGGAACAGAAAGTTGCGCCCGCACCGGCTAACTATGCCGGCACATCTTTTATGATTTCTTCTAACGGATACCTGACCACCAGCTATCACGTTGTACGTGAATCTGATTCAATCTTTGTAGAGAATGAAGCATTTGGTAACCTCAAAGCAAAAGTTGTCTACCAGGATCGCGAGAACGACATCGCCCTCTTAAAGATTCCAGGTTTCGTGCTGGAGAAATCGAGCCTTCCTTATGCAATATCGAAGAAGGAGAGCAGTCTGGCTGAAGATGTGTTTACACTGGGCTATCCTAAGGAAGATGTGGTTTTTGGCGCAGGCTCTATCAGCGCGATGACGGGTTACAAGGGAAATCCAATCGCCTACCAGATCTCGGTTCCTGTGAATCCGGGCAACAGCGGAGGCCCCCTCTTTAATAACAGAGGCGACCTTGTCGGCATCATCAGTGGGCAGCAAACCCAAAGCTCGGGTACGGCATTCGCAATAAAGTCAACGATACTGCTGGCATCAATTGATCAGGCACCTGATTCCATCAAGACCCTCATCCGACCTTCACGGGTCAGCTCACAGAAAATACCTTCACGCGTAGACCAGGTGAACGAATGGCGTAAGTACGTTTTCATGGTGCGTGTGTACAAGGAACAATAACCGGTATCAACGCGGCGGTCCTACACGCACACTACAATAGCAAAGCCGCAGTCTCCCCTGCCTGCGGCGCTCCGCGCCGTCTCAGAATTAAATAGAAAGAGGGACACTTTTGATGTCCCTCTTTCATTTGCAAATTATACGTACTAACCGAATTTGATTCTTAGCGAATTGATCTAGTTAATCTTCTTCAGTCCTTTGGTCTTATCGTCTTTGGACTTATCCGTTTTATCTGCTTTCGTCTTCGAAGACTTGTCTTTGACCTCTTTGTCTTCTTTTACTTTATCCTTGTCTTTGTCCTTGTCCTCATCTGACGAATAGTGAGCGTCGTGATTCCAGTCGCGATCAAAATCGTGCGCAATGTCATCATCGTCGTCGATATCGAAGTCCATGTCCATATCCATGTCGATCTCAGGAATGTCTATGTCAATTTCAGGAATCTCAACGTCGATATCAGGGATTTGAACATCAATGTCTGGCATCTCGATATCCATATCAGGGATGTCAATGTCAATATCTTCGGTGTGAATGTTCAAAGGTTCCATGTTGAAGTTCATGTTGTCGAGATGAACATCAATTGGTGGAATATGGATCTCCAGATTGTTGAGTACAGACTCAACAGTTTGCATCGCCTGTTCAACTGCTGACTCAATGGAGGCTTCAAGTTCTTCTTCATCAATGTCAATATCGATGTCCTGAACGCCGGAACCGCTGGCAATCTTGCGCAGTCCATCGGGCCGTGATTCTTCAGTTTGCTTTGCTTTGCTTGAGCTCTTATTAGTATTCTGGGCGAATGCCGGGGATGCCAGCAGGGCAGCCATCAAGCCGGCCGACAGTGTTATTTTTAAGCGGTTCATACGCGTTGGTTAAGGGATTTACCTACAAGTACCTTCAGGGACGGTAAAAGTTACAGCCACAGGGTTCTTTTTTCCGGATGCAATTTCCCGACCACTCGCCTTCACGGAAATCAAATACCCTTTTCCCGTTCAAAATCATCGAATTTCACCGCTCCAGGCCCCTTAACACATAGTTAATTATGGACGCTTCCGGACACTTTTCTGTTCAGTTCTGACCAGAGAAGGAAACTATTATCTCGCTTTCAGCATCAAAAAATCACATTATTGAAATGGCAACGTTATTGAATTCCAGGCCGACGTCTTGACTAAAACCCTATCTAAACTCAACCAGGTACCATGCTGAGAACACACCTTAAGTTTGCTACACGAGTCTTTCTGAAAGACAAGTTCTTTTCAGTTCTGAACATTTTAGGACTAGCTCTCGGAATAGCCGTGAGCATTGTCCTGCTGCTCATCTTACAAAATGATCTCACGTACGATCAGTATCACGTTAATCATAAACGCATCTATCGCCTCGGAGGACACCTTGAAGCGACAGGCGTTGATGCCCGAACAGCGCGCTCAGCCCGGGAGTTGGGCAATATACTTAAAGCTGAATTTCCCGAGGTTCAGAACTTCGTTCGCGCTAACAACTGGGACCATACCCTTATTAAATATGATGATGGGAAAGGCAATGCGCGTGAATACTACGAGGAAGATATTGTGCGCACCGACTCAACATACTTTCAGGTATTCACACATAAGTTCATAGCGGGCGACCCTAATACATGCCTCACAGATCTCAACACCGTTGTTGTCACCAAATCAACAGCGGAGCGGTATTTCGGGGATGAAGATCCTCTCAATAAGTCGCTGACCATCGGGGATGAGTTGTGGAAGGTGACGGGCGTGATCGAAGATGTTCCTGAAAACACACACCTTAAGTTTGACTTTCTGTTATCAAGACTTGTCGACCGTGAATGGGTGATGGACAAAGGTCAGCTTAAATCAGAAGCGTTCTGGAACCCCGATGTATATACTTACCTGCTTTTCCCCGAAGGCTACAACACGCAGGATTTCTATGCGAAGTTTCCTGCCATCTATGATAAGTACTTCAAACAATTCGGCGAACAGGTTGGCGGAAAATACACTCCTATTTTAGAAGGCCTTGCCGACATCCATTTTCATTCAGATCTGAGTGGTGATGAGGCTCATGGCAATCTTTCTTATCTGTTTGCTTTCACCGGTATCGGAGTATTCATCATACTGCTGGCGTGTATCAACTACATGAATCTGTCAACGGCGAAAGCGGTTAACCGCGCTTCAGAGATTGCGATGAAGAAAACTTTGGGTTCAGGAAAAGGCGCCCTGCGACTGGCGTTCCTCAGTGAATCAGTTTTCCTCGCGTTCATGTCATTAGTACTTGCGATTGGGTTTGTCATCTTCGTATTAAAGGCCACTGCGTTTAACGATCTTATCGGTAAGAACCTGACCCCTGACTTCCTGCATAATCCTTTGTTGTTGTTCGGGTCCGTAGGCATTGCGCTCATGATTGGCATAGTCTCGGGTTTGTATCCTGCCTTCTATCTTCCGAGTGTACCAACAATACAGGCATTGAAGGGTGCTTTCAAAAACAGGAAATCAAGCCACCATCTGCGGCGCGTTCTGATCACCCTTCAGTTCGCTATTTCAATCTTTGTAGTAGCCTGCACGTTGCTTATGAAACAGCAGATCAACTATGTGAGGAACATGGAGCTTGGGTTCAGTGGTGACAATACAGTAATTCTTCCTATACAGGATACGTTGGTGGAGCGGCAGATCAGTGGCATCAAGAGTGCATTTTTAAATTACCCTGGAATCACCGGGGCCACAACGAGCTATCAGGTGCCTGGCTACAACGTTAATGGCGGACCCGTAATGTGGGCGGAGGGTGCGTCGGGAATGCAGCAGCAGCAATTCACCATGATGGGTGTTGGAGAAGATTTTCTCAGCACCATGGGAATCGAAATAGTCCAGGGGCGTGACTTTCAAAAAGGGCCTGATACCGATACGGATCATATCTTCATCGCCAATGAGGCAGCGGCGAAACTCATGGGCTGGAAAGATGAAGGTGTGGGAAAGAAGATGAAGTGGTTTCATAGCCAGAAGGACGGACAGGTGATTGCCATCGTGAAAGATTTTAATTTCAATTCGCTCCACAATCCTATTGAGCCACTGCTGATGATCAAGCAGGAGAGACCGGGAGGCTTTCTCTATCTGAAGGTAAAGGGCGAGAACCTCACCGAGACGATGGCGTACATCAAGGAGCAATGGGGCAAATATGATCCCAATCATCCATATGAGTATTTCTTCCTGGATCAGCGATTTAATGAGCAATACAAGGAAGATGAAACTCAACACACGCTGTTGACCAACCTTTCCTATGTCTGCATCTTTATTTCATTGCTTGGTCTTCTTGGATTGTCAGCATTCACGGCGTCTCAGCGTACGAAAGAAATTGGGGTTCGTAAAGTACACGGTGCGACGATACCACAAATCATCATATTGCTTTATCGCGATGTGATGGTGCTGATCCTGATTGCGTCAATCCTGATTGTACCATTGTCATACTGGCTCATGGCACGCTGGATGGGCAACTTCGCATACAAGACCGATATTAACTTTTTGTTATTTGTCGTCGTGGCGTTGTTCGCTCTGCTGTTTTCGTTCCTGACCGTGGCATTTCATTCTCTTAATGCCGCCCGGACCAATCCGGCAGATGCCCTGAAGTACGAATAAATACAGCAACTTCCGGAAACGGCGTTTCAATGGGTATCACCGTTGAGGCGCCGTTTTTATTTCCACTCAATCCAACATCTACGAAATACATCTGTCGATTTCCTCTTTTGATTATCGATGCTTTTTTATAAGATCGACAATTAATTGTGCCCTATTGCAGTTTTCGGAATCTCAAGTTCAATCATTAGCACCTAACCCTGCTGCATTCACAGCGGGCAAGAAACTTTCCAGCAAAGAGCAGTGGCAATCATTCGGCCGAAGCGATCGCGCGATATGGGGAGCCATCAAGGGAAGTGGGTCAAGTCCGTATCTCGTTCAGATCGATACCATTTCGCTTGCCTACAAATGCACATGTCCATCCAGACAATTTCCCTGTAAGCACAGCATCGCATTGATGCTCCTGCATGCCGCAAGCGAAAAGAACTTTGCAACGCAGGAAGAAGAACCGGAATGGGTAAAGGGTTGGATGGACAAACGGGGAACACCTCCCAAACCGAAGACGGAAGAAAAGGTACGCACGGAAGAGGAGCAGGAGCAGCTGGATAAGAACCGTGAAAAGACACAAACAAACCGCTTGCTGGGTGTTCAGGAAGGAGCAGCCGAATTAACGATGTGGTTGAAAGACCTTGTCCGAATGGGTCTGCTTGAACTGCCATCAAAGAACCAGCAGGAGTTTGATCGGATGGCCGCACGCATGGTTGATGCGAAAGCTCCCGGCCTTGCAGGCTGGGTACGTGCATTGGGCCGCCTGAATTATGATCAGGGTCAGGCATGGCAGGACGAAGCATTGGGAATTATCTCAAAGCTGTTTCTGTTGCTTTCGGCCCTAAAGAACTTCGATCGGCTTTCTCCACTATGGCAACAGACAATACGGAATCTTGCAGGCTGGAGTCAGTCAACGAAGGAGCTACTGGCCGACAAAGAGGCCGAGACCATAAAGGATCATTGGCTGGTTGTAGGTCAGGAGGTCGAGACGACATCCGAAGACATTACCATTCAACGCAATTGGCTGATGGGATGCACGCACAATCGTCAGAGCATGATCCTGAACTTCGGGACAAGATTTACGAACATTGAAAGCAACATCCTGCCGGGAACGATAATAGAAGGAGAGATGGCGTTCTTTCCATCGGTATGGCCACAGCGTGGTGCACTGAAAATTCAGCGCGCAGTCACCAACTCACTTCCCGCTGAGCCAATGGCTTTTGAAACCTGGAAGGATGTTCACGAATATAAAGCTGAACAGCTCCAGGTAAATCCCTGGTTGAACGACATTGTCGTCGTCCTTAAGGACGCGCTGCTGATCAAGAGCAGCACATCATGGATCGTATGCGACAGCTCGAAGCACTTTCAGCAACTTCCTTCTGACTTCGATATTGAAAAGACCCTTCGCTGGGTCGCAATTAGCGGTAACCGAAGGCTCAACATGGTGCTGATCTTAAGAAACAACGTCGTGATGCCGATGGGCGTGTTTAACAATAACCATTATCACCTGCTCTGATGGAACTACTTCGCGAAACTGCACTCGTCGGAACAGAAAAAAAACCACTGGATGCAACGGCTCTCCCTGAGGCGGTGAAACACTTGCTCTCAGCAACCGATCCTGAAACCCAGTTCCTGCAGGCCACTACGCTACTCAATTTTTATAAACAGGCAGGAACTTATCCGACTGCGTATAAAGGTGTCGTTGACGAAGCAGTAATTGAGGAAGACAAGCCAGTGGCACCGTCAGAACTCCTTGACCTCTATGCAAAGTTCGGAATGGTGGACTATCAGATCCGGGATACAATGATCGGCTTGTGGTTGAACGCATTGATTGATCAGTCTGCGATCGTTGGCCCCGACATCCTTGTGGGCCTCATCCGTGATGGACAAAATGCCTCAGCCCTTACCAAGGCAAAGATCCTTCGTGTAATCGGCAACAAGGGCGCCTGGATCCTTCGGAACGATAGTGCACTCTCATATCCTGTGTTGCCTTCAGGTGCCGGGAGCTGGGAGGATGGAACAACGCACGAGCGAAAGATCCTGTTTGCAAACCTCCACACGCAACATCCCATCGAAGCGATTGAACTACTGAAGCGCACGTGGGCAACTGAGTCGGTCGTCACGAAGAAAGTATTTCTGGACTTATTGAAGGATGACTTTGTGGCATCAGATGTATCGTTTGCCGAAGCGTGCTACAATGAAGAATTCAAGCATCAGCCAAAAGAAAAGAAAACCGAACGCGAATGCAGGAGGCTGCTGGCCGAAATGCTGCTATCATTAACAGACACTGCACTGTATAAAAACGTAACGGCAGCGCTGTATGCATACCATATTAAAGGTAAGAAGGGCATAATGGGTTTCGTGACCGGAAAAGAAGCAGTGTCCTTCCAGATTCCGGCTTCGGAAGATAGCTTTTGGAATGCGGCACATTTCGAACAGGCCTTTGGACTTGAATCCAAATCTTTCGACATCGCTCTGTTCAATTCCCCTCAACTATATTGGCTGTCTTGTCTGCTGGAATGGATACCCATGTCGTACTGGGCAAAACATTTTGATAATGACTACGAACGATCTATTGACTATTGGCTCACGAACAAGGATTATCAGACAATCATCAATGGAGAGGTCGTTCCTATTTTTCGAAAGTCACTGGTGGAGAATGCGCTTAAGCATCGCGACCCGGAGTCGGCATGGATCCTGGTAAATAAAATCAATTCCGCCGAGGTTACATCACTACTGCCTGTGATAAGACCCGAGCACTTTGAGGCCTTCATCAAAAGGAACAAATACTGGAATGACATTGAGTTTCTCAGCAACGGGCCCTTCAGTCAGGAACGGAGCTGGTCGCGGGCATTTTCTGAGCAGGTAATTGAACAGGCCTACGATGAGGCTATGCGCAACAAATCGTCGTCACACCTTGGAAAAGTAATAGCGCAGTTCGCTCACACGGAAAGCATTGATACATTGTACAGCTTCAATGAAAAGGCACGGGAGTCAAGCTCCTACAATGTCTGGAACACAGGAATCTTTCAGGTCGCCCATGTGGCCATGGATATAAGAAACAAGATCAACGCAATCAAAAAGTAAAGACATGAATGTTTTACGTCAGCATGCCGAAGAGCAGTTTCAGGAAGAACTCGAGGTCCTGAAGAAACAAGACTCCGGATCAAAGCCAACTAATTGGCAGTTATCGCCATCTGCGGTTGTGACCTACCTCATGGGAGCGAAACTAAGCAACGGATTCCAGGTGTCTCCCAAGTATATCGGCAACCAACGGCTCATGGAGATCGCGGTTGCTACGCTTACAACGGATAGGGCACTGCTTCTTTATGGAATTCCCGGCACAGCGAAATCATGGGTGTCCGAACACATTACCGCGGCTATCACCGGTAATTCAACTTTGCTTATACAGGGAACCGCCGGTACCGGTGAAGAAGCCATTCGATACGGTTGGAACTATGCACGCCTTCTCGCCGAAGGACCAAGCGCCGCTGCACTGGTGAGCACACCTATCATGCAGGCGATGCAGACAGGTCGCATAGCACGCATCGAAGAACTTACCCGTATCTCCGCCGACGTACAGGATACTTTAATTACCATCCTCTCGGAGAAGACCATGCCGGTGCCTGAATTGAACACCGAAATCCAGGCACAAAAGGGATTCAACATCATCGCCACAGCCAACAACAGAGACAAAGGGGTGAATGAATTGTCTTCTGCATTGAAGCGAAGATTCAATACGGTCATCCTTCCGGTTCCCGCTACCGCCGAAGAGGAAGTTCACATCGTTCAGACCCGCGTGGCAAGCATGATTAAAAGTCTTGAGCTGCCTGCACAGTTGCCAACGCTGCAGGAGATTCAACGGGTAGTTAGAATCTTCCGCGAGTTAAGAAGCGGAGTTACTGAAGATGGAAGAACCAAACTGAAAGTACCGACGAGTACGGTGAGTACTGCCGAAGCCATTTCAGTTGTTAACAGCGGACTATCACTGGCGGCACATTTCGGAAATGGCAAGTTAACTGCCCATGATATTGCATCAGGTCTTGTTGGAGCCATAGTGAAAGATCCTGTTCAGGATGCTGTGGTCTGGAAGGAATACCTTGAAACCGTTGTAAAAACACGCGAAGAATGGAAAGACATTTATCGCGCCTGTAAAGAAATCGCCGTTTAACCCCAATGTACAGTGGAACAAAGTTTTAAAGATGCTATAAAGGCAAAGGCAAATGAATACACTTCCCGCCTTGTCAATGACCCGGCTGCAGCAGAACTGGTTGAACAACTCGCGAAAGTATTAACGGAGGAAATTCCGCTGGACGACCGCCTCGTTGCGAAAGTCAAAAGCAGCAAGGCGTATGATATTAACAACTTTTTCAACAGTGTTTTCAATCATTATTGGCTGGGGAATGCACCAGTAAATTACTGGAAACTTGACAGCCCTGTCGTGCAACAGTTCATTCACCGGCGACACCTCTCCAATACCGATGATGCGATTTCAAACATCATTCGCCTGTTCATTATACAATGGTGGGAACATGAAGATGCAAATACGTTTGCTGACTTTCTTCGCAAGCAACAGTTCTCCGACAAAGACATCGTGTCAATAAGTATTGAAGGAGGAGACGATTTGTTCTTTGAAACTCCCTGGCGAATGGATAAAGAGGTGAAGCCGTACGACCGGGCCTTGTCTGCATTCGGAAAATATCTGGTTCCCCTGCTCAAGCCCTCATCGGGGTTCCTGGGATTTGGAAAGTCCTCAGATGTATTGCCGATCATTAACGAGGCACTTACTCACCGCGCGAACGCGAGTGCACGTACCGGCTGGCTGGCCCTTCTTTGCAAGTACGCCCCGGACTCGTTGCCGAAGGACGTAAGCAAGTTTTTGGTTTGGCGAAGTCACGGATCAAAAGACCAGCTCAACATACCATGCGCTATATTTCTGATTCGCGAAGATGTTGCCCGGTTCGAGTCAGCCGTGCTAAACACATTGGTTGCTGCTCAGGTCGACGAGGGCAAGACGTTTTATATCTATCAAACATTAAACACTTTACTCAACGGCAAATACGATAAGGAACTAAGAGCAATAGGGGAGAAACATCTGGACTATTTCAAAGGAATGACGAGTGGTGGCTATTATCATGAGCCAATGGTTTCGGCGCAGCAACTTGTCGAAGCGTATTTCGATTATCTGCACAGTAAGGATCCGGCAGAAGCTACTGAAAGACTGAAGAGATTCTTCGCTGAAGCAGAGTTCCTCAACTATAAGTCGTTTTACTACATAGTACAGAAGTATCCTGACCTCGCTGTCGATCTTCTGATCGTTGCGGTGCGCAAGGATCCGGATAAGATCGTCAAGTACAGCGTCGATGAATATTACCGGGTACTTTTCGAATCTCTCGAGAAGGTAGGTGCTGAAAAAGCCAGGACGGACCTGGTTCAGTTTGCTGCCGAACTTGCTGGAAAGCGTACCCGCGAAATTGCCTGTGCGCTGATCGCTAAAATGGGCGATGCCGCACTGGATGATGGCCGCAGGCTCTTGGGCGGCAAAACTGTTGGCGAGCGTGTAACCGGTGCGTTGATCCTGTCACAGTTCCCTTCTTTGGAGGCACGAACTGCGCTGAATGAAGGAGTTGACGAAGAGACCAATGACGACACCCGCGACATCATGCTGGAGTCACTCGCCGAAGATCGATTCTCCAAGCCATTAAATCTCTCGCAGGTTAAAGAAATGATCACGCTTGCTTCGAAGCGAAAGAAGCTGAACAAGTGGAGCGAAAAGTGGATTGAAGAAACAGCGGTTCCTGAACTTCGTTGGAAGGAGACTGACGAGATTCTCGATGCTAGTGCGGTGAGATTCCTTTTCTACAGAATGAAGCGGGCCACCGGATTGAATTCCGACATCGAGGCGCGGCAGGCAATAGCTCACATCGATCGCGAGACAAGTGGCGACTTTGCAAAGAGTTTATTGAAAGCATTTCAGGACAGCAATGCGGATGTGAAAATCAAATATTATCTCACTATGGCTGCCTTGCTTGGCGACAACGAGATGATGTCGAACCTCAACTCGCTGTTCACAAAGAGCATGACCGACAAGCGCATGAAAATGGCTGAGTATGTTGTCGGCGCACTCGCTATGGTGGGAACTGACAAGGCACTTCGACTTGTCGAGACAATCTATCGCAAGTATGCAAGCAAAAAGCCTGCTGTTAGTGAAGCAGCCCGTGGAGCACTTGATGCCGCAGCAAAGGAACTGAACCTCACTATGGATGAGCTCTCAGATCGCATCATCCCGAACTTCGACTTTGATGGCATCTACAAAACAATCACCATCGACGGCGATGAGTACCGTGCATTCGTGAATGACGAGTTCAAGGTGAACTACCTGACAGACGACAACAAGATCAGAAAGTCACTTCCATCGGCTGCTTCAAAGGAGATGAAAGCGGAGTTCAAAGACATTGAAAAAGAAATCGGTGTCGTTTCCAAATCCCAAACCGTTCGTCTCGAAAAGTATCTGGTTGAGGAGCGACGCTGGACCTCTGATGACTGGACGCGCTTCTTCTTCAACAATCCGATTATGTCAGTGTATGCCATGAAGTTGCTGTGGTCGGTTTTCGATCAAAACGGCAAGCTCCTGAAAGCATTCTATTGTTCGCAGGATGGCTCCCTCTATGATATACAGGATGAAGAAGTAAGTCTTGAAGCGGATCATACGGTTGGGATACTGCATCCCATCTATCTTTCTGCCGATCAGCTGGAGAGTTGGAAACAGAAACTCTACGACATGAGCATGACTACTGTGTTCCCAATCCTCGACAGAGCAGTGATCACAGTAATTCCAGCGGAGGCCGAGTTGAATCGCACTCAATTGTTTCTCAGCAAGAACATTCCCAAAGGAGCCGATTTCGTGAATACCTATCTGGTTAAAAAGAACTGGATTAAGAGTACGGGCGATGGCGGAATGTCGGAGTTCGCGAAACTATATAAGGATGGTTTGATCAGGGCACAGGCAAACATCGAAGGGCCAACTGCGTGGTATCAGGGTGGCACCACACCCGCCAAAATGTACGATGTTAGTTTCTGGAGTAAAACTGCGCGCAGTGATATAAAGTTGAAAGACCTTCCGCCAGTCTTCTTTTCAGAAGTGATGTCGGATATAGAATCAATGATTAACGCGAACTAGCATTATGGCGGTTCACATTCTCGGCATCAGGCATCACGGCGTCGGTTCAGCACGACATGTTCAGGAGCAGCTTGCCCTGATCAAGCCGAATCTCGTGCTCGTTGAAGGGCCGCCAGAGATAACAGAAGTCCTCAACACAATAGGCGACGCCGATCTGGTGCCACCCGTAGCGATCATGGTTTACCACGTCGACGAGCCGAAGCAGTCAAGTTTCTATCCCTTTGCCGAATACAGTCCGGAGTGGGTTGCCGTGGAATACGCCAATCTAAACAAGATTCCGGTGCGTGCTATGGATCTGCCTGCAGCGGTGGGATTTGCACGAAAGGCCGCCGTGAATGAATCCGAAGAAGACAAAGAACAAGAGGGCGAGCCCGCGACGGCTGAGCTGGTGAACGGTCGCGAGCCGTTGAGTTATCTGTCGGAAGCAGCGGGTTATACCAACAGCGAGGCGTGGTGGGATCACTATTTCGAGAACAAAGGAACAATCGATCACGAGCATTTTGATGCCGTAATGCACGCTATGGATGCGTTGCGCGCAGAAAAGATTGAATCAATCCTCGATAAGGAGAACATCGAACGCGAGGCGTTCATGCGCAACATCATAAGGCAGGCGCAGAATGAAATGTACGATAACATCGTTGTCGTCTGTGGTGCCTGGCATGCCCCCGCGCTTTCTGACCTTGATGGCACTGCTAAGAATGATGCAAAGATCCTCAAGGGCCTTCCGAAGACAAAGATCAAAGTTGCCTCGACATGGATTCCCTGGACGAATTCACGCTTATCTATGTTCTCCGGATATGGGGCGGGAATTTATTCTCCCGGCTGGTACGAACATCAATGGACAACCACAGAGCAACGCGAGGTAAGATGGCTTACAAAAGTTGCCCACACATTTAGAAAGAAAGACATCGATATTTCCACGGCACACGTGATTGAGGCTTATAATCTGTCACGTGCACTTGCTGTATTAAGGAACCGCTCCACGATCTCTCTCGAGGAACTTAATGAAGCCACCCTTGCAGTCATGTGCATGGGCGACCGCATCCTGCTGGATCTTGTCAATGACAAGCTCATTGTAGGTCACCGCCTGGGCAAAGTTCCAAGCAACATTCCCAAGGTTCCTTTACAAGAGGACTTCGAACAAAACCTCAAGAGCCTTCGCCTTAAGCTGACGGCGATGCCAAAGCAACACGACCTCGACCTGAGGAAGGAGGGCGACCTGGCACGGAGCATATTCTTCTTCCGCCTGGAGATGCTGGACATCCCCTGGGCAAAGCGAACTTCGGGTCGTACGAGGGGAACATTTAAAGAATCGTGGAAAACGGAATGGCAGCCGGAGATGATGATCGCACTCATCGACAAGGCATTTTATGGAAACACCGTAGAGTCCGCCGCACAGGCAATCGTCCTTAAGCAATGCGCCGAAACGAACAAGGTATCGGAGCTTGCAGCGCTTATTCAGCGTAGTATACCCGCCGCGTTGTATGAAGGACTGGATGCACTTCTGTCGAAGATCGGAGAACTGTCAACAATATCCGCCGACATCATCGATCTCATGGAGGCAATTCCTCCGTTAGTTGCTGTAAGTAGATATGGCGATGTTAGAAAGTCTGATCTTTCGGTACTCAATACAATCGTTCAGCAACTGCTGATCAAGATCTTCGTCGGACTCCCCAACGCATCATACGGCCTTGATGAAGAAAACTCAAACAAGGTGTTTGGATTGATCTCCGAAGTAAACAATGCCGTTCGTCTCTATGAGGATGAAAGCATCGAACAACAATGGTATGATACCTTACATACACTCATCGACAAGGACGGAGTTCATGCAATCATCCTTGGATGCGTTTGCCGCCTGCTTGTTGATGCGAGACAGTTGACCGACGCCGAAACTGACCGCCGTATTTCATTCGCGCTTTCTATAAACAATCAGCCCCATAATGTGGCGTTCTGGATAGAGGGCTTTTTGCGCGGCAGCGGCATGATTCTCATCTATGACAACCGCCTCTGGAACCTCATCTATGCATGGGTGTCTTCCCTGGAGGAGAAGGTATTTCATGAACTGCTGCCTATGCTGCGCCGCGCATTCTCAAACTTTGAATATGGCGAGCGACGTCAGATCGGAGAGAAAGCGAAAAGAGGGCTGGCAAAGGTAGAGGTGAGCACTGCGTTTGATAATGAGAATTTCAATACTGCGCTTGCTGAGCGTATCCTTCCAACTATAAATCAGTTTTTCATCAATGACACCGAAGGAAACAGAGGATCTTGAGCGTTGGCGCCTCATGCTTGGTGGCGGCGCTGCCGACGGAACAGGAGTACAACTGTCGGGCGACCTGTCGCAGGTCGACATGGCGCTTACGGCGTTGTATGATTTCGAGCGCAGCAACCGGAACTTTAACTACGGCGAAAAGGAAAAACGTGGTGGTTCTGAGGGTTCCAATCCTGGCATATCGCGATGGCTGGGCGACATTCGGAAATACTTCCCTGTCTCCGTGGTGAACGTGATGCAGAACGATGCGATGAAGCATCCGGAGTTGAAACAGAAGATGATCTTCGAACCTGAGATCCTGGAGAAGACTGAGGCCGACGTACATCTCGTAGCTACGATCATGGAACTTGGAAAGCTCATTCCATCAAAGACAAAAGATACAGCGCGAAAAGTCGTACAGAAAGTCGTTGACGAATTGTTGCAGCGACTGGAACAGAAAACTATTGCCGCAGTAACAGGTGCGCTCAACAAGTCCGCAAGGAACAGAAGACCCAAGCACAACGAGATTAACTGGAACGAAACCATCAAAAAGAACCTAAAGCACTATCAACCCGAATACAAGACCATCATCCCCGAAGTCAGGATCGGCTACGGAAGAAAGTCGAGGAAGTCACTAAAAGACATCATCCTTTGCATTGATCAAAGTGGCTCAATGGGAACATCCGTTGTCTACTCAGGCATCTTTGGAGCGGTAATGTCATCACTTCCCAATGTGAAGACACGAATGGTCGTGTTTGATACAGCAGTTGCCGATCTTTCAGAAGATCTCAAGGATCCCGTCGATCTCCTTTTTGGCGTTCAGCTTGGAGGAGGTACCGACATAAACCTTGCCCTTAAATACTGCAGCGAACAGGTGACAAAACCCGACGATACAATTCTGGTGTTGATCTCCGACATCATCGAGGGAGGTAATGTCGCGGAAATGCATCAGCGCGCTAAAGACCTTGTCGATTCAGGCGTGCAGGTAATTTGCTTACTCGCCTTGAATGACGATGGAACTCCGGGCTATGATCAGGAGAATGCGGCTCAATTCGCCAAAATTGGTATTCCGGTTTTTGCCTGTACACCAGATCTGTTTCCCGATCTCATGGCGGCCGCCATTCAAAAGCAGGACCTCGCGATGTGGGCCGCTAAAGAAGATGTAGTGCTAAAGAAGTGATTCTTTAATTTGATTTATATCAACGATTGATGTCAATGTGATTGCTTGATCCTCGACAGCGTGAAGAGAATTGCGCTTACAGCGAGCGACTCACAAACTGCCGTTAACTCATTTGCATGTGGATCGGCGATACCACGCGGAATATGCAGAACGAGAAACCACGTGAACACCATCCATCCCGCGAGCTGAGCAATTATCCTTATCCTGAAATTGATCAATAAGCTTAGCCCGCTGCCAATGAGAGCAACGCCGGCGAAGTAAGTCCAGAACACATTGAATGGTATCCACGATGGAACCAGAAACTTAACAAAGTCGGCGAACAGGAAATGTTGAACGCCACCAATGGTGAGAAACACTCCGAGACAAACACGGCTTAAGTTGAACGACCATGAAGGACTCCCTTTCTCAATGAGGTCTGCATATAGCAACAACGCTGACCCTATCGTAATTGCCTTTCCAAACGAAGTGAGTACACCCCCATAGTCGGCCTGAGACACAACAAAGAACAGGTTGGAAAGTCCGCTATAGGTAAACACAAATACGCTTGTTGAGATGAGCAGTATTCTATTGATTGATTCCCTCCACAGTTGAACAGCACAAGCGACAAGTGCCAGTCCCGTAACAATGGCAAGTGCTGCAATGACATTCGGATTTGTAACAATCGCTGCCGGCCGTCCTGCGAGAACCTGAAGAAAGATCCACTGGAGCACTCCAATGCCTGCTATTGCGGAGGCGAAAAGGCGGGTAAAAACGGAAAGTGCAGGCATAGTAAAACTGCGATCAGGATCAATTTAAGTTAACTTTGATAAGTTGCTTCGGGGGATTACCAATCGTGGTTCCGGTGGTATGTACCGACTAACAGACAGGAAGAATCAGAGTGAGGAGCAGTGTGAGAGCGACGGCATTATTCACTCTCACACTGTTCCTCCCTCTGTTCCTCCAACCTCCAACTCTGTTTTGTTGCGGTAATCATCGCAATTCACTGCACCGCAATTCCGCAACTGCTCTCCAAAAGGCCATCCTCCACTCATCCTACACTCATCCTCCACTCATTCCGCACTCGGGGGTGCTTCGGGGCGGCTTCGAACTGGCTTCAACCTGTCGGCCGGCACTCGCCGGGACATCGAAAATCAGGAATTGTTGTAAGGATCCCGGAACTTTCGGTACTAGTCTGGCAAAACAAAATTCACCTGAGTGAACGAAGAGGAAAGGAAGCGCATTTTCCAGGGCTGGCTTGAGCACCACCGCGGCTTGATCTTCAAGATAGTCCGCGCGTACACTCAGACTATAATGGATCGCGAGGATCTGTTCCAGGAGATCGCTGTTCAACTGTGGAAGTCTATTTCATCTTTCAGAGGTGAATCAAAAGAAACCACGTGGATTTATCGCGTTGCCATCAATACATCCATCCGTTGGTTGCGTGCTGAAAAGCGGCGCACCAAAGTTGACATGCGCGACGTGCAATTGGTTCTGCATGAAACTGAATCTGCAGCTGACCAGCAACTGGCATGGCTATACGACGAAATTGCAAAGCTCGACGATGTCGATCGTTCACTGGCACTCATGCTGCTGGAGGACTTCTCCTATAAGGAAATGTCCGTCGTACTTGGTATAAGCGAATCTAATGTCGGGGTTCGCATTCATCGTATTAAAAAGCAACTCATGTCGAAGTCAGGTAAAGTGGATCGTTATGAAGTTTGAAGAGATCAAAACCATTTGGGACACACAAAATTCAAAACCTATGTATACTTTGAATGAATCACTATTGTATCAACAGGTCATCGATCGTCAGCGACGCGTGAAGCATTTTGCACGGGTGAGCGAATTATTGCTGATACTGGTTAATCTCGGTTCGGCAATATTTATCCTTGGCGCAACGCTTGGCACTTCGAACAATTTATCATTGCTGGTGTTGTCTGCCTGGTTGTTAATCAGTGGAGCATGGATACTATATCAGCGTTATCGCAGACTGAAAGGGGATGATAACTTCGACAGATCGATACAGGGTGAAGTCACCTACGCACTTTCAATTGCTAACTACCAGGTTCGACTCGCTCGCCTGGGAAGATGGAATGTTGTGCCCATGGGCGTATTAACTTTGTTGGCACTATGGGAGTCAGGTAAGAGCAGCTGGTGGCTGATTGCAATCATCCTGTTGTTTGTGTTGTCGTACATCGCTGCGGGATGGGAGAACAGTATATATATAGATCGGAGAGATGAGCTTGAGTCATTGAAGAAGAAGATCGATGACGAGGTGCGTTGATGAAAAAGGTATACTTTCTGGCATGGTTTTCTGCGCAACCGGCGCTCTAAGGCAAGCGAGCAAACTGGCTCAAAATCACCGGGAAATGCTCTCAATTTGAGATGCGCATCCCTGATTGATAAGGTTGAGTCTCCTTTTTTAAAAATCTTATCCTTCCGGGGCAAAATCATGACGAATCTTCGTCTCCGCTCATTGCTGTTCGTCGAATTTATTTGCAGGTTAGCGATTATAGTAAAGGCTTCAATCCAACCTCTCATGAAAACCCCAACGGCAATCCTGCTGCTTATAGTTATCAGTACTATAAGCTACGGTCAGGGCGATGTCGCCACGACCATGCTTCCTGAGCTTCAATGGAATACGGGAAACATTGTATTGAACGATGGTTCTCAACTAACAGGAAAGTTAAAGTACAACGATCGCGTTGGACTACTGGCATTTGAAGATGGAGCAGGCGACAGTCGGTCGTTGACGGCACGTACGATATCGACGTTTGAATACTTCGATGAAAAGATAAATCGCCGGCGCACATTCTATAGTATTGAATATGGAGATCCCGAACGTCAGGGTAATAAGCGTCCATTCCTCTTTGAACTGTTAAAGGAGTTTGATGACTATGCATTGTTGTCACGCTTCGATCCTATGGATGTGCGTCAGGTAGTAGCACCGGTAAGCTTCAACTCAATGCCTGCGACAAGTTCACCAAGAACGATCATTGACCTCGCAGAAACAGTTTACATTCTAACTCCCGAAGGCGATATGGAGCCAATCTTCAGGCTCTCTGAATTTATTACCGATGGTGGTGTGTTTGATTCCGAAAGGAAGAAGCGTAAGATCATCGATAAGTTGTTGTTGCCGTACTTTATCGATGAGGCTTACTTCAGGATGATGGACTATGTAGATGAAAAGGAATTGGACATTTGGGAGAAGGAGGATTTCATCACCGCATTGTCGTATTACAAAGACACCGTGACGAAGATGGATGCTGAGGCATCGGCTTCAGGTCATTAAGGCCTTCACCAGGGAATAGTAAGTGCTTTTGCTGAATCGGCCTTCGTTGGCTTAATGAATATCCAGACAATTGCAGCCAGAATTAGTAACATCACAGCACTATAGAGGTGAAATGCAACAAACGATCCTTTTGTCGAAGGTTCCTGTAGTCTCACACTTTGACCCCAGGCGATGAATGCGTCTGCAATTGGAAGAAATCCCAGCAAGTAGTACCGTTCAGAAGAGCTTTCAATTGGGATGCCAACCGCATCAACAGTTGCTGATACTAGTCTGGCGTTAGGGTCATCAAAAACACTAAGTGCAGACATGCCGACAATCGTTGCTGCTGCACCATATCCAAATATTACAGGACCTGAATCGACATCGCCAAAACCTGACTTTCCTTTTGGATACTCTCGAATGCCGGTTAGGCCGAAGGATGTATCAATGAAATGTTGCCTGAACTTTTCGTAGTGTTGATTAGCGAAATCGTTATCAATATCTGTCAAAAAGATTAGCATTAAACTTTGAGAGGAGCCACGCGCTGATTCAGTTGGCTTACCATTTGAAGCTGCTACGCTATGAGGGATCATACTATTTTCGTCATAGCGATCTTTAACTTCGTCTATCCATTTCTGAATTATTGGCTCATACTTACTTCCAAATAGGTCATCGTGCTTAGCAAGCGTAGCCATACAAACTGCCGCATCTGCAGGCCAGGCCGCAGCTCCGTAGCTTAAGGGGTATGTCTTTTCGATAAACGCTTTTGCTATTGAATCGCAGTTAGCCTTGAACGTTGCAATCACTTCCTGACGCCGGCTTTCTTCCGGTTCGATTTCCAGCTTTTTTGCAAGGACGTAATTCGTCCACCCCTGATAGAATGCTCCATGTTCCGGAGAAAGGTGCTTACTGAACGTTGCGCGGGCCTTCTCAGACTGCAAACGTCTCAAAGCCGAATTAATTTCCAACTGCGACTCCGCGTAAGTGTCTTCATTGTGATTGGTCAACTTTGCATAGTTACACCAGGCGAGGCCGTATAGCGCATTCAGGAAAACATAACCCTCGGGATAGAGACGCTGCATTTCTTCATCTGCCCCTTTATTGATTTGCGTTTTCAGGCTGCGCAACTGCTTAAGGAGTTTGGCCTCTGATGGAGTAGATGATGGTCCGAGGAGCAGACGTGCGTTTATCACGGCGATAATCACGATCAATACAATAAACGGTAAGGCAAATAGGAAGTTTAGCAACGTTCGCATGGATCAGAAGGAGTATCCACATTAAGATAGAACACTTATGTGATTTTCACATTACTCTTCAGCCCCGTAATAAATGAACAATTCTTCGCCTGCCTTGATGTCCCTCATAGCCTCAAAGTAATCGCCACCATTTATCGACTGCAAATTGGCGGTATCGCTGTGATTGAGAAAAAGGCAAAGATCGAGTTTCTTGAATCCAGTATCAGGGACAAAGTAATTCTCGTCGTCGAACAGGCAGTAATTCCAAATCAGAAACCTCGCATGTTCGGGCAATTGCTCAACCTCAGTCAGTGGAACCTTTATCCAATTGTCGTTGGGACTCGGCTTGCTGAACATGTCGCGGCAGCCCTTCGGAATATCGCGGAGTGCAAAAACGCCAACGCCAGCGATAGGCGATGGTCTGAGCACGACGTAGTGATTGTCGATGATGTCGTTGAGGAGGTCGAGTTTGTTAATCATAGTGGAAGTTCAATTGCAAATATATATTTGCCAGAACGACTCCCGCGCTGGCATGAAATAAAAAGAGGCGCCGTCAGAAACAGCGCCTCGTTGAGATGGTTAGTCCCAGGTTCCCCTTTAATTGTTAAGCTTGAATTTGATCGGTATAACGAAGGAACTTCTCACTACATTACCCTCTTTCTTTCCCGGCGTCCAGTTGGGAAATGATTCTACCACACGTGTCGCTTCTGCGTCCAGCATAGGACTTACACCCTTTACTGGTTCTGCCGCGCTGATTGAACCATCCTTTTCAACAATAAAAGTGACATATACAATTCCTTCAAGGCCTTGCATGCGGGCATCCTGAGGGTATACAAGATTTTCGTTGAGAAACTTTACCAGTCCGTCAAATCCGCCTGGAAACTCTGCCGGTTGTTCAACAGCCGGATACACGAAGTCCTTTGATTTTGCTTGCTCAAGAATATCGTCCATCGCTTCACTGTATTCGATGATAGCATACCAATGTCTGTCGTCAGACTTGCCTGTCATCTGCGCCTGTCCGGAATGGAGAAGCATGGTGCTGGTGTAGTTGGCTCGTTGTGCCTTTCCATCGGGCCCGAAGATCTCCAATGACTTCGGCTTGCCGTAGTTTGCCTCCAGCGCCTGAAGTCTCGTCATAGCTTCACTGTTCAAATCAAGAAGCAACACCTTACCGTTGGGGTTTGCCGCCTTCACCTCATCATACCGTGCCTGAACATTTGCGGGCACAAGCACTGCATTGTTCGTGTTCTTAGCTATCTCTGTCATCTCTGTCGCCACCTGTTCCTGGCAGGCAACAACAAAGAATAAGGAAGGAAGTACAGCCGCCAGCGCGACGTACTTCCACCGTTTTATCTTTGCTTTAATTGTTCTCATCATTTCGATGCGTTTAACCGTTAATGAATTACTAAAATGGTTGGCTAGTTTGATGTCGGCCGACAATAAAGCAACCTTCGCCAACAGGCTGCAGTAATTGTCCACATCCCGTGAACTGACGGAGCGCGCATCCGCCTCGAACTCGTGAAGCTGAACAAATATCTTTTTGTAGATGCTGATCACCGGATTGAACCAGAAGAACACACCTACCGCATTGATCAATAAAATGTCAAATGAATGAAGCCTGCTGCTGTGGATCTGCTCATGATGAATGATCATGGCCTTTTCATCCACAGAGAGCTTATTTGCCTGACCGATATATATGCATCGGAAAAATGAGAATGAACTGTTGTTTTCGTCGGATTCAAAAATCACCTGCTTGCCAAGACGGTATGATCGGTGCGGTAACAGCGTGCGGCCAATCATAAAGATCCGGATCATGAAGAGCATCAGTGCGCTGCCTGCGCCAACGACGTATACGCCTTGCACGAATAGCCACCAGTCGAAATGATTCTTTTGAGGTAGCGATGTCCCATCTGCCGTTACAACTATCTCCGGTAGCCAGGTCGTTGGCATCACATCCATGAGTGTTGGGAGATAAGAATTCTGCACTCCCTCAATCTGGATCAATGGAAACAGGAGCGACGCACCAATTGAAACCAGCAAATATGTGCGCTTCACTCCAAAGTCGGTTTCCTGCTGGAGGAACAATACATACATAAGCAACATGAGGCACAGGCCCAGATTGGCTTCCACGAAGTAGTTCAGAAACGCATTCATAACCTCTATTTCTTTTTGTTCTTCGAATCCTTTCCCTTTACCTCATTAGGTTGTTCCTCCTCGCTGGAAACTTCGTTGAGCAGCTTTTCAATATCTGCAGCGTCGAGCTTGTTGTCGCGGGCAAAGAAGGACACCAGGTTCTGAAAAGAACCATTAAAGTATCCGCGGATCATATTGTTAAGATAGAAGCGGGTGTACTTCTCCTTTGATACAATAGGGTAGTATTCGTGCGTCTTGCCATAGGCCTTGTGATCGATAAACCCCTTTGTCTCAAGTATGCGGACAATTGTTGACACCGTGTTGTAGGCAGGTTTCGGCTCGGGCATCTTCTCAATGATGTCCCGCACCACGCCGCGGCCGATCGACCAAAGTATTTGCATGACCTGGTCTTCCGCCCGGGTAAGTTCTTTAAGCTCGCTCATGTACTATGTATTTAGGTTTAAAACTAAAACAATAGTTGATAGAAAGCAAGGGATGATCCACGTTTTTTGATCAGCCCTCCGAACGCCCGCCCGATTTGTGATGTCCACAACCATCGGAAGTACGGCAACTTAGCCAACAAGCCCTCGTCGCAATTCCCCCCTCTCTTTGACACAAAAGGGCCCCATCATTCTGGAATCGTCCATGGATATTTGTCCAAAGAGAAACAATCATGGTTACACCAACACATAAAAATGAACTTCGCTCCGCGCTAGCGAAGGCCTTTGATGAATTCAGCTCAACCTTGTCTTTGTTTGAAGAGTCCGTGGTAAACGAAGCGCCATTTGCTGGCAGCTGGACGCCGGCACAATGCGCTGTTCATATTATCATGGCAACGGATGGGGTACCTGACGGAAGTACTTCGCCAGCCCATCGTCCGTATGATTCTAATCTTCCGAAGATAAGGCCCTGGTGGGAAGACCTGAACCAAAAGTTCACATCACCAGAACCTCTGAAACCAGATGATCAACCGCGATCAAAGAAGATATTGCTTGAGGAATTACAACGTGTCCGCACCAAGGACCTCGCCATTGCAGATAAGGCAGATCTTAGCCTTGTATGCCTCGATTTTGAACTGCCTTCAATTGGCTACCTCACACGCTTTGAATGGCTCTGGTTTATAGAAATGCACCTGAAGCGTCATCAGTATCAGCTCAGCAATATGTTGAAGACTTTCGCTGATACACAGAGTCATCTCAGGTAGCTACAGGTAACTCCGCATCAAGCCAGACTCATGATGCCTTCTGCAGTGTGGTCGCCTCGCGTTGCTGTCGCAAGAGTTGTTCCTGGGTAGCCTGAAGCTCTTCCATGTTCTGACGCAATTCTTCTTCGCGCTGACGCATCTGCTCTTCGTTCTGAGATGCCGACTCAAGAAGTTCACGCATGCGAACAGTATTTTGAGAGCTTACGATAGCCGAAGCAAGGTGCTCACCGGCGCGTTCAAGGAATTGCAACTGATGTTCTTCAAGATCATGGAATGAAGAGATCTCAATGATCGCTGGTATCTTTTGATCGTATTTGAATGGAACGATCGCGAGGAACCGCGGCGTTGACTCGCCAAGACCTGATGTAATATGCGTATAGCCCTGGGGTATTTCTTTGAGACGGACCCGATCGCCTTCCAGATAGGTTTGCCCTACAAGTCCTTCGCCTATACTAATACGCTTTTCAATGTACTTCTTCCTGTTAAAGGCATAGCAGGCCGCCAGCTTCAGGTATCGGTCTTCGCCTTCTTCGTTCAAAACGAACAGACCTGCCTGCTGCGCGTTCAGGTATTTCACCATGTAGTTAACGCTTTGCTCACACAGGGTCTCCATATTCTGCTGATGAGCACGAACAATTTCAGAGAACTCGGCCAGGCCTTCATTCACCCAGTTTCGCCTTTCATCTTCAACCTTTACACGCTTCAGTTTATCACGCAATCCAAGGAGATTACCCGCCAGCGTAGTCTCGTTTAATTTCTTGTTCTTCTCGTTAAGACCATCCCATTCTACCTGATAGTTCCCTTCTGTTAAGCTTGAAATGAAGCTGGACGCTTTCTTTACGTTGTGAATAGACGTTTCATTGATTTCGGTTGAGTCGTCATTTGCGTACTCACCCGAATTGAATACATACTGCCTGTCATTGTCATCAACTTTCCTCAGCACTGACGAGCGGCGATCGCGCTCTCTGCGCATCTTCACTATAAAGAGATACAACAACGGCATCGTAAGCAGCAATATGGAGATCTGAAGGATCAGATTGTTTCGCATAGCTGCGCGATAGGTGGTGATCGCCTGCTTATTGAGTTCGTCTTCGCGTGCAAACAGCGGTGTGGAGAACGCATTGTATTTCTTCCATACATCATAGCCCTTATCCTGGCGAAGCATTTCCGTGAATTGCCTCATGCTGTCGCGTTGTGCCATGCCAATCATTTCCTGGCTTGCCTTCACGTACTTTCTGATCTCTTCATCAACAGCCGCTAACTCACCGCGCTGCTGATAATCCTGTTTACTTAGAAGTGAATCCAGCCGGCGAAATATGGATGGCGTGGTTTGAATTGCCTCTTCATAAGGCCTAAGCATGTTGTTGTCCTTCGTAAGAGCATACCCGCGAACGCCAAGGTCAACTCCATGCATAGTGGTCGACAGGATGTTTTGTGTGAGGGACCGGATGCGCTGAGTCTGTTGCTGCAGGGCGTGATTCTCTTCAATCACATAGTTGTTACGTATGGCAAGCGACATACTCGCCACCAGGGAGACACCGATCACCAAAATGATCCAGTTCTCCAGAAAAAATCGCTTCATTGAAAATCTAACGATAAAAAAATACTCCCTAAAACTACCCCTTTATGTTCTGGCGCGAAAGCAACAGCGGTCCATGAGTATCCAATGATCGGTGTAATGGAGAAACTGGTGGTTGATCTGCATTAACTTCATTGATTGCGGTGACGATAGACTTGAATCAAGGATGCATTAGTATGTAGTCACTGCTTACAACCTTTGACCATCCTGGAAGACAATACAGGAAGGGCTTTAAACAACCATCAGTATCCATAACCATTTGCTGTCTTACACATTTGTTGTCTTACGGATCAAAATGTCCCCTGTTTTCAGGGGGTATTCGTTCGCCTCGTTAAGTCTCTATTATCGAATGTATGTATATAATGAACACTCATTATTATATCTGTCAAAAAGATGTACGTAGCCATAGCGTTGTTACAATAAGTCAGGTAACCATCTGATGAAGAGAAAATCTTTTTTGACATAATCATGCCCTCTCCTTACGTCAGTATTATGTAATCAGTTATGTGTACTGCATTGACAATGAGCTCTGTTCAACGCGCACGATACACGCTGCTAATAGTAACTTACATGTTGCAGTTGTATTGCCTGCTTCATGATATTTTGGCGACCATTTATTTTTAGCATGAAGAGACTCTTTACCGTTACCTTCCTTCTTACCATTTGCTCACTCGCCTACTCGCAAACTGGCGGCTCCTGGGTCAAGAAGGCCGATGTTGGAACTTCAAACCGTGAAAGTGCTGTCGGATTCTCAGTCAACTCGAAAGGCTATATAGGCCTTGGTATTGTTGGTGGATCGCCGAACGGTGCCATGTGGGAATTCGACCCTACCACTAATGTGTGGACACAAAAAGCGAACATGACCGGAGGTGGTCGTGTAAATCCTGTGGCATTTGTTGTCAGCAACCGTGTATTCGTAGGTACCGGCGAAGACATCACTTTTACCCGCGACAGAAAGATCTATGAATTTAATCCATTGGCTAACAACTGGACAGCAAAAGCTGACTTCGGAGGAACGGCACGTACCGAGGCCGTTGCCTTTGCCATAGGTACCAAGGGCTATATCGGAACAGGTTACGATGGCACACGCCGTAAAGACTTCTGGGAATATGATCCCACAACAAACGCGTGGACGCAAAAGGCGGACTTCGCCGGAACGGCACGCCAGCGCGCTGTTGGCTTCTCCATTGGAACTAAGGGATATATAGGAACCGGTAACGACGGTTCACTTAAGAAAGACTTTTGGGAATACGATCAGGCCACAAACACCTGGACACAAAAGGCAGATATGGCCGGTGGCACTCGTGAAAGTGCGGTTGGTTTCTCAATGCTTAGTAAAGGATACATTGCCACGGGCGATGGAGGCACCGGAAAGAACGACATATGGGAATACAATCCTGCCCAGGATGAGTGGGTGCAGAGGACACCGCTCATTGGTGACCGTCGCTATGTTGCCGCAGGTTTTGCCACCTCAAGCAAGGCTTATATTGGAACTGGTTTTACTGACGCTCCTGCAATCGGAGTAAGCACGAAGGACTTCTATGAATTTAGTGCTCCTCAGCCGCCCCAACCTCCTACAAATGCTATGGTCACATCCTATAGCGAGAATTCTATCCGCTTGCATTGGTTGGACAACGCTTATGATGAGACGGGCTTTATTGTTGAGCGATCAACGAACGGAACAACATTCACCACGATCACTACACTGCCCGCAAACTCGTTAACCTATACGGACAACGGTCTGTCTAATGGCCAGACGTATTATTACCGGGTGCGCGCAGCAAAATCCACTGACGGACCATCTGCAGCTTCCAATGTTGCGTCACAGATAACAGGCTCAAACAACAACGGCGTTTGGAATACGATCTCTGAAAACTCCAATAGTGGCAATCCCTATCTGCTTGATGCCCCCACTTTCTCCATTAATGACATCGTTTATGTTACCGGGAGCCAGGATGCATCAAATGTTCTCAGCAATGCGGCCAAGCAGTTGTGGTCATTCGATCCTGCAACAGGCACCTACACTCAAAAGGCCGAGTTTCCTGGCGACGCCAGATTATACGGAATTGGCTTTGCTTTGAATGGAAAAGGTTACTTCGGCGCCGGCACGAAGGGATCAGGTACAGCAAATATCCTCAAGGACTTCTGGGCATACGATCCATCCACAAATACCTGGGCACAGAAGGCGGATATAGGTACCGTTGGAAGGAGCTATGGATTTTCCTTTACAACAGGAGGAAAGGGATATGTCGGTGGTGGTTATTTGTCAACCACCGGAACTGCCGGCAAAGACTTTTATGAATACGATCCTTCTTCGGACGTGTGGACCCAGAAGGCGGACTATCCTAACGTCAGCAGCACCAGCGAAGGTGTAGGCTATAATAACAAGGGTTACGTTCTCGAGTCTGGCAGCCCTGCAACGGTTTATGAATACGATCCTTCAGGCAACACATGGACTGCAGTTGTTAAGTTTCCCGTCCCATCATTTCGATTCAATACATTCGTTGCCATGGGCAACAGATTGTTCGCTCACATTTTTACAAACAATTCCCCGGACAAGAGCATGCTCTGGGAATTCGAGGTTGCCAATAAGCGTTGGATTGAAAGGGCCTTACACTATGACGGAAGCCAGTATTGGAGCTGCATCACATCGGCAACAAGCAATGCGATCTATCTGTTCAACGGAACCTCGTCCTATTCCTGGTCATCTGACTTTGGTGTGAAAACTCCCGTGTCTCTCGCGGCCGAGGTTTTTGATCCAATGAAGATCAAGCTGACGTGGCAGGCATACAGCGACGCAGCCACTATCCAGATCTATCGCGCAGAAAGCGAAGCGGGACCTTATACACTGGTGGCACAGGTTGCGGGTAACCAAAAAACTTTCGTTGATGAGTTCAACAGCTCAAACAAGACAGTCTATTATAAGGTAAAAGCGGTAAACGGTTCTCTTGAATCTTCTTATTCGAAGGTTGCCATGGCTTCTAACCGCGGTGGCTGGAAGAAAATAAGCACGATCGCCAATGCTACCACCGAGCTTTTCGGTGACGCAGCTGCATCAACATCAACCCGCGCATATCTTGGTATCAACTTATGGACGCAAAAGTGGTGGGAATATAATCCGGAGAGTGATGCATGGACTCAAAAGGCTGACTTCCCTGGTGAGCCACGTTCATATCCTATAACATTTTCTATTGCCAACAAGATCTATGTTGGTATGGGGTCCAAGTACGATTACACTAACCAGAAGACAATTTACTACAAGGATTTCTACGAGTACGATCCTGCGACCAATTCATGGACCAAGAAGGGTGACTTCCCTGGCGTGGCACGTAGTAACCAGTCTATTGTCAGCACTGAATCAAAAGGTTATCTCATCGGGGGTGACGACGGGTCTACCTCTGCCGAATTCCTCAAAGATGCATGGCAATACGATCCATCAACCGACACGTGGGCCGGCATGATTGACGCACCGGTTGGATTCTCAACAGCTGCAGCTTTTGCCAAAGACAACAAAGTATACCTGATGAATGGCTGGCGTAAATCAAGCGGCGGCGGATGGAGTAGCGTACTTCAGGCTTACTCAATGGACCTTACTACAGGTGCATGGACAAAGAACCCTAATCCTCCCGGCTTGGACGCGACAGGTACTGTGCATCAGATCAACAACATCGCTTACTTTAGTGAGAGAGGAATGGGCAGCTATAACTTCGTGTCGAAGCAGTGGGCCCTCAAACCCGCCTTGCCGGCATCCGGCTACTACTCCAGCCGGTCATTCCTGATAAGCAAGAAGATCTATGTGATCACGAGCAACTATGAAATGTGGGTCTACAGCCCTGAAGCACTAGTGGCGCCACCTGAGAACCTGGATAGCAAGTTTTTAGGTGACCGTGTTCTCCTTACGTGGAACCAGACTTCAAGTCTTACAGTGAAAACAAAGATCCAATATCAGACTGGAAGTGGCTACTATCGTGACGTAACAACCGTCGCTGCTGGTATTACGCAATTCGCAGTGACTGATCTGACGGCAAACACAAACTATAAGTTCCAGGTTATTGCAGTCAATGAAAATGGAGACGAGTCAATACCTTCAAACAACACCTTTGAAAATTCTGGCCCGGCGTGGACGGAATTAGGTGAGATCCCGGCTATTCAGCGCGAGAATTCAATTTCTTTCTTTGCTGATGGAAAGTTATACTATGGCACTGGTAAAAAGGACGGAAACTATTTAAAGGACATTTGGGAATACAACACCGCTACTGGTGTTTGGTCACAGAAGGCAGACTTCCCCGGTGAAGAACGCGCTGAAGCAACAACCTTTACACTCGGCACAGATTCTTATGTCGGATTCGGTACAGGCAAGAGTGGATCGCTTAAGGATCTTTACAAGTATTCGGCGACAACCAATACATGGACAGCATCTGTTAATTATCCTAACGGCAATTCAATCGTCGGCCCTGGCGTATTCAATAACGGCGCTTACGTATATCTGATCGGCGGAGTGCGAAATAGCACTGCATCAATCAATGAGCTGTGGCGCTTCGACGGCACAACTTGGACTCAGCTCACTTCACTTCCGGGTGAGACGCGCAAGGATCCATTTACATTCACGATTAATGGTAAGGCGTATGTTGCCGGTGGTTCAAAATACAACAGCGGATCCACAACAAGTGGCGGACGTGATTTCTGGTCATATGATTTCGCCAATGATAGCTGGACGCAGCTGACGGATATTCCGAATGACGGAACCACAGGCGCGCGCTCTTATTCAATCACAGGCGCGAACAAAGCACTCGTATTCTTCGTGCCAAACTGGGCATATGGAAACGAAGGCATTGGTATCAGAATCTACGGTTACACACCGGCTACTGACAAGTGGGCGTTTGTTGATAAACCTTTGTATACAGATTGGCTGTCCAACGTATTCACAGTGACGCAGGACCCTGTAAGCGGCTTTGGATATGTGATGGTATCGACTGGAACATGGGGTCACAAGGTATGGAGATATAATACCCTCCTCGATGGTCCAAACCTCGTAGAAGTTAAGGTTAGCAGCCCGGGCCAGGCCAGGCTCAAGTGGAGGAGAATTACTCCTCAACCTGATAGCGTTGTAATCTTCCGCAGTCAGATTCCTAACGTTGCGGGTACACGTCAGGGCGTGGTAATAACATCCGACACCACAGCAGTCAATAACATTGGCTCAGGCACGACATACTATTATAAGATTCGCGCATACAGCAACAATGGTCAGTTCAAAACTTCTTCAGAACAGTCGCTGACCGTTGATGCAGTCCCTGCTGCTCCTGTCCAGCTGACGGGTGACGTGATCGGAGATAACGTGGTGCTCAACTGGTCACCAGGCATTGGATCAACTCCTACCTCATACGTTGTGGAGAGGGCTTTGGGGAACAGTTCGAACTTCCAGGAGATTGGAAGGACCACATCTACTACTCTTACGTCGTCGGAGATTGTCGCTGCCACTATGAGTTACCGTGTCAAGGCGATCAATTCTGGCGGCGAATCCACGTACAGCAATATCGTGGAGGTAATGGTGACAGGTGTTGAAGAAGAATCTAAAATCGGTGTGTATCCGAACCCGACAACGGACTTCATCACTGTTGAAGTTGCCCCTCAGGACGGAATAGTGAATATGCAGTTGCTTGACTACAATGGCCGTAAGGTCTTTGCTCAGCCGCTCAACTCGACAACACGCATCGACATGTCGTCGTACCCTGCCGGTATTTATTTTGTAAATTTGGTCAGCACAAAGCGTGCATCGAACAAATACATCAAAATCATTAAGAAGTGAGATCGATTTACGTCGTACTCCTTGCAGCACTGATGTTTGGCTGCGGTAAACAGGAAAAAGAAACCGCAGCCGAACAATCGGCTCCCCTGCCTGATAGTGCATCCGTTGCACCACCATCAAATTTCCGTTATCAGATTATCGAAGCACCGGAGAATACTTTCGGCTACGACGTCTATCGCGATGATGCATTGTTCATCCACCAGCCACATGTGCCAGGAGTATCTGGAGTGAAGGGGTTTGAACAGGAGGGTCAGGCTAAGAAGGCAGCAGAATTGATGATCGACAAAATGAAGAATGGTGTTGTGCCACCGACTCTCAGCGAAGAGGAGATAGCCAATATTCTGAAGAATTGAGCCCTTTAAGGTGCCATCTGAGATTCCCGCGTCTTTTGATTGAATAAGCACTTCTCCCAAAGCAGCAGGTGACCATCACTACTTGATTCAACCTGCCTATAATCGTTGGGTATGAAAGAAGGTGATGTGTAATACGTTGCCAGTCGCGTGCCTTCCGGCATTTCCGATAATTGACTTCTGGTGTAGGATGAATAACTCGCAAACAGTGAAGGACTCACCAACACTGTATCATCTATACGCTCTCCCGCTTTGACGTTCTCATAGAAAGGATTGAAAAGATAGAATGCGTCAAATTCTTTTAGGGCAATGCCCATCACGTTAGTGTGAATGAAGCGTACGTTTTGAATGTGAAGTTTTCGGGCGATGGAATTGGATAAGTTGACAAGATCCTCGCGTTGTTCGATACCTGCAAAAACTCCTTTTGTTGAAGCAGCACCGACGAAGCAAAACTTACCCGCCCCTGATCCAATATCAAGAACGCGTGTGGCAGGCCTGCTCACCAGAAAGGATGCGGCTGTCTTCGCCACATTAAGAGGAGTGAAGTGTTGCTCCGATATTCGTCGGATGTTTCTCGGATAGATCCGATCAAACTCTTCATCGGTTCCCTCAATGTGTAATGCGATCTGCTTTGCCGATGATTTGAACAGCGCCCGTAACATAGTAGAATGCTTCCGATGGAATCGCTTAATTTTTGTTCGAACTTTCCTTAAGTCAGATACGCAAGATCGCGCGTTTTATATATGATCACCAGGCCGTTGGAACAATTCTTCACCGTTTAACCTTCACCTTATCTCCATCGAGTAGGGCCAGTCCGTTCTGAATTAATTGAGTCAACCGATTTTCTTCTGAGGCTTTATGTTCAAGATAGGCTTTTATATCATGTGCAGTCTCTGACCCAGGGCGATGCATTTCCAGAAGTTCCAATACCTCCAGCGACAGCAGCCAGTCGTTCCTGAACTCCCGTTTAAGGATATTAAAGATTTCAATTAGCCGATCACCCTGAACTGTGGTTTCACGCATTGCCCGAACTTCGCTATATAGCTTTTGAAGACGTACCGATGCATCGCTGTGGATAATCTTGTGCATCTTTTCACGGGGAACTGAGACGAGAGGCTCGAAGGCATCAATGTCGGCAGCACCAGCGAACGCCGAAATGATGGATGAACCAACGGCCATGCTGTATGCAGACTTCTTTATCAGCACCTTACCCTGATACTGAACCTTCGCCTCCCTGAATAGGATCATCATTAACGCACCCTTGTCGTTTCGGATAAACATACTCACCAACCCCTCTACTACAATTCCGCTCTGGAAGCGAATGTTTGCCTGCGTATTAATTTCAATGCCGGCTGCCCTGAGGGCACTGTCATTAAGACTTTCAAGATCAACGTACTCATCTAATGCCTCCACAGATAGCACTGGCGTCGCGCCCGTGCTACCGGAAGTACTACGGGCATCGCGAACCATGATCTTCCCAACAGGCGATGCAAATCCCACTGTTAACTGATCTTTGCCAAACCCTGGCAGCTCTTCATCATTGTAGGATAGAGCAGACACCCCTTCACTTCTTATAAATACCGGAGCATTGTCCACGACAATGACATCACGTATCGTTCCGGTTAACTGCAGTCCCGAACTAAATACGAGGGTACTGGTTTGCTGTGATTCAATGGCCCTTTGCACTCCTGTTAATCCGCCCTGCTTCCAGGCCATCCGTTGTTTGAACTCTTCCAGTACCTTCATCAAATGTTTGAAATCCGGAGTAACGAACAGTTGAGGCTGCGGTTTAGTGATGTCGTAGTTGCAGTTCATCGCATCCAGCGTGTAAGGAAGTTTCTTTACATCGTCTTTCAGACAACTGATCGCTTCACCAATGGACGACAATAAACCGGCACCATAGAGTTTGAAGTCCGTTAATGATCCAATGAGACCATATTCGACCGTCCACCAATGCAGGTTTCGGATCTGGGCCATCTCCGAGGGCTCGCCCATGTTTTGCTGAATACGTTCAATGTCACGTTCGGCAGCGATAACCTCGTCATCTTTTGTAGCTGGGTCCTCCTTGATTATGGACAGGTGACGGATTGCCTCATATAACTCAACATCCTTCGCCGATGAAAACGCCTTTGCTCCAGCCTCCCCGATGGCGCAGAGATATTCGGCGAATTCGGGAACGGCAAGAATAGGAGCGTGTCCTGCTGATTCATGAATGATATCCGGTGCAGGTGTGTATTCGATGTGTTCAATGGTGCGGATGTCAGCAGCAATAACCAGTACGTTGTACTGAGTGAACTCCATGAATGCGCCTGGAGGTATGAATCCATCGACGGCTACAGCCGCCCATCCGATCTCTTTTAATATGCGATTCATTCCATACATAGTTGGAATGCGATCGATCTCTACACCCGTCACTTCCAGGCCATGTAAATACGAAGCGTGCGCAATCTTCCTTAGATGCTTACAATTGCGCCTCATGACGTACCGCCACACGGCCTGATCGATTGGTGTGTATGCATTGTATGGCTGGTCCACAACAAACTGCAACAGATGTTTCGGCAGCTTACTGGTCACTTCATTCAGTTCCATAAATTCCTTTTTCAATCCGTCACTATAAGTCCACCACTTACTTGAACGTCCGTACAGTTCCCACCACACTTAACGAAACGCACTCACGGTTCCACTGTCCTTGACTGAACGCACTTACGGTTCCACCACACTTAACGAAACGCACTCACGGTTCCTGTCACTTCACCAAACCCAACCCGGATGTGTTCCTTCTGCCCGTGCGCCCTCATGATCACCGTATCTCCGTCGAGAAGAAAAGTCCGGATGGAACCATCATGGAGTTGAATAGGTGTCTGTCCGTTTCGCGTTAATTCCATGAGGCATCCGCTGGCATTTTCTTCCGGACCACTAATCGTCCCCGATGCCATCAGGTCTCCAATTCTAACATTGCAACCCGTAATAGTATGATGTGCCAGCTGCTGTGCCGAGTTCCAGTACATATGCCGGAAGTTGCCTGTGGATAAATGCCTTGATGCGCCCTGGCCTGTACGTAATTCAACATCCAGTCTTATATCATAATTTAATTCGCCCTCCGTTTGCAGATAGGGCAGCAGTTGTACTTCCGGCTCAGGACCCCGGACCCGGAAAGGTGCCATCGCCTCAGTGGTTACGATCCATGGCGATACCGACGACATAAAGTTCTTCGAGAGAAAGGGACCAAGAGGAGCATATTCCCAGCTTTGAATGTCGCGGGCAGACCAGTCGTTGAAAAGAAGAAAGCCGAAAATGTACTCCTCCGCTTTGCCTATCGGAATGGGTTCCCCCACATCGGAATTCCTACCTATGACAAACGCCATTTCAAGCTCGTAGTCCAGCCGCTCCGTTGGACCAAACACGGGTGATGAATCGGTTGGCAGTCTTTTGAACTGACCAGATGGTCTGATCACCGGAGTTCCTGAAATAACAATCGACGATACCCTTCCATGGTAGGCCACAGGCAGGTGTCTCCAGTTTGGAAGCAATGGATTATTTGGATCTCTTAGCAATGATCCAATATTGCTCGCATGCTCCTTGCTGGAGTAGAAATCAGTGTAGTCACCAATAGTCAGCGGCATTTGCATGGACACTGTCTGCATCGGAATCAATGCTTTTGACACGATGTCCTGCCTGGATTTTAATTCAACATTGTCCTCCGACAACAGTTCAATTAGGCGGGTTCTGATTTTGTTTGTACGCTCCTTTCCCAGAGCGATGAGGTTGTTCAGCGTACCACTTCCGAAAACTTCTTTCGGAATACCGGCTTCGTCAAAATAACCTGCGCCGGATATTACGCTAAGGTCAATAACGAAGTTCCCGATGGCGCTGCAGCATTTCGAAGTACCATCTTGCGCCCGAAATACACCAAACGGAATGTTGAATATGGTGAAGTCACAATCTCGCGGCACATCAATCCATGATGTCCGCTGACCAACTGAAGTAATATCGACCCTGCCCGGCATCCTTATAACGTACCCCGTATCTCCTGCTCGCGTTCGATAGCTTCGAACAAAGCTTTGAAATTGCCCTTGCCGAATGATTTTGCTCCCTTCCTCTGAATGATCTCAAAGAACAGCGTCGGACGGTCTTCAACTGGCTTTGTGAAGATCTGCAAAAGGTATCCCTCTTCGTCACGATCAACCAGTATGTTTAACTCTTTCAGTGGCTTAATGTCCTCATCAATTTTGCCTACGCGCTCCATCAGTGACTCGTAATAGTTTGAAGGAATGGTCAGGAACTCTACGCCGCGCGTCCTAAGTTCTGATACGGTTTTAAGAATGTCATTTGTGGCAATGGCAATATGCTGAACACCCGCTCCCTGGTAGAAGTCGAGGTATTCATCGACCTGAGACCGTTTCTTCCCCTGCGCAGGTTCATTGATGGGGAACTTGATGTACTCGTTCCTGTTCGATACCACCTTCGACATCAATGCCGTATATTCCGTTGAGATGTCGTTGTCGTCGAACGTGATGAGAAGTTTAAAACCCATCACGTCTTCATAGAATTTTACCCACTTGTTCATATCCCCGAGCTCCACATTACCCACACAGTGATCAACGTATTGAAGTCCGATGGGTGAAGTTTTAAAAGTGCTTGATGAGGCCATGTATCCCGGAAGGAAAGGTCCATTGTAGTTCGTTCTCTCAACAAAGGTGTGCACGGTGTCACCATAGGTTCTGATCGATGCCGTGACCACTTCCCCATATTCGTCTTTTATGCGTTTGGGCTTTGCCGCGGAGATCGCACCGCGTCTGATCGTCTCATCATAGGCCTTCGTGGCATCGTCAACCCACAATGCCAGCACTTTCACTCCGTCACCATGGCGCTGTACATGTCCAGCGATATCGCCGTCGGGATTTAACGCTGTAGTGAGCACAAGACGAACCTTGCCCTGCTGCAATACATAGGAGGCAAAATCGCGATTCCCCGTTTCCGGTCCGGAATATGCAACGCGATCAAATCCAAAGGCGTGTTGATAATAATGCGCCGATTGCTTCGCATTGCCCACATACAATTCAATGTAGTCCGTTCCCTTCAGAGGCAGAAAATCATCACCCGAATCCCTGTGCACTTCCTGCAAAGTTGACATGTCTCTTGTCATAACGAATTTGATTTATTGGTTTCCCGGAAGCCCGGGAATTGTTTCATTGCGATAACCACGACTTATAGTATTTCCCGTCATCGACCCGTAGCGCATCCGTGGTAGGCATAAGCGGATGAAACGTATCGATCATGACAGCCAGTTCTTTCGTCTCCTTCTTTCCGATACTCCTTTCCATCGCACCGGGATGAGGTCCATGCGGTATGCCTCCGGGATGCAAAGTGATCTGTCCGGGACCAATGTCATTGCGACTCATGAAATCTCCATCTACATAATAGATCACCTCATCCGAATCGATGTTGCTGTGATTATATGGAGCGGGAATGGAACGCGGATGATAATCGTACAGTCGCGGACAAAATGAACAGACAACAAAATTATGTCCTTCGAAAGTCTGATGGACTGGCGGCGGCTGGTGTACCCTTCCCGTTATCGGTTCAAAGTTGTGAATGGAGAATCCATAAGGGTAGTTAAAACCATCCCATCCGATAACGTCAAACGGATGGGTTGCGTATACATAGTGGTAGAGATTGTTCTGCTTTTTGATCTTCATCACAAACTCACCGCGTTCATCATGTGTTTCGAGGTCCTGCGGAAGGATAAGGTCGCGCTCACAATAAGGTGCGTGCTCCAGCAGCTGACCAAATTCGTTTCTATAACGTTTCGGTGTGTAGATGGGACTGAAAGACTCCGCATAAAGAATGCGGTTGTCTTCTGCGTCGAACTCAATCTGATAAATCATTCCACGGGGAATGATAAGGTAGTCACCGTACTGAAAAGGTATAGTCCCCACGAACGTTTTAAGCTTACCTGATCCGCGATGAATAAAGAGTAACTCGTCAGCGCTCGCATTCTTATAGAAATAAGACGTCATCGATTTTCGCGGGGCCGCAACACCAATATGGATATCGTTGTTGACCAGGAGTGGAGCTCGTGATTTAAGAAAGTCATCCTGAGGGGCAATGTCGAACGCCAGCAGCTTGCGGCTGAAGAGACTCTTTTGCTCCGCTATCTGAGGTGACAGATCGATCACCTCTTTGACCTGCTTCACTTCTGTGGGGCGATGTGTGTGATACAACAGCGACGACATGCCATGAAAGCCTTCTGTTCCGAACAGCTGCTCATAGTAATAACCGCCATTCGGCTTCTCGAAAATCGTATGCCGCTTCGACGGCTTCTTACCCAAAGAGTGATACACTGGCATACCTCAAAGATAGCAATGCAAACGTTTTCAGTGAAGGGTTTTTGGCTTTTTGTAACCAACGGAAAGGGGGTTGTGCGGCACGGAAGTGGTTCGGATTCTCTATCACTTTGCCTACCTTCCGAATAGAAATTAAGAATTAAGAATTAAGAATTATGAATTGGCTATCACGACCTGCGGTCGTGGCCGTCAATCAGCCGCAGGCTGGCTGCTAATTCTTAACTCTTAATTCTTAATTCTTAATTCTCACTCTATGACAGCTAAGGATTTCATCGAAACGCTCACGCTCTTTAAGAAAGAGTCCGAGCTGGACAAAGTCGACCGTTTCTACCGAGGATCAGATCGGACGGTCAAAGCTCTGGGAGTAAAATTCGGAGACGTGTTCTCAACAGCAAAGGAATTCAGCGCATTGCCGTTGAGCGAATTGGCTAAGCTGATGAAAAGCAAATATTACGAAGTGCGCATGGGAGCATTGAGCATACTCGATTTCAAGGCACGTAACAAGAAGCTAACCGAATCGGAAAAGAAAGCGCTCTTCGATTTCTACATCGATCATCACGATGAGATCGACAACTGGGACTACGTTGATCGCGCGGCACCACATGTCATCGGCGAATATCTGCTCGATAAGAAGCGGGACATCTTATACAAACTGGCAAAGGCCAATGATCCATGGAGAAGGCGTACGTCGATCGTGAGCACCCACGCGTTTATTAAAAGAGGCGACGTAAGCGATACTTTTAAGATTGCTGAAATGCTTGTTGACGATAAGGATGAATACGTTAACAAAGCAGTAGGCAGCTGGGTGCGGGAAGCAGGCAAGAAGGCGCCAAAAGAACTTTCCGCATTCCTGGACAAGCATGCAACGCATATGCCATCCGTTACATTGCGATATGCAATCGAAAAGCTTGACGCCGGTCGGCGAAAGCATTACCTCGGACTTCGAAACGGAAAGTGAAAAAAGCACTTCGATAATATGGTGTGCACGTATGGAAGCGAAGGCCGCTTCCATACAAGCAGGAAAGATATAGATGCCGCGGAAAGGGCACCCCGCCTAAAGCTGTTCACGTATCGTATCCACAGGATTCGTCCGGGCAGCAGATAACGCCTGCGATCCTATTGCCAAAAGACCAAGAGTAAGCAGGAGGGCCACAGACATCAATATTATCTCCCAGCCGAACGGAGCGCGCGTAGGAAAGATCTGCAGCCAGGCATTGTTCACAAACCAGCTTAACGGACCGCCTATGCAAACCGCGATGCCCAGTATCCAGAGAAACTCTTTCGAAAGCAAAATAACCAGAGACCGTTGCCCGGCACCCAATACTCTTCGGATCCCGACTTCTTTCCGCCGCTTACCTACAGTATAAACCGCCATGCCCAGCATGCCCATACAGGCTATCGTCACAGCAATGAGAGCAAGAAACCGAACGATCGATACAACATCATAGATGCCGGCGTGTGTAGAATCCAACTCATCTTCGTAGTACTGATACTTAAACGGATGCAGCGGATCGATTTGTTTCCATGTGCGTTCAAGCTTTGACAGGACCTCTTTCTCGCTTTCAGCTTCAATGCGGACATTGGCATAGCTGAACAGATGCGGAAGATTTTGGATGAACAAGGGATCGAGTGGATCGCCTCCGATAGGAAGCTTAACCCAGAAGTCTTGCACTACACCTACAACCTGGAACGGCTCGCGGTCCCATGTTTGAACTACCGTCGATCCGACGGCATCGGCCGCATTTGCAAAGCCCAGCCGGTGCGCACCTGTTTCATTTAGCAATATGTATCGGCTGATAGAATCAGCAGAAGGCGGGAGCTTCGTGCCTGCAATCAATTTCAATCCCAGATTGTCAATCACCCCTTCACTTGCTGCAAGATGCCGAAAGCCAATAGGATCGCCACCCTTAGGATTATCAAGTTCCATTCCGCTGGTACGACCTGTTGCAGGCACATACTGCGATCCCGACACTGCGCTTACCCCCGACGTTGCTTCGAATGCCTGTGACACCCGATCGAAGGCGTTGCCCTGCAGTTCAACATTTACAATGCCCTTTGCCTGGAATCCGTATCTGAAGTTCATGAAATACTTGTATTGCGCATACACCAGGAGTGCTGTAACAATGAAGAACAACGAAATCACAAACTGCATAGCATTGAGAAACTTCCTCATGCCCATCTTGCCGCCCGATGTTGAAACCATATTCTTCAATGCTCTCGTGGGTTGAAACCGCGAGAGATAAATAGCAGGCGAAACTCCACAACCGATGCCAATGAGGAAGGCGAATATTGCAAAGTAACCTATCACGGCGAAGTTCAATTCAGGTGTCAATTCCAGATATCGATTAAGCCATAAGCTTGTAAACGCCGGCAGAATGAAAAACAGAATGCCACAGGCTATAAAGAATGCAAGCGCCGTGGTGATCATGGACTCTGTGAGGAACTGCATGATCAGATCATTTCTGCGGGCACCGGAAACCTTTCGTACACCGATCTCCTTGAGTCGGGTCAGGGATCTTGCAACAGAGAGATTCGCATAGTTAAGGCACGCAGAAATCATAATGATAGCTGCAATGAATCCCAACACGTAAAAGGCCATTGCTGGCAGTTGAAAGCTGGTATGCTGGTTGACTATTATGCCTGGCGTTACCTCCGGCAATGGCTGGGCAAACAAACCAAATCCTTTTAGACTTTCATTCGATCCGAAACGCGATTCGAAAACACTCTGAAGTGCAACGTCAATGTTTTCCTTCGTCTGCCCTTCGGCAGCAAGTACATAAGTGAAAGCTTTGTCCCATCCGTCGCTGTCATTCGATTTCCCGTCGGCAAGCAAAAGTCTCTGCGTTGATTTCGACATCAGTACGTCGAAGCGCAAATGTGACTTCGTTGTTTTCGGGTCGATTACACCAGTAATTGTAAAGCTTCCCCAGGCAACCGGCCTGGAATCTTTCCCCTGCTTCAGATAGTGTAAGCCGCGGTCGTAGAAATTAATTGTCTTACCTAATGCATCGGCGTCCTTGAACAACGCCCGCGCTACGGGTTCTGAAATGATGATCGAGTGAGGTTCATTTAATGCTGTTTGTGAATCGCCCTCGCGTAGCTTAAATCCGAAAACTTTGAAGAAGTTCTCATCACCAAAGAAACCACGCATTTCGACTGCCTTATCTCCCACAACGGCGTCGCCACCAACACCGGTAACCAGACTGGTGCTGGTCTCAATCGTAGCTAATTCGGTCCTCAGAGTCGAGTTTAATGAGGGCGGCGTACTCGCATAGGGCCTATCCGAGTCAGGGCGAACCGATAGAACACGGAAGATCCTCTTCTGTTCCGGGTGAAAATCGTCATACGCAAACTGGTCGGCAAGAAGCATGATCACCAGCAGGCAAACAGACATGGCGATAGCCAGACCGAGAACATTGATTAACGAAAAGAGTTTGTGACGCGAAAGGGTTCGTATCCCTACTTTAACATAATTCGACAACATATTTCTTCACGTATTGTGGTTTCAGGATGATGAGTCTGGTTACAAGGAATTCCTCTAGCAATGCATACCCGGCCGTTAGTCCGATGATGTACCATTGTTGCAGGCGGCTCTCTTCGAACAGCTTACTGGCCCAATCATTAGAGAGCAAATGGCAGTGCGAGGTTTCACCTTCTGACCAATTTATTTTATCCGGGAATATCTGACGAAAGTTTACCAGGTTTTGTGTTGAACTGAAAGTGCCGCCATTGCATCAGGATTTCGAATTTGGGTCATGGACGAGCTACTCAATTACCTGCGACAATTAGAAGTATTTGATCCGGACGCGGAGCGTATTTTGCGAAGTCATGTAAGGGAAGCGGTAATAGGTAGCCACGACATATTGTATGAGCAAGGTCAGATACCCGAGGCAATCGCATTTGTTGCCAGCGGTGCTCTGAGTGTCGGAACTTACAGAGCAGATGGATCCGACGTAATTTCATATTTCATTGTTCCCGGTGATTTCGTAGTTGATGTCAATGACTTCAAAGAACGACGCGCCGTTCGTGGAATCATTCAGGCTGTGGTTGACACAAGAGTTGTATTTTTCACGAAAGAAGGGATAGGTAAACTTTCGGCATCAATTACCTGGTGGGACGAGATGTGGAGGAAAGTCGCCAATCAAACATTAATAGACCGGGTAAGAAAGAGAGCGCCATCATCGAAACCAGATGCGCGCTCCCGATACATCGCTTTTAATGAACAATACCCGGGACTGTTCGACCGAATACCACGACACGTTGTGGCATCATACTTGGATATAAATACAGCTACGCTCAGCCGCGTACGGGAAAAGTAGTAGGCCTGGTCATTTCTGCGTGGCTTTCCTTCTCGCTCTGGAATAGATTGTCACAGTTGTGGACAGCAGTATGTGTTTGTGGTATGTATATCGGTATATTTGATTAAGACCGGCAAATTAAGACATCGGCAAAGTCTGTATGGAGAACGAGTTTGCACCATTGTCCGACAAAAAAGGTAAAGGTATTGTGTTTCGTTCGAAACTACAGGAGGAGCGATTTCAGCAGCTGGTCGCGGAGGTGGAAGACTATGCCATCGTACTTCTGGAAAAGGACGGAACGATAGTATCCTGGAACCAGGGCGCCCAGAAGTTGACAGGCTATGCTGCCAACGAGATGCTCGGACGGAATTTTAGCATGTTTTATTCCCGCGAGGACCGCGACAAGGATCTGCCCGCGCAATTGCTGCGGGATGCCGCAGACAAGAAGCGTGTCTCCTACGAAGGCTGGCGTGTCAGGAAAGACGGCTCAACATTCTGGGGTTCCGTGACCGTCTCAGCACTTCATGACTCTGCAGGAAACCTCAATGGCTTTCTTAAACTCACCAGAGACATCACTGAGCGTAAGGTCGTCGAGGACAATTACAGCAACCATGTAGAAGACCTTCGGCTGAAGAACGAAGCTCTTAAACAGAGCGAAGAGAGGTATCATAAGATGGTTTCGGAAGTCAGAGACTACGCAATCATTATGCTTGATCGCGAGGGCCATATCATGGATTGGAACAAAGGTGCCGAACGGATCAAAGGATACAGTTCTTCTGAAATCATAGGTAAAAGTTTCCGTCTCTTCTATTCGAAAGAGGACAAGGAGGCGCGACTCCCCGACAGGCTTTTACAGGAAGCAGCCGATAGCGGGTCCGTTACTCATGAAGGCTGGCGTATAAAAAAGGATGGATCGCGATTCTGGGGCAGCGTGCTGATCACTGCCCTTCATGACGACCACGGCAAAATTATGGGATTTACGAAGGTAACCCGCGACCTTACTGACAGAAAGATTGCCGAAGACAAGTTGGCTAACTATGCCGACGAACTTAAGTTCAAAAACGCAGAGCTGCGCCGTAGTGAAGAACGATACCATCGCATGATTGCCGAGGTGCAGGACTACGCGATCATTCTGTTGGATGAATCCGGAATCATTCAAAACTGGAACGCCGGTGCAGAAAAGATCAAGGGTTATCGCGCAGCGGAAATAGTTGGCTCCTCATTCGAAATCTTCTATCCTCCGGAAGACAGAATTTCCAGGTTGCCTAAAAGACTCCTGGAGGAGGCAACGACAAACGGCCGTGCCATACATGAAGGCTGGCGCGTTCGAAAGGACGGTTCGCGATTCTGGGGAAATACAGTGATTACAGCTCTGCATGGCGACAACGGAAACATTATCGGTTTCTCTAAAGTAACAAGAGACCTCACCCTGAGAAAGGAAGCCGATGATCAGATCAAACGAAATGCCGTAGAGCTTGAGGACAAGAACCGAAGCCTGCAGCGCCTGAACGAGGAGATTTCATCATTCGCATACGTGGCCAGCCATGATCTCAAGGAGCCGCTTCGTAAGATACAGACATTCGCCAATCGTATTCTCGACGGAGGTGACGGTGACGAAACGCGGCACTTTACGGAAAAAATTCTGACGAGTGCTACAAGAATGAGGCAGTTGATGGATGATCTCCTGTCATACTCCAGGCTTTCCAAGTCCGAATCGCTTACAAAGGATGTTGACCTTAACGAAGTGGTGAAGGCTTCATTAAATGATCTTGAACTAAAGGTTGCCGAGAAGCATGCTCAGATCAATGTTAATCATCTTCCGGTGATTAAGGGGATAGAGTTTCAGCTTCATCAGCTGTTCACTAATCTGCTCACCAATGCATTGAAGTTTTCCAGACCGGGGGTTACACCAGAGATCATCATATCATCAGCGCGCATTCGCGGCAAGGACATACCGCTGGGCCTGGTGAACGGCACATCTGGTTATCATAAGATAACCGTTTCCGACAATGGAATGGGGTTCAATCAGTCAGATGCGGCCCGCATCTTCGACGTATTTCAGCGGTTGCATCAAAGTAAAGAGGTAACGGGGACAGGCATAGGACTGGCAATCGTAAAACGAATAATGGAGAACCACGGAGGCGCCGTTAATGCGATGAGTAACCCCGGCGAAGGTGCGACTTTTCACTTATACTTTCACGCTTAATGTACTTTCACGCTTAATGCGAATCCGTCACATCGCATATTTCTTTCTATAGCCCAGCGGCGACAAATCGGTAAATCTCTTAAACACTTTTCGGAAGGCATCTACGTCGTTATAACCGGTGGCGTAAGTAACCTCATTAATGGTCTTTGAACCCCCTTCAAGAAGTTTTTTTGCGTATTCCACCTTTACCCGTTGCACGTATTCCACGACGGAGTTGCCGGTACACTTTTTAAAACGACGTTCGAATGTTCGCCGACCGATACCCACGGCGTTGCATACCTCATCGACCATAAAGTTTGAAGCTGGACTACTTTCGATGAGCTCCTGTGCCTTCAGAACAACGGAGTCGCCATGCGCCTTTTGCCCTATAAAGATCGTGAATGGATTTTGCGTTTTCCGGTCAAGGTCTATCTCGAACATCTTGGAAGCAAGAATGGCAATGTCTCTTCCCAGATGTTTCTCGAGGACATAAAGCAGCAGATTCAGATACGAATATCCACCTCCGCACGTATACATTCCGTTCTCGTCTGTAATGATATTGTCGTCAACAATCTGAACTTCCGGAAAGCGTATTTCAAATTCATTTCTCGCTGCCCAATGTACGGCGCACCGCTTGTTGTTTAACAGACCCGTGGATGCCAGAAAAAATGATCCAACACAAAGGCAGACTACTTCGGCATGTTGTTCATACTGCGCGATCAGCCAGTCGCGATACTTTCGGTTGCGATCAATTGCTGCACCGAAATCACCGCACAACAACGGCAACACAACAACGTCTGTTTTGCTTATATCGTCAATCGTTTTGTCTGCACGAATGTTATATCGACCACCACCGAGATTCATGTCTGAGTGCAGTCCAACGAGTTCTACCTCATAGAATGATGGCCTTCCCTGGTAACTCATGAAATCGTTTACCCGGGTAAAAATCTGGTGACTGCTATCGATGCTTGTCAAAGTCGCATCGTACAATGTGAGTATGGATACGTGCTTCATTCATCAAAGGAAAGCAAACCAGCTGTCGCGATCAACCTGTAAGATTGTCGGAATCGACAAGGGCCAGGGATGGTGGAGCGATACTACCTTTGAAACATCACGACGTACGACTGTGTATTAATTGCGTGTTTCACATAAGAAGGAATTTGAAATATGAAATCAATTGAAATAGTCATGTTGGCGGTCAAAGACCAACAACGTGCAAAGGAATTTTACCTGAAGCTGGGGTATAAGGTGATTGTAGAGCAACCAATGGGTCAGGGTGAAATATGGCTGCAAATGGGCCTGCCAGGCGATCACACTACGATCTCGTTGGGATCGTTTTCCGCAGTGATCTGCGAAACAGACGACATTCAGAAAACAATCTCCGGACTTAAGGCAAAGGGAATTGACGTTGGAAAGGTTGACGATACACCATGGGGAAAATTCGCCTGGCTTAAGGATCCCGATGGAAACAGTACTTGCCTTCGACAAGCGAAGTAGTACTTCTGAAAGCAAGGTCGCAGCCACCACCGCAGCCGGTCTGACTCGTATTTGGTGACAGCGTTCAGCAAACAATTAGGCCTTAATCATCGTATGGGCCTTACATGAATGCCGTTATGTCTACCTATACCCGTGAAAGATTCAGATCATCTTTCGATACGATCTCCCTTCTAACGGGAGAGGAATACTTTCAGCAGCTCGTGATGCAGATCAGTGACCTGCTCAACGTTGACACAGTTTGGATGGCAGAATATCATCCCGAACAGAACGCCATGTCGACGGTTGCTTTCCTGCACAAGGGTGCCTACATGAATAACATGAGCTATCTGATTGAGGGCACTCCCTGCGAAGCGATAGTTCGTTCGCATGAGACTGTGCATTATCCCCGCGCAATCCGCGATCTGTTTCCAAGTGAGCATAGTATAATGGTAAGGTTCTCAAGCGAAAGCTACGTGGGAGCTTCGTTATGCGATGGCGCAGGATCGGTAGTAGGAAGTGTAGCGATTCTCCATAGTCAACCCGTGATGCTTGATGATGCAATACATTACATGCTGAGCACGATCAAGTCTCGCTCAGAATGTGAACTGGTTCGATTTAAGAGAGAGCGTGAGATTCGTATCCGCGAAAACCAGCTGTTGGGTCTCATTAATGGTGTTCAGGACCTGCTCATCAATTTGAATCAGCGCGGTCAGATCGTCATGGTGAATGCAACGGCCGAATCACAACTGCAGACTGATTCATCGTCGATGATTGGAATGCCGATCGCTGCTTTTCTTTCTGATGCGGGCAAGAGCAATGTCTTAAGTACGATCGAAGAATTGCAAAAAACGGGTCGTCGCTATGGGTGGCTCGAGGGTGATCTGACTTTGTTGCCCCGGGTCGGAGATCCATTTGACGCCGAGGGCACCTTAAGCAGGTATGAACTCAGTACGCAGATTTATTATACGCTGGTGCTGAGAAGAAAGATAGGTAATCAGTCAGGCGATAAGTCGAAGGATCTTATTCATCAGACCGAGCACCTGGGTGAGGAACTCGATGAATTGCAACAATCCTGTCAGCTGATAGGAGAGAGCCAGGTGATGAAGAGGCTTCTTCAAAGTATTTACACGGTAGCTAACACAGATGCCACGGTACTGATCAACGGCGAGACTGGAACCGGCAAAGAGCTCGTTGCACAGCATATTCATCAATCCGGCCATCGGAGGAACAAGCCAATGATTGCCGTTAACTGCGGAGCTATCCCTGCGAACCTCATAGAGAGTGAATTTTTTGGACACGCGAAAGGCGCATTCACTGGCGCCACGTCCGAACGAAAGGGTAGATTTCAATTGGCACATGGAGGTACTATATTTCTGGATGAGATCGGCGAATTGCCTCCCGAACTCCAGGTGAAACTACTGCGCGTGATTCAGGAAGGAGAGTTTGAACCAGTGGGCAGCTCGAAGACTATTAAAGTGGATGTGCGTATTATTGCTGCAACGCACAGAAATCTCTTTCAGCTCAGTTGTGAGAACTTGTTTCGCGAAGACTTGTATTATCGCTTGAATGTCTTTCCGATCGAAGTGCCACCGCTTCGTGAACGACTCGACGATATCGCACTGATAGCACAGAAGTTTATCGACAAACACGCGAAGCGTCTCAACAGATCGTTTGATCGCTTAAATGAATCGCAGCGTAACATTCTTAAGAGTTATCGTTGGCCAGGCAATGTCCGCGAGCTCCAGAATGTGATTGAGCGCGCGGCTATTATGACAAAAGGGGGACAGATTGATCTTTCCGCCCTTAACCGCCAGCTGACACCGCGTACTGAGATAAAGACTGAACAACCCATTTTGACTCGCAAGGAATTTCTGGAGTTTGAGAAGCAGAACATCATTCGCGCGCTCGAGGCTACGAACTGGAAGGTGTCCGGTAAGGACGGCGCCGCTGCTTTGCTTGATATGGTACCGTCGACATTAAGTTCGCGAATTAACGCTCTGGGGATCTCGCTCACACGACGGCCTTCGATGGGTTAGCACAAGATGTCGGGCGATAATTTAATCTTGAAAATGTTTGGAATAGTTTGTTCGAATCAGAACAAATTGATGAGGCTGTCCTGATAAGACAGCCTCATTCTTTTTATGAATAGCCCTTTGTAAATCGTGTTCACGATGCCGATGCCAGCTGCGCACGCGTTCCGGCGATATCACGAATGATGTTGATCATCGATTCAATCCATTCCGGTGTTTGCTTCCACGAAAGCAACGGTATTCGTACACGCATTTTGCCCCGCCAGTATACCAGTCCCACTTCATGCGCGCCTGCCTTGATTAATGATTCACACGTCAGCTTCGCCATTTCATCCACTTCAAAAGCCAGGAGCACAAAACAGGCCTGGCCACCTCCCGATACCTCAACGGGACACTCAGCAAGTTTCTGGGCAATGTAATCCGAGTACACCGTAGTGCGAACGATTCTGGACTGCAGTCCTGATTGACCTAAGGAACGAAGCGACGCCCACAGCGTGGTCATGGCACTGTCCCGGTTTTGTAACATTGGATTGACGCCCTGATGTTTATGCATCTGTTTGCAGGCGAGTATTCCCAACTCTTCAGGACTCTCAAACCACATGTTTGTGTCCGTCACCCACGAGTCAGCATGATGATAGCCGGAGAACAAACCTCTCTTATTCGCCGACAGATTCATCCACAATGTTACCGGCGCATCAACGTGCACCCACGCTCCCCTGCTTTTGGCAAATTGAATGACAGCGTCGTTTTCAATGGCGCCTGTAATTGGATGCATTGCCTGCAGGTAGAGAATGGTACGCTCATGTATCGCTGGAAGTTTGTCCATGTCGATGGTGCCATCATCCAGCGTTGGAGCATAGGAGATATTGCTTCGTCCGAACCCCGCGAGCGACAAAGCAGCTTGCGCATGATCACTCAACGCGGAGCTCGCTACGATGGAGATTGATGGAGCGTTAAACATGCCGCGCGCAGCAGTGTCCCAATGCATTTGCTCCAGTAGCGCATCGCGCGCAATCGCTATCGCGCGAAAGTTGGCGGTGAGCCGGTCCGGCAGAAAGTGGAATGATGATTCAGCGTCAACAGGGAGCAGTTGCCTGAGCCACCGGCCCGTTGCTGATTTAATTCTTGCAAGGACATCACGGTTGCTCAACATCTGAGATCGCAGTCGGAGGTTCCAGGAAGATATCAGCCAGTTGGTTGCCAAAGCCGGAGTCACCGTTTCGGCCATGCAGAGGGCAAACTCGCCAAGTTGCTCATGCGTATAGCCAGCCTGTTGATGCAGAAGGTCAAGGGTTTGCATTGGGTCGGCTCCGTTTGCCGACAAGGATTCCTCTTCGAATTTAAATCGCGACAGTGGTGTCGTGCTTTGGGAGGTTGTGCTCCCCAGAAAATCTATTGCTTTAACTGCGCTGGAAAGCAGAAGTTGTTTTTCGATGTAGTTCATTGTAATGGGTATGTATAATGTTTTAAATGTCTGTTTTGATGATGCATCGCCTTGCGTTGCTCATTACCTCGGGGTGATCGTCGTCGCTATCATTTGCTGTATGGATATGTCGTCGGTCAGCAGGATGAACAGGAGAATGATCAGTCCTACAATTACGCCCGACACCAAAAGCACCGATCGATGATCCGCCAGGGATTTTTGGTTTGCCTGATCTTTCATCTGATTATTTCGTCTTTGGCTGTCTCATTACATGGCGAATGCCAGCAACTAAACGATTGATTTTCATATTGTTAGAAGGCAAATGGATTTACGAGATTTCATAAATCCTGAATATTCGTAAGGCCGGATTCTGGAATTTCGCAATGCCTGAGACGGGTTTCTGCGATACGCGCTCTGGAACAGGCGCGATTCCGACGTTGATTTACTGCCGGAGCAAAATGGACTCTACCCAATACATATCCAATTAAATCCACTATATATCCAATATGCATCCAATATGCATCGGGTATGTACCCATGATCCACCGGGCTTCAGAGCCTGCCTGATATCCGGCTTTTGCATTTTCGTCTCAGAATTCGCTGATAACCGATTGCTGGAATATTAAAACATAGCAAAGCATCGTTCATTATTAAGTATCCGTAAAAACAAGTATGGAAAGATTCATTGGTAGCAAAGTATCCATAACGCGACAGCTACCCGGAACGAATGCACCGTTCAGAGCGTTCAACTATATGCAATAGTGTAATAATTATTGGCGTATGCGAGTACATGACTATTACGTATTGTTTTAAAAAGTAAGTGACTATGATGTCCTTCCATATGGTTTGGTCCAATTCAATCAACAATTAAAAAGCCTGTCCCGCTTCAGGCGGGGCCTGTCCCGCAGCAGGCGGTATCAACAAATCAACCAATGAAAAACGTAGTTGTACTTGTCCCCAATTGCCGTGTGAATCTCAACAGTATTGCCGGCGCATATGAAATACTCTCCAGTGCCAATGAATTTTGGCAGCGGGCAGGCAACAGCTCACGGATAACAGTCCAGATCGCTGGAAGTATACCGGAGGTCAGCATGGACGACGGATACTTTACTATCCGCCCCACTCCTTTGAACAAGGTCAGGAAATCTGACCTGGTGATCATCCCTTCGATTTTCGCCGACTATACCGAAGCTATCGAAAAGAACAGGTCGATGATCACCTGGATCCATGATCAATACAACGGAGGAGCTGAAGTTGCAAGCATGTGTTCCGGCGCGTTCTTGCTCGCCGCAACGGGACTACTGGACGGAAAATTATGCTCAACACACTGGAATGCCATTGAAGAATTCAAACGCATGTTTCCAAAGGTGAGGATTGCGGAAGACAAGATCATCACCGCGGAGTCCGGTATTTATACAAACGGTGGAGGATACTCCTTTCTTAACCTCATGTTGTATCTGGTGGAGCACATCTTCGACAGACCTACTGCCATATTTTGTTCGAAGATCTTTCAGATCGACATTGAACGTACCACACAATCTCAGTTTAGTATCTTCCACATTCAGAAGAGCCATGGCGACGAATTGATAACGAAGGCGCAGACATACATAGAGAGTAACATCCACGCGAAGATTTCTTTCGAGGAACTCGCTTCATCGCTGGCCATCAGCCGGAGGAATTTTGATCGCCGCTTTGTCAAGGCGACCGGCAATACTCCAGTTGAATATCTTCAGCGCGTAAAAGTTGAGGCCGCTAAGAAGGAGCTCGAAAAGGGGCGTAAAGCGATTTTCGAAATTATGACTGATGTTGGATACGCCGACGATAAAGCATTCCGCGAAGTGTTCAGAAGGGTGACGGGGCTGTCGCCGCTCGATTACAGAAACAAGTACAACCGGAACACCGCAGTGTTGAACTGACTCTGAACTGTCGCACTAAAGAGATGCGTCGATTGCATGACATTGCTACACCGACATGAATATCGGCCGAAATGAAAAGAGCCGCGTGTTGGTGCGACTCTTTCAGTTTCTTGCAATCAGGTAAAGGTTGGTGTTTCTATTTGAAGAAAGGATACCCTGGTGTTGCGTACTTCTTCATCCCTTCTTCGTTGATGTCCACTCCAATGCCAGGCTTCTCAGACAAAGGAATGAATCCATTCTCAACCCACTTTCCATCGTACTTTATAATCTCTTTGAACATTGGATCGGTATGGAAATAGCTTTGCCATTCCAGTATCATAAAGTTCGGCACTGATGCGCATACGTGGCAGGATGCCATAGCACCCAGAAACGACGCTACCATGTGCGGAGCAAACGGCACATAATACAGGCTGGCGAGGTTTGCTATGCGCTGCCCTTCGCCAAGGCCGCCGGCCTTCTGCAAGTCAGGCATGATGATATCCACCGCTCCAATCTCCAGCATTCGTCTGAAGCCATAAGCGAGGTAATGATTTTCTCCTGCGCATATAGGGGTAGTTGTAGAATCCGAAATGATCTTGTATGCTTCAACATTTTCCGCCGGTATGGGTTCCTCAAGCCACATGAGGTTTAACGGTTCAAGTCGTTTGGCAATTTGCTGTCCTGTCACTGCGTCATAGCGGCCATGCATGTCACAGCAAATGTCGATGTTAGGCCCAACAGCCTCCCTGGCCGCAGTAACCTGATCAACCATGCGCTGTAATTCTCCGGGACTGGCCGTCCAATTGTACAGATCGTACTTTGCCGGATCGTTGCGCTGATCGAGATCGAACTTTATAGCATTGAAGCCCATGGTCTTTGCCTGGGTAGCAGCCTTGGCAAAATCAGCAGGCGTCGGAAGGTTTTGCTGATACAATGCAGTGTCGCAATAGACCCGGATCTTGTCTCGGAACTTGCCACCGAGCAACTGATAAACGGGAACATTCAGGGCCTTACCCGCCACGTCCCACAAAGCAGCCTCAATCGCCGAAAGTACACCTATGTACATTCCTGCCTGAGCGCCTTCAAATATGCCTGACTTCCTAAGGTCATCAAACAGACGATGAACGTTCAAAGGATTCTTTCCTTTCAACCTGTTCTCAAGCAGCTTCACAAAATGATATGTGCCTGGAACCGAATCAGCTCCTTCACCTACGCCGTAAATGTCCTGGTTGGTTTTTATGCGTATGAAGAGACCATGGCCGAATCTGATATAAGCGCATTGCACCTCTGTGATCTGGAGGTCGGCGGGTTTTGAATACATGGGTATTCTTTCGGCGGCCTGCTTCATCCCGTCTCCAAACGTAGCCAGGGGAGCAAGCGCTGCTCCTGCTGTTATCGCTTTCTTGAAAAAGTTTCTTCGGTTGTTATTCTTTGACATAATGGATTTCAGTTTTAGTTAGGGCAATTGATGTTTGCATTGCTTTCGACATTTTTGATGTCGACGTATTTGATTTTAAGTCCGGGAAACAGAAGGTCATCGGATTCGGGCGCGTCGAAGTTGTTCTCGGCGTCTACCAGGTACGTTGTTTCAGCAACTCCTGGATCTGTTCTTTTGGAACGGGCAGCTTGTCGATGTTGGCATTCAGCCATTGTGAAAAGTCCTTTTCAATTTCATCAGACCACCGCGAGTCGATTTGCCCCGGTGTATATTTCTGCTCTCGAAGACGCTGATGACCGAACATGTCGCGCAGACGAACTATCTCTGATGTCTTTACTACCTTTTCCGCAAGGTGAGGCGGGATAAAGATCACGCCGCCATCTCTTCCCAATACGACATCACCAGGCATTACAGTAGCTCCTCCGATGCGGGTGGGCGTATTGATCCCAACAAGAGTTGTATTCAACTGTCCCTTAGGATCGTTGAGGTGATGCGAGGGATGATAAGTGCGGAAGAACGATGTGAATGAACCAATCTCTTTCAGACCGTTGATGTCCCTGACGGCCCCGTTGTAAACAATGCCGTTTCCTGTTTTCGTATAGATAGAGTTTCCTAGATTGTCGCCGATGGTAGGACCATCCTCATGCGCCCCGAACTGATCCACAACATAGACATCGCGCTTTGTGAGCATGTCTATCGGCCATGAGTTTTGAGACTTGACGCGCTTGTCGCGGTTGTGGCCGCGATCATCAATCACCTGATGTATATCGGGGCGACCGGGCATGAACGTTGCCGTGACTGCCCGACCTACCAATACGCTGTCGGGATTGATCATCAGCCATCCGTCTTCGTATTCGTGTTTATAATTCTCATTCCGAAGTACAGCCCATGCTTCCTCGAGCGTTACGGCCTTCATCCGATTGAGTATGGCATCCGGCACTTTGGGCCGGCCGTCAGGGAAACGCTCACCCTTCCATTCCGGCGTGAGAAAGAGGAGCTCTTCCTTTGAGATCTGCTGCGCAGGCGAATTGAAACATGCAGCAAGCATGAGGGCAAAAAGTGATATCTTTTTAAAGTAGTTCATATGACAAACTGTTGTTTGATTATCAAAGTCTTCGTTCGTAGTTGGTTCCCGTCTGCGGTATTTTAGCCTCGTCTGCAGAATGTAGTTGGCGACAATTCTGGTAACCGGGAAATCGATGCGCCCTTAATGACGACGCGCCAATTCTGCTTCTGACTCGTCGATTGCCTGACCCTGAATTGGACGTGCCCGCCACCACAATGCCAGTGAAGACCCGGTGATGTTCATGACAGGAGCAAATATTGCGGGCGCCAGCCCTACCGTTGATAGTTTGCCCATCGCGAGTGCCAGCCCGGAACCGAGTCCGGCGTTTTGCAACCCTACTTCTATAGCAATCGTTCGGCAGTCGCGCTCCGTTAATCCCAGCAAACGCGCGGACCAGTATCCAAGGAAGTATCCGCTCATATTGTGCAGTAGTACCGCTGCCACGAGAGACACACCAACGACAAGCAGCGCATCCCGACCCGCAGACGTAATGACTACAATGATCAACCCGATCCCTACCATTGAAAGTATGGGCATGATGTCGTCGAGGATCTTGAATTTGCCGTGGAGAAAGTAGTTGAACACCAGCCCGGCCGTTACAGGAATGATAACGATCTTGGTGATATCCCAAACCATCGCCCAGAAATCGATCTGAACGTATTGTCCTGCCAGCAGCTGCATGAACAGCGGCGTTACAAATGGCGCAATGAACGTCGATATAGCGGTAAGCGTAACCGACAGCGCAAGGTTGGCACGCGCGAGGTAGGTCATTACGTTGGAGGCAAGTCCGTTAGGACAACTTCCTATGAGAACAATACCAGCAGCAACTTCATCGGGAAACGAAAAGATCTTCGTAATCGTGAATGCGACCAGCGGCATGATAATGTAATGACAAAGTACTCCCGCGATCACGCCTTTGGGCATTTTGACTACAGCACCAAAGTCCTTAAGACTGAGTCCGGTCCCCATGCCGAACATGATGATCTGCATTAGCGGGACAATCAGCTTCGACAATTTGAAATCCCCAATGCTTATGAAGTAATGAGGATAATACATCGACAGGCTAACCGCGGCGAATATCATCACAGTAAAAGAATAGCCCTTTAAAATCTCGTATTGACGAAAACCGAGAGCAATCATGAGAAAGAAGAACATTAACAACCAGCCGGCGTATTCATGCTCTCCCCGCAGCGTGACTATCACATAGCCGATCAATGCAAGTCCGGCAACAAGAAAGAGGATTTGGCGTTTTGACATTCGTACAATAGTCGATTTGGAAATGAATTCTCTTGTTTGTCACCACTGAAAGCAGCGACCAGGTGTTAAATTAAATTGGTGATGGGATTACGGAATAAAAAAACCTGGAGCGCTAAGCTCCAGGTTTTAGATGCACTTTATTGTGCCCAGAATAACTTGACTCCCAGTTCGTCTTTGCCACCCATGGATTGAACGGCTGCGTTATAGTTATCAGTATTAACAAGGCTTTCCGATGGCGGATAGGTAATGCGATTGATCCAGTCAACTACTTTTCCAGAGTACGGGTTCGCGAGGAACAGAGGAGCAGCGGCCGCCGGATTCGGTGTTCTATAGCTTCGTTGTTCCATACCGACGCGACGGAAGTTTGCCCAGCACTCATTGCCGTTCAGGAAACTGGCAACCCAGTATTCATAGTTGATCTCATTAACACGCGAATCAGCCAATGCTGCTCCGGCAGGCGCCGCCAGAAACGTCGCTGCTCTCGCGGTGACGTAGGTGGTTATATCTCCGGCAGGAACAGTAGACGCGGTTCCATAACCTGACATCTGAACCATGTGAGCAGTGATGCCGGCAGCAAAATATGCTGCAGACGTACCGGTAACTCCGGCGATACCTCTTTCAACAGCTTCTGCGAGAAGGAGATTTGACATACCGGCAGTTGCCAGATACATGGGAGATGCTCTGCTAACGACGCGGGTTCTATCGGCCTGGCTATGCGCGTACCGATTACCACCTCCTGGCAATGTTGCTCCCGATGCGTCGGCTGTAGCATCTGTACTGCCCATAGGCATACCGTATTGGTTTGCAGGAAGGAATGTGGAATTTGCACCTGTGCCAGTGTAGATCTGCGCAGGTCCTGAGTTCGCACCAACATAACGTACAGCCAATGCCGTAAGACGCGGATCGTTGTTAGCCTTAAGCGCATCGACGAACGGTTTTGCCAGATAAAAATTCGCAGCTTCAGTTCCGTTCAGCGTATTGCCCACACCATTCATGAAGTTGGCATCGTGCCGGATTACGGCATTGTCAGCATTATCCAGTATGACACCTCCGTTGAATGCTGCGGCGACTGTAGTTGCAGCTTTTGCTGCGTTTGCATTCACCAGCCGCATACCGGCGCGCAAAAGGAGTGAATACCCAAACTTCTTCCATTTCGCAATGTCTCCCTTATAAAGAACATCCGAAGTTTCAATTTTTCCGGCAGGATCGAGAGCCGCGGCTGCTGCAGTCAATTCACTGATGATACCATCATAAACCGCTTCGGGCGTATCGTATGCAGGAAGAAATAACTGGTCAGTAACACCTTTACCCGCCTCGGAATATGGAATCGGTCCATACGTGTCAGTCAATACCATGAAACCATACTGTTGAATGATCCTGGCCATGTTATAAAGATTTGCACGCGTCGGATCATCTTTAGTGTACGAGATCACATCTGCGCAATACTTAATCGTATTCTGAAAAGTATTCGTCCAGTTGGCTGGAGTGGAACCGATGTTTACCTGGTTGTAATTGGCACCGACGTTTACACCAGAGTTTGATGTAATTATCTGCTGTACTGCGCCGAGTTCATACACGAGTGTTCCTGCTGGCGGCGAGCAAAAGACAACCGCGTTATTGAAGACAGAGATCGGATCGACAGACGTTGCACCTGTTTTACTTTTGTTCAACTCGTCAAAGCCATCGTCGCAGGACGCCACGATCAAAAAGGATAGGCTGAGCAGAGCAACTTGATATATCTTTTTCATAACTCAGTCTGAATTAGAATTTAACATTAAGATTGAAACCGATGCTTCTTGTCGTTGGAACACCTGGTGACTCCAAACCAACAACGTTATCGGAGGTGTAACCGAAGGACTCCGGATCGATGTTGTCAACCCATTTCTTCAGCATGGCAACGTTGTTAGAGAAAACGCTGAGTTTTACCCCTTTCACGAAAAGATTTTCAGGAAGGTACTTTGTGAAGTCGTAACCGATGGTGATCTGACGAAGCTTCCAGAAACCAGCGTTGTAAATTACAGGCTCTACAAGTCCCGATCCGCGCACTACAGAGTAGTAGTCCTCTACCTTAGCTGCCTTTGTATTTGGTAATCCGTTGGCGTCTACCCCATCCGTATTCAGCACATAACCGCCTGGGTCGCTGGCGCCAGTATCGCTGGTTAAATTGTCGCGTCCCACCAGTGTGTTCTTATGCAGACCGTGACGGTATGCGTTGAAGTTCGTACCGGACAGCATTTTGCCACCCAGTTTGAAATCAATCAGTACTGAAAGGCTGATTCCCTTATAAGTGAAACTGTTGGTGAAACCTCCAGTCCATCTGGGCAACGCGCTTCCAAAAGGTATTGGTCGTGTTGTTGCGAGTGGTATACCGTTCGTTCCGATCATGATCTTGCCAATGTTCTCAGGGTGGGCAACCGTTTCAGGATCCAGTGGCTGATTAGTTGCAGGGTCATGTCCCCAACGACGATATCCATAACCTACGATCTGTCCCATCTCTTCTCCAACGATTTGTTGTACCCAACCATTAAACACGTGAGTGCCCACTGTAATGTTGGATCCCTTTGTATCGTTCAGCAGACTCATCACCTTTGTAATGTTGTAGGCTCCCGCAAAGGTGAAATCCCATGAGAAGTTGTCCGTTTCTATTGGAATAAGATTGACCATCAACTCAATACCTTTGTTTTCGCTCTCACCGCTGTTGATTAGCGTATTCACGTAACCGGAAGCATCCGAGATCTGTGCTTGTACAATCTGATCATTTGTCAGCTTTCGATAGGCCGCCACGTCAACATTGACACGATTGTTGAACATTTTCATTTCCAAACCGATTTCTGTTTCACCTGTGCGCATAGGCTTCAGGTTAGGATTGGGAACGCTTGCCGGCAAAGAACTAACTGCCTGTCCCTGGAACTGGTTTGCGTTCACTGAATATATCAGTTGCTGCGAGTATGGAGCAACATCAGTATCACTACCTACCTCCGCGTAAGCAACCCTCACGCGACCGGAGTTCAGCCATGATGGTTTGGTCGCGAAAGATTCGGAAAAGACGTAGCTGGCCGATATTGATGGATACAAAATGCTTCTGTTCGCTGGAGAAAGTGTCGAGAACCAGTCGTTACGTGCAGTAACATTTAAATACAGCCACTCCCTGAAGTTTACCTCGGCTGCTGCATAGAGAGAGTTAACCTGCCTCTCGCTCAAATTATACGTGGGATCTTTTGCACGTCCGTAGCCAACCACGTACAGGTTGCGAACTGAAAAGTCAGTCACCTGTGTGCTGGCAACATCGGCATAGCGTTGCATAATATTTCCTCCGGCGTTAATGTTGATTCCGAAATCGCCAAAATCCTTAATCGCTGTTACGAGGAAGTCGGAGTTGTTTTCCCGGAATGACCTGTTGTCCTGCGTATAAAGACCGTTGTAAAATGCAGGTGCCGATGAAGAATAGATCGAACCACCATTGATTGACGCCTTTCCGGTTGGCAGGTTTCTGTAGTCAGACGCCCGTGTATAAAAATCCAATCCAAGACGTCCCTGTACCGATAGCCAGTCAGTTATATCATACTTAATCGTCACATTGCCGAGTATCCTGTCACGTCTGATGTTACCTTTAACTTCAGCAAGACCCCAATAAGGATTCGTTCTGTTGGTGAAACGCGAGTAGAGATATTCACCACCTCCCGCATTGTACTTGTTTTCATCAAGCACAGACAGTGGCATCGTGTTTGCCATCGCAAACAGTGCTGTAGGCATAGAGTTGTCCTGATCTGCAATTACAGGCGGATTCGTGTTCTCCTCCTTAGAGTAATTGATGTTTGTCTTAAAGTGGAATTTGGGAGTGAAATCATGGGTTATACCCAGATTGACTGTCTGACGGTTAAAGGAATTGTTCGGCGTAATACCATTGCTTCGCGCATCGGCTACCGACAGGTTGAAACCACCCTTGTCAGTATTAGATGACACTGCGATCGTGTTAGTGAGGTTTTGTCCGTTGCGATAGAAGTCTTTAAGAATACCCTTTTGGGCTTCATAAGGTACCGTCTGGTTGTTGAACAGAATCTGTGTCATACCAGGCTGGATCTTTTCACCAAATGACCACTGTCCCGACTGAGGATTAGGAGTTGTTGGGCGGATGCCATATTCACCCTGTCCATATTCGTACTGATAATCAGTAAAGTCCAGGGGCGTGTCATTGGAATAGTTAAGGTTGTAAGTGATGCCAATGCCACGGCCTGTGCCACGGGTCTTGGTTGTGATCATGATTACACCATCTTTCGCCCGGGATCCGTACAGGGCGGACGCCGTTGATCCCTTCAACACAGTCATGCTTTCGATGTCGTCAGGGTTAAGGCTGGAGAAAGCGTCACCGCCGTCAAACGATGCTCCACCGCCGCGATTTCCTATGGAAGTGTCGGAGCCGTTATTTCCCTGGTTGGTCCCGAAGTTCGTGTTGTCGATAGGAATACCATTTACTACCAGCAGAGGATTGTTCTGCCCAGAAATGGAGGATTGTCCGCGTATGCGGATCTTTGATGAGCCGCCAGGGCCGGTACCAAGCGCCGTGATACTTACACCTGCAATTTTGCCGGTCAGCGCGTTCATCGGGTTAGGCGTGCGGTTTATTGCGATAGCATCACCATTCACCTTAGTTGTCGAGTACCCTAGACTCTTCGACGATTTCTCAATACCCAATGCCGTAACTACAACCTCATCGAGCGAAGTAATATCAGCCGCCATTGACACATCAAGATTGGTCTGTCCCCCAACGTTAACCTCCTGATCGGCATAGCCGATAAAAGTAAATACGAGCACGGCACTGCCGTCCGGCACATTCACCGTATACCTTCCATCTCCATCCGTGATTGTTCCGCCCGTGGTGCCCTTCACCACGACGTTCACACCTGGAAGGGGCGTATTGGTTTCATCCCTGACGACACCTTTTACGGTAAGGGCCTGGCCAACAGCAATGTTCGATTGGCAGCATACCAGTATTAGTATGCCATACAGCAAGTAATGTTTGAGCATAGATTATTGGGGTTAGTAAATATGACATGATGTTTTTTAAGTCTCCGGGAGGCCGGTGAACGTCGACTATCCGAACTGCTGACACCCTGCTCCTTCAACTGCCTCGATCACTCGGAGTGGTAAGACCAGAACCCCAGCAGTAAATGCATACGATTGATAAAGATTTCAAACGATTGAAAAATGTGCTTCCAATAACCACCACCGTTGAATTTTGGACAGCTCTCGCCTGCTTAGCGCAGAATTCAGACAGCCGTCAAAGTGTGTAACTACTTGTTTATCAATCAGATGTTTGATGAACGGGCCGGCCTCTTCTGTAGATTTCGATTGTGCAATCGATGTTGCTTTTTTGGTGTCACTGGGTTATAATTGTAAACGACACACTTAAAGCTCAAAGAACGATCTTTCGGAACGCGATCCTCCAAAGAGCTAAATGGCCCTGTCTCACGGATTTTTTTGGTTTAGAGTTCTTTTTGGAGAAAAACTCTCCCTTACCTGATAGGCGAGCATGAACCAGTTCACTCTTATTCAAGGGCCGTCGCGCGAGCTGGAGTCATTTCCGCATATAAGGGAGTTCGCCTTGGCCAAGAACACTACCATTCAACTGGACTCATTCATTCCATCTGAAGCCGAACAGCTACTTATATATTGTGTCGTTGAGGGTAAATTTGAATGGTTTGTCAATGGCCGCGAGTATATTCTGTATCCGGGCGACATTGCCTTTGTTCTGCCGGGACAGAAAATAGGAGGGGCTAAAGGCTTTCTCGAGATCGGTACCATCTTCCGTCTTCACCTCGATCTTCACAGAAACGAATCTGATCTTTCGCTCGGTGAATGGAGCAGCCTTTCCTCATGTGAAAGTCTTTCAATAGAAAAGATGCTGCTGGTTAACAACCTGTCGGTACTCCTGAAAGTAAAGGAGGGCATCGAGATCCTTCATCAGATACACAATGAGCTGATCAATCCGGAGATTGGTCACGTTACCCGCGTCAATCATTTTATCGATTCGCTGCTGATTATCATCGCGCGGCAATCGACGCGACAGGCAGATCCCCGTCGCGACTTTCCCAGAACCTTTATGAAACTCGAACAGGAGCTGCGCAGGAACCTGTCACACCAATGGTCCGTTGAGGAAATGGCCGCGCTGTTCGGACTCGGTACCACGGCGTTTACGGAGAAGGTGAAACACCATACAGGATTCTCACCATTGAACTATCTCATCAACATTCGGATTTCTGAAGCGATAAAGCTGCTGAAAAGACCTGATGTAAACTTTACAAACATCGCACTGGATACAGGCTTCTATTCCTCGCAGCATTTCTCTACCACCTTTAAGAAACTCACAGGCTATACGCCCGGACAATTCAGAAAACGAAGCCTGCTTAATGACAACACCTAGGCCATGAATATGGAATGTATTATCACTATCGACCTCGGAACCAACGCTGTGCGGGTCATGGCGTTCGACATCAAGGGCAATGTTATAGCCTCGACGAAAGGCACTTACCCCACATTCCATGTCGAAGCCGACTACAGTGAACAGGATCCGGAGCAGATCTTTATCACGATGCTCTATGTACTCAAGAACTTCCTTACCGAAAAGATTCATCCTAAGGGCTTCACGGTAGTTTCAATCTGCTTCAGTGCATCGATGCATAGCCTTCTCATGGTCGACAAGAGTGGAGTACCCATGGGCAATGCCATTACATGGGCCGACAATCGCGGAAAGAAGGAAGCTCAGGAGTTAAAGAATTCAGAGTTAGGCAGACAGTTGTACGAGTCTACGGGCACACCCATTCACCCGATGTCGCCATTGGTGAAAGTAACCTGGCTGGGAAGAAACGATCGGGAGCGCTTTAAGAAGACGAGCAAATTTTTGTCAATCAAAAGCTACGTGCTTCAACAACTCACCAGCGGTTATGTTCTTGATTACAGTCTTGCATCAGCAACTGGTTTTTTTAACAATCAGAAGCTGCAGTGGGAACAGGCAGCGCTCGATCACGCTGGAATCGACGCGGAACGTTTGCCTGAACTGGTACCCGTATTTCACTCCCCGGGCAAACTCAGAAAAGAATTTCAAACGTCGCTTGGACTTAAGGACACGGTAAAAATCATGGTTGGCTCCAGCGACGGTTGTCTGGCTACGCTGGGCGGAGGCGTTTGGGATGAAGGAAAAGCAATCATCACTGTTGAGGATAGCGGGGCCGTTAGAACCATTGGACGCCATGTCATACGCGATGCCAATCAACGGCTATTCAATTACGTACTGACTCAAGACTGTTATGTCTCCGGCGGTCCGACCAATAACGGTGGCGTTATCTTCGAATGGTATGCCAAGCAGTTCGGAGATTTCAGAAATCCTTTTGATATAGAGCATACTATTCAGCATCTCATTCACGAGGCATCCGATGTGCCGGTAGGATCGCTCGGACTGTTATTCCTTCCTTACCTGCTGGGTGAGCGCGCACCTATATGGAACGCCAATGCACGGGGTACGTTCTTCGGCATCAACATCAAGCATGAAAAACAACATTTTGTAAGAGCGGTGATCGAAGGCATCCTTTATGAAATGTACAGCATCGGTAAAACACTGCAGGAACATCGGACAATTAACCATCTTACCGTGAATGGTAGTTTTGCATCGATACCGCTATGCGCGAAAATCATTGCCGATCTTTTCCGCATGCCCGTAAGTATAGGAAAGAATCCCGATAGCATCGCGCAGGGTGCTTATCTGTTAAGTGCAACCGATATGGGCATCTTCAATTCACTTGACGAAGCGGCACGCACGGTCGTGCTTTCAACAACCTATTCGCCAAACACAAATCATCATCGCTCATATCAGCGATACTTTTCAGTTTTCGAAAAGCTGAGTACGAGATTGAGTGCCGAGTTTGAAGAACTCTCCGAACTGCAACACGAGCAACCGTAGGTATATTGCGATAACAGTGTTACCTTTTGTTTCTTTCCGGAGTACTACAACAGGGGTATCCAATCCTACGAAATTCCAATTGTTTGGATGCCACCTTCCAAAACGACCCTTATTGATGGGATCTTACAGTGATGTTATAGCGACCTTACAGCGATGTTATAGCGATTTTAGTGGATTTTAAGTGGCCTTTAAGTGGCCCTTTAGCGGCCTTGAAGCGGCCTCTGGCTGTCTGCTGATTGGCGACGGATTGGCCACCGATTGGCGACTGATTCGCGACTGGCTGTCTGCAAGCTGCTCTCCCCCTGGCTGTTTGCTGTTTGTAAGACAATAATGTTCGAACCGACAAGAATGGCGAATATCAATAGCGAAGGGTCATCGTTTCCAATGACCCTTACCTTAACCCTAAACCTGAAAAAATTAAACCCTTCTGCCTTCGTTCTCTTCGTTACCTACTTGCGTTCGCGAAGAATCTTTCCCGATTCGTCGATCGCTAAAATCCTTTTATCGTTTCCCTTTTGAATCGATACTTTGTAGTGAATGAGCTTGTTCTTTCCCTGCTTCACCGTTTCCTGGTCCTTTGAAATCAAGTAGCCTGGATACTTTGCCGACACTGCATTCGTAACTGCCGGTGGCAACATTGTGTTGCTGATGTGCTCCTTTAAATAAATGAGATCGCCTGATGCGTTATACAATGCTTCTCCGGAAACTTCGGGTCCTCTCATCAATACAGAATATGATTTCGGTGCTTCACCATTAAGGTTATTGTATTGCGATACCATATACTTGTCCCCCACCAACTGCGGTGGTACCACGATCCAATCAGAAGATGTACTTTTGAAATCCTGCTTAAATGATTGAACTACAGCAATAGGAATGTCTGATTCCTTTGACTTGATCGTTAATTGCGCCGTCTGCGCAATGGCGACAACAGCTGTCATCGTCAGCGCTAAAGTTGAAACTACCGTTTTCATATTGGTTGATTTGGTACTTCGTGTCCTGCTAACTGTTATTGAGATGTTGAGAACACTTCAAAGTCACGGCTGGCAGCTCGTTTCTTTTTTTTTTACTGCACTATTTGGGTTCATGAGATGAAAGCATTGGACGCGAAGCAAACTCGCGGTTCCATTTTTCAATCTCACGATTCACCTGCTGTAATGAGGCCTTCAGATCGTCTTCATTTACATTCGCTCCGTGCTCCATTTGCTGAGCAAGCGTTAGTGCATCATTAAGCACTTCCTTCTCTTCAGGGTTCAATGAGCGATGATGAAGTGTAACGGACTTCTCCAGGTTATGTATGGTACGTGCAAGAAGATCACCTGTATCGCCTTCTGAGTGTTTGAAGAATTCATTCTCAGTAACCGACAATCTGAATTGAGCGAGTGCTCTTCCTGCCTTGCCGAGAATTGCATCGATCGATTCGATGTCATTTACTTTTCTTTCGGCGATGCGCGCCGCGAGTGAATCCATGTCGGCCGCCGAATTCAGGATGTCGGTCTTGTCTGTCACCGCGCTTGAAGCGGCAATTGTTCGCATGGTAGCGGCAGCTTCCCTGATGTCAGTAGCGCATTGTTCGTTCTCTCCTTTGGCGAATGCTTCCATTGCCCGGAACAATTGACTGTCCGGTTCCAGTTCCTTAACGGTCACTTCAGATTTCTCACCCGATGGCTTAGCTACCTGGGTCACATATTCAGGCTTGCGGTCACAGGCCGCGAGCAGCGTCGACATTACCAATGCCGACATGAGGAGTCTTTTGTTGATTTTCATAACAAATCATTTGGTTAATATTATGATGCTCTGCATCACCTGACGTCACATGCTAAACCTGCCGTTAATGTGAATGAATGGATTGCCATGGCGGTCGCGGCTTGCCTTTCGCAAATAGCCCTTATTTTTGTCCGTTCCGCACCCCGTTCATCAATCGCAGACTTTGTACTTTTAGGGATGCCTTTGGTTTGAGAAATGCAGATCGGGGCTGATGTAGCAAGTAAAGCCCATACTGCAAGCAATTTCCATGTCTCAGCAACAAGCCTATAACCGTACTGTCGCCATTCTCATTCTCGGCGCGCTCGACACCATTACGCCGTTAACTATTGACATGTATCTACCCGCCTTTACTGAGATGGCTGCGGATTTTGGTACGTCAACGGCACGTGTATCACTTTCGCTAACGAGTTACTTCATCGGCCTCGGTGTCGGACAGATTATTTATGGGCCATTCCTGGATCGGTATGGAAGACATAATCCGGTCTACCTGGGTATGTTCGTCTATATTCTGGCCTGTTTTGGTTGCGCACTTTCGGGTACGGTAGAGATGCTTATCGTTTGCCGGTTCTTTCAGGCACTTGGAGGTGCCGTATCAGCAGTAGCAGTTAGGGCAATGGTGCGCGATTACTTTACTGTCGAGGAAAGTCCGAAGATATTCTCCATGCTGATGCTGGTTCTTTCTGTATCACCGCTTTTTGCACCATCATTAGGAGGTGTCATCATGCAATGGCTCGCGTGGCAATGGGTGTTCATCATACTGGCAATCATCGTTGTAATTGTTTTGATTTTGATGAGACGATACCTGCCTCTCAGACACGCGGCCGATCCAACGGTGTCACTGGCGCCTGGGCCGATGATCAATACTTTCATGATGATCGGGCGCAATCGTCAGTTCCTCACTTTCACATTAGCGAGTTCGTTTGCCCTCGGAGGGCTGTTCATTTATCTCGCTGGCTCGACTGTCATACTTCAGGAGCGCTTTCAGGTGTCGCCCCGCTTTTATGCAATACTGTTTGCCTTGCAATCGATCGGTTTGATCGTAGGTAATCAAATTAACATTCTCCTTCTAAAACGCTTCAGCAGCCAGCGGTTGTTTACGATTGCCGTAACCATTCAACTGGTGAGTTCATTGCTTTTCTTTACGGGATCCATATTTGATTGGTATGGGGTCTACTCAACTATTGCTTTCTTCTTTGTGCTATTGCTATGTCTGGGCATGACTTTTCCCAATGGATCAGCATCGGCAATGGCGCCTTTTAGCAATAACCTGGGAAGTGCGTCATCGCTTATGGGTTTCATACAAACATGTCTCGGCGGACTGATGTCGGCAGCAGTGGGTTTGTTTGATGCTCATGGTAGTCTTCCCGTTGCACTCATGATGTTTGTGTGCTCGTTCGGCGCGTGGATCGTTACGATCATAGGAACCGGGTCACAAGCGCGTACCTCTAAGCTGACCACATTGCCGGATTGATCAGCAAGCAGGCGTTGTCCTTCTTGTGGGCTTTCTCTTTTGTTCCCTGACAAAAATTTTGCTGGCGCCAATAAATCATTCGAACAGACGTTGTCCGTGCTTTCGTTTTGCCGTTCGGACATTCAGCTGTTGTAATTAAACCGGTGTGTTGATATCTTCATTGAACAAACTCACCACATCAGTTATGGCACTTTATAACCTGCGTCTGGCGATCCGTCACATCTGGCGTCGCCGTGTGTATTCGTTCATCATCGTGCTTAGCCTCGCCGTTGGCTTTGCCTGCACGGCGTTGTTGCTTACGTTTTTATTAGGTGAGCTTGCTGTCGATTCTTTTCATAGTAAAGCCTCTAGAACATTTCAGGTGTTCGGCTCCGATCCTTTTGAGAAGAAAGGTGACACTCCTTATGTGCTTGGCGCCACGGCGCAATATCTGCGCGACAATTATCCCGAAACAGAAGGGATCGCGCAGGTAGGTACTATCGAACTCCGAAGTCTTACGGCAAAGGATGTAACGGTCAATAGTCCTGAACTTCTGACGGTCGACAGTACATTCTTGTCGATCTTCGGTTTTCCTCTGTATGCCGGAAGCGCCACGAATGCACTCACGAGCCAAACGCTTGTAATTTCCCGCGCTAAGGCAAAGGCACTTTTTGGTCATGAACGGCCCATCGGTGAGCTGATCACCTTACAAACACCTGATACCTCCCGCACGCTCATGGTCTCGGCCGTCCTTGACAATTTCCCTGAAAAAAGCCATCTGGTTTTCGATGTCCTTGTCTCACACAACGCATTGAGAAAAAGACCCTTTCCGGGTGGTGGAACCTACATACTAATGAGAAAGGGGGCGTCTGTTCAGGCTTTGGTGGACAAGATCAATAAGGATAAAAAGGTACCAGGTCTAATGGGTGAAGGATCACAACAGTTTAAAATCGAACCACTGAGACAATCCTATTTCAATGAGCTCAACAAATTTACGTACATGCAAACACGGAGTCTGCCATTCCTTCGGGCAGCAGGGTTGGTATGCGGACTAATATTGTTCATGGCCGCTTTCAACTTCTGCAGTTTGTATCTGTTGTCGCTGCAGGAAAGGAAAAAAGAAGCTGGAATCAGAAAGACACTGGGTGTGACCCTTTGGCGCCTCGTAAAGTCACAAACAGCGGAAGTGGTGCTTTACATGTGCATCGCCATGTTTTTCGCGCTTGGAATAATGACACTCGGGTTGCCGCATTTCAATTCCATTCTCAACACTTCATTAAGCATACAATATCTTTCTCGTTGGGATCTTGTAGCCATCTGTGGTGTTACAGTATTTGCTGTTGGTATGGTGGTCATTGGATTCTCGCTCATACAACAACGTCGCGTTCAGCCGCTAAGTCTGATGAAGAACACCACGTCAAAAGTTGTTTTCAGTAAGACGTTATTTACTGTTCAATTCGTGATCTCCATAACGTTGGCGGTATGCGCGGTAACGATCATCCGGCAGATGCACTATCTGGAGACCGCTCCACTCGGATTCAATCGTAACATTGCTGTTATTGTAGCAGATCAGAAGCAAAGCAAACAGTTACCTGCCCTTAAGACATTGTTGTTGCAAATACCGGCTATCAAAAATGCTGCTGTTTCCAACGGAGGTCCCATTTTCGGGCATTGGATGGCGCGTTACGAACTTGAGGACAAATCAACATACTCACCGCGATTGTTTAGTGGCGATGAGGACTTCATGAAGACATTGGACCTTCAACTCATCGAAGGAACGATGCCAGCTGCAAACAAGCCCGGACGACTCGTAAATGAGAAGCTGGTCAAAATGTTCGATATCAAAAATCCTATCGGGCAGATTATTCCCGGGACAAAGGATGTAATTATTGGTGTCGTGAAAGACTTCACGGCAACATCATTCAAAGATGAAATACAGCCAGCAATCATTTCATATACTGAAGACAACAGCAAACTGCTCATCGACTACAGCGGAACTTCCTTCGCCGATGTAAGACCTTCTGTTGAAGAAGCCTGGAGAAAGGTGTATGGCGCGGAATACTTTTCGTATCATCTCATCCAGGATGAACTCATGAACAAATACAAAGACGACACGTTCCTGTACAGGACCGTTGTTTCTTATTCAATCGTGAGCATGATCATATCCTGTTTTGGATTGTTTGCCCTGTCATGGGCCGTGGCACAGAACAGAATGAAAGAGGTTGGGATTCGTAAGGTGCTGGGAGCAAGCGTTCGTGATATTGGGCGGCTGCTCACGGCTAGCTTTTTGAAGCGTATCGTCGTGGCTTTTATAGTCGCTGCGCCGATGAGCTATTATCTCATGAATCAATGGTTGCAGAGCTTTGCCAGGAAGATTCCTATGGACATCATTACGTTAGCGTCAGCTGGTATAGCCGTTACGGTAGTTGCTCTCCTGACTATGAGTGTACAAAGCTTCAGGGCTGCAGTGAGCAGTCCGATTAATGAGCTGAAGAACGATTGATAGGTGATTGCCGGCTACATCCAGACCGGAAGAGTCGTGTGCCAGGTCATAGTCTCAAATTTCTTACGAATAAAGTTTGTTTCAGTACAATTCAATATAGCCTCCATCGTTATCCGGAAGCTATTGCCATGATCACCTGATAATTTTCCGAGCCAGCCTCAGGAGATCGTTTGAATAATACATGAAGCCACATGACCCCTAAGCCTTCACGACACATCACTGCATGCGCGCTGCTGGTTGCGCTGGCAGCTGTCTTTGCTCATCAGGCCCAGGCCACACACTTACGCGCGGGAGAGATCACCGTTCAGCGCGACAACTGTACAGGTCTGGTTTTTACCATTACACTCACACTCTATACAAATACAAAAAGTGATGTTCGCGTCGGGGGTGAGGGTGAGATACTATACTTTGGCGACGGCCAATGGGTAGAAGTTCCTTTGATCGAGAATACAACGCGATCCGATCTCAACCCTGACGGCAGTGTCGCTACGGCGACCTATGTAATCCGCCATACATATCCGGGTACCGGCCTGTACACCATACGTTACCAGGAGCCCAATCGTAATCGCGACGTCCTCAACATGGATGCCTCCGTGAACACTCCGTTTTACCTGGAGACACAATTTCTTGTAGACTCATACCTGGGATGCAGCAATTCGCCGCGGCTCCTCGTTGCTCCCATAGATATCGCATGCAAGGGTGCTGCCTTTACTCACAACCCGGGAGCTTACGATATTGATGGCGACAGCTTATCTTATAGCCTCGAGGTTCCGTTCATGGCACCTAACACTACGGTTGTAAATTACAAATCACCAGCAGATCCTAAGTTTTATACTAACTATGAGACCGCCAATGAAGCTGGGTCAGGCAGACCGAGGTTTATTATCAACCCGCTCGATGGAACACTCACCTGGGATGCACCCGGCGCCATAGGAGAATACAACATTGCATTTCATATTACAGAGTGGCGGCGAAAGAATGGCGTGTTGTATAAGATGGGTTATGTCCGGCGCGACATGCAGATCATTGTCGATGACTGCTCAAACAAACGGCCTGACCTTATGATACCAAAAGACACTTGCGTTGTTGCCGGAACAGTGTTGGATGAAACAATCCTTGGCATCGATCCGGATAATGATGCCGTGAAGATAGAAGCGTTCTCGGAGATCTTTAATTATCCGGTGTCTATGTCGCCGGCAACCTATAGTCCGGTTCCAAAAGTAGACGACTTCCGCCCCTCACCGGCAACTACAATTTTTCACTGGCAAACGGACTGCGCTCACGTGCGGGAACAGGCTTATCAGGTCGTATTCAAGATAACCGACAAGCCGAAGAACGGTCCTCATCTTGTTACGTTCAAAACATGGTTCATCACTGTTGTTGCCCCGGCGCCGGACTGGACAGAAGCCTCCCTCAACCTGTCGCAACGACAGGCTACTCTTAAATGGGACAACTATTGGTGTACACAGGCTGAAACCATGCAGGTGTGGAGAAAGATTGATGGTGCTCCTTTCGAACCCGACAATTGTCAGACGGGAATGCCAGCCCTGGGATATGATCTCATCGGCACTGTTGTGTTGCATCCCTCGGGACCGTTATCTGTACCCATCACTGAATTCATCGACAACAACAATAACCTCGGACTCGCGCCGGGTGCGCGCTATTGTTATCGCCTGGTTGCTGTTTTTCCTTCGCCACGCGGAGGCGAGAGTTATGTATCGAAGGATACGTGCGTCGGCCCCATTCTCGCCGACGTTCCTGTCATCACCAATGTTTCTGTTGATCACACCGATATTTCAAATGGCCAGATCAGTGTCAGATGGATAAGTCCGTTCGATGCAAACACTGTTCAGTTTCCGCCTCCTTATCATTATGAGATCTTTCGCTCAATTGGATTCACACGGGGCGAAGATGCAGTTAATGTTTCGCCTCCCGGCAATTTCACCAATACAACGTTCGTCGATAACAATCTCAATACTACTGAGGTCGTGTACAACTATAGCATTAAGGCCTACGCATCGGACGGAACATTTATTGGCACATCTGCCGTTGCCTCGGCTGTGCGCAATGATGCAAATGCTTCCTATCAACGCATTTCTCTGAGCTGGAGCGCAACAGTGCCCTGGTCGAACAAGATCAACACTACACCAAACAAACATCTGATCTACCGCGGTCCGGAGGGAGCAACGGAAGCAGATCTGATATTAATAGACAGCGTCGATGCGAATACGTCGGGATTTATATACCTGGATGAAGGACAATGGAACAAGACGCCATTGGTCGAAAATGAAACTTATTGTTATCGCATCATGACACGGGGTGGCTATGGGAATCCAAAGATCCCTCAGCCGCTCAACAATTTCTCACAGATCATCTGCGCTCAGCCTGGGGATACCATTCCTCCCTGCAAACCCTTGCCCCCAATCCGCAATACGCTTGACTTTGTCGACTGCCAGGACTACTACACTAAATACTGTGATAAAGAATCGTTCAGCAATGTGATCATGTGGAACGCGCCCGGGGAGGCGCCATGCCGGCGCGACATTCGTGCCTATAATGTTTACGCCTCTTCAATAAAAGGAGGAGAGTTCTCACTCATTGCCGAAAATGTCAGAGATACTTTCTTCATAGACAATCACCTGTTATCGTTCGCGCGATGTTATAAGATCGCTGCGGTCGATGTATCCGGAAACATCGGGGAACAAAGTGATGAGCTGTGCATTGACAATTGTCCTTATTATGAGTTGCCGAATGTATTTACTCCCAATAGCGACAATGTTAATGATGAATTCAGCGCATACAGTATTCGTGGCTTCGATTGTGGTGAAGGCGATTGTATCCCGGCAGAGCTGAGATTGAAATGCGCACGCTTTGTACAGACGGTGAACTTCACAGTGTACAATCGTTGGGGGCAGGAAGTTTACACCCAATATGCCCGCGTTGGTAACGATAGCCAGTCCATTTATATAGACTGGAATGGAAAGGATTCCAATCGACAAGACCTATCATCTGGTGTGTATTACTATGTTGCCGAGGTGACTTTCGATTCCGTGGATCCCGCTAACAACACTCAAATGCTGAAAGGTTGGGTCCATTTGATCAGGTGATTTTTGACCTCACAACGGTATGGCTTGTGGTCGGACGGCCCTTTTTATCGCTTTAAATAAAAATATACATCTGATGCTTGCATTTCTGAACCAGCTTGTTGTCCTTTGCATTGTCGTTCTTTAGAATCTTATCACGAAAGACGGAGGGATATGGCCCTATGATGTCTTGGCAACCGCTTCTCAGAAGAATGGTGCCAATTCCAGCCCTGGAAACAGGGGAAGATAAGTTATGAATTAGCGATTGATCAGATCTCAGATATCATCAAAGCTCTTCTGACTTGTCGGAAGAGCTTTTTTATTGCTCCTCCGGCTGCTTCATGGTAAGGTTTTAGTTGACGCACAAAACGCAAAACTTAACCAATTACAATCATGAAAGAGCAAACTAAAATCCTTCAAAGCATTCCGGTTGACCAACTCACAGGCGCAGTATCAGTTCCCATTTATCAAACCACAACTTTCGTACACGACCTTCCTGGTCACCACAAAGGCTTTGACTACACACGTTCCGGCAACCCAACACGACAAGTACTCGAAGAGGTCGTTGCAAAAGCTGAACACGGATCCACAGGCGCGGCCTTTGCCAGTGGCATGGCCGCTATCGACGCAGTACTTCGACTGCTTAGTGCTGGCGACCACGTAATAGCAGGTAACGATATTTATGGAGGAACCTATCGGTTGCTCACAACGCTCGCTCATCGGGCTGGCATCTCAACAACATTCGTCGACCTGCATGATACTGCTGCAGTAAGAAAAGCTATCACGCACAAAACGAAATTACTATGGGCCGAAACTCCCACCAATCCCTTGCTCCGCATCATCAACATCTCTGCATTGGCAAAGGTTACAAAGGAACATCGCATTCTTCTTGCCATCGACAACACGTTTGCTTCGCCTGTTTCTCAAAAACCTTTATTACTTGGTGCCGACATAGTTGTGCATAGCGCAACGAAGTATATCGGCGGACACAGTGACGTAATATCAGGCCTCGTAGTCACGAAAGACGAGCAGATTGGCAAAGACATTCTGTTTATTCAGAATGCATCAGGTGGAGTATTAAGTCCATTCGAAAGCTGGCTGCTCATTCGCGGATTCGAAACCCTTGATCTCCGCGTAAGACAACATTCAGAAAATGCACTTGCTGTTGCAAGATGGTTATCATCATGTCCCGAGGTAGCTGAGGTGTATTATCCAGGATTACCCTCCCATGAACACTATGAACTTGCAAAAGCTCAACAGCGGTACTTTGGCGGCGTGGTTTCATTCCGTTTGAAGAGAGACGACATTGATTCCGCATCTAAGGTTGTCTCGTCAACGAAGATCTTTAAACTGGCTGAAAGTCTCGGCGGCATCAAGAGCCTGATCGCACACCCAACAACAATGACTCATGCTTCGATACCTGTTTCCCGTCATGCTGACTTCGGTATATCGGGTGGACTCATCAGGCTATCGGTTGGTCTCGAAGATGCTGATGATCTCATTGATGATCTTTCGCGGGCCTTGAACGAATTGACTCTCCAAACTCATAACAACACGAAGCATGAAGTATCTATTGGAGCGTAAACACCAGGACCATGTTTTGTAACATCGTCACTTTTTCGAAACGTTTGCATGAAATTACATTAATCGGAGCGAACCGCGCTCCGATTCAAGTCACGATCGACAGTCAGCATGCGTTTTCGTTCAAAAGGTAAAATTTTTCCCGTGTTATAATCGTGTGCGAAGAGAGCCATGAAGGTGCAGGACACCATACACATTCGTTTTCGAGCCCGTGTGCGCGTACGTGACGCTGAATCTAATGCGATTAAGTATTGACCCGTGGAAAAAATTGACGAGGTAAGGTCCTTCATGTTTCTACCTTAATAAAACCTTAAAATTTTGTTTGGTTGCACATCGAAAAACCCCTGGCGCCGAAGTGTACTGAAAAATCGGATACAAGTTGGCGCAACCGATTGTATGATTCGTTGTATACTTGTCGATGACGAGGCAAAGAATCTGGAGAACCTCAAGATCCTTCTCCAGGACTTTTGCCAGAATGTGGAAGTGCTGGCACTCTGCCAGACAGTGGATGAAGCTTTAGTCGCCATCCGATCGCACAGACCCGATGTGGTCTTCCTGGATATTCAAATGCAGCGTGAGACGGGATTCGATCTCCTTACACGAGTCGATCACGTAGACTTCGACGTGATCTTCATTACCGCGTATTCAGAATACGCAATCAAAGCCTTCAGATTCTCAGCTATAGATTATCTTCTGAAACCTATTGACATCGAAGAGCTGAAGCGCGCTCTGACGAAAGTCGAGAAGAAGTCAAACAACGATATGGCTGGCCGTCTCGAACAGCTATTTCAAAATCTGAAATCGAAAAATGGCAATGCGCATAAGATTGCAATTCCCATTGCTGACGGACTGGTATTCGTAAATATTGAAACCATCCTTTATTGTGAAGCTTCCAGTAACTACACGCAGATCTTTCTCAACGATGGAAAGAAGTATGTCGTAAGCCGCACGCTGAAAGAATATGAAGAACTTCTTTCGGAACATGATTTCTTCCGTATACACAATTCATTTGTTATCAATCTCAACGCAATAAAGAAATACGTTCGTGGTGATGGAGGCTATGTTGTGATGAATAACGATGCCACACTTGATGTGTCCAAACGAAGAAAGGAAGCATTCCTCGAACGATTCGGACATTAACAAAGGTCCCACCTAATCAATTTAACCGCCCGGTTAATCAGTTGCGATTCCTTGCCGGCCATCCCGTTGGCAAATTTGGGTAAGGAAAAATCGCAATATGAAAACACTGATACTCGCATTGACTGCAGCAGTAGTCACCCTCAGCGCATCAGCACAGGAAGCAGACACAATTCCCAAGAGGGGAAGCTACCTGTATTATGGTCAGCCATCCATTGAAGATAACTCGATGTTTATTGAAGAGGCTTTCAATCAGGAGGCAGGAATCATTCAGCACATCTCGAATTTTGTGTTCAATGACGGAAACTTCGCCTACAACTACACACAGGAGATCCCTCTAAAGAACGAGAAACATCAATTGAGCTTCGGCGTTTCGTACGCATCGCTGAAGAAACCAACTAACATCACGGACCTCACGCATTCTTACATCACTAATGGTCTGGGTGACATATTCATCAACTACCGTCCTCTTTTGCTGGGCAAGTATGATTGGGCACTTGTTATTCCGCGCTTCAGCCTCATTGTGCCCACCGGCAATTCACGCTATGGGCTTGGCAGCGGCAGCTGGGGTGGTCAGTTTAATCTGGCAGTAACCAAACGTCTTGGCCCCAAAATCACAACGCACTATAACGCCGGATACACCCTGATGACTAAGGCGGATCACTACACGATCACCAGCGACGGTCAGCCCGTATTACTGTACGAAAAGAACATGTCGACAGCAAACGTTGGTATGAGCGCTATCTGGCTCGTGGCGAAGAAATTTAACCTGATGGTTGAATACATCAGCGCCTACGGCAAGGAGATGGAAGATGACGGATTGCTGACGAAGCTGAATACTTCAATCGTTAATCCAGGCTTCCGCATGGCTATCGACATCGGAAACGTCCAGATTGTACCTGGCGTGGGTGTGCCGCTGAACTTTGCCAACGGCAAGTACGAATCTACCGGTGGTTTCATTTACCTCTCCATCGAGCCGGCATATTGACCCACTTGCTCAAAGAAACTCCCCAGTACTCATTTGCGCTATTTCCGGTGCAATGGTTTGGACAATTTTATAAAGAAAAAGACGCAGTTGTATTATGAAGAAGACAATCCTGGTTGTGGATGATTTCGCAAGCATCCGCCAATTTGTTTGCGAAACTCTTGAACGTAAGGGATACGATACCCTGGGTGCTACTAATGGCACCGAGGCTTATACAATCCTCTCTCAAAACCTCTCACAAGTGAATCTGGTACTGACGGACTATAACATGCCCGACTGTACCGGATTCGAACTGTTAAAGAAAATCAAAGGCAATCCGGAAACGTCAAATGTTCCCGTGGTGTTCCTGACGACCGAATCAAACCCGGATAAAATGCGCAGTGCAAAAGAAGCCGGTTTGGCCGCATGGATAAAGAAACCATATCGTGCAGAATCATTTTTCGCACAGATAGAGAATGCCATTGTCAATGGATAGCCATCAGCAGCGTTTTGTTGAAGATGCCCTTGACCTGCTGAACGAGCTGGACGATGGATTAATGCAACTGGAGGCCAACCCTCAGGCTACTTCCCCTCTCGAACAGGTCTTCCGCACAATGCACACCATTAAAGGTGGCGCCAACATGTTTGGCTTCGACCTGATCGGTGAGCTGACGCATCAACTCGAAACGCTCTATGATCTGGTTCGCCAGGGGAAGACTCAAATCACCGATGGTCTCATCAGCATTACACTTCACGCATTCGACAAAGTTCGTGACCTGCTGAAGGAAAAGGAAGTTGAGAAAATCAACAGCTCCGAAGAGCTCAGAGATCATCTCAAAATAGCAGCAAACTTTTTAAAGAACGTAGAAGCAACCTCAACAGTTGATGTACTGTCACCGGCATCTGGAAAGATCCAGAAGGATGAGGTTGTTACTTTTTTTGTTCGGGTCGAACCGGGCATAAGCATGACCGCAGATGGAACTCATCCCCTGGTCTTTATTATCAAAGACCTTGAAGCACTCGGAACTGCAAGAACATTTTTTTACGGGAAGGACAATGGTGACGTTGCGCACTGGGACATCTTTTTATCCACCACTTCCGCGCAGTCTGAGATCGAAAGCTATTTTATTTTCGTAGAAGGCGAATGCCAGGTTACTTATAAAAGACTGTCAGCAGGCAATCTTTTTGAATCAGACGACTTCAGAACTTTTATTGAAGTATTTGCAGACGTTCCCTGCGATGTTTCATCGCTTGATGAATTCGTTAGCAAATTCTCCGCTGTCATCGTGAACAGCGATACAACAGAATACGACGAGGAGCCCATATCTAAAAAGAAGGCGTTCAATGACACCTACATCAAGGTGAGCAAGCGGAAGATTGATGACTTGCTGAACTGGATCAGCGAGCTCATCATTCTTCAGGCCCAACTGGTGAACGCTACCTCTCACATAAACTCCGCCGCGATCACAGACGTGGCGGAGCAGTTGGAGATGATAACAAACCGCCTGCGGGATACTTCGCTTGAAATTGGACTGGTACCTATTGAGACGCTCGTTACAAAATTCAAGCGCCTCGTTCGGGATCTCTCAAAGACATTGAACAAGAAGGTAAACTTTCTTTCTGAAGGATCTGAGACGGAACTGGACAAGGATGTTATCGAATTGATGGCGGAGCCGATGATTCACATCATCCGAAATAGTATAGATCACGGAATCGAGACACCGGAGGAGCGCAAGGCTGCCGGTAAATCTGAATTTGGTACTGTAAAGCTGAAAGCATTTAACAGTAGCTCATACGTCAACATCGTAATCTCCGACGATGGTAAGGGTATTGACAAGGCAATAGTTTTAAAGAAGGCAATCGAGAAGGGAATAGTACAGGCAGAGAACGTGCTTTCGGATGAAGAGATTCTGAATCTCATATTTCACTCCGGCCTTTCGACGGCGTCAAAGCTGTCTGAGGTTTCTGGTCGCGGCGTAGGAATGGATGTGGTGAAGCAAAAGATAAATGAGCTTCGTGGTTACGTCGCGATCGAAAGCACTCCTGGCAAGGGAACTTCAATACATATCAAGCTGCCGCTGTCAAGGTCGATCGTTGAAGGACTTCTTGTAAAGGTTGATGAAACCCGTTACGTGGTGCCCTTGAATGTTATTGATCGTATCGACCGGTTGTCATACGATGTGCTGGACCGTGAGCATCAGGTAAACAAGTCGGTTGTTGTGAATGAAGAGTTGCTGCAGGTGTTTTCAATGCGCCAGAAATTTCACGGTGACACAACGGCTCCAAAAACAACGGACATCATATCGATAACTGTAAACGGAGTGAAGCGCGGTATTGCAGTCGATCGTATCGAAGGGAAGATGCAAACCGTGATGAAGCCATTGGGTGACGCATATAAACAGCAGGACTTTATTGCTGGCAGCACGATCCTTGGCGATGGCACATTGGCACTTGTGCTGGATCCATCAAGACTTTTTCAACTACACTGGAATTAAGGCGATGAAAAACGCAACCAACACTTACCTTACTTTTACGCTCGGCGACGAGAAGTTTGCTATTCCGGTAGATCATGTACAGGAAGTAGTAGAATTCGGACACGTTACAAAAGTTCCAAATTCACCCGAGTACATGCTGGGCATCATCAATCTCAGAGGTAAGATTTTGCCACTGCTTGATACGAAACTTAAGCTCGGATTGCCCGCTACTGCTAAATCGCAGAAGAGCCGCATCATGGTGCTTGACCTGCTGTTAGAAGACGATAAAGGTTTGCAAATCGGCGCTATGGTAGACCATGCGCGCGAGGTTATCGAACTTAACAGCAATGAGATTCAGGACGCTCCCGAATTCGAGGATCTCAAATCAACGGCACCTATTAAGGGCATCGTAAACCGCCAGGGCGACATCACCATGATTATGGATATCGCCAAAGTGTTCTCCACCGCTGAGGTGGCAGAGTTGAATAAGTCACTGAATTGAAACCACACCCAATTTTTTAAATAAAGATGTTCAGCACAATTACAATTCGAAAAAAGCTTGTCATGGCCTTCACAACACTCATCGTGTTGATGGTCGTGATCTTCGCGATTGCGTTTCTTCGCTTTCGCGAAATCAATGTCCGCGTGAATGAAATCACCGACGTTACAGCTCACAAAGTATTGCTTATCGGACAGATCAAGCACGACATTACAGCGATCTCGCGCGATCAGAAAAATATGATCGCCACCGTTGATGATGAAAAGATGGTCAATATCGGTCGCGGTATCGAAAAGACGATCAAGTCAATCAACGAGAACATGCAAAAGCTCGAGACGCTTAGCACAGGCGAGACACTCGGATTAGTTCGTGAGTTAAAGGATATTCTGGATGAGTATTTCAAGATTCAGGATAACATCCAGCGCGTAGCAACACAGAATACTGAGATAAAGGCAGAAGAGATTGCCGACAACGAGTCGCGCAGCGCTTTCCTGAAATCCCTCGCCACGCTGGATTTGATTTCAGCTGAATTAAACTCGAAGGAACTGGTTCGTACGGTTATTGAGTTGAAGCAGGCGGTGTCACAAATCAACTCCATTGAACGGGACATGATCATCGCTAAGACGGACGATGATATGAACAAGCACGTCGCACAGGCAGCGGAGGCTGAGAGAATTGTTGAACAAACTATGGGGCAATTGGGCCTTAAGCTCACTGGCGACGCGAAGTCGATCTTCGACAAGTTTGAGACACAATATGCTTCGTACTATAACTATCATTTGCAGGTACGCAACCTGGCGAAGACGAACTCAGGCGGCAAAGCTGAAGAAATCTCCGTGAACGAGGGCGAGCGTGTAGATGATCAGGCCGACGAAGTGATTGGAAAGATTTACGAGATCATCAATCTGCAGTTGGAGAAGGATCAGACCGACATGGACGAAATGTACGACAGCGTTGTCGTAACGATGATCGTAGTAATCCTGGTAGCAATCGTGCTTGGTGTACTTATCGCAACATGGCTGTTGAAAGATGTAACAAGCTCCCTGAGCATAGCCACTGACGCAATTAAGAAGGTTGCCGCAGGTGATTTCTCTGCAGACGTGAAGCAGGACAAGAAGGACGAGATCGGACTGATGTTGTTCGAACTTCAGAATATGATTGAAAAACTGCGCGCCAGTGTAAATGTGGCGAAGCTGGTATCGAAGGGTGACCTTACAATGGACTTTGGGTTAATGAAGAATAAGGGTGGAGATCTGGATGAAGCGCTGGAGGAGATGGTTAACAATCTAAGGGAGATTGCTACCACCATCTTCAACGGTGCTGAAAATGTGTCGGGCGCTTCTTTCCAGGTTGCCTCTGCTTCACAGCAAATGTCACAGGGTGCACAGGAGCAAGCCAGCGCATCTGAAGAAGTTTCATCATCGATGGAACAGATGGTTGCCAACATTCAACAGAATACCGACAACTCACGTGAAACTGAGAAGATCGCCAATAAAGCTGCTAAAGATATTCAGGTGAGCAGCAGCGCAGTATCTGATACAGTGGAAGCAATCAAAACAATTGTAGAACGCATAGCGATCATCGAAGAGATTGCATCGAAGACTGACCTGCTTGCGCTTAACGCAGCCGTTGAGGCAGCACGCGCTGGCGAGCACGGTAAAGGATTTGCAGTTGTAGCGGCAGAAGTGCGCAAACTTGCAGAAAGAAGTCAGAAGGCGGCAGCTGAGATCACGGAGATTTCATCTAAGACTGTAAAGTCTGCCGAAGAGTCCAAGCAATTGCTTATCGATACCCTTCCGGATATCAAGAAGACAGCTGAACTCGTTCAGGAAATTGCTGCAGCATCCGTTGAGCAAAACACTGGTGCTGATCAGGTCAACGGCGCCATACAGCAACTTTCAACTGTAACACAAGGCAATGCTTCCGCTGCAGAACAAATGTCGTCGAATGCAGAGGAACTTAGCAGCCAGGCCGAAGAGTTGAAAGCTGCAGTAAGCTACTTCAAACTTGATAGTCGTGCACGTGCTGCGAAGAAGACGCAACGACCTGCCGGTATGAAACGTCCTCATGCAAAGGCACAGTTGGCCGATGCACACGAAGGCAAAAACGGGCATGTAAACGGATTTGACCTGAAGCTTGCTGACGGTCCTTCTGATTCCGACTTTTCAGAATTCTAAAAGCTTTTAAGAATCCATTAAGCGAGCTTCCGCGCTGCTGATTGAGGGGTCAACTCGGAGGTGCTGTGAAGTCGCTTATTGGATTCTGTTCATCTTTAATACCTGGTCTAGCGTGAGTGTTGATAGTGTGATGATGAGTGCGCCTCTGCGCATGGATGACGAAAGTTTTAATCGACTCAGTACTTATGTTACCCGGGAATACGGCATCAAGTTGCCGCCAGCAAAAAAATCAATGCTGGAAAGCCGGCTGAACAAGAAGGTTAGAAGTCTTGGTCATTTGTCCTACAAAGAATTCCTTGACTTCATACTTTCTGAAGAAGAGGCCAGTGCCGAGCTGTTGCAGGTGATCGATCTGATCACGACCAACAAGACAGATTTTTTTCGCGAACCTGCACACTTCCAGTTTCTCACTGGACAATTTCTTCCTTCGTACATCAATGACTTGAATCGGAGATCATTGAAGATCTGGTCTGCCGGCTGCTCAACTGGTGAGGAGCCTTACACCATTATTATGACGTTGGAGGAGCTGAAGAAGAGGCAGCCTGATTTTACGTATAGTGTACTGGCCAGTGACCTGTCGACGCGTGTTATACAGGCTGCGTATCAGGGCATTTATGAAATTGAAAAGACAGCGCCAATACCGTTGGATGTGAAGCGCCAGTATTTTCTCAGGAGCAATACGAACGCAAACCTGGTTCGCATTAAGCCTGAATATCGAAAGAAGGTACAGTTCCGAAGGATCAACTTCATGGACGATGAGTTTGGATTGCTGAAGTCGGACCTGGACGTGATCTTTTGCAGAAACGTTTTGATATATTTTGACAAGGCTACCCAGGAAACCGTCATAAAGAAATTCTGTAGCCACCTGCGTCCAGGAGGACTTTTGTTCCTCGGTCACAGCGAATCCATAATCGGAATGAATCTTCCATTGATACAGTTGAGACCAACTGTTTACAAACTCATGGAGTGATTGCCGCCAGAAGACACACGGTATTTCCTGGGCAGTTTATTATCACAACGGTGCCTATGCTGGTTTTCACGGTATTGGGCTCCTGCGTCTCCGTTTGTCTGTGGGATAAACGTTCGAAAGTGGCAGCCATGAATCACTATCTGTTGCCAGGATCGTCAGAAGACCACACTGGTGATGCAAACCGTGGATATTTATCCATTAATTTGATGGTTCGCTCATTAAAAAACCGAAAGGTAAATTTGCGCGATGTTGAGGCGAAAGTCTTCGGAGGCTCTAACTCACTATATAAGGAGAAAGACATTTATAAGATCGGTGAGCGCAATGTTGCCATGGCGCTCGAACTGTTGAAGCAATATGGCATCAGTGTTGTAGCGCACCACGTGGGAGGGGAGTTCGGCCGTAAAATTGTCTTCAATACGGCTACCGGGAAAGTACGCATGCGACTATTGAAGAAATCGACGATTGAAGTAAATGAAGAAATCGATAAAGGTTTTAGTTATTGATGACTCTGCGCTTGTGCGTCAAACGCTCACGGATATCATTAATTCTGATGAGCAGCTTGAGGTTGTGGGCACAGCGGGAGATCCTTACTTCGCAGCACAGAAAATACGTTCGTTCATTCCGGACGTCATAACACTTGATGTCGAAATGCCGCGCATGGATGGGTTGACATTTCTCAAAACCCTCATGGCGCAGTATCCTATCCCGGTGGTGATTATCTCAAGCCTTACTCAAAACGGAAGCCAGCTGGCACTGCGGGCCCTTGATCTGGGAGCAGTTGAGATCGTGGCAAAGTCGGAGATCAGAAGCACGAAGGAGCATCTTGAGGAATCACGAATCCGGATTACGGATGCCATCAAGGCCGCCCATATGGTGCCGCTTAAGCGAAAGCCCATAACAACGGAACGGCTGGAGCATTCGTCGGCAAAAAAGGCCGAGTCGCGTACACTGAATCCTTCTTTAGACCAGACTACAGATAAAATTATTGCAATCGGCGCCTCCACAGGTGGCACCGAGGCACTCCGTTATTTCCTTAAACAGGTTCCTGCAAACCTGCCAGGCATTCTGATAACACAACATATGCCTGCAGGTTTTACAAAGTCTTTTGCAGACCAACTGAATACCATTTGTGAAGTTACCGTAAAGGAAGCTGCGGACGGAGAACGCGTCATGCGCGGTCACGCTTATATCGCTCCGGGAGGTAAACACATGGAACTGTACCGAAGTGGCGCCAAGTATTTCATCAGAATACGAGACGGTGAGTTGGTAAACAGACATAAACCGTCAGTGGAAGTGTTGTTCAATTCGGTGGCACATCACGCAGGTAAAAACTCCGTTGGAATCATCATGACCGGAATGGGTCGTGATGGAGCTGAAGGCTTGCTGAACATGAAGGAAGCAGGAGCAAAAACGATTGCTCAGGATGAAAGCAGCTGTGTGGTGTTCGGCATGCCAAAGGAAGCGATCAAGCTGGGTGCTGCCAGCCAGGTACTTTCGCTCGAAGAAATCAGCAAACGGGTGTCCGCCTTTTTTTAATAACTTCCTGCGACCCTTGACGTTTTTTAGGGATCTTCGCTCGATGTCTTTCTTGAATAATATTGTCATGAGTGGTGTGTTTTATACAACCACCAGCCAGGACAAGCGCAACGTCATAATGACGAACAATCTGTCGCTGTCGCTGGTTGCAATGCTCGCCGTTCTCATGACAGCACGAATCGTGTTGCTTACTGCGGACCCGGTGCTCATTACGCGGCTGGCTTTCGGTATGATTCTTTGCCTCATTCCGATCTTACTTAACTACTTCGGTTACATTTGGGCGAGCCGCTTCCTACTGAGTTGGATACCCCCCGTGCTCATTCTCGCGCTCTTTGTGCTTGCTGTAAAACAAGGTCGGGAGAACGAAGTATCTGCATATATCGGTCTCCGCTTTTTCCTTTTAGCATTTAGCTACTATCCTTTCCTGGTATTCAGCCTGGGCAACGTTAAACAACTGATTGCCGGTCTCACAGTTCCGTTCTTTACTATCCTGTTCTTCGATCCGATCCTTGACTTTTTCGGCGTTGGATATCCAGAACAGACATTGAACAGTTTCCCTTACATGTATAACACCGTGCGTGCCATCGTTTCGTTTGGCATCATCGGTTCAGGATGTTACTTTCTGAAACGCGCCTTCGAAAGGAGTGAAGATGCCAATACCAATCTCCTGAAAGAGGTTGAAGCTATGAACGTGATGATGCAGCAGCAGGCCAAGAGCGAAGTTCATCAGCTTAATCAGCAACTGTATGCAAACCTCCAACAGCTCAGCGAACGGGAGTTTATTCTCAGCCAGTCACAACGCATAGCGAGGATAGGTAGCTGGGAGTACCATGTCGCTGACAACTTTGTTTTCTGGTCGGATGAGATGTACGCCATTTTTGGATTGGATAAGGAAAGCTTCGAACTGAAAGTCTCCAATCTGAGTGAAGCACTGGGAAATGAAGGAGCTGTTCACGTTTCGCAGGCAACAGCCGAGCTCCTGAAAACCGGTAGCCCATTCGATATCACGATCCGAACGAGAACACCGATTGGATATAAGAAATGGTTTCGCGTCAATGCCTTTCCCATTTTAGAAAGTGAAAAGATAGTTGGCGCCAGAGGCATTTGCCACGACATAACTTTCTTCAAGGAGGCGGAGGAAAAACTTCGTTCGAGCGAGGCGAAGTTTGCAAAGGTATTCGAGTCTTATCCTGACATGATCCTTGTGGTGCGGGAGGTAGATCAGATTGTCTTCGACGTGAATCAAAGGATAATAGAGGTACTGGGATATCATGAGCACGAAGTGGTAGGGCTTCCGTTGCATTCATTAAAGACCTTCATGACGGAGGACGTCCGTCAGTTCTTTATTCAGGCGAATGATGCCATCGGATATGCTGAAAAGGAATGCGTCCTGAAGAGAAAAGACGGAGCGACCATCATGGTGAGAGTTACCGGCACCAGAATTTCAATCGAGGACAAGTACTATCGCATGTCAATCGTCCAGGACATCACCGAGCAGAAGAGAACCGAACAGGAGAAAGAGGCCGCCCGCGATTCGTTCCTTTCCTCACAGGCCAACCTTAGGGCTACCATCAATAATACAGAGCTCTTGATCTGGTCTGTTGATCGCGATTTTAACCTGATCACCTTCAATATTCCTTTCGCAAAATACATGCTTCATCACTACGAACTGGAGCTGGCGATCGGCGACGCGGTACTGGAAGGAACGCGGGCTACAGAGGGCGCCGAAGTAGCAAAGATGTGGAACTCACATTATACAAGAGCATTGGCGGGCGAGATTGTTACCCTGTATGACACGCGACACGGGCAGGATATCCAGTATTCACTCAGTCCAATCATTGAAGACAATCAGGTAATTGGTGTCAGTGTCTTTGGTGATAATGTTACTGAGAGTCGTACCAAGGACCGTCAGCTTGCTGAGGCTAATAAAAAGATTGGTGAATTGAAGCTGATGGCCCTTCGTTCGGCCATGAGCCCTCACTTCATTTTCAATGTGCTGAATTCTATCCAATACTTCATTGCAAAGAACGATCGTCTAAATGCGATCACCTATCTCACTACATTCTCCAAACTGATCCGCAGCATCCTGACTCACTCGGTGGACAACAGGATAAAGTTATCGGACGAGATAGAATTGCTTAAGAACTATGTGCAGCTGGAAATGGTGCGCTTCGAAAATAAGTTCAGCTTCGAGTGCACGGTTGATCAAAGTCTTGAAACGGAGGCAATTTATATTCCTTCGCTGCTCATTCAGCCTTACCTTGAAAACGCCATCTTACACGGACTATACAATAAGATCGGCCGCGGAACTTTAAAGCTGGCAATTTTCGAAAAAGGTGACGCCGTCATATTTGAAATCGAGGACGACGGAATTGGTAGAGCAGCAGCCACGGCGTTGCGCCAGCAGAATTTTCCTGCTCACAAATCGATGGGAATCAAACTGACCGAAGAACGTTTGCAGCTGATCAATCAGAAAAACAACGTTGGATTTGAAGTGGAGGATCTTTTCAGCAACGGTGAGCCTGCCGGGACACGCGTTCGGATACAGGTTATCTGCTAACGCCGGATACTGCTCATGGCCCTGCCGGGGAAATTTATTTTCAGATTAATCCGATAGCACTTCGCTGATCTTCCGCACCACGCCATCGATTTCAAGCGCGTCTGATTTGATCTCTTCAATATTGCGTCGGCGATCGCGCGGTAATCTTTCTTTTTCGATCAGCGCAATGAGCCCGAGAATGCGCGCCAATGGGCCGCGCACGTGATGGGCATTAACGTAAGCATACTTCGATAGTATCGCTCGCTTCTCGTCGCGCTCGAGGTGCTTGGCCAGAATCTTGGTTTCAAGTTCGGACAAAAGCTTTTGCAATTGTTCACCCTGAACTCTTAGTTGTTTAGCCTGTTCACTAAGAGTATTCGCAGATAAATCGAGCCTGTTGTTAACTGATTGAATGTATTCTCTGTATCGTGAGAATCTATTCTTTGCATACAGGCAAAGGCTGATCAGCACGAATACGCAGGCCAGGTAGTTGATCTGTGTCACCAGCAATGGTTCACTGTAATTGATATCATTCTCATAGGTTTGTGTCAGGTAGATCGCATGAAATGCATAGGTGGCGAGAGTGATGCCGAGTAGGGTCCCATGTGAAGTAAATATGGCGAACGCCATCATCGCTATAAATGCATAGGGGATTATGCCCTGATAGCCGCCGGACGATTGCCAGGTAAACCACGTAGTGACGAGAAAAATGAAATGCAGGGCAATGAAGGAGACGGTTTTATATCGCCTGAGAAATATCATTCCAGCCAGCAATACCATGTTTACAACACCAAGCCAGAGCACCAGTTCGGGTTGGCCGGTGGAGAATTCATTGATCCACCTGATCAATCTGAAAATCGCACACAACACGAGGCCATAATAAAAGATCCGGCTCTCCAGAGCAGACATGATGCGGTTAATTCCGATGATCATGATCTGTCTTTTCTAGGTTGGTGATGAGATTTGCAACAACAAGGTTGAGTTCGTCAATTTGGTCCTTTAGGTTGTCAGTAAGGCCCCTGGAATTGAGCAGCGCACCCGGCGCTGATTTCATTCGCGACATTGATAGTCGCAGGTTTTGTGTTGACAGGTAGATGTAATTATTCAGCGCTTCATCCTGACCGCGGATATCGTCGTCGTAACCCTGGACATCTTCATGTAGCCTCCTGGTTGCTTCGACCAGTACCATCCGATGACGCCGCAGTTCTTCGTGCTGCCTGCGAATGAGGGCGTGCTGTGCCGCTATGAGTTCACGAGCTTGTCTCACTTTGCGCGTCTCCCTTTTAAGCATGCCTTTGAAAATAAGCAGCACAACGCAAATCGCGAACATCGACGTGAAGTAGCTGTCATAACTATGAGTTGCTGCCCTGAACAGAGACGTAGTGATTCGGCCCTGAACCATTTGATCAAGATTTATAAAGACAATTACTACGAAAAGGCTGCTCAGTATAATAACCAATTCTTTGCCCCGGTAACACAACGCAAAGGCTACTCCCAATGCCATGAAATTGTATTCCGAACTTCCTTCAACACCTCCTAGCCTGATAAAACTCCACGCTGCAAAAATCAGCAGGACGAAGCCTACCCACAACGGTACCGTCTTTATTTGTCCCCGGAGAATGAAGACCAATAACATTATGAATACTGCCAGCACGGGCACGTCGATAAGAAGGTTTGTGGGCGAGTGCTGCTTTAGAAACAGATCCTGAATGATATCCTTCAGCATCCGCGCGCAGCCGATAGACGTAATAATAGCCCAGGCATTAATCTCAAATGGCTTTTCTTCGCGCAACGGATTCGCCAGTGGAAGCATGAGAGGCTGAGGGGTTTGTTAAATTTAAGGAAAATTCGAACATCCGGAAATCGGACCTCTCCTCAGGCGATCGCCTAAGCCGCTGATTAGCACTATCTGATTGGCCTCGTGAACTATATCCAGGATAACTTCTTTACTGTCTTCTCACTTTCAACGGTACCTGTATGCAGTGTTTCTTTCGGCTCGAACAGCAGATTAAACACGATATCACCGTTCGTATGCGGACGATGTTCAACGCCACGGGGAACGATAAGGATCTCACCTTCTTTAACTTCAACGGTTCTTCCATCGCGGAAGTCCATGAGCAGCGTTCCTTTGAAAACCATAAAAAGTTCATCTTCGTTTTCATGACTATGCCAAACGAAGTCGTCCCTTAGCTTGCAAAGCTTTACGTACTGCCCATTAAGCTCTCCGATAATATGCGGCGTCCACAACGACTCAAACAGAGAGAACTTTTCGGCGATATTAATAGAGTTGATTGGTTCCATAGTCAGGGCCGTTTAATGTGCGGCCGCGACTCAATATAGCAGATCGCACAATCAAGTGCGAACATTCCGGAGATCTACCTGAAGCGATAGAGTACTCCGAATCCAATCCCTGCGCGACTTTGTTTAACATTGAGTGCACCATTCATTACTTCGTCATTCAACAATGAACGCGAGAATACGGGCTGCACAAACACACTCATCCGTTCATTCAGGCCATACTCGGCGCGATAGAAGATCCTAAAATTCACAAAGTTCTTTGTCGAACGACTATCAGTTTCGGTTGAGCGGTTAATCAAACCGTATTCGTACTGCATGCCTCCACCCAACTGATGCACAAGTTTACCAACGCTGATAACATATGATGCGCCAGCAATGAGCCCGATGTTTTGCATGTGGTAATCAATCGTAGTTGTTATGGTGTTAGGCTGAACTTCATATTCAAGTCCACCATTGGAGGCAATGTTTGAAGAGCCCGAGATGATTTGGTCCAGCGATAATTCTGCCGATTGCTGATAGTAGGAGAGGCCCGCGAAGACGTTAAGTCGTCTGGCAACGAGAAACTGAGCGCCGGCTTCGAAAGAGAATGAAAGGCGCTCGCTGGAAAGAACACCGGGACTATTGAGTTTGTCGAAGGTCGCGTCATCACTCGTAGATGGATTAACATGTTGAAAAGTCAGTGATGGAGTCGCCATGCCGTAAATCCGCCATCGGCTTTCATGCTTACGGGGCTTCGCAGATACAATGATTTCCTCCTGAGTTATGCTATCACGTTTTACACTGACATCATCGATCTTTATGGAGTCTATGAGTAATGATGAGTCCAAATATACTATTGAGTGGTTTACTGAATCCATGTGCAAACCGGAATTGGTTCCTGGTGAGGCATCCGGCAAAACAATGGGCATTGTATGTCCGGCCGTTTCCTTGATGACGCCTGCAGATTTCGCTTCGCGCAATTGACTGGTTGATGTCAGATTCATGTCTTTCAATTCAGTCATGTTCTCGTTCTGCGCAGGCGACTGGTCCTTTATCTTATTGTCTATATCGCTGGCTATGTCATTGTTACTAGTAGGAGTGTTCGTGTCGGCGTTTAATGACGCCTGAGCTGATGAAGAAGAGGATGTTATTGTTGCATCCGGATCACTGGTCTGAAACAGATAACCGCGCCCGACACTCAAAAGCATCAGCACAAGTATGAGTGCATACCTGTTCCTGGTCTGTGTGGATGACGTGGGCTTCGATATGGCAGACCCGATGCCCGCCCAAACGTCTTCATCCGGTGCTTCTTCGAAATTCTGAAGCCGGACTTTTATTCTTTCGAACAGCTCTTCGTCAGGCAAATTTTTCATAATACTGTGTCACGTCGTGACATTTAAGTTTGTTTTTCAACGCCGACTTAGCATAGTTTAACTGCGAACGCGACGTGCTCTCCGTGATATCAAGCATCGTGGCAATCTCGGCATGACTGTATCCCTCAACAACGTAGAGGTTAAACACGAGACGACATCCATCTGGCAGCTGATTAACCATAGTCATCAGAATCTCGTCACTTACTTGTGCTTCGGCATTAGCCTTAACTTCTTCCGTTACCGTTTCATCGATCGGACCGGTTTTCAGAACATTCTTCTTTCTGAAGTGGTCGATGGCCGTGTTCACCACCACGGACTTCATCCACGATTCGAGCTTTCCTGATTCCGTCACCTGATGAATCTTCCGGAATATCTTGATGAATGATTCTTGCAATACATCTTTTGCTTCCTCGCGGTTGTTGGTGTACCGCCGGCATAGCCCCATCAGTCGGGCCTTAAAAAGGTCATAGAGGATGCGCTGTGAGTTCGCATCCTCTCTATGACATCCTGCCAACAGCTCCTTATATTGTTGCATTACCGCGAGGGTCTCTTCTAATAGTCAACGGGCCGGGAAATTTAGTTTGTTGTCTGATCAAAATGTGCTAATCCTGTTGCTTGATATAGGCTGTAGCCCGTGTGCAAACTTTGCCGTTGCAGATCTCATACTGCAGTGAATCAGACTTTAACACTACTCTCTCATATCTGATTCTCTTCGAAGCATTGTCAATAGTGGCATTTCCATGTTTTGGTTGCCGCGTTATTGTGAACGTCTTCAGCGAATCGCAGAGCTGATCGTTCTTCAATACATCGATATAAACAATTGAAGTGCTAAGAGCTGTAATGTCCAGCGAATCAGACAGCGCCTGGAAGGAGCATGGTCCCTGGCTTCCCGTGAGTCGTATCACAGCTCTCGCTGTCTTTTGAACTCCGCCTTTGCTCACTGCATAAGTGAATTCATCAGTTACGGTGGTGCGTTGTGCTTTAAGGCTGTAGGTGAATCCTCTTCCGCTACGCGCTACAGTTCCGTTCCAGGGCGCTGTAACAACGCTGATACTGTAGTCGTCAAGCGAATCACAAAGCACATCGTTCGCAAATACATCAAGGAAATATGTTGTTGGCCGTTTTAGTGTATCGAGAGTGTAGATATCATCCGCTAATGCAAACCCACATACCGAGTCGCGGTTGATGTAAACGAATCCATAACCGAATGACGCCGGATTCTGCGCGTTTGTTACTTTATAGATGACGGTATCTTTCCCGGTAAACGACGCACCCGGCGTATAGACAACCGTTGTCCCGTTCACCTCTGCCATTCCATGATGAGGCAGGAAACCAGAAACAGGTTGATAAACTGAAAGACTAACGGACTTTCCGCAGAGAATGTCATTCCGGAGAACGGGCACACTGACGCTTTCTCCATCGAACCGGTTTACATAGTCAGCGACTGGGTAAATGTTGCATGGAAGGTTTGTCGAGTCTGTCTCGACGTTTATATAGATCGTGTCCTTCGTAACAATGCTGTTGTTGTTAAAGACGGTAAATTCAAAGCGATCACGTGATCGTTTCACGCCCTTGTTGGGAGCATATCGTAATAGTCCTTCGGCGATAGGCTGCAGAGTACCGAGTTGCGGCAGTTCCGTTACGGAAAGTTTGCCAGCGAAATTGGAAGCTATTAGTGACTTAAGATCGATCACTGTTTCACCATCGGCGAGGACGTAAAGCTCGTCTTCGGAGACCTTGACCGTCGGATCAGTAACATCGGATTCAAAACTGTCGCAACCAGCGACAAGCAACGAGAACAGGAATACAGCGAGTATGGATGCCCGAAAGGGGCGACGATCAGTTATTTCATGAGGTTTCATACGTGTGGCTTTTCATGGGGTTAGACGGAGCCCCATTGCCAAACGTTGGAAACCTTTGAAGTTTTTTGTTAGTGCCTCTGTTTATGATTGATGACTCAGAATCAGCGTAGAGGGGATGTCTGAAAGCCAGCGGCTTTTAGCATCAACCACCATCCTCCAGCTGTCAAGACTGAGCACCATAAGGTCGCACCCTTCGAACAGAGACTTGTCAATGGTCTTTTCCTGCAATACGGCGATGTGATTGGGTGCCTTTTGTTCGATGGAATGGATCAACTCTTTCATATCAGTGCTGGCCCTCACTTTCCCGGCAGCATCAAGTACGATTATCTGCGCCTCAGCGTTATGTATGAATTTCTGCGCGTATTGGATCAGAAAGGCATCATTTGCACTGAACAACGGCATGAATATCCGCTGAACCTTTTCAACCTTCTTGTCGATTAAGATTCCCACCGAGATCTTTGTGCGCGTCAGTATCTGAACGGTGCGTTCATCAAAGGGCAGGTTGTTATATATTTTCCCCTTGCGCGTAACTGTTTGTATAAGTTTTCCGGGATTAATAAACCGGGTCGTAAATCCGAGCACCTTCCCCAGGAGACTTCCTTCGAAAATAGACTGCCCTAAACCAATAAGCAGCAGATCGAAGTTTCCTGTGTTTGCTGCCTCTGCAATTTCGCTTTCGATATCATTGGTAGCTTTAAACAGTGTGACGACAGGCTGCTTCAACCGCTGAGATTCGTTCTCTACAGGAAGAAACGTTTCACGCTCGTATTCTTCCATGTTATAGTAATGAAGCTCGTCGACAGCCGAAAGATGCATGGCAGTAACCGATGAGTTGTCTTTTACTTTGTTCATCAAACTGTTTGCAAGACGAAGGAGCGTTCTTCCTGTTTCCGGATTGGCAAAGGATATCAGGATCTTGTATTGACTTATCTCTCTGATCTTATTGGATACAACTTCCGGCGTCGATTTGAATGACCAGTTGATGATGTCAAGTGCCGGGCCAGTCATGATAGTGGTAACCAATGCCATGATCACCATCATTGCAAATATCTCCGGTCCAAGAACACCGAGGTCATATCCAATGTTGAGAACAACGAGTTCCATCAGGCCCCGGGTGTTCATCAATGCACCCAGAGTCAGGCTGTCTTTCCAACTCTGACCTACAAACTTTGCCGCTATTGCACTGCCTACAAATTTACCGGCCACGGCAGTCAGAATAATAAATCCTGTCACCTTCCACAACGCGGGATCATCCAGTAACCCAATTTGTGTTCGCAAACCAGTAAAGACAAAGAACAACGGCAACAGAAGAACTACTGCCACGTCTTCAACTTTTTGTATAAATACACTTCTGAACTTGGGGCTTTCAGGCATGATCGCTCCCATCATGAACGCGCCGAACAGCGCGTGAATACCAATTATTTCTGCCGCGTATGATGAAAGTATCAGCGTAACGATGAAGATCCCGACTACGGATTTGCTCAGGTTTTCGTTCGAAGCATGTAAGTCGCCAATTCTTTTCAGGAATGGTCTCACCAGCTTGATCATGACAAACACGTATACAAGCGCGAGGATGACAACATATATCGAGCTCTGGAATGAACCCGCCTTAACAATGGCTATGACAGTCGCCAGTATGCACCATGCTGTGATGTCATCAGCAGCAGCGCAGGTAATGGCGATTGCACCGAGCCGCGTTTTGTGAATCCCTCGTTCCTGGACAATACGCGCCAGTACAGGGAACGCGGTGATGCTGGTCGCAATCCCCATAAACAAACTAAAAGATAGAAAGTTGATGTTTTGTGGAGCGAGCGACTCGTAGATAAAATAGGAGAGGCCCATTCCAAGCGCGAACGGTATGATGATACTTGCGTGACTGATAACAACCGCTTCGTGCGCTCTTGTTTTTAATACATTCAGATCGAGTTCGATGCCCACGATGAACATGAACAGTATCAGGCCCACCTGGCTGAGGAACTGAAGATTGCCGAGTGACTGCGCGGGGAATAAGGCAGCTGAAAATTCGGGCCAGTATAAGCCGACCAGTGACGGACCGAGTACGATACCTGCAATGATTTCACCCACCACCGACGGCTGGCCTATGCGCTGACAGATCCATCCGAAAAATCGTGCTGCTAAAATGATCGATACAATTTGAGCAAGCAGGATGGCCAGCGGATGCTTCAGGTTGTGAAGAAAACCTGAGACAAATTCTTCGAATGAATCTCCCGCTTCCGGTTTCACAATGCTGCGCCCCGCCTCCATCGCCGTACCCTCACTGGCGATCCAGTAAATCAGAGCACCGAATGCGCCAATTATGAACAAGTAAAAGAGCAGGTTCCTGGACGTGGAGAGCTTCATCTCAAATTTGTTTGGCGCAAAAATTTACCTTTAAATCCTATCAGAAAAGTCCATTCCTGAAAAGCGCGGCTTTTTGTAACGAGTCGGCTAAAATATGTAATGACTAGTCGGGCTGAACGCTTCGCAAAAATTCCTTGCGGTAGCTGTCGCTCAGAGGCAATTTAAGGGGTGTTCCAGTCTGGGTTGACACTGTGGTCGTAATTTCGTTGTACGCAAAGGTTTGAATTGCCCGCACTGCAATAAGGTCCTTCTTGCTTACCCGCACAAACTGCCCTTTCGGCAGTAATTCAGCTAGGCGCTCAAAGGAAATGTTTTTTAAGGTCAACTGGGAGCCATCAGACAAGTAGGCGAGCTTGTCGCGGCTATCGGTTTGGGAAACGGTGCAGTAAAGCAATTGTCGAACGTGGATGAGGGATTTTCCCTTGTCTGTGTTCAATTGAATGTAGCCCTTTTCACCCGGAAGAGACTGTTGTCGCGCCCGGGCCTTTAAAACAGCCTGGTGTAACCTCTCGCGCTGAACGGGCTTTCGTACATAGTCAACGGCATTAAGATCAAAGGCCTCTGCGGCGTATTCGTTATAGGCAGTCGTGAAGATTACCATCTTGTCCTTCAGCATCGTGGCAAGCTCAAGTCCGTTCATGCCGGGCATCTCAATATCCAGGATGCAAAGATCGAATTCAAGATTCGGAAGGTCCCGCAAAAAGATTATTGGATCATTAAACGCTTTTACAACCTCAAGTTCCTCCAGCTGATCGCATATCATTTTGAGATAAGAAAGCCCGGGCAGCTCATCATCCAACAGTAAGCATCTTAACTTTGTGATCAAGTAAGTTGATTTTTAGGTGTGCAATGTACACATCTCCCTCAATGAAGGAGTCAAGGGAATATGTACTCCCATAGATGATATTCAATCTCTGCTCCAGAGTCTTCTTTCCAATGCCACTCCTTTCCTTCTTTATAGGTTGTCGCCTTGAAATCTTATTCGACACCGTCAGCTGGAATGTGTCATTCTTGAATTCAAATACAATAGAAATGAAAGCGTCAGCGCTCTGCAAATCGGCATGCTTAAATGCGTTCTCGATAAGGTCAGTTGAGACCATTGGTGCCATCAGCTTCTGATGCAACAGCGGCTCTGTCTCATCAATCCGGTTTTTTACTTTTAATTCAAACAGCGGGCTGATCTTGATCTTGTTGATCTCGATGAGGTTTAACGCAAAGTCTATTTCTTCTCTTGGTGTAACAAACCTGCTTTTGCTTTCATATAAAATGTAGTCCAGAACGCTTCCCAGCTTGTCGAGAGCAAAGTAAGTTTGATAGGCGTGTGATTGAATCGAGTTGAGAATGTTCTTTAAAAGGTGTGGATTGAGTTTGGACTCCAGAGTTTCAAGCTGAAGGGTGTTGAAGGTTCCCTGCAGCTGCTCGATCTGCTCAGCCATTTTGCGCTTTTCCCCATCCGACTGCCTCAGCCTGATGAACAGAATGATCATCCCGACAAGCAGGATCGCCGGAACTAATAGGAGAATGAAGAACAATGTGTCGTTCATGGATTTTGTCGACCGGGCGGAAATTTACTAAAGATTGTGGAGATGGCGGTTCGTTTGGGTTTTGCCTCCCCTGGCTGTTGGAGGGCCCGGTTTATGCAGGGAAGGATCTGCGGATGCAGGGTCACTGATTCAAGCCAGGCCCGCGCCGGCGCCCAGCAGCCACGTTAAGTTCCCCGCATCCTTCTTTGCCATTGCCAGGAAGTCTTATATTTGATGCCCTGATTCAGGATCAGGCAATGGATTGTTCGCTGAAACGTTCTAGCATTATGAGGAAGCTTCCGTTCGTCGTCTTATTTATCGTTATCATGACCGCAGTGGGGTCGAACGCTTTCGGTCAGCGAAAGTCCCCTCAAAAGACACGGGGTGCCAAGGCGGCATACGGCGAACCGCTGGATGTTTGGCAAAGCAAGAAGAAAGCAAAGAGGTCGTCAAAGAAGGCCAAGCGAAAGGCAGCCAAAAAGAAGGATGCTGCCCCTTTAAACCGGAACCGGAACAAGAGCCCCTGGGTTAACTAACCACCGCCGATAATTTTGTCCCTAAGTGACGAACAAACGAAGCAACGATTCTTTCCTGCTCCGCGATACGTTCACCGATCTGCCGTCGCTCATCACAAGGTATCCTCCTTCGCCACGCACATAACGAACGACCTCATTCATATTCACCAGGTACGAGTGGTGAACCCTGAGGAAAAATGGAAACGATTCGAGACTCTCTTCTATCTGTTTTAAAGTACGGCATGCAATGATCTCACGATCGTTCTTGAGTTGAAAGCGGGTGTAATTATCATCAGCAGTACAACAAATGATTGCTTCGGCGCTAACCAACTCAAACCCGTCAAATGTTGGGATGGCGAACCGGGCAATGCTGCCTCTCGGGTTACTGAGTTTGTCAAGAAGTATACCGAACTGTTCTTTTGAGGGAAACTGTTTTCTGCTGTCCAGTTTGCGGACTGCCCCTATGAGGTCAGATGGAGCAATAGGTTTTAATAAATAATCAAGTGCACTAAGATGTATGGCCGTGATTGCATACTGGTCATACCCCGTCGTGAAGATCACGGAGAAGTTGACATCGCTGAGCTTCTTTAGCATGTCGAAGCCGTTCATTCCGGGCATTTCAATATCCAGAAATACTACGTCAGGTTTATGAAAGTTGATAGCCTGGTACCCTTCCTCCCCTGACTTGCATTGCTGTACAACATTCATGGTTGGACAATGCTCTTTCAACAGGATATTCAGTGTGTCAAGACAATGGATCTCATCGTCAACGATAATCGTCTTAATCATACATTACAGGGATTTTGATAGTAACTTCAGTGCCGGCAGCACAGCCATCGATATTAACCAGATCTTTTATTGAAATTGGGTAGTCGGAAGCATTGCCTAGCATGTGGGAAATCCTATCGGCGGTAATCTTGAGACCAAGCGATTTGTGTCGCGTTGCCGACTTGCTCGACAAAGCGGCAGCCTGTGCTCTGCCAACACCGTTGTCCGTAATTGTGAATTGCAATTGCTGGTCTGTCTTCCTGACTTCAATGTTAAGAATTCCAGATTCTGACTTGTGCATCAATCCATGCCAGATGGCATTCTCAACGTAAGGCTGCAGAAAAAGCGGCGGAACTTTCAACTCCGAAGGGTCGATATCCTCCGAAATTGTGATGCTGTGGACAAATCTGTTTTCAAAGCGAAGTGACTCAAGCTTCAGATAGAGGTTCAGTCCTTCCAGTTCGCTGTCAAGGCCGATATGAGAAAACTGTGAATTGGAAAGAATAAGTCTGATGAGCTTTGAAAATGTAGTGAGGTAATCGGATGCCAGGGCTCTATCGTTAGTTAGGATATATCGATTAATGGAGTTTAGTGAGTTGAATATAAAGTGAGGATTCATCTGCAACCTCAATGCCTGCATTTCGAGCTCTGCAGCCCGGTGTTGCAGCGCCGCCTTCGTTGAATCACCTTCAAGCTTCTGCAAACGCAATTCATTTTGAATCGTAGCGAGACGTTGGTTTTCTGCTTTTCTTCTAAGGGATACATTCCTGAACGCAATCATGCCTATTGCCACCACCATCATCAGCGCTGACGCAAAGTAGATTTTTTGAGATCTGGCCTGATGCAACTGAAGCTCGCTCTTGCCCAGTGAAGCTTGCAGTTCCTGCTGCTCATAACGAGACTGCAATGCGGCGAGCTGCTGCTGCACCTGATCCGAATCAATGATATCTTTGTAATGGATGTATTGCTTAAGATACTTGTATGCACTATCATACTCGCTTTCACGCTCATACAACTTTGAGAGCATACTACTTGCATCCCGGACATACTGTCGCGCTCCCTTTTGAGCAGAGAGCGCTAACAAACTGCGAGCAGCTTCCATTGATAGCGCAGGATCATTGGCTAGCTCATATGCCTTCATCATCCTCAGGAGCGTCCACATCACCTGATTAATATCATCTATACTTGCGAAGCCTGTCAGCGATTTCTTCAACTTGTTTATTCCTACTTCAATGTCGCCATTCATAACGTCCACTTCAGCCATTCTCGAATCACACCAGTAGGTATCACGAGAGTTTAACGCAGGCCGGGTCACGCTATGGGAAATGGATTTTTCGTGAACCACATTGTAGTAGTACATCGCTGAGTCATATTTTCCAGCCAGAAGAAAAGTTTCGCCTATAAATGTGTAGAGTGTGCGATCATAGTCGATTGCCTGGGCCTTCATCATCCTGATCGCCTCGTGATAGTATGCAAGCGATGATCTGTAATCACCAAATGAATTATATACAAATGACAACGTGCAGAATCCGCCAGCATCGAAAGTGGCCGGATTTCGCCAGATCGGTAGGCCCTTTAGTCCATATTCGATGGAGGTTCGGTAGTGTCCACGTTGTGCTTCAAGCGCACTGAGATGCACATATAAGGCGCTCAACTGTTTCTGATCCTTTCGTATCATCGCAAGTTTCTCTCCGTTCCGATATACGCTTACTGCCGACTCGAATTTGCTCTGAGCCCACCGTGCCAATCCGAGATTTGTATAGCACGCAATCAGAACAGAGTCATTTCGAGGAGAAACAGTTTCGTATAAATCGGTCGCCTGAGTGAGGTATTCTTCGGCCTTGGCGAAGTTCCCTAGCAGCAATTCGACGCTGCCAAGGTTATTAATTGCCTCGAACTTTCCTTGAACATATCCTGCGTGGTTTGCCTCAGCTAATGCGTGCAACGCGAAATAGTCGGAACTGTCTTTCATCCCTAGATTGAGATAAAATAAACTTGCCTGATTAAGTGAATCAATTCTTGCGGTCTCGTAAGTATATTTTGCTCCGGCAATCGTACGGAGGCTCTGCGTTGAGGACTGCGCCAGCAGAGACATCCCGCTAAAGGTTAGCGCAAATACAACCAGTAGAAAAGCTTTAGAAACGCTATTCATTGTATAACGATCGGCGCGCGTTTGAGGGTGGCCGACTTTGATCGTGACAGGCCTACAATCTGAACATGATCGCGGTTAACTTTTGTTCTGATCCAACCCCGCTGCTCCAGATCCTCTTTGACGTGGAGTATGTACCATTGAATGTCACCGCGGAAAGTTCCCGATAGTCTGGTTGTAAGTTCATCAATTAATTCACGCAAGTCAATTTCCAACTTCCTGGCTTGAAGAACACTGAGTATTTCCAATGCTACATGCTCGTAAATGAGAAGTGAAATTGCGGGTCCACGCGCTTCACCCTTTCGCCAAAGCAGGATTTCTGAGTTGCTCATTCGAACGATGCTGTTACCAAATGGCAATGTGGAGTAACGCAGGCGATCGTAAAAGGACCATTGATTGGCTTGCGTCTGCGGGCAGCAATTGACGATTTTAGCCTGGCTGTCGGCTTTGCAATCTCCGAAGCTGACGGGCACTTTCGAATCCACAGAGGCTGGCGATTTTTTCGGCCGTATAATCAGTGTTGCCCTGGAGCGTACGGGCCAGCTCAAGACGAACTGCGGTCTTAAATTCGTTGATCGTGTGGCCCGTCGACTTCCTGAACAGGCGCGTAAGAGATCGCGTGCTCATGTTGGCCACGGACGCGAGCTCATCAAGCGTGAAATTCTCCGATGGATGCGATAGAATATGATCCTGCACCTTGTGAACACCTGGACTGAAGTGGGTTCTGTAGTCAAGGTAAATGGTTTCCTGTTTGTTCGTCTCGTGACGCCTGAGGTAAACAACCATCTCTCGCGCGACCTTTGCTGCCAGTATAGGGCCATGCTGTTGCTCGACTATAGAGAGAGCCATGTCAATACCGGAAGTCATTCCGGCGCTGGTGAATATGTTACCGTCGTTGGCGTATAGACAGTCCGATACGATGTTAACCCGGGGATAGCGTTGACGGAAATAATCAATACACTTCCAGTGACTGGTGCATCGTCTTTCATCGAGGATTCCAACTTCAGCAAGAACCAGGGATCCGCTGCAAACACTGGCAATGTTTACTTTTCGTGCAAAGTGAGAGCGGAGCCATTCGCGGATTCTTGTAATTGAAGAGGATAAACCCCCTTCAACAAAGGTTTTGAAATCAATGCCCGGAACAAATATGAAATCAGACGATTGAAGACTGACCTGATCGATGTTGGTTAATCCCGCCAAAGCAAGGCCTTGCTCTGATCGCTCCTGAACATTTATGCCGGCGAACTGAATGTCGTAACTGCCCGACGCGAGGTTGTTCGCCTCGTAAAATACCTGGACCGGACCAGAGAGATCCATGAGGTGAACACGGGGTAAAATGAGGAAGCATATTGTAGATCGTGGTGCCGATACTTTCATTTTGATGACCCATTCTGGGTGATGAATCCCGATGATTGCCAAAGTTATACTGACATTCCCTTTCGATCGGTTTGGGCATTGAATAAATTTATGGTGGCGGGTGTTTGATTGGTTATGGCAAAGTGGCCGGATATGTCCGCTGGTTGGCTCATCCCGATGCCTTATCAGGGCGTCTCTGTAAGCAACTTTAACGTTGAATCCTGTGGAACCAAAGCTAAACTTATGCGCACCCTTTTGATAACTCTGCTATTGTTCACCGTCTCCCGGGCAAACGCCGCGGAAGAACCAATCCTCGTGTCACCTCAGTGGTTGCATGAGCATTTGAAGGACAACAATCTTGTCGTGCTTCATGTAAGCTTTCTTCAGTTTGATTTTGATCAGGAGCACATAGAAGGGGCACAGTATCTGTGGCCCGAAAATCTCGCTCCTAATTCTCCTCAGGGTAGCTACAATGCACCGGATGTTAAGAAGGCAACAGATCTTTTGCGTTCGTTTGGTGTTAACGATAACTCTCACATTGTTTTATATAATGTTCGAAATGAAGTAAGTCCGACCGCGCGAATGTTCCTCACACTTGAGAATCTTGGATTGCAGGGAAGAGTATCATTCCTGAATGGAGGCTTTGATGCCTGGAAGCGTGAAGGCTACGCAGTTACTTCCGTGAAGAAGAATGCAAAGACGGGTAACGTTACACTTCACCAGGGAGATCGTCTCGTAGACAAGAACTATGTATTGAAAACGCTGGATTCCAATAGCGGTCTCGTTGTGGATGCACGTGCAAAACAATACTACGACGGAGAACCCACAGGCAACCCCCGTGACGGTCACATCAAAGGAGCGAAGAACATAACCTATTTTGATCTCGTGAACGACAAAAATGAATTCAAATCCCTTGATTCATTACGAGGTTACTTCTCGCCCGTGGCATCACCTGACAAGGAGTTGGTTACGTATTGCTTCATAGGCCAAACAGCCAGTGTTGTATATATGGCCGGCAGGATGCTGGGCTATCAGATGAAACTGTACGACGGGTCGATGCAGGAATGGAGCCGCATACCATCGTTGCCGATGGAGAAAACAGAAGCACCAAAGTGACGGATTTGTCTCCGTTCAACTTAATCGCTGCTGAATAATCTTTCTTTATGGATGCCTTTTTTGGATATGCTGTGATCAGCCTGATGGGCGTGTGCCTTGGAATGATCGGAGCGGGCGGATCTATACTCGCCCTGCCGGTCCTGGTGTACTTGTTTCGGGTAGAGCCCACGTTGGCAACCACGTACACTTCTATTCTTGTGGGACTAACAGCAGCAGTTGGAGCCCTCAGGGATCCAACTGCTAAGAGCATCAATGTGTATGCGGTGCTATTCTTTGGCCTTCCCTGTATTGTTGGGGCGTGTCTGGCACGGGTTTGTCTCATAACGATTATTCCTGATGTATTAGTGGCCGCTCAAATGTTTACCATCACGCGCGACTCATTTGTGATGCTCATTTTTTCGATAACGATGATATCATCAGGGCTAAGCATGCTTTTGCGCCGGCATCAACAATCCGTACAGAGAACCGGTTACCGATGGCTGGTGCCGGTTGGATTTGGCGTCGGGTTGATCACAGGTATTGTAGGAGCAGGTGGAGGATTTCTGATTCTTCCATCGCTGGTAATACTCGCAGGTTTGGAAATCCGAAGCGCAGTAGGCACATCGTTGACAATCATTGCAATGAAGTCAGCAGTTTCGTTCGTTGGTGACCTTTCAGCGGGACTACAGATCAATTTCCAACTAATTGCCTCTCTCATGGCTGTAGCGATCCCGAGCGTACTGATAGGACGATGGTTGAACAGCCATGTACAGGCCTCTGAGCTCAAGACAGGTTTTGCCATAGTCGTCTCCACTGTTGGAATTGCAATCGGAATTCATAATCTCTCAACAGTATTTGGAACGTAACAGCTGTCCTGGTCCGCCCCCGCATTGTATCTTGCATGCATGCCTAAGTTCATGCTGGTTGCACTGATTGTAATATTGGCCGTCTATCTCGCGATTTGCATCCTGGCCTACGTCTTTCAGGAGCGACTGATCTTTCTTCCTGATCGGATACATGCGAAATACCAGTTTCAGTTTCCCGGTTCCTACAGCGAAATATTTCTCAAAGCAGACGATGGCATACAACTTCACGGTCTGTTATTCACGACGGAACAATCGAAGGGTGTTATCTTATACCTGCATGGCAATGGCGGCGCACTGGATTCATGGGGTAGTGTTGCTTCAACATACCAGGATTTCGGCTACGACGTCCTGATGCTGGACTATCGTGGCTACGGAAAGAGCGAGGGTGCCATAGAAAGTGAGTCGCAGCTCGTCGATGACGTTCAGCTATACTACAATTATTTATTGAAGCACTATCATGAGAATGATGTGATAGCACTGGGATATTCTTTGGGAAGCGGATTGGCAGCTAAAATGGCGGCACGCAACAATCCACGCATGCTGATCATGCAGGCTCCATATTACAGCCTTACGGATATGATGAAGCACTCCTTTCCATTTCTGCCCACTTTCCTTTTGAAGTATAAATTGTCAACCAACGAAAGTCTGCACGAGTGTGAAATGCCCATCGTGCTGATTCACGGCGACCGTGACGAAGTGATTCCATATTCACAGTCGCTTAAACTTAAGGCGCTGCTTAAGCCAGGCGATACGCTGATCACGCTTCAGGGCGTGGGTCATAATGGCATGACCGATAAGCCTGCGTATTTGCAGGCTATAAGAAGCATTTTAAGTACGGATAGCTGGTAAAAAGCATCCTGGAATCAGCTGCGGACATGGCTGTAGAGGCATCCGGAATATGGAAATGTCAGTAAAGCTGTTCCGAAATTCCTAAATTGAATCAAACTCAACTTATCCGTAAGACTGGTATGAGAATTCCCCTGATTGCAATTTGCATTGCCTTCATTACTGCTTGTTCACCAAGGCAGGAGAACAAGGAAACCAATTCCCCGGCGCCTCCGCCAGTCGAACAGTATCGACCACAAATACACTTTACTCCGGCCAGCGGATGGATGAACGATCCGAATGGCATGTTCTTTCTCGACGGAGAGTACCATCTCTTTTACCAGCACTTTCCAGATACAACCGTGTGGGGACCGATGCACTGGGGACACGCGGTCAGCAAGGACCTTGTACACTGGGAGCGCCTACCCATCGCGTTGTACCCCGATTCCCTTGGTTACATCTTTTCAGGGAGCGCGGTTGTCGACACTAATAACACCAGCGGATTTGGCACCAAAGACAATCCACCGGTAGTGGCAATATTCACCTATCACGACGCCAAAGCAGAACGCGAGGGGAAGAACGACTTTCAAACGCAGGGCATCGCTTACAGCACCGATAAAGGAAGGACCTGGAAAAAGTACGACAACAACCCGGTCCTGAAAAATCCAAACATTCGCGACTTCAGGGATCCTAAAGTGTCATGGATCGACGAGGCCAAGCAGTGGGTGATGACGCTTGCCGTTAAGGACCACATTGAGTTCTACGGATCTCCTGACCTGAAGAAGTGGAGCAAACTTAGCGAGTTTGGAAAAACCGATGGTGACCATGGAGGCGTGTGGGAATGTCCCGACCTTTTTAAACTTAGAGATGAAACAGGCAACACTAAATATGTACTGTTCGTCAGCATTAATCCGGGTGCTCCAAATGGCGGTTCAGGAACCCAGTACTTTATTGGTGGCTTTGATGGTAAACGTTTCATTTCTGATACGCCCGGAAAAAATTCCGGATGGATAGACTATGGCCCTGACGATTACGCCGGTGTTACATTCGCCAACGTACCGGCTACTGATGGAAGGCGCATTTTCATCGGATGGATGAGCAATTGGATCTATGCAGAGCGTGTTCCAACTACCGCATGGCGAAGTGCAACCACCATACCGCGTACGCTTTCATTACATAAGACTCAGAATGGCTATGTCGTAAATTCACTTCCCGTCAATGAGTTGGATGAACTGGTGTCCGAATCAAAGACGTTGAATGCTGCATCGGATATTGATACTTTGAATCTGGTTACAAAGGAAGATTCACTTTCAATACCTCTGGTGATTGATGCATCAGTAAAGAAATCCGATTTTGTTCTTGAGCTCCGAAATGACCGAGGTCAAAAAGTTCTGGTCGGATTCGACCCGGTTGCTAATGAATTTTATATTGACCGCGGTACCGGAATGCCATCAACATTTCACAAGGATTTTCTAAACCGTATACGCGCTCCACGTATTGCAAACGATGACACGATATCCTTCCGGGCCGTTGTCGACGTGGCCTCCGTGGAATTGTTCTTCGACAAGGGATCTGCTACGCTGACCGCGATAACGTTCCCTGACGAAGTCTTCAATGAAATTTTAATGTATGGAAAGTCTTCAGGAATAAGCGCGGGAACAATCCAACTTCAACAATTGAAACCAATCTGGTAGTATATTGCATCAGGTGAAAACATTTTAAATCGATTTCACATTGCATCCAAATGATTGATCAGTTTCCATTTTATCTCGCACTTATAATCGCCATCCTGTTGATCATTATGCTGGCCAACAAGATCAAGGTAGCCTACCCTGTGCTACTGGTGATGGCGGGACTGCTCATTTCCATTGTTCCCGGACTTCCCGTCCTGCACATAGACCCTGAGTTGATCTTCATTATCTTCCTGCCGCCACTTCTCTATGATGCAGCATTCGCGATCTCCTGGAAGGAACTCTGGCGTTGGAGAAGAATCATCAGCAGCTTCGCCTTTATCGTCGTCTTCCTCACAGCAACGTCAGTAGCAATAGCAGCAAATTTCTTCATCCCGGGTATATCACTTGCACTCGGATTTCTTCTCGGAGGAATCGTTTCACCGCCTGATGCCGTAAGTGCAAGTGCAATTCTGAAGTTCGTCAAAGTGCCTCGCCGCATGTCGTCAATACTGGAAGGAGAAAGCCTCCTGAACGACGCTTCATCACTCATCATCTTTCGCTTCGCGCTCATAGCCGTAGCAACCGGTCAGTTCTTTTTCCTTCAGGCAACTTTGACGTTTGTGTGGATGGTGATTGGCGGCGTTGGCGTCGGCCTGCTCGTAGCATGGTTGTTTATGAAGGCGCATCGATATCTGCCGACCGACGAAAACATGGATATAGTCCTTACTCTTGTAGCACCTTACGTGATGTACATCGCAGCGGAAGAAGTGCATAGCTCGGGTGTACTTGCCGTTGTAAGCGGCGGACTTTTTCAATCGGTTAAGCGGCACGATTTCCTTCGAAGCTCATCCAGGCTACGCGGCGGCAATGTCTGGCAAAGCCTCGTGTTTGTATTGAATGGATTGGTGTTCATGCTTATTGGCCTTGACCTCTCTGAAATTACCGGGGGACTCGCCCAGGAAGGCGTCAGCGTCACAGCGGCGATTGGTTATGGACTGCTGGTCACCGGCGTCTTGATATTAGTAAGAATTTTTGCAGCTTATGGTGCTGTGCTTACAACAGTGATCGTCGGCAGGTTCGCTACGGTTGCAGACCGGAACCCGGGACTCAAGGCACCTACCTTACTGGGTTGGACAGGTATGCGTGGCGTTGTGTCGCTCGCTGCGGCACTGTCTATTCCCATTCATCTGACGGATGGCGTTCCCTTCCCGCACCGGAACCTGATTTTGTTTATCACTTTTATTGTCATCACTGCAACGCTTGTCGTTCAGGGGCTAACGCTGCCATGGCTCATTAAGAAGATAGAACTTCCCGACTACAAAGACTACATCCCTGATCACGACGCAGAAATATTGCTGAAGCGCGGTCTCGCTCAGAAAGCACTAGGTCATCTGACTAGTCAATACGGTGATCAGGCAACCCAACACAACTCCCTTCGTTATATGGTTAACAAGTGGGAATCGAAGACTAACGGAAACGACGCGGATCTCGATATGCCTGAGGAGCAACGGGCGATTTATCTTGATGTGATCAAACAACAGCGCGAGTGGTTACTCACGAAAAATTCTGACGACGGACACATTGACGAAGAAGTGATCAGAAAGTATCTTCAGCAGCTCGATATAGAAGAGGAGAAGCTAAGGTTTATGTGATAACCCCATCGACGCCAAACTTTTACATTTTACATTTAGAGTTTTACATTTTGCGCTTAACGCTTTGCTGCTATTAGTGGCTTGTATTTTGCTACTAAGGTATGCTCCTAAAATCCGCCACGTATACATGCTCAGTTGGAATCCACTCCCACCACCTTACAGTGACCTTATAGCGACCTTATAGTGACCTTATAGTGACTTTGTGCCTGTCTTCTGGGCATTTTCATTCAGTGTTTTATAAGATGAGCGTACTCTTGGTCTAATTGGTGTTTAAGCTATCTGGCTACTACCCCGTACTTAACGACTTTCACAAAGTCGGAACCCTGTTTCGCACCTACTCAAAAAGCGCCTCTTCCTTGCTGTAATACACCACTCATCACTGGTTGTAAACAAGATCATAAATCCCGCTCTGAGATCTGACCTTCTCCTCGCCATTGCTAATAGGAACATTATTCATCAATTGATCGATCATCACAGCCTTTGCATTATCCCGTAGCTGTAACTTAATAATCGCTAGTAATTGACTTCGGATCTGCGCATCGAAAATCGGAAAACACACTTCAATCCGATGATAAATATTTCGATTCATCCAATCCGCCGATCCGCAGTATATCTTCTCGTCTCCGCCATTGTGGAATATAAACACCCTCCCGTGTTCAAGATATCGATCTATGATGCGTCGGACAGTGATGTTCTCACTTAACCCTGGTTGTTGAGGAATGAGCCGGCAAATACTTCGCACTATCAACTGGACTTGAACACCAGCTGCAGAGGCCTCATACAACTTATCAATGAGCGTTTCTTCTTCCAGATTATTCATCTTAATGATGATGGATGCCTGTCGTCCATTTTGTGCTGACTCAATTTCGTGATCGATCAAAGCGAAGAACGACTCCCTTATGTTGAATGGAGCAACGATCAATTCCTTAAACACAATCTTTCCCGGATCAGGTTGTCTTGAGTTCTTGATAAGGATCTTAAACAGTAATTGTGCTTCACTGAGAAGTTTTGTATTGGATGTAAACAGAATATGGTCCGTATAAACGCGGGCCGTGTTTTCATTGAAGTTGCCCGTTGCAAACAGGCCGTATTTTCGCGTTGACTCATCCTGCCTGCGTGTGACCAAAGCAGTCTTTGCGTGCACTTTCATTCGTGCACCACTGTACATTATCTTAACTCCTGCCTCCTTCATTCTCGACGACCAGCGCAGATTATTAGCTTCGTCGAACCTCGCCTTCAGCTCAACTAAAACATAGACTTTCTTTCCGTTTTTAGCTGCGGAAATAAGCGCATGAGCAATGGCCGAGTCGGTGGCAATGCGATAGAGTGTGACATAGATTTTTTCAACGAACGGGTCGATTGCCGCTTCATTGAAAAACCGAAGAATCATGTCATAACTGTGATAGGGTGTATGCAACATCACGTCGCCCTGATCGATCCTGTCGAATATAGAAAGTCCGTTGTGGATGTTAAGTCGTATTTGCCGCTGAGCATCGTAGTTTAGATGAGGACTTCCCTTGGGAAAAGAGAAGAAGTCACGCAGATTGTGATATCGTCCTCCGGCAATGTGCGATGCGTCGTCCATTTTGAAAGTCCTGACCAGCTTACGGAGCATGTACTCGGGCATGGCGGCCCCGTAAAGCAGTCTTGTAGCAAATCCAAGATCTCTGACGGCAAGCAGTTTTTCCATCTGGTCTGTAGGTGTCACCCCCATTTCGTCAGTTGGATTCATTTCCGCGTCGCGCGTGACCTTGAAGGCATGCACATCACGGACCTCCCGACCACCGAACAACGCCGAAACATGGTGACAGATGATATCGTCGATTATCACCACAAAGATTTTGCCTTCCAGCGGAATAGAGTAAAAACGACTTAAACTATCGGAGGGAATGTTGACTACAAACATATCATTGCTTTCCACCAGCGATACCGTTAGGTACAGTTTATTATTCTCGGGGAACAGCTTCGTGTGTTTCGTAAGCTGTTCAACATGAAGAAACCCGGCGATCTGATTGTAAAAGATTTCCCGTAACGAAGGATAAAGCGCCGGAGGGATATCGACATTATACAGCAGCTCAATGTTGTTCTGGCTCAGCTCGGGCATGATTTGGTTTCTGAGGATGTCGCCAAACTGGTCTTGCTGACTACGGATAATTGAGTGGACGGAATCCAGGCACCTCTTCCGTTCTTTAACAACTTTGCTTAAGGCCATGATTGATGCCATACGAACCCGGTAAAATTCATCCAGGTTTGAAGAATAGATGGCAAGAAATTTCAGTCGCTCGAAAAGGGGCACGTCAACTTTCGCGGCTTCTTCCAGTACTCGCTCGTTGAACTTAAGCCAGCTGATGTCGCGATCGAAGTATCGGTTGGAATGTTTGTTTTGATCCATGAGAGTCCGCGCATTTGGCACGGATACCAAAGATCACTCATTTGAGCAATGCCTGCGCAACTGAACCGGGGGAATATAACAATTTCATAATACGGCCCGGACGACTGGCCTTTGCGAGTCCGTTATTGGACTTCCTTTTCCAAAATCTTTCCGGATGGATCTATGGTAAGAGTAACATCTTCATCGTCAGATGATGCGTCAATTGTGTAATAGGAGGCTTTGTCGGGCTGAGTTATGTAGAAAAGGTTGCTGAGCTCATGCTCTGGATATTCCTTTTTAGCGGCTCCAATCACTGCCGAAGGCATGTTTTGGGGAAGAATGCTTTCCGTTGTCTGTAACCATTTACCGTCGAAGCTGATCTCTATACCGCGAAGAACGTTGGCGTGAAGGGTTGTTGCTATGTATTTACCACGGTTCTTGTCCAGCACCCAGGATTGTACTGCCTCATTCTTGTTCTGTTTTATTGCAGTGGCCTTTACAACGGCTGGCACATCCGCATCTTTGACCACCTGGCCGGAACAATAAGCTGATACCAAAAGGAAAAGGATTGCAGGCAGAAACTTCATAAGGCATTTTTGACCGTATAACGGTCCGGCCGTACGCAGGTTTCACTCTTTTTGGGTGATTTTTGGCTGATGCCTGAATTAATAAAGATTTAAAACATCAGCCCCAAGCCGCTCATCTTTTTTTCGTTCCAGCTTCTTGTCGTGAACCGCCACCAGTATTTCAAGAGAACCAGTACTTACCGTGGCGTTGAGGATATGTCCGGCATGTGACTCAAAGTTTTGATCGCCTACAACCCCGTGCGCATGTACAGAAGGCTTTCCTTCTTTCCATGCGATGCTTCCGTGCATGCTGGCCAGCTCTACATTTCGGAATTCTCCAGGTTTATACTCTTTCTTGTTGGCGTCAAAGAACCCAAAGGTTATGTTTACGAATCCCATTCCAGTGAAATTGGCGGATGGTACATGCTCGTCAACAGCCAGCCGTTCAAGTGCATCGAATAATTTTTCGCCTTCCCGGAGTACAATTAGATAGCCACCAGGCACTGCGGTGTAGGGCTTAATTTTCTGCTCAACAATTGAGTTGGTGGTCATGGCCTGCGCAAATGTTTGAAGATTGCCAACAAATTCTGCAACGATGATCGCGAAGCACAACGTATACGAGAGTACATTGGTCATAGAAATTCAATTGATTGTTTTTATTGAAGTGACAGAGCCACTAAAAGGTTGTACCGATATAACCCCAATCGTGGGACAATTAGTGTCGATAGGCTACAGTTTCCTGATATGTTAAATTCAATCCTGCCCTGTCGTTAATCGTTCACCAGCTTACCCTGGCCATCAAAACGATAGACTTTCATTTTCTTGCCTTTGTTCATGTGCAATTCGTAGACTTTTCCATCAGACGAACGAGTCAACGAACCCTGTTCCCAGCCCTGGTAGCGCGATTGTTTTAACGTAGTCTTAAGTTCTTGCGGGATATCTTCTGGCTTGATTTCAACCATGTCTTCCTGCTGCCGATATAGATTGTCAACCTTATTTTCGTAAGGTGCCTGCGTAGTGGTATCACCTTTATGCTGTGCATCTGTTTGAGCATGGGCAACATAGCTCGCGCCCCCGAGCGCCATTAATAAAAGCAAGCTTTTCATATGATACGGTTTTTCCGGAATTCGGACAACATTCGTTCCAAAGGCACCGGAATACCCTCATACGAGGCCTGAATAGCCATTGAAAAATTCTCTTGAAATTTTTTCAGGTTCTTGTCCAAAATTCCCGGATCGCTTGTCCTCCATGCATAAAACAACAATTATCGTATGGAAACCAGATTGAACATCTTCGAACACATGGCAGCATTGAAACCCGTTTTCGGATTGGCAGGTCATTTGAACAAATCTTCGTTGGAAGTCGGACTTCGTGAGCTGATTAATTTCAGAATATCACAGATTAACGGCTGCGCCTATTGCCTCGATATGCATGGCAAGGATGCTCGCCACCGCGGCGAAAGCGAGCAAAGATTATATACGCTTAGCGCCTGGCGCGAAACACCGTTTTTTACTGATCGCGAGCGTGCAGCTCTCGCCTTTGCTGAGGCAGTGAACAAGGCCCATGTTCCCGACGCCGTATACGAAGCCGCAAAATCTCAATTTACAGATGCCGAATTGATTGATCTTACAATTGCAGTGTCAACGATCAACATCTGGAATCGCCTCAACATTACATTCGGTAACGAAGTAGGCACCTATCAGGTAGGTCAGTTCGCCTGATCCGACTATTAACTAAACTTCCTATTTTTAAGCAAAGCAAGCATTACTTATGAACGAGTATTTATTGATCATTCATCGCGATCTAATCAACAAAGAGTCTGCGCCATCTCCTCAGCAAATGCAGGATCTCATCAAGCCCTTTCAGGAATGGATCGGTGGAATCGCTGCACAAAACAAATTGGTTGCTCCTCCAAAACGCCTGGACACCAGCGGCCGGGTGGTGAAAGGCAACGTGGTAACGGATGGGCCATATGCTGAAGTAAAAGAATCTGTCGGGGGCCTTATCATTGTTCGCGCCAATAGCTATGAAGAGGCTTCCGATATAGCAAAGGGTTGCCCGATTCTTAACTGGGGAGCCTCGGTGGAAATTCGCCAGGCCATTCCAAATGCTTAGTTAGGGGCACAAACTTATTGTCCTAATTTAGTGCCTTCACTTTAGCCGGTGAAGGCACTGTTATTCATGAATCAACCCGAGCTACTTCCCGATCTGTTTCGCTCCGAATATCGGAACATCGTTTCGGTATTGAGCTATTCATTTGGTATCAAACATGTCGAATTGGTTGAAGACATTGTAAGCGATACATTCTTATCAGCAACTGAAGACTGGTCCTTGAAAGGCACACCGGACAATCCGCGAGCCTGGTTATATGCCGTTGCAAGAAACAAGATCAGGAATCATCTGAAGCGCGACACATTATTTGAAAAGAAGATTTCTAAGGAAATATCGACTCTCACGGAAACGACAGAAGAGCCTGAACTTGATTTTTCAGTAAAGAACATCGCCGATAGTCAGCTGGCTATGATCTTTACAGTATGTAATCCTGTTAATTCCTCGGAGTCTCAGATTTCCCTTGCCCTGAATCTTCTCTGCGGATTCGGAGTTCAGGAGATTGCCGACGCATTTCTTACCAGCAAAGATGTTGTGTACAAGCGCATCAATCGCGCGAAAGAAAAGTTAAAGGATGCAGACATCGACATTCGCCAACCGCTATTGGAGGAGATTCCGGAACGACTCCCAAATGTGCTGATGACATTGTACTTGTTGTTTTCTGAGGGCTATTATTCCGCCTCACAGAACAGAATCCTCCGACGTGACTTCTGCGACGAAGCCATGCGACTAAACATGATGCTGATCGACAACAAGCTTACCGACACACCTGCAACGAAGGCCCTGTACGCACTGATGTGTTTCCACGCGTCCCGGTTCAATGCGCGCGAAGACGAAATGGGCGAAACAATCCTCTACGAGGATCAGGATGATTCCCGATGGGACAAGGATCTCATCACAAGGGGGAGCTACTTTCTGAACTTCGCCTCAGTTGGCGACGAGGTCAGTCGCTTTCATCTGGAAGCAGCGATTGCCTACTGGCATACCCACAAGGAAGACACGCTTGAAAAATGGACCAGGATTCTGGATTACTACAATCACCTGCTCGTGTTAGAGTATTCACCAATAGCAGCCTTGAACAGAACGTTTGCGCTTTCAAAAGTTCGCGGAAAGGAAGTGGCCATCATTGAGGCTGAGAAGTTACAACTGACAGACAATCCTCACTACTTCTCATTATTGGGGCACCTGTACACCGGCATCAACAATGACCTTGCACGAAGTAATTTTCAGACGGCGCTAAACCTTGTGTCTTCGCCAACAAATCGCTTGACCATACTTCGTCATCTCAATAAGCTTAGTAAAAACCCGAACGCATAGTTCGCTACAGGACATGGTAATTTCTGCGTATCTTCGAAAGCATGGCTAAGAAGTTCGAGTACACTACACTTGCACACCGCTACACAGCAAGATATCCTCTCCTTACTTACCTCGGCACCCAAACCAACTTCTGGATACTGGCAAACATTCTGTTGGTCACGATCATGCACCTTCAGTCGCGTGTACTGACAGCAACATTTCACAATCCGCTGGCATTGGAATATGGGACGTTATTGTTAATCGCCATTTCACTGGGTATCGTCTATGGACTCATACTAGGCCTGACCGGTTATTATCTCGACAGGAATGTCATGAGAAAGCTTCCTCTAGGAAAATTGCTTCTGTTCAAGACACTCATTTCGTTTCTGGTGCAGGTGATTATTCTTGCTCTCCTGCGCTACGTCATTGTCGACATGTGGCTCGCGCCAACATTGCACGCCAACGGCATTATATTGAATGATAAGTCCTGGCAGGCATTGCTTCTGCTGTTGGTGGTATACTATTTTGTGATGGCGGCCGTGATCAACTTCATCAATCAGGTGAACAAGAAGTACGGACCGGGAATCATTGTTCCGTTGCTTATGGGAAGATATCGCGATCCCCGGGAAGAGGATCGGATCTTCATGTTCATGGACCTTAAATCATCAACAACAACTGCAGAAGAGTTGGGCCATCTGAAATACAGCGCCTTCATCCGCGATTGTTTCGACGACATTAATGAAGTGTTGTATCCTTTCTATGCACAGGTCTACCAGTACGCAGGCGATGAGATTGTGGTGATGTGGCCCGAAAGTGAGGGGTTACGGGATCAATCCTGCCTGATGTTCTTCTTCGCTTGTAAGAAGCAGTTTCAGGAACGGAGGCAATATTACCTGGATAACTACGACCACCTTCCAGAATTTAAAGCTGGTGCTCATGCGGGCACCGTAACGGCCGTCGAGATAGGGGAAGTAAAACGCGACATCGCCTATCACGGAGATACCCTCAACACTGCCGCTCGTCTCCAAAGCATCTGCAATACTTATGGCAAGAGCTTTCTGATTTCGAAGTATCTGTATGATAAAGTTGGCGGGCACTCGTCAATCAGGGCGGAGGACCTCGGCCTGCTCTCTTTGAAAGGTAAGGCGACAAGGGTAGATGTTATAAGCGTTGAATGGGCGGAGTAGAAGAAAGTGTTTGTGATAGAAACCTAATGCTTCGTCGCCCTTTACTCGTACATTGGTAATATGAAAAAGGCTTCGGTTGTTATCCTTCTGCTGTTGCCCATCGCCTTTGCATTTGGACAACATGATCACGCTTCACATGCACCCACATCTTCAAAAGTTGATTCACAGCCGTTGCTGGCGCAGGCACTTCGGTTAAAAGATGCACTTGCCTTTCTGGGTAGTGCAATGAGCAAAGCGGACGAGCAAAAGCTTAAGGCACTTGAACATCAGAAACCGGGTCAGGAAGTTTCCAGTGCGATACAGGAGATCCTTGACCCCTATTGCCTTGCCGTTGTCAGCATTAACCCGGAATCACGTGTGAAACTTGATCGTGGCCAGGCATCCGCGAAGCTCATTCAAAATGGCTGGGCAACTTTCCTATAAAAGTCGTTAACGATGCAGGAGCAACAGCCCAGCTAATTGCTGAAAGTCCCAACGCAATAAGTCCGATCTTTGCTCCCTCCTTTGATCCAAAAGTAAAGGACGAAAAGCGATTGTCTGAAGGGCAGGTTGCCAACCGGTTCCTTGAATTATCCATCTATCGGAATCGTCCCTTGCTTCCGCATTTGTCGGGATTGAAACTCGAGTATGCCGTCTTACAGATCTATTGTAAGGATGCGGGCCGACGTGAAGCAGAGCTTGGTTTCAATATCGGGCAGGGCACGCAGGACATTGGTTTCAGAAATACACTGAACATATTGTTCGACATTCAGCCTTCGGTGCTGGTGAAGCTGAACGTTAAAGACGTTGATGGAAATCCAACGATGGCGTCATTCATCATTAGCGACGGCGTCGAACGCCTGTTAGACGATAGCGTCACAACGATCGGTAACAGCGACATACGATTGGCAGCTGCGCAAAGGGAATTCACTCCAATATTTGACCGGCCGGAGAGCGGATATAAAGTCCCTAAACAATTAACGGGGATTTATCCTTTGCCCGGCCGTCGCGTTGCTGCTTATGACGAATACCCTGACTTCTTCTTTCAGCCACAGGTTTATCGCTCTAATGGAGAGCACGTCATGCTTCCTCCTGGAAAGTACAACGTCACTTATACACGCGGACCGGAGTACACGCCACAGCAATCAGAGCTGGTTGTTCCATCAGGTGTCAAAGAAATGGAGGCAACCTTCCAGTTGAAACGCTGGGTTGATCTGCCTTCAATGGGATGGTTTAGTTCCGATCATCATGTGCATGCTGCGGGTTGTATGCACTATGAAAGCCCAGAGGAGGGAGTTAAGCCTGGGGACATGTGGCGTCAGTCATTGGGGGAAGCAGTTAATGTGGCCGTAGTTCTTGCCTGGGGACCAAGCTGGTACTATCAGAAACAATTCTTTACCGGCAAAGACAACCCGTTATCTACACGCAGGAACATTCTTCGCCAGGATGTTGAAGTGTCGGGATTTCCATCTTCGCATGCAGGTCATATTGTTTTGCTTCGGTTAAAGGACGATGACTACATGGGAAAGCAAACCATAGAGGAATGGCCCAGCTGGACACTGCCTGTTCTCGAATGGGCGCATTCCCAGGGTGGAATTACAGGCTATGCTCACTCGGGATGGGGACTGGAGCCTGTTACGCCAACCCGAGATTTGCCGAATTACGTCCTGCCCAAAATGGATAACATCGGTGCCAATGAATATATCGTTACCGTTACGCAACGCGCCGTTGACTTTTACAGCGCCGGCGACACACCGCTACCGTGGGAATTGAATATGTGGTATCATACACTCAACAGCGGATTCACCACACGGCTCAGCGGAGAGACTGACTTTCCCTGCATCTACGATGAACGGGTCGGTCTGGGCAGAAGCTATTTCAAACCCCAGGGAGAACTCACCTATGATAACTTTATCGCCAACATCAAGTCGGGGAGGTCGTATGTGACTGAAGGCGGTTCGCATATCATAGACTTCATTGTGAATGATGTAGAGATGGGTGTCAGGGATAGTCGTCTGATGCTTAAGAAGGCCGCAACGGTCAAGGTATCTGCAAAAGCTATTGCCAACCTGCCCGCTGTGCAAACGGAAGAAGGCAAACGCATTGCCAATTCAGATTTTACGAAACAACCTTACTGGCACATCGAAAGAGCCCGCCTCGGATCAACGAGAACTGTCCCGGTCGAACTCATTGTAAATGGAGTACCGGTTGATACCGCTGTTGTTTCTGCAGATGGCAAATGGAATGACATCAACTTTCAATACGCTATCAAACAGTCGTCATGGGTAGCGCTTCGAATTCCCGGAAGCGCTCATACCAATCCTGTGTTTGTGATTATCGACAACAAACCCATAGCTGAAAAACGCAGTGTTGAATGGTGCATTCAGGCACTTGATCAATGCTGGAAGACGAAACAGGGAAACATACGCAGCGAAGAAAGAACTTCAGCTAAAGAAGCTTACGATCGGGCGCGTCGTGTATATGAAGAGATTCTGAAGCAGGCGAACTAGCCAGCTAATCGTTGCTTCATTCTTTGTAGTTCGCACTTTGATTGCAGAACTGTGCACATCATTTAGTACCTCCTATTCGCTCTTAAGAACTTCCGCAGGATTTGTCCTTGCTACTTTTCTGGTTTGCGAGGTGATCATAACAAGTGCGAGTAGCAATATAGCGGCTGCTCCGCTCAGCATGTCGAACAACGTGACGGGTGCAGCGTCGCCCATTTTGGGCAATAGTACCTGCGTGAAGAAGATGTAAGTAAGAGGTAGCGCAATAACAGCAGCAATCAGCAACAGCAACAGAAAGTTTTTGCCCAACAGCACCAGCAGCCCACTTTCGCTTGCACCATGAACCTTCCGAATGCTTACTTCCTTGATGCGGATCTCGGTCGTGTAAACCACCATACCCAACAAGCCGATGGAAGCAATGCAAATCACCAGTGTTGAAAGAAAACCTCCAATCTTTACGCTTGCATTAAATCCTTTGAAGCTGTCTTCTATCTGCTGGCTGTAAAATGTGGCCCAGTAAGTATGAACAGGATCAATCTTCTTCCAAATGGATTCAATGCGAGCGTAGGTTGCTGGCAAGTCTTCTGATTCAATCTTTACATTGAGGTAATTGGGATGCTTTGAGTAACGCATGACGACCTCCTTGTTTACATTGTCTGTAGGCTTGCTGTAAACGAAGTCCTTAAGAACTCCTACGATGATTAAATTCTTCTTATTCACAGTTACTACTTCTCCGATGGCCTTATGGGGGTCGCCGCCAGCTATGTTAAAACGCTTTAATACGGCTTCGTTAACAATTACTTCCGATTCAAGAGAATCCGTTGCTTTGTAATTGAAGTTTCGTCCCGATAGCAATGTGTACTCATGAAGTGGCAGATAGTTTTCATCGATGGTGTTGTAGTATACTGCTGCAGAATCTTCCGGATGTTTGGTATACTTCATGCTGTTTACCCACATTCCTCCCAGACTGCTTACCAACGCTGATTGTGAAATTTGTTTGACTTCGGGCAACTCCAGCAGTTCCTTTCTCAGACGATCTGCTTTGACGCTGTTTCCATTCTCCTGCAGGCCGATGTTTAAAATATTGGCTGTGGAAAATCCAAGGTCATAATGAATGAAGTGCTTGTATTGTGTGTAGATCAGCATCGTTGTGGTAATACCAATGATTGAGATGCCGTACTGAAAAACGATCAGCGCTCTACGGAATGAAATTCCCTGTAGCGTCGACGTTGAAGCAAAGTTCTTAAATGCCCGTAATGCGCTGATGCGGCCAAAGGAGATGGCGGGAGCCAGACCAGCGAAGACGCCGATAACAATTGCAAATACAACGAATGCGAGCACCATCTGCGGCGATAGGTCGAGAACGAGCTGATCCTGTAGCGATTCTTCCATGCTGATAAAGTGAGGCTTAACAAACTGGAATATCACAAGCGCCAGTACCAGGGCAAGCAACGCAATAGCTATAGACTCAACAATAAATTGCATGATCACCTGGTATTTTACGGCGCCAATGGTCTTTCTGATACCGACTTCTTTTGCTCTTCTGAATGACCGCGCAAGGGAGAGATTCGTGTAATTGAAACACGCCGAAAGAATGACAACAAAAGTCAGCGACAGAAATATCCGCACGGGCGTCTCTCCAACCACAGTACCGATCTGGTTGCTGAGATTTTCGCCGGCAACTATGTCGTCCATCGCCTGAAGCCGCAGCGATATGGTGTGTTCTTTATAGGCTTTTCCCTCCTGCTCGCATACTTTGTTCAGACTTGCCTGCAGGGAGTTGAGGTCTGCCGACTGTGGGACCAGCAGATAAGTCCACGATTCCCATACGTTGTACCACTTTGAGTACTCGGTATTGTCCTTTAGTTGTGTCTCAACAGTCGCGAGCGATGCCAGCACGTCAAATTTGAAATGAGAAAACTTCGGTACGTCTCGCATTACTCCACTTACCTCGTAAGTTTCGTCACCCTTGCGAATGGTTTTGCCAAGGACATCGATGTCGCCAAAGAGTTTCTTCGATGCCGATTCGGTAAGTACTATCTTGTAAGGATCCTTCAGCGCGTTTGCCGGATTGCCACGCAGAAGTTCAAAAGAAAATACCTGGAAGAGTGAATTGTTTGCAAAGAAGCCTCTGAGCGGGATGAACTTGTTGTCTACTTCCAGATCGCCAGCAAACTCGCGACGCAATACGGCAACTTCTTCTATCCCAGTGATAGACTCTTTGATTGCTTTGGACGCACGTGCCGAGGTTGTTGCAAGTGGCTCAGGCGTTGTGATGTTCTTGTCCTGGTAATCTGTTACCACCCTGAAAATGCGATCATGCTTCTTGTGAAACTTGTCGTAAGAGAAAAGGTCTGAGAGCATGGCTATCATCAGCAGCCCCACAGACATACTTACACCGAGGCCAAGTATGTTGATGACTGAGAACAGCTTGTTGCGCACGATGTTTCGGGCAGACGTTTTGATGTAGCTCTTAAGCATGATCCAATAAGTTAATTATCATCTCTTTCATTAGTAGCGCAAAGTCGGAAGTACAAAGTCAGGTTGTCAGCAAGCACCTTGCAAAAAGTTTCGCCGCTACTCGTATCGTAGTGAGTTCACCGGGTTAGTGCGAGCTGCGCGCAGCGTTTGAACACTAACAGTGAGTAAAGCAATAATCAATACGATGGCACCCGCAAATGCGAACGTCATCACGGAAATCGAAGTATGATAGGCAAAGCTTTGCAGCCAGCTGTTCATCAGGAAATAGACCGCAGGTACGCTCAGAAGGATCGACAGCAGGACAAGCCTGATGTAGTCGACTGAGAGCAGTACAAAAATTCCTCCTTCACTGGAGCCCAGTACTTTTCGTATACCAATTTCTTTTGTGCGCTGAACGGTAGTATAAGCTGAGAGTCCCAGCAGGCCGAGGCAACCGATCACAAGTGCAAGCGCAGCGAATGTGGTGAAGAGCATTCCAAACTGCTGCTCATTGCGATATTGCCGTCCGAAGTAATCATCAAGGAAGAAATAGTCGAATGGGTTGCCCGGAAAGGCAGTCACGTAAGCATTTTGAATGGAGGCCAGTGCTCTGTCTATGTCAACGTTATTTCCGGTCAGACGGATAGAGTAAAATTCTCCGTAATAGGGCCCGCATTGAAATACTACGGGTGCCATATTCTTTTTCAAAGACAATTGATGATAATCATTGATTACGCCTACAACGATACTGCTGAACCCATAATCCGTGAAACTCAACGTCTGGCCGATTGCATCTTCCGGATTGCGGAATCCGAATGCTGTCGCTGCGGAGGCAGTAATAATGAGAGAAGTATCAGGATCCTTCACAAAGTCCTTTGAAAACAGCCGGCCTGCAAGCAACTTCATCTTGAAAACGTCAGTAAAGTCGTAGTCCATTGTGTTGAGTATGATGGTAGCGGATTTGTCGTCCGGCACATCATAGCGTTTCATACGGATCTTCCATTCGCGTTGTGCTCCGGGTACAGTAGTGGATGAGCTAACGTTTTGTATCGACGGGTTCTTCTTAAGTTCGTTACGGAATACATCGATCGCCGCAGTTTCCTTTCCTGACGGCATAATACCTGGACGCTCAACGACAACAACCTGGTCGATATTCACTCCGATATCCTGGTTCATCATGAAGGTAAGTTGCTGATAAACGATGATAGTTCCGGCGATCAGTGCCACAGACGCCATGAACTGAAAGACAACAAGCGAGCGTCGAAGTACAACGCCGCCACTACTGTTCTTGAATTTGCCCTTTAGAATCGTCGCCGGACGGAACGACGACAATACAATTGCAGGATAGAAGCCTGACAATATTGTACCTGCTAACCATAAGCCTGCAACAAGCGTGATAAACCAACTTTCAAAGAGATGGCTTACTTTTAGTGATAAACCGGATAAACTGTTGAAGCCCGGCAATATCGCTCCCATTACGGCAAGGGCAATGACAAGGGCAAGCAAATTAACGAACGCTGCTTCCGATAAGAACTGACGTATCAACTGACTTCGTGCCGCGCCAAGTGCCTTGCGTACGCCTACTTCCCTCGCGCGTTCCAGCGCCCGTGCCGTGGAAAGATTCACATAATTGATCCAGGCAATTACGAGAACGAAAACTCCGATGAGCGTCATAAACTGAACAATACGACCATCCCCATTGGCTTCGGCCTCATTGGATAGCCTCGACGTTAAATGAATATCACGCAGGGGCTGCAGCTTGAGAATGTATTGCTGGTTTTTCTCTTTGAGCTCGGGTACCTGTTTCGCGACGATCTCTGCGAACTTCGACTCAAGAGACTTAACATCCGCATCAGTCCTCAGCCTGAGGAATGTATACATGTCGCTCCTTGACCAGCTTTGATCATAGCGGCGCACGCCATAGTCGGGATTGTCCTGTTGCTGACGGCCAAATAGTGTCTTGTAAGAAAACAAAATGTCAAACTTGAGATGCGTGTTCTCCGGCATCTCAGCAATTACTCCTGTTACGCGGACGAGCTCATTGTTGTTATCGTCGTCACGCATGCGCAGCATCTTTCCAACAGGCTCCTCGTCTCCAAAGTAACGACGCGCCAATTCTCGCGTGAGCACTGCGGTGTTAGGTTCAGTCAATGCTGTTTTTGAGTCACCTGACAAAAGCGGATAGCCCATCATGGGCAGGAACGATGCATCAGCGTAAAGGAATCGTCGTTGCTTAATAGCAATAGGATCGGGACGTGCATCTTCGTTCGTGATGACCACGTTGTTCTTGAAACCCATGTTGTAAAGCCGTGCATAACCCTGCACCTCCGGAAGCGCCGCCACAAGCGCAGGTCCGGCAGCCGGAAAATTCTCAGCACTGGAGCTTACCAGTTCACCACCGTCGTAAGTATCCAGTGTCAGACGATAAACTGACTCCGGCTCTGGCACGAAGTCCTCATAGCTTTTTTCAAATTTTACATACTGCGCTACCAGAAGAAAAATCACCATCCCGATAGTAAGACCGAGGATGTTGAGAGAAGTAAAGAACTTGTTCTTGCTGAAGTTTCGATAGATGCGGCTGAACATGTTGGCAGTTGGGTATAGGTTAATGCTGGCTAATCGTTCTGACGTGATTGCAAAATGATTGCCAGTCGCTTTACGTGGGGTAGCAGTCGGTCTGAAATGCCTATTCTAGCGTTTAGGAGAAGGTTTATTGTCCGCTCTTCCTGATTCAACGTCCGGATTCGGTCGGGTGTATTCGAATACGGTCGTGTCAACCGTAAGGTCCCAGGATATTGAAATGGGCGGCTCACAACGCCTGGGATAACATAGGTCTGAGCTTATTGTCGGGTGAAACAAGAGAAGTCGTCCATAACAGACGACTTCCCTGATAAGTGAAGAATTTTGAATGGTGATCTATTGAAAATCAATAGCCGCTATTCTGTGTCAACGTCGCCTGTCCAGCAACCTGGCTGTTCAATATCTCCTGCAATGGAATTGGGAAATATTCATGTTTGCCGGCAACGAAATGAACGTTCTTGAGATAAGAGCGTTTGTTCCCTTCAACTGCATAGTAGGCATTGAGCACCTGGTCTGCAATGCCCCACCTCACGAGATCAAAGCGACGGTGACCCTCCATGGCAAACTCAAGTCGTTGTTCGAATTGAACAGCCTTAAGTGCCGTTGCCTGATCCGGGAATGGGTTAGTATACAATCCAATTACATAATTAGCAGCAGGTGTGCCATCGAGCTTTTTCACAAAGCCGGTAGTATGTGAAGCTCTTGTACGAATCTGATTCACATAACCACGCGCTCCCTCAAGATCATTTTGTTGCGCCGCGATTTCTGCCAGCCATAGGATCACGTGTGAATAGCGGATCATCCGATAGTTGTTCGCATTTAACCGGGGATTGCCTGCGAATGTATTCGTGCCGACATCCGAACGATACATCACGTGCTTCTTCGGAGAATAAGGTCCTCCATACGCCTGATCCCGAACGTAGGTCTTGCCGGGATGTATACCCCAATCAAGATATGGAATGCCCCTGCGTCCAACAGTCCAGTCGAGACGTGGATCCACTGGTCCATCATAAGGTGTGAATGGTGCCGTTGCTTCAATGCCCTGATCACTTGGAATATCGGTATCGTTAAATGTGTCCAGGAAAGGGAGCCCGGTTGTAGCATCTGTCTTGAATGCATTTACGAGATTTTGTGAAGGCTGAAAGAATCCGCAGCATGTTGTAACGCCACCGCCACCGTATGGATAGTTGAGCGTCGATCCAATATTGCCGTTCTCACCACCAGACGCACCATCATTAACAGAGTACTGCACCTCAAAAATCGACTCCAGGTTGTTGTTGGTAGTCGCCTTGAAGTTGTCATGGTAGTTGTCCATCAGTTTGAACTGGTTGCTGCCTACGATTTCCAGGAGCAACGCCTTTGCTTCATCATACTTTTTCTGATACAGGTATGCCTTTGCAAGTGTAGCGGCTGCCGCCCATTTCGATGCGCGACCTGGTTGTGTTTGTTTCGTAGGAAGCACATCGTAAGCGGCCTTCAGATCGGCAACGATCTGAGGCCAGATGTCGGTATTATTCGGAAGTTTTGTGCTCTCCAGGTTATTTGGATCGTAGGTGACCTCATCGATATAGGGCACGTTGTTATACATCTTCTTTAACTCGAAGTGAAAATGACCGCGCAGGAAGCGCGCTTCTGCTTCTATCTGAGCGCGTTCTACTTCTGTGATGTCAATCACCTTTGGAAGGATTTGCAATACATCGTTCGTACGCGCAATGCCATCATACATGCCGCGCCACTTGCCCCGGAAGTAAATGTTATCAGATGCTATGTTGTGCTGTTCAATCAGAGAGATCGGCGGCTGGTCACCGGCGATTGTGCCCTTATAAGCATCGTCAGATGCCACGCTTCCATACACCCAGTTGTCAGCGCCAACCTGGTACGAACGATAGGCGCCTTCTGCAGTTGCCCATCCATCCAGCAATGCATAAGCACCGGTTAGAAGTGAATTAACACCTTTGTTATTCTGTAACGTCGAGCTACTCAGTGCAGCCTTTGGCTTCACATCGAGAAATGAATCGGAACAGGAACTCACGATACTCAGCAGTATGCTGCCTGAGATGATGAAGGCTGTCTTCATAGATATAACGTTAGTTTTCATATGTCGCATAATGAAGATCGTTAAAAAGTTAAATTAAGACCGACGAGATATTGCTTGGCAGCTGGATATGCACCGCCGTCAACGCCAAGTTGTCTGTCACTACCCGATGTGTAGTTGAATGTTCCCGCAACGCGGTCATTACCTGCCGTGTAGTTGCGCAGGTTAATTTCAGGATCCATACCGGAATAGTTTGTAATCGTGATCAGGTTTTGTCCCTGCACGTATACCCTCAGCGATGTGAGACCTATCTTCGATATCAGGGCAGTTGGTAACGAATAGGTCAGCTGAATGTTCTTGAAACGGAAGTAAGAACCTGACTCCAGATAATACGTGGAAGGAAGAATGCTCACCTGGTCGCTGGATGTCAACTGAGGCAGAACTGCATCTGTTTTTCCGGGACGCCACGAGTCATAAAGCATCCGTGTGCTGCGATTGCCGGCAAATGTAGGGAAGTCGGTCCAGTACTTCACGTAGTTAAAGATGTCGTTTCCATATACACCCTGACCAAAGACAGTAAGACCGAAGTTCTTGTAATTCATGTTGAGCGTAATGCCGTAAGTGAAGTCCGGGTGCGGATTACCGATGATGGAAAGGTCGCGCGTGTTGATTACACCATCAGGTACACCATTGGGTCCACTAACGTCTCTGAAGTTGAATCGTCCGGCTTTGTTCTGGTTTACACCAAGATTGTTCACCGGTGCGTTCAGGGCTTCTTCATCAGTTTGGAAAATGCCATCAATGGTATATCCAAAGAACGAGGAGATGGGATATCCTTGCTGGGTCACTACAAAGTTCTGAATACGTTCGTCGTTGATGCCAAAGTATTGTGTGTTCGCATCACCTGTGGTCTTGATCACTTCATTTCGATAAGTGCTGAAGTTACCGTCGACGCTAAACGTAAGGTCCGGAGTGAGTTGTCCATGATAACCAAGTGAAAGGTCCACACCCCGGTTGCGCATAGTACCAATGTTCTGGAACGGAACGGAAGCTACGCCGGCTGTCAACGGTGCGGATACTGGAAATAGCATGTCCGTAGTTTCACGCTGGTACCAGTCGATTGAGAAGTCCAGCTTCGACTTAAACAGTGCAAGGTCTAAACCGACGTTGGTAGATGTTGTCGTTTCCCATTTTGCATTGGCATTTCCAAATTGTGTCAGCTCATAGCCTGGAACCGCAGATGTGCGCGAGCCGTTCAGGTCATAGAATGACGTGATGGGATTGGTTGAGAAAATGGTGTAGGGATTGTAGTAACCAATTTCCTGGTTTCCGGTTTGTCCCCAACCCACTCTCAGCTTACCACGATCCATCCATCCTTTGGTTCCATCGAGAAATCCTTCTTCTGAAAATACCCAGCCAGCGCTAACGGCAGGGAAGTACGCCACGAGATTTTGTTTTGAAAAGCGCGAAGATCTGTCGCGGCGAACGGTAGCCTCAAACAGATACTTGTCGAGGAGATTGTAGTTCAGTTTTGCAAACTCTGAAGCGAGTGACCAGTTGGATGCACCACCATTGTTGGTCTGAACACCTGTTCCTCCGCTGAGGTAGCGGTTGTCGAGATCGTCTGATGCAAAATTGGTGCGTGATGCATCGAATGTTTCGTAGTAGTCTTTAATGGACTCAATACCCACAATGAAATTCAGTTTGTGAATGTCGGCGATCGTTGTGTTGTACGTCAGCGTGTTGTACCAGGTCCAGGTCCACTCGAAGTTATTGGTAGTCTTCAGAGAGTTTGAGCCTCTTGATTCAGCGGATTCAATGTCGCGTATGGTATAGTCTCTGAAGTTGAATGTCAGATAGTCGATACCGAAGCTGGTCTTCGCGGTAAGGTTTTCAAGGATGTCTACTTCAGCATATGCGTTACCAAACATTCTCAACTCCTTCTGAACATTGTCCTTGTTTCTCCAGAGGTCGGCAACGGGATTTCGGGAGTTGTCAAGGTCAGTGCCTCGCGTACCGGCAAACGTTGTTCCCGATACGTCATAGATGGGAACGATCGGTTGGATGCGGAATGCGAATGAAGTTGGATTGCTCTCCTGGCTATTACCATTGGGCTGATTGACACGTTCGCCGTAGGCTACCTGAAAATTCTCGCCGACCCGAACGCGCTTCCCGATATTGAACTCGGTATTTGCCCGAAGTGAATAGCGCTTGTAATTCGTGTAGATCATGATGCCTTCCTGATTGAAGTAGTTCAGCGACATTGCATATCTGCCGCCTTCTGTTCCACCCGATACGCCAACCTGATGATTTTGAATCGGTGCAGGGTTGTAGATTTCGTCAAGCCAGTTCGTTCCCTCTTTGTTGGCTTTGGTGATCATCCATTTTGTTCTGTTGAAATCTGCAGCATCGATGTTGTTGCTATAGTTAATGTAATTGCCGTTGGCATCCTGCGCTACCCGTGGATCTCCCTCCATCGCTCCGGCTGGAAATATATAATCAGGGATAACGGGCGTCGGACCATTTCCAAACTGTGCATGAACTGGATTGCCATTCGCTCCAACAGCACCGGCGTTGATGCGCGATTCCCATGTGAGATCCGCATACTCCTGAGTGTTTAAGAGATGAAGAAGCTTGCCTGGCTGTTGGGTTCCGGCATACATGTCGTATGTAAATACTGGTCGCCCATTCTTACCCTTTTTGGTAGTTACAATTACAACACCATTGCCCGCGCGTGATCCATAGATGGATGCAGCAGACGCATCTTTCAGGATCTGAATGGACTCAACGTCGTTTTGATTGATGGTGTTTAAATTACCTTTCGTAGGCACACCATCGATCACGTACAGCGGTGAGTTGTCATTGATCGTTCCGAATCCCCGAATGCGAACCATTACACCACCTCCAGGACTGTTTTCATTACCTACAACAACTCCGGCAGATTTGCCCTGAAGTGCCTGCCCGAGATTTGTTGTCGGGGTCGCAAGTAGTTGCTTGCTGTCGAGTGTGGATACAGCACCGGTGATATCACGCTTCGACTGCGAGCCGTAACCTGTAACGACAACCTCGGATAGTGAAACAATATCTGGCTCCATGCTAACTTCGATTGACGCCCGGTTGGCAACGCTCACCTCCTGGGTCGAATATCCGATGAAGGAGAACACGAGCACCGCGTTTCCGTCAGGGACGTTCAGTTTAAACTTGCCATCGCTGTCGGTCGTGGTTCCGTTGGCAGTACCCTTTACAAGAATGTTCACACCTGGCAAACCCTGCCCAGTGTTATCTGCAACTTTACCCGATACGGCAAAGTCTGCCTGGAAAGATGAGGAAGAAAGATGCTCACTGCCCGCGACCATTGAAGTCATAGCCGGCGAATCATCTAACAAATTTAGGTCGACCGATCGGGCGGAAGCCAAACCGGGTTGGCAATAAATGCCGGCAGACATTGTGAGAAAACACAATGCATTACGTAATGGTCTTTTCATAACGTTGTTGTTTAGTTAATAAGGAATTATTCAAATACAATCCTTCCGGAAAGTCAAACGAAGGGGGACGAGTCTGTTAAGGCACAAACAAAATGGAGATCGACACTCGCTAGATCTTTTAACACGCAACTACACCAGCCTCACAGAGAGGAGTTGAATTCTTGGCGATAGAAGGCTTAGGTATATGAAGTTAAAAAACTAATCGCACTATTTTATACTACAGGCGAGAGATTAACATTTCCGCAACAATCTTAGTACCAATTAAACTTTGCAACGGACGAATCTCACGCCATTCACGTGAATTCAATTCAAATCAATAATCAAGGTTGTCGTAACAATAGATCAAATTGTTCAATGACGTTTTGTATATCGGTTTAAGGGTTTCAAATCCGGACACGCTTATTTCGAAGATGAACAGTCAAGACGTATTAATGCGAGGTTTCTTCTTCCGAAACAGCAAGGGCAACTATAATCAACTAGTCAAAACTTTCTAACAAGAAGCAGCCGCGGTTGTTATCCCGCGACTGCCTACCAACGCGGTGAGCGAAGTTTCACCACATTATTGAACGCTCACTGAAGTTCGTTGGATTTGGGGATAGGGCATTTGTGATGTAATCACCATATCGAACGTAACGGTGCCTGATACGCCCGGAGTTGTATATACAACCTCGCGGGTGACTTCAGTGTCCTTTGTATCGGACTGCGTGTCGAATGTTTGAACCGTTGCATAGGTTCCACTTCCAACTTTGGCGCGGAGTTCAACGGTCTTTACAGGGTCCGCCAAAGGATTGACATACTTCAGCGTTAAAGTGATATCAGTTGCTTTCGCAGGTTTGGCATTAGACGATGAGATCGTCGCCACCGTCGTCGTTGTCGTTCCTTTCTTTTGATATCCGGGCAATACTTCATTTTCCTCGCAAGCCACAGACGCAAGCGCCAATGTCAACAACAGAAATGCTATTCTTATTTTCATGAACAAATCCATTTAGAGTCTAAATACTAAGGACTAACTACTAAGGACTGCTTCTATTGCTCGTCCCACCATATTCTGTCGAGGAGAGTCACGGAAGGAACGTTTGCTCCGTTGCGTGAGGTCTCGGAATCGGGATAGATCAGACGTCTGATATAATTCCCGTTCAGCTCGGGGTTCAGGTTTGCCGGAAGAGTCATGTTCTTGTACTTATAGTCGAAGCGACGTGCATCGTTCCAGGTTTCAGGGCTTAGAAAAAGGGCAACGTACTTCTCCTTCATAATGAGATCCAGTGTGATGTTATCAGCGCCGACGCTTACAGTTGCGTTGTTTACGTACGTTGAGATGTCGGCGTCATCAACGCCCACCATGCGCATGTGCGCCTGAATGCCGGCGATGTAGGCATCGTACGCTCGTTGCTTGTTTCCTGCCGCAAGTCCCGCTTCAGCTTCAATGAAACGCGTCTCAGCAGCAGTGATGATCAGGATGGGTGCGGTATTCGCTGCATAGTAAGTATCTCTTGAAATAACAGACCGGTCGCCGCTTATATCTACTCCTGTGCCTCTTCCTTGTCCATTGGGAACTCCGATATATTCTCCCTCATCGGTGGCGCTGAACATGAATGGTAAACGAGGATCAACAACAGGATAAGATGTTCCGTTCATAGCATCGGCAAGTTGCTCTGATATCCACCCGTCGAGGATAGCGCTCTCCTGATCGATCGCTACTTTCGCCCACGGATTATAAACATCGTATCCCTGATCGGAATAGACGATAGCGCCGTTGTCGACGTTCAATAGTATTCCTTTGTCGATGGCAGCAAGAATGTCATCAGGAGTTGCGTCACCGGAATTTGCCGCGTGTAGCAGATAGCGTGCTTTCAGCGAGTAGGCAAGTTTCGTCCACTTCGCAAGGTCGCCACCGTATATGAAGTCGTCAGAACCAGGAGAGAGGTCGGAGGTTCCGTTGCTGAGGTTTGCAATGGCTTCATCAAGTAGCGATGTGAGCACAACGTATAGTGATTGGTCATCGTCATATATCGGTTTCAGATATTCTCCTGTGAACGCTTCCGAATAGGGCAGGTCGCCCCAGATATCAATGGTCATTCCAAGGTTGATTGCCATGAGAACCTGAGCTGTACCTTTGTAGTGAGGTGAATTCTGCTCGTCTGCAAGTTTGAGAATGTCGCTGATGTCGCTCATCATCCTGTAAAGATTTTGCCAGGTCTCATCAAAGGCCGTGGCATCCTGAACATCCTTTGATCCGAATGCGTTGGGCGATGCCAGGTACTGCACATAGTATGACGTGATGTCGCCGATACTTTGGATGTTGTCTCCCGTTCGATACGAAGCGTTTGCCATCAACAGAGACATCGGGACCTCCGAAGGTTTATTCGGATTCTCATTGATGTCGAGGTAATCATTGCAGGATGCGAGTAAAAGAACCGCTGCAATGATTGATAGTTTGATTCTGAGATTCTTCATAGTCTACAGCGTCAGGTTGAGTGTAAACAAAGTGCTCATAGTGCTGGGATATGTAAGCCCGGTAAAACCTGTGGCATTGCCGCCTGCTCCACCACTAAAGGATTCCGGATCGAAGTTGATCCAGGGTGTCCACAAGATGATGTTGTTCACTGTTGCAGAAATATTGACTGCCTTCAATGGTGTCTTGCCAAGCCATGTCTTCGGAAGCGAATAGGACAGTCCTACGTTTCGGAGTTTTACGAACGATGCATTCTTGACAAAGTTCTCCGATGTAGTTCTGAAGTAGACACGATAGAATCCCTGGCCATAGTCGACTCCATCGGGACCGACCGCCTGGCCAAGAAACACTTCTTTAGTGTTTGGAGTACCATCTGCAAGTACGCCGTCGAAGACAACTACATCATTTCTGTTTTCGGAATAGTCGAGTTTTCCGAATGCCGACAGGAAGTTGTGAAACTGATCATATTGATCAACACCATAGCGCGCGTCAATGAGGAACGAGAGGCTCAGTCCTTTGTAGGTAAGCGTATTGCGAATGCCGCCCAGCCATTTCGGCTGAGCGTTTCCGAGGGCAAGCTGTTGCGTGTTGCGTACAGGGAACCCGTTAGCGCCGATCACCAAAGGCAGATCATGATCAAGATAACGGAGATTTTCCGGTGCTCCACCCTGGTAGTATCGCTGATAGCTGGTGCCATAAATGTTTCCGTAAGCATCTCCTTCTTTGAGTTTCATGGTCACTGTACTTCCGCTATAGCCGAACTGAGTTGAAATTGGAAATTCATCCAATCCCTCTGCGATGTCCACGACGCGGTTACGGTTACGGGTGAAGTTTACCATCAGGTCCCAACGGAAATCGCCGGTACGAATCGGATTCGCGTTTAAAATCAATTCGATTCCTTTGTTTTCGATTTCTCCAACATTCGTAACTATCGTAGGATATCCGGCTGCCTCTGATACTGGTACACGGAAGATTTGATCGCGGCTGTTTGATTTATACCAGGTGAATTCAACACCAAGTCTGTTCTCAAAGAACCTTAGTTCTGCTCCAAGATCGATAGTGGTCGTCCGTTCAGGTCGCAAATCGTTGCTGCCCCTCACATCGTCGCGTGAGAAGCCAAGAATTCCGTTGATCGGAAACCCAAGGCTGTTTGTATAAACCGTGGAAGTCAGATAGGGATCTGTGTCCTTCCCAACTTCGCCATAAGATGCTCTAACCTTGCCAAATGATATCTGCGAAGGGAGGTCCACGACTTCACTGAATATGAAGCTTAAGTTATAAGAAGGGTAGAAGAATGAATTGTTCCCCTTAGGCAGTGTTGACGTCCAGTCATTTCTTCCTGTAACATTCAGGTACAACATGTCTCTGTAGTTCAGCATCAGATCACCATAAGCGCCTATCAACCTTCGCTGCCGCATCTCATTGTAATAGAGCAATTGCTTGGTGTTGCTGAATGCAAAGAACTGCGGAATTTCAAACTCTTGTCCTGTCACGACTGAAGAGCGTCGGTCTTCCTGAAACAACTCCTGCCCTAAACGCAGTGTTGCTGTGAAGTCTTCACCAAGCCCCTTTTTGAATTCCGCAAACACATTAGAATTAAGAATGCGGCTGTTGATCTGCGTGTCCTCCATGTAGCCAGTAGCACTGATCGGAAATTCATCTGTTGAAGATCTTGGGCCAGGTGCTATCTCCCGCCGGTAATCAGAATAGAAGTCGGTGCCCAGCCGATAGTTCAGGCTGAACCATCCGACGGGCTTATAGGACAGCAGAATGTTTCCTAGAATACGGTCTACTCTGTCTTTGTAGGTGCTATACTTTGCAGTATATAGCGGATTGTCTGATAAACCGACATAATTCTGATAACCATTTTCATCTTCGTAGTCGCGAACGTCGCGTGTTACAGGATAATACATGAGGTTCTCCATGAAACGATCGTGAGGGACACGGTTGCCACCCGAGTTGCTGTAATTCATCGAGACTGTTGCTGTAAACTTGTCATTGAAATTCAACGAACCTGAAACTTTCGCTACTGTTCGTTTCCACGTGCTGAAGGGGATCACGCCTTGTTGATCAGTGTTGCCGACGGAGGTATAGAATGTCGCAATCTTATTTCCACCACTTACGCTGATATGATTGTCGAACGTCTTGCCGGTCTGCATGGCATTCTTCACATTGTCGTAATAGCGATACTCCGGGTCTATGAGATTAGCTACTGCAATCTTCGCGCCCCAGGCGGGAAAAATGTCGTCTGGATTGTACAGGCCATTCGAGCCCTGCCCGTATTCGTCCTGAAAGTGCGGATACTTGTTGATGTGGTCCATGCCAAATGTGCTCGTGGCATTTACCTGCAGTTGACCTGCCGTGCCTTTCTTCGTTGTGATCACTATGGCCCCGTTGGCAGCACGTACGCCATACAACGCCGTGGCGGCAGCTCCTTTCAACACGGTAAGCGATTCAATATCGTTCGGATTGATGTCCATCGCGCGATTGCTGAGCCCACGTGGCGTATTTTCCGTAGCACCACTGGCTGTTTCGTAAGTGCTGTTGTCGATGGGAATTCCGTCAACCACAAACAATGGTTGGTTATTGGCATTGGGATCAAGAGAAGTAATGCCTCGCACCAGTATCCTTGAACTCATACCAGGAGCTCCACCTGAGCTGGTTATCTGTACGCCCGCAACCTGCCCCTGCAGTGCGTTCACTACACTGGGTTGCCTCATCTGTATCAACGAAGCACCATTTACTTCCTGTGCCGAAAAGCCGATTGACTGTTTAGCCTGTTCGATGCCAAATGAAGTAACAACCACCTCATCAAGTTGTGTGACATCAGGTTCCATGGTAACATCAACTACATTGCGTTGATTTACTTCTATTTCTATCGTCTTGAACCCAATGAATGAGAAGATGAGTGTTGCTATGCCGTTTTCCGTGTCGATTGAATACTTGCCCTGGGCATCTGTCATGGTCCCAATCTGCGTGCCTTTGACCACAACGCTAACGCCTGGCAAGGGCTCATTCGCAGACCTGACAACTCCGGTAATGGAAAATGCAGGTAGCGACTCCGTTAATGGTGGGCCAACGGATGATTGCGGACCGGAACCAGTACGCTCAATAAGGATCATCTCATTCATTTCCCTATAGGTGAGCGGAGTGTGGGCCAACAAGAGTGACAGCGTTTGAGCAAGCGAACGGGTGGCGCTTTCAAGTGTCAATCCGTTTACTTTCTTTATTTCCTGGTTGCGATATACGAAACGATAAGGCGTCCGTTTTTCAATTTGCTTAAGAGCAAACTCTAGTGATTCATCTCGCAACTCCAGAGTAACCTGGATACTATCGAGCCGCAGCGATTTGGTGCCGGCTGCAAAACTTTTTGATGCAGGAATATCAATGAGAGTCAGAGCGAGAAATACAATGCATGCGAACCGCGATCGTCGCAGTTCTGGGTTTAGCCATGTGAGCCGCATGATGATCATGAGCGATGAATGCGGCGCATGAAAAAGTATAGACTTCATGTCGGTGGTTAATGATTTTGGGTTAGGAATTTTGAATTGGGATCTCAGGAGGCGCATTATCGAGACCAGAACAACTCATTCTCTTTGGTAGAAGTGTATCATCAGTCTGTAGTTTAGGTTAAGTAATTTGTTTTGGTTAATTGTTCTTCCTGTTGTCAGCAACCATTACCGTCAATGACATATTCCCCAGGCGCGATCTGACGATAGCTCGCATGGTTGAATACGCATATGACTTCCAGAATCCTGATAAAACTTTCGCCTTCGATAAACGTTGCCGTAAACCTGCATTGGGAAGCGTGATCATTTGCAAATCGCATTTTTACCCCAAAGCGCTCTGATAGTCTGGCAGCCGCTTCGCCGAACGTAATGTCATCGAACTGTATGTCGTGACGCGTCCAGGCCATTGCCGAATCACTTTTTATCAATTGTTGTGCAGCAACCTGCCGTTGTTTGTCGAACGTGACCTGTTGATCTTTTGTCAATGTGGCCAATACACGCTGTTGTTCAGTTACCTGCACTTTTCCCCTGCTTACCGTCACGGTTATGTCGTTGTCATTATCATATGCCTTGATAAGGAAGGCCGTACCCAGCACACGAGTTTCAAGTGTTCCCGTATGCACGATAAAGGGCTTAGTCTCATCGTGAACAATGTCAAAGTATCCTTCACCTGCAAGCGTTACGGAGCGTTTGGATTGTCCATCGAATGATCGGGGATAGTCAAGTCTGCTTCCTTCTTTTAAGAGTACGGTGCTGCCATCGGGCAGGACGATTGCCTTAGGAGTTGAAGCTTGCTGCTTCTCGTTATTGGTGATTCTATTGTCGCCCCTGAGGGTGAACTCTGTGTAGTAAAAAAATGCTGACCCTCCGAGTAGAACCAAAGCCAGCGCGGCCGCATAGCGATACCAACTCGCTCTCCGCCTGGCAGGACGGGCAGCTATGATGCTGTCCAATATGCTCTCAGCCAATGGATCCTTGAGAGACAGTAATGTGGGCTCATACTCCCACAACTCAGCCATGACTTCTTCTATGGTTTCCCTGCTGTCCGGATCAATAATGAGCTTTCGTAACTCTGACTCTTCATCGGGCGCGAGTGTACCATGAGCATACGACAAGAGCAGCTGGCGGAGGCGGGTATGATTGATTGGCATAGTTTCACGTATGACACGTGAGCCAGCCGGATGGAGTAGTCCCGAATTAAATTTTTAGAAAAATTCCGAAACGATGATTACTGCCGCTGCTAGTATAAGTCGGCTAACCTGCATTCGAATGGTTTTCAACGCCTGCTGCATGTGGGTTTTTACAGTAAGCCTTGAGATGTTGAGAAGCGCGGCTGCTTCCTGATATTTGAGTCCCTGTAATTGGCACAACTGGAATACACGCCGTTGCTGCTGGGGAAGACTGTCTACAACTTTGTCGAGCATGTGCTTGCGTTCGCTAAGAACATCGTCATCCTCAGAATCAAATGTTGCAACAACTTCACCTTGAAATGTTGACTTTGCCTGTGCTTCGAGTGCCTGGCGACGCATAATATTATAGACATGATTGCGAACCATTGTGAACAGGAAGGCATCGAAATTAATAACCGAAGTAAGCGCTTCACGTTTGAGCCAGATCTTCATAAAGATTTCCTGAACCGTTTCCTGCCCGATAGTTTCCGAGCGTGTGAGGCCCGTGGCAAATGAATTTACCCTGTGACAATATGAATTGAATAGCACTCTGAAAGCGGCTTCGTCACCTTCAGCGACCTGGAATAGCAATGACTTTATGTCGACGTGCTTCTGCATAACCGGGTTCGGGATAAATACAACATAGGAAAAAGTGAGCAATGATGAAAGTGGTGTTTTGGTATGACACCTATTCTGAGGCTTGCAAACGCATTCCGTTTTAGGGAAAATGGCCTGGGGAAAAAGCTCAATTTTTCCCTGTTCACGCCCCGTAATTTGGCTCTAATCCGGAACGATGGTCGACACGGTTAGTGCCTGGTCGAAATGACCCGAAATACGCCATGCCATGGGACTATCTTAGTGTAGGGATAGCAATGCCGTTGCAATAAATCTTCGTATGCAACAAACGTCTATTCGAAGGTAAAAAACGATTCTCTGTTGTTAGCGCCATCGTCGAAAGCCCTCGATCACAAACGCCCATATAAACAAGTTTCATGAATAAAACTGCATTAAATGTGTCGATCAAGTACGGAGTACTGCTCGGCGTTTTAACCATTGCTTCCGCCTCGTTGCTATTTGGCATATCGTCCGGAGCCAATCAGGGTATTGCCTTTGTTGCCATTGCAACCGCGGTGCTCATTTATATCGTTAAACTTGGCATCATCGCCAGGAGCCACTATGAATACAACGAGAAAAACAACGATTACATTTCTTTCAAGGATGCCATATTGATCGGTTTGGTAGTACTGGGTATTTCAGCAGTGATGTCGGTAATCTTTCAGTTTGTCGGCTACAACTTTCTCATGAAGGAGAAGTATGAAGCTGCCTGGCGCTTAGCTCTGGATAGCGGTATCTCGCCTTTACGGATAATACTTTCCGGTATGGTCAGCGGAGTAATTATTGATGTGATCTTTTTGTTCCTCATCATCATGATGGAATCAATGTGGAAGATCTTCAAGAAGGCCGGCAAAGACGGCTGGGCAGCTTTGATCCCCTTCTATAATACGATAACACTTTTGGACATCGTAGGCAAGCCAGTGATATGGTTCTTATTGATGTTCATCCCCATCGTCAACGTCGTACTCGGCATCTGGGTGATTAACCTCCTGGCTAAGCGCTTTGGAAAGAGTGACGGATTTACTGTCGGTATGATTTTCCTTCCCTTCATTTTCTATCCATTGCTGGGTATGAGTGAGGAGCAAATGATCCCGCTTCCCGAGCAGGCAGCTTACTAATCTTTACAACATTGGAAGAAAGCTTATGGCCAGGGGTCATAAGCTTTTTTTATTGCTTGGAGGCCTGCCAACCTTGTTCCCGGAAACACGTTAACCTTTGAGCGTAGACCGGACAGTATATCAAAAAACATGACAACAGATATCATTGAACTTCACAACTTCATCGTACTCATCGAGCAATCAAAGGCATCAACGACGTTGATTCAAAAGTGCTCCATTGACACTGACGTTGTGGGCTTTGCATTCTATGGCTCCGGTAGTGTTGAACTTGAGATCAGGCATAACGATCAGACGAAGTACGTCACGAATACAACAGGGATGGCGATTTCGTTTTACGGAAATCAACGGGTAGAATTTTCCCACAAGATCGCGCCCGACAGGCCATTGCAGTCAATCAGCATCTTTACGCGAATTGAGCGATTGCATACATTGCCTCAGTCCGAGCAGCAGATCTTTCAGGAGAAGCTTCCCCAGCTGTTGCGGCCCGAACAAAACTTTGTAAAGGGTCCTTCCTTCTATATGAATGTCGATATGCAGCATGCAGTACAGAAGGTTTTCAATACGCCATATTCAGGTAATACGCGCTTGCTTTTTCTGAAGAGCCAGGTGAATGAATTGCTGGCCCATTTCTTTGCATTGCTATCCGCTGAGAGGAATAACGAAGTCGAAAATTCCGATAAGCTTTTTCAGGCTAAGGATATTATGGTGAACAACATAGCACAACCGCCCTCATTGACGGAATTGTCAAAATTGATTGGTTTAAACAGTAACAAACTGAAACGGAATTTTAAGGAGTTGTTTGGTCTTCCAGTGTTTAAGTTTCTGCAGGAAGAACGACTTCGAAAGGCCTACGAACTATTGTGCGGTCACGAAATGAGCGTTCAGGAAACGGCCTGGTATGTGGGTTATGAGAGCCTTAGTTCATTTTCCAACGCCTTTCAAAAAAAGTACGGACTCCGCCCTAACGAACTGAGACAACAGTTCCTTTCAAACAAATCATAGTTCTTTCTAAACAAATGTTCGGGTGAACAGAGATGCAATTTTGAGCATAGCAATTCACCAATGAACATAATATGAAAGAACAAAAGATCCTTATCACAGGCGGCACTGGGAAAACAGGCCGTCGCGTTGCCGGGAAGCTTCAGCAAGCCGGCATCATCAATATTAGAATCGGTTCACGCCGCGAAACGCCACCCTTTGACTGGGATGCGCCTGGCTCCTGGGAGGAAGTATTGACTGGTATCGATACGGTGTACATAAGTTTTCAACCCGACCTGGCAATCCCCACTTCCGCTTCAGTAATACGGGCATTCACCTCCCTGGCGTCCAGGCTTGGCGTTAGAAAGATGGTTTTACTTTCGGGCCGGGGCGAGGCCGAAGCAATAAAATGCGAAGAGATTGTTAAGGAGGCAGCAGCATCCTGGTCAATTGTAAGAGCCAGCTGGTTTAATCAGAATTTTGACGAGGGAATTTTCCTTGATCCAATACTCGCAGGTCACTTTGTTGTTCCGGGAGTGGAGTCTCCTGAGCCTTTCACCGACGCCGACGATATCTCGGATGTGGTAGTACAATGTCTGCTCGATGACAAGCACAACGGAAAGACCTATGATCTTACGGGACCTGAGCTGCTCACTTTCGGAGCGGCAATAAAACAAATAGCAGAAGCCAGTGGCCGCACCATTGTGTTCGAACCGATCCCGATGGACGACTACGAACAGATGCTGAGAAGCTACAATGTGCCTGAAGATCAGCTGTGGCTGATCCGATATTTGTTTACAGAAGTGCTCGATGGCCGCAATGCGAATGTCACCAACGACATCGAGAAAGTCCTGGGCAGAAAAGCAAGGACCTTTTCACAGTATGCTGCAGACGCCGTCAAGAAAGGTGTATGGACTCCATCTAAAATCCCGACGTTATAACTTATGAACGTTGTCAGAGCAGTAATTGCTGGTGCCACGGTTTGGCTATTGGTGATCTCCACGTTCACGGTGTTGGCGTACCTTCCAATGGTTGGTGAGTCTTCTCTGGCTCAGTCGGTGATTGTTATTTGTTTGATGGCAGTGTTTTCATCGGCAGGTGCCTGGATCTATTACAAAGATGTGTCCACCGACCATGGTTCGCGTGTCGGACTTCTGGCGTCAGCGACTGCCCTGTTGCTGGATGTTTTAATAACGGTTCCATTCTTTGAAATACCAAATGGAGGGGGGTATGTTTCATTCTTTACGAGCCCCGTACTATGGACGCTGGTGATCATAAACGTGTTAACCTTTTACATGTCTGGCAGGCGACGTGCCAGCGCCTGACGAACCGATGCTGTGCGGATACAGGGCTGATTGCATCTAAGAATACCTGATTGTGTGTAAAAATACGATGACGCCAGACGAATCCGCTGGTACTATTGAGCAGTCCATCCTGCATCTATAGGAAGAGTTGCGCCCGTAATAGAGCCAGCTTCTTCTGCAGCGAGAAACAAACACATTGCCCCAATACTTTGAGCGGAAATAAATTCTTTGACCGCATGTTTGCTGAGAAATTGTTCCCGGGCAACCTGATCAGCTGGTTGCCCGGTCTGTTTTGAAATAGAATTTATTTGCTTTTCAACAAGCGGAGTATTCACATAGCCTGGACAAACAGCATTACATGTGATGCCATAGGGAGCACCTTCAAGCGCAACGGTTTTTGTCAGACCGACAAGGCCATGCTTCGCCGATACATACGCGATTTTCATGGGGGATGCAACAAGTCCATGGGCTGACGCGATATTGATGATTCGTCCGAATTGTTTTTGTTTCATGTACGGCCACACTGATTGAATCAACTGAAAGGGGGCCGTCAGATTTATTCGTATAAGCTCGTCCCACTTATTCCAGGGAAAGTCTTCGATGGTAGCGACGTGTTGGATACCGGCATTGTTAATGAGCACGTCGATTTGTCCCCACTGCTTCTGTATGTCCTTCACCCAGGCGCGAAGTCCATCGCCGTCCAGCATGTTCACCGGAGAGAACATATGCTTTGTTTTGTACTTCAGCGCGATTCGGCTTGCAGTGTCAGCTCCATCGCTTTCAAGTCCGTTAAACGCAACGCAATAGCCTTTTGCGGCAAATTGTTCAGCGATTGAGAGACCGATGCCACTGGTGCTACCGGTAATAAGAACAGTCTTTTGCATAGCTGAATGTAGCGATTGCAACTGACAATGCTCTGTTCCGAGTTAGATTGTGAGTCGCCTATGATACTCTATTGATCATTCTGAAGGCGAGCCCTGGCAGGATTCTGGAAACGACGTAAAGCAGACGCACTTTGCCGACACGGATCTGATATTGACCTGCTTCGACACGGCGGATCATTTCCTTAACCGCCCGTTCTGGAGATATGGCAATCTTCGGTACATGCCCCTCATGCCATGGCGTGTCAACAACCGGCATCATGACCTCGATCACATTAATCGGAGTGTTTTTTAATTGATACCTCAGTACCTGGCTGAAGGAGTGCAGTGCAGCTTTTGTTGCGTTGTAGATCGGGTAAATTGCCCTTGGTGCGTATACTAGTCCCGTTGTTATGTTGATTACTCGGGCGCGCTTTTGCAGCTCCAAGTGAGGTAGAAGCATTTTCGTCAAAGCAATTGGGGCCACGAGGTTTATATCGATCTCAAGAATTGCTTTTTCAACTGCGGCGTCGTCTTCGTGGAAGTCCCCGCGATGAACAATCGCCGCATTGTTTATTAATACGTTGCAGGAAGGATGATTGCTAATTACCCATGATGAAAGAAGTCTGCAGTCTTCAAGTTGTGCGAGATCACAGCGAAAGTAGTCTAGAGTCGGCAGCGTCTTCTTAGCCTCAGCTAGCCTGGCTTCGGATCGTCCACAAATGATAACTTTGTTCCCACTCGATAAGAGTTGTCGCGCGAGCTCCAGGCCAATACCTGAACTACCTCCTGTGATTAACACAGTTTGATTTCGCAATTGCATGCCGCTTTGTTTATGCTGCAAATCAAAACAACGTCAGGCACGATTGCATTAACCTATGTTAAGGTGCAATGCTTTTTTGTGATGCTGTTCGATGCTGCATACAGACATAATTGGAAGTAGAATGGCAATGTCTCCTGATTAAGTGTGTGTCATTGAGAGCGTCTTCCTGATTCTGCTCAACGCTACTGGAGTGATGCCCAAATAAGATGCAACCATGTGTTGTTTGATCCTGGCCTCAAGATTCGGAAATTGTTCACGAAACAAGAGGTATCGCTCTTCAGCGTTGAACACCAGTAACTCTCGCTCCCTTGATTCTTTTTTCGCGTATCCCTTTTCGAGCAAAGCAAGCAAAAAGCGCTGCCAGCATGGGTGCCCGGCATAAAGAGAATGCCAGTGGTGATAGTCAATAGCTACGACGTCAGAATCCTCCATAGCTTCTATAGCAAAGTAGGAAGGGCGATGTGCCTTCATTGCCGTATATGATGTGAGAAAGTTGTTCTCCGGGAAAAAACCTTTAGTGAATTCCGTTCCCTTGGTATCAAGATAATAGTAGCGAAATAGTCCTCTCACAACGAACCCGAAGCGCGTGGGAATTGCACCCTCGCGAATGAAGTATTCACCTCTTTTGATTGTTTCACTAAACGCAATTGCATTGACTTTTGCTTCTTCTTCTGCCGGTAAATCGCAAAGTTGTCGGAGTGCAAGAGCGAAGCTGGAAATCATATAGACGGGTAGTGTGTTACATCTGATTACGGTGAGTTATGAAAAAGGTTCGATCCGTATTTCAGCAAACCATCAGTACATTATCCATTGGTTTGCTGTTGTACGCCGATCCCAGCTGCGTAAAAATGCAACAACCATATGGATTGGTTTGACGCATTTCACCTTGAAATGTGTCGCCATTGGCCCCCATGGATGTCGCCTGGTATAGTGACCTTTGTTCATGGCGCGATAGAAATGCGAGTAAATCAATCAATCTCTAAAATAAGAGGTTGGCGCTGTTTCGGAGAAGTTTTTGTGCGGATTTAGATATTGATAACCTTTAAATACAATGTTATGAATACTGACATGAAGGAAATTGAATTCTCAGCTCAGATTGCAGCACCGGTTAAGAAGGTATGGGACACCATGCTAAACCTCGATACCTACAAACAATGGACGGAGGTTGCCTGGCCTGGATCGTCTTATGAAGGCAAGTGGAATAAAGGCAGCGATATAAAATTTGTCGGTGCCGATGCAAGTGGAACTTTGGCCACGATCACAGACCTCGCACCTTATGACCATATTACCGCTAAGCACGTGGCTTTACTCCAGAAAGGTGGAAGTGAGGATCGCACGAGCCCCGAGGCCAACCGTTGGGTGGGTACGACCGAGAGTTACTACTTTGATGAGAAGAATGGTAAAACAAATCTCAAAGTGAAAATGAAGATCACACCGGAGTGGGAAGAAATGTTTCGGGATGGCTGGCCAAAGGCATTGGATAAGTTGAAACAGCTATCTGAACAATAAACAAGGGCTTTCATTCGGGATCTCTTTTGTGATATAGGCGAATCTGGGCAGGTTGGTTTTGTAACCAGCTTGCTCAGAAAATCGCTTCGACAATAGGTTTATACAAGGGTCTACCCGGGACTAGTAATCAAAATGAAAATCATGTAATCAAATTTGAAAATCATGCGCAAACTGATAGCCGAGGAATGGATTTCTCTGGATGGATATGCCGAGGATGCCAAAGGGCAACTGGATTTCTTTCCTTCGTCAGATGAAAATCGTTATGCAGACGAACAACAGCTTAAGTTTCTTGAAACAATCGACACCATACTGCTCGGCCGAAAGACGTATGAGCTGTTTGTCGACTTCTGGCCAACGGCGACAACTGATAAGGAGATGATCGCTGACAAATTGAATTCTATACCTAAGCTTGTGTTCTCCAGCACCTTGAAGAGTGCGCCGTGGGGACGATGGCCGGAAGCTAAAATCGTAAGCGGAGATGCAATCAGTAAGATTAAAGAGTTGAAGCAAGGGTCTGGAAAAGATATCATTATCTGGGGAAGCATTTCGCTCACGCAGGCGCTCATCAAAGCGAACCTGATTGATTTGTACAAGATCCGAATTTGCCCAACGCTGGTCGGTGGCGGCAAAGCACTGTTTCCTGCGGCCGTTGAATACAACAGCATGAAACTTGTTGAGCAAAACTATCACAAGAACGGCTTGATTAGCGCGTCGTTTGAACCAGAACTGAAAGTTAGCTGACATCTGTCGTTCTGGTAACCGCCGAGTGTGTTTCCAATGATTGTGTTAACGCCTAAAACTCCTTTTGCATGAACCTCTGACTACTTGATGATGTGATCATAAAGTATTTTCATAGACTTTCGCAGCACTAACTTGATGTCTATCTCCTCTTGTGGCCTGCACCCGCTAACGATCACCACAAACCCGAACTTCTTTTTGGGTTCAAAGAACATGGCCGAATAGAGACCATAGGCCGTACCGGTATGACCTTTGAGAACTTCTCCTGGTATTAGGTCGCTGCTTTCACGCATTGCCAGTCCATAGCTTTCGTCGTCTGTAATCTTTGTCCTCATTAATTGAGCATGCTTTGATGACATAATCTTTATCCCGTTGGAGGTACCGTTGTTCATGTGCATCATCATGTATTTGCAAAGATCCTCGGCACTGATTTTCATTCCGCCAGTAGGCGAAAGCACAGGAGTGCTGTATCCCAATTGGTATGTTGCCAGTTGTTCACGTCTTGGCGCATAAGCGTCCGTTGAGGGTATATATTTGCCAGTAGCCGAATCACAGGCATACAAAACAGTAAAGCGACTGGCGTCAAGGGAGTCAACACAATAGCCACCGTATAATCCCAGCGGTTTCAGAATATGGTTTTTTATGCGCATGTCGAAACGTTCACCGGTTAGCCTTTCAATCACGGCGCCGACCATATTATAATTCAGATTACAATAGTCGTACTTTTCGCCTGGGGCGAACGAGCTATAACATTTTGCATAATTTGGATTCTTTGCGGGATTGATGAAATCAAGATTGGTGTAACCCTGACTGTCATTAACACTCGACGTATGCGACATTATCATTCGCAGCGTAATTATTTTGTCCGGATAGTTGGGGTTTCGAACCGTGAATCCTACCAACTTGCTAAAATCGTCGTCTAATGAAACCTTCCCGTCCTCCATTAACTGCATTATGGTCACTGCCGAAAATGACTTCGAGATGGATGCAATTCGAAAGATCGATCGTTCATTAAGAGGAATGTTCTGCTCGCGGTTCTGCATTCCGAAGTTGTGCTTGTATACAATCCTTCCATCCTTAACGGCCACCACAGCAAGGCCTATGATTTCCTGTTCTTCGATCAGTGACTGGAACGCCCCTTCCAAAGCGGGTTGCTGGCCAAACGTTGAAGCAAATAAAATCGAAAAGAGTGCGATAAAAAGAGAGGAGCGCCGATACATGCAGATAGGATAAGAGAGACAGATCTCCAATATATCGATGTTCAACGAAGTTCGAAACAGAATTTTACAGATGTTTTGATTGCTTCCAATGAACGAACTATTCAGATCTAAGACTTTGTGACGGATTTACCCTTGCTGCCTGAATCGTATGCCAACTAATGGTAACAAGCATAATCAATAATGTTGCCCCGGCACTGCCAGCGAACACCCACCACGATAGCGTCGTTCTGTAGACAAAGGATTCCAACCATTGTGATAAAAATAGGTACGCTACTGGAATTGCGATCACGCATGCAATCATTACGAGCAAAACGAAGTCTTTGCACATCAGTTTCCATAGCTGAAAGACCGAGGCGCCTAATATCTTTCGTACACCAATTTCCTTGCTCTTTTGTTCTGCCATGAAAGACGATAATCCGAAGATACCCAGGCAACTGATGAAGATGGCTAGTGATGCAAAGATGGTTGACAGTCTTCCGATGCGTTCTTCATTTCCAAACTTTTCCTGATAGGCGTCGTCAACAAATTGAAAGGTGAAGGGTGCACCTGCATCAAACTTTTTCACGACCTTCTCCATGCCTGCTATGGCTTGAGTAGCGCTCATCTCGGGATTAAGTCGTGCAATGAGTACCCCTTCATACCCCTCGAACAGGTGATATACGTTCGGCCTGACTTCCTGATAGGGATTCCCATTTACAATATTAGCCACAACTCCAATCACGGTTAGTGGATGATCGTGCCAGCGGATAATCTCACCAACAGGATTTTCAAGTCCAATGAACCGGGCCATAGCTTCATTGATAATGATAGCGCTGGTATCGGATGGAAAATCAGTCGAGAAATCACGCCCATGCATAATCGTCCAGTTGATGGTTTTACCATAGTCATGACTCACAGCATTGGTGTTAAAGTCAACCGAAAGATTAGGATCTTTTCCCTTCCAATCGAATCCGCTGCTTGAAGAATACGCAACGGTGGTTGTGGAACCTGCCTCTGCCATTCCTATAACTGAGCCTGAATTTATAAGTTCATTCCTCACTGCGTCCATGCGCTCACGAGTACCGTTGAACGGCAGCCACATAGATATCAGACCTTTTGAGTTGTAACCCATGGGCCTGTCCTTTGCATGCTGGATTTGCATATAGACTATGGCCGTTCCAACGATCATTAAAGTGCTGATGGCAAATTGTACAGTGACCATTACTTTTCTAGATATGAATGCGCCGCTGCCAGCCTTGAATACGCCTTTAATTACACTTATGGTTCTGATCGCTGACATATAGAATGCCGGATAGCTCCCTGCAAGAATTCCAACGAATACACTAAAGGCAAAGAAGCCGATCCAGAACTTTATATTCATCCAGGGAAGCGACATTTGCTTGCTTGCAATTTCATTGAACCATGGAAGCGAAAGTTGTACAATAAGAAGAGCTATAAGCGCCGAAAACAATGAGGTCATTACTGACTCAAAAAAGAACTGAACAATTAGCTGCCGGCGCAGTGAGCCGATTGCCTTTCGCACGCCAATTTCCTTTGCTCTCTTCTCGGATCGTGCGGTGCTGAGATTCATGAAATTGATGCATGCCATGAGCATAACAAATACGCCGATAGTTCCAAACATCCACACATACTGGATTCTTCCGCCCGCTTCTTTACCTTCCTTGAATTCATCGTGCAGATGCCAGCGGCTCATTGGATGGATGAATAGTGCTGGTTTTTTCTTTGCAAGCGTTTCGTTAACATTCCGAAGTTTCACATCGCGGATCTTTTCAGATGCATGTTGGTAAGACGTTCCCGGATGCATCAGAGTGTAAACGAAAAACATATTTGGTCTCCATGGATCGGTCATGTTTTTCCATTCATTCTTCCTGTAGATCATCTCCCACGCCCCAATGAACTGAATGCCCGCGAACGTGGAGTTCTTCGCGAAATCTTCGTACACCCCAGAGATCGTTACATCCATTCTTTCGTCAATGGAAAATGTTTTGCCAACAGCATCTTCATACTTAAAGAGCTTTTCCGCAAGTGACTTTGATACAAGTACCGACGACATATCGTTCAGCGATTGCTCGTTACCTGAAATGAAGGGCAAATCAAATATGTTCAAGAACTGTGGTTCCGCAAATATTCCATTCTCATATAGCTTGTTTTCGCCCATCGCTACGAGCCATACATTGTAATTCGTAGTCATGGCGATCTCCTCGAAATCGCTACTGTAATTGCTTCTGATTTCACCTGTTAAAGGCCAGGGTAGATTACTCCACATCTGGAGTTCGCCATTGTTGATCAATGTTTGCTTTATCTGACCGATACGGTCATACCGACTGAATTGTTTGTCGAAACTAAGCTCATCCCAAAGCCATAGTCCGATGATCATCGCCACAGCCATACCTACTGAAAGGCCGGTGATATTAATGAAGGTATGAAGTTTGTTCTTCATCATACCGCGCAGTGACGTTTTCGTATAGCTCTTGTACATCATGGCTGACTGAGTGGTTGGTGCCCTAAATGCTTTTATTGAAAATGGTCTGAAGTAGTGGACTACCTGATACCAATAATTGACATTTGCCCGGAAGCGAGAGGTTCCTGCCAGCTTTTCATCGTATTGTTCCAGCAGATCTGCTGTTACCTCTGATCTCAATTCATTCTTGAGAAAGAGATGGAGAAACCAGGTGGCCAGACGAGGAGGCTGCGGCAGCTTGTCGTTCATGATCAACCGAAATTAAACTTCGCGGCAAAGGATGGATGCTGCTTCCAGAGTCCAACTTTAAAATCCAAAGCCTCCTTTAACACTCGTTTTCCTAACGCTGTGACTGTAAAGATGCGCTTCTGCCTGTCGCCTCTGCTGCCGTTGGAATTGACAAGCTCAGACGTGACAAAACCCTTTTTGTCTAGTCTGTCCAGGGTCGAGTGAATGGCGCCGATGGAAACTTCACGTCCGGTTTGCTGGCTGAATTCTTTGGCGATCCTGAATGCGTAGGTCTCACCTTTGGGTAAAATGCCCAGGATAAGCATAACCACTTCCTCAAAATCACCAATTCTGGTCTCGATCATAACTTCATTACTAGATTGTATAACGAAGATAGAGAGCGGAGGTTGTTCATTCTACATATTAGTAAGGAAATATTTTTTGGTGGACTGCAAGTGTGCAGTACGGACCAGAAATTAAGAATTAAGAGTTAAGAATTAAGAATTCGCTATCGCTCTTACGGGCAGGATTATCGGCCACGACCTCTGGTCGCGAGCACGGCGGCGTTCAACCGATAGCTAATTCTTAATTCTTAACTCTTAATTCTTAATTTTTTTGTAACCCTCCGCACTTGTTGAAGTACTGTTTGTTGACGAACTTCATCACATGCTCCGAAACTATCTCACCATCGCCTGGAGGAACCTTCTTAAGAAGAAAACCTATTCCGCCATCAACATATTTGGTCTTGCTCTCGGAATTGCATGCTGCCTATTGATATTTATGTATGTCGACTATGAGCGCTCGTTCGACAACTATCACACCAAGGGTGACAGGATCTATCGCGTGATTCATGGATGGGGTAACGATGTTAAATCCACCGAAAACTTTTGGGTGTGGGGCAACGCCCCGATAGGGCCGGCCTTGCAGCGGAATTTTCCGGAGATCGATAAAGTAGTTCAGTTTTCCGGTCGTTCAGATATACTCCTTACCAATGGCGACATCACCCACCAGGAAGACGGAGTCTTCTTTATGGACTCAACTGCCTTCGATGTATTTAGTTGGAAGTTGCTCAAGGGTAATCCGAAAACTGCATTGGCTGCCCCATTTAGTATTGTACTTACGGAATCAACAGCAAAAAAGTACTTCGGTGATGAAGATCCTATTGGTAAATCACTTGTAGGCAGTGAGTCGGCCGGTCGGTCTGATTCCGGAGACTATCTCGTTACTGGGGTAATGGAAGACGTTCCTCCCAACTCGCATTTTCGCTTTAATGCACTGTTATCGATGAGCACATTCAGGAAGTCGATTCCCGATGTGTTCACGAATTGGGGATACGTCGATTTCTATACTTACTTCCTGGTGAACGAACAATTTGATCGCGCAAAATTTGAGGCCAAGATTCCGGAGTTTCTCAAGCGCGAAACCAATGATCCGAAAAGTGAATACCGTGTCGTAGTCGAGCCACTGAAGGAAATGTATCTCGGAACAATTTGTCAGCGACAGCCCGGCGAGACAGGTAGTGTTCCCAACCTATATATTTTTTCGGTGATTGGTCTTTTTGTACTGGTTATCGCGATCATCAATTTCATGAATTTGTCGACGGCTCGCTCTCTGGAGCGCAGCAAGGAAGTTGGCATTCGTAAGTCCATCGGGGCCGACCGCAAGAATCTCGTCTCACAATTCCTCGGGGAGTCTTTTATTATAGTTGCACTGTCGATGACTGCGGCGATTGGAATCGTTGCACTGGCGCTTCCCGCAATGACCAACATCACGGGAAGACTACTGGACGTGTCACATTTCGTCACGCCTCAAAATATAGGAATACTCATCGCGGCGACATTTGCTATTGGCGTAATTGCCGGATCATATCCATCATTCGTTCTGTCGGCATTCAGCCCGGCCTCAGTTCTTAAAGGTCTTAGCAAATCTCCTCGCGGAGGAGTAAACCTGCGAAAAGGGTTGGTGGTTTTTCAGTTCAGTCTTTCGATTGCTCTGATTGCCGGGACAATTGTCGTCACTTTTCAAATGGATCATCTTTTGAACAAAGATCTCGGCTTTGATAAAGAACGCATGCTCATTCTCGATTACAATTATGATAGCCGAGTTAATAAAACGCGCGAAGTTTTGAAAACTGAGTTGGAGTCTAATCCAGATATCCTCTCCGTTGCATTTTCGAGAAGCGTGCCGGGCAGCTATTTCCCGAATGCATACACGGAGATCATTGCTCCGAACGGGCAGTTAACAGGAATGGCCCAGCCAATTTTTCAGGTAGGCATTGACTTCATTAGTCATTATGGGCTTAAACTTGTTGCAGGGCGATCCTATTCACGTGAGCATCCATCAGACACAATCGGTGGTATAGTTATCAATGAGGCGGCCGCCAGGCAATATGGCTACACCAATCCAGCAGATATCGTTGGCAAAAAATATAAACAGTGGGGAAGGGAAGGAGAAGTAATCGGAGTGGTAAGGGACTTTAACTACATATCGTTACATCGAAATATCGAGCCCTTGACGTTGCCTTTTGAACCCTATGCTTGCCGATATATCTCCTTGAAGATCAAATCAACGGACTTGCCAGCGACCATTGAGGCAGTTCGTAAAACCTGGAGTCAACTCGCGCCCTACAGGCCGTTCCTGTACAGCTTCCTGGATGACGACTTTGATAAGCAATATCAACGCGACTTCAATTTCCGATCACTCTTTTCTATCTTCTCCACACTTGCGATTTTCATAGCGTGTCTTGGACTATTAGGACTAGCCACTTACACTACACAGTTGAGGATCAAGGAAATCGGCATCCGCAAAGTGCTTGGTGCCAATGTGGGTAGCATTGTTTCATTGTTGTCGAGGGACTTTATGGTACTTATCCTGATGGCCATGCTCATTGCAACCCCTGCCGCATGGTATAGCATGAACAAGTGGCTGGAAGGATTCGCCTACCGTGTGGAGATGCACTTCTGGATTTTTATATTAGCGGGTATCACTGCTGTGATCATTGCAGCTGCCACCATAAGCTTTCAGGCAGTAAGGGCTGCCCGTGGTAATCCAGTAGACTCGCTACGAAGCGAGTAGCCGGATAGGATCATTAATTGATCACTTCGCTATTGACCAGGCCATACCATCAGGTACTCCACCGACATCGAGTTTAGACGTTACCTCAAAAGTTTTCAGATCAACCACGGCAATGTAATTGTCTGCAGAACAAGCCACAAATGCGCGTGTTCCATCCGTATCCATCAGTATCCCTGCGGCACCGCGTCCCAGGCTTAGTTTCTTAATCTGTTTTTGAGTCGATACTTCAATGATGAAAAGGTCTCCTGTCGATAGACTGGATACAAACGCATACTTGCCATCTGGCGTGAACTTCAGGCGATTTGCACCCATTACCTTTGCATCGATCTTCTTCTCCTGCGTTTTCGTTCTAAGGTTCACAACGGTGATACTACCATCTGAACTTGCTGCTGTCCACAACTTGCTGCCGTCAGGCAATACGTCGAAGCCTTCAGAACCAACCGACGCCGGTATAACTTTCTGAAACCAATCTGTCCGGGGCTTCGCTGTTGCAGGTGCATTTGGAGGAGGCTGAATAACTGTATCTGAAAGAATACTAACCGTCCCCGATGACATGTTAGTCGTGTAAATCTTCCGGGCGTCTGCAGTTACGTGCAGCATATGGGTCCTGTCCTGACCGGTGCCCATTGACCAATCAAGGTTGCTCGTTGCAGGGTTGTATCGGCCGACCGCCTTAGAGCCTTCTGCGGTAAACCACAATTTATCATGCACATAAGTAACATCGTGCGGCCCGAAGAGCGGCCTCGTGTCAATTGTCGGAAGCGCTTTCTTATTGACGAGGTCGATCACATTGATTTCATGAAGCGTGCCACCACCATATATTGCTACATATGCAATCTTTCCATCCGACGATGCGACTACCTCATGGGGATCTATTCCAACAGGAACACGACCCAGCACCTTGAGCGTCGCAGGATCGACGATTGCCAGGGTATGGTCGGCCTTCGACAGTGCAAGCAGCAGTTTTTTTCCTGTTTGCGCATGACAATTCATCATGCAAACAAAATACAGTACTGCAGAGAATGTTGTAGCAATATTATGATTCTTCATATTTCAGGAGAATAGTGAGATATGAAGATAATGAATTTCTAAATCCACCCAGTAGCCGGACAACGGCAGTGCGAAAACAACTTGACCCGCTCTTGAACGATTGAAAGCCTGGTAACCTGGTATCGGACTATCGCGGCCACTCCTGAATAACGATGCCTAACTGTACGTCGGTCAATGCAAACTCCCGGGCGCCCCATGGGCGGAGTGTAATCTGACTTAGATTGGGATGCAAAAAGTGTGGATGAGATGCTGCAACCTTACGGTAAACAGATTCGATATCTTCGGTTACGAGGCGGAATTCGGGATTGTGCTCTTTTGCAAGGTTTGCATTTTCAAACAGATTAATTCGCAGACCGTCTCGTTCAACTACAAAGAATGGGTTTCTTGATTTTCTGTCGTCGTAGGTGATTTTGAATTCAAGACAATCGACAAATAGCTTTGACGCTTCCGCGATGTTCTCGTAAAAGACATTGGGAACTAACCTGGTGAATCGCATAAGTGGAAGTGATGTTTAATTTTTAAAATCTTGTTCTAAGATTGGTTACATGGCAAGGGGAAGATTTCTGCTTTTGTAGTTTCACGAAGTCGAATTTACCTCAAGTGAGAACTCTGCTCTGAGTAGTAATCGAAAATTTCCTGCACTTCTTCATTTGACAAGTATTCGAAATGATGCTTTTCAAGTACCTCCTTCTCAGAGGCTTTCGACCTCAGGATGAGAAGTTCAAATGCCTCCTTTTTCTTGTCGTACTCTTCAACATGCTTATTAATAGCAAACCGCTCGTAGGCCGTCGCCATGGTTAACCATATCGCTATTTCCCGGTCGGGTTCACTATAGCGCTTGAATTTATCAATGGTTTCTGTAAGGGTGATTTTTGCAACCTCATCGAATGCAAAGTGTATTCTCTTTACTTTCTCGAGCTGATCATCAGTCAAGGCATTATGAGAAGATGCACCGGGGTGGTGGGTCGCATTTGTAACGACGTCGTCCGTGTCTCCTGTGTTGGGTTTACAGGCTGTGTAAAGCAGAAGGCTTAAAAGGAGTAATCTGTTTACGGAACGCGGCAAACGAATCATGACGCCGCGAATCTACGGAAAATGCAACGCTGTTAATGCGATCGGAAGGTCATGCTCTGGCGGCACTCGCCTTCTTGTGCCTCGAAGCCTTTGTTTTCACCAGGGCATCAAGCATATCACTGAGCCTGTCAATAAGGAACATCTGCCGAACCACGTTGAGGAACGTCCGGAATATAGCGCTTGGGATTTCAATGAATGCTACGCGGGGATAGCGCAATGCAATGATAAGCAGTGCCAACCCTGCAACCGCAAATACTCCGTTAACTGTTAGTTCTATTATTCGAATCATAGAAATGGGGATTTATAAACTAACAACGGCGATCATCTATACACCGGCGCAATGGTTTGTAACCCCAGTTGTACGGATCATTTCGTGCTTTTTGAAAATATTCCTATTGAAATCCCTTGTTAAGGAAAGTTTATCGGCATACTCGCTATATTGCCTCCGGCAAAAACAACGATTAAAGCAGGACTTTAGAATCGATTGTTATGCCTTTTCCAACGCTCACGCAAGCTCAACTCAAAGCCGTACAGACTCTTTGTGGCGCACTGTTTCATTCGTTGGTTACGTACAATGACCCGGCGCATTTCATTACCGACCATCTCTTTGACTGGCTGGATTTTACCGTTGGCCAACCATACCATTGGCAGCTGCATGGCAATGGCTTCACGATATGTTGCCGGCAAGGTGTTATTGAATACAAACACGATGACTACAACACCCATACCCGAAAGGTTATCGTCGGATTGATGCGAAACGCAGATGTTGAACTTAGCAGTGTTGACTAATGATTCAAGGGTAGTCGCACAACAACTACTGTTCCTTCTTTCTGGCGGCTCTCAACTACTACTGTCCCGTTTAGAAATTCTGTTTGTGACTTGATCAGATATAGACCCAATCCTTTACCATAACGTTCCCCGTCGAATGTCTTATACATCTTGAACATGTCGTTCCTTACACGCTCGACGTCGAAGCCAATACCGTTATCACGTACTGTAAGAACGATGAAGTCTCCGTCAACCTGAGTGCGAACAGAAGCCCGTAAATCGCGATCGAATGAACGATATCGCAGTGAGTTGCTAATCAGGTTCAGGAATATGCTGTACACCATGGAACGAACGGAGATAATTGAGGGAGCTTGTGAGAAATCGATATCGAAATTTTCAAGTTCCATCGTGTCACTTATTTCAAGTGCACTTTTTGTTTTTAACCATAACGAGGAAAAGTCTATGCGTTCCGTTGTAACATCGGCTGACTGATGAATAGTCAATATACTGTTCAGATCACGAACAACTGTATCGATCTCCAGTCCAGAGTTCTTCAACTTTTCCAAAATGTCATCCAGGTCGCCACCCCAGGAAGGACGTTCTATGTCGATGATATCCACAAGACCAAGCATCCTTGCTATTGGAGCTCTCAGCCGATGAGAAATAGCATAAGAAAATGCCGTGATCTCATCGTTATGACGAAGTAACTCCTGGTTTGCCTTCCGTAAGTTGATAGTGGCTTCATTAACTGCCTTTTCCAATTCCACCTTTTGATTAGAGATAAGGGCATTGGCCTCCATTAATTGCTCCTGATTGGCTTGCAACTCTTCGAGATAGCTTGCCGCCTGCGCTTCGGATTGATGTACAATGCGCCTCAGCACCATCGCTCCGGCCGTAATACCAAAAAAGGTCAGGCCAGTGATGTAGTTGATATAATAGTACGAACGTCCGCTGAAGCCTTTCTGATAATATCCCACATGAAGAAGTTCGTGAAGGGGATCAAAGAATTCTATCAGCAGAAAGATTAAAGCGAGGCAGATGTAGGTACTTTTCCACTCACTTACATCAAATATCAGACAGGGTACAATAGAAAATAGGATCAGAATGAACCGTGCATCGTAATAAAGAATGTCTGTAAATGATGTTTCAAAGATTTTTGGAAGCAACGCGGCCACTACTGTGAGTACAGGTCCGATCAACGCCAGAATCATTCTACCCGTTATTGGCCTGTAACTGTTTATGAGAGGAATACAAAGGAAGAATATTCCAATGCCAACAATGATCGGAGTATTAATGCCTGGCCCGAATAGTAACAAAAGAATAATTACCAGCGTGAAAGAGAGTAATGCGAGAATCCGCGATAGAATATTCGCAATAAGGACACTTCGCCTGGTAAGCTCACCCATGTTTCTCCAACTTGTAATACCGAGAGTGTAGTTGCAATAATGCGGCAACTAAGGAAAGGTCGGGTACTTAAGCTAACCTTATTGAATTTATATTCCAACAGGATCCGGATAGTTGGAGACTTTAGGGACTATTGGCTTGAGCCACGCAATGTGATTCTCTGTTTGGGAAAATGTCAGCAATAAGTGAGTCACCATTTTGTTTGAGGAGCATCGCTGTGTCCGATACTTTGTATTCGGATAAGATCGTTGCTCACAGTAAACTCCTCAAACAAAACAATGATTCAGAATTTACGGATTAATGTCAGGTTTGAACTTTGCCGTTAATGGCGGTGTCCTAGTTGATAAGTGGTTGCAATTTGTTTTTCAGGTATTGCGTCCAGCCTGGCGCGCAGGAGTCGTAACATTCCACCTCTGGAGTTAGCCCCTCATGTGTAAAGGTTAACTCTGTCTTCTTACCAGATTTATTAATGTCAAAGATCACTTTTGTGCCTAACCATTCGTCGGGTTGCTCAAGAAAGGATAAGTTGCTGTGAGTGATAAGCCAAACTATTCTTTTGTCGGGAACTACTTCCACTAACTTTTGCTTCGTGTAGTGCGCTCCGTCAGCTGCGCGGAAAGTAAACTCATCATTGAGCTTTTCCGAGTGACCTGTTATCTCCTCTGAATAGAATCCCGTCCACCACGCGCGTACGTTGGTAATTGCCTGAAATACATCAGCAGGAGATTGTGCGGATGTAAGTGTTAAAGAGAAGTTTTTAGTAGCCATATCGTTAACTTTTTGTGTTGAAGTTTATGTCCCAAAGGTATAGGAAGGATGACCGGGACCGCGGGTGCGGAATGGACTTACTGGCGGGTTGATTCAGACGAATTTTTTGCCGGTCGCCACCGAAATCATTGTTCTTCGGGAGAAAGTTCACTAAATATAGGTGTGCTTCCCTATGGAAAGGAAATCGTTTCTGGCCTCGTTTCTATTGCTGCCGTTCGCGAGAATATTCGAACGCCAACGTGTTGACATTGCGAAGGAATGTAAAACACAACGCGATGCGGAAGGCCCATACTATAAAGAGGGCGCACCGTTAAAACCGGTTATCGAAACTGATGGCGAGGCGTTAACAATCTCAGGAACAATATTCAAGGCATCCGACTGCTCTATGCCGGTTTCAAATGCAATCATTGATATCTGGCATTGTAACTCCCACGGCGTTTACGATAACGATGGCTTTAAATGCAGGGGTCTCGTGAAGTCGGACGATAAGGGCCGTTACACATTCAAGACGATCTTCCCACCTTCTTATGGGTCACGGCCGAGGCATATTCATTTTAAAGTGCGAGCAACGGGCTTTGCGGAGCTAACATCGCAGATATATTTCAGGGGCGATCCTCAAATTCAAAATGATTTTGCAAGGAAGGCGGAAACAAGCAGAGTAATCTCGTTATTCAAGAAAGAAAACATTCTGCACGGCGACTTTGATATCTACATTTGAATAAGGACGTGTATGATCAGCTATCCAACGGTAGTTCCCGCGGTTACAAAAAGCATCAACCAAACTAACTGATATAATATGAGACCCATCAAAAAGACCATCTTGCTTTTAACATGTCTTAGTTCCGTTCTGTTTGTGTCGACTGTCCTTGCACAGGGCGACAAAGCATCCAGGCCTAGTCCTCCGGCCACTGCCAAGGGAAAAATCGGAAAGGCCAATGTCACTATTGATTATAGCAGTCCGTCCGTGAAGGGACGAAAAGTATGGGGAGATTTGGTTCCCTATGATAAGGTATGGAGGTTGGGAGCGAACGAAGCCACTATATTTACCTCTGATGCAGAACTGACGATACAGGGTAAAAAGCTTCCTGCTGGCAAATACAGTCTTTTTGCCATTGCAGGGGAAAAGGAATGGACATTCATCTTTAATTCTGAGACAGGCCAATGGGGTATTAAAAGGAGCGGTGAAGCGAACCTGGATCGTGCAAAGGATGTTTTGACCGTAACGGCAAAACCGAAAAAATCGGCATCTGCGAACGAAAAGATGCTTTTCGAAGTCAATGGAAGCGGCTTCACGCTAAAATGGGAGAACCTGGAGGTTCCTGTGGCTGCTAAATGAGGTACGCCGCTCTTCATAATTGAAACCGATTTGGGGCTTCTTTAACCAGGGCCTTATATCGTCGATATCACTATCATTCTTTTACAGCTAGACTCCTAGGCATAGCTACTGCAGCCATCGTAAATGATGGCTGCTTTTTTTATTCAACCTTCCGGACCTCCACTCCTCAATTTTTGTGGACATTCCTCCACACTTTCCGGCTTAGAAAGTTTGTTGATCGACTGTCATAGCAGTGGCACGCATTTTTATTAGCCTCTACGAACTGGAAATAGCGTTTTGGCTTTGCCTCCCTTGGATGTTCCAGTAGTTTTATCGGTTTGAAAAGATGCAATTATGGAATTGATTCAAGACTTAAGGCGAGAAACAGAGAGTTCTCACCGCGCACTCGAAAAGGAATTAGTAAAGAAAATTAAGGCCGTGCGAACCCGGGATGATTATGTCGATCTTCTCCATCTGATGCATGGCTTTTATGGAGCGATGGAGTCACTACTTCTTGGCTTTATGTCCGAGGAGCCCGGACTCGAATTCCACAAGCGCAGAAAGGCAGAATGGATTGCGGCTGATATTAAGTCCGAAGGTGGAACAGAGACAGAAAGATATTGTCAGGATCTGCCTTCTATTGATTCTTCGACATCGGCGCTTGGAGCTTTGTACGTGCTCGAAGGCTCAACCCTGGGTGGCCAGATCATCGCCGCAATGTTGAAGAAACAGCTGTCAAGAGATTCAGATCATGGAATGTCATTCTTTTTCGGATATGGCAATGAAACACCACTTATGTGGGAACGCTTTAAAAGCCACTTGAACAAAGAATTTACTGTGCGGCAACGTGGTGATATTCTCCGCGCAGCGACGGACACATTTAATTCATTCTTCAATTGGGTACAACTATATGAGTTTGAGAAGACTGATGAAATTCGTAGGTGAGTCCCTTTCGCATGCAGAAAACAGGTGCGCTGCCTCAATTAACAACAATAGCGATCGCCGACCAATAAGATTATGACACAGAAGAATTATGATTCCGATTTTTGCGGTAAAGTACCTATTCACCTAACCAACCTCATACAATCTTATGGTGTCCTGGTAATTGTCGAGACTGAACGATATGAGATCGTACAGGTAAGTGAAAATGCTTCTTCCATTTTTGAGGGGCGACTTGATTCTTTGTTGCGCAAACCTTTAGCTTCATTTATTAGCGCTAATGCCTTTAATGATCTCCGTTCAAAGCTGAATGAAACCAGCAAGAAGATCCCGGGCATCTGGGAGCTGAATGGTCAGCAATATCTTGTGCTCATTCACAACAAGGGTACTCATCTCTTAATCGAAATAGAACTTGAGCCCGTGTCACTTTCAAAGCGCGACACCTTTATCGAAGTGTATCAGGAATTGAAGTACGCGATGCTCGCCATTGAATCGACTTCTTCAATTGAGGACGCCTGCAAAGTCGCTGCTTTCGAGTTAAAACGCATTTCCGGTTTCGACAAGGTAATGGTCTATAGTTTTGATTCGGAGTGGAATGGAACGGTGATGGCTGAATCCCGTGAAGCCGATATGGAAGCTTATATGGGATTCACTTTTCCAGCGTCTGATATTCCGAAGCAGGCAAGAGATCTGTATCTGAAAAATCCATATCGATTGATTCCAGATAAGGACTATGTGCCGGTGAAACTGTTCCCCGTGATCAATCCATTAACAAAGTCGTTCCTGGATTTGTCAGATTGCAATCTTCGAAGCGTAGTGGCAGTGCATATTGAATATCTGACAAATATGGGAGTGACTGCTTCGATGTCGACGCGCATTCTGCACCAGGGGAAGTTGTGGGGTCTCATCGCCTGTCATCATAAGGTGCCAAAGTTTCTAAGCTATGAGATGTGCTCGATCTTTGAGATGCTGTCGACGGTAATATCAGCGAAAATATCTTCCATACAAAACGAGCAAGCCTTGTTAAGGGAAAATGCAATGGGAAGTGGGTACGCTGCGCTTCTTGAAAATGTCTATAAGAATAGCCGGCTGGATGAGGCTTTGCTTTCGGAAAGTGGATTGATGGAAATCTTTAATGCCACTGGTGTTGCTATCTCCCGGAATGGCCGTATCAAAACGGCTGGGATAACGCCGTTGCCTGAACAACTAGAGGAACTGTTGTTATGGCTCCATACGAAGCAATTGCGGTCGACCTTTCACACGGATAGTCTGAGTAGCTTGAACGATTATGCAGTGGAGTATCGGGAGATCGCCAGTGGCATGCTGGTCATCCCAGTCAACTATATAAAGGACAGCTATGTCCTGATCTTCCGGCCGGAGAAGATTCGCACGATCAATTGGGGTGGGAATCCGGATGAGAGAATAACTTTTGATAAAGACGAGAAAAACTATCATCCGCGAAATTCATTCAAACAATGGCAACAACTCGTGAGTGGAATAGCCCAGCCGTGGCGTGATGAGGAAGTTGCCAGGGCGGAAACTTTGCGAAGCTTTATTTATGAATATGAAACGTCGGGTCAGGGTATTACCGAGTAGTCACCTAAGGAAGAATAGCTAAAAACTCATGGATCGCGACAAACATTTTATAGTTGCCATCGGAGCCTCTGCTGGCGGTCTCGAAGCTATACATGAATTCTTCGATAACATGCCGGAGGCGAAGAACATGTCTTTTGTGATCATTCAACACCTTTCTCCAGATTATAAAAGTCTTTTGGTCGACCTCGTTTCTCGCCATACGCATATGAAGGTGTATGAGGCAACGAGTGAGCCGAATATAGAACGCAATTGCATTTATGTAATCCCCAACAACAAGTTCATCACAATAAAGGGCTATAAACTTGTACTTACAGATAAATCACCATTGAAGTTTCCTAACAATGCGATAGATGTCTTTCTTGAACCATTGGCTCGTGAGCACAAGCAGCAGGCCATTGCTTTAATCCTTTCGGGAACAGGCACTGATGGCACGAAAGGTATCAGCGCTATCAAAGAACATGGCGGCATGGTGATCGTTCAGGATCCTGCCTCCGCACGGTTTGATGGAATGCCAAACAGTGCGATTGCTACCGGGAACACCGATCATATTTTGACCCCCAGAGAAATGCCGGCACAAATCCTTTCCTATGTAAAGGAGATGGATGACACAGCCCCTGCAGAGATCGATGACGACACGCTGATGCAAATCTTCGGAATAGTCCAGCAGCAATCCGGATTTGATTTTCATTACTATAAGTCTCCTACCGTAACACGTCGCATCTTTCATCGGATGCGAAAGAACAATTTTAGAAATCCGAGACTCTATGTCGAACATCTCAGGAGCAACCCAGGCGAGAGTTTAAACCTGGGTAAAGACCTGCTTATTAATGTGACAAGGTTTTTTCGGGATACGGATGCCTTCGGCATATTGAAGGCTGAGGTATTGCCCGCCATACTAAAGAAGAAAGAAGATAAACAGATTAAGATTTGGGTATGTGCCTGCAGCACGGGAGAAGAGGCATATTCGATTGCCATGCTCATAGAAGAGTGCATAGCTGAGCTAGGATATGAAGATGTTTCCTTTAAGATATTTGCATCGGATGCAGAGAGGTCCAATATAGAGATCGCCAGTAAGGGACATTATCCGGCAATTATAGCAAATGATGTTTCGGACGAACGGCTTCAAAAGTTTTTTGTCGCTACATCTACCGGGTACGCAGTCAAGCCTGTGCTGAGAAAGAAAATTGTGTTTGCCGTTCACAACGTGATTCACAATCCGCCATTTGTAAAGAATGATCTTGTGACGTGCCGTAACATGCTGATCTATATGAATCCGAGGCTACAGGAACGCATTTACTCGGTGTTGCTTTTTGCGGCCAATATCAACGGATATCTATTTCTCGGTCCAACTGAAAATCCGAATCCTATTGTTCAACACCTCAAGGATGTAAGCACGAAATGGAAGGTTTTTCGAAAGATTTCAAATGCTAAAGTCTCCCCACTCCTCGGCGATATGAAGGATGGTCACCCGAGGTCAAATGGTAATGGCCAGGTGAAAGGGGAGAAGGTTTCTCGGCTGCCGGATCTGTGGGAAGAATTTAAGAGCAATCTGTTTTCGGATTTCAACTTTGCTGCTTTTCACATCGACAGGAACTTCGAGATAAAGGACGCCGTCGGCAATTACGATCGCATATTGGCGCTGCCGAAAAAAATACTTAAGCTGAATCTGATTCGTATGCTCCCGTCAAGCGTCTCAAGCCGGTTGGTTGCTGAGATTAAGAAGGTTTGGAAGTCTGATGACAAAAAGGTCGTAAGGAATCTGTCGTACACAACCGGTGACAAAACTTTCTACTTACAGGCACTTATTCAGTCCGAGTCACATAGCAAATTGAAGAACTACACGCTGGTTGCATTTCATTTTATGGAACTTGAAACTTCTACGGTATCAGTTGCAACTGGACATTCCGACAATGCCACCAGCGAATATGTTCTAGCGCTCGAGGAGGAACTGAACGAAACCAAGAACAATCTTCAGTACGCCATTGAAGACCTTGAAACGGCTAACGAAGAGTTGCAATCGAGCAATGAAGAGCTTCTTTCAGCCAATGAGGAATTGCAAAGTTCAAACGAAGAGTTGCAGTCTCTCAACGAGGAACTTCATACCCTTAATACAGAGCATCAGCTTAAGATCCATGAGCTGGTTGAATTAAACGATGATTTGACCAACTATTTCAGAAGTAGTAATGTGGCCCAGATCTTCCTGGATAGGAACATGATGATCCGGAAGTTCAATCCGGCAGCTTTACAGGTGATTAACCTTATCGATAGTGACCTCGGCCGGCCTATTAATCATATCTCTACCAACGTACGGTATACTGGACTGATTGCTGATATTGAACTGGTACTTAAGCATCACGAGACTATAGAAAAGGAGGTGGAACTGCGCAATGGGACGAACATGCTCTTGCGCATTATGCCATACGTTACAAAAGAACTTCAGCGGTCAGGAGTGGTTATTTCATTTCTTGATATCACTACTGTCACCAACCTCAACAATATAATTCGTGGTGTGTTCAACTCCAGCCTCAGCGCGATCTTCGCACTTCAGGCGGTACGTGACGAACAGCGGAAGATTATCGACTTTTCCATAGAAACAGCTAATCATACGGCCAATCGATTATTGAAACAGGATGGCGGAAGCATTGTCGGTAAACGCGTGTTGATCGATTTGAACATCGCTTTCTTTACTTCATTGTTGCAGCAAATGGCTAAGGTTGTGGAGCGCGATGTATCATTGCATACCGACGTATACGATGAAGGCAATAGTCTATGGTTTGAAGTTACTGCCGTGAAAATGAAAGACGGTTTGGTGGCCACAATAACGGATATCACTCAAAAGAAACAGGCAGACGAAAGACTGAAAAAGAACTACATAGAACTTATCTCTACAAAGGATTCTTTGAAGTCGCTGAACGCAGAACTGGAGAATAAGATCACAGACCGAACGCGTCAGCTGTCAGAGAGTGAAGAGAGGTTTCGCATGGTCGCGCGTGCTACCAACGATGTTATCTGGGATTGGGATATCGTAAACAATCAGTTGTGGCTTAGTGATGCATTCTGTGCAAATTTTGGTTATGAGAAGTCACTGATAACCCGCGCAGAATGGTTAAATATGGTGCATCCGGACGAACGCGACGAGGTTGATGATAACATTTTGCATGCATTGAACGCCGGAGTCACGCAATGGACAGGGGAATATAGATTTAAGCATGCATCGGGTAGCTATCACAACGTACTGGACAGGGGTTACGTTATGCATGATCAGTACGGGACTCCTTATCGTATGCTCGGCTCTATTCTGGATATCTCTGAAATTAAGAAAGCGGAGATGGAGATTGCCAACAATGTCGCACAGCGGAAATTTCTCGCCGAGTCCATGCCTCTTATTGTTTGGACGGCAGCAGCTGATGGTGCTGTTGATTTTGTTAACCGGCACTTCGAATTGTACACAGGGTTAAGTTATGATCTTGCGATAGGGAAAGGGTGGGAGCAGGCAATTCATGCCGATGATCTTGACCGTTTGCAGCATTCGTGGTCGTCGAATATTGAAAGGGGCTCTGACTTTCAGGAGGAGCTGCGAATTCGTCTTAGTGACGGCACTTATCATTGGAACATTCTTAGGGCTAAAGCACAAAAGGACCCGGCCGGCGCAGTTGTAAATTGGGTCGTTACGACTATCGACATTAATGACCAAAAACAGCTGAGCGAAGTGCTCGAGCGCAAAGTTCAGGAACGTACTACTGAACTAAGAAACACGAACTACGCACTTGAGGTAAGTAACAACGACCTTCAGCAATTTGCTTCGGTGGCCTCACACGACCTGCAAGAACCGCTGCGGAAGATTCATATGTATGCCTCAATGATAAGAGACCGGAAGGCGTCACTTGCAGAAAACGGCACTACGTACATCGAGAAAATCCTCGCATCATCATCGAGAATGAAATCGATTATTACCAATATCCTCAATTACTCCAAGCTCTCTGCAAAGGACATAAATTTTGAAACTACAAATATCAGAAAGTTGATAGATGAGATCCTGGATGATCTCGAAATAGCGATTCGCGAGAAAAACGCAAAAGTGTATGTGTCTGAGTTCCCGTTGATCGAGACCGTGCCAGGACAAATCAGGCAGGTGTTTCAGAACATTATAGGTAACTCGTTGAAGTTCTCCAGACCGAACACTCCACCAGTAGTTCGGATTGATGCTGTGAGAACTGCAGCCAACGATCTAAATTCCCAGCGGCAGGAAGATGGGCCATGGTGTAGAATTACAATAGCAGACAACGGCATTGGATTCAATCCAAAGTTTGCTGAACAGATCTTTTTGATCTTCCAACGTCTGCATTCCAAAGATACTTATGAAGGCACTGGTATCGGACTTGCTATCGCGAAGAAAATCATCGAAAAACACAATGGTATTATTTCAGCACGAGGTAACGACGGCGAAGGTGCTATCTTTACGATTGTTCTCCCCGTTCATCAATCAACATAGATATGAGACGTATATTGCTTGCAGAAGACGATCTGGACGACCAGCAAATTTTCAGCGAAGTGATCCAGGACATAAATCGAAACATCGAACTGATTATCGTGGGCGATGGCGAACAGGTTCTTACGGCCCTCGAGCGCATGGAGAATGATACTAACCTTCCTGATTTGGTAATTCTTGATCAGAACATGCCGCGACTTAAGGGTAGCGAGACTATTAAACTCATTCGTCAGGAGGCAAGATACGGTTCAGTAGCAACTGTGATCTATTCGACCTATCATGACTCCAGGTTCATAGAAAGTTGTAAGAAGCAGGGAATTGAATTGTTTTTGAAGCCCGATACATACGAGGAGTTGAAAACACTGATTGGAAGGATGATTGATACATTTGGAAGAAAGGATTAAGCGTATCCGAACTTTTTCTTCAGAAAGTCAAGGTTATCTTTATAGCTGGTCACGACGTCACTGTTCTGTGGTCTTCCGCCTTCGATCTGCATCCAACCTGAGCCAATGAAATCCATTGAGTTCAATGTGTCACATATCCTGGTCCAGTCCATGGAGCCGTTACGAAGAAGACTTCCGTTTTCTTTCATGTGAAGCTCGCAGATTCGGTCCTTTCCAAGCAGCTTCAATTCCCCAATGACATCATAGCCGGCGTCTGCTGAGTTCCTGAAGTCGTAGTAAACCTTCACGTTAGGTGAGCCGACGCTGTCGATGATGTTAATTAATTCCGGTGCGCTCAGGTAAGATTCAATACCAAGAACGATACCCTTCGCTTCGGCTTTGGGAGCAACCTTTTTTAGTTTGCTGATAACGGTAGCCATCCCGTTGGGATCATTTCGAAGGTCACCTTTGTCAAAGAAAGCAAGTAGGATCACGCTCACACCACAGGCAACGGCCACGTCGATGGCGTCGGACACCCATTGATCAGTTCGGGGATCGGTCTTGTATGGAACGCGATTCATTTCAGCAATGGCAATGCTCGAGATGCCTATCCCGGTTTGCTTCGATGCTGCAAGAAATTTGTTAAGCACATCGGGTCGTCTGAGGTGAAGATCATTTTCGACATTGCCCAGGTTTAATTGTACTCCCTGCAATCCGATTTGCTTTGCTATGACGAATGATCCCGGATCACTACTCTTTCCAAGCGACCAATCGCAGGCGCTGATCTTGATAACGGATTTGGGCCCACCAAAAGAAGCTATTCCAGAGGCGGCCAGCGCTGTCAGCATAGCCGACGTCTTTAGCCATGTGCGTCGCGAAGAATTCATTTATGCAATTGCTTAATCCAATATAGGGATTGCATTGCTCAATTCAATATCGCCGCTTAAGATTGGTAACAACTACACTAACTGCCCCGTCGTTGAACAATCGCTGTGTTCCTGTTAATTCCGTGCTTTAAGAATTCCTCGTCTGGATTGTGCGATGAATTCCACGATTTGTTCTCTGGCAGGGGATGGCTGGAGGGAACTGCAGATGTACTCCAGTGCAGCCGTTGTGTTCATATTTTTCCTGAAGATGATATTATAGATTTCCTTCAACTCATCAAGCGCTGCCTGTTCAAATCCCCGGCGCCTGAGTCCAATGGTGTTGATCCCGGCATAGGAAAGCGGGTCCCTGCCAGCAATGATGTACGGAGGTACGTCTTTCACAACCTTGCTTAGGCCACTGATCATCACGTGCGAACCAATTCTGCAAAACTGGTGTACGCCACTAAGGCCACTAATGTTGGCATAGTCACCAATAGTGACTTCGCCGGCAATACCGGTGCTAAATCCGATAACGCAATGATTGCCGATTACACAATCGTGGCCAATGTGTGCTCCTGCCATGATCAGATTGTCGCTACCGATGCGGGTTACGCCTTTTGATTTAGTTCCTTTATTTATAGTAACGAACTCATGGATCCTGTTGCGATCACCAATTTCAAGGCGAGTATATTCGTTCCTATACTTTAGGTCCTGCGGTGTTCCGCCTAGAACGGCGCCCGAGTGAACGACGCAGTGACTCCCTATGCGCGTGCCGTTGAGAAGAGAAACATTGTTTCCAATAATCGTATTACTGCCAACGACAACATCATCTTCAATAGTAGTAAAATTGCCGATCTTCACGTTCTCACCGATAGACGCGCAATCGCCGATTGCAGATGTTTCTAAAATCATACTGCAAAGCAAGCACCAATCAGCGAGGCATTTCTTGACATTACGTCAAATAATCGAACTTCGGATTCTGCTAAGCGTTTCCTGGCTCACATTTAGAAGCGACGCAATGTACTTTTGTTTTGCCCGCTGTATGATCAACGGAAATTTGTCCATTAGGTAAAGATATTTGCCCTGACTTGAAAGTGGCCCAAAGGTGAAGTGGAAGTCGTCAAACGCTGCGATTGAGCACCTAAGGAAAGTAGTATGAAATTTCAGAAACAATGGATATTTAAGCAACTCCTGTTCTGCAGTGTAGGTTATGGAGAACACAGAGGTATCTTCACATGCCTGGATGTATTCCTTCGATGGTAGTTGACTAAAGTAGCTTGCAATCGAAGTGATCCAGTGTTCGTCATGATATAGCCAGGTCGTTATGTCTTCGCCGTCGCTAAGCCGAAATCTTCGTGCCAGCCCAAATTTGATAAAATAGATCTTAGAGGTGACTTTCCCTTCCTCGGCCAGGAAATCATTTCGCTTTAATCGCTCTTCCCTGAATGCGTTCTCAACAGCAGTTTTCGTCTCAGCATCGAGGGGTTGGAATCTTTCTATGTAAGTTATAAGCTCTTTCATCGGGCGTATCAATTTAGAAAAAGCCTGTGAAAAAGAAACCAGGTCGTCAGTTCACCGGCTATTCTTGTATTTATAACTGGTTCGCGGCTTCATAAACAATTCAATTCATTAACTTGATTCAAGTTGATGCTTTCATGATTATAAGAGGAATCCTCATCGCTCTCCGCCATGCGTCCAGATATAAGATATACACCTTGATCAATCTGGGGGGGCTGGCAATCGGGCTGTCGGCCTCAATCATTATCCTCCAGTATGTTTACGAGGAGTTTTCCTACGACAGATTTCATCGATTATCGGAGAATGTCTATCGCCTGAACACCATAACGCAATCTCCTTCAGGAGCCCTGAGTCAGGCTGCAGCGACCCCGTTGCTTGCCCCAACTCTGATGACAGACATTCCCGAAGTTGAAGCGGCCGTAAGGCTGCGTCACGCGGACGACGTTATTGTTGAAGTCGGTGATCGCAAGTTTTATGAGAATCGTGTTTTCTTTGCTGATTCCAATTTTTTTAAAGTGCTTACATTTCCACTGGAAAAAGGCAATTCGAATACAGCACTTCAGAGGATAAATACTGCAGTCATTACTTCCGAGTTTGCTACCAAATACTTTGGAAAGGATGATCCCATAGACAAGACGTTGGTGGTGAATGGTCAGCTGTTGCAGATCACAGGTGTATCCTCTGAAACGCGTAAGTCGCATTTCAGGTTTGACATACTCGTTTCATTTGAAACGTTTACTCCTCCTAGAGGTATACCGCTCTCATTGGAAAGCTGGGCCTGGACCTCGTTTCCGACTTACGTACGACTGCGCGAAGGTGTCGATGCAAAAAGTGTTGAGGCCAAGTTTCCCGGTTTTATTGGCCGTTACCGGTCTTTGGAGGACGCCAAAAAGATCAGTTACCAACTACAGCACATAGATGATGTTTATCTGCATTCCCGCGACATCCTGGAGCGCGACGGCATTTCAACAAAAGGCGACTATCGGTATACGATGGGATTACTCGCGATTGCTTCACTAATATTCATTATAGCCTGCTTTAATTTTGCTAATCTGTCTACAACACTTTCGATTAATCGAATGAAAGAGGCAGGTGTGAAGCGTACGCTCGGATCTACCAGCAAGGGTATTTTCATGCAATTCGTTTGTGAATCTCTGTTGCAGGCAACGGTAGGCTTAGTGCTCGCTGTAATTATCCATCTGCTTGCCGTGATTTCCGGATTGATTCCAAATGTTAGTCTTTCATCCACACTTGCGCTTCACCTCCGGTGGATTCCTGTTTACCTGGTAATCGTTTTTTTGATTGGCCTCCTGGCGGGAGTTTATCCCGGGATATTTCTGGCAAGCCTCAGCGCTCGCCAGGCACTAAAAGGGAGAAGTGCACTTTCCAGGGGCAGGCGGAAAATGTCCTTCAGAAAGGCGGTGATAGTTTGTCAGTTTTTTGTAACAACGGTTCTGATCGCTGCTAGTATTGTCGTGAAAAAACAGATGGACTTTGTTCAGGCAAAACCACTTGGATACAACAAGGACGGTATTATTGTTCTGCACCTTCCAGACAAAGAAATGAGAAGGCATTATCCAACAATCAGAACGAAAATAATGCAGCATGAGGAGATAGTTAGTGTTTCGGCGAGCCGCGATATGTTCGATGGGCAACAAGGGAATACCGACGTCGTGGAGGAAGGCAGCTCCGAGGAACCACAAATGATCAGCATGTTCAGAATGTATCCCAATTTCATCGAGACGATGGGAATCAAGGTAGTGGCCGGAAGATCATTTACTGAACCACTAACTGACAGCACGTCGTTTGTTTTGAACGAAGCCGCTGTTAAGATGTTAGGATGGAGGAATTCAGATGCCCTTGCCAGAAGACTGCATTCGTATGGGCAGACCGGAAAGGTTATTGGCGTAGTGGAGGATTTTCACTTCGCCAGTCTGCATACAGTAGTAGCACCGTTGATTATGCTGATCCCCAAAACGAAAGTGGAATACCTCTACATTCGTATAGCGCCTCATAAGCTGAATGAGGTATTGGGCAAAATCGAAGCAGATTGGCGTGAGCTCGTTCCGAACCTGCCTTTTAACTTCGTCGTGCTTGATGAACATGTCGGCGACATGTACAGACAGGAGGCTCAGTTCTCCCGGCTAACATTTTTCTTTTGCATGCTGTCGGTTGGTCTCGCTTGTCTCGGCTTGTTTGGGATCACTGCATTGATGACTGAGTCACGCGTAAAGGAGATAGGTATTCGAAAGGTTTTAGGCGCCTCCACACCCCGGATCACCGTATTGCTATCCTCAGAATTTTTATTGTTGGTAGTAGTGGCTGGTATTCTTGCATTGCCAGCTTCATCTTATTTCCTGGAGCAGTGGCTTTCAGGTTTTGCCTACAGAATAGACGTCACAAAGGATGTGTTTATAATTGCGATCTCGCTATCCACGTTTCTGGCAATTGCTTCAGTTGGGGTTAAGTCGATTTCCGCGGCAGGAACGAATCCTGTCAATTGCTTGAAGAATGAATAGACTTAACAGCTCCCTAACTCCCTTCATCGAGCGCCTTCACCCAGCCAGAGACTTACCAGAGACTTACCAGAGGTAAGACTTTTCCCTTGTTCTGCCGCTGTTTTAACGCTCTCATGCCGCTCCCACAACGCACTCACAACGCACTCACAACGCTCTCACAACGCTCTGTTGCCGCACTTCTCCCAGTCGTTCCCACACTTCTCCGTATTCTCTAGCCCAATAGCCGTTACGTCGGCCCCGAATGACCCTCAGCACACTGCCACTGTCAAATTGACATGTCGACAACTTGAGATAGACTTGACCGAACCTCAATGAACCCTTAATGAAAGGTCAATGAAACCTACGCTATATTAAATGTGGCTTACCAGATAAAGAAGCTTACCAAATTCGGGCCCTCAGTCTGTCAAAAGGTCAGTAGTTTTTGGACCCTCCGCTCCCGACTTGCGGCGCATTCAAAAAAATATCTCGTCACCTTGGAAGTGCAAACGCGATATAACCTCCCTTGAAGTTATTGTCTGGTTCCGCATTTACAGACAACACAACGTATTGCCTGTCTCCAATCGCATAGGTGGACGGTATTGAACTTGCCATACCCGGAAGCTTCTGCTCCCAAAGGATTTTTCCTGTGTTCTGATCAAATGCCCGAAACATGTTGTCGCCGGTAGACGCAATAAAAATCAAACCACCTGCTGTAGCTATACAACCACCGCGATTAAACATTCCAGAGTTAGAAATACCAAGCTTCTTCAATCTTGGATCTTCACCAAGTGGAACCTGCCAGACAATGTCGCCGGTATTCAGGTCGATGGATGTGAGCGTGCCGTAGGGTGGTGCGATAGCTGGATGCCCTTCAGGGTCGAGATAAAAGTTGTATCCGTTGAAGCCGTAGGGTTCGTTATTCTCTGGAATAGCGGCTGTCTCGAACGACTGCGTTGCAACGGTATCCTTAACATAGGCAATGATTGCAGCAATTTGTTCTTTCGAGAGGAATTTGAACGATGGCATAGGCGGGGCGCCTTTCTCCAGTATGCTTGCGATTTGGGCGTTTCTGTATTTCTGAACGCGCGTTGTAAGGTCCGGGCCGACACCCGACCCCTTCTTATCCATACCATGACAGCTGCTGCAATAGGTCCTGAACAGAACCTCCGGATTGCGCTGGTTCGCCGCACGAATTTGTTTCAAGTCAGTAAGCTTGAGTATCCAGGGCATGTCGGTAGCATTGACAAATAGCAGGTTCGTTGCAGGGTTTACAGCCGCTCCGCCCCAATTTGATCCGCCGTGTGCGGTGGGCAGTATTATTGAACCATCAATAGAAGGCGGCTCATAAATACCAGTTTTGTATTTGTTTTTAGTAATCTCGTCCTTAATCCATTGAGAAGAACGTCCGAACAGCTCCTCGCGATAGCCCTGACGGGCGAATGGTGGATTTGCAGGTAGCGGTTGGGTTGGCCATGGTTTCTCCCCTGGCATTCGGCTTACAGTATCTACCGGAACTTCATTGACTTCAAATAGAGACTTGCCTGTCTCACGATCGAACAGGAACAGGTAACCCATCTTGGTCACAAGAGCAACAGCATCGACATCTTTACCATCGCGCTTTACAGTAACGAGGTTGGGCGGTGAGCCATTGTCTCTATCCCATAGATCATGATGCGTGGTTTGATAGTGCCAGATCCGTTCACCTGTCTTTGCATTTAGCGCCAGTAGACAATTGGCAAACAGGTTTTGACCAGGGCGATCTGCACCATAAAAGTCAAAGGATGGTGAAGCCGTAGGAACAAACACAATGCCTCGCTTTTCGTCGAGGGCCATACCCGCCCAGCAGTTAGCCCCACCGTTGCGACTACGGGGGTCGCTTCCCCAGGTATCTGCTCCGTATTCACCAGGCTTGGGGATCACATGAAAAACCCACGCCAGCTTTCCCGTATTGATATTAAATGCCCGAATGTCTCCTGCTATTGATGGAAGTTCGTCTGGCACCTTACAACCCACAATGAACAATTCATTATTGAATACCACACCAGGTGCATTGGTTGAAACAGGCACACGAGTACGCATCGAATCCGGAACTTCAAGACCTTCATAAAAATCAACACGTCCGTTTTTTCCGAAGTCTGATATCAGACTACCATTTTCAGCATTGATAGAATACAATGTACCGCCTGAAACAAGTAGTATCCGGTCGGGATTGCCTGGATGGTAAGTTATTCCCCGCGACCAGTTTGGAATCGATGATGTATCCGGTTCAAACTCCCACAACAGTTTCCCCGTGCCGGCATCAAGCGCAACAAGTTTGTTCGATGGCATCAATCCGATCACGCGGTTTTTCATCATAACCGGGTTGAAATACAGCCCCCCACCTTCAGCGCTGTCTTCAAACCTCCATGCCTCTTTAAGCTGACTAACATTCGAAGTATCAATCTTCGACAAAGCCGAGAACTTGTTATTGGTGGCATCGTGCCCGAACGTGGGCCAGCTGTTTGGATCGTTAGCTTTTTCGGTGCGACAGCACATCAGACATGCCGCCGCCAGAACCAAAAGGAGTCGAGATATTTTCATGAAATTCGTATTCACAGTTATGTGATATTGAAGTGCCTGACCGTTTAGACACACTACGAATTTAGAAGGAATGTTCTTAAAAGGTAATACTAATAGTTTGGGTTCGATGCGTTGTCATCAGGATCACTATCAGGAGTATCAGGATTGACATATGCGCTGCAATCCAGGCTTGCATCCAAACCATCCTCGGGTCTTTTGAAGGCGCCCTTCTTGTATTCCAGGCTACGATCAGCGTATACGCGCTGCATGTATCTTGCCCAGATAGGCCGAGCAGTATTCCCACCCTGGCCTAAGCTCCATGTCCGATAATGAATAGATCGCTCATCTCCACCTACCCATGCTCCGGAAACGAGGTTATGAGTGATACCCATATACCAGCCATCGGAGGCGTTTGTGGTTGTGCCTGTCTTTCCACCAATCTCATTTTCAGACTTAAGATCCTCCGGCAGTGCCCTTGATGATCCACCCTCTTCTTCAACGCCACCCATAAGCATGTAGACCATTTTGAATGCGGTTTGTTCACTTACGGCCTGACGAATCTTTGGAGTAAAGTTTTCCAGCACGTTGCCATTCTTATCTTCAATCCGTGTAATATAAAACGGCTGAGTGTGGATACCGCTATTAACGTAAGCGCTATACGCGGCAACGAGCTCGTATAGAGAAATGTCGCTAACACCCAAACACAGCGATGGAACTGGATCGAGCTTACTGGTGATCCCCATGCGATATGCAAAGTCCACCACGTTTTCGATGCCGACCTTTTGCATCACCTGCGCCGTGATTGTATTTAATGAACGTGCCATCGCCCGTCGCAATGTATTTGGCTGCCCGTCGCCGCGCGTGCCGTCAGAATTGCTAGGTGTCCACGTATCTCCGTTGGAAAGCTTGAAAGTAGGAGAGATGTCCAGCAAGGTGAGACATGGTGAGTAGCCATCTTCTATCGCGCGGCCGTATACAAATGGTTTGAAGGTTGAACCCGGCTGGCGCTTACCCTGCTTGACATGATCGTATTTGAAGTACTTATAATTCACGCCACCCACCCATGCTTTGACAGCACCGGTCAATGGATCCATCGACATAAAACCCGATTGCAGGAAACGCAAATAATAGTTGAGTGAATCCATCGTGCTAAACAAAGTATCGCGCTCGCCTGTATAGGTAAATACCCACATCCGCTTTTTCTTGTTGAGCATAATCTTAACAGAATCATTCTTTTCTCCGTATCGCGCAACGAGATGCCTGTATGCATCTGTCTTTTTTACCTTCGTCTGCAGAAAACCCTGGATTTCATTTCCGTTTTCATCGATCCATGGTTTGCGTCCATTTAAGTGACTGTTGAAAGTCACCTGCTGTTGTTTCATTGATTCAAATACCGCCTCCTCAGCGTAGCGCTGCATACGACTATCGATAGTAGTATAAATTCTCAACCCTGACTCTTCAAGATCAATATTTCTCAACCTCGCCCATTTCAAAAGATCGGTCTTAATTACAGCGCGGAAGTAAGTCGCGAGACCAGCATTCTGATTGCGCAGTCTGTACTTTGTTTTAATCGGACTGCTAATCAGTGAGTCATACTTTGCCTCACTTTTGATATAGCCATAATCGAACAGCTTGGCCAGGACCTGATTTCTCTTTCTTGATGCATTTTCAGGATTGTCGATCGGGTTAAATGTATAATTGCCCTGCAACATCCCAACCAGAACGGCGGCCTCTGAAAGAGTAAGTTCATGAGGTTCTTTATTGAAGTATGTTTCTGCAGCCACCTTTATGCCATAAGTCGTTCTGCCGAACGGCACGGTATTGAAGTACATGGCAATGATTTCTTCTTTGGTGAGGTTCCTTTCCAGCTGAATGGCGATGATCCATTCCTTTGTTTTACTGACAAGGACATGCAATGGCCCTGGGAATTTTACCGAGCCTGACAATTCTTCGCCGCGGGTATCGAATAGATTTTTGGCTACTTGTTGTGAAATTGTGCTGCCGCCGCCTTTAACACCTGCCCTGAATGTAAAAATTCCATATAATACCCGAATGTAGGAATAGAAATCGAGACCGGAGTGTTCATAGAACCGATGATCTTCGGAGTGAATCAGCGTATTGATAAGATCAGGAGAAAGCTGATCATAGCTTACCTGACTCCGGTTATAGCGATAGTATCGCCCGAGTGAGACACCATCTGCAGAGATTATGTCGGACGACAAATCGTTCTCCGGATTTTCAATGCTCTTGGTGCTGGGTAGTCCTCCGAAGATGCCGAACAGATCATTACTTACTGCAAGAACATACATAGGTAAACCAAACACAATGCATATGAATCCAATCCATATCGCCCGAACACCTCTCTTAAACCAAATGTTCCGTCTAAGGAGAATGCTTGTCTTGTCCTGATTTTGAGCGTTATGACTGCGCTCGTTAGAGATGTTCATGGGGTGAGAGGACTGAGGCTACTGTAACGGTGGGTAATATGCGTGGTTGTATTAGAGACTTAATACGAATTGCCCTTGCGACGGCCGATCTATTCCCTTGGTCCGCCCTCATTTCAAATTTATAAACAACGTAGAAGAATATATAACCGTCTTCTGAAATTTCGGTTCTGATGCCTGCATTGTCGGTAAATAACAGCGGCAAATGCGACTTTCCAAAAATTGATGCTTAATCCTCTTTCGCGTAAAAACTTGCTGCTCGCAGAACGTTAGGTACGTACCGTAAGCGTTTGTCCTTTTCCAAGTACCAAAGGCTCCGGAAAGCGTATCCGGACAAATGAATTTTCCAGTGCGGATTCAATTCGTACTGGCACATTATCCAGCGCAACAGTTAGGCCCTTCAGGCGGTCGGACTTAAGCAGGAGATTGTTTAATACCAGCTTTCCGTATTTCAAGTCGAGGTGATGATTGTGCTGCTTCCCTTCTTTTGTATGCGAATAAGTTCCCCATCCCTCTGCACTCGTGAAGGCAGCTTTGAAGTTGTCTTTATTTAATTTAGGATCGAAGCCAATGCTGCCGGAAGGGCCGTGGTAGGTGAAGCCGCAAGCCGTAATATAGGTTCCGTAGCTTGCCATCGCTCGTGCGTAATGATCACTGCACTCGACTTCATTGAATGGATTTCGTTTGGCCGCATGGTACCGATCATGGATCGCTCGCGTAAGTATCAAAGACTCCTCTGCCATTCCCTCTGCCATCATATGAGCGGCAACCTGGTGCTCAAAGCCACTCATGCATTCATGAAAGTATGTCACCTGCCAGGCATCCTTAACTCCATACGGTACTTCTTCATTCTTTGGATTCGTGTTCATGATCATGCCTCCTTCACCTGCAAGTGCATAAGGTCTGCCACCGTGATGATCCTTAAGATAAGGCCCAACATCCGTTGTAAAATTATATTTCCAAAGTGCCTTCAGGGCAGACAGCGTTTTCGTTTTGTCTAGTACCCGGCCTAATCCAACCTGATGTGCCCAGCTTTGACCGTAGACCTGGTCTATATGGCAGGTGTTGTAAGACCCGATAACTGTGCGGCCCTTTTGCGCATCCGGACGATGAATGAAGTATTCTCCATTGTACAGATGTTTTTCCATGTTAGCCATTCCGTTGGAAACATAGACTTTACATTTTGTTGCAAAGGCTTCGTCATCCATTTCTTCAGCCATCCGCTGGCCAGCTTTCACGGCCGTTATAGTAAGGCCTACAATCCAGGCAATCTCACCAGGCCACTTGGCATCAAGCGTGTTCTCCAGCTGAGTGTCAGTCATTCCATCACCGTTCGTGTCCTGGGCCAGCAGGAATTCAAGAGCATGCCTAATCTTTGGCCAGCTCCGCTTGAGAAAGTTGTTATCGGCACTCATCTGATGCTCACGGAATATACCCAGTATTCTGCCAGCCTGACCGTCAATGGCTGGCTGCGTGTCGTACTCGCCCCGAAAGCCGATGTGTCCATCATCATGAAACGCCAACCCCAGGTCTACCCGCTCTCTCGTATCACGCTCAAGCGAAGGAAAAATTCGTCCAACGGCCTGTGCATATTGCCATACGTGGTTACAAGTGCCCGGGCAACTTCCAACGCCTTCCCAAGCATAGAACCTTCCGGATTGAAAACGATGCACCGTCGTTGTCGACAGCGTTGAGATGTTCAGAAAGGTTCTTTCAAGAAACCAATACGGAAGCGTGCTCTGATCGTACCAAGTGTCGCACCAAGTCTTTGTCTCGCCCGAAAGTCGTTCAAAATTGGAGCGAACATATTTTATTACTTCATAGGATGACTTGAATTGATTCGCGTAGTAACGTCCACCTTCCTTCTTAATGAGTTCGAAGGAGAGGTTCGGGAAATACCAGGCGATACCAAAATCCAGAGAAAGCGATTTACCCGGCAGCACTGTTACCGAATTCCCTACCGTTGCTATCGCCTTCCGTTGCTCGATTTTTGTCTTGGCAGCATTTTCTCTATCAAACAACGATGAATTGATATCCATCGACGCGTCTGCATTGACTTTCGCTCCATCGTTAAAAGAGGCAATGCAGAAATTTCCGTAGTCGCCCGCCGAGCTAAAGGTTTCGTCTACCCAGTTGTAACTATTCGATGTTCCCATCACGCCAATAAATCCTTCCCCCTTCACGCCCTCATTCACCCGAAAGTACTCCTGGCTATCAGCACTGTATATGCTCGACTTATTTTCAAGCCAGCCGGTAAGGGTAACGTTGGCCTGCGACGGTGTCTTGTTTTCTATCGTAAAGGAAAGAATGGAAACTGGCAAGCCTGAGTCTTCTGCATTGAGAGGAATGAAGGGAGAGTAAGCACGGAGAGTAATGGAAAATGGAACGTTCTTATCGACGTAGCGCACTGTCGCCATTGGATATGTTGCTTCGAACGATACTTCTTCCCAGTCCTCGGCCTGGAGTCTTTTGATAATCGTCTTTCCTTCCGATTCAATCCTGATGGCAAATCCCTGTTCCAACGGGCGAACATCTTTTACCGGTTCAACATAGTTGGCGCCGTCAAATGGTCTTAGAAAGTCGAAGTTGAATTGGATCTTTTCATGCCACTTCACATTCTTATAGACAACGCCTGTTTGATTCTTGTTAAATACATCCCACAGCCAAAGCCGTCCGTCGCCGCCGAGATACACGCAACCACATCCAATTCCTCCAACGGGCATTCCAATAAAGTCAAGTTCATTCTTTGACTTCAAATACGTTGTCGCCTTTCCTCTTTCAAACAGGCTGTTAATCCAGGCCTTGTCAAGTTTCTTTTCAAGTATTGGATCGGCAATGACGGGCGTGGCCCGGAGAGGCAGCTGTGTGGAAAGCAGGCCAGCGGCAATCAGGCCTGACTGGCGCATGAAGGTTCGGCGTTTGATGGGCATCTTACAAATCGAATGGTTGCTGATGCCTCAATATAGCTTAAGTGAGCGGAAATTAAGTTTGCTTGTCTGTCCGCGGCAGCATATACTTCCCAATGGTAGCAGGAGGTGCAAGCGGCAAACCACGCCAGCGAAGTGCGCTTTTACTTTACTTTTAGGGTCACGTTCCGGGAGTCAATCGTCTTTCGGCCGCTTATCCGAAGTGCTGTATCGAAGTAGTAACCATTTTCGATCTTTCCCATGGTATTGAAGTTCAGTGCAAAGCCCTCGAATTCTTTGTTCTTTGTCAATTGATATTTCTGTGCTTTCCCAAGCGCATCAATTTCCTGTACCATAGCCATGGCGTTATTGCTCGTGAACACGGCGACCTCATCATCGTCAACAGCCTTTGCCAGATTTTTCGCGTCATCATTGTAAACAAACAATAATTTATCCCCGGAACTTACGAGTAGATGGCCCGCCATACCTGGCATCGCACTTTGTTTCTTGTGTATCGTACGCGACCATAGGGCCGATCCATCTTTCCTGAAGGAAAATACAAATGCATTGAAAGAGTGTTGTACTCCATACTTTTCCTCCATCACAACGGCTTCAATTGAAGCGACAAGTCCACCATCTGCGCCGGCAAGGACATTCATCACGTTCCATTGACGCATATCGAACAGATTGGCATTTGACATTTTTCGAAAGTCAGCAGGCATGTCGCCCGAACCAATCTTCTCCAGCGCTTGTGCTTTTAAGTTGATATGGTCGACGTAGTATTTGATTTCGATTTCCTTCCCTTTTTCAGTTTCATTCAAACCGACAAAGTATGGATCGACACCATGAAGTAGTTCGAGCTTCGTACCAAAGTTAACGCCCGTGGCAAGGCCCGGCTCAAAAGTCTTCAAGACCTTTGTTTGCCAATTGTATGCAAATAGGACCGGCTTCGGATCTCGACCGTTTTGATATTCGACGAGTGCATAAAGATTTCCGGAATTGTCAACGCTTATCGACTCTAGGTTGTGTTCTTTCCCGGTCACTGTCGTCTCAATCCGTTTACTCCATTGTTCCGAAAAGCTGCCGTCAATCATTTTGCAGTCAAACTTCTGGATCTCCTTCGGCTTGGGATCAAGTACTCTTGTTAACAGGAAGTACTTCTTGTCCTGTGAGGACGATACGTGTATTGTTGCCCCATAATTCTTCAGCTCGCTAAAATTGTGGATTACTGAAGGGCTTCCACTTAACTCAAAATCCGCGCTGATCTCGCTTGCATACACGGTGAATTGATCTTGCTTTATGTTTTTGATCGTGTACAGGAGGTATAGCTTCTTGTTGATTGTAATGAAGGCATTTAGAATTACCTGCTCGTTTAGGTTGCCCGCAGTAAGCTTTTTGAGCCCGGAGTATTTGAGGTAGTTATCGAATACACTGAATTGAAATGCCTTGTTTTGAAACCCGAAACCGTTGTATGCCTTTTTCAATTCCGGATCAAAGAACAAAGCGCTGGAGTATGAAAAGTTTTTGTGCGGTGTGGCAGGACTCGCCTCGGGTATTTCAACTTGCTTTTCGATTTCCTCAGTGTTAATCATCGGGCCAATCTCAATGTCTATGGATTGGCTGTAGAGCGACAATGAGGACGAAACCGTGAGGAGAAGTGCCAGGAAGAATTTCATACGTGAATATTGAATCGGCGTTTGGGGTTTAATTATCGACGCACCGTTGGTCAAGCTGCAACAGGATTTGAAAGGATGGACTTGATTGCGAAACGTCCGTTTGTGGAGGGTACTTGATAGCAAGTTTCGGGGTCGCTGGCGAACAATCATAACGGTATGCTATAGAAACATTTTCGCAACGCCGGCCGCGCATAATACTCGACCAATGATTATTGTCTATCCTGTCGTTTGCGGTGTGTTCGCAGTCGCTATCTTTACTTGCGATTCAATGAACGCCTTATTTAAACCGAAAACCAAATGTTCAGACCGTTTACCAGGGCACTCTGCCTGACACTTATCATTTTATCTGCCGTCGCCTGTACCCAAAAGCACGAGGAGGCGAAAACAAACAGAACCGTTATCTCTGGCATAGATGCTTCCAGGAAGCCCGGAGACGACTTCTTTTCATATGTCAACAGCATTTGGTGGGATACCGTAAAAATACCGGGGACGCAATCAGGCGTCGGGTCCTATTCTTTCCTTAACTACCCGCAACGCCTGCGTCTTCAGGCGATTCTTGACAGTGTGTCGTCAGGAACACATCCCTCGGGAAGTCTCGAACAAAAGGTTGGTGATTTCTATGCGTCGGGTATGGATACCGTTACCATAAACAAGCGCGGATATGAACCCATCAAACCTATTTTTGCCCGCATCGATGCAATCAACGATGTGGCAGGAGTTATGAAGTTTGTTGCAGAGGAAATTAAGGTTGCAGATAATTCAATAATAGGTTTTTATGTCGGCCCTGACGACAAGCATAGTGCGATAAACATCGCTCAGTTCGTACAGGCAGGCATAGGGTTGCCTGAAAAAGATTACTACTTCAGATCGGACGAATCTACGTTGGCAACTCAAAAGGCTTACGAGAAGTACGTGACCACTTTATTTGAGCTCACAGGTGCCGACGCAGCAACTGCCGCCAAAAATGCCTCGACAGTTTACAAAATAGAGAAGCAATTGGCGACATCCCACCGCACGAACGTAGAACTCAGGGATGTCAAGGCCAACTATAACAAGCTCGCTGTTGCCACCCTCGACAAGCGCCATCCTAACATCGGATGGACAACCCTTCTTGCAGAACTTGGAGCCAAGACCGACTCGGTTAATGTGCAGCAGCCGGCCTACTACGATCAGCTCAATAAACTCTTAAAAAGTGTTTCCCTTGCTGACTGGAAAGTGTATCTGAAGGCCAGCTCCATGAACACATTTGCGAATGAACTAAGCAAGCCATTCGTCGATGCAACGTTTGCCTATACGCAAGTACTGACTGGACAGGCACAAAAGAAGCCACGCAAAGAAGAAATGACACAGTCCGTCGATCGCTATCTGGGCCACGCCCTCGCGCAATTGTACGTCAAGAAATACTTTACGGAAGATGCAAAGAAGAGGATGAATACATTGGTAGATAATCTCGAAAAGGCATTCGAAGCGCGCATCAATCGTCTCGATTGGATGAGTGATTCCACAAAGGCAAAGGCTAAGGAGAAGTTGCACGCCTTTTCGAGAAAAATAGGCTATCCTGATAAATGGAAAGATTACTCTAAAGTGGAGGTAAAACGTGATAGCTACTTCGAAAACTTGCTGTCTTCGAACAGCAACGAATACGCATTCGATATAGCCAAGGTTGGTCAACCCGTGGATCGTACAGAGTGGCTCACGACGCCTCCAACGGTTACTGCATACAACAATCCTCCTCTGAATGAAATTGTATTTCCTGCCGGCATTCTGCAGCCTCCTTACTTCGATGTAAATGCTGATGATGCACTCAACTATGGTGGTATTGGGATGGTGATCGGACATGAGATCACCCACTCGTTCGATGACCAGGGAGCGCAATACGATAAAGCTGGAAACGTAACAAACTGGTGGACGAAAACCGACTACGAGAAATTCAAGGCAAAGACGCAACAGGTGATCGATCAATATGACAAGTTCACAGTGCTAGATACTGTCCATGTAAAAGGCGCATTAACAGTTGGTGAGAACACGGCGGATATCGCAGGCGTTGCCATTGCATATGACGCGTTCAAGTTAACGCAACAGGGACAGGACACGACAAAACTGGATGGCTTCACGCCCGATCAGCGTTTCTTCATTTCGGTGGCACGCATCTGGCGGGTCAAGACTACCGATGCGTTTCTGCGGAACTATGTGAAAACTAATCCGCATTCGCCAGCCAGGTGGCGTGTAAACGGGCCGTTGATGAACACTACACCATTCTACAATGCATTTAACCTGCAGCCCGGGGACAAAATGTATAAGCCGGAAAGCGAGAGAATTGTTGTCTGGTAACGCGTTCGTTATCGAACGTCAACTGTTCGCTTTGATGCTCTATTACACAAATTCTGATACTTAGATGCTTGGAAAGTTTCATTGTACGTCGAGGCAATGAAACTTTTTAAGTTGCTCTGCGGACCCCTAATCGCCTCATACGCAGCCCTGAACGCCATTTTTTCTGCGGGTTATTAACATTACGCCTGGCCGTTCAAAAAGTAAAAATTATCAGCTGCAACATTTGCCATGAAATCGACGTCTTAGTTTCGGATCAACGGCCTGCCTATGTTCAGCAATTACGTGAAGGTTGCCTTTCGCAACCTCTTTCGCCAAAAAGTATTTTCTTTCATTAACATCTTCGGTCTGGCACTGGGGATATCCTGTACAGCTCTCATCGGCATGTGGGTGAACGATGAGCTGAGTTTCGATCGGTTCCATCAGGATAACGAACGCATGTATCGCGTAACGGCAACGTTGCCTGAAATGAAAGTGCATGCTGCTGTAACTCCGGCGCCATTGGCGTTAGCATTGAAAGAGGAGCTGCCCATTGTTGATGAAGCTGTTCGGATCTCAAGCCTCAATCGGGACCTGATTCAGGTCGGAGATGTCAAATTTGAAGAGAAAGGCCTGCTCTACGCAGACTCAAACTTCTTCCGCGTTTTCACTTTTCCATTGATTAAAGGCGATCGCAATCACGTTCTTGATAATCCCGAGGGCATTGTGATTTCGGAACAGATGGCAATCAAATATTTCGGTTCCACCGACGTGATCGACAAGACGATACGCAAGAATGATAAGGATGACTTCACAGTAACGGGGGTGATGGCCAATGTGCCCGAGAACTCCCACCTGCATTTCGATTTCGTCCAGCCCATGCGTTACCTGGCCCGCACAAACTATGACCTGAAGGAAAACAAGTGGGACAACTACAATTGGTATACCTACTTGAAACTGACCGACAAAACGTCCCGTACAAAAGAGGCGATTGCCGATCTGGAAAAGAAGACACAAGAGATCTATCGGAAAAACGAAACAGTGTTAAAGGTGTCATTCATAATGCAGCCGTTAACAGACATTCATCTTCACTCTAATTTCCTCGCAGACCTGCCAGGCCACGGACGCGCCCAGAATGTCTACATCTTCATGATTGTCGCGGTTTTCATACTTGTCGTTGCCTGTCTTAACTTCATGAACCTCGCTACCGCCCGGGCTGCACGCCGCGCGAAGGAGGTAGGGCTTCGAAAAACAGTCGGCGCCATTCGCACGCACCTGATGGCTCAGTTCCTGGCTGAGTCCGTCGTCGTTGCTTTGCTTTCACTTGTCCTTTCCCTTTTGATTATATACCTGGCGCTTCCGGAATTTAATACCCTCGGTGGCAAGAATCTTGTCCTTGACTTCACCAACATCAAGCTGGTAGGTTCGCTGATAGGAGTGACCCTGCTTACTGGCTTACTTGCGGGAAGTTATCCTGCACTTTACCTGTCGGGATTCGTTCCGGCAACAGTATTGAAAGGCAACTTCACCGCCGGTGGAGCAGGTAGTCTGTTTAGAAATTCGATGGTAGTGATCCAGTTTGCAGTATCGATATCGTTAATTGTTGGTACCGGCATAGTCTATCGTCAATTGAAGTACATCCAGCAACTGAACCTCGGATACGACAAGGAGAATCTTTTGTACGTGCCGATGACAGGAGAGCTTTGGTCCAAATACGAATCATTAAGAAGCAGGCTGGAAGCGAACACCCTGACGAGCCAGTTTTCATTTATTTCAGATCTTCCTACGACTTCTTCAGGCGCAACAGTTAGCGTTGAGTGGGCCGGCAAAGACCCTAACAGCCAGCCATTGTTCTATAACCTGGCAATCGATGAGAACTTTGAAGAAGTGTTCAAGGCGACAATCCTCGAAGGACATGGTTATGGAGTAAATGCTAAAGCCGATTCGGTCAATATTATCGTCAATGAAACGGCGCTTAAAACAATGAATATGTCGCTCGAGACAGCGGTGGGAACAAAAATTACTGTTTGGGACCGCGAGCGTACCATAATCGGCGTTGTGAAGGATTTCAATTTCAAACCGATACAAGAGTCGATTGGACCAATGTTCCTTAATCGTAACACGTGGGGTGGCTACGCAATGATCCGTACAAAGGCAGGCGAAACGGAAAAAACAATTGCTGCACTCGAGGACATGTGCAAGGAGATGAATCCCGCCTATCCTTTCACCTTCAGCTTCCTCGACCAGGATATCTCTAATATGTACGCAGCGGAACAACGACTCGGCAGCCTGTTCAATGTGTTTGCTATTCTGGCTATCGTAATATCATGCCTCGGACTTTATGGTCTTTCTGCATACCTCGCCGAGCGACGCACCCGCGAATTAGGTATACGAAAAGTATTAGGAGCATCCGGCTTTCAGCTTGTATATCTGCTATCCGCTACATTCACACGTCCGATCCTGATCGCTACTGTCATCGCAGTACCTTTGGCCTGGTATGGAATGAGCCAGTGGTTGAGTGGATTCGCCTATCACGTGTCGATTGAGTGGACGATCTTCCTGATTGCCTTTGTATCTGCTTTGCTTATTGCATGGCTGACGGTGAGCTTCGAATCAATCAAAGCAGCCACGACGAATCCCGTGAAGTCCCTGCGATCGGAATAGGAGAACATTATCAAAGTAATCACGCAATCGGTAAGGCAGACCACTGTTACACCGATCGCATGCACTCATCATATTTTAAATTGATTGGTTCCGAAACATTCAGCACTTTGGTTCGCTCAGTCATAGTTCGTCGAACGTTGAGTTTAGCGTTGCGCCGAATGTTCGTGATGATCGAAGCCAAACTATGATGCGACTTGTCGGGTCCTTTCTATTTCTTCAGCTGTTGTCCTTGTTCGCTGCTGCGCAAGGCAGCCTGGTGATGGTCGGTGGTGGTTCTGAAGCTGAAGGCGGATGGAGTGACGAGCCATATAGATGGATCGTAGACCACGCGCCCAACAAGAGAATAGCCGTAATCAGCTATTCGGATGAGGACAACTGGATCCCCGATTACTTTCTTTCGTTAGGTGCGGCGGCTGCAACAAACATTAAGATAGCCAGCCGTACCGTTGCAGACCATCAAAGCACGTACGACAACCTGATGACCTACGATGCTTTCTTTTTTAAAGGAGGTGATCAATCGATTTATTACACTCAATACAAAGGCACCCGAACGTTGCAGGCCGCTATTGATAAGTTCCAGGCGGGAGGTGTGATGTCTGGCACGTCTGCTGGAATGGCCATTTTGTCTGGCGTTGTGTATACAGCGAAAAACGACTCCGCTTATCCCGATGAAACACTCGCCAATATCTACGACAAAAGGATAACCCTTGCCAATGACTTCTTAACATTCCTTCCCGGATACCTCGCTGATTCTCACTTTACAGAACGTGGGCGGGTAGGGCGACTGTTGCCCTTCCTGTCGCGTTGGTACTACGACCATGGTGAGCAGCTCACTGGGATCGGCATTGATGACCGGACTGCGCTTTGTATTGACACGAACAAAATGGCCAAAGTCCTTGGAACAGGAACAGTGTCTTTTTATCGGGCATCCTCCTGGTCTCTCGTCCGCGATGAGATACCCGTTTCTAGTTCAATAGGCGTTGTTCAGCTTTTGCATGGACAGGGAATAGATCTTGCGACTAACCAGGTATTGGATGGGCCCGCTGGTCAGGTCAGGCCAACGCCCGCTGAAGAAAATGGTAATTATAAACTTGCCCTTAGTGGTAGCAATGACATCGCACAAAACTCCGCCCTTTTGAATTTTATTGTACGGGAGAATGGGGCCTTAAACGATTCAGTGGTTCTGGTGACTGCTCCTGGTATGGGCAAGGCGTTCAGTCAAAAGCTTGTTGAACTTGGAGCGAGAGTACTGGTAGTGGAAACTTCAACAGCGGTCAACGACGCCGGCAAGATAGACTTACGCAACGCTATCCGCCGTTCAACTAAAGTGTTGTTTGCCGAAAACGCTGATGAAGCCCTGTTCGATTTTCTGAATGGTGGTCGAACGGGGCAGTTGCTCTACAGACACATCCGGCGCAACGGTATGGTCGTGGCATTTGCAGGTGAGGACAGCCGATATGCAGGTCGATCATTCCCTACTAATTATCGCACAGACAAATATGCCGCTTATTACGGCAGGCTCAGTTACAGGAAAGGGCTTAGATTACTATCAACTTCTGTAATCATGCCCAACACGTTCGATCCGGCTACGTCAGACTTCATTGAAAATGCAACCGCGGCAATCTCCTATGCGATGGTGGCCGATAGTGCGCGATTTGGGATCTATCTGAATGCAAAGAATATGATCAGGTTTTATCAGCAGGAGGGAACGAGCTATTTGAAAGGTTCAGGCAATCAATCTGTCCTGATGCTGATGAACGAAGGAACCAATGCTAATGTCGCTTTCCAGCCTGTTGGTAACGGAGAGGCCGCCCGCAACTACGCCGGATTTGCCTCTATGCGATATGCTTTGTTGAATGGAGAAATGACAGTTGGGGCTGGCGCGCCTTCCGTCTCTCCAGACGAACCTGAAGAGTTCGAGTATCCGATTCTCGCTGTTGAACATGAATTCAACCAGTCATCCCTTCAAATATTTCCAAACCCATCGGCGGATGGTAGATTTCACATCTTCAGAGATCCCCAGTTTTCTGAAGGAAGCAAGTTGACAGTTTCAGACTTTATGGGTAGGACTTTGCACGTACAGCGTGTTAAAAGTCCGGATGAAATTCTGGATTTGTCCAGTTCACCGGATGGCATTTACCTCCTGCGAATTGAATCAGGACTGGAGATAAGTACCATAAAAGTGATTAAGAGATCTAATTGATTCATATTCTGCAGAGGGCGTGGGAAGGCACGTATAGAGTCAGGGCTTAGGGGTCGCGTTGTAATCCTAACATAATCGATTTCCCTGCTGTGATAATTAAGGTTGTGCTAATCGTCCCGACAGAAAAACATCTTTTAATGATCTGAGCACCAAACGGCCCTGATGTAAATGTGAATTTTGATTTCTGGTTTTCTATTTGAAGTTTAAAATGGACCCATCACTTGGTTTCTGTTGAAAGCTTACCATTTTTGAAGAATTTTTTTTGTGATAAACTAACCCAGACTGCTTATGAAGCAACCTTTACTGTTCTTAATCTTTTCACTTTTATCCTGGAGCTCGCTGGCACAGCAGCGGACGGTTCACGGCAAGGTGACCGCCGAGGCTGATGGCACTACACAGCCCGGGGTAAACGTGGTCGTGAAGGGTACCCCCAGAGGTACCGTTACAGATACTGACGGCCAGTATCGTATCGAGGCATCGCCCGATGATGTGCTGGTCTTTAGTTTCATCGGTATGTTGCCTCAGGAAATTACAGTAGGCACACGCGATGTCATCGACATCCAATTGAAATCCGACGTAACAGAATTATCCGAGGTTGTTGTTATCGGATACGGTACTGAGCAAAAGGTTCTCATGACCGAAGCTGTCGGTGTGGTTAAATCGGATGCCATCAAAGATTTACCGGTACCAACTGTCGATGGCATATTGCAAGGCCAAACAACCGGCGTACAGGTTAGTCAGAACTCCGGAACACCAGGTGGTGCAATGTCGGTGCGCGTTCGGGGAAATACTTCTATCAGTGGGACCGGTCAGCCTTTGTACGTAATTGACGGAATCCCCATGACTACTGGCGACTTCGGCATGATCGGCTATGAAGGACAAGGCATCAACTCGCTTTCCGACATTAATCCTAACGACATTGAATCAGTCACCGTTCTGAAAGATGCGGCCGCGGCCGCTGTCTACGGGGCACGCGCTTCAAATGGTATCGTCCTCATTACCACCAAGCGTGGAAAAACTGGAAACTCAGTAGTTAATTTTAATATGTATCGTGGTGTTCAGCAGGTATGGAATACGTTGGACATGCTCAACGCGGAACAATGGCGTGACTATCGCAAGGACCTTACTGGTGTGGAACTCCCAGACAACGGTGTCGATGTCGACTGGCAGAAAGAGATATTTCGCACGGCGCCGATCTCCAACTATGAATTATCTACTGTCGGCGGTAACGATCGCACGAAGTTCTTTCTCTCTGGAAACTACTTCGATCAGGATGGTATTCTGATTGGAACAAGCTTTCAGCGGGCAAATGCCCGCGTTAACATCGACCACAAAGTCAATGATCGGCTTAATGTGGGTACGAGCATTGGATTGACTTATTCAAAAACAAATCGTGTAGAGGGTGACGCATCATTACACGGCCCGCTTCCAAACGGTATTTCGACACCTGCAGTGATCTCGGTGTACAACCCTGATGGCACATATAACCAAAGTGGTCCATACTCAAATGCAGTTTCTATCGCCAACGAAGCCACCAACGAGAACTTCACTTATCGCACGCTGGGAAACATCTTTGCTGACTATCGCATCATCGATGGCCTTACATTAACCTCCAAGTGGGGCGCCGACTTTTACAACCTGCGCGAACATGCATTTGAATTCAACACCGTTCAGGGACAAAAGTATAACGGCCTTGGTTTTGAAACGTACACGAACGTCCTCAACCTGGTAGGTAACAACTCCATCCGTTACGAAAAGAAGTTTGGTAAACACGACATTGATGCAACAGTGGGTATGAGCTTCGAGAAGCGTGAGGAGCGTTTCTCTTATATGAGAGGTCAGGATTATGCCGACGAAAACCTTCAGTACATCAACTCAGCGGCAACGAAAGTTGACGTTACAGCAGGTGCAAGGGACCACGGTTTGCTCTCGTACTTTGGAAGGTTTAACTATAACTTTGAAGAAAAATACCTTGTTTCTCTTTCGGGTCGTATAGATGGCTCCACCAATTTTGGCCCGGACAATCAATACGGATTCTTCCCTGCAGCTTCTGCCGCGTGGCGTGTGAGCCAGGAAGGTTTCTTCAGAGACAATATAAAAGTTGTTTCGGAACTGAAGCTGCGAGCGAGTTATGGACTTCTGGGAAATGAAGACATCAGAGCGTTCTCATATCAGGCTACGTATGGAACTTCATCGTATCGTAGTCAGCCGGCCATCTTCCCGAATCAGATTCCTAATCCAGACCTTAAGTGGGAGACGACAGCACAACTTGACCTGGGTCTCGATGCCGGATTCTTTGAAGACCAGCTTACACTTTCTTTTGATTATTACGATAAGCAGACTACGGATCTGTTGTTAGACCGCCCTCTTCCTGGTTCGTCCGGATTCACAACGATGTATCAGAACGTCGGTGAGCTGGAAAACAAGGGCATTGAAATCAGCCTCGGCTACAATGCTCAGTTTGGCGATCTGCGATGGAATTCGCGTCTCAACCTCTCGGGCAACAGAAACAAAGTGACACGTCTCTATGAAAATCAGCCTCTTGATGCTGGCCGGGGAAACAACCGAATCATGGTGGGTCAGCCTGTGGGTGTGTTCTACGATTTGAAATCACTTGGTGTTGACCCTTCTACCGGTGACATAGTTTTCGCAGATACCAATTTCGACGGGGAGATCACGACGGATGACCGTACCGTTGTAGGAAATCCAAATCCTCAGTTCATCGGTGGTTTCACAAACAACCTCAACTACAAAGGCTTCGATTTTAGTCTGTTCCTGCAGTGGTCATACGGCAACGATGTCTTCAATGGATCACGCCTTTATCTTGAATCATTGCAGGGTGGCGACAATCAAACTACTGCCGTGGTCCGTAGATGGAGGCAAGTGGGGGACATCACTGATGTTCCAAGAGCCACTTCAGATCCTGTAGCGGCTGCGTCTAACAAACGCGAGTCTTCGCGATTTATTGAAGATGGTTCTTACCTGAGAGTAAAGAACGTAACACTTGGGTACACGCTACAACAGCGATTCTCCAGCAAGATTATGCTGTCCAGCGTCCGTGTCTATGCCAGCGTGCAGAACTTATTCACGTTTACCAACTATAGCGGACTTGATCCGGAAGTAAACTACAGTGGTAATGATGTAACAGTGGTCGGTACGGATTTCTTCACATTCCCGCAGGCGCGTGCCATTACATTGGGTATCAACCTTAAATTCTGACACACATGAGAAAGATATTTATACTCATCATCGCTTTTCTTCCGCTGTCCTCATGTGATGTGCTGGATGTTGAATCACAGAATGCAATACCTGAAGACAAAGCCATTAAAGACAAAGCCGGAATTGAAAAAGGAATATTGGGATCCTACACATCCTTTCAGGCGCTTGGATATTTCGGCCGCTCCTATGTAATCTTTGCGGATCTGGCCGCCGATAACCTTGAACACTCTGTCGATGGTACGGCACAGAATTATGCGCAGATTGATAACAATGCGGTGCTCCCTGAGAACGGGGCCGTCTCTGATATATGGGACAGCGGTTACGAAGGCATTAACATTGCTAATAATATCATTGCAAAGGTGCCGGAAATGGCAGACATGACAACCGATGAGCAGAATGTCGCGTTGGCCGAATTGTATTTTGTCCGTGCATTCAATCACTTCAGCCTGATGAACTGGTTTGGTGCGATACCCATCAAGACAACGCCTACGATAGGCGCCAGCGGTCTTGATGTGCCGCGCGATCCGGTGGCAAAGGTATACGAGCAAATCATCTCTGACCTCACTTTTGCTGAGGCTAACCTCCCCGCAGGAGGCACCAAAGTGCGCGCATCAAAGTATGCGGCCACTGCACTGCTTGCAAGAGTTTACCTCTACAAAGGCGACTATGCCAATGCGAAGACGAAGGCTACCGACGTAATAGATCACGGTGGCTACACGCTGCCAAACTACGCCGATGTTTGGACCGACGAATCAGCCGAATCAATCTTTGAGATTGACTTTACTGAGATCAACCGGAACCGTATAGCAGAGTACAACTTTCCGAAGACCCTGAACGGCCGGAGAGAAGTGGCCCCAACGGCATCGGTACTGGCGTCATACGAAATTGGCGATGCACGTTATCCTGCCTCGATTGCATTTTCAGGAAGTCTCGCTTATCCAATCAAGTACGACGACCTAAGCCTCGGTGCTGACAACGTGATCATCTTGCGCCTCGCAGAAATGTATCTCATTCGCGCTGAGGCAGAGGCTAATCTCACCGGCAGCATTCAGGTCATTCAGAAAGATATCAATGTGGTAAGAACACGGGCAAAATTGCCTGATACCTCTGCGAACACACACGATCAGCTCATTCGCGCTATCGAGCGGGAACGGAGAGTAGAGTTCGCTTTCGAAGGGCATCGCTGGTTCGATCTTGTACGTACGGGACGTGCAGTCGAATTGCTCCTTACCGTGAACGGTGAAAATCAAACACGCTGGCCAATTCCATTAACCGAAATCGTCACTAACAAGAGCGACGGCATGGAGCAAAACCCTGGCTATTAAAATATCTAACAGTTTAAACCGAAGAACAGATGAAATCGTCATGCACGTCACTTGTAAGGTTGACAACAGCAATGGCGATCTCGTGTGAATAAATCAAAAATCTTAACACATGAAATCTAAGCTATACGCATACCTCACCATCTTTCTGGTCATTGCCAGCGTAATGTCTTGTAAGGACGATGAAGATCCGGCACCGCAGTCGGCAGCAAAATTTACCGCAGACAAAAGCACGGCACAAGTTGGGGAAACAATTCAGTTCACCAACACCTCGGAGAATGCCACGGCCTTTAAATGGAGCTTCGGCGATGGAACGACTTCGAAGGACGTTGCACCTAAGAAGACGTACGAATCATCAGGTACTTATCTCGTGAGCCTCGTAAGCACAGGCGAAGGTGGATCAACCATCTCCAGCCTGACCGTAAAAATTGTTCCATCACCGGCATTTACTGTCGAAGATGCTGACAACCTGATGGCCCTTACACCGGTTCAGTTTACAAACGCCACAAAGGGAGCTACATCGTATCTCTGGTCGTTTGGTAATGAAGCGGGCTCAACATCAACAGCTGAGAACCCAATCTTTACCTATCTGAAGGCAGGTTCTTACAAAGTGACGTTGACGGCAACAAGCCCTGAAGGTTCGACAACAACTGATAAGACCGTTGTTGTGAAGGCTGCTACCTCTGAGATCTATTTTGCCGAGAACGGCAGCGAAATGATCAAGAAATTGGCCCTCGATGGAAGTGGATCAATATCGAATTTCCTTGATGTGGCCGGTATGGCAGGCGTTGGAATCGCTTATGACGATGTTCATGGCAAGGTTTATTTCAGCGACTTCAATGAAACCGGTGCAGGTAAAATCTGGAGCGCAAATCTTGATGGCACTGACCTGGTGGCTATTGTGACCGATCTGGTAGATCCTTATGGTATTGCCCTCGATGTCGCCAATGGAAAAATATACTGGGTTGATGACACCGATGACAATGGTGACGGCCACGTTTACCGCGCCAACTTTGACGGAAGTAGCATGGAGGCAATTGTGACAATGGCCGATGCTGAGTTCCGTGCCGTTGCCCTCGACCTGAAGAACCAACAGATGTATTTCTATGAAGTAAACAACGAGGATCTATACAAATCTAACCTCGATGGCACTAATGCGGCACCAATCCTTTCCGGTATTTATGGCTATGCGCTCATTGTAGATACAGAACACGACAAAATTTACTTCGATGAACAGAATGCCGAAGAGCTGCAAAGGGCAAATCTTGATGGCAGCAACGTCGAGACCGTTGACGACAATGGTACACGCATCTATGGTTTCGCCATCGACAACGAAACAGATAAGCTGTATTGGGCAGGGCGGGATTCTGGAACCATCGAAGAAGCTGATCTCGACGGTGGCAATCAGGTGACACTGAAATCAGGTCTTGCTAGCCCGCGTGGAATATTCTTAAGAAAATAATAGCGAGGCATGAAGACAATATTCAAAACATTATTGATCGCGATAGCTACCATAACAGCCACCCGCTGTTCTGATGACAGTTATCCGGTGCCTCCGGCAAGTACGGTTCCGAAGTTTACATACGCAATCGACAACGATGCGTTCGCACCAGCGACAGCCACGTTCACCAACAACTCGATCGTGCCAGAGCGGGCCGGAACAGTAGCCTATACGTGGAATTTCGGAGATGGCACCTCGTCATCTGAGGCCAGCCCAACTCACAAGTTTGTGGCGCCCGGCGCTTACTCGGTTAACCTTGTTGTTGTTACAAGTGAATCACTTGAAATTAAGGAAACAACACAAACGGTCGTAGTACGCGATCCCAACGCTACCGGAACTCCGCTGTTCTTTACTGATGGATCCGAAGTATTCGGGAGCATCATCAATTCTGGTGCGCCTATAGCTGCGTCACTGGGCATTACCTCGCTTCAGGATTCGTATGGCATGGCCGTTGATACGGTTAATGATAAGTTATACATAGCCGACTTCGATGCCAAGAGTATCTTCGTTTCTGATCTCGACGGAAAGAATTACGCGACGTTCAGATCAAACATCGGACAGCCCGATGCAGTTGTCATTGACTATGAAACAAAAACATTGTACTGGGACACCGATAGCGGCATACGTAAGGCAGACATGACAAATACTGACGTGAATCAGTTCGATGAATTTGTCACGGGCCACAGTGCTGACGACCCGGAAGGAATGGCAATCGATCCGGTATCGCGGACAATGTTCTGGAACAACTACAACGGTAACGTCTGGACTAAAAAGCTGGATGGCACCGGAGAGAAACTGCTGATCACAAACGGAGGTGGAGGTAGCATAATTGTAGTGGGTAGCAAAATCTACTTCGATGACTACGTTGCAAGCGGTGACATTCAACTGCGAAACGCAAACTTCGATGGAACTGGCATTGCTACAGTCGCAACCAGTATCACACGTGTTGTCTATGGCCTGGGTTATGACAAGAATGGGCAAAAGATCTATTGGGTGGATCGCAATCTGAATAAGATCTCACGGTCAAATCTCGATGGAACATCAACAGAAACCTGGCTATCGACTTCATCATCGCCAAGAGGGATTGCCATCGGAAAGAAAAAGTAACAATGATAATTTCTGCTCGTCATGTACTTCGATAAATCATTTCAGTCGCGGTACATGACGAACAGACTTTGAGATTTGAGTGTTCATGCTCAAAGCAATGCTGCGGGCATGAACATTTTTTTGACACATACACCTATGAAAAGAATACTCACTTTAATCGTCGTTGTCCTTTGTTCGACACTTGCTTTTTCGCAATCCAAAACGCCAAAAGGGAAACTCTTTATTATTGGCGGTGGCTCCCGACCTGATGGTATGGTCGATCGCATCATAAAAGAGGCGGGGCTACTCCAGGGCGGATATGGTGTGATACTTCCGATGTCAAGTGAGGACCCTGACTCCTCTGTTTGGTACGCAAATCAGCAATTCATCAAAAAGGGCATCAAAACGGTATACGGAGTAAACTTCCGCAAAGGTCAGTCGTACAGCGCGGCAAAACTTGACTCTGTCAGGAATGCAAAGCTTATCTACATAACAGGTGGAGATCAGGTGAGATTTATGGGCGTAGTCCAGGGCACTGATATCGGCAAAGCAATTCACGATGCTTACAACAAAGGCGCCCTCGTGGGAGGAACAAGTGCAGGCGCAGCCGTAATGAGCAAGATCATGATCACTGGTAATGAGCTCAAGCATCCGGAATACTCTTCGACATTCCGCAACATCGAAGCTGAGAACATTGAAACAAAGGAGGGCCTGGGTTTCATCGACAACGCCATCATTGACCAGCACTTTGTGAAACGGAGCCGTTATAACAGATTGATCAGTGCGATAATTGAATATCCCAACGTGAAGGGTATCGGCATTGACGAAGCTACCGCAATACTCGTTTCAGGTAATACCGCTGAAGTCGTTGGCGATTCTCAGGTAATTGTATTTGAAAATCCAAAGCGTTCCAAGACTGTGAAAGATGGAAAGCTGAGTGCGAAAGGAATTGTAATGAACGTCTATCTCGCAGGCGAGACATTCAGCCTGAAGTAATGTTTACCCTGCCTTTGAGTAGGGCTCTGTACCGAGGTCGAGACGACCAGACTCAAGGTCTATGCTGATCTGTTTTACAACATTGTCGATGGCGTGGGCTTCGTTCACCATGCTTTTTATGATGAAGTCTGTATCGGATTCTTTGTCGAGACGGTGTAAAGCGGCAAGACCAAGCAAACGCGCAAGAGGCCCTCGTAACTGATGTGCGTTGGTGAAGCTATACCTGATCAGGATTTCGTTCTGGTGCTGGATCTTTGTGGTCCTTTCTGTTACAATCTGCTCAAGATTCCTGTTCACTTCATTCAGATTGTCCTGGATTTGCATTAACTCTTCATTCTGTGTTTCGATCTCATATGCTTTCTCATGAAGCTCCATGTTCATGTTGATCAGTGAGCCATGAATGCGATCATAACTTGATTTTAATACATATGTCGTGTACGTAAGAAGTACATAGAGGATGGAATAGCTAATGGACGCAGCGAGCGTTTCACCAAGCGTCATCGCGAATCGTGCCGATGGGTCTCCGACTTTTGATTTGAACACCAGGAAAATGCAGACGGCACAAACTACCTGCATCACTCCAAGCAGTTTTTTTTTTAACATCACTGAGTGTATGAAGCCACATAGCACTATTACCGTTAGTTGCGTGGTAATATTGTGCGGCGGCTGAAAGCTCATGAAGCCTATTGTAATCAGTATTATCGACGTAAGTATTACGACCGAAACTGCAGGGTACCTTCGGCGGATGAGAAACGCCGTTACATTGGCGGCCAACGCAACGAATTGTGCCCCTATTGAAAGATGATTGGCAGGATTAAAATAAATTGTTCCGCCTAATCCCAGAACGGTTCCAACTACACTTATCCCAAGAAACGTGTTGAGGAAAAAGTTTTCAATCTTTGTCATGGTGGTATTCCGAGCCGCCTCGAGGCAAGCTCAACTCAAAAAGTGCGCTATGCGCAGAGTAATGATAGCGCTTACCAGCCGGCAGAACAAGTGCCTGAACTGTGTGTAATGTAGTCGTGGCGAAACAGTTGACGGTTCAAAGACGGTGACGTCACATCTCTGATTCTGAAGAAATTCTGACCTCCACCTGAAACGATTGCAGTTCTCGTTCCTCAGGGTTTATACGGGTCTGCCATGGTCACTTTTTATTACCGAAGAATACCATCTCATTGGCAATGTCGCTGGGCCCGGGAAAGATTGTATTGACAATTATCAGCGGTTATCTCATTCAAATAAGCGAGATAGAGCTGTCACTTTTTGGTAGCATAACCTTCCTTCAACGGCCGCAGGCCGACCGGCAAATTCATAATTCATAATTCTTAATAATTGTTAATTCTTAATTTTCTCTCCCGCTCTCGTGGCCACAAACCCCACCATCAAATTCATAATCTCCTCTCTGCTTTCAATGAACACCGCCTCAGGATGAGAAATGTTGAATTGCTCTATAAACTTATTGTAGTCATCATCTGACATAGAGAATGTCTTTTGAAAGTAACGCCTGGTATCATCAGACATCACTACACTCAAATACGTCTCAGACTGTCTGGCTTTCTCCCGGACTGTATTAAGCTTCTTTTTTTCCTTCTCAGACTTGAACATTTTACTGATGAGCCCACCAACAGAAACACCAGGACCAAATGTCTCAACTACATAACCTGAACCAGGACCAGCCGGATTTCGAATGAAGCCTGGCACTTCAATAACACTCTTCCATTGATCAGAACCATGCGGTTTAAATGTGCTGTAAATGGTAACTGGAGCGAGGGTCAAAGCAAACTCACGAAGGAATACAACCATGACTTCTTCTCCCCACCGTATTACTCTTAGTTTCCGGGAGTATCCGAGCATAGTGAACAGAATTGTATCCCCTGGACTGACACTTAGTTTAAACGCACCGTTTTCGTTACTAGCGGTGCCGTTGTTTGTCGTCTGATTGATAACGGTAACATACTGGAGCGGCACCAGCGTCAACGAATCGTAAACAATTCCTGAAACGGTTGTACGCTGTGAATACGCATCGATGGAGGCGCATACTGTTATTGTGATGAGGATACAGATTAGTTGGATCCATGACTGCATAATGGATATATGATGCAGCCATGTTCAATAAAGTTTTGTGCCTAATGCTTTTTTTGCATGGCAATAACTTTCTTCATTACGAGATTATGGCTTTCGCCAGACTCGTCGGTGCTGTCGGGAACACTGTACGCAAGTGCACGTATATAGATTCCCTCCCACGGCTCACTTGCAAGGCCTACATAGTTCTCTTCGATCGCATTGTACAGACCAAGTTTTGATACATGCCATTTTTCAAATGTGTTGCGTTCAAAGAACTCCATCTTACAATCTGGCTCGACCGTAACATAACCCTCGACTGTAAACAGATCCGATCTCTTGTGAAGAGTAAACTGGTCATCAGCAGCAATGCGATAGAAATCGTCATCAGCAAGAGTAAGCCTGCCGTCGCCTTTGGTGATGAAGTAGAAATCCTCTGTGCTCATTGGTGGAGCCACAGAAGGTACGTTTCGCATACGATCAATGTTCCTTTTAAAGAACGCGTTCGATGAAATGCGACGTCCGGTCTTTGCCTCCAGCAACGTAATGCCAAACAAATTATCTCCCAGGGGCGTCACCTCGTATTCACCCTCGCTACCGGTATTCCAGGCGTATTTGTCGGTGACGATCATACTTTTCAGCCGATAATGCGAATTGACTCCGGGCGATGCTTCCTGAAGAGAGAGTTCTACCTCCATTATCTCACCTTCAGGTGATCGCATGTTCCCTTCAAAGGTTGTCCATGGCTGGTCCTTAGTCTCGAGCAGTACTAATGATGATGCTTCGCGTTTCTCAGAACAGCTTATTGAAAGTAGAAGGAGAATAGTAAGGGCATGATAGTTTTTCATATAACGGCATTTGGGAAATTAATCTTGTCAGGCGTTCACCTTCAGCGCTTCCAACTCAGCATCGCCGTCTAGGTAAGGTACGCTAAAGCGATGAACTTATTGTATCAGTTCCATCAATAAGTTCTCTGACAATTTAATTAATTCTCTGCGGCCCGTTCAGATTCAACTTTAGTCTGAGCAGCATCTTCATGAGCACGCCGGCGGATAAAATGTCGCATTGCTTCCAATTGATCATCAGTCAAATCACCAAATGCCGGCATGCCCATTTCGGCCTTAGCTCCATTTCGTACAACGTCCGTGAACACATCACTTGAAAGTGGAATTGGTGATGCGCGCAGATCTGGTGCCATGCCTTTTGCAACTGCGCCCGCCCCGTGGCAACCAGTACATTTGAAAAACAACTCAAATCCTGCCCGAACTTTTGAATCATCAATTATAAATGTTTTATCCACGAGCGGCTTCGCGAAATAGGGCGGGGGTTGTGGAGGAACAATGGCCTTCCCGTCCAGCGAGAACACCAATAGTCTTCTGATATGTCGGTTGTATTCCCATCCGAGTACCTTATTGCCAACGCCGGCAAATGCACCTCCCCATCCGACCAGCAACGCAATGTATTGTCGGCCGTTGATCTTATAAGTAATGGGCGGTGCTGAGATTCCCAATCCAGCGTTATAAGACCATAGCAATTTGCCAGTCCACGCATTGTAGGCATTGAACATTCCGTCGGCTGTGCCCTGGAAGACAAGATTTCCTGCCGTAGTGAGCGTCCCAGCATTCCATAACTCTTTAAGGGGAACGATCCACCTTAGTTTTTGCTTGACGGGATCCCATGCTTCCAGGGATCCGGTATATGGCCGGGGTAATGAATCTGGATCTGAAAGGCCAACTGCTATGCCTCCTTTTGAAGGATTGTCTTTCCAGGATTTCAGATTTGTTCGAGAGTCATCAAAGATAACTGCATCGTGAATGGCAGGAATGTACACTAGCCCTGTAGTTGGATTGAATGACATGGCATGCCAGCTATGGGCACCGTGAGGGCTTGGGGTGATGTAGGCAGGACCGTTTTCATACCTTGCACCGGGCGGAATGTTAGGCCTTCCTGTAATGGAATCTATCGACGTGGCCCACGTCGTCTCAACAAATGGCTTCGCAGAAATAAGTTTTCCTGTTTCACGATTGATCACGTAAAAGAACCCATTCTTCGGAGCGTGCATCAGCACTTTAGTCTTCACTCCTTTGATGTCGAGCGCTGCTAGCACGATATCCATGTTTGAGTTGTAGTCCCATGCATCACCGGGTGAAGTTTGGTAATGCCATTTGTATCCACCATTGTCAGGGTTAAGCGCGATGATGGATGAAAGAAATAGATTATCACCGCCATTTTCACTTCGGACTTTAGGATTCCACGGCCCTCCATTGCCTGTGCCGATGTATAGTGTGTGTAATTCTTTGTCATAGGTAAACCCGTGCCACGAGTTTCCGCCACCGCCATACCTCCACCATTCGCCAGTCCAGGTCTTTGCAGCCATGGCCATTGCGTCATTCTCAAAACCGTCATCCGGGTTACCCGGAACTATGTAAAATCGCCAGACCAGCTTTCCGGTTTCTGTATCATACGCCGTCACATAGCCGCGATTTGGTGCCGCTTCCGATCCGCCATTCCCGATAAGGACTTTTCCTGCAAATGCCTTTGGCGCCCCGGTGATGCTCATTTGTTTGTCAGGATCGATCGTGAGTACCGACCAAAGTTCTTTTCCGGTTTTTGCATCCAGTGCAATGAGTCGCCCTTCCCATGTGGCGGTAAATATCTTGCCGGCATAATAAGAAAGGCCGCGACTTTGCGTCCAGCCAGGCTTACGCGTTTTACCGAGATGTTTTGCTACTTCAGGATCGAACGACCACAACAGTTTCCCATTGATTGCATCAACGGCACGTACGCGATTCATTGTTCCTGTGAAATACAGAACGCCATCAACAACAAGCGGCGTCGAGACCAAGCCTGCATCACGAGGTAAATCAAGGTACCAGTCAACCTTCAGTCCTTTCACTGCGCTTGTATCAATATCTGCTATTGGACTGAAACGCTGCTCCGAGTGTGTGCGACCATACGCAAGCCATTCGCTCGTGTTGGTTTCGTCGGCAATCTTTTCGTCTTCGGTAGGACCAGAGCAACTTATTATTAACAATGCTGCTGAAATCAGAAGGAAGTTATTCATTTGTATCGCATTGGAGGGATCGACAATCACTCTGATGCTTCTGTGCCTCAGGTGAACACTTATCCATTACATAATATAGAATAAATATCCTCCAGATACATCCTGTCGCGTAGTTATTCAGGCATCTGCAAGCATCGTCAATACACACTTCCATGAGTCGTCCTTCAAAATGAAAACGCTCACTGACCATTCATAAAACGAGAACTGTTTGCCACGAAAGGTTCCTTTACTGTATCCTTTTCCAATCACGATACCAGCTTCATTATAAATGCGTACCTGGCTTTCCTCGGCCGACATTTCAGTATGTGTTAGCTCGCCTTGTGCTATCTGATCAAGGAATGAATCGACGTTCGTCGTACCTCCATGAGTAGCCACGCAGATCCAGTCTTCTGTCATAAAGGATCTGATACGGCTTACATCGTTGGAGACAATTGCTTCATCCCAAGCCAGGGATTGCTGTAAAAGGCCACGCTCCCTTACGTTCATCAGGCCATGAGTTGTGCTATCCACCATTCATTGCCAAAGAGATCTCTGACGCCACTCTCACGCATGCCGTAGGGTCTGTTGTCTGGCGCCATGATTTCTGTTGCTCCCAGGCTGAGCATGCGTGCGTGCAAAGCATCAACGTTTGATACGTAGACAAAACACATTGTCGTGCGCGAAGGATATTGCTCAGAGGCCCTGCCCATCATGACGTTCGTATCGCCAATCACTACTTCTCCGTGTTGAATGTTTCCATCGGCACCCCGTGTTTCGTTTGTAACGCGGGCATCAAATGCCTTCACAAGGAAATCTATTTGCGACTCCACAATGGGCACCATAAGGTAAGGGCATAGCGTTGTGCTGCCGGCCGGCGCAACTCGTTTTGTTGTATTCATATTCTTGTTGTTTAACAAGACAAAACTGCACAACAGCGGAGTGGGCAACTTGGAAGAAAACGACATTCTCAAAGCAGTTCTGCTGCCTTGCCTGAGAAGTAGGTTCGGGGTGAGTATCCTGAGAATGCCCTGAAATCATTAATGAAGTGCGATTGATCATAGTATCCGAACTCCAGGGCGATTTCAGTTAACGAGCTCTGCGTATTGAGGTGCCGTTGCATAAGAGAATTAAAACGGACAATGCGCGAGAATGTCTTTGCCGTGAATCCGGTGTGCTCCTTAAAGTTGCGTTCAAACTGGCGATGCGAGCGAAAATACAGTTCACTGAGATTCTTGACGCTCACCAAACCCTTTTGCATTAGTATGGTGCGCACTGCACCTGCAATATCCTTCTGCACCAGAGGTCGCTTTTTTCGAATGAGGAAGTCGCTCATAATCCGCAGCCGCTCCTGATTGTTGAGGGCAGCGTGTAATGAATCCATAACCTGAAACGATTCCGCGCCGGGCAGTAATTCAAGACCGGAAAGTTGATTGGTAAACTCGATTCCTGGAATTCCGAAGACCGCATGCAGTGCGTACGGATAAAGGTAAGCGCCACAGATTCCAAATGACTCCTTAACTATGAAACGCCGATGTTCACCAGCCTGCCCATGAATGCCGGTAATAAATGAGGTACGGCTTTTACCATCACGGCCCAACTCCTCAAAAGTTCCTTTGTAATGAAACACGAACTCCGGACAGCCATTGGCAACTGTACGCAAGACGTAGGGTTCTTCATGGGTGGCGACGCCCTCAAAGGTCCAGAAGTACCTGACGATGTCACGCAACTCAGGTCCGGGTTCAAACATATTGTATTGCTGTGATGTCACTGCCTCAGGTTTCTCTTCTTCACTGATTTGACTGGCTCAAAGATCAAATCACATCAAGATACGCAATAGCGAATGGATTACGGTGGGTGTTTGTCCTACGATTCATGCTTTATGTGTTGATAAATAGTGATCAGTCTTCATAAATATTCCCATTGATATTCAGCGTGTTACCTTAACCTTTTAGCAAAAGTTAAGATTCTTATATCCAACAATCTCAATTGCACGTTCATGTACTTTGAAACGCAAAGTACTTTCTAATACTCCTCAATATGACGTCCGTTAATCCCACTATCAACCTCGATCACCTGATTCCAGGCAAAAAACAAGCACACGATGGCCTGCGATACTGTGGGTACTTGTTCCTCCTTGCCTCGCTGATCCTTTACGCCATTGAAGAAAGCCTGGGCCGCTCATTCACCACGAATGGCGACTTTGCAGTCTTCTTTGCCCATTACATCATTGCACTCGCTTACACCTTAATTCTATGGTACAACGGAGCGTTGGGCCTTGCAAGAAGCTGGCGTAAAGAACACATTCATCGTACCGTCGTTCTGTTGAATCTCTTTCTTGTAAGTGCCTATGCACTCAATCGTGAGATCGCCGTCTTTAATCAGTCCACGGCATGGCTATGCGTCTATATCTTTTCGACTTCTGTTACCATGCTGAGCTTTGCCTGGTACGACCATTTACCCAGGCAGGTCAAAGTTCTCCAGCTTACGATGCTTGGGACATCACTTCTGTTTTATATTTACCTGGCCGTCAACTGCGTGATATATTATGGCTTCGGATTTATAGGTCTTATAGCAATTGGAATTGGAGGTCACATTTTCGTGCCGATGTTCCTCGTGATTGCATCGATTTCATTGATCATACAACTGTCGACCCAAAAAGGCTTCTCGTATACATGGATTCTGGCTGGCGCATTCATTACAATCTCTTTCGTCACCTCGTTTGTCGTCGTTTGGAATTCAAGGATAAAGGCTATCGAAAAAATGGACACGAGTTCGGTGCTGCACAAGGATGCCGAGCTTCCGCTGTGGGTGCGAGTTGCCAGTAGCTTACCCGATGATTGGATTACACAAAGAATACTAAAGTCCAATCTTACTTATCGGGCGAGCGATGGTGGAGGATGGTCATTCACGCCTGAACGCCGATCATGGAGTGAGCAGCCCCTGCACGACCCATTGATAATCATAGCCAGTCAATTTCGCGTGCTGTCTTTATCGCGCGAGGATCGGATCAAAATTCTGGAAAGTGTTATGGAAGGCCGCCATGAAGCACAGGATAGACTTTGGTCAGGTAATAATCTGGTGACATCCGATATTGTGGTTGATGCCGATATATTCGCCAACCTTAAGCTGGCCTATACTGAAATGTACCTGAGCGTTCGCAATGACAATCGACACGCCTGGGCACTTCCCCAGGAGGCGATCTATACTTTTCAATTGCCGGAGGGCTCTGTGATTACCTCCCTGTCTCTTTGGATAAACGGAAAAGAAGAAAAGGCAATTCTTACGTCCAAACAAAAGGCCTCTAAAGCCTATGAAACTGTCGTTGGTGTGGAAGTTCGTGATCCCTCAGTTGTACACTGGCAGGAGGGCAACACGGTTACTGTAAGAGTGTTTCCGTGTACGACTGATGAGAAACGGAAATTTAAGATAGGGATTACGTCGCCGTTGAGTGAGGAAAATGGCCGCGTGTATTTCAAAAGCATAAACTTCAAAGGTCCGTCACCGTTCGGGGCCACGCAACTGACAAGACTGCGAATTATCGGCGACCCTTCTGAAGTTCAAATGTCCCGTGATTTCGATCTCGATGAAAATGGCGAGTACATACGCGATGATAAATACGATCCGTCATCGACCCTAAGCTTCAAAACTATTCCACTGGGAAAGAATCAATTTACATTCAATGGATTTAGCTATTCGATGTCGCCGCTGAAACCAACTCTTGAATCCAGGCCCGTTTCAACGCTGTACCTGGATATTAATAAAACCTGGTCGCGCGATGAGCTGGACTCGATGCATCGGTTACTTTCCGATTATAAGATCTTCGTTAACGTCGATGACGCGTTCGTAGAAATGAATGAAGCGAACTGGCATGAGCTGGTGTCAAAACATCTCACGCGAAATTTTTCAATATTTCCTTTTTATAAAATCAGCGATACAAAGACCTCTCTTGTCATTTCAAAAGGCAAAGAGCTTTCACCATTCCTCGCTGACTTCAAGGATAGTGAGTTTGCGCGTCAGACAGCCAGTTATTTTGCTTCAAAGGTAAGGGTGTCGGTTTTCAATCTTTCAACTTCCACTTCAACGTATATCCGATCGCTGAGAGAACTTAGAGCAATAGACTATGCCAGTGGCTCAGCAAGCGATTTGCTTCAGTTGCTGAAGACCAAAACGTTTCCCGTATATGATGAAAGCAGCGATCAGATAGTTCTTCACGACGCAGGCATATGCATCACCAGGCAACCGGCTTCCGGCACATTTCGCGACAATGCTCCTGACCATCTCGCACGCCTCTTTGCATACAACAACATTATGCGCCAGGTGGGAGTGAATTTCTTCTCTGGTGATTTTATCGATGAAGCTTTGGTTCAGGAGGCAACTTCGGCCTATGTGGTTTCGCCTGTATCAAGCTTAATCGTCCTGGAGACCAAGGAAGACTACGATAGCTTTGGAATTGAGGACAGCAATAACAGTCTTCACAATGCGTCAAAAGCTTCTGCTGGTGCTGTACCTGAGCCTCATGAGTGGGCGTTGATTATTGTCTTTGGTATGCTGGTGATCTTTTGCATAAATAAACAGTGGCACGGAAGGCGCGCTATCCAGAAGTAATGGTTAACGACTCTCTATCACTCTGGCCGGAAAGAGGTGCCTGGTTGAGAAGGAATGAAACGTTTGCCGTTTTGTTCATTCTCACTGCACTGAGCGGAGGAGTATTCTGCTTTCCTGCATCGTACGTGCTTCATACGAATGTGATCGTTGGCTTATTGTTACTTCCATTTGTAACATTCATAGCCGCTAACGAGCGACGGAATAATTTTTGGCTGCTCATAGGCGCCGCAGTGTTCTGTGCTATTGCGCTTTGCTACAACATGCGCCTCGCATATTTCTTCACGCTGTCTTTTATCATATTATGGGTGATAGAATACTGCATCGGCCGTAGCAATGCGCTGGCAACCTTTCTGCTGGTGTTCATGTCGCCTGTATTTGACCAGGCAGCAACAATTCTTGGATTCCCGATACGATTAAAACTCAGCGCAATGGCTGGTAGCATTCTGCGTATGCTTGGTATTGATGCTATTGTAGAAGGAAATTCAATAATCTTAGATAAGATTGCCTTTACTGTTGACGATGCATGTATGGGCTTAAATATGCTTGCCCTATCAATGCTCATCGGAACTTTTCTCCTGAGCTATCAATATCGTTCGGTGGGAAAAACGCTGAAACCTCTGCAGCTAGTCATATATTTTGCGGCGGCACTAATTCTTAATCTGGTTACAAATCTGTGCAGGATTGTTGTATTGGTTGTGCTGGGTGTTCCGCCTGAAGCAGCGTCGCATGAGATTATCGGCTTGATGTGCTTTGTATGTTATACTGTCATACCTCTGTATTTTATCAGCGGATGGATTGTTAAAAGAGGACAGCAGATACTTCGCAGTGAAGTTGATCATATCGCATTGTCAACAACTCAAAAGATCTTTTCTGTGATCGTTGTTTTGCTGGTGGCTTCAATTGGAGTGATCATTGCCAGCAGACGAGCGAACATTGACCACAGAAATACCATTAATTCAGCCGCCCCTGGTACTCAGATGTCGCGCGCTATGGATGTTAAGAAGATATTCACGAACAATCTGCTGGTATATGTCAAACCTATTCCCGAGTGGTTCACAAGCGAGCACACGCCGTTATACTGCTGGAAAGGAAGTGGGTACGTGATTAATAAGATCAGGGAAGTTGATATTGCCGGCCGGCGAATATACATCGGCCGGCTGGTTAAGAGCGATCACGTTCTCTTCACCGCGTGGTGGTATAGCAATGGAAAGACCCAAACGATCAGCCAGTTTACATGGAGAAGCGAAATGCTGACTGGTGCGGCAGAGTACTATCTGATAAATGTCACAGCCAGCAGTGAGCAAACATTGATCCGCGATGTGGAGCAGATGCTTCTGGAGGGTGATGAGAAGCTTCTCTCCGGCGACGAGCTGTAACCGCCCTTTCGTTGTCATCAGCATAGTTCAAACGGTTACGGACGCTGCTCTGATTTTGCAAGCCCTCATTTGGAATAAATAGCGTATTTTTGCGGCCCAATGAAAAGAATAATTGAGTCCAGGAAGCTGTTAGGTGTTACTAAAGACGCCGATTTGAAGGAATTGAAGTCCATCTATCGCAACTTCATGAAGGAATGGCATCCCGACAAGTTTCAGGACAACCACGATCTCAAGGTAGAAGCCGAAGAGAAAAGCAAGTCTTTTATCGAGGCCTATCACTTACTGGTAAGCGTTGCCCCTGAAACTCACGAGCAGCATGCTGAAAGATATTCAGAGATCGTGAATTCAAGCAAGATCACCGACTTCCAGTACAAATCTACAACCCTGCTGGTGAACTTTGCCGACGGCAGTGCATACGAATACTTCGGTCTGCCACGGAACATCTACCTCAAACTGATCAATTCCGAGGCGCCCGATCGCTTTGCCAGGAGACACATCTACCATTCCTATGTTTACAGGATGGTAACAAAGGCCACAGCTGAATAAGTAAGCTGCAGGATGCATGACCTGGATTCAGTGTAATTCAGGATCAGCCGCTCGACCGATTTTGCCAGTTCAACGGAACCAATTAAGTTGTTTCCTGTTTAAAAGATAGTTCTAAACAGGATATAACTTATGGAATTGGGAGTAGGCATGTTCGGCGACAATCACTACAACGAAAAGGGCGAGCCTCTCTCTGCAGGCGATCGGCTTCGCGAGTTGCTGGAAGAAATCAAACTGATGGATGAAGTCGGCATCGACTTCTTCGGAATAGGAGAACACCATCGTCCGGACTATGCAGTTTCAGTCCCTGAGATCGTACTGGCTGCCGCCGCTTCTGTCACCAAAAGAATTAAACTGGGTAGCGCCGTAAGCGTTCTCAGCTCTTCAGATCCGGTAAAACTATATCAGAGTTTCGCCACTGTAGATCAGATAAGCAACGGCCGGGCTGAGCTCATGGCGGGACGGGGAAGTTTCATAGAATCGTTCCCTCTGTACGGCTACAACCTCAACGATTACAACTCGCTCTTCGACGAAAAGCTTGAACTATTGCTGAAGATCAATCGCGAGAACCCGATCACCTGGAAAGGTAAACTCCGCGCGGCTTTGCAGGACCAGCAGGTATTGCCCCGCGCTTTCAATGATAAGTTGAATATCTGGGTCGCGGTAGGAGGAACTCCTGAATCTGTAGTTCGTGCAGCACGTCTCGGATTACCCGTGATGTTCGCAATCATTGGAGGCAATCCCGCCCAGTTTCAGCCTCTCTTTAAGTACTACAAAGAATTGTATGAGCACCATGGTCACAATGTGGCCGACTTCAAAGTAGGCGTTCATATGCACAGTTTCTTCGGAGAAGATAGCAAGCAAACGGCTGATGAATACTTCCCTGTTTACTCAGCTCAAATGACACGCGTGGGACGCAGCCGTGGATGGCCTCCATTCAGCAGGCAACAATATGATTTCGGTCGCAGCGCCGAAGGGGCCTATATTATTGGTGATGTAAACGAGTCTGTTGATAAGATCCTGCACATGCACGAGATGTTCGGCCTGTCGCGCTTCTCTGCGCACATGGATGTTGGTGGTCCTTCACATGCATCGTTGATGAAGTCGATCGAGATATTCGGAACGAAGATAGCTCCTAAGATCAGAGAAGCCTTGAAGAAATAAGTTAGCTCTGTCGCTGATTGCGATGTACCGGGTCAGCTGTGTAAGAGAAAGATTGATCTGCTGGAAAAGATTGATCTGCTGGAAAAGGAAGTTTGCTCCACTGGAAGCAATGCTGATAAGTGAAAGGCATTGACAAATGAAATACACTCGTCAATGCCTGCTCACACCATGGCCTGGCATTCCGCCAGGCAGTTAGTTTAGCTGATTGAAATCGATCAGCGTATGGAGTCAGGCTCCACAGCCTGCGCAGCCGAATCTGGTGGTGAACCAGGATTGCTTGGAGAACTTTGATCCGGCATTCCATCACTGGCAGGCGACACCTGCTCTACTGAGTCTGCCTGTGTATCTTCCTCGCCCCGCGATGTATTATCATTTCGCGTCGAACACGCCATAGCAAATCCTGTTACTAAAGCGATGGCAAGTAGTTTCGAAATTGATTTCATGTTTACAGTTGTTTGATGTTAAGATTATTCTAGGTCATCAAACCACCTGAAAAAACCATACCATCCAGGCATAACTAAAATCACTGGTCTTCGGAAATCGCCCTCGCCACAGTTAAAGCCTAAAATACTATTCAACGCTGCCCACAGCAGCAGCTTTGCTGGTGACCCCAAATCAACAAACCTGTCCAGCTTTAGCGGGATCAACAAACCTGTCCAGCTTTAGCGGGATCAATAAATCATCAAATGGGTATTAAACACCCCTACTTGCTGCTTACGCTACCTGCGACTTTTTGTCCAGTTGCGGAATAAGTGGTTCTGGCTGCGGCTTAAAGTTGTGTTGTTTGCCATTAGGCTGAAAGATCATTCTAAGTGAAGGATCCGATGTCAGGTAAGCAATTGCCCAGTTATAAAGCGTCTTCACTTTGTTGTTGTAGTTAACCAGTGAGATCACGTGAATAAGTAACCAGGCCATAAGTCCCAGCAGGCCGCCCATGTGGACCTTGTGTTTGAAAAGATCAGCTACTGCGTATCCCTTTCCGATGATGGCCATGTCGCCGCGATCGAAGTATTTGAAAGGCTTCTGCTTCTTACCTTTCGCCAGTGCATTCAAATTTCTCGCGAGTGTCTTGCCTTGCTGTATCGCTGGCTGTGCCAGCTGAGGATGACCGTCTGGATACACAGGGTCAGTAAACTGGATGCTGATGTCGCCAATAGCGTAAACGTTGCTGTATCCACTTACCTTGTTGAACGCATCAGTAAGCAGCCGCTTTCCCTTGCCCACTACCTGGGGAGCTATTCCATCGAATGAATTGGCCACCACACCTGCTGACCAGATTAACGTGGCGCTTTCAATTGTATTTCCGCTGGAGAGATAAACCGTGTCTTCTTCGAAGCGCTTCACCAATTCGTTCAAATGCACGTGCACGCCCAGTCGCGTTAACACGTTGAACGCGGCCCGATGACTCTTATCACTCATTGGAGCAAGCAAATGAGGTCCACCATCAACGATGTGAATCTCCAGTCGCTCGTCTTCAAGTTCGGGATAGTCTTCACCAACAATCTGGTCGTTCATTTCGGCGAGCATTCCGGCAACCTCCACACCCGTAGGGCCACCACCTGCAATTACAATCGTAAGCAGCTTGCTGCGAAGGTTTGGATTAGATTCACGGGATGCGCGCTCGAGGATTCTGATAAGCGCGTTGCGCATGCTCAGTGCGTCCGAAATCTCTTTTAGTTCAAAGGCATGCTCCTGTATGTTGGCGTTGCCAAAGAAATTTGTTTTGGTGCCGGCAGCGATTACAAGATGATCGTATTCCAGCTCGTCACCATCGGTGAATTTTATACGGTTGTTGTCGTTATCAATAGAAGAAAGTTCGCCCTGTCTGAAGTTGAAGCCTTTCGTGTTCACCAGTTTCCGCAATGGATAACTGATGCTCGAAGGCTCCAGGAAACCCGTTGCAACCTGGTAAAGCAGCGGCGTGAAGTAGTTGAAGTTATTCTTGTCTACCAGTGTTACTTCGAACTCGTTGGATGATAGGTGCTTAATAAAATTCAGTCCTGCAAACCCGCCGCCGACTACGACGATGCGGGGTTTTTCTAAGTCGTTGCGTCTCATAATCTTCCTTTTCCAGAGGCAGATATCCCAGGCGTTGTGACCTGGAATATCTCTCTGTTATACCAACAAATAATACGTTGGAATGGATCGGATGATCATGCTTTTTTCGATTATTTCTCGAGGGAAATGAACTTAATTAATGCATACGTTTGAATGAAGGAATTGTGATTTCCCTCTGAAATTTACATGTAATTCCTTCCTTATTTTAATACGCTCCTGGTTACATTCACATGTCCTTCTTCTCAGGCATCGAACGTTTTAGATGCGTGTCGAAGAACTTTTCCATAGCGGCATAAAACTCAAACTGGTTCTCTTCATTATAGAAACCGTGCCCTTCATTGTCTTTAACAATGTACTCAACGGTAAGGCCACGCTTCCGCAGCGCGTCAACCATCTGGTCCGACTCTGCCTTATTAACCCTGGGGTCATTAGCACCCTGAGCCACGAGCAGCGGAACCTTGATCTTATCGGCATGCATCACAGGCGACGCTTCTGCCAGCAAAAGACTGTCGTTCTTTGGATCGCCAACCATCTCATAGAACATCTTTCTAAAGGGTTCCCAATAAGGAGGAATAGTATTCATAAACGTGAACATGTTGGCAACGCCAACATAGTCTACGGCGCAGGCGTATAGATCCGGAGTTGACGTTATCCCTGCCAGTGTAGCATATCCACCATAGCTGCCTCCATAGATCGCTATGCGCGTAGAATCTGCAATCCCCTCTTTGATCAGCCACCGTGCACCATCCGTAATGTCGTCCTGCATTGTCTTACCCCATTGTTTGAACGACGACTCCCAGAACCTCCTGCCATAGCCTGTTGAGCCGCGGAAATTCATCTGCAGCACCGCATAACCCCGATTCGCCAGGAACTGGACTTCCGAATTAAATCCCCATGAGTCGCGAGCCCAGGGACCACCATGAGGGTTAACTACGACAGGAAGGTTCTTCGCTTCCATTCCCTTAGGTAACGTAAGATACCCGTGTATGGTGAGTCCATCGCGCGACGTATAGGCTACTGGCTGCATCACAGCCATATTGTCTTCCTTCAGCCATGGTGCAAAATCAGCCAGCTTCTTAAATTCATTTTTAACTATATCATAGTAGTAGTATCCGCCGAAGTACCTGTCGCTGCTTGCGTACACCAGTAACTTGTCCTCGTTCTCATTATGTCGCGTAATCTGAAATTCGTAACCCGGTATCTGCGTCTCAATCTGCTTGTTTATCTTTTCAAACTCAGGATCCAGGAAATGCTTGCCCGCCTTATCATTCTCATAGTAAACAGCAGTCAGTACTTTTCGCTTCCTTGAAAAGTCGACACCATCGATATCTACATCTGGATTTTCGTACAGAACTCTAACTTCTTTTGCAGTCCGGGGATCGAACTCCACCAACGCGGTTTTGTCGCGGTTATTCAGGTTAGAAGCACAATACAGATTCTTATTGTCGAATGTGAACAGAAACGGAGAAAGCGTTTCCTTGAAGCTAGTAGTAATTACCGGCTTGAATTCATCCTTCTCCGATTCCCTGTACAACAAACTCGCGTTAACACCATCCGCGGTAACTGCCGCGCGCACCTTTCCGTCGTGGTCGGTTATCCAACTGGTGATATTGCCAGGGTTCTTTGCCACAAGCGTCATCTTATCCGTGGCCGTGTTCAACAGATACAAGTCAAACACCTGTGGATCGCGCTTGTTTGACTGAATGAGAAGCTCCTCGGGTTTGTCTTCAAGGATGTCAACCACTTCCGAACGAACCTTGTCAAACGGAGTATGATCTTTCAAATCTGTTCCGTCTGGCTTTACTGACAACACGTGCGTATTCTCATCTCCACCAGAGTCCTTTACAAAGATGATCCTGTTGTCGCTTTCCCAGAATGCATCATAGATGCTGCGTTCAGTTTCTTCAGTGATCGCCTTTGACGTGGTATCATTCAGGAGTTGAACGAATACATTTTTTCGTCCCTTGTGAGGACCAAGAAAGATAATCATTTCACCATTGGGTGAGATCCTGAACTGACCCTTGTCCGGATCGCGGAAGAAGTCTTCCATCTTAACAGGATCGGCAGGCTTGAGTTCAGATTTCTTTTCTGCGGGTGAGCAGGCACCAAGGAACGCAATTGTCGCCATCGTAATGGCAACTGACACGAGAGTTGGCTTCATGTTGGAGAGGGGTTGTCTAACAAGATAATCATTCAACAGCTGAAACGCTAGTTCTTAGACGAAGCCCTGTGTGAAAGCATTTGGCAGCAATTGCCGAATAGCACAATAGAAAAAGCGAAGAAGCAATGACATGTCGATCATTGCTTCTTCATTGAATTATATTAATTGACTTGCAGTGACGTAACGTATCGACTGATTTGGATTCTATCGGTACCGTATACTTTAAAGTAAGAGATATAAGATACAACTGCGATGGCCATGATGAGCAACGGAAAGAAGCTTACCATCACAGGGCCATCGATCACCACATGGCTGATAGGAATATGGTTGCCGTCCAAAATATGATCTTGTTCCTCTTCATGACTTTACTTTTTATATGTTTCTAACAGGTCATCCAGTCGCTCCATTGTCGAAATCATTCCTTCCTTCATGCCCATCTGAATAACTTGCTCCAGGTCTTCCAGTGATTTATAAGTCACTATGGTCTGCACAAGTGTAAGTTCGCCGCGATCCTCGAAAGTAACATTCCAGTGCGCTCGTGGCAGTTCAGAATTGATTTCGCCTTTTTCATTCGAGAAAGCATCAAGGCCTTCATAACGATCGATGGGCTTTATCTTTTGATACGACATTAGTCCCCAGTACTCCGGTCCCGTAGGATCGACCATCGCATAGTGCCAGTGACCCCCTTCGCGAAACTCCATCGACTTGGTCTTTGTCGTAAGTGGTTTCGGTGCAAACCACTTGTCGAGCAACTCCCGTTTGGTATGACAATCCCACACGAGCTGACGATCTGCGTCAAACTCTCTTTGAATAGTGAGTGTATTGTTCTTCTTGTCGGCGATGAAGTCAAATTGCAATGTGTTTTTCATAAGTCGTTCTTTTTGATAGTTGATAGTAATTCGTCAAGTTGATTGTAGCGGTCTTCCCAGATCTTCCTGAACTGAGCTAACCAGTTGTCGATGTCTTTCATCTTGTCTACTCTTAGTTCATAATAGATTTCTCGTCCCTTCTGATTCGCAGCGATCAGATCGCATTCGCTCAACACCTGCATGTGTTTGGAAATGGTAGGTCTGGCAACGTCAAACTTTTCGGCGATGGCGCCGGCCGACATAGTTTGAGCAGCAAGCAACACAAGGATCGCCCTCCTGGTGGGGTCGGCGATGGCCTGAAATGGATCTCTGCGAAGCTTCATTGGTTATTTGGTTTGATCGTGTAGCTATGTGGCTACAAATATATACAAATGTGAAGCTATTTAGCTACATATTGGTGCTACTTATTTATAATGCCGTTTTCAAGCCTAAAATCGCCATGTTTTTGGGCTTGATCTGAAACCAGCCCAGCATTGAACAGCCTGTCCAACAGCCTTTCCTTACATCCGGAAGACCCCAACTTTTAAGAGCTTGGCGACTCTTTCGTTTGTTCGCTTCGATTATGACGTAACGTCAGTTTAGGACCATGGTCTCTTTACCTGGGAGGGCAAACGACCTATCCAACGGTCTGTTTGCGACATATTCTACCTCATTCAAAAGTTAGTGCAGGTTCTATTGACCTTCGATTGAGGGTCGATTGAGGTTCGGTCTGGAAGCATTCAAATACTGCGACATGTCATACTGTCAAAATCAGAGTGAGGAACAGTGTGGGAGTGATAATACCGTCGCTCTCACACTGCTCCTCACCCTGATTTTTTATAGCGAACCCTTTACATTTGGGCCATCTCCAAACCTATGGCACAGCAGTTCCTATACATTCGCAAAACTGTTCTCGCAGTACTACTTGTTATGGTCAGTACCATCCTATGGGCCCAGCAAAGCCAGGATACCCAGGCAGGCCGACCGGACAGGCAAAACACACGACAGAGGAGCCAGGATCAACAAGCCGCTCCACAGGACGATCAAAGGAGCCCTCAGGAGAGCCAGGCAAATCCTCAGGATCGACAGGGTAATCGCCCCTGGAGGAACCGCGCAAATTCAGCTTCATTGTTTGCTGATTCGGCTAGCGCAATCTCTGCTGAGTACATGCTTCACATTGAAGCAGTCTATCAGAAATTTGATTCCATCAGAGCCGAGACTAAGCTTGGCCCTGAGATAATTAAGGCCGGTGAAGACCTTAAAGAGACAGATACCGTAATTCATTTCGTTGAACGCAATCTCTCGCTGTACGATCAGACGCTCAACCTGCGCAACCTGGAGATGCTGAAGATCCTTTTGGAAAACGTTCAGCGTGACTTGCGTGGTTATAATGAGGACTTCAAAGGTCGTTATGAAGAACTCGAGACGTTGCGCACCAAGATGCGTACGTTCCGTCGGGATACGCTGCTTCGCCAGTTGTTCCGTGACACCGTCGCACGAAAACAGTTCCTCCCGCAGCTTGCAGGCCTGCGATCAAGACGCCGCACAACGGATAGCCTATTGCGAAGCAGCCTTACGACGATCAACCGGTACAAGACCCAGGCATCAGCCGCCTCAATCAAATCGGCACAGCTCATGAGTCAGCTCGAGAACCAACTCAGCACAGCAGGGGCAAGGGTATTTTCAAAGGAGATGAATTACCTCTGGGAATCGCCGGGTCATATGCCGATGAAAGGGGAAACCATCGGAAAACTCTTTGCTGACGATGAACGAGCGCTCAATCTATATTTTGCAACTTCATCTGAGAACCGTTTCATCCGATGGATCATCGGCATTGCATTTTTCTGGTGGGTGATGCGCAACCTTCGTATTCTTAAACGCGAAGACAAACTCGACACGCTCAAACAATACGATATTACATTTTTGACACTTCAGCCTTTCGCTTCTGCGTTTACCGTCATCTTCAGCATTGCGCCACTTATTGATCTCCATGCTCCGGTGGCTTATGCGCAGTTCGTTCAATTCCTCCTGGTAATCTCACTCACTTTTCTATTTCGAAAACAGTGGCCCCGGTCGATGTTCTATCCCTGGATAGGTGTGATCGCACTCTTTCTGGCATTCAGCTTTACAAGCCACCTGCTGGTGCCGTCGATATTTCAACGCCTGGTGATCATCGCCATGAATGTCGCAGGAGCGTTTGTGGCATTCCTGTTCCTGAAAAATCTCCCTGATAAAATTCAACTCAGACGATTCATAAGACTCGTTCTCGTTCTGCAGATTGGTTTACACTTCCTGGCCATCATCTTCAACCTGGCCGGACGCATCACATTATCACAAATGCTGGGGGCGACATCTATATTTGCCGTGACCCAGGTAATGGGCCTCTCAGCGCTGATGGAAATATTGATTGAGGCGGTGTTGCTGCAGATCCATACCAGTCGTACAAGCAATCGTCTCGATGCGCCTTTCGATCACAATCAAATTGTTTATAACTTCCGCAAGCCGCTGCTCTGGGTAGTGGTGATCATGTGGCTTATTGTATTCACGTCCAACCTTAACATCTACGATAATCTGTTCACACGGATCAGCGATTTTCTCAACGAGCCCCGATTCATAGGAAGCACTTCATTTACATTCGGAAGCATCTTACTCTTTTTTGTCATCATATGGCTGGCACATTTCCTCCAGCGATATGTCGGATACCTGCTGGGCGACATCGGTGACGACGACGGTGAGGGTCTTGCTCACCGCTCAAAATTGCTGGTGACCCGCCTGATCGTACTGAGCGCAGGATACTTGCTGGCAATATCTGCGTCTGGCCTGCCCGTTGATAAGGTAACCATCGTGCTTGGTGCACTTGGCGTGGGTATCGGTCTGGGCTTGCAGAACATCGTCAATAATTTCGTTTCAGGTATCATTCTCATTTTTGACCGACCCCTCAAAGTTGGCGACAGTGTCGAAGTGGGAAGTCATTCAGGACGTGTGAAAGAAATCGGACTTCGGTCCAGCACACTGGTAACAAACGATGGAGCCGATGTGATCATTCCCAATGGCGATGTACTCTCTCAGCAGATCGTAAACTGGACGTTAGGCAATACATTCCGTCGTATTGATTTTACAGTCACTCTGTTGACCACCGAGGATAAAGACTCTGTTATTGCAATCATTAAAGAAGTAATTAAGTCAACAAAGCACGTGCTCCATAAACGCGATCCGATTGTATTGGTGGATGGAGTGAAAGATTCGGACATAACCCTGAAAATTTATTTCTGGTGTGACGATGTTTTGAAAGCAGAAATTGTTAAAAGTGATGTCCGTTATCAATTGCATCGGGAATTCAAAGTGAAAGGTATTGCAACGAAGTAAATCATTATAACGCCTTGATTTCGCACATAGTAAACTAAGAGTTCATAATCATCATTTTCAGAATGTATTCGATACTTTTTTAATCGCAATTTTGCGAGGCAAAAATGGTAAGTTCAGCTCGTCCTGATATATCACAATTCAACGATTGAAACACACCTCTTTCTCTTATTTAAGAATGATCATCTCATCATGCTGTATGTATAGCAAATTCAACTGCTATGAAAAGAATCTTTACGGTATTGGTGGGATTGCTTCTCGTCTGGCAGCTAGCTGTGGCTCATACGAAAGAGCCAACAACAGGAGGGAATAAACCCAACTGCGACAGCGATAGCTTCTCGTCGGAAGTATTGAAAGTGGAAAAGATTTCGGAGACGTGCTTACGGTACGAAATCAAAGTTTCTTATGATGGGACGAAGACGTTTGCTCTTTCCCATTATTCAATTGGAATCCCGTGCGGGGAAATAAAAGATGCCAGTAACACCAAAAATTATCCAATGGTGTTTGGGCAGGACAAGACCACTGGGGTTTATGGTCTTAAGGTCGACAATGTAAATGGCTTCGGTGACCGCGGTAAGGATAGTTTTATCGTGAAGTTTACATGGTGCTCAGCAAGCTCATGTAACAAACAGCTCGGCAAGGTGGCTTACAAAGCCGGGCAGTGTGTGGACTATCAAACCTTGAAGACGCCGCCGGTGAGTAACCCGACGCCAACAACTCCTCCAACACAAAACCCAACTCCCAATGACCCCAAGGATGACAAGACCTGTGGTCCCGTTGGCGGTGGAAAACCTACTTGCGACAGCGACGCCTTTTCGTCGGAAGTGTTGAAAGTGGAAAAGATTTCGGATACATGTGTGAAGTATCAAATCAAGGTTTCATATGATGGAACAAAAACATTTGCGCTTTCACATTATTCGATCGCAATTCCCTGCGGAGAAATAAAGGATGCCAGCAACACCAGGAAATATCCAATGGTGTTCGGCAAGGACAAGACAACAGGTGTATACGGTCTTAAAGTGGACAACGTCAATGGCTTCGGCGACCGCGGTAAAGACAGCTTCATCGTATCGTTCACCTGGTGTTCAAGTGCTTCATGTAAGAAGGATATCGGCGTTGTTGCTTACAAGGCAGGTCAGTGTGTGGATTATGATACGTTGTCAACTCCTCCGACAACTCCTCCAACTACGCCGCCTACAACTCCTCCTACAACGCCTCCGACTACACCTCCTACAACACCTCCTACAACTCCTCCAACCACGCCTCCCGGCGGTGGTCAACCTTCCTGCGACAGCGACAGCTTCTCGTCAGAAGTGTTGAAAGTTGAACAGGTATCGGAGACATGTGTGAAGTATCAGATCAAAGTTTCATATGATGGAACTAAGACGTTTGCTCTTTCACATTACTCAATGGCAATACCTTGCGGTGAAATAAAGGATGCCACCAACACCAAGAATTATCCAATGGTGTTTGGTCAGGACAAGACCACTGGTGTTTACGGACTTAAAGTAGACAACGTCAACGGTTTCGGCGACCGCGGTGCGGATAGCTTTATCGTTAACTTTACGTGGTGCTCAAGTGGTACGTGTAAGAAGGATATCGGAGTGGTAGCTTACAAGGCAGGTCAGTGCGTGGATTATGACACGCTCGTAACCCCTCCTGTCACTCCTCCAACAACTCCTCCAACTACGCCGCCTACAACACCTCCAACGACACCTCCTACAACACCTCCGACTACTCCTCCAACACAGACGTGCTCTATATTGAGTGCATCATTGGAAGTGACGGACATCATATGTGCTGATCAGTCAAATGGTCAGCTGAAAGTTGTCGTAACCGAAGGTGTGGCTCCTTATACCTACACATGGTCCAACGGTTCGAAGACGGATATTGCGCAGAATCTTTCAGCCGGTATCTACTCCGTTACAGTGAAGGACTCTAAAGGAAACGTGCTGACACTGAAGGGAGAAATAACAGCTCCTTCTCCGATTGTTATCGTTGAGCAGGTGGTTAACCCTTCGTGCAGTGGCCAGTACAATGGTTCCATTTCACTGAATGTCAGTGGAGGTGCAGGTAACTATACCTACTCATGGAACAGCGGCGCGGACACTAAAGATGTTACTGAACTTCCAAGTGGATTTTACGTGGTAACAGTAACCGATTCTAAGGGCTGCTCGGCTTCCAAGGCGATGATGCTGACAAACGGAACGCTGATCTCTGCTGAGTCTGCCATCAAAAATCCAACTTGCGTTGGTAGCAATGGTGCCATCGACATTACACCTGTTGGCGGAAGCGCTCCTTACACTTTTGCCTGGAGCACTGGCGCGACTACTGAAGATGTGAGCGGACTTGGAGCCGGCACGTATCTCGTAACGATCACTGATGCGAGTGGATGCTATGCATACAAGTACTATTCGCTTGAAGTTACCAGCACACTCCTCGTTCAATACATTGTGAAACCAACGACATGTGCAGGCGACAATTCCGGTGGTATTGATGTTTCAATATCTGGAGGACAGGCGCCTTACAAGGTTCAATGGGCCGACGGAGTTACTACTGAGGATCGCAGCAGTCTCGCACCTGGCATTTATGACATTACAGTATCAGACGCCAGCGGATGCTCAACTACAGCTTCAGTATTTGTTAACAGAAAGACGTTGCAAATAAACAGCGAGATTGTTCAGCCTAACTGCTCAAATGGCACCGGATCTATCACGGTTACCCCTGTTGATGGAACAGGTCCTTACACCTACGAATGGTCAACTGGTGCTACTGGCAATTCGGTATCACAGCTGCCTGAAGGCAACTACACAGTGAATATTACCGATGCTTCAGGTTGCAGCGAGTTCCAGTCATTCTGGATCGTTAATCCGGCACCGCTGGTTGCCGGCGGAACGATTGGCAGCACACAGTGCGGAGCAACAGGCTCGTTCACAATTGACGTGACAGCAACAGGAGGAAAGTCTCCTTATACATTCACATGGTCAAATGGTGCAACCACGCAGAACCTTTCAGGCCTCAATGCCGGGACGTACAGCGTAGAGGTTAAGGATGCAGGTGGATGCGTGACGACGAAGCAGTTTGTCATCAATGCAACACAACTGACCTGGTCATGTCTGATCAATCCGGTTTCAAGTGCAGTAGCTTGCGGATCGGTTGGTAACACTCTCAATACTTCACTCACTGATGCGACATCGTATCAGTGGACAGTTACGAGCAGCGACAACAACTGGGCTATAACTGCCGGTGGTTCAGCTGCTGAAATTGTCTTCACGGCAGGTAATCCCGGAAGCACGGCAACGTTTACCCTTACCGTTGTGAAGAACGGATGTACGCAAACTTGTTCGTACACAGTGTCTGGTGGATGCGAGGAACGCGACAACACAGGTGGTGGTGATCCAAGCTCAAATGAGCCATGCGTTACAGCTCCTGACACTACGACCACGACAACACCTCCGGTTGTGACAACGCCTCAGCCTGAGCCTGAAACTCCTGAAGTGGAGGAACCCGAAACTCCTACGGAAGTAGTGGTGTCGTGTTACCCTAACCCTTTCCATGAAAAGGTAACTCTCGAATGGACGGCTTGTGCTAACGAAAGAATGCGCGTCGAGATCTATGACATCCGCGGTAACCGTGTTGAAGGTCTGTTCGACGGCAACGTGCAGAAAGGACAGCGCTATTCCTGTGAGTGGAAACCTGACGGATGCAAAGAACCGATCTATTTTTACAGATGCAGCGGTTCGAAGAAGGTTTGCAGTGGCAAGCTGATCGTGAAGCGATGAGACACTGACATCTGAATTAGTAATGAGAAATGAGGACCTGTCGGCCAACCGGCAGGTCCTTTTTTTGCCATCGCTGCCGTCAGTGACACATTCAAACCTGCAATTCAAATGACTTTATTCTCCAATTGAACAACACTCGCGATTGCCTGCCGGAAAAGCGCTAACTTACTTAAGCACTCAGTTCTGTTCAGGTTGTGATCAATTTCATTTCGCGATACCTCCTTCTTTTCTGCACAACGATAGGCGGCCTGCTTTTTTCCGCCGGCGCATTTGCCCAGCATACGCTTATTATCAAAGTCAACGCATTTCGCCAGGCCGACAAAATGTTTCTGGCAGGTTCGTTGAACAACTGGAATCCTGCAGACAGCCGATACGCACTCAGGCGTATCAACTACTTCAGGTGGGAAATAGTGCTCACCGGACTTGCTCCAGGGGAGTATGCATTTAAACTGACCAAGGGAAGCAATGAAACGATCGAGACAACCGGGGAGGGCGATGATATAATCAACCGCATAATCAGGCTTCGGGGAGATACCACCGTGCTGTTCTCAGTCGGAGGATGGAAGGACGAATTGAAAAACCCGGAACGATTCTCTGATTCTGCCCGCCTGGCCTCTTCGATATCAAATGGATACAAGTATCTGAACATAAACACAGACAGCAGCTATAAGTATGCATTGCAAACATTCGAGCGCACAGCCAATGTGAGTATACTGATGAAAGCATATGCAGTAAATCTGCAGGGGGAAGTACTGGTGAAACTCGGCAACACCGATAAGGCCCTTGAACTTTTTCAGGAAGGATTAAAGATGCGACTGGATTTCCGCACTCACAATGATTCCGGGTCGGTTGCTTACCTATATAATCAGATCGGCAATGTTTATTGGCTAATGAAAGACACGCTGAATGCCGTTCAAAATTACCGCCGTGCTATGCGGTGGACACAACCATACGTTTATTACCATCCTTTTCACGAGACCATTTGTAACAGGCTTTGCAATATGGGACGTGCCTGCCTGGGGCGGAAACAACTGGACTCGGCAAAGTGGTACGCCATGAAAGCTTCGGAGGTAGGCGATAAAGTATCTGCCATCACTGATTTGTTCCGGGGCGACATTTCACAGGCGGAGCATAACTTGTCGGCAGCGCTGCTGCATTACCACGACGCTTTTCGTCTTGGAATACATCACGATGACAACTACAATGTGGCCCTTCAATCGTATCAGCGCATCACCGCACTTTTTGAGGAAATGAATCAAATTGACTCAGCGCTGATTTACGCAAGACGTGCGTTTAAGCTGTCCAACACTCTTCGTAATTATGAGGCTATTAGTGCGAGTGGCACCACACTGGCAAGATTGTTCGAAGACAGAGGTCAATTCGACAGCGCGCTGTTTTATCAGAAGCAGGTAATTGAATCGGGTTCAAGGCAGGTAAACCAGGAAAGAGAGCGTCGTGCCCTCGATACTTATTTCAATGAAAAGATCAAGGAACAGGAAACGGCTGCCCGCAAAAGACAACAGAGCTCGCGCTTCATAACGTATGGGCTGGTGCTCGTATTTGCAATCGTTGTGCTTTTCGGGGTTCGTCACCGCATCAGGCTTAAGTCCGGATATGACAAGAGAATGAAGGAAATCGAGATGCGGGCATTGCGCGCGCAGATGAACCCGCACTTTATCTTCAATTGCCTGGGAAGCATCAATCGCTATATTGTCAAGAGCGACACGAGGACCGCCTCCAACTATCTCACAAAGTTCGCCAAGCTCATTCGCATGATTCTGGATAACTCCACCAGCGATCACATAAGCCTCGAAGCAGAGATGCAAACACTGCAATTGTATCTTGAGATGGAGTCACTGCGTTTCGACGGCGGTTTTGAATTTGAAATTGAGACAGATGAAAATTTGCAGGACACCGTACAGTTGCCCTCCATGCTTATTCAACCCTACGTGGAGAACGCCATCTGGCACGGTTTGCTACATAAAGAGGAGAAGGGGAAGTTGTGGCTTCGCTTCAGAAAAGTGAACGGTCACATTCTTCAGGCTGAAATTGAAGACAATGGTATCGGTAGAAGGAATGCCGCAGCACTAAAGAGTAAAAGCTCTGTTACACATAAGTCTTATGGAATGCAGATCAGCAGCGAGAGAATTCAAATCATCAATAATCTGTACAAGCTGAACAACTCTGTAACCGTGATTGATCTGTTAGATGGTCTTGGCGGAGCAGCGGGCACGAAGATCATTATCAATATTCCAATATCATGATAAAAGCAGTGCTTATCGACGACGAAAAGAATGCACTTGAGATGCTGGAATGGCAACTGCATACATATTGTCCGCAGGTGCAGGTCGTTGCCATCTGCGATTCGGCCGATAAAGGTATTGCCGCCATTCATCAACATCGTCCAGAGCTTCTGTTCCTTGACATTGAGATGCCCAAAAAAAATGGCTTCGAAGTGCTGCAGGCTTTCCCGAGTCCCGCATTTGAGACGATCTTCACCACTGCGTACAACCAGTTTGCAATAAAGGCCTTCCGCTTTGCAGCGCTCGACTATCTGCTAAAGCCTATCGATGCAGATGATCTTGTCAACTCGTTAAAACGGTTTGAGCACAGGAGCGATGGAAGGTTTAAACAGCAACTGGAAATGCTCATGCAACATTACCATCAACCGGACGTCCTGCCGGAAAAGGTAAGCTTTGCTACGCAACAAGCTGTGCATTTTATCAGGCCAGAGACAATTCTATACAGTGAGTCAGATGGTAATTACTCGACGTTGTTCTTTGCGAATGGTACCAGGCTCGTTGTTTCCAAAACATTAAAGGAAGTCGAGGAGGTCCTCACTCATTATAACTTTCTGCGCATTCACAATTCCTTTATCATCAATCTGAAGCACGTCAACAGATATGTTAAAGCTGAAGGCGGGTCAATAGAAATGGCAAACGGAAGTCAGCTCCCCGTATCAAGACAGCGGAAAGAAGAGGTCATGAAGGCATTGAATCTCTAGGCTCCAGTACCATCGCCATATTTTATAGCTAGTCAGCATTTTGTTGATCGTTCACACCTGCAGTTTGCTCAGGCCAATGCTCCATTTGCACATCAGGCACATTTCATTTTCTGAGTTTGTACAAATTGAGGTGAAAACAAACACAATGATTATGCTGAACACATTATTAATTGTCCTGCTCGCCGGCATTTGCTGCGCGGTAATTTCGTGTCAAAGCGAAAAATCTTCTGTAACATCCAACGTGCTTCAACAACTTGATGGCGTTGAACAGTCGATGTTTGCTGCTACATCCAACGGTGACTCTACTGCATTCCGGAAGGTGTGTGGCGCTGATTACTTCACTATCAATGCAAACGGTGAAACTGCAACCCTCGAGGAGGCCATACGAAGCGTTCCCAGGTTCAAGGGGGCCACTAACGAGCTCAGCGAGCAGCGGCAGCGGGTTTTTGGAAACTTCGTGGTGAGGACGGGGAGGTTGAAAGTCTTCATTGGCGCTCAGCAGGTGGCCGAAGCGTTGTACACAACTGGATGGCTGTACAGGGATGGACGTTGGCAGTTCGTACACTGGCAGGGAACGCTCGCTGGAATGATGCTTGAGCCGTTGGCCGGAAAGGTGATGCTGGAACCGGCAAAGATAAACTAGAGTTTGTCGGCGATAAGCGTGAGAACGATGCACTCTGGTTTGGCATTGACTTGAATCCGTAATTCGTCTAACTTTACATGCATCACTTCAAAAGCTGCCACGTTATGGAAACCGTCATAGTCGTAGCCGTCATTCTCCTCGTCCTTTACCTGGTATTCAAGTTGTTCAAGACGCTATTTAAGTGGCTATTGATAGCTATTCTCGTTGTTGCTGTCATCGCATTCTTCTCTAACCCAAACTTTGATGATCACAGCAAGAAACTCACTAGTATGAAGAAAGATCTGAAGCAGGAGCTTAACGAAAAGAAAGTCATCTTCGATGATTATAAGATCTTTTCACTAACTAAGAAAAAGATAGACGGGGAAGAAAAGATCGTTGGTGTGGGTGCCTTTGGAAAGGTTTGGTACTTCGATGAGAATGATAAATAGAATTCTCTTGCGATGCTTAGCGATATACTTGCCACCTTCTATGAGCGCGATGTCCTGAAGCTGATCGGCGAGCTGCGCCTGTTTCGCGATGAAGCGAATCTTTGGAAGATTCATGGTTCAATGAAAAACTCCGCCGGCAATCTGGCATTGCATATCATTGGAGGTACAAACTATCTTTTTGGAACGCAGCTGGGAGGCACAGGCTATGTTCGTAACCGCGACCAGGAGTTCGCTATCAAAGATGTGCCCAGGGCAGCGCTGATTTCCCAACTAGAAGCATTGATTCCATTGATCACAGACGTACTTGATACCATAACGGACAAACAGATGGATGATGACTATCCAATAATGTTTGATGGCGGTGTACAATCAAAACGGTACGTATTGGTGCAGCTTCTTACACATTTGAATTACCATCTTGGACAGGTAAATTATCTGAGGCGGGCGCTGGAATAGCTCTGCTACTTTTCGAGACGAAGAAACTTCATGGCGTTCATCAATTCCCCGCGCATAGTCAGAATTTGCTAGGAGCCGTTGGTCAAATTCACTAAACTGTGATTTCTGGAATTCGTTCGTTAAATGGACCTTTGACATGATCGGGCAAGTCGCGGAGTTTGGATGATACAATTTAGTTTGAATTTACCTGGGAACTCATTTGCAATGGATCAAAGAAGCACGCAAACCAGACGAACATTTCTGCGCAACGTCGGCCTGTCAGCCACTTCACTCACGCTGGGCTGCTATTGGGTTTCAACCGACAAGGCAATTGCTGGTTTGGTTCCCGCCGAATCGGGGAGTGGCGCGACCGTCCTGATGAACTGGATTTCTATCGATGAATCGGGGCAGATAACGTTGTTCAATCATCGTTCCGAAATGGGCCAGGGAACATTTCAGGCTATTCCTCAAATCATTGCCGAGGAATTGGAGGTGAGCATGGAGCGCGTCGATGTTCAGTACGTTCCGGCAAGTCCCGATAAGTTTGGTCCTCAGCCGCAGGAAGGGAGCTTTTCCATTCGTGGATGGTACGATCAGTTGCTTCGCATGGGCGCCTCGGCCAGGGAGATGTTGATCGAAGCTGCGTCAAAGAGATGGAAAGTTCCAAGGGCTGAGTGTTATGCAAAGGACGGCCAGGTAATTCACAGGCCTACGGGACTTACACTGGAGTATAAAGAGCTGGTAAAAGAAGCCGCGGTCCTTACTCCTCCGGAAGATGTTCCCTTAAAGTCACGGAAAGACTATACGCAGATTGGCAAGCCTCAGCGCCGAAAGGATACTGCAGCAAAAGTAAACGGCACTGCGGTGTTCGGAATGGATGTGAAGATTCCCGGAATGTTGTATGCAGTGGTTGAGCGCAGCCCCAGAATACGAGGCAAAGTAAAGCGCATTGACGATACGCAGGTGATGGCCGTAAGAGGTGTGAAGAAGGTCTTCAAGGTCGACAGAGTGATCTTCGGTGTCATGTTTGAAGGTGTTGCGATAGTAGCCGACACTCTATGGACAGCAATGCAGGCGAGAAAGTTGTTGAAGGTCGAGTGGGATGATTCAACATTTGAACACCTCGATTCGGAGGCACTTCTGAAACGAATGCACGATGATCTTGCCAAACCAACACCATCTGACATATTCGAAACTTCTCTCCAGAATTGCAGTACCAAAGTCGATGCTATCTACGAGCTGCCGTTTCAATCCCACAGCTGTATGGAACCCCTGAACTGTACGGCAGATGTTAGAAGCGACAGCATTACTATATGGGGACCAATACAGGAGGCGAACTGGATCCAGGCGGATCTGAGCGAGCGTTTTAATACACCGAAGAGCAATGTCAGCGTAAACATGACTTTCCTCGGTGGTGGCTTTGGTCGTAAGGGTTTCACAGATTATCCCTATGAAGCGGCGATGATCTCAAAGGAGATGAAGGCTCCTGTCCAGGTTGTGTGGTCGAGTGAAGATGACATGACGATGGGGCCTTTCAGGGGTGGTGGCGTATATCGATGCCGTGGTGGGCTAAACGCACAAAAGAAGATCTCGGCATTTCAGGTTATAACATCCGGACCGGGTATGGGCCCCGGGCAGGACCATGATGCCAAGCCTCATCCGATGTCACAAAATAACGGGGAGTTGCCGGGGCTCCTTACCGATTACTACAGTGCGATTCCTCACTACAGTTTCGGTGGCATCTCAACGAAGTTCCCCATTCCAACAATGTGGTGGCGCGCGCCGGGAGCAAACACGGCAGCGTTTGCCGGAGAGAGTTTTATCGACGAACTGGCGCACGCAGCGGGTCAGGATCCACTTCAGTTTCGAAGCGCTCACCTCGTGTCTCCGCGTTATGTTGCACTGGTAGAGAAATTGAGGAATGTCAGCAAATGGCCAACGAGAAAGAAGGGAGAGGGATGGGGCGTTGCTATTACGGATTGTTTCGGAGGCATTGTGGGCCAGGTCGTGAGAGTATCACGCAATGCCAGTAACAAGGTTACGATTGACAAAGTGTTTGCTGTGATTGATTGCGGCATTTATGTCAACCCGGATATCATCAGGGCGCAAATTGAAGGAAGCATCGTGATGGCTATGGGTGCATCCGTATTTCACGGTACTCATTTCAAAGATGGTCGCGCCATCGAAAAGAACTTCAACAGTTATCGAATGCCTCGTATTGGTGACATACCCGAAATTGAGGTTCATATCATGGAAAATGAGGAGAAACCTGGCGGCGTTGGAGAGCCCGGACTACCAGCGTTTGCTCCGGCCCTTTGCAATGCTCTCTATGATCTCACTGGAAAACGTGTGCGGACGTTACCCTTCGCATTAATCGAAGTTTAGAATAACATTGCCTTGTGCATTTATACTTCTGCATTATCTTCATGCCCATGGAGATCAAGCATAAGGACGATGGTAGCAAGGGAAGTTTCTATATCGAGGTCGATAGCAGGAAAGCAGGCGAAACTACTTATGTATGGGCAGGACCTGATAAGATCATCATTGATCACACCGAGGTTTCGGAAGTGCTGAAAGGAAAGAATGCCGGCAAACAGCTGGTGAACAAAGCTGTGGAGTTTGCACGTGAGAAGAACATTAAGATCCTCCCTTTGTGCCCTTTCGCTGCCGCGTTATTCCGCAAGACTCCGGACTACAAAGATGTCCTAGCCTGATGCTTTTCGGCTTCATCCAACGGCCTACAAAACTTCTACATTTTACATTCATAATTTTACATTTTGCGGTTCACCCGCTGAGACGTATAACCTGGTTGAACATTAACCCGCTCAGATTTCTACCGCCTCAGAACTCAAACTTCATCTCTGTTCCGCCAATCCCATCTTGCCTTATTCAGCTTCCTTCCGCCTTCCCTACCTAAAGTACTTGCTGTAATAGAATAATTTGAATAGCTTTCTTTAGTCACCATCACTCAAAGTGACCGCTATGAAAAAGATCCTCTATTCACTCGCAGCTGTGCTCTTGCTCGTAGTAGCATTGGCATTTACGAAGATTTCTACGATGCCCGATGGATTCACTACGGGTTCGCCTGAGATCAAGTCCATCTCATCGCTGGCATTTGGTCCCGATGGCATTCTGTTCATCGGCGATTCACGTAACGCTTCGGTTGTAGCTTTAAACACTAAGGACGTATCAAAGGCGCAGGTGAAAGCCGTCGATCTGAAGAACGTTGATCAGAAGATCGCAGCGACGCTGGGTACCACTTCTGAGAACATAGTGATCACCGATATGGCTGTTAATCCGATCTCAGGCAAGATCTACTTTTCCGTGCAGACAACAGCAGGCGATCCTGCTCTTCTCACAGTAGATGGCGACAAGATTGAAGCCGTTCCGTTGAAAGACGTTTCCTATTCGAGCATTGTTCTTAATAGTGCCCCATCGGAAGATAAAAAGGATCGCCGCGGCCAACCGCTCAGGCTTTCCTCCATTTCTGACCTGACCTATTCCGATGGTAAGGTAATGGTCAGCGGACTTTCAAACGAGGAGTTCAGCTCATCTTTCCGAACCATTCCGTTTCCTTTTGGCAACAAACAGGATCAGTCATCGCTGGAGATCTATCACGCCGCGCACGGAAAGTATGAAACAACTTCGCCCATCAAGACATTCACGACAGCTGAGATCAAGGGAAAGAAGTATTTAATTGCCAGCTATACGTGCACGCCACTTGTGCTATTTCCTTTGGATGAGTTGAAGCCTGGTATGCATGTAAAAGGAAGAACTGTTGCTGAAATGGGTAGCGGCAATCAACCGCTCGATATGATCACGATGTCAAAGAATGGAAAGTCTTACCTGGTGATGGCGAACAATAACCGTCCGGTGTTCAGGGTGAATTTTAAGAACATTGAGGATTTTCAGGGTTCTCTCACCACTCCGGTTGCTGAGAATTTCGCAACGGAGGGAGTACCTTTTGTTTCAATGCCACTGACAAACGTTTTGCAACTCGACAAACTTGATGATTCAAGAATGGTAATGTTACAGCGTAGAGCAGATGGTTCACTCGACCTATGGTCTAGTGACAAACAGGAGTGGCTTCTCCAGTAGTTGGAAGTATTTTGATTCTTTTCATTCGACATACCACCATGATCAGGTTGCGCTTCATACGCAACCTGATTTTTTTTGCAGCTCTTCTGAGTAATTGTACATCTCACAAGGACGATCGTGTTGCGTTAGTCTGGCTTGATAACGAGGCGGTCGGGCTATCGGTTCCATTGTCTCTGATCTCTTCCGTAACCGAGGCAGAAGTATTTAATGTCCGTGTCAAGGGACAACAGGTCATGATGCTTGGTGATATCGACCGGGAAGCTCATCAATTGATATTTCGCCCTCTTATTCCACTCACTCGCGGCCTGAGCTACGAAGTCGTTGTGAATGAAAAGGTAGTTGCAGAAGTTTCAGTACCGATGGCGGAAGGTACCTCGGATTTAGATCTTCTGATATATCCATCGCAGGATACTGTGCCTGAAAATTTGTTGAAGGTGTATCTCAGGTTCTCGCGTCCTATGGAGCAGGGACGTGCCCTTACTTATATAACCCTGTTGAATGAGCAGAAGGATACTGTCCGCGGAACATTTCTGGATCTGAAACCCGAACTTTGGAATGACCGGCGGGATATGCTAACGGTATGGCTGGATCCAGGGAGAATAAAAAGAGGACTTCATCCTAACCACGATCTTGGGCAGCCGCTTGTCAGAGGCCGGCAATACTCTCTGATCGTATCGCGTTACTGGAAGGACATTAATGGATTGCCATTGGGCAAAGACTTTGTGAAAAGTTTTTTGGTGGCTGGCCGCGATAGTCTGTCTCCTGTTCCGTCCGCCTGGAAAATCGAACCTCCGAAGTCAAATACAACGGACAATCTATGCGTGCGTTTTCATGAGCCAGTCGACTATAGCCTGCTCAATGGTACGTTGCATGTGTATTCATCAAAAGTGAACTCAAGGGATTTGATCAGAGGAGTATGGACCTTTTCCGAAGAGGAAACCGTCGCTTGTTTCAAGCCACAATCCGAATGGAAAGCGGGAGCGTACATGCTGGAGATCGAAACACGCCTGGAGGACCTCTCGGGAAACAATCTTAGCAGACCATTTGAACGAGATATGACAGTTGCCGAAAGGGATGTTCGCGTCAGCCCGGGAAGTGTAGCTCTTCCCTTTCAGCCCATTCCATCTTCCCGGGCAGATCGCGCGGGGAGAATTCCAGATGAATAACGCGACGATGTTTCTGGTTAACTGCCTTCGACGAGGCGTGCAAAATTAAAGGCTTCATCAGTTGAATGCCGCCGGCCTTGACCTCACAAATATGCGAAATGCTGTTTTGTGTGATGAGACTAATCTCATCATTTGTTAGCCGTTTCTTATGCGAACCAGGAAGTACTTTGAGAGCACCATTATCTTCGTCGGCGTCGTCAAGGTGAATCCTCACCGTTATCATATGAGACAGATATTCATCAGGTGGAATGACTCCGGTAGCGTCCTCCTTTTTAGTCCAGCCCGTGAACCCCTCAGCCTGCACACGGCCCTTTACGTTAATCACAGTATCCTGATGCCAGGTGACATACCAGTTCGATTCCTGGGTCTTATCGAAGTAGAGCACCTTGGTGAGGAAGAGTTTCGGATCGATGTTGTCCAGGATCTTTAACAGGTTCACATTAAACACCAGTTGCTTCAGCTGCGGGACTTTTTGAATCAATCCCCGGATGGAATGTGCCTGTTCATTTTTGCCCGCTATTTTAAGATAGGCGTCGATGGCCGACTTCATGCCGTTCACCTCGCGCTTTGTAAACACATAGCTGATGATGCTGAATCCTTTGTAAAGGAGCTTCTGAACGTGATGGCTTAGTGTTGCTGAGTTGAACTCGAATTGATATTGCTCGATCGCCTGCTGCAGAATGTCTTTGATCCTTCTCTTCAGTTTGTCGGGTGCTATTACTTTAACACGATCCCCAAATCCCAGTATTTCACGCTCCAGTTCAAAGTTAAGCTGCACGCATATCGAGAACGTTGTCCCATGTGAGTTTGCTTCAACGACCTCCTGACTCTGGTGAAGTGGTTTTGTGAGAATATAGGGGGCCGTTTCCCGATCGGCATGAAATAGCACAGTTTCCTTTTGCCCATCCCGATTCACGGACACGCCGATCACATCATTGAGGTAGATGGATAAATTGAAGTCGTCTCGCGGGATGAACCTGGCAGGACAATCCTCAATACTTATGATCCGATCCAAAGCCAGATTCATAATCGGTGCGCTTTTCTGCTGAATACCAATCACGAACCAACGGTTCCGGTACTCCTTTAAATAGTAGGGATGAAAATCAAAAACATTCGGCATTCTTGCTTTGAAAGACTGGTAGCATAACCGCACCGTGCGCTTGTTTACTATTGCCTGATATAATGTGTCGATATGCTCAAGACCCTTCAGCGAGTCATTCTTTTCGAAGTCTATGACCGGTTCCTGATTTGTTTTTGCTGAATGTATTTTGTTCTCGAGGCGTTGTACCATCCCACTTAACTCCTGGAAATGGCTGAAGCCTTTGAACTGGCGGAGGATTTCGACCACTTCCGTAAGTTTACCCAGGTCCTGATCAGTGAGCGGAATGTTGGTTATAGAATAGTCAGGATCGTCGTAGGTATAGTACTTCTTCTCCAGGACAATAATGGGAGCATTGTAACCCAGCTTTTCGCTGCGCATCATTTGGATGTCCATTTGAATGGAGCGGCGGCTCACACCCTTATCGATACCCTCGTATTCGTAAAGGGCATCCGAACAGGCGTCTATGAGATCCTCCAGCGTCCATCGCCTCAGACGGTTGCGGAGGCAATTATCTATGGTTCTGTAACGGATCAGGGCGTTTCTGTTGACAGGCATCGGAAAGAAATAATATAAAAATAAATGAAAAAAGATAAACTGCGCAAAAAGGCTGCGTAGTACCAGGGAACCTTTGAATCATCAACTAAGTGGCAGTGATACGAAGTTCAAAAGTGGTTTCAAAGAAAATGCACTGTGCAAACTTCGCGAAGTCATTCAGGTATGTTTATGTATTTTAGTTATTCACTTATGAAACTCACAGGAAACGCTCTTAAAGAGCTCGGATTTAATGAAGGTAAAGCACTTGGTCTTGCACTGGACCTGATAGAGCAGCAGTATCAGTATCTTAGCTTCGGAGAGAAGCTATCATTGCTGAAGAATATATTGGGCAATCCATCTTCATTTATGAATGATGAGAAACTTGCTCCGTTAGTGAAGGAGTTGTTGCCGGTGCCTGACGAAATCATTGCACTTCATGTCGAAGGTAAGTCGTATGAGATATACGGAGCGGCGGGCATTGAACAGGGGGCGTTGAATAAGATGCAGACAGCGATGAGGTTGCCGGTAACAGTCGCCGGTGCGCTCATGCCCGATGCTCACCAGGGATATGGACTCCCGATAGGAGGTGTTCTCGCCACCAACAATGCTGTAATACCCTACGGCGTCGGCGTCGATATTGGATGCAGAATGTGTATGACGCTATACGATATTCCGTCCGAAGTATTGGCAACGAAGAAGGAAGATCTTAAGAAGTTACTTATAACTAACACTAAGTTTGGGAGAGAATCATTCAAGAAGCCAACGGATCACGAGATCTTTGAGCGCAGGGAGTTCAGTGAGCTGGGCATCGTGCGTGAGATGAAAGACCGCGCGTGGCAACAGATCGGATCTTCCGGTGGTGGGAACCACTTCGTCGAGTTTGGTGTAGTTGAGATCACCTCATCGATTAATGAGTTTAATGTTGCGCCCGGCCACTATGTTGCCGTATTGTCGCATTCCGGTTCGAGAGGGCTTGGTGCCAATATCGCCGGGCACTATACAAAGGTTGCAATGGAAAAATGTAAACTTCCGGCAGAGGCAAGACACCTGGCCTGGCTCGACCTCGATACTGAAGAAGGGCAGGAATACTGGCTCGCGATGAATCTTGCCGGTGACTATGCTTCGGCGTGTCATCACCAGATCCATGAACGTATGGCTGTTGGGTTGCGTGAAACGCCGCTGGCGATGATCGAGAACCATCACAACTTTGCCTGGAAGGAAAAAGATGCTTTGGGCAACGAAGTAATCGTTCATAGAAAGGGAGCGACACCGGCAGGTAAGGGTGTTCTGGGGATCATTCCGGGTTCAATGGCCACGCCTGGGTTCATCGTGAGGGGGAAGGGACTCTCTGCCTCTATCAATTCGGCGTCACATGGAGCCGGAAGGACGATGTCCCGGACCAAAGCGAAGTCAACAATACTTCCGGGACACGTTAATAAGTTCCTGAAGGAAGCGGGTGTTGAGCTCATTGGGTCCGGCCTGGACGAGGCACCCATGGCCTACAAAGACATCCATCAGGTGATGAATTATCAGCAGGACCTTGTTGAAGTACTGGGTTCTTTCATGCCAAAGATCGTGAGGATGTGTGGCGATGAGAAGTTTCAGGAAGTCGATTGATTCGTTGGCACAAGCATACATATTTAAACAGCCATGCATAGACATCTACGCATGGCTGTTTGTTTACATGGCTGGATTTTGCTCTGAATCAAAAGCAGAAGCCAATATCATACTGCAATTTGATGTTGAATCGTGTCTTATCTTCATCACGCTGCGATACCGTTTGTCATTATAACACGTGACCGCAGCTTCCTTATCAGGAAACACGACGATAGCATTCATCTGTTTTGCATGCCCTTCTACAGCAACAGCGGCAGTATCCGATACCAATACTTCGCCACCATATTCATGAATGAGTGCGGCAGCCTGTGGAGGATATTGTTGAAATGTCTCCATATCATCAATATCATATCCGATAATATAATAGGCTTTCATATGATACTAGTTAATACCGACATATTCCGGTGGTGTAATCCCCTGATTTCTCACGTGAAGAACTGCTTGTCCGCGGTGATGAGTAACATGATCAAGCGTTGCCCAAACTCCTTTCGTTAATTTTTCCGACGCTGTAGAGTTCGAGACACTTTTCTCCAATGAATCGAATGCGTTCGTCAGTAGTGCTATGGCTTCCTTTTTCGTTGCTTTTCCTGTTGGAGGTTCCCATGCGACTTCTTTTCCTTTGATAAAATTACTTTCCCACCAGGTTAGACCGTAGGCAATGTGGTTCATGAGCTCCAGGAAGTTCCAGGCACCTTTGGCAATACTCGATTCGTAATGCTTCTCCGGCATCACCTCTGCAACAGACAAGGTATACTGTCTTGAATCGTGGATTCTTTTCAACAATTGTGTTTTCATGATCTGTTTTTTTTATCAAAATTATACCTGAGAAGTCACGAGGGCTTACGAATTCTTGCTATTGTAAACGCGCTTAGTTAGTTGCCGCAAAATTGCCGTGCAGCGTTAATCGTCTGGCTGTTTAGTGATCTGGTCTGCGATCGGTGTTACCCTAATGATGGTGCGACCGAAATTGACCGGGTCTTAATCGTACAGCCCCTTTCGGAAATTGAGCGGCGGTTCTTTGTACCGTAATCTGAACGCGTATGAAAAGTGTTCGATACTGTTGAATCCTGAATTATAGGCAACGTCGGAGATTGGGATCTCTGTATTTTTCAATAATAGCTCGGAGTGTTTCAGTCGCACATTTAGCAGAAACTGATGCGGAGACCACTTCGTCAGTTTTTTGAACAGTCTGCTGAAGTGAAAGGCACTTACATTGCTGAAATCAGCGATCTCAGCTAATGAGATGTTATCCTGAAAGTGATTGGTGATGTATTGTTTCGCCCGTTCTATCGTAATCAAATGATTTTGCTTGTTGCTGTCGTAGATGTCGAAATCGGGTTTGTAATCGGATATCTTTCCGAAGACGGTTTCCACCATTTCACTCACCAGACCGTCAATGTAAAGCTTGTCGCACGGAAGAGCCAATGCACGGCGAGTCGTGATGTGTTCCCATATCTTGTAGTGAAGCAACTCGACATCCGGGTTGATCTTTATGAGCGTAGCATGTTTATCATTGTTAAGCATGAAGTTCAGGCCTTCATACTGTTCAAGCAGTTCTTTATAGAATTGCTCTTTGAATTCGATGATCGTGCATTCGTCAGGAACAGTATGTATGTGTGCCACAGTGCGATTGTAGCCGGGCTTTGTCACGAGCACACAACCTGAATATGAATCCAGTGACAGACGGAACACATTAAACAGGAAGTTTCCTTTTCGAACGAAGCTGATACAAAACGCATCGTTGTACTCCGGATTTGATACCGAACAATCCAGGCAGCGACACCTGAAGTCCTTGATCCGATAATACTCAGATTCGAATAGTATATGAATGTCTGCTTCCATGCCTTCTTTTTGAAAACGGCTTTCCTGGTGAGATAGTTTTAGGTACTTCACTATTGACAGCAATTAACTGATCAATAAGTGGCTTCCAAGACCCGGCACCGTAGGTCCATCCAAGGTCCACCATAGGTCCATCGTAGGTCATAAAACTTTAAAAAATGAGAAATTGGGCTGCAAATTGACTTTGCGAGTTGGAATGTTGAGAAATTGGCTTGGAAAACGGCTCGTCCCTGGAGAAAGCAGCTAAATCCAGCGTTCCGCGATGCAGTACCCAAAACAAATGCGATGGTCGGTGCTTGAAATGAATCCAGGGCAATTCAAAAAGTCACTTGCCTGGTTATTTATACATTTGGAGTATATTCGGCTATGAAGAAGTACCAGCTCGGAGAATTTGAGGAGATTGTCTTACTGACCATCGCAATATTGAACAACACCGCTTACAGTGTTACTATTAAAGATGAGATCGAGTCGAGGCTATCAAGAACTGTTAGTCTTGGTGCACTGCATACGGCATTAAAGCGGATGGAGGACAAAGGCTACCTTAAGTCATACGCCGGCGATGCTACCGACGATCGCGCGGGGCGCCCCAAGCGCTACTTCGAGATAACAGCAATGGGTAAGAAAGCATTGCAATATGCTAAGGAAACCCGCGATCAGTTGTGGAAGGCAATCCCCGGTACAGCGTGGCAAACAAAACTATCGGCAAAGTCATGAACGTTCACAACGAACCCCCAGCATCACTGATGCGATTCTTCCGATGGTACTGTCATCCGCAGATACAGGACTACATCGAAGGAGATCTCATCGAACTTTATCGCCGACGTCTAAAGGCAGGGGGAAAGAAGAAGGCCGACCTGATGTTTGCCATCGACGTCCTGCTATTATGCAGGCCAGGCATCGTCAAATCATTCAATGATTATTCACAAGTATCGCACACCGGTATGATGAAAAGCTATATTAAGACCGGATGGAGAAATCTCCGGCGGAGCAAACTCTATTCAACAATCAATATCGTTGGATTAACCTTCGGTATAGTCTGTTTTCTTCTAATCGGGCTGTATGTTTTTGATGAGCTTTCCTTTGACCGGCAGCATAAGAACAGCGCTCGCATTTGTCGCGTCGTAAGTTATCGCAATGTGAATGGCGAGTCTACGACTGTCGCCGCCGGCAGCTTTAAGCTTGCCGAGGAGTCGCGCAAAACCATTCCGGGTGTGGAAAATGTCACGAGAATGATCCGGACCGGACGGGCTAATCTCGTCGATCCCCAACATCCCGTCCCTGTTCAGGAGACTGTTACGATCGCAGATGACCAATTCCTCGAAATCTTTGACTTCCCGTTGGTTGCAGGTGATCGCCGCACGGCTTTAATGGAACCGAACACTATTGTTATTGGCGAGGACCTTGCCATGCGCATCTTCGCCTCGAAAGATGTGCTGGGCAGGCTGGTTCAGTTTAGTCACATGGATGCACCGATGAAGATAACGGGCATCCTGAAGAAACATCCGCTCAACTCAAGTTTCACATTCAACAGTGTAATGTCGGAGTCAAGTGCCTACAACTTTGATTTTTTCAAGCAGACCATGGCGAGTGACTGGTTATCGGAGGAGTTTTCAATTTATGTACTGCTGAAGGAGGGCGTTAACAAGGACTCCATCGCACGAAAAATGAATCAGCTTGTAATGGCGAACAGCCAGCTTGATCCTGGTACAACCTTGTCGTTTGGACTGCAGCCTCTTGGCGACATGCATTTGCATTCTCAGGGCATCGTCGATGGAGCACGCAATACAAATGTTGATGCCATTGTGGAAGGAAATCCTCTTTATATTACTGCATTCATTATCACAGCAATATTTGTAATACTCGTTGCCGGAATAAACTACACTAATCTCACCACGGCACGAGCATCAACGCGCATTAAAGAAATTGGTGTTCGTAAAACGATCGGAGCCTTGCGGCAAAGTCTCGTTGGGCAGTTTCTGGTAGAATCTCTGATGACAACATCGATATCGTTCATTCTTGCCGTTCTCCTGGTTTACCTGCTATTGCCGATGTTCAATGGGTTCGTCAATAAGAATCTTTCACTTGATTTGATTACGGGTTACCGTTATTGGTTATATGCAATAGCCTTCATTGTGTCGATGGCGTTCTTCTCCGGTGGTTATGCTGCCTGGCTGCTGTCGGGTATGAGGCCGATTACGTTGTTGAAGGGCTTTAAACTTAGTAACGCAGGCGATCTGTCTGTCAGGAAGGGACTCGTAGTTCTTCAGTTCGCTCTTTCTGCAATCATGATCGTTGGAACGATAGTGCTGGTTATGCAGGTGCGCTTTGTGAACACCACGGAGCTAGGTTTCGCCAAGGATCTGATGGTAGTGATAGATGTGAATACAGGAAAAGCCAGGTCGAATTTTCAGGCAGTTAAGAATGAGATGGCAAAGATTCCTTCCGTGAGAAGTGTTTCTGTCACGTCCAGGGTACCCGGTGAGTGGAAGACTTTCAGAAGGATAAAGATTAAACGTGAGGATAAGGCTGATGATCATTTCGTTTCGTATATGATAGGGGCGGATCCGGAGTTTATTTCTACCTACGAAATCACACTGCTGAGTGGACGGAACTTTGATGGCCGTCACGACTCACTAAGTGTATTATTGAACGAAACGGCAGCACGTCGTCTCGGCATTACAGATGCGCATGGCCAGGCAGTTGAAATTCCTGAAGTATCCAGTGGCGACGAAGCGTTTTCTGCATTGAATGATCAACGCATTCCTTTCACCCCACGTGTTGTTGGAATTGTTAAGGACTTTCATTTCCAATCACTGCGTGAAAAGATCGCGCCACTTATGATTGCTTACAATGAGAACCCTATACACGGTATCGACTATTATTCAGTGAAGATAGCTCCAACCGATATCACGAAGACGCTTGATCAATTGAAGGCGGTTATGGTAAAGAATGACGAAAGAGAACCATTCGAATATCACTTCCTTGATGATCAGCTGGCCCGCTTTTATGCAGAAGATGGACGTCGGCAGACACTGTTGATAGCAGTGGCATCGGCCATGATATTCATAGCTTGCCTCGGTTTGTTTGGACTTGCCACCTATTCGACGGAGCAGCGAGTTAAGGAAATCGGTGTGCGCAAAGTACTTGGTGCGAGCTTCATGAATTTGTTCGCGCTGCTGTCGAAGGAGTTTATCGTTCTCGTACTCGTGGCAAACGCCATTGCTTTTTTCCCGGCGTGGTGGGCGACACATAAGTGGCTTGAAGAGTTTGCTTACCATATCCAAGTGAGCTGGTGGGTATTCCTGCTTGCTGCACTGCTTGCCGCTTCGATTGCCTTGCTCACGGTGAGCTACCAGGCTATCAAAACCGCGAGATCAAATCCGGTAAACAGCCTTCGGACAGAATAAGCATTGTTAAGACATTGTTACGAAACGGCCCGAGGTCCATCCCAAAATCAGCAACTTCTCCACGCATTGGCTCCAATTGAGACGGCGTCCCAACTTGTACCTGGGTTAATGTTTCAATCCAGCACCATTTCGTTCTTTTTTTTCGTCCCCCGAAAGTAATTGTAGGCAAATTCTCTACATTAGATAATTACCCAGTTTACTGCGATCCCCAGTCCTCCCCAGGTCTTATCCCAGTTATGAGAACACCAATTTCTATATGTAGAATACCTATACCCCCTTACAATGAAAACCGTGTCTATTGGTTGGCTAACCAAATTTTCGAAACTTAAAGTCTACAAACTATCGCGACAAAGTAGAGCAGTATGCATCACATTATTCAGTCTCTTGCTGCCGGCTGTGGCTTCCGGTCAGCAAAGTCTAACTGGCAGCACCTCGTCCCTGTTTTCACTGGACGGAGGCGACTATGGCTCCTCCATTAAATTTGAGCAGGGACAAAACGGAGGTGTTAGTCGCACTGTCGTAAGTCCTGTTAATTGGGTTGCTGGAAATGGCAGCGGAACAAATTCCCATTTCAGTGAAGGACAATCAATTCCTTATCGCCTTACACTCAGTAATGTTTCACCGGGTACGCATACTCTTATAGTAGAGTGGGATCTCCGCCGCGATAAGAAGACGGCGATCGACTATATCACCAGTTATCAGCGCATAAATGAAAACGTTGATCCGCTGAAAGGTCTTTCCGGAAATTTCGGGCAGGCGAATTATTTCAATATTCCGGCGCCGCAGCGTAACAAGTCTGTTACCGGAAGTAATGGTGCACAATTGCAGCCCGCCTACAGCTTTAACAAGCTTTCAGCAGCAGAGCGCCAGGTGGCGATCTACAACGCGTCGCCTACTGGCATCTCCTATTTCTACGAAGGAGATCCTGGTGATTGGTACGCGCCGACCAAAATGAAGTTTACCTTTAAAGTGAGTGGCACATCATCAAAGACTGTTGTGCTCGCCTGGGGTGGACACATTGCAACAAAGGCTGACTGGGGAGCTCAGAATGTTTATACCGACATGTATTACTCTCCTTATCGTTCGATGATTGTGGCTTTGGATACAAAGCTGAGTTTTGTCGATCGTTCCCTTCAGGTGAGTGCACTCAAGCCGAGCTTTGTTCCATCTTGTGAAGTGAAAGGAAACGGAACATTCTGTACCAGTATCGCCTATCAATACAATGTAGTTACAAATATCACCAACCCCATTTACGAGTGGACTGTTACCGGTGGCACGATACAGAGCGGTCAGGGAACTGCAAACATCAGCGTTAACTGGAATGATGTTCCTCAGGCTTCTGTGTCTGTGAAGGTAAAGGATGCATCGAATACCGCGACGCAGACGAACTGCTCGCTCTCATTGACGCGGGATGTTGTTTGCCCGTACTATACACCAAGCGTTGCAGGAAAAGTAAATGACCTTATCGGTTCCGAGCTAACTTCTTTGGTTGCAAACTTTAAGCCGGGAACGACCAGCAACTTCATTTATAATATATCCAACGACAAGGTTCTGATAGAGGTGATTGCTGCAGCAGGTGAGTACAACAATTTATTGGCCTTGTTGAGAAGTCCTTCTTATGGTTTAACTGGCGAAGTAGACAATGATAACCAGCGCGTCATCACAGGTTATTTCCCCATAGCAAATCTGCCATTGCTTAATGACCTTCCTGGTTCAGTGAATTATGTGAGACCAGCTTATCCGCCGGTTAGCAATGTCGGCGTGACCACCACCAAGGGCGACATCTCTCAACGTTCAGACCTCGTACGATCAGGATATGATCTCTCAGGAAGGGGCATTAAGGTGGGTATAATTTCCGATAGCTATAATAGTCTGCCCAACAACCAGGCTGCAAACAATATAGGAAACGGTGATCTCAGCGCTGTAGACGTTCTGAAGGATCTAGTTGGCACCGACGAGGGTCGGGCTATGCTTCAGATCGTACATGACGTCGCTCCCGGAGCAAAACTTGCTTTCCGCACCGGCGCGATCAGCTCTGGTGACTTTGCAAAGGGCATAAAAGAGTTAAAGGAAGACTCATGCGACATAATTGTCGATGACCTGACGTACATCACCGAACCTTTCTTCCAGGATGGCCAGGTGGCCGCCACTGTCGATCTGGTAACTTCGCAAGGTGTTACTTACTTTACTTCAGCGGGTAACTATGGAAACAAGTCGTACACCGGCACCTTTGCACCCGCACCTGCACCGACCGGGGTAACAGGGAATGCTCACGACTTTAGCGGTGGTGATATCTTTCAAAGTATTTCACTCGGCCCCGGCACGTATACGATCGTACTGCAATGGGAGGATGCCATGTACTCACTTGGGCAAACGGCAGGCACGCAAAATGATCTTGACCTCTACCTTACTACTGATGCTGGTGCCACGCTGTTCGGCTTTAACCGGAACAACCTGGGTTCTGATCCTATTGAAGTGTTGCCTTTTACTGTCAGGGAACAGACGAACACAAACATCATGATCGTAAGAGCGGATGGTACTTCCAATGTCAACTTTAAGTACATCGTATTCCGTGGAGATAAGTTTGCTTTCAATGATAATTACGGAGGTTCATCGACCATTGTGGGTCAGGCAAACTCAAAGGGTGCCATCACAGTAGGAGCTGTTTTGTATAGTAACACCGCCGCTTTTGATTACAAGCGGCCGGCGGATGCAGCAGCATTTACGGTCGCTTCATTTTCTTCTATAGGTGGACATCGGGTGAATGGTGAAGACCGGTCGAAACCGGATGTCATTGCTCCCAATGGCGTGAACACAACGGTAAAGCTAGGAGACCTTGATATCGACTATGATCTGGGTACGGGCGATGGTTTCTATAACTTCTTCGGTACCTCAGCTTCTGCACCACATGCTGCCGGTGTGGCGGCATTGCTTATGGAGGGAAAGAAGAAGTATTACAACGGTCAGAGATACACGCCGGCTGAAGTCAAGCAGGTCCTGAAAACAACGGCGTTGAATATGCACGAGCCTAACTATGACGTAAAATCGGGTGCCGGTTTTATCCAGGCCGATGCATCGATGCGTACTATTGCAGCACCGATACCTCAGCTGGTTGAAATGTCGTACGACACCGCCAGCGTGGAACCAGGCAAGTCGACATTCAATTTGATTGTCCAGGGTCAGAACCTGACGCCTGAATCCAAAGTGTTGATGCGCGACACACCCTTGGCAACAACCTTCATAAACTCTACTCAACTGCAGGCTGTGGTTACGCCCTTTGAAGGCAACCCGGCCATCCACGTTGTAACAGCATCAATCTCTCCAAGTGGTCGTGATGGTGGTGGATCAGATACTCTTTATTTTAAGGATCATAAGCTGATCGATGTAGTCGTTAAAGCCGACAACAAGACCAAAAAGTATGGTGAGATATTGCCGGCGTTCACGGCGACAATCATTGTCGATAATGATACGCTTGATGCAAATTCGGCTATTCAGCCTTCGGATCTCGGACTTACCAACTTGCAGTTTCAAACTCCGGCGAACAGTCTCAGTAGCGTCGATAAATATCTGATAACGGTTTCCAAAGAGATCTCAGTTCCATTGAAGGAACTTTATAAATATCATTTCGAAGACGGACTTCTGGCCGTAGAGAAACTTCCGCTGAAGATTATACCAAACGATCTGCAGGTTCAATACGGAGCAAAGTTCGATGATAAGATTACGTTTAACTATCAGTTCGATGGCGTGTTGATCGAGTCACCGCAGACGATAATCGAAAGTCTGAAAGTTGACCACAAGTCGGTAATCACACCGAATGCGCTGGCGCTTGTTGACTCGCGTGCTATAGCAAACGGCTCGCGTCCTCTTGTGAATGCGGATCTTCAGAACCTCAGTTTCCTTGCGAGCTCCCGTGCCATCGCGAACAGTCGTGCGATTGCAAACAGCTCAAAAGCAATAGTGAACTCCACAAACATCGTCGACTTCGACAAACAGTCAATGCTTGACTATTTTGAGAATCCCGACACCGCCAGCCTCATTACCCCGGTGTTCAATTCCAGAGCAATAGCAAATGCGTCGCGGGCAATAGTTAATTCGAGAGCTATTGTGAATTCACGGGCGTTGGTAAACTATTCAAGAGGAATCGTGAATTCGTCACGTGCCCTGGTTAACTCCAGAGCAATTGCGAATAGCGGCGCCGTAGTGAATAGCGAGACTGTGGGCGAAGACGGTACGAGCAGCAACCGTAGCGCACTCGTGATTGTCGATTCTACAGACGTATTTAATAGTGATCCTCCGATCATTGTCGATGGACTTGAAGTCTATGAATTACCGGCGCTATTTTCCATCAACGTTGCTACGGGTCTCACGGCAGGAAATCACTTCATAGTTGCAGGAGCGTATCTTACTGAGTTGTCGAACAACTTCGAAGTTTCGTATGTCCCTGGCAACTTGCGCATACTCAAAGACACGCTGGCCGTCGTTGGTCCGACAGCACAAATCAACTATGGTGTTGTTCAGCCAGCGTACACAACCATCGTGACCGGGTACAAATACGACGACAATTTTACATCCGTTGTGAATGGTGTTACCTACTCGCTCAAAGATGGGAATGGAAATACCAAGCCAGCCACTGGTGTTGTTGCTGCAGGCATCTATAAAATCGTTCCGGCAGTAACTTTGAAGCAGTCGCCACTTCAACCTGGTGAGCCTGTAAACTATGTAACTAAAGTGACAAACGGAGCTCTCACCGTTAACAAGGTGCCTTTAACAATTAAGGCGCTCGATGTAATTATTGTTGCCGGAGAAACACCAAAGTATAAGTACACGTCAACTGGAATTGTCAATGGAGATGTAATTGTCGGCGGGCCTCAGTATTCAACCACACCGACATATACAGGTAACCCGGGTATCTATACCATAACTCCGAGCGGGGCTATTTTCGCTGTGCCGGGTAACTACAACATAGAGTATAAGACAGGTGTGCTGTTTGTGAATCCAAAGGTGAGCTTATGTAAGGCCGTCAGACCTGTGCTCCGTTGCGTGGAAGTAGTTACTGGAAATCCCAATTACACACTGAAGGCAATCTTTGAATACGTTAACGAAAATTCAACCGCGGTGTGCATCCCGATTGGTCCGGACAATTCGCTCGTGAGCTCAAAACCTTTCTCAGGCACTCAGCCGGAAATATTCCAACCAGGTGGTGGTTCATTTGAGGTACTATTTAACGGTGAAAGGCTTACTTGGACGCTTACGTCTTACGACAAGAGTAAGAAGACTGCAATCGCGTCTAGCGCGAGCTCTACTTCAAACAGGTGTCAGAAAGGCAACGACGGTTCTATGCTTCCCTTGACAGCATATCCGAACCCGGTTGATAGATACACGGTCGTTTATATTCCAACGGCGACCAAGGCACCTTCCAGCTCGCAAGTCATAATCGTTGATCAGGGCGGGCGCAAGTACCAGGTGAGCATGATTTGGAATGGCGATGCAAAGACGTTGACTTTTGATCTGCTTGGTTATCCAAAGGGATTTTACTCAATCGTGATTCAGCAGTCTGACGGCATAAAGCAGGTAAAACTTTACAAGAATTGACGGCACTTCTTTGCAAGTGCAAAGAAGATTTATACCGAAAGGATAATGTTTTAAGGCCGGAAAAGGTCAGCTCCAAAAGGCTGGCCTTTTTCTTTTATGAAGGTCCTCGGTTTTGAAAAGTCTTAGGCTTGAAAAAGTCTGGGTTTGATAAGTTTTGCCTTGAGGTGCGTGGCTTCGAAGAGGGCTAGTTTAAGAGGTCCTAAAGAGTCTTGGCTTGAAAAAATATTCTAAGTAACCCTCCGTCCCGAATTTTGGGCCTTAGGAATTTTGAAATGATTTGTAAATTGAAAGATTTCGTAAAAAGTAAATGCGCCTCCTCTCGATTTGTCTCTTTTGCATTGCGTGGTTTTGGGTTTCAATCGTGCAGGCGCAGACGCGTGAAATCGACAGTTTGAAAAACGTTGTTGCCCGATTGGGTGACGATTCATCGAAAGTTAACACGCTGATTGCTCTCAGTTCACAATATCTCAGCACGGATTTGCAGGAGGCCATTCGGTATGGAGGAGAGGCTGTATCTCTTGCAGAACAGATTTCATACAAGAAAGGCGAGGCCTATGGATATAAGGCAATTGGCCTGGGAAATATCACACAGGGAAACTTCCCGGAGGCGGCCGTTCAATTCGAACATTCACTTGCCGTGTTTGAAGAGATTGGCCTTAAGGTTGGCATTGCTAATATGCTCAGCAATCTTGGTGTCGTCTATTTCAACGGCGGCGATGATTCGAAGGCGATTGATTACTACCTCCGTGCTTTGAAAATTGCGGAAGAAGTTGATGACAAACTTCGGATAGCTACGCTCATGAACAACATTGGTGGCGTGTATAACAACAAACCTGCTACCGAGTTGAAGGCTCTAGATTATTTTCTCAGGGCCATCCCCATTTTCAAGGAGGTAGATAACATGGCCGGCATGGCGACTGCCTCGATGAATGCAGGTGAGATTCATATGAAGCAGAAGCAGTACGATTCAGCCAGCATATTCTTTAAGACTTCGCTGGCCTTCTTCGATAATTCCATAGATGCCACATTTCCGATGACCTATCTGGGCGAGATTCGGGGAAAGCAGCACGATTTTAAAGGTGCGTATGCTTATCACGAACAGGCTATCCGTCTGGCTGAAAAGCTGGATGCAAAACTTGAATTGGGTCAAAGCATAATTGGCATGGCGAAGACTCAGGCGCTTGAGGGGCGTGTGTTGCCTGCTATCGACACCTATATGCGCGCGAAGACTATTGTGGAAGGCATCGCCGCCAGGAAAGAGCAAAAGGAAACGTATGAGGGATTGGCAGATCTCTATGCACGCCATGGCGACTTCCGGAGCGCCTACCAATACGTCGCTTTGCTTGCAAGCGTGAAAGACTCTTTATATAACGAGGACAATACGACGAAAATACAACAGGCGCTTTTCAATTTCGAACTGGGTAAAAAGGAAGCTGAGATCGACCTGCTGACGAAAGATCGTGCTTTGCAGAAGGCCACCATACAGCGGCAGCGTATTGCTAACTTTGCTACAGGCATCACGTTGTGTCTCTTGCTACTACTGCTGATCGGATTCTATAACCGCCATCAGTTCACTCAACGAACAAACAAAATCATCAAGTCGGAACGCGACCGATCAAAGGAACTGTTGCTGAACATTCTGCCCGCAGAAACTGCCCGTGAGCTGGAAACGAATGGTCACGCGCAGGCTCGCTTCTATGACAATGCAACCGTACTCTTTGCCGACTTCAAAGGCTTTACGTCTATCGCACGTTCAAGGAAGCCACAGGAACTTGTGGCAGAGCTTAATGAGTACTTCATCGCCTTTGATGACATAGTGGAGCGCTTCAAGCTTGAGAAAATCAAAACGATCGGTGATGCTTACATGTGTGCTGGCGGCATACCTACACCCGATGACACTCATCCGCGTCATGCCATTCAGGCGGGCCTGGCGATGCAGCAATACATCACTGCAAAGAACGTAGAGCGGGCCGCCAAAGGGCTTGATACCTGGGAACTGCGTATAGGCATCCACGTTGGACCTATAGTGGCAGGTGTTGTGGGAAAGAAGAAGTATGCCTACGACATCTGGGGCGATACGGTTAACATCGCCAGTCGCATGGAATCAAGCAGTGAGTCAGGCCGCGTCAACATATCGTCAACGCTGTACATGATGGTGCAGGACCATTACAACTGTACTTACAGAGGAAAGATTTACGCAAAGAATATTGGAGAAGTCGATATGTATTTTGTCGAATCCGGCAAGACACAAATAGCGTGATGCGTGTCTTAAGTGCAAAGCCGCAGTCTCCCCTGCCTGCGGCGCTCCGCGCCGTCTTGGAACTAAACAGACTACGAAGCAAAACCTATCCAAAAATAACTTTAGCAAACGCACTGAGCTTCCAAAGCAACGCATCTCCCGAAAACTCTAAAGCGCACTTACCTCCCGACCCTGCATTATATTCGCGGCGACCCTATACATTCACCTACAACAAAGACATTAACGAATTTAAAATGTGGGAAAGCAAAGCCGCAGTCTCCCCTGCCTCGGAATTAAACAGACTACGAAGCTCGAGCTGTCCAAAAACAACTATAGCAAACGCATTGAGCTTCCAAAATCAACGCACCTCCCGAAAACTCTAAAACTCCCGTTCCTCCCGATCCTGCATTTTATTCGCGGCGACCCTACACACAGTACTACCAACAGACATCAACCGAAATTAAAGTATGGGAAAGCAAAGCCGCAGTCTCCCCTGCCTGCGGCGCTCCGCGCCGTCTCGGAATTAAACAGACTACGAACTACCCAGAAGGGTCTGTGCAATTTGTCGCTAGCGGTTGTTCAGTTTAGCATTAATCTCTTTTAACCTTTCCTGCTTACAACTTTCACGATTAGACTTTCCGAAGTTCGTGTGGTAACGATGCGATTGAAGAAAAGTCTTTTGCACAAGATTCCACTCTCTTTCCGTTTCTACCACGCCTGCCGCCTTCAGTTCTTCGAAAAGTGTCCCGCCGATAGAATAGAAGTCTGTTCTGCCAAGGTAATCCAGGTCAGCGTCGCATAAGATCTTATCAAGTTGTGAAGATGGAGATTGAGGTATGCGTGTGGCGATGATCATGCTGGCGATCTTCTCTATTTGTTCTCCGTTAAGACCAAACGTCGGAAGAATCTCTCTTGCCATCTGTGCGCCATGCTCTTCATGGTTGGCGGCCGATCTGATAAAGCCTGCATCATGGAACAGGGCCGCTACACGAAGCAGTTTAATATCATCCACGCCTAATTGTTCGCTATCCGCGATTTTCAGAGATGCGTCGAGTACGTCGTATATGTGCGATACGTTGTGATATGGAAGCTTAGGCATCTCTCTGCCGAGTAAGTCTTTGATGTGCTCCTCAGCGCCTTGGAAATCTGGTTGCATACGTATCTCATTCCGGGGTTGTTCTCTGAGGGTTTTCAATAACGGATCAACGTTCCACCAGATCAAATCGACATCATTGCTCTTTCTCGCCTTGTCATAAGCGATCCATGCTGCCGATTCATCTCCCATGCCGTGATAGGCATACACCAAAGACATGTTCACACCTTTTTCGTTCGCCTGGCTCCTGGTGATTAACTCAGACAGAGTGACTTTTGCCTTGTCATCCTGCTGTAATCCCGCGTAGGCCGCAGTGATATAGGCTACCATCGAAGGCGGTCTGATGGTTGTAGTCCTGAATCCGGATTCAACGGCCTCTATCGCGTCGATGTATCGCCGCTGAACAAGATAGATACGCGCCAGGAAATCGTAGAAACGCAATACAGAAGGATACAATTGAAGACCTTCCTTTAGTGTTTCAATTGCTTCTTCCTGACGGTTCAGCAAGTAGAGACAAATAGTCTGATAGTTAAAGTAAGCAACAGTCAGGGGATCGATGCTTTTAGCCTTTGTCACAAATTGAATAGCCTCCCCGAACCTGCCCATCATATTGAGCAGGTAACTGTAGGTGTAGAGCACGGTCGAATTATTCTGACTAAGCTCCATCGCCTGCTGCAACGACTTCTCTGCCGATTGAAAATCCTTCTTGATGAAGAACTGTACAAATGCCTTGGTCAGGTAGTCATTGTCTGATGGGCCTCTCTTTCGTGCTTCATTCAGATAATGTTCAATGAAAGGCTCCGCCTCGTCTGGCGAGAGATCACCATTCCAGGACATTCTTGCCGAATAAGAACTTGCTAACGCAGAATATGCCTGTTTAAAGTCGGGGTCTTTCGCAAGCGCGTGTTTGTAGTATTCAGTCGCGGCGCGGTAGCCATTCACTCCCCATTGATTGAAAGCATGTCGTCCCTTGAGAAAAAGGTCGTACGCTTCAAGATTCTTCGTAGGTATCTCTTTTAGCTTCTCTGTTTGTTTCGGATTAATAGAAGAGTTGAGCTCGTTGGCAACTACTTCGGCAACATTGCTTTGGATGGCGAATATGTCGTCCATGCTTTCAACGAATATTCGCGACCAAACATGTTGGTCCTGCAAAGCATCGATCAGCTGCACATTGATCCGCACTTTGTTGCCATGCGCCTGAGCACTGCCTTCCAGGATATACTTCACGCCCAACTCAGAGGCAATCTCCGGGGCCGACTTCATCGACTTCTTGTATCGCATTACCGATGTTCTGGAGATCACTCTCAACTGCGACATAGATGCCAGCTGAATGACAATGTTCTCCGTTATGCCGTCGGCGAAATATTCCTGCGACTGATCATTCGACAAATTGACGAAAGGAAGAACGGCAATGGATTTCTCATGAAGCTTGTTTTCAGCCGAACTCTTTTCTTCTCTTGGTTCGGCGTCTGCAAATGCTGACTCGGTCGGTGCTGCGGGTGTCTCCCCCGGGCGAACCGGAGATTTCATGGCAAGGATGATCTGCTTGATAGCGTTTGCTACTTTGTTGACCTGGTCGCGATAAGACAGATTGTTAGTATTACCCTGCCGCGCATCGTCGGGCATTAACGGTCTGTTCACTCCTGGCGATCGGAAAATGAAATCAATAGACCGCAGGCGGCTTTGCATTTCAGTTTCGATGAGGCCAAGGTCGTCGGTGTCCAGCTGATGGATCATCACCGGAAGGATCCTGCTGCTAACATTGCCATCGCGTAATCTCACCTCCCGGCCTATTCCATCTGTCTGTGCAAACCGATTAAAAGCACAAAACTCCTGTTGCCAGGCAAAGCTTTTTGGGTCGCAATAGATCTGAGATAATATGGGTATGAAAACGAGGCTTTTCACCTTGTTCTCAAGACTCTTGTCGACGTCGTGTGTCTCCAATAGACCGTCGTGCGCGTTGGAATCAAAATAGATGCTGATATCTTCCTTGAACGTACTTTCGATCTCGGTCCTGAGATTTTGTACGAAGCCCGTTACCCAACCGCTGCCGCTTCCATGGTTGGTCTGACCTGGCGAACTGAACGGAACACGGTTGTCTTTAAGACGGTACGAGATAAAGATGTCGTATTCGTAACCAGGTAGAATGGAAGGCATCTACCAATATACCAAGTTGAGGCATTGATGCCAATAAGCCGACCCGAAATTAATGAAGCTGCGACGTGTATGCTGACTATAGGTCAGGTGAAACTGGCGATCTCCTTGTTGGCCCTTCGTAACCTGGAGGATAGCGTAGCTCCCAGGTTCGTGAGGATCTTTACCTTGATGCCGGCCAGCGTTTCTATCCTGTCCAGAATCTCGTAGAGCATGACGAAGCATGCAACCGTAGTCTGTGCTTTTACATCTGCCGACCGGCTTTGCTTGTCAAGCAGCGCCATTTCACCAAAGCAATTACCTGAATTGATCACGGCCAACGTCACATCCCGGTGCCCATCAACAGTGTCATGAATCGAAACCCGCCCTGACTCTATAAAGAAGATGTGTTCGGCTGCACTGCCTTTTCTGATGATCGTTTCGCCGGGCAAATAGGTTTTGTGAACGAGGTGCTTTTTCAGTTCTTCGATTTCGCACTCTGTCAGATTTGCGAGCAGTTGTTGATCCATCAGACAAACGGGCTCCAGCTTCACTTCGTAGTCGTTGGCCTCAAGAATGATGTTTTCAAGATAATTCAGTGCGTCGTCATGTTCCCTGAACCGAAGGAATTCAACCTGTTTCTGCGACCACCCAAAGAGCAGGTCCAGATGGGTGTAATCCGTGATGTATAGGCAACGGCCTGACTGACGAAAGTCTTCATGCAACTTATAGATCAACATGAAAGCACCATCATCGATGGTGGTACATCGACGTACATTCAGTACAAGAGTTTGAGCATCGTCGGAGATCTTTCTCATGAACAGCTCGCAGGTGGCAAAGCAAAGGTCGCCCTGCAATTCCATCACGTGATAGTCGCCTCCAAATCTGTCAAAGAGATTTTCGGCACCGAGATCGCGCTTGAATTTTGATCGTGCCGTACGGAGCGTAAGCTGTCGTCTTAGCACGTGTTTGATCTGTCGCGGTGTCTTGTATAAGTGAAGAGAGAACTGTTCTGCTATTGTCTTACAAAGATCTATGCCGAATACGCTATTGCCTTTCTTGTCAAGCGGAGGTGAGTACACAGCGATCGACAACTGACCGGGAAGCACGGCAAGCACAGCACCTCCGACTCCGCTCTTGGCGGGTAGACCCACGTTGTAGATCCATTCACCAGAGTAGTCATACATTCCGCAGGAGGCCATTACGCTGAGTACATTAGGGACATACTTTCCCTTCAATGCTTTCTTCCCGGTGATCGGATTCGTACCATGGCTGGCTAAAGTTGCCCCCATGATAGACAGCTGCCGGCAGGTTACTTTGATACTGCATTGTTTAAAGTAGACGTCCAGCGGCGCATCCACTTCCGATCGAAGAATATTAAAGTTTCGAAGGAGGTGGGCGATAGCGCGATTTCGGTGCCCAGTTTCGCTCTCCGAATTGTATACGGAGGTGTCAAGTTTCAGGGGCGATCCTGCATATGTACTGAAGTTCTTGAGGATACGGTCGAAGGTTTCGTCCTTATACAACTGCCATACCATATCGGTGGCGGTGATGGCACCGGCATTGATCATAGGATTGAACGGCCGGCCTGATTCAGGGTAAAGGCTGATGGAATTAAAAGCGTCGCCGGATGGTTCGACGCTGATCTTTTCCAACACCTTGTCGACTCCATATTCCTGGAGAGCCATTCCATAAATAAAAGGCTTTGATACAGACTGGATAGTAAATTCTACTTCGGAGTCACCGTAGGAATATTGATAGCCATCAATTGTTGTGAGCACGATACCAAAATTGGCGCGGTTTACTCTGCTCAACTCGGGGATGTAATCTGCAAGTTTGCCGTGATTATCTCTTCTGCGGAAATCTTCATAGAGCTCCGAGAGGATTTTGTCGACCATGTTCATGACTGGGACGCTAGGGGGGTGTAAAGGTTTAGGCGGGACAATAGTTATACACAATCCAGTTTTATTGGATTCAGCAGACAACCAAGTCTTAATGCCAGCAAAAGAAAAATTGAAAACCTTCGGGGCGTCAATTAAAAATAGTGAACTGCCGACAAAATACAAAGAGGCGATTGCGTCCTTGTGATGCATTCTTCCGCAGGCGCTGGAGACATAATCAATGCAATCGTTCGCGGATGACTTCTGATCTGAAATAGTGCTGTAGCATCCGGCAGTTTTTTGACTATTCTGGTTTGATAACGTATCAATTTCAGTCCTTAGAAATTTTTAGCTCTTCAAAGGATGGCCCAAATAGATGATGATGAGATTGAGGAAAAAGAACGGCAACTCTATCGCCATACCTTTAAGATCTTTCTCCAGCAGGTGGAAGCAAATGATCAGGAGTATGCTGGCGGCCATAACGAAGTTACCCCACAGAAATGTTTTTGGGAAGAGGATCAACAGGGAGCTGATGATCGTTACTGCGCCGTTGATGGCAACCGCAGTTTTACTGAAATGCCATTTGCCAAACATGGTGAGCATTTCCTCTTTGCCCGAGAGCATCGCCCAGCCTTGTTTGAGGCCCATGAATACGGCAACAGCTATCAGGATACCATTGATGATTTTCAAAACCATGACGAGAGACATTTCTCTAAATATAACATTATCCGATCTCATCAAAGACACTTTACCTTTGCAAACTCGCTGCTGCTGATGACCTATCTCTCTGAACCGTTCCGGTCACCGGCTCTTTTAGCATGTCAAAGACCTTGAAGACGATAATCACTTCCAGCAGCTCAGCGAACATATTGATGACATCGGCCAGTGGAATCAATACAACAGTGAGGAAAAGACAGGCTGACAGAATCTCCAATGCGCCGGCGATGAACGCAATGACACCCAACACGCGTCGCAGTTTAATAATCGCATAGCCATACAGCAGACCAATCGATCCATACAACATGGCGATAGTGAAGATCGAGAACGTGCGATCATGAACGAGGTATACTGAGATGACATCATATATGCAGATGGCAGCGGTAATGACGATATGCGTAGTTGCCGCGATACGGATCAGATAGTTATCAACAAGTTTTCCTATATGGACGTATCCTAGTTGAAATATAATAAACGAAATTCCAATCAGGATCTTAAGCAGTGTATAAGGTGTGTCGCCGAAGACAATCAGGTCCGTGCTGAAGCGATAGTATTCGGCAAATGCTTCGGGAAACGTGAGGATGAAATAGATGAAGCCGAACACCAGGGCAACTCTTAGTCTTTGAGTATTGGTTGATGTGGATGTTGTTGCAGTGATCGGAACTTTATCCGCGTTAGCCGTATCTTCATTGTGCTCGTGATTAATACTTTGAGTTTCATCATTGGAAGTGCCGAAGATTTCTTCGAACGGGTAGTCCAGAGCAGTGACGATCGTCTTTATCGTATAGCTGCGTGGCATTACTTCTCCGGTTTCGATCCGCTGAATTGTTCGAACACTGATGTTGCAGCGTTCGACCAGCTCTTCCTGAGTGAGGCCGCGGTTCTTTCGGAGTTCAGTTAATTTCTTGCCAAGGTCTGGTTGCTTCATGTTCGTATGAGTTGTCCTGGAAAGTATGCCTGAAGGTCGCCCAAATTATGGTCGAGAGCAATGAGTGGTTTCCGGGTAAGTGGCCAGTGCCCGTTGTTCTTCTTCTTTTGGAATCAGGTTAGCAAACAATGGTTTGGTTGACAGTATTCTAAAAACACGCCGGATAATTTCTGCATTTGAGGATGGCGAATAAGGCTTGAAATCGCCAGCACTTTTTAAATTCGTATCAATGTCTGCAAACATAACGGGTGAGCTGCACGCAAAGTCGAATGTGCGAAGGTTGAGTTGACGCCTGTTCGTGTTACTCCGCGTTTGCAGGTGAATGGTTAAATTCTTCACGTCGTAAACAATGCTCCAGAAAGTAAGTTCAGGCTGGGCTGATGCAGAGAGAATACCGAAAGCATAGTCCACCGGTCTGCTCACATCAAAGTTTCCGAGCATCTTTCCGGCTATAGCGAATCTTTCAAATGAAGATGATCCGGTCGGCATGTTCGTGTCCTTTACGGAATGGTAATAATCTAAGCTGTTGTTATAGGTGTCGTTGGTGAGCGCACATACTTCAAGATCTCCGTTTTTTCTTACTACCAGTTTTCCGTTGATGTACTCCAGCGCAGCAGTATTTCCTTTTGCATCAAAAATGAGAAAGTGAATGGGAGCCGAATGTTTAGAGACTCTCACAACGGCGTCGGTGGCTAATTCCTCATCAACGGTCGCACTGTTGTCAAGTTGATATTGAATCCACTGCAGTTCAGCCAGGCCGGCACGGTTATCAGTTTCAGGATAACCGGTGTCTGCCAGATACATTTGCTCTACTACCAGACCTTTCTCGTTCATGCCGCCAAAGGGAAATTCCCGTCCAATCTGATTGAAAGTAATGCTTCCGTACTTCGAAGTCCATTGGATGGTAGGTTCACCCGGCATTGGAAATGATGTCTTGGATATGGACCTCTTGTTTGCTATGATTTGTCCGTCGCCCATGTAGAAGTCAAAGTTCTTCCCGAAGATGAGCTGATCTTTATTGTGAAAGCAGAACGTTGTACAGGCTTCAGATGAAATGCCGCAAACGCACAGAAAGGCAATTACCGGGAGGCGGAGGATCGTGGTGAGGTTCATAATTTTTTACACAATGGTAGACCGGGCACTGATGCTCACCAATTTTTAGACCAGGAGTTTACCCGTCATTTACCCGACATTCTTTGAAATTTGAGCTGATTTCGAAGACAGTGACGCCTTCATTGGCGTTGGGTCCCGAAGGCGTTAAAGCTAAGGGTTCTGGCAAAACACCTTAAGAACCTTTCGCCCGTGAGGACTTTGGACATCGAGAAGATAGAGGCCAGGGCTAGCATTCGTCTGAAGCTCAACCGGTGCGTTGGTTTCCGCTGTCGCTTCATGAATACGCTGACCGGTTATTGTGTACAAGGTTATAGAAGCCGATGTCTGTCGGGGGGAGTTCACCTGCAGTTTCAGCGTGCCATGAAAAGGATTCTCTCTCAGCACGACATTGAAGGACGCATCGTAAACACCTGCTCCAGTGATCAGATTAGTTCTCGACTCATTGTCAACCGTTATCACCCGTGCGATATCGGGAGCAGGCTGGAAGCTGGCGTTGCCGGACTGCGTTGCCGTTATTGTTATTGTTCCGGTGCTATTAAGTGACAATACATTTTCAGATACTGATGCGATGTCGGGATCCGAGCTATAATAGGTTATGGGCAATCCACTGGTTGCTGTCGGTGGCATTTTGATTTGCTTTTCCTCCAATGAAACCTTCTCAAATGGTTCAAACTGGATTGCCTGAAAGGCTCTGTCGTCGCGATTCCGCACCAATATCAACTCACAGCTTTGCGGCATTCCGCCTGACGGTCTTGAGAAATCGCGCTTTATTGCAAAGGCATCTGTGTGAGGATCGAATTCGAAAAGAACGCCCTGGCTAGTTGTTCCTCCCTGTTCAGTGGTTCCATAAAACTTACCATTGGACGATTGAAGCAAGCCGCCCCGGGGAGCCTTCCCAGTATTGCTGTTGCTATCGAATTCGAATCTGGTAACAAGTGTTCGGGTATGATAATCAAACTCAAAAATGACACCGTCGTTGTATTGACCACCCCATGAAGTAGTGCCGTAAAGCTTTCCATCATATCCGAGCGTCAAAGTACCCAGGGGATTCGATCCGGTTTTCGGACCATCAAAGTCGTGAAGTTTCTCGCAATTACCGGTAGCAGGATCGAAGGCGAAGATTGTACCGAAGCCATATTCGCCGCCACCACCGGCCATGCCATAGAGTTTTCCATCTGTAGCAAGAGTAAGACTGAACGGAGGTCTATTGCCTGTAACAAAATCCAGGTCGTATCTTTTCGTTAGTGTTCCTTTGTTCGGGTCAACTTCGAAGATAACACCAAGCGTGTACTTGCCACCTTCATAGCCTGTTCCATATAACTTACCATCATAAGCGAGAACCAATGAGCCAAAAGGAAAGACACCCGTAGAAAGCGCCTCATTGCTGAAATCTGCCACCTTACGAAGGCGGTTCGTTACAATGTCATACTCGAAGATCGTTCCATCGTGATTGACGCCGCCTGACCAGGCCGCGCCATACAATTTGCCATTGGGAGCCCAGGTGAGTCCACCCATTGCGCCTGATCCTGTTGCATAGTATTCAAGCTCAGTCTTTTTGTGGTATGCTCCGTTCTGATCGATTTCAAAGATCACTCCTCCATTATGTCGTCCACCACTGTGAGTTATGCCATACAATTTGCCGTTTGGAGCTTTGAGCATTTTGCTTTCCGGTAACGATCCATTGATACTGTCAAAGTGATGGATGACCTGATAGTTTGATCCATCCGCGTTGGTGGTGTAGATGACACCATAGTCATGTTCGCCACCCGTTGCCGTCATACCCAGGATTTTGTCCTGGCAAATTCCGGATTGGGCAGATAGGAGCAAACAACCGAGGACGAGATTACGGAGGGTATTCATAGTGGCTAAGGTGAAGGATCTTTTTTGGGGAGCAAGTGAATTTATCGATTCACGCTGAGTTCAGCAAAGACCCGAACGGATATATTCAATTCAGCGGCGATCGTTGATGACGGCCATCGCTGCGTTGTGGCCAGGAATGCCACTTACACCGCCGCCCCGAATAGCACCGGCACCACAGATGAAGATTTTCGGATGATCAGTTTCTACACCCCAGCCGGGAGGAGCATCATCTTCGCGGAAAGGAAAGCTAAGGTCGCGGTGAAAGATATTTCCTCGTGGCATGCCAATAGCAGCTTCTATATCCAGAGGTGTTTTTACTTCAATAGTCGGCTCACCATTATTCGATTGAGCAAGTACCGACTCGATTGGTTCGGCAAGCCACTCGTTTAATGAAGCGAGTGCAGCGTTCAGGGCAGTTTTCCTTTGGTTGTCGTGATGCTGGTCGAAGAGTGCAGCCGGTGTGTGAAGGCCGAAGAGTGTGAGTGATTGATATCCCCTGCGCTGCAATTCCGGACTCATTATGCTGTTGTCGGTCAACGTATGACAATACAACTCCAATGGCAGCGGCGATGGGATCTCTCCTGACGATGCCTGCTGGTAGGCTTCTTCGAGCTGGTCGAAGCCTTCATTCACGTGAAATGTTCCTGCAAATGCGTGCAGGGGATCAGCACCGGATTTTAGTGCAGGCAATCGTTTCACCAGCATATTCACTTTCAGCTGCGCTCCGTCCAGGCTGTCCGTTGCAACTTGTCCACGGAGCTTTGACAACACCTGAGGAGCGGCATTGGAGAGAAGATAGTCTCCAACAACAGAAGTATTGTCACTCAGTGTGACGCTTACTTCAGTCGCCGAGGTTTCAACTTTCGCTGCACGACTACTTAGCTGAACAGTCACTCCCGATTTTTGTGCTACGTGCATTAGCTCTTCGGTGAGTTGTCCCATTCCTCCCTGGGGGACTTTCCATTCTCCGGTGCCGTTTCCTATGATGTGATAAAGAAAACACTTATTCGCCTGCAGTGAGAATGCAGATGCAAATGTGCCTATCAGTCCATCGGTAAGTACGATGCCGCGTACAACATCGCTTCTGAATCTTGCAGTAATAGTGTTACCAATTGGACTTTCGATAAGCTGGTCCCATGTTGCATTAAGTCCTATCTCATTTCTTAGTGACGAACGTGTCGGAAGAGGTTGAAGTAACGAAGGTGCTATACGTTTGGCGAATTCAGCCGTATCGCTATAAAATGCTTTCCATGCCTTCATGTCTTCACGACCAAGCTTCATTGCTTCGAAAGATGCCGATGTTTTGTCATCCCAAACTCTTGAAATATGAAGACCACGATGTCCGCGCTCGTCAGAGAATGGGGTAAAGCTCGCTACACTCCGGGAAATGGTTTTGAAGTTGAGATTGAGATCCCTGATGATCTTATCGGGAAGCAGCGAAACGAGATAGGAATACCGTGAAAGGTGAGCGTCGAATTCGGGGAACGCGCGCACGCTGGTTGTCGCTCCGCCGGCTTCTGAGTTAGCTTCGAGAACGATTACACGCTTGCCAGCCTTAGCGAGATATGCCGCAGCGACCAGGCCGTTGTGCCCTGCGCCGATGATCACCACGTCATATTTTTTCGTGCTCATGTTTCCGATATAAACATGCGTATCCTTTTACCGTGCTTCATTTGCTTTCAAGACCCTCAGAAAGTTTCCTCCAAGAATTTTGTCAATGTCCTTTTCACTGTATCCTTTTTCAACCAGTGCTTTAGTAATCAAAGGATATGAGGTCACGTCATCAAGGTCACGTGGGTTGAGGGTGATCCCGTCGAAGTCAGAACCGAGTCCGACATAGTCGGCGCCGACCAGCTTAACGATGTAATCAATGTGATCGATCACCAGGGGAAGTGGTGGCCGAATTGCATTTACTTCGTCGGCGTATTTGTGGAACAAATAATCAGAGGCATAGAAATCATCCATACCACTTTTCATCAGTGAATCATTTTCAGCGGCGTGCTTCTTGAAAAAAGCATTTTCCTTTTTGCTGAATGTGCTGTCGATAAATCCGGGATTGAAGTTTATCTGAATCACTCCTCCATTTTTGGCTACTGCTTTTATCTGATCGTCTTTCAGATTTCGTCTGTGTGATGTGAGTGCATAAACAGAGCTATGAGAAGCAATGATTGGCTTTGAGGTAAGCTTGATTACATCCCAGAACGTTTGTTCGCCGACGTGACTAACATCAACCATCATTCCCAGTTGATTCATCCGTTGCACTACCTGCTTTCCAAAATCAGTAAGTCCTTTGTGAGGAAGATCAGGCTTTGTTGTTTCATCGGCAGCGCTTGTAGCCCACGACGGTGCTACGTTGTGAGTCAATGTGAGATATCTTGCTCCGCGTTTGTAAAGTGCTTCAAGCTTGTTGAGGTCGTCTTCAATCATGTGGCCACCCTCTACACCAAACATGGCAGCGATCTTTCCCTGCTTTACCGCCTTCATCAACTCTGCATAGTTAAACACCTTTACGATCTTATCGGGATTGCGTGCAGCAACTGCATCCAGGATGTCCATCTCACGGTTGGCATAGGCGAAGGGTTTTTCAGCGGCACCATCACAGTATACAGAAAACACCTGAACATCGAGGCCACCCTCTTTCCATCGCTTAAGGTCGGTACTTGCTTTCCCACGCAAGTCCTGGTCAAATACAAGTTTCTGGTCGTCGGCCTTCATAAGAATGTCATTGTGAGTATCGACGACGATGGCCTTTTGATGGATCTGTTTGTATGACTGACCGTACGTGTAAGAGGCGAAAAGGAGGAAAATGAGCAGGAATTTCGTGTTCACAGGGTAGAATTCAGGTTTTGGTTCAGAATGAGTTGGTAACACCCAAAATAGCCATTTGGATCCAAACTCTATGCATTGCCTGACTATGAAGTTGCGATGTCAGAGTTGCCCTTGAATCCGAATGCAAATTGACAAAGCTCTATTCCCGATTGAATTGCCGGCCCGCAACGCCTGGAATATTCGCAAGTCGATCATTGTGTAATATTTACATGCAAAGCGCGTGGCATATTAAGTTAGTGTTGCTTATTATGCATAAGGTTGTATCGGCGGTTATTCTGTAAAGTCCTCATGCCGGCACATTGATCGATGTCAGTCATCTCCACCATATGAAGCATAGGTTCTCCATCGCCTGCATGGCGATTTCGTTCATCATTTGTAGTATAGTCCCAGCGTTATCACAATGGAAGCCTCAAAGCGATGGCCTCGAGGGAGGACAGGTTTCTGATTTGTATTCGGATGGCGTGAACATTTTTGCGGCTACGTCCGCGAGCTTGTACGTGTCAGGAGATGGCGGACAATTCTGGAGACCTATTTCGCTTGGCATCGGTGACTTTCAGCCAAGGTGCGTGACAGGATCAGGTGCTAATCTGTACTTAGGTGCCAACTTTGGTGGAATGTTCAGCTCAAAAGATGGCGGTAAGACATGGGCAAAAGCAGGTTCAGAAATAACCAGCGCGGTTCGAGCCGTGCATATATTTCATAACAGAATTTTCGCCGGAACCTCAGTGGGAGTTTATACATCGTCCAACAATGGTGGCAGCTGGAATTTGGCCAATAGTGGACTTTCCAATAACAATACTGTATGGTCTTTTACAAGCAACGAGAACAGCATTTTTGTTTCAACCGGTGACGGTGTATATGAAAGTAAGAACGACGGTACGTCATGGACGCGAGTCGGTGCAAACATCTCTGCAACAACGACGGTCATAATTAAAGGTGAGACTCTATATGTATCGGCAGGAAACGAAGTACGAAAATCGACGCTTAATGAGGGCGGATGGTCAGACTGGTCAATTGTGTCCAACGGACTGCCCGTGGACGTACGTGTGACGAGACTGTTTTCATACGGTGATGAGATTCTTGCCGCTACCACGAAGGGTGTTTATCGGGCAGACGCTCAGGCGTCGAATTGGACATTATCGAGTGATGCGTTGCCCGATGAAACAAGTGTGTATGCCTTTGTTGTTCATGGAGGAAAAGTATTGTCCGGAACAAATACAGGTATCTATGTTGCCAGCAACGCAAATAACTGGTCGGCAGTTAATTCAGGCCTTAACAATCCACAGGTATCATGTTTTATTTCTTCTAATGGCAATATCTATGCAGGTACCAATGCCGGTGTGTTTCGTTCGGCCGACGAAGGTGTCACATGGCGGTCGGCACGAACCGAGCTTACGGGTACCGGGATTTATGTGCTGAACTTGTTATCGGATGGTACAAGGCTATACGCAGCGACACAAAAGGGAGTATACGTCTCCAATGACAATGGGGATCACTGGGAGTTTTCCAATAATGGAATTCCGATAAATCACATGCCAACAAAATTTGTTAAGCACAAGGATAAGATCCTTGCCGGTTTTTCAAATTTCGGACCTGATCAGGGTACACGAATTTATTCTACCACTGATGGCTCTATTTGGACCGAATTAACGAGCAACTTACCTGCGAGCTCGATGGTGGGTGCACTGGTATCTACAAATGGAATTTTGTATGCTGGCGTGGACGCGTCACTATATAAGTCAACCAACGACGGCGCCACCTGGACTTTGCTGAAGTCGAATACGTCAGGCGGAGACTACCTTATGACGCTTGCGGCAGACGGCGACAAAATTAGTTATGTGCTGTTCCACCAGTTGTTTCGGTCTGTTGATGGTGGCGCAAATTGGCAAACTCTGAACGTTGGTTCGATCTCGGGCCAGACTTCTTTAGAGTTAAAGGAAGCAAATATTTTTTTAGGTGAGTCTTTGTCTAACAATGTCGTAATGTGGTCAAAGGACTCCGGCGGCAGTTTCGTGCATGGGGGTGCGGGGCTTTCGTCGCGAAGTAACACTGCCCTGTTCGTATACAATGACAAACTCTTTGGTGGATTCACAGGACATCAAAGCATCTGGGTCAGATCTCTCTCAGACTTTGCAGCTAAGATGATTTCATTTTCACCCCTGAGTGGTCCACCTTCAACCACGGTAACCATCACCGGAAATAACTTCGACACTACTCCGGATGGAAATTCGGTTGCCTTTAATGGTGTAGCGGCAAAAGTTGTTAGTGCTACTGCCACGACACTAACGGTCACCGTACCTTCGACCGCTACAACGGGTAAAATTGTTGTGATGGCGCTTGGACAGACTACAACAAGCACTGTTGACTTTACTGTTGAGGACGTTGTTACTGCTATTGAGTTTCCAGGTCAAGAATCGTTCACAGTGTTTCCCAATCCTGTTGACAACATTGTGAATGTGGAAATCAGCATGTCAGCGCAAAGTCCGGCTACCATTGTGATATACGACATGATGGGTCATGTCATTCAAAAAAACCAAATGACCGATGCTCGTGGTGGCGCGCTGGACGTCACAAATCTCCATTCGGGGTACTATATTATCAGGGCCACAAATGGGAGAATAGACTATCGTCGGGGGATCATCAAGCGCTGAAATAGGCCCCTTTCCACATCTGCCCCTCCCGAAATATCCAACCGTACCCCATAAATGCATCGTGGTTCTTATGCGCATGCACACGAATGCACTAGATTTATGCGGCGTATAAACCGGCACTGTTGGACCGGGGACCCTATGATAAGAGTGTCGAAGTTGGTTTGGTGTGTTTGCCTGGGAATCGTCACGGGAAATATTGGCTTTGCTCAGTTCCAGCCCAACCCGCTCATTAAGCATTACAGCATTCGCGACGGTCTCTCGCAGGGAGTTGTGAATAGTATTGTCGAGGACGCGGACAATATGATATGGATAGCCACTGAGGATGGCCTTAACCGCTTTGATGGCTACAACTTCAAAGTGTTCAAGCAGGACCAGGGCGATGGCAAGGTCAATTCGGACAATTTCATCCAATCTCTTTTTCGCGATTCGAATGATACACTTTGGATATCGTCACGCAACGGCTTGTTGAGTTTTGATCCCGGTAGGGAATCATTTAAGCGTTTCAGATATACAGGCAAGTCGGCCATCAATGATGTTAGCTTCATTACGGAGGGAGCATCCAAAAATCTCTGGGTGGCATGGTATGCAGAAGGGCTGGCGTCGTTCAATAAAACCACGAAACAATTTACGCCATACGTTGCTTCTGCCTCTTCACTATCGAGTAGTCACACCGTTGCGATACACGAAGACAAGCTTGGCTTCCTGTGGATCGGCACTCAAAACGGGGGGCTGAACGTATACAAGGTATCGAACGGACAACTAGGTGAGCGGATCGGGATGCTTTCAGACCAGGAACAACTGCCGTCGGCAAACGTGCGCACGATTGTCGAAGATAGGTTCACCAACGTTTGGATAGGAACTTCGAAAGGCATAACCGTCTACCTGCGGCAGCAGAACAAGTTCTATACTTTTGATGATCCCAGATTTGAGGTTTCCGGCAAGGGGATCTTTGCATTGCTTGTTGACAGCAATGACAATCTTTGGATAGGTACGCAGGGCTCAGGTCTATATCAACTGGATCTGCGGCAGTTTAACACACGACAGCCGAACGACTTCATCTTCACCCGCCATACGCATCTTGCCGACTACGATATTTCTAAGCGCACGATTCAGTGCTTCTATGAGGACAAAAACAAGAACCTCTGGTTAGGAACGTTCGGTGACGGCCTTTACATGATCAGTCATGATAAAGAAAAGTTTGCGCGCGTACAGACACCGTTGTATAACCAATCGGCAATGAGCCTTGTCTCTTACTATGGCATTTGTTACGACCATGATGGAAATCTCTGGCTGGGAACAGATGGTAATGGACTGATTGTAAAGGAACAGTCGGGGAAGGACCGGAGGCACTTCATTGCTGACGGAGAGCCGGGCAGTCTTGAAGACAACGCTATACAAGCGGCACTTTGCGATTCCAAAGGACGACTGTGGTTCGGCACCTATTCGCATGGGCTGTACCGCTATGACAAGCAGCGCGATGCATTTGTGCATTATGCGTTCAAAGGCACTGACGCTGTTCGCTCCGGCGGCTACGACATCCGTGCAATTTTTGAAGACAGCAAGCACAGGCTGTGGATAGGCACAAACCGTGGTGGCATTTGCCTTGTTGATGAGCAATCCCAAAGTTACGCTACACCGGCAGGGCTACCCGACCTTCTATATAGTGGAGACATCCGAACGATAATAGAAGATAAAGGTGGCAGTTTATGGCTTGGGTTCTATGGTGATGGTGTACATCGCTTTGAACCCGCGAGTGGAAAGCTGGAGCATTATTTTGGAGAAGAGGATCCGCGTGGCCAACTGAACAATCGGATTGTGTACTCGCTTGCCCTCGACAGACAAAATAATCTCTGGGTTGGCACTGCCGGTGGAGGCTTATATCAGTATGACCCTAAAAGAAAGAATCTGCGCAACTACACAGAGAGGGACGGACTCATCAACAATACTATATATGCAATACTCATTGACAATAACAACCAGTGTTGGGTAAGCACAAATACCGGCGTATCGCGTTTTAATCCGGGATCGCGCAGGTTCACTAACTATCAGGCCATTGATGGTTTGCAGGAAGGTCAGTTTAATCCAGGGTCCGGACTCTATAATTATATAGCGGGCTATATGTGCTTCGGTGGAACTCAGGGACTCAATGTTTTCCACCCCGAGCAAATGGAAGAACATGTCAACAAGCCAGTAGTGATGATCACTGGCCTGCAGCTATTTAATCGGCCGGTATCATTGGGAGACAGGGCTAGTGGTAAGCCCATATTGACAAAGGTGATTTCGAAGACGGATGAGATCACGCTTAGTCATGATCAATCGGTTATAACTCTGGAATTTGTCGGTCTGGACTATAGTCACACAGAGAGGATGAAATATGCATATCAGCTGGAGGCGCTCGACGACGACTGGAATTACGTAGGCAATCAACGAACGGCCACGTATCGCTATCTGAAACCCGGTAAGTATGTGTTTAAAGTGAAGGCATCGAACGAGAGCGATCGCTGGTCGGACGAATACGCCAGGCTTACCGTTGTAATCGAGCCTCCGTTTTGGAGTACGCCCTGGGCTTATGCCTTGTATTTCGCAACGGCAATGCTGCTTGGTATTCTCATCTATCGGGTCAGTCGTCGCCAGATAAGTCTTCGAAAGCGGCTAAAGATTGAGAAGGCACAACGCAAGCATGACCGGAGAATGGCAATGGAGAAGCTTACCTTCTTCACCGAGATTTCGCACGAATTCAGAACGCCTTTGACTTTAATTATTGGTCCGTTGGAGGAGTTATTGTCACGGGAGTCTCTCAATTCACCGCATGTACGAAAGCTGCGGATGGTTCATCGAAATGCGCATAAGTTGCTTGAGCTCATTAACAAACTGCTCGACTATCGGAAGATCGAAAGCGGCAGTGTTATGCTGAAAGTACGTGAAGACGATGTTGTTTCGTTTACCGGTGAGATCTTTTCAATGTTCAACGATCTTGCAGAAAAGAAGAATGTTCGTTACACGTTTCACGCTGAACAGGAAGAAGTCCGGGTCTGGTTTGATCGCGAGCGGCTTGAGATGGTCATCAGCAATATCATCTCCAATGCATTCAAATACATAGGCGAAGGGACCGAAATCACTGTCACCGTTGGTTCTCATTTTTCAGATAAGTATCCGCAAGGAAGAATTGTCATTAAAGTACGCGACAACGGGATGGGTATATCAAAGAAGCACATGAGCAGCATCTTTGAATGGTTTTACAAGGGTGACAACTCAGTTGCCATGAGCTCGGGGATAGGATTGTCGCTTGCCAGAAAGCTTGTGCATCTTCATAAGGGAGATATTTATGTCGAGAGCACAGAAGGGCAAGGGTCTACATTCAGCATCAAAATACCTTTGGGCAAGGCCCATTTCAATGAGGGTGAAGTGACATTTGTAACCTCAGAACCGGAAGACAACCCTGTTGCTACTGTTGTTAATGGTCATGACGACATGGGTGAGCTGGCAGATGGAGCGCCACATCGCAAGAATGAAAATGTTGTATTGATCATTGAAGACGACGAAGAGATTCGTGGATTTATAAAGGAATATGTGTCTGACACCTATAGTGTTCTTGAAGCAGAAAACGGAACGGAGGGACTGGAGATCGCGCAGACGCAACATCCTGATCTGATTATCAGCGATATCATGATGCCTGGAATTGAGGGCATCGAGGTTTGTCGTCAGCTGAAACAAAACGTGCGGACGAGTCATATTCCGGTTATTCTGCTCACGGCGCGCACTTCGTTGCAACATCAGAAGGAAGGGATCGAGATCGGTGCAGATGCCTACATGACCAAGCCGTTTAGCCCTGAGATACTATCGCTCACCATATCTAACCTCCTTAAGTCGCGCACAAGTCTCATGCGTTTCTATCGCAACCTCTTTATGGAGACGTCGCAGCCAGAACCTGAGCAGGAGAGGAATGCGATGGATGAGAAATTTCTTCACTCTATATATGATCAGCTGAAAGCGAACCTCAGCAAGACCGATTTCAACATCAATGAACTTGCGGATGTGTTGAATATGAGTCGTTCGCTGGTGTATAAGAAGGTGAAGATGCTTACCGGTCTGTCGCCTGTTGAGTATGTGCGTTCGTTGCGGATGCAGGAGGCGGCGAAATTGTTGCGCACGCATCAATATAAAGTGTTCGAGGTTGTGTACATGGTTGGCTTCTCGGACCTCAAGTATTTCAGAAAGTGTTTCGCGAAAGAGTTTGGTGTGTCGCCTTCCGATTACATCAGGCAAGTGGAGTCTCAAAATCCTTAAAACGCCGCCTACAAACGTTTTAGCGGGTCAGATTTCCACATTTACCCCTTCTTTTATCACAATTAACACCCGTTTCGAACAATCGATTCCGGCAACATTTGCATCAGCCCGCAACATCGGTGTGTGGGTCAGTTAATTTCCATCTAACCCAAAGTATATGAGTAAAACACTACAGGAATCAAGCATGAAGTTGTTTGCTGCGATGACGTTGATCGCAGTGTTGCAACTGGCGCTGGTACCGGTTTTTGCCCAATCGTCAATTCGCGGGACGGTAACATCCGGTGATGACGCATCACCACTCCCCGGAGTGAACGTCGTGGTGAAAGGCACAACCGCAGGCGCGACGACTGATCAATCGGGAAACTTCGTCGTTAACGTCCCGAACGCTGATGCGGTACTCGTGTTCTCTTTTATCGGTTATAAATCGAAAGAGATCACCGCAGGATCGCAAACCACTATCAATGTTGTCCTCGATGCCGACACAGAAACGCTTTCCGAAATCGTAGTGGTCGGTTATGGTGAGACGAAGAAAGAATCATTGACGAGCGCTATCAGCTCGGTAAAGGGTAAAGAGTTTGTGAAAAGCCCTCAGCCCAACCTGTCAAACTCGTTTGCCGGTCGCGTCTCCGGTGTCGTTGCGAATACATCGAGTGGTGAGCCCGGCTCCGACAATGCACGACTGCTAATTCGCGGACAAAGCACAACAGGCGATAACTCACCATTGGTCGTCATTGATGGCGTCGCCAACCGGCTAGGTGGTCTTGAGCGTCTGGATCCGAATGACATCGAAAGCGTGTCTGTTCTTAAAGATGCGTCGGCAGCGATCTATGGTGCACAGGCAGCTAACGGTGTTATTCTCGTTACTACAAAACGGGGAACAAAATCAAGTGCGCCCGTTTTCAATTTCACTTACAACCTGGGTGTCGCCCAGCCCACCCGTTTGCCGAAGATGGCGGATGCTCCAACGTATGCCACCATCCTCAACGAGATCAACTATTATCGGACTCCAACCGGTGGTATGAATCAGATCTATTCAGCTGACGAGATCACTAAGTTTGGCAATGGAACAGATCCTGTGAACTATGCCAACAGTGACTGGATCGGTGCAGTGATGCGTGATAACTCACTGCAGGACCAGCAAAATTTGTCAGTGTCTGGTGGCGGTGAAAGTGTTCAATACTTTGTGTCGCTGGGAAGAAGACACCAGGAAGGTATCTATAAGAATACCAACCTTGACTATACGCAGTGGAACATTCGCTCCAACGTCGACATCAATGTTACGAAGGACCTGAAGATCGGTGTCGACGTCGCGGGTCGTCAGGAAGATCGTGTGTTTCCCACCGAATCTGCCGGAAGCATTTTCCGTTCGGCCTTCCGTACCTACCCGACAATGGCTGTGTATTACCCGGGAAATTTGCCATCACCAGGTATTGAGGCCGGCCTGAATCCTGTTGTCATTTCAACCGCACAAGCGGGATTTGATGAGCAACCAAAAACAGTAGTCAACACGTTGCTGAACTTTGACTACAAAGTGCCCTTCCTGAAAGGGCTTTCTTTGAAAGGGTTCTATGCGTATGACCGCATATTCGAATCACGCAAATACTTCAGACAGCCATGGACAGTATATACAATCAACAACAGCACTAATCCGGAAACATTCGATCCGGTATCGCGCGGCCCCGTAACCGCTGAGTTGACCGAACGTCAGCGTAACGATGTACTTAATACAGCGAACATCAGCATCAACTATGAGCAGATGTTTGGCAGTACCTTCATCAAAGCATTCCTTGCCTATGAGCAAAATGCTCAGGAAGCCAACTGGTTTGAAACGTTCAGAAGAGGTTTTCTGTCGCCAGCGATTCCGGAAATTGATCTTGGTGGATCGGCGCCGGAAGAACGTACGAACTCCGGTAACAGCGAGCGCTTTACGAGGAGGAATTACTTCGGACGTTTGTCTGCCGATTTCAAGTCGCGTTATCTCGCCGAAGTGCAGTTCCGTTATGATGGATCATCCCGCTTCCAGGAAGGCAATCAGTATGGATTTTTCCCAAGTGCATCGGTGGGATGGAGGATCTCGGAGGAATCATGGTTCAGTGTGGCAGCCATCAACAATCTGAAGGTTCGTGCATCATATGGCTTGTTGGGTAACGACCGCATTCGTCCGTTCCAGTATCTGAACACGTTCAACATCAGAACTGCGAACTATGTACTTGATGGAACCCCGGTATCAACCTTTGGTATTGCTCAGCTTGCAAATCCAAACATCACCTGGGAAACAGCGCGCAAGCTTGATATCGGTATAGAAACCAAGCTGTTCCAGGACTGGTCACTTGAGTTGGACTACTTCAGTGAAGAGCGCAAGGACCTGCTTATTCCGCGTACCGGTTCGATTCCTTATGTATCCGGTATCGTAAATGAGTATGGTTCGCAGCATACGCCTCCGGATCCTGCAGCTATTATTCCTGATGAGAACATTGGTATCGTGAAGAACCGCGGCTTTGAGGCACAACTCGGATATACTCACAGCTTCGGACAGTTTCTCGTGAACGTTGGCGGAAACTTCACTTATAATAAGAGCGAAGTAGTATTCATGGATGACCCCGAAGGCATTCCAAGCTATCAGCGTCGCGAAGGTGCTCCACTTGGATCGCAGTTGTTATATAAGACAATCGGCCTATTTAACTCTGCTGAGGAGTTGACACAGTATCCACGTTTGCCAGGCAATCAACCAGGTGATTTGATTTATCAGGACACTAACGGTGATGGTTCTGTTACAGCCAACGATATGGTTAGACAAAACCTCAGCAATGTTCCTCAGATCATCTATGGTTTCAATACGACGCTTGCATTCAAGAACTTCGACTTCTCAATGTTGTTGCAAGGTCAGGCGAAGTCAGTGCAGTACGTGTTGACAGAAGCTGGTGAAGTCGGTAACTACTTCGACTCATGGGCTTCTAATCGCTGGAGCCCTACCAATCCCGACGGTACCTATCCACGTGTTGATGTTCGGACTTCATCCAGCATTAACGGCTCGTTATACAGAAATGATTTCTGGCTTTACAATACGGCGTTCATGCGCATCAAGAACATTGAACTCGGTTACAACATACCGTCTGCTGCGGCAAGCCGTGTATTGCTAACCGGTGCACGTATCTACGTGAGCGCATTCAACCTGGCCACATTTACGAAGGTGAAAGACTTTGATCCGGAAGGTCAGAGTGAGAGCGCGCAGTTCTATCCACAGATGCGGATCTTCAACGTAGGCGTCAATCTAAAATTCTAGTTATGAAGAAGTATTCAATGTATATTCTGATCACGACACTTTGCGTTTGTCTCGTTTCGTGTAACGATGACTTCCTGAACGTAAAGCCAACACAGTTGACTGATGAGGCGGTATGGAAGGATGCCAGCCTCACGGAGGCATACATCATCAATCTTTACACCGGCATCAGACTAACAGAGAAAGAGCCGAGTAAGGGTGAACGTTACATTGGTTTCGGCAGAGGTTTCCACTGGGCCATGTACGCGTCAGTTACTGATGAGGCCGTGTATAGCAATGACGATCAGACGTATCTCGTTCAGCGAGGACAGCTTAGTCCAAGCAACTATGGATGGATGAGCACCGTGTGGGGTCGCAGCTATCGCGGAATACGCGAAGCCAATCTCGCCCTTGCAAACCTGTACAAGACGCCTGTATCGGATGTCCGTCGTGAGATCCTGACGGCAGAAGTTCGATTTGTTCGTGCCTTCCGTTACTTCGATCTGTTGAAGGGGTTTGGTGGTGTTGCTCTTGTGGGCGATCGCGTTACTGAACTTACTGATGACTTTTCTGATCTCTATGACCGCAAATCTGTAGCGGAGACCGTTGCCTATATTGCAAGCGAACTGGATGCTGCCGCTGGAATATTGCCGGCCCAGCCGAATGGCGATTGGGAGCGTGGTCGCGCTACGAAAGCAGCAGCCATGGCGTTGAAGTCACGTGTTCTGCTGTATGCAGCCAGTCCGTTGTACACAGGCGGAACAAGTGACGTTGCCAAATGGCAGGCAGCTGCAAATGCAGCCAAAGCAATCATGGATCTTAATCAGTTCTCGCTGGTCACCAATCTTGCAGCAGATGCTGCAGAGAATTACCGCTTGCTATTCGTATCCACTCCAACGCAGGAAGACATCTTTTTCCGTGAGTATACGAATACAAGTCCAAGCATGGCGATGGAACGGATGAATGCTCCCAATGGATATGGCGGCTGGGGAGGTAACTGTCCAATGCAGAATCTGGTGGATGATTATGAGACCATGGATGGCAGAGCGATATCTGATCCTGCATCGGGCTATGACCCACAGAATCCATACGTGAATCGCGATCCGCGTTTCTATGCAACCATCTTATTTAATGGTGCAGCGTATCGTGGCAGACAGGTTGAGACGTTTCTTCCATCCGGAAAGGATAGCCCCGATGGCAACGAGCCCTGGAATACATCGCCAACCGGATATTATTTAAGGAAGTTTTTGAAGGAGTCCGTGGGCCTTGAGGACTGGAACAACATGGGAACTGCGACATGGCGCTACTTCAGATACGCCGAAGTGCTCCTTAACTATGCTGAGGCGCAGAACGAAGCGGTTGGACCTGATCAAAGTGTTTACAGTGCCGTTAACGCAGTGCGTCAGCGCGCGGGAATGCCTGCATTGCCTGCGGGATTGTCTCAGGCACAGATGCGCGATCGCGTTCGGAATGAGCGTCGTATAGAGCTGGCGTATGAAGAGCATCGCTACTTTGATGTGCGTCGCTGGTTGATTGCAGAAACTGTTGAGAACGAACCAGCCGAGGGTATTTCAATAACAAAGAGCGGAAGCACGCTTACGTTCACGAAGAAGATTGCTCTTGGTGGAAGGACCTTCGGAAAACAGCATTACTGGTTCCCTATACCTATCGAGGAGATCAATGCTTCCAACGGTGCTCTGGATCAGAATCCTGACTACAAATAATTAAGACTTGGGTTTGAATAGCAATGGTGGAGGTTGTCCTGACCTTCACCATTTGTTTTACCAGCCCATACGTAAATTGAATAATGAACTTCAAAAGCAAAGTGAGATGATACTAGTTGGCAGGTGCTATTCTTTTCACCAAGGACTAACAGCCGCGACCATCGTCGCGACCTTTTCATTGACGTTCGCTTTACTGCTCAGCGCGTGCCGGCAGGAGACGACGAAGCCCGACGTCAGTGCTGAACAGAGTCTGGTGGTGATTGATTTGGCAGACCGGAAGCAAACGATCGAACATTTCGGCGCTTCGGACGCCTGGAGTGCACAGTATGCCGGACTATGGCCGGACGCGAAACGCAATCAGCTTGCTGACTGGTTGTTTAGTAAGGAAATGGATGCTAACGGCAGGCCTAGGGGCATCGGATTGTCCATGTGGCGATTCAACATCGGTGCAGGCAGCGCGGGCCAGGGTAATATAAAAGATGAATGGCGTGCAGCCGAGTGTTTTCTGTCCGATAAGGGATATGATTTCACAAAGCAGGCCGGCCAGCAATGGTTTCTGGAGGCAGCGCGGAAACGAAACGTTGAGAAATTTCTTGCCTTCACGAATAGTCCCCCCGTTGTCATGACAGCGAATCATAAAGGTTTCTCATCGAAGGGTGACGAGACGAACCTGTCGCCCGAAAAGTTTGATGCCTTTGCAGACTTCCTGGTAAGTGTCTTGAAGAACTTCAACGACACCGGAAGGCCGTTCGATTATATCAGTCCGTTCAATGAGCCTCAGTGGGACTGGACGGAGAATTCACAAGAGGGAACGCCATTTCTGAACAAGGACATATATGAAGTAACGAAGCGACTGGACAAGAAACTGGCCGAAGCCAATCTCAACACAAGGATTCAAATATCGGAGGCAGCAGTACTCAACTACCTGTACCTCGTTGGTGACAAACCCGGACGCGGAAATCAGATCGGTGAGTTCTTTCGTGAAGGCTCGCCCTATTACGTTGGCGGGCTTCAGCACGTAGACAAATCGATATCAGGTCATAGCTATTTCAGCACAACCCCTCGCGACTCGCTTCGCGAAGTAAGAAGAAAAGTTGGAATAGCAGCGGCGAATGCTTCTGTGCCGTTGAAGTTCTGGCAGAGCGAGTATTGTATCCTGGGCGACCAGGAGGAGGTGAAGGGCAGTGGCAGGGATACATCAATTGCTCCTGCGCTTTATGTAGCAAGAACGATCCACTATGATCTTACCGTGGCCAATGCGTCGGCCTGGCATTGGTGGTTATCGATATCTCCGTATGACTACAAAGATGGTCTCGTTTATATCGATCAATCGAAAACGGATGGAAATATCACCGATAGCAAGCTGCTGTGGGCGCTTGGCAACTTCAGCCGGTTCATCCGGCCTGGCGCGGTGAGAGTTAATGTTTCTGCAGAGGCATCAGACATTAATGCTTTTGAAGGAGCGTTGATTTCATCTTATGTCAACGCAGATAATGAAGTGGTGATCGTGGCGATTAACAACACAGATAAGGATCGCGAGATAACGTTTGAGCTTAAGAACGGCAGTGTGAAGCAATTCAAGTCATATGTAACGGGAACTGCCAGCGATGAGAATCTGAAACCCGCCGGCGACGTAACGGGGAATAAGGCTTTGTTGGTAAGGAATTCGGTGACGACGTTTGTGGGGAAGATGGAGTAGGTACAGGAGATGCAATGCATTGCCTATGTACGTCTTTTGGATTTTACGGCCTTGCATCTGGAGCATGATCGTTATGAAAATATTACTGGCTCCAGAAGATCTTAAGAAGTGCTTGACGTTAGCTTAACCCTACCGTTGCACCGTTGTGGTAAGTTTGAGTGGGACCAGTCATATGCTCAACACCACGGCGGAACAGAGACATGCACTACAAATCTTTGCCGTTGCGACCATCTCCCTGATGGTGTCATCTCTGATGCTTGCGCCGTTGCAGGCAGTTGAACTTATTAATGGCGCTCATTCACCATTGGTTGATGCCCTTATATCGGGTGTCACCAATCTTGGTGATGGAGTGATTATACTTCCTATCTTCATATTCCTCTTATTCAAACGAGTGTACTGGGCCATGGGTCTGTTGTTTAATGGAATTCTTCAAGGCGGAGTGGTAAGTCTCTGCAAGCGGATTCTGTTTCCTCATGCACTTCGGCCGATCAACTTTCTCGACCATGATACAATTCACATCATATCAGAGGTTAAGATTCATAAGCTCATGTCATTCCCATCGGGACATACGGTGACGGCATTTGGCATCTTCATCTTCATTGCATTGTATCTTAATAACCGGGGCGCGTCGTGGATGCTGATGATTGCTGCGACACTTGTGGCGATATCAAGAGTGTACCTGCTTCAGCATTTCCTGTGGGACGTGGCGGCGGGTGCAGTAATCGGATCGGCTATAGGTATGTTTGCCTTTTTTGTTTCACAAAACATCGTGAAGCCGAAGTGGATGTATCAGAGGCTTGAAGTTGCATTCCGCGACCGAAGCCGCAGTTCGTGGAGCTGAGCAGACGGTGCCGGGTTGCAATCGAACGACTCTTACTTGTCCGTTACTTTCGCGGCGGACTTCTTATGTGATACCAGTACCACAGTCTCCGTTCTCTCAAAAAGATCTCTACCTCGATAAGCAACGGTAAGGCCATTCAATACTTCTGATTCCATTGCAACGTCTGCACGTGAAATGATGAAGGCATCTCCATTTCTATCGAGCCAGGCTTTTAGCTCCTGATCGCTATTCACGACATCTATCGGTTGCCTCGCCTGAAAAACAAATGCCGGATTGAAGCGTTTGTAACTTAACAACGGCAGATCTTTGTATTGCTGTTCTTTGACTTTCATTGCCATCGACACCGGATTCAGCGCATCGACTTGAGGATACGCGATCGTGAAGAAGACAATTGAAACCATTGTCCACGTGAGGGCCAGAACGTAAAGCGACGCTGATCTGTTTCTAAAGAACAGGAACCAGGCGGTGAAAGATCCTACCGGAAGAAATGTAAATACCCAGGCAAGTCCCGTCAGTATCATCAGTTGGACCTCCTGCTTCAGAGCGATATAAATGCCAGCAGGTACACCTAATGCAATTACCGAGGCGATTAAGAACAGAACATTAACAGCGAGTCGCTGCAAATCCTGCCGTACGATCACCTGTTGAATATACGCACCCAGTACAATGGCCAGGAAGGGCAGGGCAGGTGCCGGATAGCTTGGCAGCATCGTTCTGGATATTGAAAAGAAAATGCCAACTACGGCTACTACGATGAGGGCAAAGAGAATAAAGGGTTGTTCTGCTCTGTGGCGTACAGCGTTTATAATTGCCGGAACGACGACGAGTGAAAAAGGTAGCAATGCAACGATCATAATGGCGAACGGAGCCAGAGGGAATCCCGAATGGCCTTCCATTGTGCTGGTATAGCGGCTGACGTTGTGTTCAACAAAGAATCCGTGCAACCATGCTCCGTCTGTTGCTACGCCAACCGCGATATACCAGGGAAGAGCGATGATTGCAAATAACGGAATACCTACCTGCAGGCGAAGGAGATTGATGGTTTTTAAACTAAGTCGTCGCGTAACGATAAGGTACACGAAAACGACGAGCGATGGTAAAACAAGTGCGATCAATCCTTTGCATAGGAAGGCGAGCGCAGCAAAGGCGTAGGCGCCCACCATGGCCTTCCTGTTCCCATGAATTCCCAGGAAGGTGCAATACAACGTGGAGGTTATAGCAAGAATAAGATACGGGTCGGGAACAGCAAGACGGAATTGAATACTGAGCTGTACCGAACTCAACAGAATAAGTGATGACCAGAACGCAATGGGTTCATTCAAGATCCTCTTTGTACCGCCATAAACGAGCATGATCATTAACACACCGCATACTGCAGAGAAGAATCGTGCGGCACCTGGTGTTATACCACCCGAGACGAAATACGCCAGTCTCATTGCATAGTAATGGAGCGGTGGTTTGTCGGTACGCAATTCACCATTGAAAGTGGGGACAACCCAGTCGTTTCTTTCTGCCATTTCCATCGCACAGCTGGCATTCTTGGCTTCATCCAGTATGTAGATTGAAGAGCCATTCAGGTTTACAAAGTAGACCAGGACGGCAATCGCCATCAATACGAGGAATCGTGTATTCATCTCAGCGCAAAGTTAAGCGCTCTTTGAACAGCCAGGTGAGAGCATCACATAATTAATGATATCACAACGACCGCTTCATGATAGCGACATAGCGAATAGTGACCTTGTATCATGGAATTATCTGTCGTTATCACCGCATTTAACGAGCAGGATAACATCGGCCCGTTATTTGAAAACATCCGACGAAATCTTTCGCATTTCGAATACGAAGTTATCATCGTCGACGATGGGTCTACGGACCGCACGGTGTCGCGCGTTAAACAACACGCCGACGAACACGTCAAGCTTATTGTGCTGAATTCGAACTATGGACAAACCGCTGCCATGTCGGCGGGAATTCAGGAGGCAAGTGGTGATTACATTGCTACGATGGACGCTGACCTTCAGAACGACGCCGCCGACATTCCGTTCATGCTTCATAAACTTAAGACAGAGGAGTGGGACATGGTTGCGGGCAATCGGAAGGATAGAAAGGACAACACGTTGCTTCGTAAGGTCCCCAGCGGCATGGCCAATATGCTCATCAGAAAACTTACAGGCATTACGATCAGTGATTACGGATGTACGCTGAAAGTTTTCACCAGCCACCTAGCAAAGAGTCTTGGATTATACGGAGAGCTTCATCGGTTCATACCTATCCTTGCCATTCTTCAAGGCGGACGAATTACAGATGTACCGGTAAAACACCACCCGAGAAAGTTCGGGCAATCGAAGTATGGATTAGGTCGAACGTTTAAGGTCGTCAGCGATCTGATCCTTATGCTGTTTCTCCAAAAGTATTTCAGACGACCCATTCATTTGTTTGGACCACTCGGACTTCTCTGCTTTGGTGCAGGCTCTGCTATCAGCTTTTACCTGCTCACGGTGAAGCTGATGGGCCATGACATCTGGGGAAGACCACTTTTGATCCTTGGCATTACTCTGGTTCTTGCCGGTATTCAATTCCTCACGTTCGGAATCATTGCCGAACTTGTGATGCGTGTCTATTTTGAGTCACAGCACAAGAAGACTTACCAGATCAAAGAGATCTTTAAGCCCATCAATTTATCGTACCAGATGGAGTACTGACATCTATGAATGCAAGCGCTTCTGCAATCTGGGTGTATGGGATAGGTTTTGTGGCGCAGGCACTTTTCGGACTGCGTATAGTAATTCAGTGGTGGCAGACAGAACGAAAAGGTGCCGTTGTTTCTCCAATCTACTTTTGGTATGCAAGTCTTGCCGGTTCCACATTATTCATGATTTATGGATTGCTGCGGCATGATCCAATCATTGTGGTGGCGCAGGTTCTTTCATATTTTATTTATATCAGGAACCTTCAGCTTAAGCACGTATGGATGACGGTGCCTGTAAGTTTGCGTGCCGTGATCTGGTGCCTTCCCGTCGGAATCGGAGGCCTGTTACTTCACAGTTCAGCAGCAGGTGAAGTGGATGCGGCATTTTCCGGTACCAGCGACTGGGTTGTTTTGGCCGGTGGAAGCGGACAATTCTTTCTGTCGTTCAGGTTCGTCGTACAGCTCTACTATTCAGAGAAAAGGAAAGTTTCTCTTCTGCCGCGGGAGTTCTGGATAATCAGCCTGGCGGGAAGTCTGCTGGTAATAATATATGCCTGGTTTCGCAGCGACGTCGTTTTGCTTCTTGTGCAATTCGCGTCGATGTTCGTATATGCGAGGAATATTGTTAGGTTAAGAAGCGCGACCGTGAAGAGCTGAACAGGATCCCGCTCCGGCAAGAATCACCGATTAACAGCCACTAACGTCGCTAACATTCTTCCTGCGACGCTTGACGTGTTCAATAAATGTCGTACGTTAATTGCGCGGATTACACGATCGAAATTCATTGCGTGCGTTACGATGTTTCATACAGCAATTAATGTTCCTTCGACACGTGTACCCTGAACGTTCGCCCACTACAGATCGGTGATCCTCCGGTCGGAATACATATATGAAGTCACCGATTATCCAATTAACTTTGTCTTTAATCTATCCGTTACAATGAAACACGTTGTTACAAAACTGTTAGTCTTACTGATGGCAGTTACCGTTGCCTTTGTGTCCTGTGAAGGTCCCGAAGGGAAGATTGGTCCGCAAGGCGACAAGGGTGATAAAGGGGACAAGGGCGACGCTGGAGAAAACGGTGCCGATTACCCTACTGATGTCGTTCTTCAAAATCATTCTATTACTCCTGCGCTCGTTAAAAAGCTCAGTGGCTTTGAAAGTGTTGAAGTCTTCTCACTCATCAGCAGTGAAGACAAACTCATCGGTGCCCCTTCTTACACATTTGGTGGGACGGCCGACGGCTCGGGATTGGTGAAGGCAACGGACGGCTACATGCTGCTTGTAAACCATGAACAAAATTTTTCTGTTTCACGCATCACGCTTGATAAAACATTTAAACCAGTTGGTGGCGAATACATTCTTAATTCCGACGGAGGGCTGTGGAAACTTTGTTCTGCCACTTTAGCAACTGTGGAGGAGCACGGCTTTGGCCCGATCTATATCACGTGTGGTGAAAGCAGTGTTGAATCAAGAGTACATGCTATCAGCCCATTCGCGAGTGCGGCGAATGCTTCTGTTTCGAGAGAGCTTGCAGGCTTAGGACGCTGGAGTGCGGAGAATGCCGTGCCTCTACCCAAGACTGCCTATCCAGGTAAGACTGTGGTACTCATCGGTGATGACGATGCAGGAGGAACTGCAGGTGGTCAGTTGGCGATGTATCTTTCTGGCGAAGTTGGAGACCTTGACAAGGGGAAGTTGTACGCGCTGAGAAGGACAGATCTTAATATGCGCGAAATGGATTTCGTTGAGGACGCAACTGCAACGAGCGTTGAGTTCGTTGAAATCGCCAATCACACAACTCTCACTGGTGCTCAGATCAACAGCGAAGTACTTGCACTTAACGGCATGGCGTTTGGTCGCGTTGAAGACATCGACTATCGTAAGGATGGTTTTGGACGTGAGATCTATTTTAACGTACCAGGTCACACCGGCAACGCAGATCGCAGCAAATACGGACGTACCTACAAACTCGTGCTCGATGCAACTGATCCACTGAAAGGAACATTGCAGCTGGTTCTCGATGGCGACAACAAAACGACAGGGAAGGCAAGGTTGTTCCAGAATGTTGATAATATTGTTGTTACTAAAAACTATCTCTACGTACAGGAAGATCCGAATGGATATGGCGATGAGACACACGACTCGTACATATACCAGTACAATCTTGATACTAAGGAGTTGAAGCCTGTTTTTGAACTTGATCATCATCGTGATGCGAATGATCCGCTCGGCGATAAGTTTATGTCAAGATCATCGGCGAAAGGGTCGTGGGAATATGGCGCGATGACAGACATATCCGGCATCATAGGTATTGACGACGTGTTTATGCTTTGCATTCAACCACACACATGGCTCAGACCGGAGTTTGCTGGTGTTGATGGAGGAGCACTGCGTGCGTCTGAAAGACAGGGTAGCCAGATCATCATCGTGAAAGGGCTGGCGAGATAAATATTCAAAATATTAGTACAACCTGATTTCCTATAGGTTGTATTCAAAACAACGGCCCCGGTGCTCCCGCGAATGGTTTATTAGAGATGAGAAGAAGCCTATTTATGTTACTGCTGGCGGGTGTGCTGTTCGCCTGTGGCGGCACCAGAGAAAAACAAGAGCGTTTGGCGCTTGTAAAAGATTATGTCATGGACCAGGTGGGTTCACTCCAGGTGCAGCTGGATAGTCTCGTTGCCAACGTCGACAACCGACAGTACGATCGCGCGAAGGTGCAATTTGAAAGAGCGAGACACACGTATAAACATATCGAGCCGATAATCGATTTTTATTTTGCCGGGGCAGGCAAGGCCATCAACGGGCCGGCTATCGACAAGGCCGATGAGCACGACGACAAAGTAAACTATGCTACGGGCTTCCAGGTGGCAGAGGAGTTTCTTTATCCTAATGTGGACACTGTCCGTGTTGAGGAATTAAAACATGAAGTTGCTGTTCTTCAATCGTGTGGTGTGAGGATCCATGCACTGATGAAGGGTACTGAATTGACTGACCAGAATATCTTTCAGGCCGTTCGGTTGCACGTTCTTCGCATTATGAGTCTTGGGATAACAGGATTCGATTCACCGGTTGCTTTGTTATCTATTCCGGAATGTGGTGCCGCGCTTAGCGGAATGCAGCAACTTATGATGCCCTTTGCCTCTGACGATTCGCCGTCATGGGGAAGAACATTGAGCATCCTTATGCGAGCTCAGCAATATCTTGGCAGCCACGACAACTTCGATTCATTTGATCGTGCCACTTTCATCCGACGATTTCTCAATCCGCTTTCGAGGTCGATATTCAGTTTTCAGAATGAGCTTGGAATTGATGATAACAAATGGAAGGAGGCTCTCGATATGCGCAAGCAGGACTTCTTTGAGCCCAATGTATACCAGGCAGGTTTCTTCACCAATGAGCGACAGATTGCAAGTGCGCAATTAGTTGCTCTCGGCAAGATGCTCTTTTTTGATCCGGCGCTATCGGGTAATAACAAGAGGGCATGCGCATCATGTCATAGGCCAGAGCTTGCATTTACGGATGGCAAGGTTCGGAGCGTTGCTTTTGATTTTGAAGGATCAGTTGACCGCAATGCACCCACGCTCATAAATGCTGCCTTTCAGCGCTCGCAGTTTTGGGACCAGCGCGTGATGTTTGTAGAGGATCAGATCACAGACGTTTTGAGCAATCGTCACGAGATGCACAACTCACTTGATAAGGCGAGCGAACTATTAAATGCCAGCAAGGAATATCAGGAAGCTTTCAAGTCAGCCTTCAATGATGCGTTACGTAAAGACATCGGCAACGAACCGATCACGCCGAAGATGATCGGATCAGCACTTGCAGCATATGTGCAATCGCTTAGCTCATTTGAATCCCGCTTCGACAAGTACATGCGCGACAGTACCGCGTTGCTCTCGAAGGAGGAGATTAATGGTTTCAATTTATTTATGGGAAAGGCGAAGTGTGCTACATGCCATTTCATGCCTTTGTTCAATGGCTCCGTTCCACCGATGTATGCTGAGACGGAGTCTGAGGTGCTGGGTGTTCCTTCCAGTCCGGATACTGTTAACGCAACCGTGGATGGTGATCCTGGGAAATACAGCACTTATCCACGTGAGTTATTCAAAAGCGCATTCAAGACGCCCACGGTACGCAACATTGCGCTCACGGCGCCTTACATGCACAATGGCGTGTACAATTCTCTCGAGGATGTTCTGGACTTTTATAATCGGGGTGGAGGCAAAGGTATTGGTATTCAACTGGACAATCAAACGCTGCCATCGGATAAGCTCAATCTTTCGATTGCTGAGCAGCGTGACATTATTAAGTTTCTGTATACGCTTACTGATACAACGGCGCTCACGAGCAAGCCGACGCATCTACCAATGTTGTCGGATGATCAACTGAATAAGAGGAAGATTGGCGGTGAATACTGAGGCATTTGCAAGCGATATGTGGCAATCAGTTGTCAGTTGATGTCGGGTCTGCTGCCTCTGCGATTTAGGACTTTTGGGCTCCTTCGATTTTGCTTTCTTTCTTCGCTGCGCGACGTGCTTCCTTCTCTACCTTTTTCTCAACCTTCTTCTCTTCCTTCTCCACCTTCTTCTTTTCGTCTCTGATGTCGCGGGTGAGGTTCTTGGCCACCTTGTCAATGGCCTTACGTGTCTTCTTTGAGGGTTTGGCTACGTGGAGAGATTCCACAGCTCCCGAGACCGCCTTGTCGACGTTTGCTTTGATCTCGGCTTTTACAGTTTTTTTCATTTGGGCGTAAGTTCGTGACGACAAACATAGATGTGTTAATTCGATATTGCCACGACTTAACAGAAACTTAACACAGGAAGCTTGCTGATGTACACGTACCGTTGTGTGGTGTTGGCGCAAACTCGGCACGCGGAGGATGTATTCAATACCGCGAAAGGTTATGATAACTCTTCGAGATCGATTCGATGAAATCTGCCCGGCGGCATACCCTCTCTCTCTGCGATGAGCACGTTCTTTGTTCGTCCAAATGAGTAAATGATATCATCGTATTCAAGAAGGTCGATGATGTACGTCTCGAAAAGAAGCTGATCGCCATCCAGGAGCATGAGATGATCTGAATCGCCGAAGTTGACGGGAATCGCGATCTCCGCGTTGCACTCATATATCTTGTATTTGCTGTAGCAACGAAGGCTTGCATAAATCACGGCCTGATTGTCGGAGATATATTGTGGATGTCGTGCACCCATTAAAAAAGTTCTGACAATTGCATGGCTGGTTAGTATTGACGAAACTCTTCTTACCTCTGCTGTGTTCATCATCATGCTTTTCGTTTATATGTGTCCGTCATATTGGCCTTTGAAACAGGCAATCCCTATGTCATATGGCAGTGTTCGGCTGCTAGTCAAATGCTATGGTGCAAAGCTAACATGAAGGCTTTTTTTGTGAGTGCATTACGTGTTAACGTTAAAGGAAGTCGGAATAAAATCTGTATGATGTTGTGGAGGGATGTTTTTGGTTTTATTTCATAAGGTGTTTGCGCCGATAAACCACCAACGCGTGGGAGACGCAAAGCATTGCGTCTCTACCGTCGTGGGAATTTGGTGATATTCAATTATCACCGGATTCTTTCTATTTTCGTGTTGTCCCTCGCTATGAAGAAAACTGATGTTTTGCGCCTGTCGCTGCCTGTCGTCGTACTCTTTGGCGCACTGCTGCTGTGGTTTCTGATTTCCTACTTCAACCTTTTCCCTGCCTATGCGTTCCCGTCGCCGGCGGCGGTGTTTACCAGTTTCAGGGAGGAGATTGCTACCGGAAGGTTATTCAACGACATTATCGCCTCGTTATGGCGCGTCGCCATTGGATTCTCGATTTCAGTGGTATTGGGCATCCCCATTGGTCTCTGGCTAGGTCAGCATCTGATGATACGCCAGTCGTTCGTGCCAATGCTAAACTTCTTCAGGTTCCTGTCTCCCCTGGCGTGGATACCCTTTGCCATACTCTGGTTTCACATCGGTGACAAACCTGCAATCTTCCTCATCTTCATGGCAACATTCTTTCCGCTAACGCTGGCCACTATGGTTGCCGTTGCGTCGATACCAAGTATATACTTTAGAGTAGCGAGAGACTATCATTATACGGGCGTGCAGCTGCTAACTAAAGTAACCTTTCCTGCTGCACTTCCGCAGATCATCACTGCCTTACGCGTGAGCTATGGAATAGCCTGGGTGGTGATCGTTGCGGCAGAGATGGTGGGTTGTCAGGATGGATTGGGATATGGTATATGGGAGGCACGCAATGGTTTGCGGCTTGATTCTGCAGTATGTTATATGATCGTGATAGGTTTGCTCGGTATGGGTATTGATCGCCTGCTTGCGCAGTTGACCAAGTTGCCTGGAATCAGATGGGGATATGAAAGATAAGCGTGCACTTCATCTTGAGAATGTCTCTCATGGCTATGGCAATGTTGAGGTATTGAATAATCTAAATCTTATTGTCAACCGCGGCGAGATCGTTGTGCTGGTTGGTCCATCGGGATGTGGAAAGACAACTATACTTAATTTGTTGTCGGGGTTCCTTCGCCCGCGGGATGGCCGCGTGACCAAGGATGGCATCACGCGGACGGTTTATCAACAGGATGGTTTGTTTCCATGGCTTACGGTGTCGGAGAATATTTCCATGGGATTGCGTTCTTCTGAAAATAGTAACGGCCATTCGAAAGGTGGAAGCTCAAAAAGCAATGAAGTAAAGGAGCTGATCGAGTTGATCAGGATGCAGGGTTTCGAGAATCACTACCCCCATGAGTTGTCGGGAGGTATGAAGCAACGCGTTGAGCTCGCCCGGGTGCTCGCCGGCGAATCCGATATCCTTTTAATGGATGAGCCATTCTCTGCGCTTGACTATCAGTCGCGTCTGCGGATGCGCCGTGAGCTGATACTATTGCTGGAGAAGCGTCCTCGTACGGTCGTGTTTGTCACGCACGATATTGAGGAGGCGGCACAGATAGCTGATCGCGTACTGGTATTGTCGAACAGGCCAGCAACAATATGTCGCGAATTGCGAATTGATGCCAGTCAGCCGAGGCGGTTGTCCGATCCGTTGGTGATTGGTGCAATGGAAGAGATATTGAAAGAGCTCGGGTTGAATACGCCGGGTACACACTAGCTGGATCCGAATCTCATTGGATAGATGTTAACGTAGTTTTCAGTTATCATTTGATAATTAAATAGTATGAAACCCACACTCGGCCGCGTTGTTATTGGTGTAGTACTTGCCATCACAGCATTGGGATTGTTAAGATATCGCCCCTGGAATAATCGGGGCGCGGCAAACGTGCGTGATGTGATTCACGAAGGATCCAACACCAAAGCTACACGCGAGCTTACCGTCGGATTTCTTCCTGTTACCTGTCACCTTACCTGTCCCGTTACGGATTACGCATCAAAGACTACCGAAACAAATACAAATTTCAATTCACGCGTGTTCACCGATTTTCCTACGGTGGTTTCGGCGCTAGAGGCAAAGCAGGTGCAGGCAACGTTCATGATTGTTCCCCTGGCCATGAAGTTACGCGAACAAGGCGTGCCTGTAAAGATCTGTTATCTCGGTCATCGCGATGGATCCGAGATCGTGGTGGCAAGGAACAGCAAGATAAGAAGTATGGCCGACCTGAAGGGAAAGAAGGTTGCCGTTCCTAGCCTGTTCAGCAATCAGCATTTTGTGTTCTATAAGTTGATGAACGACTACGGTTTGAAGAAAGAGGATGTGACCTTTGTTATTTTGCCTCCGCCCGACATGCCGACTTCACTCGCTGCCGGTGCCATTGATGCTTACTTTGTTGGAGAGCCGTTCTGTGCAAAGGCCGAACTTGATGGCATCGGTCGGGTCCTTTACTATGCACGGGATATATGGCCCAACTTCATTTCATGTGCACTCGTCGTTCATGAGGACCTCATCAACAGTAATCCCGACGTCGTTAGAGACCTCGTTCGCGGCATAGCTGCATCGGGAGAGTGGGCGGAAACGCATCGGGCGGAAGCAGCCAAACTTGTTGCGCCCTATTATCGTCAGGATGAAAAGGTGTTGAACTATGTGCTTACGGCGGACCCAAAGCGTGTGAGTTATGTGAACCTTGTCCCTACCGATGCTGATCTTCGGATGATACAACAGATGGGACTGGGGATGGGGATGTTGAAGAAAGAAGTACCCATGGATGAGTTGATTGATCGCGAGTTCGTGCCTGAGGCTGTGAGCCCGGCTCCGATAGATGCCTCTAAGATACCGGCAGGTAATCCATAGTTTGATGTTGGCGTCACGGTGAAGTCAGGCACCGAATTGTAAAACGATTTCCAATTTTATAACTTACCAAATAGTTAAGCTTTTGAGCATAACTTTAAAGAAAAAACATACCCTTTAAACAAAAAGAACATGGCAGAATCAACGAAGCTCGTCCTTGCTAACCAAGGCAAGATCAAAGGCAATCAAGGATCGATCCTGAAGAATCAGGATGTTATCAAAAGCAATCAGAAGATTATAGTTGAGAATCAGAGAGCGTTGAAGGAGAATCAGCGTACTATAGTAGGTAATCAGAAGACCATCATTAAGAATCAGAATGCGATACTTAGAAATCAGAAGACGCTTGATACGATTGTTAAGAATCAGCAGTCGATTTTGAAAGCGATCAAGAAATAACAAGCAACGATATATTTCGAAGGCATTGGGTTTTAAGCTCAATGCCTTTTTTTGTGTCTTTATGATAATCATGAGACAGCGGGACTGCGGCTTTGCTTTCCCACACTTTAATTTCGGTTGATGACTGTTGTAGTACAGTGTGCAGGGCCGTCGCGAATAAAATGCAGGGTCGGGAGGAAGGGGAGTTTTAGAGTTTTCGGGAGGTGCGTTGATTTGGAAGGTCAGTGCGTTTGCTAAAGTTGTTTTTGGATAGGTTGTGCTTCGTAGTCTGTTTAGTTCCGAGAAAGCGCGGAGCGCCGCAGGCAGGGGAGACTGCGGCTTTGCTTTCCCACATTTTAAATTCGGTTAATGACTGTTGTAGTCGAATGTGCAGAGGTCGGCATTGATATTCAGAAGTAGTACAGTGTGCGGGGCCGTAGGGAAATGCAGGGTCGGGAGGAAGGTTAGATTAAATCGATAATTCGTGCCAGTGCCTGCACTGCTTCGTCTGGTGAGAGCTGGCTAGTATCGATGATGTCTGTCTGAAACTGTTTGGCCTGTTGTCTTAAGTATTCGCGCCACCGTTTCATATCGGGTGTAAATAGTTCGGGTTGCTGGCGTTGAAGGGCGAGTCTTGAACCCATATCCAGTTCATGACAGTCGATGAGAATTATAAGGTAGTCATTGAAGTCGTGACGTTTGAAGGCATCGCGAATGAACTGAAGGTTCACTTGTCCTTCCAGAATAATCTTTTGATTAGTTTCAAGTGAAAGTAAACGATCAACCCATTCAAACGTCTTCGCCTTCTGCCACTCGGAAGGTGAGCCATAATGAAGTTGCATCATTGAAGCAGAAGGAACTCCGATTGAATCGAAATGGAAGAACAGCCAGTCCTTGTTGAGCTGTGATTGTTCAAGTGCTCGCACCAGGGTTGTCTTTCCAACGCCAGAGGCGCCGGTCAGGAAAAATACGAACTTGCCTTTGGTGTCGCCTTGCATTGCAGTAAACGGTTGCAAAAAAAAGTTAGAGAAGATAATACACGAGCTTAGAAATAGCAAACGATATTCCAATCATACATAGCGTTTGCTGCGATAGGTCGATAGCGATCTTTGGCTATATTGCCCAAAAAACCCACTTAAGATGAACAACAAACGCTTCGTTGTGAGCGCCATAACCAGGTTGGTTGTAGCGTGGTTGCTATTGGTTGTTGTGTTACCCTCTGTTAACGCACAGCAACCCGTTGATGTCGTCATTATGTCGAATGGCGAAAAGAAGGAAGGAAAAGTTGTCGCTGTAAATCAAACGACAATCAAGTTCAAGTATAAAGGCGAGGACCTCGAATACGAATTAAACAAATCCGATATTGATAAAATTCAGTTTGCCAGTAGGCGCACAGAAGTTTTCAAAGGTCCAGACGCTGGCGCGGCCACGACTGCCGCAACTGCAATGACATCGACGTCTGCTGCAGATCGCAAGGGAAAGATTGCAGTTATTCCATTTGATTTAAACACGAATGATCCTGGTATTGGCCCTGAGAAAATGTCGCAGCAGATACAGGCGGACTGTATTACCGCGATGAGGAAGTATACTCATGGCCTTACCGTTGTGGATCCTCAGACCGTCAACGCATTGCTTGCGCAACACAATGTTACATCAGCGCAATTGACGACAACAGCTCCAAAGGATCTTGCGCTTATGTTAGGTGTGCAATACGTTGTTGTTGGAAGGGCCGAGATTATGAATAAGGGTACACAAAGTTATGGTTCTGGTGTATCAACCTATAAAGACAAAGACAGCCAGAATAAGGATGGTGATAAGAAGAATTCCAAGTCGTCGGGTACAGCGGTCTCATCTTCCAGTTCTACAACCGTTATTGAGTACGGAACGAAGGTAGCTATGGATATCTATGACGACGAAGGAAACTCTGTGTTTTCACAGAAGCGCGATACGTTTGGGTCGACAATAGATGCGTACATCGGATCGCTGGATTACATGAGTAAGCGCACTCCCTTTGGGTCGAAGGCGAAGTAGCCGGGGTAGTTGGAGATATGGAAAAAGATAAACCAATTGATATGAAAAGAATGATAGGTGTTTCGTGGTTTCTGGCCTTTGCAGTAGTGCTGATGCCTTTTGTAAGCAGGGCACAGGAGGGCAGTTCATTTGGTGCCTTTGTTGCTATGCCCGTAGGAAGTTTCAAATCGACGGACATAAAGGATGGAGGGTTTGCAAAAACAGGATGGGGTTTGGTTTTCGATTCGAAGTCGCGGGCAAAGTACTTTCCTGAAAACCTTTCTCTCTATGTTCATACCACCTATCAATGGAATGAAATGGACAATGAGAAAATCTCTGCTGCTTTTACGGAATCCCTGGGCTACCGTACCGTTGTTGGGGAGAGCCGCTATGCGCCGTTGCTTACAACGCTCGGACCATCCTATCGGATCCCGTTAACAGAAAAGCTTCAGCTCGTATTGAATGGAACTGCGGGTATTATGTTCAACAACACGCGAGCCTTTGGTATCAGGGTGTATGATAATTCCGGAAACGAGATTATAAAGGAGGCAGTGAATTTCGACAACAATGTGGCGTTTGCTTATACTGCTGGTCTGGAGTTTAGATTTCCATTGATCAAGGACATTATAGGAGGCGCTCTTTATATTGATTATACCGGAGCCAAACAAAATACCACCCTGACATTTGATACGGTAGATCCCGTCAAGTCATTTCAAAAACTTCAGTATTTGAATTGGGGTTTCAAGGTCACCGTGCCCAAGAAGGAGACGAAATGATTCGGAGAAGTGCGGGCAAATTGCCAGTAAAAAGTGTGATCTTGCATAGCTTAAGTAATACGCACCGTCGCTATGACAGAAACATCCCGTGCTACGAATTCAGCAGCACGAATACTGGCCGCAAGCCTGATCGGCACCACCATCGAATTCTTTGATTTCTATATCTACGCAACTGCCGCGGTACTTGTCTTTCCGAAGTTGTTCTTTCCTGCGGCAGATCCCGTGGCAGCAACACTGGCATCGCTGGCTACTTTCGCGCTCGCATTCTTTGCCCGACCACTGGGGGCTGCGTTGTTTGGTCACTTTGGCGACCGAAAGGGAAGGAAAGCCACGTTGGTAGCTTCATTGATGACTATGGGTCCATCAACGGTGTTAATTGGCTTATTGCCATCCTATCATACCATCGGGATTCTTGCTCCTATTCTGCTCGCATTGTGTCGCTTTGGCCAGGGGTTGGGACTTGGAGGAGAATGGGGCGGGGCAGTATTGCTGGCGACGGAAAACGCGCCAAAGCATAAGAAGGCATGGTATGGAATGTTTCCTCAGTTGGGTGCGCCAATCGGTTTTCTTTTGTCGAGCGGGTCGTTCTTCATCCTCAGCAAGTTTCTCACTGATGAACAGTTCCTGAATTATGGCTGGCGCATTCCGTTTCTCGCGAGTGCTTTGCTTGTATGGGTGGGTCTTTATATTCGATTGAAAATAACGGAGACGCCCGACTTTATAAAAATCATGAACAATCAAGCGCGCGTGAAGGTGCCTGTTGTTACGGTGTTTGTCAGGCATGGTAAAGTTGTCTTGCTGGGAACGGTTGCCACTATCACGACGTTTCTGGTCTTCTATCTTATGACTGTTTTTACGTTGAGCTGGGGAACATCGGCACTGAATTACCCGAGGGAGAGCATGCTTATCGCGCAGATGATTTCTATGTTGTTCTTTGCTTTGGGTATTCCCATATCGGCATTAATCGCTGACCGGAAGGGCTGGAGTTATGTTCTTATAGGCTCGACCATCGGCATCTTTGTTTTTGGGCTGTTCTTTGCTCCCTTCTTCAGTACGGGGAGTTTGCTGGTGACGGTGATGTTTCAGTCCGTTGGATTGTTTCTGATGGGCTTAAACTACGCTCCCATAGGCACTGCGTTGGCGGAGATCTTTCCTCCGGAAGTACGTTACACCGGAGCGTCGTTATGTTTTACAATAGCTGGGATCTTAGGTGCTTCGCTTACGCCATACCTGGCGACAACGTTAGCCACCAGTTATGGGCTTGCGTATGTGGGATACTACTTGTCTTTTGGGGCGGCGATCAGCACGGTTGCATTAATTGCATCGAGGTCGCTGATGAGAAGATGAGTTAACCTGATAGTGCGTCTTCGGTAACTGAAGTAAGGTTCGTGAAGTAAAGCTTGTTGTGGTTGTCCCTCGCGTTCAGGCCTTCATTTCTTTTTTTGCAGCCTCAATCAATCCTTTGATATATCCCATTGCAAACAACGTCCCGTACTCACTGTATCCAGGGTGATCGTTGCTGTCTCCAGATACTGTTGGCACATGGTCCTCACGCATCGGTCCGTTAAAGCCCACCTGGTGATACATCTTCATCGCTTTGTACATATCGGTGATGCCTTCATCATGAAAACATTCTTCGAAGTGCCATTTGTCTCCACGGATATCGCGGAAATGAACGAAGAAGATCTTCTTTCTTTCGCCGAAGTATTGAATAACGGAAGGGATATCCTCACCCATGGTAGCGAACGTGCCCTGGCATAAAGTAATCCCATTGTTTGGACTCGGTGCAATCTCAATCATACGCTTGAAAGCTTCTGCTGTCCGCATGATGCGAGCGATGCCACGGATCTTTGGTATTGGAGGATCGTCTGGATGAAGAGCAAGTTTAATTTGATTCTTCTCTGCCTCGGGCACTACGGCCTTCAGGAAGTAAGTGAGGTTCTTCCACATCTGCTCTTCGGACACTTCGCCAAACTCAGTAACGGGCTGATCTTTGATCGCATCATAATCGAAGGCAGTGACTAATGCACCACCGCGGCCTTTACGTGCCATGTCGGTACGCGCCCAGTTGATTACCGGCATCCAGTTATAACAGATCGTGTTCACGCCCACCTTATTGAGGTTGCGCATGAGGGTGATGAAGTTGTCGATTTCCTCATCACGTCCGGCAATTCCGAGTTTCGTTTTGTCGAGTTGAGGTGTGCCCTCCAAAACGGTCCATCGAAGTCCGCGCTGGGCAAAAGCATTTTTTACTGCAGTGACGGCCTCAAGTGTCCATGGCTTTGCATCCGGCATGCCGGCCATTGCGGGAGCAGACGGAGATACGGCACCGGTAATTCCCATTTGCTTCTGCAGTTCCATCTTGCGTTCCTGCACGCCATAGAAATAGGCGAGGCAAAGATCGATGGAGGCATCACTTCCTGTGACCTTTTGGAAATCAAATCCGGTCAGTGCGGAAAGCGCTGCGCTCCTGCGAATGAATTCTCTTCGGTTGGACACGTGCAAATTGATAATTGACAATTTACAATTGACAATTAAGAGTCCGCTTATAATTTACATGTGTGGACAATACAGGCGCGGCCTATCCAGGCCGGTCACAGGTTGTATCATATGTGTTGGATTTCTGTTTCTGAATATTAATCTCTGAATTCAGAAGGTTAGTCTCGGAAGCATTAACATGCAATAGCGTATCATTCAGCAGAGCAGTACCAGGCGATAGCATAGAATTCGAGACTGCTGCAGGCATAGACTCCGATGATCGCCGAACTGATTCCATTGAGGCAATTGCGGGGCGAAGACTTGTATGAATAGATTGCTTCAATTGTTCGCGCTGAAGCGGCTGCCGCTGGGCTTCGAGTGATGACTTCACCAGTTCACTGATCGCGAGCACCGCCTTGTTCATCTCCAATAATGACTCCTGGATCGACTTCTGCATTGCCAATAGATTCTCCTGCAGTGAGCGGTTCATTTCATCCACCGACTTGCGCAATTCAGTTGCTTCAATTGAATCAATGCCGCCGGTCGGCGAGACTGATTGGACCCCAGGTGCTGGTGAAGCATTTAATGCTCTTGCCCGTTCTGCCAGTCTTTTGCTTTTGCGTGTAGCTGCCTCCGTTGCTTGCTTCAACGTGAGGATTGGTGCCCACTCGAACCCCGCTGTTATGTGTGCCTTGATCTCTCTGAGTTTGAATTGGAGGGCAGCAGTGTAAGGATCTTTCAATTTTAAACGCTTCGCTTCGAGGCGAAAGCTTTCTTTGTCCACCGGGTTGAGCAATGTTTTAACTGCCCATGCCGATGCTTCGCGGAACTGGTCACGGTTCATCTTCTGATCCGAAGATTCGCTTCTGGGTGACTGCGGTGTTTTGCAGTAGATGGTCTTGCCATTATACTGTTTGAACACAACGGAGTCGCCCAGTTTACCTTTCACGCTGTTCGTGAGGTTGTTGTTTTCTGAATAAGCCATGTTGAGAGTTTTTAATCGATATACGGGAAAAGAGGAAAAGGTAAATTGAGTGCAGGAGGAAAATTTTCCGTTCTCAGAAAATGCAGCTTCGGTGCGCGTTTGAATTTAGAGGCAAAGAGGGGTGTCCTTTTTACACTTATTGAAGGTGAACCACGGAGAGTTTAACCGAAGTTGAACGACAGATGACGCCAAACTTAATCACCGAGTGCAGAAGGAGTGCAGAATGAGTGCAGAAGGGGTGCACAATGGGCGGTGCGGTGGTGACTGAAGTAAATGGCGGAACATTTACACAGTTCCGGGCCAGCCAACTTAGAATATACAATATCCTCTGAGCAAATGTTCCTAAAATGTCGACCGAAAATATTCAGTGGATATTATGTGGTTCGAGGGGAGCCGCGCCTCTCCGTTAGCTGCCTCAACTGGAGTTTGAATGAGCAATGCGATGTTGGTGCATTGCTTATCTTTGGAAACCTGCGAATTAAGATTTAACCACAATGGACGAACTCCATAAGATTCTTACCGATAACATCTCACATGACATGTCGTTCACGGTAACCGTTGATGGTTTGCCACCAAAAATTGTAATCAAAGTTTTTCAATCCGTGACGATGGCCTACTATATGGGCAAACGGGAAGCATCCGGATTCACGCTTTATGTTTCCATCGAGAATGTATCCGGAAAAGGAAAGAAGATCGTTGGCGAGTTGACCCGGGACATACTAAAACAATTCAAAACAGTTAGCGAGAAAAGATGGCTCGTGCTTTTGTACGATTTCGGAGAGGATATAGATTCGATTGTTGATAAGGTTGGTGAGATACTGGATCGATTAAAAGTAATTAGTCCGGATTTTGTCCCTGCGCTGACGGTGAGCAAAACGACTGAGATGCATCGGCTGGAATGAAATGTGTTACGGCATGCGACGACTTAAATTAAAACCGTACCCTGGTGGCCACGTTGTATGCTGCAATAGATAGTTGTATGCTATATTAGACGATACGTTGTTGATTTATACTATGATAAACGGAAGTTTTGGAATTGGATTTGACTTCAAGGAGGATACATCACTTGACGATGTAAAGCGCGGATTACACAGAATACTTACAACCATGTTCGGGAACTATTACGACAAGGACTGGTCTGATAACAGGATGTATCTCGAGTTGACTACACGCAACGTCTTCTTCTCAAATGAGGATCTGACCAGAATGCTGTTTGATGTTGACGTCTCGGAGCTGGAGAACAACATTTTCGGGGAGTTTAACTCGTCCGTGATACTTGGATTCTTTCTCGATGATAGTGCCGGTGGGCGCGGCTTTTCGCTGTATGAATCAGGATCGGGCAGCAAGAGATTTTGGATCAATGCTGAACTTGAAGCCCCGATTAACTCAGGGACAGCATTGCCTGAAGAAGATTTTATCAATCAGTGTTCCGTAGCAACTGATAAGGACGAAGAGGAACAGAAGGTCTATACGCATACAGACTTCAAGCATCCAATTTATGGTGAGCGAGGGCTGATTGAAACTGTGAGCAGGAGGGTGCTGCTGAATCGTTTCATGTATGATTATGAATGGCAGAGGTATCAGGGAGGTATCAGGTTGTTAGAGACGGATGATTTTCCTATTCAGGATCTTCAACTATTGTTTGGTGAGTGATGGATTAAATAGACTGTTGACGGTTTGCCTACTGGTGATTGGTTACTTTATAACATTGGGGTATTTTATGACGTTGTTGAGATATAACTGGTAAAAAAAGAGTAAATGGGTTTCTGGGATTGGATCTTTGTGCAAAAGAAAGCGACGGGCGGGGCTATTGAATCTCATTCAAGGACCGTTACTGAATACAATCCGGACTTTGATGCGATTCAGGATCTTGGGCAGATAGCCAGTAAGTTTGATTGGGTATTTCACGCTGATATCGGGATAGCTACGAAATGCGCACGTGCAATTCACCGCTTGTTTTCCGAACAGTCCTCGTTCGAACAGTCCTCGTTCGAAACGAAGCCGCTATATAAGGACCTGCGCAACATCTATCTTAAGAAGTCGCAATTAGAAAAATTTGACAGGTTCGAGGAGGTGTTGAAGTTGACTCTTCTCAGTATAGCATCGATGAACAGTGATGGCTACGTTCGTCAGGAGGCGCTAAACAGACTGCTTATTAATCCAAAGCAATCGACATTTCGGTTTATCCTATTCAGATTATCGGATTGGGTTCCGGCTATAAGATTAACGGCAGAGAAAGCAATTGGCGAAGTTATCCGTCGCGAGGATCCTGAATTTCTGATCAGGCATCATAAACTGATTGACTCATTGTTAAAGGTTGGGAGAAGTGATCTTAAACACATTCATGATGATATAACGACCTTTATATTCTCGGACGACACAATAGGAAAGGTTTTAAAGTCGCTTGAAAAGTATTCGGATAGTAGCAGGTTTTTCATTGTCAGGAACCTAATACAGAGAGGTAAGTTGACGGGTTCCGCGATGGAGGAGTTTTTATCGGATAAAAACTATTTGATAAGGTTGCTGGTCATTCGAAACGTTGATTTTGTAAATGATCTGCAGCTGATGAAGAGACTTCTGGGTGATCGAAGTCAGAAGATCAGACAATACGCGGTAAATAGGATTTCCGACAGTCAGATTGACGCCTTCAAGACACCGATACTTCAATTGTTGTTTGACTCATCTGCGGGTATAAGGGCAGCAGTAAGGGGAATGTTTTCCAGGACGGGTCAATATGACTTTCCGCAGATCTACCGGGATGCGTTGGTTGTTGAGCCAGGAGTTGGAAGTATTGTCGGGCTTGCAGAGGTTGGTGCCGAGAATGATCTGAGTATCCTTGAGCCATTTTTAAAATCGCCATCTTCCAAACTGAGAGCTGCAGGTTTATTTGGTATTTCTATTCTGGACAACCAGCGTGCAAAGTCGCTTGCCTTTGATCTCCTAAGCGACGACTCGAACACGGTGAAGAAGATGAGTTGTTTAATCATTCAGAAGGGAATACTTGCATCAGATGTTGAGGCACTTCGATCGATGTACGACGGAGGAACGAATGAGACGAAACGTTTTATCCTGAAAACTATAAGTTCGGCTGGCGGATGGAGTATTGCAGGAGATCTTCTCAAGAGTATTGTTGAGGAAGATAAGAATTTGAGAGAGACTGGCTATGCACTCCTGGAGCGATGGTCCAGATATTCTACACGACTTGGAACGACGCAGCATCCTGAAGACGGGGAATATGTGATGGGTGTTTACAAAGCATACCAGTTGGATAAAATGGAACTGCCTTATGGAATTGAGAAATTGTGAAGACGATACCGTTCATTTTTGCGGGTGCTACTTTGAGGTGAGAAGGGCTGGTTTATATTATTGGTGCAGGGATTCGTCGGGGTGATTGACGCGCATTACATCACATTGATCGTTTGTTAAATATATTTGCAAGCGCGATTTGTTTTTATATAGTGAGCACTTCAACATTAAGGGGATGGAAGACAAAGAGATCGTAACAGTCAGTATCGGCGTATTGGATAGTGGTCCGTTTTATCACGGGACAAAGGCTGATCTGCAGATTGGTGAGTTTCTAACCGCGGGATTCAGGTCGAATTACAAGCCGGAAGTGATCATGAATCACATCTATTTCACTGCGTTGGTGAATGGAGCGGGTCTCGCTGCGGCTTTGGCACCTGGCGACAGAACTGAGCGGGTTTACATCGTTGAGCCTACGGGTAGCTTTGAAAATGATCCCAACGTAACGGACAAGAAATTTCCCGGCAACCCAACCCGATCATATCGCAGTCAGGCGCCGTTGAAGATTATCGGCGAGGTGACAGAATGGGTGAGATTAACCCCCGAAGAACTTCAGATGTGGCAGGAGAGGCTGGCGAACATAAAGGCAAATCCGAAAGCCGAGATCATCAATTGAATGACGGAAATCGACGATAGAATGGTGGCCTACAGGCCTGAGCCAAATCCATTTGCGCTTTGTAAGGCATTTTAAAGATTTCGTGCGGTAAAGTATGGAATCGGTAACGGATCTGAATCTGAAAGTAAATCCGGACTTCGGAAAACGAACAAATCCAATGTAGTTGGGCCATTTGCTTTTGTTGTGGTTAACCGATCGGAAAGGATGAGCTTTCTTAATTCAGCTTTGTTATGAGAACGTTATCAGCATCAACCCTATTGATTGTTGTGTCCATATCAGCACATGGACAATTCGTGGACAAGGAACCAGCAATTTTATCATTTGGTCTCTCTCTGTCTGTAAAGTATCATCATATAGATGTCAGTAAACTGAACGATTTTTTAAGAAGCAATGATTTAAAGGATGTAAAGTCCGGATACGGGAATATTGGCGCCGGAATAAATTATAAATTCAACAGGCATTTTTTTGAAGTTGCTGGCGACGTAGATATAAATGAGACGACAGCGTATAATGACAGTGATATTGGTACTTCGAGTTATGGCTATTCAATGAATATAAATTATGGATATGAACTTAAGTTGTATGATCAGTTTAAAATAATGCCTTACCTGGGTATATCCCGAACTACATTCAAAACAAAGATCAGTGATAAGGCAGGCCCGAACTTCGAGTTTCAAAATGTAACGACCGACAGAAATTCCATTTCCCTGGACAATGATACTTTTAGTGTAAATCCGGGTGCTAAGATATGGATGCCACTCGGGGACGGAGATTTTAGTTACATAGTGCTCGATGTTGGCTATGGATTCAAAACAAGCAGCAAGTGGACGATTGATGACGCCACAGTTGACAACGCGCCGGAGATCAACCCGAGTGGGATGAAAATTGGAGTGACGTTTCTGTTCATGATGTGCAGGTAGGTTAGAAAAGCTATCCAGGATCGACGAAAACAAAGACTTTAAATGGAATTCGCAGCAGATAACCATGTAGTCAAGCTCTGTGCTCAGGGCATGGACTTCGAAGGATTGGGCAAGTCGGAAGATGCCTTGAGGTTATTTCTTCAGGCGTGGGGTGAGGCATCGAACAACTTTGAGAAATTTATCGCTGCGCATTATGTTGCGCGGCATCAGAATAGCGTAACAGAAAAATTGGAATGGGACGAAACAGCATTGCGACTGGCATTGGAAATTGATGATGCCAACGTAAAGGGAGCATGGCCTTCGTTGTATCTGAACGTCGGCAAATGTTATGAAGATTTGAAAAGGCCTCAGGATGCGAAGGCGAATTATGAGTTAGCGCTTTCGTTCACAAACTTTCTGCACGATGATGGATATGGGAATATGATCAGAGGGGGAATAATGAATGGGCTTTCCAGAGTGACGGCTGATGAGTGAGCAGGAACCAAAACTTTCTGTCGCGGCTCTTTATTGGGCTGTGCCACCGCCTCGCATTGAATCTGTAGTCTGCTCCGATTTATTAATTTGATAATCCGCACATTTTTGTCAATTCCAATTGCCGGCACATCTTTTCGCCGGAAATGGAAACTACTCCGGCCAATTTGTTTTCGCGACTAAGACGTGACGATCGCAATGCGATGAACGAGCTCTTTGAGCAATACTATGTGCCGCTTTGCCGGTTTGCCTGCTCCTATGTGGCACTCAGTGAAGCCGAGGAACTCGTGTCGGATGTTTTTGTTGGAGTTTGGCGTGCCCGAAAAACGATCAGCATCGAAAGCAGTGTTCGCGCATACTTCTATGCGTCAGTGCGATATGCATGTTATCGCGTCATATCTGCGAGAAAGCTAAATACGTTGAGCCTTGACGAACTCGAAGACGTTGTAGATGTTGCAGCATCGCGCGGTCCGGACGATGACATTATTTTTAAGGAGACGCAGTCGTTCGTCTCTGCTGTTGTACAACAACTTCCACCCCGATGTCGACAGGTATTTATCATGAACCGTTATGATGGACTTTCTTACAAGGAGATTGCGGAAATCATGGGCATTTCTGAGAAGACGGTGGAGAACCAATTGGTGAAGGCCCTGCAGGTTATCCGAGCTAACCTGCTGCAATATGAGAAAGCGTAATATTCGCTTAACCGAACGATAACATTATCAAATAGTGGGTGAGCTGGTTTTGATGCTCTACAACATCAGAAACCGGACTCATGTCAAACGAACCCTCACATCTTATCGTTCGCTACTTATCGAACGAGGCAACACCCGAAGAACAGGAAGAACTGCTGAACTGGGTGAGTGCGAGCGCTGACAATCAAAGAATATTTCAGCAGTATGCCGTTGCCTGGAACAAGGATGAAGTACGTATACCCGTAGTTAACAAGACGCGGGCGCTTCAATCGTTAAATGGGCACATCGATCTGATCGAGGAAGAGTCTTTGAAGCGCTCGCGACCATTGTGGCTTAAGATAGCAGCAACTGTCACGATACTTGCCATTTCCAGCTTTTTCGTATGGAGTGTAGTCCTTTCGCCAAGTGAGATTGAATACGCGGTAGCCTCTACAATTTCCGGCCAACGTACCACGATACAACTTGCAGATGGAAGCACAGTTCATCTGAATGCCTCCAGTAGTTTGCGATATCCCATACAACTCAATGACGATACGCGTGAAGTCTTTCTCGAGGGCGAGGCATTTTTCGAAGTGTCGCGCGATCCATCGAAACCATTTATTGTGCATACCGACGCCGTTGCCACTGAAGTATTAGGAACGTCCTTTAATATAAATGCTGACAGTGCAACGGTTGCTGTTACTGTGGCGACGGGTAAGGTCAGAGTTTCAGATCATTTGAAACAGGAAATTCTTTTACCGAATGAACACCTGGATATCGTGCGACATTCAGGTGAAATGAATCGCTCGCACGTGGAACTGGGTGTGGCCTTAGCATGGATGAATAACACCATTGTATTTGACGATGTGGCACTTGACGACGCCGCGCGAAAGCTTGAACGCTGGTATGGCGTAAAGATAGTACTTGAAAGTTCGCGATTGTCGCACTGCAGGATCACTGGTACATACAGAGGTGAAAGTTTAAGACACGTGCTGGAAGCGATCCATTTCACCACAGGTGCACAGTTTCAAATATCAGATAACGGCCGTGTGACTTTGTCAGGAAAGGGATGTGAGTAATGTGCGCTTTGTAAATGACATCATAATAGACGGGCAATGACATCATATAAAGAATCGCTTATTCAGGATGTGAGTGCCTTTGAAGACTACACCGACCAGGAGAGAAAACAGACTAACTCAATAACCCCACAATAACAAATGAATAAACTAATACCATTCAGGTGCGGCGCCGCGTGTTTCCTTTTTCGGGGAATTAAGGTTGCGCTATTGCTGCAATGCTGCCTGTTCAACGTTCTGTTTGCCAATGATGGCAACGCACAGGACGTTCACCGGGTCGCGATCCGATTCGCGCGTGTAGACATGACGATAAGCGAGTTGTTTCAGTCTATTGAGGCCAGTACGGATTTTAATTTTTCGTACAGCAACAAGGCAATGCCCCTCGGTCGTAAAGTGAGAATATCGGCGAAGGAAACCACGGTTGGTGCTGCCCTTGACCAGGTCGCCTCACTTGCAGCGCTTGAGTTCAGACAGTCGAACTATACAATCATGGTCAAGGCCACGGCAAAACACCTGGTTCGGTCGGAGGCAACCGCGATAGGAATTATTCGCGGACGAGTGACAGATGCTCAAACCAGTGAAGTGTTGCCGGGTGCATCAGTCATTATTAAAGGGACGGCTAGCGGAACGACGACGGATGTAAACGGGGAGTATCTCCTGCGTGTTCCGGAAGGTGATATAGTACTTGAGGTAACCTATATCGGTTATGCAGTACTTTCGGAGACAGTTGCCGTTGCTGGCGCTCAAACCATTGAACACGATATTAAGCTTGCCAGCGATTTCAAAACGCTGGACGACGTGGTGATTACTGGTTCGCTGATGGGTCAGCAAAAGGCGCTCAACCAGCAGAAGACAGCAGATAATATCAAGAATATTGTTAGTGCGGATCAGATTGGTCGCTTTCCCGATCCGAACGTAGCCGAGGCGTTGCAGCGTGTGCCGGGAGTGAATATTGAACGCGATCAGGGAGAAGGAAGATACGTTTTGGTACGTGGTCTTGCTCCTCAATTTACAAATGTGAGTATTAACGGAGAGCAGATCCCATCTCCTGAAGCAGGCGTTCGCTATGTTGCCCTTGATGCCGTTCCGGCGGATCAGCTGGCATCTATTGAAGTCACCAAAGCGCTTACGCCCGATATGGATGGCGATGCTATTGGTGGAAGCGTTAACCTGATCACGCGCACGGCACAATCGGAGAATCTTGGAATTAGTGCATCGGCACTGGCGGGTTACAACAACCTTGTTGAGAAGGCCAACTTCCAGGGCTCACTTGAACTCAGCAAGAGGTTTCTCAAGAATAAGCTCGGCGTTATGCTGAACTCCAGCTACTATGTTACTGACCGCGGCTCCGACGACTGGGAACGAGATGACAATGATTTCGAGCTACGCGATTACATTCTGCAACGTACCAGACTTGGACTTAGTGGAACTGTGGATTACCGCTTTAATGACAAGAACGAGATCTATTTCAGAACGATCTATAACCGATTTACTGATCACGAGGTAAGACGTCGCTACATCTTTGTTCCTAATATTGACGAGTCGCCATTTGAAGACAATTCGATTGAACGCTATACCAAAGACCGCCTCGAGAAACAAATGATCACCAGTTACAACCTTGGGGCTAAGCATGACTTCAATAAATTCCGCCTCGACTACGAAGTGGCTTATGCTGAAGCGATTCAGGATACACCATTTGACACGGAGATCGGATCTGTTGGCGAGTTTGATGCACTGAGTATCGATTACACTACTAATCCGAAGTTTCCAAGCTTTACGGTTGATGGCATCGCGCAGAACAACCCGGAGAATCCTTATCTCGATAACACGCTGTACGAGTTCGACGAGTTCGTTATGGGCAGGACTTACGCACTGGATGTAAACAAGACGGCGAAGATGAACATCTCTGTGCCGTTCAAAGCAGGTTCGGGTGATGGGCTCATCAAGTTTGGTGGAAAGGTACGAATGAAGGAGAAGGAGTATCGCGTATCAGAAAATGTGTTTGGATGGAACGGCGGGGATGTGACGTTCCCCGGTTTTGAAACGGGCGATTATACGCTTGAGAAATACGCCGGCGGGCTTGTCGACAAAGACTTCTTCTCAGGACGCTATACATTGCGCGCGAGTGCAGATCCCTCAAAAGTTATCTCACACTTTAATGCGAACCAGTACGGTTACGAGCTTGACGTGGAAGACAAGCAGACCGCGGAAGCGCTGGAGGCGTACACGGCAACGGAAGATGTATACGCCGGTTATCTGATGGCCAAGCTACAGTTTCAGAAGTTGATGTTGCTGGGTGGTATGCGCTACGAACTTACCAAAGTTGACTACCGCTCAAGCGAGGCGATCTACAATTTCGAAGATGAAGTAGAGGATATCGTTCCCATTGAAGGGTCTACCGATTATGGTTTCTTTCTTCCGCAATTGCATGCGAAGTATGCGATCGACAACAACACGAACGTACGACTTGCTCTTACGCGTACTTATGCGAGACCTAATTTTCAGGACATCATTCCGAGCCAGGAGATTGAGTTCAGTGCACGTGAGGGTACTATTGGCAATCCGGACCTCAAACCTGTTGATGCTTCGAATATTGACCTAATGGTTGAACATTACTTTGGAAACGTTGGTATTCTTTCCGGTGGATTCTTCTATAAGAATCTCGACAACTTCATTTTTAATCATCGGTTTGCAAGCTCTAACTATCCAGGAGCGGAAGGTGTTGATCTGACTTTAACGCAGGCACAAAATGGCGAGAGCGCTGATCTCGTCGGATTTGAGGTAGCGTATCAACAGAACCTTACATTCCTGCCAGGATTTCTTAAGGGTCTTTCAGTTTACGCGAATTACACTTACACATCGTCCGATGCACGGATTCAATCACGTGAGAATGCCAGTGGTACTGAAAAGATCAGACTGCCGGGCCAGGCTACCAGCGTCGGTAACTTCTCGTTGGCATATGATCATAAGCGCGTCAACTTCAGAATTGCAAGTAACTTTAATGGAGAATATCTCAGTGAAGTTGGCGGCGATGCCAGCGAGGATCTCTTCGTAAGACGTCGTGTACAACTTGATGCTACTGCAACGGTGGCCGTAACCCAGCGGCTGCGTCTGTTCGCAGAGTTCCTCAATATCACCAATCAGCCTTTCGAAGTGTTTATGGGTGATGAAAATCATTACATCCAACGGGAGTTCTACTCGTGGTGGAGCCGCGTCGGTCTAAAGTTTGATCTCTAATCCAGAACTACTATGCGTATCAAGAAATTAAGTCGATATACATTCCTGCTGTTTGTTGTACTCGGATGGTCGTGCGTCGAAAACGACCTCGACGTTTATCCAAATGATGAGAACTTTCCATTGCAGCTGGTTCTGGATGCGGATGAGGGCGCCGACCTTGCCGATGCTGAGGACTACGGACTCGAAGTTGCTTTTGCAGACCATATTGGAGATCTGCCCGGTCAAGCCTTAACGTTGCACTATGTAATTGAAGATCTGGAAGAGGATATGGCCGGTTCGGTGATGATCGAAAAGGTCATATACGAATATGAAGATGATGATTGTGTCTTTGAGCGAGAATTAGAATTTAGTGCAGAAGGTGAGGGTACTTCGGGGACGATTACGCTTCATGTTGATGAGGATCTGAAGACGGTTCCCGAGTCATTTGAGATTGTATTCAAACTTCCGGGCAAGGAGAACACTGAGGGAAGCTTCTCGTTTACGCTCTCTGATCTTTCAGGCGGAGACAATGTGATCCTCGGGGCACCTTTGACATTTGAGTATGAAGTGTTGGATTCTGACGTTGCCGGAGAATGGAAACTGGAATTGGATTCTGAGGAAGCCTTTGAAAAATTCAAAGCAGTATTTGGACCGTTGAATTCTTCATTAGAGGAATTATCTTTTGAAGATATCACCGGAGAAGTTACGGCCGAGTTTGAGTTTGGTGAGATGAAGTTTGTTGTGGAGCTGGCTGAAGAGGAGGAGGTTATTACCTGCGAGGACGGCGAGACAGAAACGGAGATGGAGCATTTGGAAATTGAAATCGAGGCAGATTATGAGGCTGAGGATGGTGAGCTGTCGTTTGAGGGAAGCCATTTTATTCTTGGTGACGACGGTGAGGTTGAAGACGAACTCGATTTTCAGATTGAGGCAACTTATGATGTTGCTACTGAAACGATGACAATTTCATTCCTTAAGGTTATTGACGAAGACCACTTCGAGGACGGCGATGAACTTTATGCGGAAGAAGGCGGTGCTATATTTACATTTGAGAAAGACTAAGCGCTGATGGACGTACGTAAAATAGTGATCATGCTGATGGTGCTTTCAGCATTTGCCTGCAAGAACAAGTCTTCGGAACAGATTAAAGAAAACCGTGATTCCGTATCGGTGCTCAGGCCGGCAGTTGTAACAGATTCTGTTAAGTATGACACGGATGATCCTGCTATCTGGATCAATCCTTTGGACAAATCACAGAGTCTGATCATTGGTACTGACAAAGGTGGTGACACCGGCGATGGTGCATTGTATGTGTTTGGCCTAGACGGCCGTGAGATCAAGGAGAAGACGATTCATGGCATTAAGCGTCCCAACAATGTCGATGTCGCTTATGGCCTCACGATCGGTAAGGAAATGTTTGACGTCGCAGTTTGCACGGAGCGAAATACGAACTCGATTCGCGTATTCAGCTTGCCAGACATGAAAGCCCTCGACGGTGGAGGACTGCCCGTATTCGAGAATGATACCGCGCGTTTGCCCATGGGCATAGCGTTGTATAAACACAAGGAGGATATATACGCGATCGTTTCACGAAAGTCGGGGCCGTCAGGATCGTATCTTCATCAGTACCTGCTCGATGGTAAGAGCGGGAAGCTAAAGGCGACCCAGGTACGCGCGTTCGGGGAGTACAGCGGCATGCACGAGATCGAGGCCGTTGCCGTCGATAACGAAGCAGGTTACATTTATTTTAGTGATGAAGGGGCGGGTATCAGGAAATATTATGCGCATCCGGACAGTTCAAATCGTGAGCTAGCCTTCTTTGGCACGTCGGGATTTGCTGATAATCATGAGGGAATTTCGATCTATAAGAGTGACTCGCTTCGTGGATATATCATTGTGTCTGATCAGCAGGCTAACCAATTCCATTTCTTCAGACGCGAAGGTTCAAGTGCGAATCCGCACAAACACCTATCCGTGGGAATTCTAAAGGCTTCAACGGTTGAAAGCGACGGGAACGAGGTAACGAATGTTGCCCTGCCAGGATATCCGCAGGGGTTCTTCATTGCGATGAGCGATGACAAGACGTTCCAGATTTATCCCTGGATTGATGTTATGAAGTGGATGAAGCTCGATGATTGATCATCAGCTCGACAACTGCTATCATTCTACAACACTGCCATATTACTTGAATCAAGGTGGCCCGAGTCCAGTTCGCGGTTGATTTGTTTAACGACAGAATCGATTGCATGGGCTTCGGCCACCATTTTTTGGATAATAAACTGCGCGTCCGGCCCACCCGTTAGCTGAGATATCGAAGCCAGTCCCATTAATCGCGCAACTGGTCCCCGCAGCTGGTGAGCGTTTGTATAGCTGTATCTTATTAATACATCGTTTTGCGTTTTGATGCGATTAGTGCGTTCGTTGACGATCTTTTCAAGGTCCCGGTTTACTGCGCTAAGTACATCCTGCGTATGGACCAGTTGTTCATTCTGCGCTTCAATTTCGTGAGCCTTGTTATGAAGTTCATGGTTTGCTGTTTGGAGACTATCCTGCGTTTTATCGTAACTGGATTTCAGAATGTAGGTGGTGTAAGTGAGTACCAGATAGAGCACAAAGTAAGTGATGGCTCCCGAGATCGCTTCGTTCATGTTCAAGCTGAAACGGGTGGTGATGTCACCAATCGATGACCGGAAGGTTAGCACAATACAGATCACACATAGCAGGTGCATGATGACCAGGAGTCTGCCTCTGAGCATCACGGAATGAATAAATCCGCATAGGATGATTACCGAGAGATGAGTGACAATATTGTGGGGTGGCGTGAATGCTACGAAGGCGATGGTTGCCAGGATCAACCCGGTAAGGATCAGTACCGCGATCGTTGGATACTTCTTTCGTATGATAAAGGCAATCACATTAGCCGCCAATGCAATTGTCTGCGCGACGATGGAAACATGATTCGACGGATGCAGGATAATGTTGGCAGCCAGCGCCGGCAACGTGCCCACAATACTCATTGCGAGGAACGTGTTCAGAAAGAAACTTTCTATTTTGGACATTGGAGAGGAGGCTTTATCGACTTGCGATTGGGTCATCTAAGTTAACAACTGGAGGTGAATCAAAATAAACTATCGCATTTTCGTGGAGTAAATACCTCGATCGTGTAATAATGAGCGCTCCCAAAAGCTTTGAACTGTTGCGCTTTTCCACAAGGATCGGCCTTTTACCGGATTGGTCTATGGTTTGAGAGCAGCAAGTCATGAAGCACAAGAAACTCTTTTGGACGGCCATGGCCGCTGCGGCCATGGTACCCGTCCTTTACTATACACGTTCAACGGCACCGAGCGGAGCGAAGCCGGTGACCTCATTTGACAAGCAGAAGTACCTGGGAAAATGGTACGAGATTGCACGACTTGATTACTATTTCGAGCAAAACCTCGACAACGTAACTGCTACCTATTCACTCAATGAAGATGGGACCATCCGGGTTGACAATAAAGGCTTCGATGTGTTAAAAAATAAGTGGAAGGAAAGTATTGGAAAGGCCAAGTTTGCCGATGACCCGAGTGTTGGAAAGCTTAAGGTTTCTTTCTTCGGACCGTTCTACGCGGGGTACAATGTTATCGCCATTGACGAGCATTATCAATACGCTCTTGTCGCCGGGCGCAACCTTGATTACCTGTGGTTGCTGTCGCGTGAAACAACTATGCCTGAGCGTGTAAGCAAGTCATTTCTGCAGAAGGCGTCTGCGCTTGGCTATCAGGTTAAGAACCTTATCTGGGTGAAGCACGACCAATAAGGTTACCGTTGGGTTTCGCGTATTCTTCCGATTTTAAGACCTTGTGCTTATGTCATCGGGTAGAAAATTGACGGACGTGCTCGTAGAGAGTGCGCTCATCGTCTTTGGTATATTGCTGGGTCTCTATTTTCAGAGTCTAGCCGACAAGCGGGAGGTGGAAGCTAAGAAGGAGATTGCGCTTTCGAGGGTAATCAAGGAGATTTCGCATAATAAAGATGTTGTTGCCGAGGCTGTACAAAACCACGAGCTCATTATCCGACGACTTAGTCATTCGGATTCCATACAGGCTTACCTTTCGAAAAAACCATTTGATATCCGTCGCGTATTGGGTGCACAACCGATCTACAAAGTTTATCCACGAGCGACTTCGTGGAATGCAGCAAACGCTTCGGGCATTGTTGCTGAATTTGATTTTACTCATCTGGAGTTGCTCACTGACAATTACTCCTTGCAGCAGAATGTAATTGATCAGGTGTCAGCCGTTGCTGATATTATTCTAAATAGTTCGACACAGGATCCGCAGGCCACGATGAATGGCCTGTTAATGAATATGCAGGAGCTTGCCGGACGTGAAAAGTTATTGGTGATGAACTATGAGCAGATTCTCAGGCTGATCACGACAGACACAAAGAACAACTAATACAGGATGCATCATTCTCATCGTGCATACGATGATTTAACGTGTAATGTCTATTTCCAGATCAAGCTTTACAGTAATCTTCTTTCCGGTCGCGTGGCGATATCCATTGATGATTGCAGCTTGATCGGCAGCGGTTACATCAGATGACGCCTCGGAACCATTTGCATTCACTGCGATCAACCATGTTGGATCAGTTTGTTCGATTTCACAGATCAGAAATTTGCCATCGCGTTTTACGGAAAGATTGATTTCATTATTCCCGACTCGCACATGTCTGATCGCGGCTTCATTCCAGTCAGCAGGAAGCTTGGGTGATAGTCGAATGAGCCTATTGGGTGCGTCGGGATGAATGCCGAAGATGCCAGATACGAGAGGTACAGCCACGCCGTAGATATTCCAGGCTTGTGTGATCATTCCGAAGTCGGGCGAGACTTCATACATTGAGCCTGGCAATGCATAGCTGAAAGAGCGTCCGAGCTTTTTCATCATGCGCAACGCCAGGTCTACCTGACCATAGCGGGTCGCGCCTACTGCAATGACTCCCGTCGGCAAGGTCATTACGGCGCCCGTATACGAAAATATTTTCTTACGGGATGCAAGGACTACACTGTCGGGCTCGTCTGTCTTGTCGATTCCCGTTACAAACAAACCGAATACATTCTGAAATTTTTCTGATTTCTTCAGTGCCTTCAGGGCATGTTCACGGCTGGCGATTCCTGTTTCCATCGGTGTGTTGACCACCCAATTATTGTAGATGAGGAAGGTACGCTGACCCTGAACCGGATTCGATGAAAGTCGATTTTGCAATGCTTTCAATTCCTTTACGGACTCTATCTTTTTCATGGTATCGGACCTCACCAATGCGGAGTTAAGGATATGGCTGCCCTCTTCCGCCGTCGAGCGGAAATCGCCAAACGATTGCTGATCGTTTACCCACCACTGAGTATCGATCTTTTTCTTTAGAGTTTCGGCCTGCGCTCCATACTCTTTTGAGAGCTCCGTTTCGCCGATAGTGGATGCCAGGGCTGCGGCACTGGCCAACGCCTGCTGAGTGTAAACGGCAACGTCGATCATTTCGAGTTCGGACTCCAAGCCCGGGATCTCCATCATTCCACTTCCATTAGGGTATCCGTTGTGATCAGGATCTTTCGAGGTAAGCAGCCACTCAACGCCCTTTTTCAGATCCGGGAATATGTCTTTTACTAATTGCACGTCGCCAGTCCATTGCATGTAATTATATATGAGGGTTATGAACTGTGCAGTCTCATTGACATTTCCCCGGTTGTACACAACGCCATTGGTCGATACCTCATGGATGATGCGGCCGTTAGAGTTTGTGCGTTTGGAAATTTTGTTCAACAGCAGGATGGTATTCTTTACGAGCTCGTGGTCACCTGTTGCCAACACGCCCTGTAGTGCATAGGTTGCATCCGCGCCGAACCACCAGGGATAATCCGGAAGCCCGGCTGAAAGGCCAATGCCCTCATTTGGCACTTCCCGAACCAGCCAGTCGGTATTGAATTTCATCCAGGCATACATGTCCGATATGCCTTCGTCGGGAATGGTGATTGCAGAGCGATGAACGATCTGACCATACCGTTTGATCTTGTTCAGCAAGTAGTCACTGGCATTTGAACGCAACAGTTCGAGCGTATTTATCGCGGCTTCCTCCGACTGAGAGGAGCCACTAATGTAGACGGGTATAACCGAATCGCTATTTGCTTCCAGTGTGACATCCATACAAAGGCTGCCAGTCACACCGTTGTCGGGCGCATGCGCAGGCTGGCAATCAATACCTGTTTCGTTATGTACAACTGGCGCCATCGAACCGACAACAGCAAACCATGGATTGGATTGGTCTCTGAATACCAGTGCTGAGAGCTTTGAATCAAACCGGACTTCGTCTTTGCCATCGTTTATTTTCAGGCTATCGGAGAGCCATGTTGGACGGAGGTCGGATTTGGCGTTAATGCAAAGTTTGACTTGCTTTCGGTCAGCGCTCTTATTGATCAGTTTATATTGAACGACGATACCTTCCGTGTTGTCGGGAACGAATTGAAACCGCTCGACATCAATATCAACCGAAGGCCATGAAAAGTAATTTTCATTTCCGACCGGGTAATTAACAAATCGAATAGCGGAATCAAGACAGTATTGTTTATCACCATTTAACTGGAGCGCAGCTGTAAATCCATCCAGCAACTTGACAGGATGGTCCCAGATGCCTCCCATTTCGCCATTGATATGCCATCCCAGGTCGGTGAAGGATCCGTTCTGATTGCCAATCATGTAGACCCGATTTCCGGGGGTTACAAATGGAGATTGCAGATAATTTTGCTGCCCCGTAATAGAAGGAAGGTCCCTGATAACAGGGAGAGGTTTAACTGAATCGGTACCTTCGCGGCGGCTGCACGCGCAGCATAGAACTGCAATCGATAGAATCCAGAGTCGGATCATAAATTATTATTCTGCAAAGTCTTGTCGTAATGAAATATGTTACGTTATCACTACTTCAAATGTATTGAAATATCCTCCGCTTTTGAATGCCATCGGTATAGTTGAAGGAGTCTCCTGTTTTGACTGAGGGAGGATGATAGTATTCTAGCGTAATTTTTGTTTCTTGTGGCTAAACGACCCTCATGCCCCCTAAGCCGGACATAACGTTAAACTTGCGCTCTACAGAGGAGAGGCAGGCTGTGTTACGGACTCAGGTGCTCATGCTGGCCTTATCGGTAGCTACCGCTCTGTTTTTCTTTGATCTGCTTCATATCCGTGGTCTTATTCCCGGAGTTCTTCCTTTTTACACGTTGCTTTTCGGAGGCTTAGGCCTGGCGTTATATCTCAACCAAAGAAGGAAGTTTGCTGCGTCTTCGTATGTGGCATTGGGCACACTCAATGTTATTGTCTTTTCATTCTCACTTTCTCTGGATGAAGTATTGATGCTGTTCACCCCGGTCGCTGTCGGGGCTTTGGTAATTATTCCCTTTGAATACCGAGCTGCCAGGTGGGGATTTGTGATCTTGAGCTACACTTTGTTTTGCATCAGTTTGTTCGGCGACTTTGAACTGTTCAGGGTTGATATTGATGAGACTGGAGAATCCGTCGTGTTCTTTGCCAGTGGAACGACAGCGATCGTATGTCTTTTGGTCGTATTGCAGTTCTGGATCCGCCAAACTCAGGCTACGGAGGCGAACCTGCAACAACAGCGACGTCACCTCCTGCAGTTAACTGACGACCTTCAGAAAAGCAAAGAGCGCTTTTCTTTGGTTATCAAGGGAAGCGGCGCAGGCATTTACGAATGGAATGTAAAAACGAATACGCTTTATCTCAGCAATGAGTGGAAGCAGATCATGGGCTATTCATCCGACGATTTGCAAGACTTCATGATCGAGGATCTCACGGGCCTCATGCATCCGGATGATCGTCCTGAATTGCACAGAAAAATTGAAGAGCATTTTGCTGACCGGAAGCCCTTTCAGAATGAGTCGCGCCGACGTCACAAGAATGGGACGTACCGTTGGATTTACGACAGTGGTTTAAGTACCACCGATGAGAATGGAAATATTGATGTCGTTGTCGGTTCGATCATTGACATAACTGAGAGGAAAAGTGCCGAGCTACTCATGCATGATCAGAACGAATGGTTAAAGAAAACAAACCGCGATCTTGATCAGCTTGTTCATAGTGCCTCACATGATCTGCGTTCGCCTTTGAGTTCGGTGCTCGGATTATTAACGATTTCTGAGATGGCTGGCAGCAAGGAGGAGATTTACGCGTATCACGGTATGATACGTGACCGGGTGCGCAAGCTTGATGAATTTGTGACGGATGTGCTTCATTACTCCAGGAATAGTCACCGTGAGGTAGTGAAGTCGGAAGTCTCGCTTGCACAGCTGGCGAAGGAGACCGTTGACGAGCTGAAGTATGCAGATTCCAAAGTGGCCATTGACATCTCGCCAGCGGTCAGCAACGATGTGACTATAGTAACGGATTACGGTCGCCTGAAGACGGTACTTGGAAATCTGATCGGTAACTCGATCAAGTATTCCGATCCGAGAAAGGATGAGCCTTTCATCAAGTTGGAGACGACGCTCGATAGCAACGCCTGCATGATCGCAGTGCATGACAACGGTATCGGTATCGGCAAGGAACATCACGAGAAGATTTTCGAAATGTTCTATCGCGCTACAGAGAATTCGAGCGGTTCAGGATTGGGGCTTTTTATTACCAAAGAGATTGTTGAGAAACTCGGAGGAACTATTAGTATATCTTCCACACCGCGCGTGGGCACCTCCGTTTGGGTGAAGCTGCCATTGGCCTGAGACGCGTATCGTTGAATTCGGGAAGCAGCTGACTAAAATCCTTTCTTTGAAATCACAGAATACGGAGGGATCGGTGTATCAATTGGTGGCCTGATTTTCAATCGGTATTCTAGTGACCTGGAATATGTAAGGGATGATGCCATTTGTTTCTGCGAAGTGCACTTCCAATGCGTCTCCGGGAAGGTATTCATTGTAGAATTCCTGGTCTACCCGAAGTTGTCTGTCACCAATGATAACATAGTACGTTGTCTTTTTATTGTCACCGGAGTCTGCTGTAGTTTCGAGACGGTTTGTAACAACACCACGGATCACCGTCTTTACGCCCCGACTTACAATTCTGCGGTACGCTTTCAGCACAGATGCCAATGACACTGCGATTAGGATCAAGACAGCAGCGGCTATTGCATACGCAAAAGGACCGCCATCAATAAAGAAGTAAACGATAACGAATCCGACAATGGCGCATATTGGTAACACTGCCATGGATTGGCGCATCGTCTTTGACAATGCGGCGAGGTCTGTGCTGCTTAGCGATGTTTCCTGCTCATAATGAAGAGCAATGCCTTTGTTCTGCAGATCGGCAAGATTTTGTTTAGCAACAGGATCTGTCTTGCGCGGCTTCTTAGCAAGGAAAAAGGCAACGCCAAAAAGTACCGCTATTGTCGACCAGAATATTGCCGCAAATGTGAGTGAATTTTTATACTCGAGCCAGGCAACGCCGATCACTATAACAGCCATCGCAAGGGTGAAAATTACAAGAGGATGTGTTGTTCTCGGGGAGCGGGGCATCAATAAAATTATGAAAATAGAAAAGCCTTTTAAACGGCTTTTCGACTGAACGCATCATCGTGCTATGTCAAACATTTTGTGCCGTTACGATGGCACCCTGGCTACGTCTTTCAAAGCATTCTGCACTGCAAATGTGAGTCGTCCGATTAATTTTTCACTTTGTAGAAATGCATTGATGTGATTACCAGGATTGTCTTTGACATTCGGGAACTTTTGCTGTACCTCGGTTGCAAATTTACGAGCTGACGCGGTGTCTCCCATTTCGTGATATGCAGCGACCTTCAGCGTAAGCTCCCATAATTCGCTTGTAAGGTGCATCTTCTCGGCCCAATAAATGACCTCATCCCATTCGCCGGTTACAAAATAATAGAAGCAAAGGCCACCATTGAACCACCATGGATAATATGGATTGAGCTGTATTGAATCCATCAGCATGGCGAAGCCTTTGTCATATTCTTCAGCACAGATAAGGCAGAAACCCAAACCTCCGGAAATACCTGCTGCATTGGATTTAAGACTCAGCCACTGCTCAATAATCTTCTGACACTCTGACTTCTGGTGAAGAAACAGATAGGCAAGTGACAACGTTTGATACGCATGATGACAACGGAGATCGACTTTTAATGCTTCCTTCCCGCACCTGACAGCCTCGTGCAACGGATTTTCCGTTTCACAGTCGAAGTCATTAAATACTCCCGCTACGTAAGTCTCTCCGAGAACTGCCCATCCCAATGCATACTGGGGACTAAGCCGAATCGCTTCTTTCATTGATGAAAGAGCCTTCCCAAAAACTGTTGAATTCTGATAGTTGACCATGTGGTAATACCAGAACACGGCATCGTAAACCTTTAAATCAAGAAGATCTTTACCGGGCGTCACGCGTGCTACGTTCCGAAATATTATTCCATGACTTCCGGCAATCTGATTAACAACGTGAATGACAATGTCATCCTGAATTTGAAAGGTGTTCAGCGCGGACCTCTCTTTTTCATAGGATACTGTCCATAGTTGTTGCTGGTTCTGTGCCTGTATTAGTTGTGCGCGGATTCGCACGGTGTCATCGATTGCCTGTATGCTACCCGTTAGAAGATAACCGGCATCCAGCAGCAACGCCGTCTTAACGAGATCATCATTTTGTAGCAAGGCCTTTCGTGAAGCGTAGTAAGACACAACTGCCAGTTCGGTAAAATTTCCGAGCTCAGTGCAAATCTGATCGCACAGCCCATCTGCCAATGACATGAGTGTATTTTCTTCTCCTGTATGAAAGGGAAGCACGGCAAGTCTTGGCATTATTTGAACAGACGTTTCCTCCTGCTGTGGTGTTGGGACATGGAGTTGAAATTTGGGAATGTAGCTTCCTTTCGGCGCACTTATGTTGATGGTATCATTTCGTCCCGGACCGCTGTAATACGTAGCCAGGGCCCGGCGCAATCGCCCGGCATGTATCCGGACAGTAGCATCTGTTTGTGGATTGTACCCGTCCCTTTTTGAAAGGATATTCACACCAATGGTGTATTCTTTCAAGACGTGCGTCTCGCCGGCCAGAGATCTTTCAACGATGAATCTGAGAAATGCAGAAAGTATCGGAGAGTTTGTAAATACTGGAAAGTTTAAGATCCGCTCAAGTTGAGCCTTTATTTCAGCAGCTTTAAAAGGAGTGGGTGATGCCATTATACAGTTAATTAACAGGAACTTTTTGATCAATAAAAGAGCAGGTTCTAGTTTCGTCCGATAATGTGTTGGAAGGTATACACAGCCAAATTCTAGCCATCATATTCCGTCTCCCCGGAATCTCATAGAACGGGAGAAAAACAAGCAAATAAAGGAAGGTACATGAAAGCAATTGCTCTGATTCTCGTTTTTGTATTATTCGCTCCGTTCTACGGTTTTTCGCAAACAGACAAGGAAGCCCTGTCATTGAAGATCTCGAAGGCTGAAGACGCCAATCTGCAAAAGCTGAAAGAGTATGTGTGGAAACGGAAGTCGCAGGTATTTATTGAGAGCCAATTGAAGCTAACAACCATTACTGAGTTCAGCTTCACTCCGGACGGAAAGCTCGACACAAAAATTGTAGACGCAGAGTCAACGGTGAAGAAGAAACCAGGTCTGAGAGGTGCGGCCCAGGCAAACGCCGCTGAGGACAAAATGGATTACATTGAAAAGGCCCTTGGTCTTGCATTGCAGTATACCTTCCTGACAAAGGGTGAAATGCTCGACTTCTTCAGCAAGGCAACCGTGACAGAAAAAAACGGACAGATTGAAGCAGTTGCGAGCGACGTGAAGGTTCCGGGTGACAGATTATTGCTGCGCATTGATCCGACCACTTACCTCTGCGGGTATCGCGAATTCAGCAGCCTGTTGGGAAAGGACAAGTTGGAGGGGGAACTTAACTACGAGATGTTCAGCAACGGTACAAATCACATTTCAACGACAACGCTGGACCTACCGGCAAAGAAGATGACCATCGATGCACAGAATCAGGATTATACGATCCGGGTCAAGTAGGCTCCGGACTATTACAACCGCGGGTCCACATTCATTGAGTTTGTGACATTCGAGCTGACACATCAACAGGAAGGAAGAATTATCATCGCTAAGTGAAATGGAAAGAGTATTTAAAATAGCCATAGCCATTATTGGTATCACGATGTTGGTTAACTTTTTATTTATCGTCGGCTTTGGCGTATACAAAACTTTTCATGGCTTCGATGTGCTGTTAAGGGATGGAGCCCCTGGAAAACCGGGCCTTGAGATTGTGGAATCACTGGACCTGTTCCTGGTGGCCCTGGTTTTCCTAATTCTGGGTGCGGGCTTTATGAAGTTGTTCTATCCCGAGATGCGTGAATTCAAATCGTTGAAATGGCCGTGGCTAAAGATTGACAATTTTAATCAACTCAAGGAACTTGTCTGGAACGCTTTTCTTCTCACTCTCCTGATCACATTCGGTACGCAAGTGCTTCGCGCGAGCGGTTCATTTCAATGGACATTTCTGATCATTCCTGTTTCCGTTCTACTCTTTGCATTGAGTGCCAGAGTCCTTCGACATTAGAGAATAGTTGCATGTGAAAAGGACGATATTATCGATTGTAATCCTGCTCCGGACTACCGCAGCACTGCTGGCTCAATCACCGAGTGAACAAATATGGGCTGAGTACATGCTCAACCTGCCCTTTGCCAACTCATGGAACATAGAATTTGCTTCCACCTACAGCACTGTGCTGGAGCAGCCAAAATGGCGATCGCTCGACGTCCAGATAACGCCGGAGTATTCAGTTTCAAACCATATCGATTTGATGGGGGCGGTGTTTGCCGGACGAACGTTTCAGGAGGCGACGGTAACGACATCAGAAATACGCGAGATGCTTGGTGCCCGAATCCATTTTACGCCAAACAAGCGCGTGCTCACGCGTTTTCTCATCCGATTTGAACAGCGCAATCAATTGGAAAGGGAGACTCACACATGGCAGCATAGTACGCGAACAAGGCTGAGAGCGGAAACTTTGACGCCAATAAACAAGAGATCAATGCAGGCCGGTGACAAGTTATGGTATGCGATCGTGGATGGAGAATTTTTCATTGTCATGGATCAGGATGTGCAGGAGCGGTTTGCCAATAGGTTTCGACTACGTACGGGCATTGGCTATCGTTTAAACTACAGCGTGAGATTTGAGTTGATGTACACCTTGCAGATGTCGAGGAATACTCTTGATAATGGCTATGAAACGACGGACAATATCTTCAGAATCCGGGTCAAGCATTTTCTTAATAAGTCGAAACCATCGCAGACTGATGGGATAAGCAACTAAAAAAAAGAAAGAGCACGATTCCGGGCTCTTTCTTTTTTTTTCAGGTGCAGACTTTATTCGGCTCCATTTTCTTTGCGCATGCAAATACACTGAAACGGATATCAGTTTAGTTGTTGCTGGTATCCACGGTGACCTTATGGATCTTACCAGTGAATTTATTGTTTCGCTCCTTGTAGTCGCCAGATACGTTAGTCTCACTATCAACACCGACATCAACGCCTTCATCGGCGGAGAAGGCGAAGGGTTGTGTTTTGGGAATGTAACCATTGGCCACGACCTGACCATCTATGTATAACGTGCACTTGCCGCCCGTGGCCGGCTGAAGTGGCTTGTCGGCAATGAATTCATATTTCAATTCGTGTTTGCCAGCAGCGACATTCTTTGGACTTGCAATGTTCGTTTTTTCGATTCCAAAGAAGTTGTATTCATGATGGAGTTTTCCACCCTTCATATACATTACCCAACCTCCAAAGCGTCCGGCCTGCGCAAGGATCACTCCGTTTGTGTTGCCGTCTTTCAGATCCACCTGCGCAGTTACCGTATAGTTTCGATTCTTAACATTGATGAATGCATTTTCTGAAATGCCGGTCATGCCCTCAAACACTGAAAGTGTAGTGCGCGGTCCCATCAGGTCTGGTCTGCCAGCGATTGATGCATCGAATCTTTCAGAGCGACGGTCGTCAATTGGGAAGACGTGATTTTTCCTGGCCTCGTTAAAGAAGATTGCCTGAAGCTCTTTCAACTTTTCAGGATTTTTTGAGGCGAGATCGACAGCTTCACTGAAGTCTTCATCAACGTGATAAAGTTCCCATACATCTTCAGTTAATGGTGGAGTGGAGTTAAGTACCCATGGTATTGAGTGGCGTGTACAGGCAACCCAACCGTTGTCGTAGATGCCGCGGTTTCCGAACATTTCAAAGTACTGAGTAGTATGACGATCAGCTGCCTTTGCATCATCAAAGGCAAACGCGAACGATACTCCGCTGAACGGTGTTTGCTCGGTTCCGTTTACAGATTTTGGAAAAGGAAGACCGGCAACCTCCATTATCGTCGGTGCAATATCTGTTACATGCGTAAACTGTGAACGGATCTCGCCTTTCGCTTTGATGCCATTTGGCCAGTGAACGACCATGCCGTTGCGCGTTCCTCCAAAATGGGAAGCAACCTGTTTCGTCCATTGAAACGGTGTGTTACCTGCGTGAGCCCATCCAATGGCGTAGTGCGGAAAAGTATTCGGACTTCCCCAGTCATCGATATGATTCATCATTTGTGATGCATTGCCCGGGATACCGTTGAGCGCCATCATTTCATTATAGGCTCCCTCAGGACCTCCCTCTGCACTTGCGCCATTATCACCAATAATGTATAAGAAGATCGTGTTGTCAAGTTCTTTCATCTCTTCCAGAGCCTGAACCAAACGCCCCACTTCGTGGTCAGTATGTTCTGCGAAGCCGGCAAACGCTTCCATCTGACGGGCAAATAATTTCTTTTGATCTGCAGTTTGATCATCCCATGCTGGAATCTCTTTCGGACGTGGAGTAAGCTGGGCATCCTGCGGAACTACACCCAATGCCTTCTGACGCGCAAATGTTTCTTCCCGGAGTTTGTCCCAACCCTGATCAAACTTACCCTTATATTTTTCTATGTATTCTTTGGGAGCATGATGAGGAGCATGTGTTGCGCCTGTTGCAAAATATATGTAGAACGGTTTATCAGGCGTGAGCGATTGCTGAGCATTGACCCAATTGATCGCCTGGTCGGTCATGTCAGTGGTGAAATGATAATTGGGATCATTCGGCGTCTCAACGCGCGTGACGCCGTCGTAAACTGCCGGTGCCCATTGATTGGTTTCGCCGCCAATGAAACCGTAAAATTTATCGAACCCTGAACGCGTTGGCCAACGATCGTATGGCCCTGACACCGACACTTCCCAGGGAGCTGTCTCATGATATTTTCCAAAAGCGGCGGTGCTATAACCATTGAGTCGAAGCATTTCGGCGAGTGGAGCAATACTGTTCGGGCGAACGCCGGTGTTACCAGGGAAGCCCGTAGCCAGTTCCATGATAGCCCCTGCGTTGTTAAGGTGATGATTACGGCCGGTAAGAATTGCAACCCGCGATGGTGAGCAAAGCGCCGTAGTATGAAAGCGATTAAACTTTAATCCATTTACTGCGAGTTTGTCAGCCGTTGCCTCGTTAACAGGACCACCGAATGCGCTCGACTGTCCAAAGCCCTGATCGTCGATCAGCACAATAACAACGTTGGGTGCATTCTGCGGTGCTTTTACTTCAAAGCGCGCAGGTACTTTAGCGTTGCGTGCGTCCAGGATAGTGTCTTTAGGATAGATCGGTTCGCGGATTGGCAGCATGGTGCGATCCGGCGATCCCGTTGAAGCGTTTTGAGAATTGCTTTCGATTTTTGGAGCATTGCTATTGCAGGCTTGCAATGCAAGCACCAGCGCCAGGACAATCAGGCGTGAGAGAGAGTTTTTCATTGGGGGTGATGGAAATGAATTAATCTGTGAAGGTTAAAAAAATCTCCCGGAAAAGAAATGTCATGTAACTGTTAAACGGACGTTAAATGCCCCAAACACTGATCAATGACGATATCCTAACCGGTGGTTTCGATGGTCCTTTCCTTCAGTTGTTCAATCTTCATCTTATCACGGCGTCGCAGCAACTTTGCCTTTAGAAACGGAATGAAGATCAATGCAATGATGATGGTGACGATGCCCTGAACAAACATTGTGTTTTGCGGGCCAATGCGATGCGACAGTGCGCCGATCAGGAGACTTCCGATGGGTTGCATACCAAAGAAAGCCATGGCATAGTAACTGATCACGCGACCGCGCATCGTTGGTGTTACGGCCAGCTGAATAAGTGTATTGCTGATGGTTGTTTGTGACATCATGCCAAAGCCCGTTACAGACAGGAATGCAAGAGCGATGGGAAAGACGGTTGCATGTGAAAAGGACAACAGACCGACGCCAAATACAATAGTGTTGATAAATAGAATTCCTTTGAGGTCGGCGCCAGGACTTCTTGAAGCAAGGAAATATGCACCACTGATCGCTCCCAATCCGATGAAACTGTTCAGATATCCAAACACTGATGCACTGCCAGCGAAAATGTCTTTGGCATAAACCGGTAACAAGGTGATGTAGGGAAGCGACAGCAGGCTGATGAGCGCCAGCATCATCATGACGCGATTGATCTCGGGTGTGTTTCGTAAGTAGGTGAAACCATTTTTCAGGTCTGCGAGTGCATTCGTGGGATGGGAAGCGATCTTGTGATGCGGAAGTTTCATCATGAGCAGAGACACTATCACGGCAATAAAACTGAATGCATTGATAGCAAAGCAAACGCCGGCACCTAGTTTCTCCAGAACGATGCCAGATAACGCAGGGCCTATGAGTCTGGCCATATGTACCATAGAAGAGTTCAAGGCTATGGCACCGGGGACGTCGTCCTTGTTGTTCATCATGTCATAGACGGTTGCCTGCCTTGCCGGTACATCGAACGCGTTAATGATACCCAATAGAACACTTAGCGTGAGAATCTGCCACACTTCATAGTTTCCAGAGATAACAAGTGCCGTGAGTGCGGCTGCCTGGATAAGCGATGCAACCTGCGTGCTGAGCAATACTTTGAAGCGATTATACCGATCGGAGATAACGCCTCCAAGAATTGACAACAGGAACGAGGGAAACTGTGTACAAAAGACAGCAACTCCGAGCATGAATGACGATGATGTCTGGTCGTAGACCAGCCAATAGACAGCAGTTCGCTGCATCCAGGTGCCAATCAATGACAGCGATTGCCCAAAGAAATACAGACGGTAGTTTCTGCTTTCGAAAGGCCGTAGTGCCTGAAATCGCGGTTCAACTGCTCGTTTCAATTTGGTGTCACTGACTTTAATTGATCTATGCATTTGTCGGGCCAAACGCAGTCCACATTTTCTGTTTGTGCTAAAAGAGAAACGAGTAATGAGTCTCCAGTCGTTCCAGGAGATCATCAGCATTTACTCTCTTCTTCAGATTTTCAAGCGGATCACCTGAGTGCTTTAATCTTTTGAAGATTGTTTCATGATTAAACTCTTCGACGCGCAGGTCTTTACTCACTTCATCCCACAACAATGGAGTTGCCACAATCGTCGACTGCCCGGGAACGAGGGAATATGGAGCAACGATTGCTTTGTCTGGAGCGTTCATTGAATAATCCAAAGTCACTTTTCCATAACCATGGCTTTCGGATCCGATCAACGAAACACGGTCGGGGATTTTCAGGCCAATCAACTTACAGATGTACTCTGCAACTTTAAAGCTTGTATCGAACGTGGAGGTTGTTTCCAGTGAAATGTAAATGTGAAATCCTGAAACACCATCGGTCTTGGGACAGGAGCGCAATTGTAACCCTTCGAGGACCTCGTTTGCTGCGAGGGCAACATCAATGGCTTTTGTGATGTCGAACTCAGGCGAATCAATGCCGATGATCAGATAGTCGGGTGTATCGTGGTGTTTGATTTTGGATAACTCGTGATCAAACTGCAGGCTTCCGTTTTCCACGTAGAACAACAAATGTTCCCTGTCGTTGCATTGCAGGTTGTTTTTCTTTTGCCTGCTCCCTGTTAATTGTGTCTTAATCCATCGTGGGAGTTCATCTTCGTTGTTCCTAAATAAAGTCCCGACCGTCATTTCAATGGGTGGCTTCAAAGTATCCGTATCCCGTTTAGTCCAAAGCAAGCGATCTTTGAGATAGGGCAGGAGGTAATCTGAAATTTCATTGTAGTATTCTAACAGTCCCCGCTTGTCGAGTTTCGAATCGCGGAAGATGATCCGGTCAAGGTTGCTGAAATGAATTTCATGTTTCAGATCGAAGTCAGGTTGCTTTGCACCCGTAGGTACCGCCTGCAGCTTGACGGGTTTGGCAGCCTTGCCGACATCAGCTTTTGTATTGGATGCCGTTGCTTTATCTTTTTTGGCCGGGGAAGATTCTGACTTTTGATTTGGTCCTGTAATCTCAAATTTTGCCGTCTTCTCCTTCTTTCTAACCGCAGGAAGCTCAGGCAGAGAACTGAATTCCGATTTAATTTCCTCATCAAATTCGAAAGGCGCTTCGTCCCAGATTTTGTTGGAAGTGCTGTGAAAGAAGTATATGCCGGGTATGTTATCGCTTACGCAGAGTTGATGATTTGAAGATTGAAGGTTACTCAGCACGGTTTGGTAAGTCATCTCGTAAAAGAGACCTGATTCACCCTGAATGCCTTCGACGTTAATGCGATCATCGATTGAGTGTCCGGCCTTCGTAATGTAGAGTCGTACGAGCTTGTCGCGGTCGGGACGGTCCTGGCAGGTACTGACGATTTCCAGAATGGTTTTGAATGCCTTGGTATTTTTCCGGATCAGCATGTTTATTCTGATTGAGCTGTGAAGTTTAACAATTCTTCCGAAGCACAGACATGTAATCTTAAATTTATGTGAAAGATTTTGGTTCAGCTGCACGTGGGTTCATGTGCTCCGATTATATATTAGCTCTATGGATAGCTATGTAACTATTTTGATGGTGCTCGGCGTGATGACCGTGTTACAGGGTGTGTCGCAGCGACTGAAAGTATCGTCAACAATGCTATTAATCATCGTGGGGTTGGCGTTTGGATTTGTGCCCTCTATGTCGTCGCTTCAGGTGCAGCCGGAAATCATCTTCTTGTTATTCCTGCCTCCGCTATTGTTCGAAGCGACGTTCAACATTTCATTTAAGGACTTTAGGGATAATCTGGATACAATAGGCGCATTGGCTTTCGGGTTGGTATTCATCACCACTGCAGGTATTGCCGTAATAGCACATTATATGATACCCGGCATGACGTGGCCGGTTGCGTTTGTTCTAGGTTCGACATTAGCGGCAACGGATGCGGTAGCTGCCATCAGCATCACGAGGAACCTGGGCATGACGAAGCTTGCCTCAACCATTCTTGAAAGTGAGAGCCTTATCAACGATGCGTCTGCACTGGTTGCTTATCAGTTTGCTGTGGCTGCTGTAGCGGGTACCGAATTTATCTGGTGGAATGCCATTTTAAAATTCTTGGTACTGATCGGCGGCGCCATCGGCGTGGGTGCCGTAATTTTTGTATTGCTTAGATTCTTTCTTCGGTTGGTGTGGTCACAGCATCTTGCGCTACTCAGTTTGATCCTCATCCTTCCATTTGTTACATACCTGGTAGCTGAGGAGGTACACGTGTCGGGGGTAATCGCTGTGGTGGCGCTTGGTTTTGGTTTCACCAGACTTAGCGACAAGGTGTTCCCGGCTGATCTTAAGCAGGCATCAAAGACGATCTGGAACATTGTGGTATTCCTGTTAAATGGACTGATCTTTATTCTGATCGGAATTGAGTTTCCGCTCGTTTTGAAATCTATCGACCAACATTTATGGCTTCCATATATTGGCTATGCGTTTATTATCACCGTTGTGGCACTGATCATTCGGAGTGTTCGCGTGGTGTTACAAAGAAGGAAACTGTTGATGGTATTCCATAATCCACGATATCAGAATGGAAAACGAAGGGTGTCGCAAAGTATGCTGCTAACCTTTCAGGACGGTGTGATCATTAGTTGGTCGGGTATGCGAGGCATTGTTTCATTGGCAATGGCCATCAGCTTGCCGGTCACACTTGCTAATGGTGAGCCATTTCCGATGCGCAATGAAATTATCTTTATAACAACTGCGGTAGTACTTTTCACGATCCTCGGGCAAGGATTGTTGCTTCCGATTATTGTTAAGAGGATTCGAAAAGAAAACAATGCTTCGGCTGAAAGCGAGGCTCATGTGAATCAATAGGCTGAGCAAGTTTTCTCAATTGAGACTTGAAAATGAACCTGACATGACATGTGGCTCAGAGGTCGAGTTCTGTAATTAAAAAGGTTCATGCCCCTTCAGCCCCGGTAATTGTCAAAGTAGGGGAAAAAGCTCGATGGCACAGATTGCGTCTGTAAAGAGGCGGTCCTTACAGACGCATCGGGCCGGCGGACTTGTTGTTGACTTGCAATGCCGTTACAATATTATCTTTTCTTTTCCGCTACAATGTAAACTGTGGCCCTGGCTGGAACTGTGATCTTAATTGACTGAGATGACATCGCTGCTGAAAATGGTTTGATTGAAGCATAGGTCAACGGCCCGCCTACTGTCCCCGCCCCATTGGTTGCGTTAACCATCACCTTAGCTGAGAACTCACCATTGTCTGTTCCCGGTTTCAGGGAGTACCAATAGTATTTTGTTCCGGCCCTGAAGTGGTTGATATTAATCATTACTGTGCGGTTGGTGGTGGCGGTATTCACAACAATAGTAGAAGCCTCACCGGAGCTGAAGGTAGAGGAATACGCAACGATGTCGGAATTAGCGGGCGTTACCGATGTTGTTACGAGTCGATCGCCTAAATACTTTTGCATGTAGTACAAATAGTAGAAAGCGGCGCGTGGATTCCAGGTACCTTCACCCGGGTTGGCTGAACCGGCGCTGTTGTTGAAGAGACCGTGATCGTTTCCATTCTCCCAGGCGTTAGCAAGATCCCATCTTGCGGCCTGGCCAATGCGATAGGTGAGCATTTCGCCGACACAAAGTACAGCGTGAATGCCGGCGACAGCGGAGACTTTCTGTTTGCTTCCTTCGGACTCTATGTTCCATTCGGTCATCGCGATGGGTTTCATCTGTACCTGATTGGTCGATGCACTATTCGTCACATAGTTGCTGATCGTTTTTGTTTCAGTGAGTGCTGATTTCAGGATGACGGCTCCTGTCGAGTTTTGATGCCACGGCGCATAATAGTTGTGCACAATGAAGAAGTCGGCGTCGTTGCCAAGTGAGCCAAACATGCTGCTGTTCCAGGTAGAGTTGGTCAGTCCGGAGCTCGCCTGAGGATTGCCAATCACTTGTGCACCGATTTTTATTGAAACGCCGATCTGCTGCGCGGCCTTACGCATTGAGTCTGCAAAGACTTTGAAGTGTTTTCCGTATAGTGCCCCCGTTATGATCTGCGGCTGACCGTCCTTGTTATCATCCAGGTTGATTTTGTACCCAGCTTCCCAGGTGCCGGCGCTTTCATTTCCGATCTCCCAGTATTTTGACCGGCCATTGTCGTGGCGCACCCAGTCGGCAGCAAGATGTGCAGCAGCCGCTACAGGGTCATTACCTTTTCCATAGCGGGCATACCCATAGTTCACGGTGATCATGCCCACATTGTTCGTTTGTTCAAGCATGGTGTAATAATTGTCGAGCGCAATAGTCCAGTTTTCGCTTTTCGAACGTGTGCCGTACCACCAGTCGGAGGCGGCCATTGTTTTAGCGCTTCCGTCAATATTGTATATGGTGGTTGCAGCATCAGCCGGAGGGGAGTTGACGGGAGAATTCCAATAGTAAACATCGCTGATGCTTCCTCCCGGAAAACGCATTACTCCGGTATTCAGATCTCTGAGGAAGCCCATGAGTACTGGCTGATCGGCGATCTGACCCATCCATTGGTTTGCATTGTTGCCGAATATATATTTCGGAATTTTTGTAATCACCTTGTTGAGATCGATGTTGATAGTATCCGTTGCGTCATTGTCGGTGATGGTACCTTCGTCGCTTGCTGCGGGTATGACGAAAGACTTTGGCGTCCAATCATCCAGGAAGAAACCAATCGATGAAGCGATGGCAGGATCGACCGGACGGTAAAGAGAATCCAACACTGTCTCTTCCGTCGGGTCGGGCGTTGGCTCGGGAGTTGGTTCAGGATCTTCGTCATGTTTGCAGGAACCGCTAAACAGCGCTAACGCCAACAATAAAAAGACACCACTATATAGGTTTTTCATGCTTGGATCAATTGAGATTCAGAACTATGGTTGTAATTGACTTTGACGGAAGGCTTATTGACTTCTTAGGCGCTGTTGATTCCAGTGCCTTGTAGTAGCTATCCGACTTGCTCTGGTCAGCCTTAAGAGCGGTGACGGTTTTTCCTGTAGCATCGACGTAGACTTTTGCTGCTTCCGTTCCGCTGTTAATCGCAATGACAGTGATTTGTTTATTATCGGGACTGATAAATGCAGATGTATATAGGGAAGTATTCGTGGAGCTTGCTGCTATCCGATGATAGCCCGCATCGACATGTTTGGAGAAATGTTTGATAAGGTAGTAGTATGGAGTAACCTTGTAAGTGGCAATAGCCGAAGACGAAGCAACGCTGATCATAGCGGCATCTTCGCCTGATGCAGGTGCGCTCCAGGCAAGCTTCCAGTAGATGTAGCCGGAGGTATTGGCGTGAACCAGCGCGTTGTGAATAAACACTCCGGTACTCAGCCAGTCAGGAAGATTGTCTGAAAACTCCGTCATGAGATTGAGCTTGGTGGAGAAGCTTCCTACACTTTTCAATGACGCGATCGTTGCATCAGCGGAAGTTCCTTCAGTGATGTTATATGGATGGAAACCGTAGATGCTGCAGTTGGCGTTGTCTTTCAAAACATTTGCAAATGAAGTAAACTTTGGAATGTCCTGCGATTCGGGGCCAACCATTAAGGGAACGTGAGGTCTGCCCTTTATCTTATCATAAATTTTATTGAAGGCAGTATTGTATCCGGGCAAGGCCGAAGTTTCCGTTATGGCCCATTCGCACGTTGTCCAACCCGCGTTTATGTAGGTGGGTTCGTTTTGAATGCTGATGTAGTCCGGATTAAATGGAACGTGATCAAGCACGTCGACCCAATAATCGGCAAATGCATCATACATAAATCCATTGTCATCTTTCTTGAGTGTACCCTCCTGAAGCTTGTTGTTGCTCTTCAAAGACTTTGGCGGGCCCCATGAACTGAGTAATACTTTAGCAGTCGGATTTCGGGCTTTGGCAAGATCATACAGTTTGTTTGTTGCATCCCAATGAGCTTTTGCGTTGTCGTCGGGCATATCGGTAGTAGTCTTGTCGGTCGGGTAATTGTTGGGATAGTACCAGTTCTTAAATCGGATAATGTCTATGCCCAGATCGCTAAACATCAGATCGGCGATCTCATTTGCCTTGTTGTTGTTTGCCACCCAGGGGCTATACCAGGTAAGTGCGCCTCCAAAGCCAACCATTTCCTGTTTAATGTCTGCTACGTTCACAACGATTGCCACGCTGTCGGCGACCGTAACCGGAGGTTCTTCCGGTTCAGGCTCAGGATCGCTGCCGCCACATGAGAACATACTACAAGTAAAAAGAAATCCCATCACCAACCACTTGCGAGTCATAATCAACATCTCCTGTAAGTTCAAATAAAAAAAGAATTATGCCGAAGGTGATAGAAGAAATGAAAGGGTCACCCGAAAGCAACCCCTTCACACTAACTAAACACTACTTCAACATTTATTAAAGACATCAATTTCTCAAGCCGATCTCGTCAAAGAAGATGGTGACCGGTGTTGATCCATTGTTATTCTTGAGGCGCAGCTCTTTCACCGCGCTTGTATTTCCCTTCATCGTGGCAATCGGCAAGCTCACCTCGCTCCATCCTTGCGGTATGCTGATGTAGTTGTCGGCGTCGTTGTTAAGCTGAACGATGAAGTCCTGTGCAGCGGCGGCGTATACACGGAACGTGAGTTTTGAATAACCGGTTATGTCCATCGCGTCGTCTCGTCCAATTTGAATTGCTCCCCATTGTCCGCTGTAAACGGCTTTGATTGATTTTGTCCCCTTGAAGACTTCTTCTTCAGAAGCAAAGTCTTTTGAAACAATATCCCATCCGTCCCATGCACCCCATCCGTTTTGGGTTGCGTCATTGTACAAATAGTAGTCCAATGGTGGAGGACCTGCAGGGCCAAAGCCTACACGATCCGCATAGATTACTGAAGAAGAGCGATCATCGACTTTGAATGCGAAGCGAACGATCTTGGTTACATCGGTAGTCGGGAATGATGTGAGCGGAATCTGATATTCAGTCCATTTCCCTTCTACAAGCGTTACCGAGTTGTAGTCACCCCAGTTGTCATTGAGAATTGCTGCTACCTTGGCTCCGTCAGTACCTGGTCCGCCGTACAGGGCGAAAGTAAATACCTGCTGACCGGAAGCATCGATCGCTGTTATTCCGCCGGATGAAAGACCTCCATCGCTGCTTGTCTGGAACTTCCAGGAAACATCACCTGAATAGAATTGTTCGGTGCTTGCCGGATCTGACACTACTTTATTCCAGCTCCAGTCACCACCGCCTGGTGCGATTGTTTCATCATACAATGTTATAGGCAGGGGAGCCGGGCCTGGAGCGGGTACTCGTACCGTTACACCGAGGTTATTGGAATAACCGTGGATGGTCTTGTAAGTAATACCTCCTGATTTAGTGCCAGCCGGAAGCGTCAACACGATCTGTGTATCTGAAACTGATTTGAATGCCGATGCGAGTATCGCACCTGATCCGGGTAATCCCAGCTCTGCAATAAGGTCGAGGTTGGAACCAGTGATGGTGATGTCATCTATGCCAGGCTTAGCCGGTGATGGTGTCACCGCCGTCGCTGTGGGAAGAATGATCGTTAACTCACTGGTCGGCGTTACTTCTACGGGAGAGTATTGCTTTAATGTGACTTTGCCTTTAATGGCTGTGGCAGGGACGGCAAGCTTGATGGCCGTCTCTTCCTGAGACACAAATGCCTGAGCAAATACTTCAGTTCCGCCCGCGAAAACGACTGATGTTACGAGGTCAAGATTCGTTCCTTCCAGTGTGATCACTTCGGTGTGCTTTGCCGATGAAGGATTGAATGCTGTTACTGCGGGAAGAGTTACCTGCAGTTGATTTTCGGAGCCGAATGTAAGCGGATCTGTTCCACCCGTTGCGAACAGGATGTATCCTGATTGTGCTTCCATAGGAAGTGTCACGACGAGTTCCGTAAGCGAAAGACTTACAAAGTTTTCTTTCTTGATGGTGAGATCGCTGGCGAATGTCAACTCTTCTATCCAGTTCAGCTTATCACCTTTGATGGTGACGTTGGTACCAGGCTTCGCCTCAGGTGTGATGCTCGTGATCACAACGGGAACTTTAAAGTTCAGGATCGTTTTCGATTCGATGTCTCCATCAGGTGTTTTCAAAACCACTTTCCCTGCTTCTGCTGCGTCGGGAACGATGATGTTGATTCTGTCTTTTGAAACTGAGGCAAATGATCCTTTAGGTACGCTAACGGAAGGCTTGAAAACGATCTCGGTCACTTTATCAAGGTTTGCACCGAAGAATGTTATTTCATCTCCATGATGAACTCCGCTTGGTCCAAAGCTCATCAACTGAACTTCTGCGGACGGTTCATCTTCCTGGCACGAAGTCGCGCATATCCATCCCGCCCATACGAGCAGCAATGCAAATGCTTTTATCTTATATCGAATAATGTTTCTCATGATTCAAGCATTTACTAAGGTTTAACAAATCGCACGTTATCGATATAAAACTCGACGGCGTTGCCGGTGTTTTCCGGCGAGCCCAACATCCAGGTGCTGAAAGATCCGGCTGCTGATTCGACGAACTTCTGATTTGGTGTGTAGACCACATCGCTGGGAGCATCCATGAAGTATTGAAACTCCGACATGGGCACAACCACAGTGATCCACTCGTCGCCTGTAGTGAACTCTTCACCAGCGGCAGCCCACGGTGCCCATACTGCACGTGCGTTGATGCTGTTGCTCCAAATCTCCTGGTTGCTTGCTGAGTGACCAGGTGTGGCCAGGCAAAGGTTGAGGGAACCGCCATACCACTTCTTCACTTTAGCTTCGAACTTCAATACATAGTCGCGATATGAATTCGGGTAAGAGGGATAGAAGTTTTCGGTGCGACCTGCGGGACCACCCCAGAATTCCATTGTCAGAGGTGATTCGGCAGGAGCTCCAGGCCCTTCATCGCGTTGGTTCTTTGCTATGTTGCCACGAACAACGAGATACTTTCCATCAATAGGGCCATCGAGATCTTCCCTCAGACCAATACGCCATCCGTTGGCAACCTTATCATCGAAGTTGAGGATGATGTTGCGCTTGTCCCAGAGGTGAAACGTAGACTCAGTTTCGCCGAAGTTGGTTGAAAGCTTAATTGGACCTTCAGTAGCGCCCTCGGGAATAACAACCTCGATCTGAGTTTGAGAGACGGCAACTATGTCGCCGACACCGCCGCCCTGAAATGTAACTGTAACAGGCTCGAAGAAATAATTTCCTGCAATCAGGAGATGCTCGCCTGGTTTCGGCCATTCGTTCTTAACGGCATAGAGCTCAGGTACGGGTATCGACACGACGAAGTCATAGACAAGTGTATCCTTGTTTGCGTCAACGAGATAAAGTTTGTCCGTGACCTTTGAAGGAGCGACACTTGGAACACTCACGAAGATGGTCTTGTTCGTAACAAAGGTTGGAGTGAGACTGGCTTGCTGGTCGTTAAACCAAATTTCGCGGGTGCCACCTAAGTTCTCACCTACGATCACGATTCCTGTTCCAAGGGTTGCGCTTACCAGTAACGAATCTGATGTGGTCGGTTCCGGCAGACGGATGTAATTAATGCCGGCATCACCATTCGGTGTTTCGAGAGACGTGCCGTCGCCATCCTGCTCGCAGGACGAGAAGACCAGCATGACGCTGATCATCAACCCGGGAACAATCCTGCCCAGGCCAATCAGCGAAGTTTTATATCGAGTGAATTTCATGTGTTAGAATTTATTTGTTCAAAGACATTGAATCGCCAGTCATATTTTCATTGCTGCCATTGAAAGCAATACGAGGAGATTTCATTGTCGTAGTCCTTATTCGAATTCATAGTCAACAGCTTCTTCTTTCAGCAGCGGGTTGGCAACCATCTCGCTGCCGGGAATAGGAAGAGTCATCTTCGCAGCGCTAAAGGTTACTAAAGGGTCCGTATTTTGATTGCCGTGAGAAGACGTTGTACCTGCAGGTACCAGTTCATAACCAGCGGGGTCGTTCTCAAGATTATCGTTGGAATTGATCCGGTAATAGCGATCGGTTCGGCCCTGGCTATTAAGATACGCGAGCGCATCGGATGCATCGCGATAGTAGCGGCGCTTCACATCCAGCCATGAGAGCGCTTCGAGGGCAAACTCTATACGGCGCTCGTTGAACAACTGTACATAGCTCACTGATGTTTTGGGAGCAAGACCAGCGCGATCTCTTACTGCGTTGTAAGAATCGAGACCTGGACCACTAGCCAGTGTGTTGGATGCGCCCATGAGTGCTTCAGTGTACAACAGGTAAACATCCGACAACCGCAGCATGTAATTGTCCAGGGGAGAATCCTGGTTGGAGATTACATATCCGTGATCTGCTGCGCTGCCTACTACATATTTCTTAAGGCTGTTGAGCGTAGGTGTAGCTCCTTCGAGTTGAACTCCCTTTTCATCGCGTGAGACTATCTCATACTTGTATCCGCCATCGGCAGTAGCGATATAGTTATAAGTATCGCCGGTCTGCATGAAAATACCTCTTCTTCTTTTGTCGACCGCCGTTCCTGCATTCTCCTGGAAGGTGCTGAGGAAACTTTGTGTCATACACTTTCCACCGCCCCATGCCTGGGAATCGCCGGTTTGACGACTGCTACGTGCAAAGCGTGCCTGGCGGCTGTTGCCATAACCATAACCACCATTAATCCACTGAAGAGCGAAGAGTATTTCAGGATTGTGTTCATTTTCAATCTTGAACATGTCTTCGTAATTGGCGAAGAGTGTGAGGCCGCTATTGTTGATTACATCGGCAGCGTAATTGGCAGCTGTTGTGAAATCTGCGGCGGAACCGACAGGGGAACCACCCACGCTTCGTTGGCCAAGGGTGACATGAAGCTTAGCAAGCATGCCCTTTGCAGCCCATGACGTGACACGACCTGCTTCGTCAGTTGAGGGAAGGTTGTCTGCGGCAAATGCCAGATCGCGCCGAACAAACTCGTATAGACTGGCCGTTGTGTTCTTGGGAAGTTGCAGATCGCCGGAAGCGATCTTGGAAGCTGGCTTTTCGATAATAGGTGCTTCACCCCAGTATTCAGTCAAAAGGAAATAGGCTACACCTCTCATGAAGCGTGCCTCAGCAAGTCCGGCATTGATAGTTGATTCACTTACGCCATAGCGACCTGCAATCACCGGCATGTCGTCGATGATCAGGTTGGCGTAAGAGATTACGTCGTACAAGCCCTGCCAGCCATCACCAATGTAAGAATTGTTCTCATTGAATGACATGTAGAAGAACTGACCTTCCTGGTCCCAGTTGTGGTGCATATCACCAGCCATAAGATCGCCTGCGAGCCAGTTGAATTCATCATTGAAACCAAACCATGGACGGCCGTACAGTGATGCTGTAGCCTGACGGATCTCCTTTTCGTTGCGATACCATCCATCGACCGTTGCCTGGTCCTGGGGTACATATTCCAGAAATTCATCCTTGCAAGCGCTCAATGAAACTGTGAGCGCAGTTGCGAGAAAATACTTTATATATCTTTTCATAAATAGTCTTCGGCTAGTCGTTTAGAAATCGAGATTCACACCAAACGTGTATACACGCGGCAGGGGATAGCGTCCCATGTCGATGTTTTGCTGCAACGGACTCTGGTTAAATGCGCCGACCTGCGGATCCAAACCTGAATAGTTCGTGAAAGTTGCCAGGTTCTGGATGTTGGCGTACAACTGCAGTCTTGAGATCTTCGCTTTGCTTATGAGTGACGAGGGAAGCGAGTAGGCGAGTCTCAGGTTTTGAACTCTTACATACGTTCCGTCTTCCAGCCAGCGTGTAGACATATAGTGGTTGAAGTTTTCACCGCCATTGTCGAAGCGCGGCATGTTGGTCTCAGGGTTGATGAGTTCTACATCATCAATATTGTTGATGTCTGTACCGCCTTCTTTGAGCTGAGTGCGTGCTCTGTTTTGTACCGTGAGCGACTGATTGTCGAAGTTGCTGAGCATTTGTTCGTTTCGTGCGCGTGAGTAGTTCAGGATGTCGCCACCCACGGAACCGATGAGGAACACATCAAGGGAAACAGGTCCGTAAGAGAAGGAGTTATTGAAACCGAAAGTGAAGTCGGGATTTGGGTTACCAATCACTTTCTGATCTTCATTGGTGATCTTGCCATCGCCATTGAGGTCCTTCCATTTGATGTCACCTAACCACACGCCGGTTGTTCTTTCAATCTTGTTCTTGGTCGGGTCTTCGTCACTAGGAATTTGTACGGCGTGATTCTGGATCTCTTCCTTCGTTGTGAAGATTCCGTCCATCACATATCCATAGAATTGTCCTACAGGATAACCTGCATTGGTCATTGTGGCCGTCTGGAAGCCGGTATACCAATAGAGTGCATTGAAGATCGGGTAGCCACCCATGTCTGTAACCATATTCCGGTTAATAGAGATGTTGGCGTTGGTTGTCCATTTGAAGTTTCCTTTGTCAATATTGATTGTGTTCAATGTTGCTTCAATGCCTTTGTTCTTCATGCTACCGACGTTTGCCTGAGGGCCGGCGACCTGTTCACCAAAGGTCGCGGGCAGGTTTACCTGAAGGAGGAGGTTATCGGTGATTTTGTTGTATGCTTCAACCGACAGATCGAGGCGACCATTAAACATTTCGAGATCGACACCGACGTTAGTCATCGAAGTGGACTCCCATTGCACATCGGGGTTAGAGTAAGCGCTGTTGATGACTGCAGGACCGAAGTATGAATTCAGGCTGTTCAGTGCAGAACCGAAGGCATAGTTCCTGATCTCCTGGTTACCCACCTGACCCCATCCAACTCTTAACTTCAGGCTCGTTAATACTTCTGCATTCGAAGGGAAGAATTCTTCATTGGATATTCTCCACGCACCGGATACGGAAGGGAACACACCCCAGCGGTTGTTTGGACCGAAGCGGGATGATCCGTCTCTGCGTACAGTTGCTGTCAATAAGTATTTGTCCTTATATCCATAGTTGGCGCGTGCATATAATGATGCCAGTGAGTTCCATACGGATGCGCCTGTATTAGGGATGTTGGAGATCTGGCCCTGGTTCATCACCTGGATGTCATTAGGCAGGTTGATCTTGTAGGCCGTGAAGCTTTCCCAGGTTCCCTTTTGTGCTTCGGTACCTGCGAGCAAAGTGAGGTCGTGTGCACCAAATGTTTTATTATAAGTCAGGTAGTTCTTCCACAACCAGAAGAAGCTTTGATCAGAACGCTGTGCAAACTGGCTGGTGTTGTTAACAAGCGTTCCCCATTTATAGGTAGGAAGGAATGCTTTGTTGAGCGTGTTGCTGTAGTCGACGGCAAACTCTGTTCTGAACTTAAGTCCTTTGATGATCTGCACGTCTGCGAACAGGTTGCTCATGATTCGATTGTTGAGCACGGTATTGTTTCGCAGTAACGCCAGGGCTACCGGGTTAGAGCTGATCTGAGCAGAGCCGTTTTGCTGAGTTGGTCCTGCGTATGTTCCATCAAAGTTTTTAACCGGGATTTGAGGTCCCATCTGTGCGGCCTGCGAGATCACACCATCACCACCATCATTGAGTGTGATCTTTTCATCTTTTCTGGACAGAGCGATACTGGCTCCTACATTGATTCCCTCGCGCACGCGGCTGTCGATGTTCGTGCGTACGTTAAAGCGATCGAAGTTGGATCCTATGATCACACCATCCTGTCCGAAGTAACCACCTGATACCATATATTGAGTACCGTCGCTTCCACCCGAGGCGGTGATTGTATGACTCTGCATAGGTGCAACCTGAAAGACGGCGTCCTGCCAATCAGTACCGCGACCTAACAAGCTTGGATCTGCGAAGTTGGGATTGGAGACAATCGTCGATACTTCCTGGGCTACCTCATTATTATAGGAGGCATAAGTCGGAAGGTCCATCATATCGAAAGTCTTGTACACTTCCTGCAGTGCGTAGTAGCCATTGTAACTCACGGTGGAGTTGCCTTTTCTTCCGCGTTTGGTTGTGATGATCACGACGCCGTTGGCAGCACGCGAGCCGTAGATAGCAGTTGCAGAAGCGTCCTTCAATACTTCGATGCTTTGAATGTCATTAGGGTTTATCGATGCAAGCGGGTTTGATGCAGCGGCCTGTTGTCCTCCGGCACCACCTTGCCAGTCGAAGCCGGAGATACCCTGTGCATTTCCACCAACCTGAATGCCGTCGATCACATAGAGAGGCTCACTGCTTTGTGTCAGTGAAGTTGTGCCCCGCACTCGGATAGAGACGGCGCCACCTGGCTGACCAGAGTTTTGAGTTACCTGGACACCGGAAACGCGGCCAAGCAACGCCTGGTCTACGCTCGCTGTTACTGACTCTCTCAGTACGTCACCGGCGAGAGATGATATAGCGCCTGTAAGGTCGCTTTTCTTCTGCGTGCCGTATCCGACAACGACTACTTCACTCAGCTGAGCTACGTCTTCTTCAAGGGCAACAGAGATTGCTGTTTGCGTGCCGACCTTTACTTCCTGGGCGGCATAGCCGATGAATGTAAACACCAGCACGTCGTTGTCGCTTGCTGAGATGGCAAACTTGCCATTGGTGTCTGTCGTTGTTCCTGTGGCAGTACCCTTTCTTAAAATGTTGGTACCGATGACCGGTTGCCCGGACTTGTCCTTAACCGTGCCGGTTATCACCCGTTCCTGTGCATAGAGGTTGCAGCAGAGAAGGAGCAATAGCGCCACAGTTGCGAACATGCTACTGTAGAGTTTTTTGATCATAGAATTGATGGTTAATTGGATGGTTAGTGAGTTCCGTAATTGAGTGTTTCCTGTTTGGGAATGTCGTTTTGATCTGGCTGGCGTCAATCGAACAGGCTTTGGGGCTAGTCCTGAAATCGGCTGTGGGATCGATTGCGTAAATTAGGCCGATGGCGAGCCGACGGAGGTACTCGATTCTTCAGGAGTGCTCCCGGAATTGTTAACTGCGGGCCAAAAATTGTTAACGATGAGGGGTTCAATTGTTAACAATCGATTGCAAAGAGTTGGGTCAATTTGAGGCTAAGTGATCTGATGAACAGGATGTTGCAGGAGCAAATACACAAGAATCTGATGGAGATTGCTGATGCGTCCGTGTTTTTCCTTACTGCCTACAATTCTAATGTCGGCTGTCTTTTGCCCGGAACATTTCTCCAATTTGCGTACCCTTCAAATGGCGCTATTAACAGGTATCGTGAATTGAGTCGTAGGGAGGGGTAATATTTCTTCAGGAGCATAGTGGTGCCGTTGGATCCAAGACGACCCGGAACGCGGCGGATTCTTTCATTTTTTTCGGGTATTGAAGCCGTTACTAACAAATCACACCCATATCATAACGATTTGTTGCCCCTCGATGATTGAATGCGCATGTAGATTAGTGCCATCGCAAATCCGGCGCATTCATGGATGACCTGAAGAAAAAGAACCGACTCGTATTGATTATAGAAATGGTCGTCTATTTGTTGATCGCCGTATTCATTGCGTTCCTGATCAGCTGGTGAGGTTGTAGCGCAATGACAATTTGTGGCTCTCTGACAGAGCTATTGCCATTCTTTCTATTTCAACTAACTGTGGACGTCCGGTCCAGTCCGTTGTAGGCTATGCGTATGTCGCCACGAATAAATGCAGGATCGGGAGGAATGGGAGTTTTAGAGTTTTCGGGAGGCGCGTTGATTTTGAAAGCTCAGCACGTTTGCTTTGGTTGTTTGGACGGCTCGTGCGTAGAGGTTGGTTAATTCCGAGGGACGGGAGACTGCGCCTTTACTTTCCCAGATCTTAAATGTGGATGCCTGGTATTTGCATCAGTAGCTCGACTAGAACAGCTCATTTCTTTTCTGATTGTTGAGATGTGGCGTAAGCAGAGGGCAACACTTTGTACTCTTCCTTGAAGCACTTCGCGAAATATTTTGGATTGCTGAATCCTACGCGATAGGCTACTTCCGAAACGTTTAGGTCACTTTTTTCCAGTAACTGAGCGGCCTGCTGCAGGCGTATAGACTTTACAAAATCCAATGGTGACTTGCCGGTAAGCGATACCAGCTTCTTATATAAGTAGACGCGGCTCATGCCCAGCTCCTGGCTGAGGTTCTCGATTGAGAAGTCGGGCTCCATTATATTTTGTTCCACAACCTCAATTGCTCTCTTTATTAACTTTTCATCCAGTGAAGTCACTTCGATGTTGCTGGCCTTCACATCAAAATGCTTTTGAAATTGCTTTTGAGATGCTTCGCGTTGAGACAACAGGTTTTTGATCCTTGACTGAAGTATCTCGAAGCTAAATGGCTTGGTGATATAATCGTTGGCGCCTGCTTCAAAGCCTTCGATCTTTTGCTCTTCTGCCGCGCGCGCCGTAAGAAGGATCACAGGAATATGCGACGTGCGAACATCACTCCTGATCTTCTTGCAAAGGTCGATTCCGTGAACCTCGGGCATCATGATGTCGCTGACGATCAGGTCGGGAACAACTGCCTGAGCCTTTTGAACCCCAGCCTTACCGTTAGCTGCTTCAAGAATTGTGTAGTGCGACTTCAGGTTGTCTTTTAAATAGTATCTGAAGTCTTCATTGTCTTCTACGAGAAGAATGACGGGCTTGCCCGACTGCTCCGGTGCTTCGGAGAGTTCGGCATCCTCCTCACCGTTGCGTACATAGTTCATAACGGTTTCAGACTCAAGACGAGTAATCGGAAGAGAAACGGTAAAGCAGCTTCCCTTGCCAGGCTCACTTTCAACTTCAATTGATCCGCCGTGCACCTTGACGAATTCCGCGGTGATCGAAAGACCGATGCCGCTGCCCTGGTTGACAAGGTTTTCAGGCAGATCGTTCTGGTAGAAGCGCTCAAATATTTTTTGATGTTTATCTGCGGGAATACCAATACCCGTATCGATCACCTTAACTAAAAGAAAGTTGTCGCCGTCCTTTTCCTTCAGAGACAGTTCAACCTTCACGTTGCCGCCTTCTGAAGTAAACTTGAATGCATTCGACAGCAGGTTGAACAGAATCTTTTCCACCTTATCCTGATCAAAAAACGTTTCAAGCTGAGGCACTGTGGTGGTGAATGACAAATGGATGTTCTTTTTCTCCGACAGGTCGGAGAATGAATAGACAAGGTATTTGATAAAACCAACGATGTCTCCTTCGGAAGTGTTCAATTTTACTTCCTGAACTTCCACTTTTCTGAAATCCAACAACTGATTTACAAGATTCAGCAGCCTGCGTGCATTGCGGTTAATTACCTGCAATTGTGCCACATCGTCGCCGGATGATTTTGCAATGAGCTTTTCAAGTGGTGTTATGATTAATGTTAGTGGTGTTCTGAACTCATGGCTGACGTTGGTAAAAAACTTGATCTTCATGGTATCGAGCTCATGCATGCGTTGCGCCTCCAGCTTTTCATGATGAATCCGGAAGTTCATTTTAAGTCGTGAAAGCGTCAGCCATCTAACTAGTAACAAACTGCCCATGATGAAAACAAAGTAGAGCACAAGGGCAGTGTTGGATTTCCAGAACGGGGGCAGCACGCGTATGTGAATAGTTGCTGGCTCGGCAGTCCAGCCACCATCACTATTGGAAGCGAGAACCTGAAAACTATAGTCGCCCGGATCGAGGTTGGTAAACGTTATGCTACGTTGAGAGCCTTCCGTTGTGAGCCATTCCTTGTTGAATCCATCCAGCTTGTACCTGTATTTCGTTTTCTCGGGATGGAAGAAGTCAAGCGCTGTAAAGCCAATTGAAAAGATGTTGTTGTACGGCTTTAGGATGATCTCTTTCAGATAGGGCATCGCCGCAGGGAGAACCACATCACCCTTCCTGCTTTCGCCAATCTTAACGCTTCGGTTGAATAGTTGGAAATCGGTGAAGACAACATTCGATACTGTTTTGTCTTCAGTGATGCCGTTGGGCTGGAAAATGATAAAGCCCTGCAATCCTCCGAATGCAAGTTCGCCAGTAAGCAGTTTAACAGCGGCATTCTCATGGAATGCACTCCCCCAAAGGCCGTCCGATTCACCATAATTCGTGAACGAGAATTCAGCTTGTTTCTCCGGCGATTGAGGGCCTGAGGATTCTTTTATCATCAGTTTGGATAATCCTTGTGGCGTTCCTATCCAGATGTTGTGGTCATTGTCTTCGATGAGCGACAAAATGTAATTGCTGCCAAGGCCATCTTCTTCACGGTACACGCGGAAAGATCGCGTCTTGGGATTGTATAAATTCAGTCCGCTATGAGTGCCGATCCAAATCAATCCACGGTGGTCCTGAATGATCGAAGTAGTGCCGTTATCACTGATTGACGTTGAATCTTTCGGAGCATTCAGATAGTGAATAAATCGGCCTGACTGCCTGTCGAGCATTTCTACGCCATAGCCGGTACCCATCCAGATGTTGCCGTTCGTGTCTTCGGCGATTGCAGGAACATATGAAGTATGGATGGAATTCGGCTCTCCGTTTTTATAGTGATAGAATTCATTTCGCTTTCGATCATATACGTCGACACCAGCCTTAAGTGTGCCTAACCATAGATTGCGTTCTGAATCCTCCATGATCGTCCATGCATTGTCATCGCCTGGAGTTTTGGGATTTGAGGCATCGTGCAGATAATGATGAAATTGTTTTCCGTCGAACCGGTTTAGCCCACCATAGTACGTACCAATCCATAGCATGTTCTCGTGATCAAGGAGGAGACTCACAACTACATTATTGCTCAGTGAATGCGGATTCGATGGATCGTGGAGATATTGCCGGTACGAATTCTTTGCACGATCGAAGTAGATAAGGCCTCCTCCATTTGTACCGATCCATAGGTTGCCCAGTGCATCGCCAGCGAGCGCGTTGATGTCTCTGAAGGGTAGACCATTGGACTTCGAGCGCTGATATTTATACATCTGAAACCGGAAGATATCGGGATGGTAAAATGAGATCCCGCTTTTGTAAGTACCAAGCCAGATGATGCCATCGCGGTCTTTTAGCATCGAATGAATGCTATTTTCACTTAATGAACGATTGTCCTCTTCATCGTTAAGGAGTGTGATGATGGAGTGGTCATTTTTATCAATCACATTTACTCCGCCATTCTCTGTACCGATCCATATTTTTCCTTCATTATCCTGGACAACTTTCTTAACAATGTTAGATGTTAGCTTTGTTGCTGAGGAGCGATTAAAGTTTGTGAGTCTATTTTCTGCTACTTCAAATTGAAAGCATCCGAAGTTCCGATCACTGGCCATCCACAGATCGTTGTCGGCGTCGATCATCAGAATGTAATCAAAGAGTTGATTCCCGAAGCGTTCGCGCAATTCGACATTGCGATAAACTACACGCATGGTAAGCGGATCGATCTTTTCGAAGGTACCATTCTGATGAACAAGCCACATGTGGCCGTTTGAATCTTCCTCCAACGCTGACATCTTCAGGGAGGAGATGCTTCCATTATCACCTTCCTTGGGCACCAGGCGGAACGTTTCTTTCGTGGCAGGCTTATAACAGTAGAGGCCCTGGTTGTAGTGAATGAACCAGAAGTTTCCGGCCCTGTCTTTCTTGATGAACGTAATCAGGCCGGTAGCGATGTTCATTTCGGTGAGCATCTGGTTTGTGTTCCTGATAAAAGTTTCGGTTTTTGGGTTATATACGTTGTTGCCGGCGTGAGAAAACAACCACAGCATGCCATTGGGGCCCTCGCATATTCTGTTTATTTCATTTGCACCAAGTGAAGTTGAATCGCCGGGGATAGTCCGAAATACTTTAATTGAATAGCCATCATATCGATTGAGCCCGGAGGCGGTAGCAAACCACAGGTAACCAGTGCTGTCTTTGAGAATGTCGTTTACGGTTTGATGTGAAAGTCCTTTGGCAATGTCAATACGGCCGAACTGATAGTGATGCGATTGTGCAAGACACTTGCTGCCAATTAAGGTAACGATGACGAGAAGCAGCAAAGAGTAGCGCATCAGTTGGGGTGCCTGGTTGGGGCCAATCTAAAGTTAACCGAAACAGAAGAATAAAAGAAAGCGGATTATTGAAAAGGTAGCTGGGGATGTTACCTATCAATGAGGCGAGGAATACATCGTAGGCAATCCATTATATGTTAAGGCACACGACAGCGGTGACTGTCCGTTTGCGAAGATGCGAAAGTTGCGTCCTCACCTCAATTCCTGAGGCCGAAACTCCACACTGATTGAACAAAGGTTTGAGGGAGTACTTTAAATCAGCCCATTTTCGACTGACACAGACTTTGCTAGTGCCTCGATAAAAATGTCTTAGTTATGATATTCATATTCATGTCGTACCTGCTTATTCTCGCGCTGCTGCTGGTTGCCATGATCAAAGATCGAATGGTGAAGACGGATGGTAGCCGCTTTTTGAAATCGGGAAGTTTCTGGGAGGCTTACATTATAGGCGTTGGACTGACTGCGCTGTTCGTTATGATTGTGACCTCGAAGGAGATTCAGTTTACCGACAATTTGTTTTTGAATTGACAAGGGGGAACTGAGTCGCATCTTGGCAACTAATAGTTGTGAACAGCGTTTCAGATCAATGAAACAGTCCAATTGATGTTAAGAGGTGTTATTTCTACAGCCTTCAGTTCTACGATACTATACCTGATGTGTGCGCTCCTGGTAACTTCATGCGACAGGATGAAGCAAAAGGCCGACGGATTATCCGACAGAATAAAGAACAAGGCTGCCCGGCAGGTAGAAAAAGTATTTCCAACCTTTGATGCTTACACTCCGGATACCGAAAACAATAGGAAACGCTTTCGTGATTTTCTGAAGATCGAGCCTAGCCCAGACGTTAAGAACCTCTATTGTTTCGATGATGCCATAGGAATCGATCAGGACTACATGTTTGCGTTTGATTGCAATGCGGTTACATCGGCAGCGATAATAAAGTTTAATGTGCTGCAAATTGATACCGCCAACATGGATAACGGATTTGGCATGCAGCATGACTTCGATTGGTGGGATAAAAACCATATTGCAAGTCTGCAAAAGCTCGCCTGGACTGATGGTCACGGCCACTTCAAGTATTACTGGTATGACGACAAGTCCGGCAAAGCTTATTTTTTCGACTTTGACATGTAGATCCTATATTGGGTAATCAATTCGCGGTCGTCCGATTCTGAGCTCTGAATTTCAATTTGCAGAACAATGAAGTATGTCAAGATCGAGGGTGGTATTAAGCTCTCGAAATTCATATCGCCCATGAGTGCCAGATTAAGTGATAAGCCCGCCTTCGATGATCCGAACTGGCTTTTCGAAATAAAATGGGATGGGTATCGCGCTGTTGCCGAGCTGAAAGGAAAAGACACGCGGTTCTATTCGAGGAATGGGCTATCGTATACAAAGGCATATCCAAAGATTTACAACGAACTGATAAAGTTAAAGTTCGATGCTGTGCTCGACGGCGAGGTAGTGGTGTTCAGAGATGGCTTGCCTTCCTTTCAGGCGATTCAAAACTATAAGAGCACACAAAATCTTCCAATACAGTTTATCGTTTTCGATTGCATCCAGTACAAGGGAGAAGACCTCACCAGACTAAAGCTTATAGAACGTAAAGAGATCCTGAAAGATATACTTCCGGAGAACGAGATTATCAGGTACTGCGATCACATTGAAGGCGAGGGGATCGCGCTTTTTGAACAGGCACGGAAGATCAACCTTGAAGGAATAATAGCGAAGAAATCAGACAGCAGATATTCGCCTGACAAACGCTCTAAAGATTGGTTGAAGATCAAGAACGTAAATGTCGATGATTTCAAAATTGTTGGATGGACTGATCCGAAGGCGAGCCGACAGTATTTTGGAGCGCTGCTCCTCGCGCACGAGGTGAACGATCAACTGATATTTGCCGGCGAAGTGGGCACCGGATTTACACATGAGTTGCTAAAGAGCCTTCATACGAAGCTTCGTCCTTTGGAAACTGACGATTGCCCTCTGGATGTTCCAGTTAAAAAGGAAAAGGGTTTTCACTGGACAAAACCTAAGTATTCCGCGCAGGTTCAATATGCTGAAATGACGGATGATGGCCATGTGAGGCATCCATCGTTTCTGGGTTTACGGAAGGACAAGTAGTGTTTGAACTTCGAAAGCTGAAAGTAATTGCAACGGTACCACCACTCGTAATTCCGAAAAAAAGCACACTTTTGCAGGAATGGATTTCAATAACAGACCCGCCATATGGCTGAACTGGAAGTAGTCAAACACACCAAAAAAATACATAATATCTTGAAGAACGAGGAGCTGTCGTGGTGGCACAAGGTGAAGGAATTCTTGATTGAAATTGTCATTATAGTATTCGCTGTCACGATTACCATTTGGTTTCACGATCTTAGTGAAAAAAGGCACAAGCAGCACGACGTATCGGAATTTCTGGCAGGATTAAAGACTGACCTGCAGCGTGACATCGTTGAGCTCGAGGCTGACCGAAAAGGCTACACAAGAATGAAAAAGGCATTTGCGTATATAAATGGCGTTGCTTTCCATGAGAAACCATTGGCAGACAGTCTGAAATTCTATTACAACTGGTACTTCAATGAAGTTGGATTCGTACCTAATGACGGTAGATTCGAGGGATTCAAATCGTCGGGCAAAGTAGGCGATATTGAAGACAAGGAGTTGCAGAATGACATCATGGATCTTTATCAGGAAGACATCAGAGCGCTGGTATCGAGTACCGCTTTCTTCTCCGAACGCAAGGGAAAGCTTGTTGATTACCTTACGAAAAACATGAAGCAGGAGTCCGAATCAACTTATAATCTAAGCACCATCATGGCAACAGACGAAGCGAGGAACATTTGCCGCACGTTGTATTTTACGGACGAGATCATAGGTCGCTATGACACCTGTATTGTAAAGTCGAAGAGGATTATAGATGCAATTGACAAAGCGCAGCATTAGCAACTGAGAGTAGCATTTATCTCTCTTTCAGGTTCATTGATTTTTCACTGACCAGTTCAATCGCACAAGGGACATTGCGAACCTTAAATTTTTCCGACCGCAAGTTGTCCCATTTGCGGAAAAAGCCTGAAACGCCTCAAATAAGCAGTATGAGATTGTGGAGATGATATTGATCTTCGCAACGCACGACATTTGTCTTCGGTTACATGCTCCGGTGTCCCGATATTTAACTTGAGCTTCGTATCACAAATCCGATAGCTATGAGTGCAAGATCATCGTTCCGTTTTCTTCTGGCCGTACTCCTGCTTGTTATTTCTATAATTCCGGCAACTAGCCAGAACTCGCCCGTCTCCACTGCTGTGGATGCTATTCTGAGTTCTTCGAACGAACTCTATACGCATCACGATATTACTATAGACTGGAAAATGAAAGGTCGTGCACAAGCGACTTTTAACGAAGGACTAAATGATCTCGCTGAGGAAAATGAGCAACGTGCAATCACAAATTTCAATTCAGCAATAGAAGAAGATGGTGGCTTTTGGGAGGTTTATTACTATCGTGGCATAGCTAATAAGAACCTTGAGAATTTTGACGAAGCGAAAAAGGATTTCAAGCTTCTTATCGACGGTAATAAAGAGAAATATTTTAGCCAGATTGAATTGGGCAAAATTGCAGTAATTCAACATGACCTTGATGAGTCGGATCGCTACTATAACAAAGCGATCAAAGCGACTAACAACAATGCATACGCGCTTTATCTGAAGGCTAACAACTACATGCTTCGGGGTATGGACAAGGCCGCTATGAATAGCTATCGTGAATGTATTGGAAAGGACTCTACGATGTATGATGCGCTGGTGCGACTTGCCATGCTCAGCTCAAAGAAGAACCTCAATAATGTTTTTCCCTATCTCAATAAAGTGCTGCGACGTGATTCGTTGAACGCCAATGCATTGTTATTACGTGGTCTCGCAAGAACAATAGATAATAAGGAGCTGGCAATACGGGACTTCAGCAACCTGCTTATCAGAAATCCAAATATGCTTGTAGGCCGTTATCTCCGCGGTATTGTCTACTGTGATCTCGATGATTTCGATCGTGCTTTCACTGATTTTCAGCGACTGGTTGAATCAACCGCGTCCGATGATAACGAATATACGGGAAGGCAAACGTGGACAGACAAGAAGATAGACATTCAAAATCTTGGGGCATACACGGTATCCCGCATCTATGGATTGCCCGATGAGCAGGGTACGGCTCTTAAGAAGGCATACTGCCTTCTCGTGTCAGGGAGAGCTGAGGAATGCGTGAATGTTATCGATGCGTTGAGTATCGCAGATTCTGAGCCGTTGTGTGTGTACTTCAAGGCCATTGCTATGGAGCACACATCGAAGCATGGTAAAGCATTTGAATACTACAACAGGGCATTGCAGCTCGACAAAGATATCGTTGACGCTTACAAGAAGCGAGGCATTTACTATCAGGAAATGAAAATGTGGGACAAGTCGGTTGCCGACTTTACAACTGTGTTGAAATATCGGCCGAAGATGTTGATCGCACTTAGTGCCCGCGGCGTGTCCTATCTGAAGGGTGATCACTTTGCGGAGGCTTTCTCTGACTTCGATCAATACCTGAAGATTGACAGCACTAATCTGGAAGTGATGGCCTATCGCGGATTAATGTATGTACGATTGAATGATGTCCTGCTTGGTTCGGTGGATTATGTAAATGCAGACAGGTCTGATGCTATAGATGCGGTGAAGCTTTCTCAATACGTTGACTCCGTGCTGGTCGCAGGAGGTGATACTCTAAAGGTGATCAGGTCGCTTAATACAATAACAAAGAAGGCGCCCTGGATAACGGATGTCTATGCGCACAAGATCAAACTGTTAATTAACATGGGTAAGTGGGACCAGGTTAGCAGCGAGATTGATCACGCGGTTACGAACAGAAATGTCAACGCAAAAGCAAGCTACTCTTATTTGCTTACGGTGAAGGGAATTACCAGGAGCCGTGCGAAGAAATATGATGAGGCGATTGAAATCCTTAGTGAGGCCATTGACGTTGATAAGAAAAACGCCCTAGCTTTTTTGGAGCGCGGGAAACTACATGCCCATGCAGGTAAATCAGGCAAGGCGATCTCCGATTTGAATAAGGCGATGAGTCTTGGAAGGAAGGACGCGGGGGAAGTACTGGCAAGTGTTAAAGCCGGGCAGTAATCGGTTCAGCCATGTGGGAAGAAAAGACGAATCCCAGGGAGATTCGCCTTTCTTTAAATGAATGCCGGAGCTACCAAACTCTATATATTTCTCTTGAGCCTGTCAGATACATTTCGGTGTATCCTTTCATAGCCTCCTGCATTTTCTTCATTTCTTCTTCGCTCATCGACTCCCAGCTTTTTTCATAACCAGTGAGGTTCTCGTATTTTGTTACGATGATGACGCGATTGAATTGACCAGTCATGTCTGTCATTATGTTGACGAATTCTTTCTGGCTGCTCATGTGTTCCTTACACAGCTTTGCAAGCTTCGAGGCGTTGCCGGGCTTGCAAACGAAAATATCATGTACGATGATCATAGCTTATGATGTTTTAAACCGTGGGAAAGGTAAGGACCACCTTACCGTAATTGAGGGGCCGATAGCGACAATTAGCAGGGTGATTCTGGTCAAATTGATTTTAATTTTGCGTCGTTTGCAATATCTTGGACCCAAGACCGCACTTGGGGTCTTGGCCTGTTGGATGAAGTATTTCGCCGCCTCTCTCGTTCCGGAGCTTCGCAGAACACGCTTCGCACAGATTTAATCGGTGCGATACAAAAAAAGTTATAGCTGAATCCGGAATTACTTCTCATTATTCTTTGACCTATGTTCGTTTTCATTAACCATCGATCTTTCACCACTGGGTGCCTATATGCCTCTTGTATCTTTTTTGCGACTTCACTATCTGCGCAAATAAGACCATTGACAAGTTTTGATTATAACGGTACAAGCAATGAGGGTTCTGAACCGTTTGCCGGCGTTGCCTTAAAAGGCTCTGTTTATTTTCGCTCGCACAGTTCCAGCCTCGGCGATGAGTTATTTAAGAGTGACGGTACAACTGAAGGAACAATGCTCGTTAAAGATATTAATCCAGGACTAAGCAACAGTCGCCCGGAATTTATAACTCGACTCAACGATTACATCATTTTCAATGCAACCGGTACCTCGAATGGACAAGAACTCTGGAGATCTGACGGAACTGCAGAGGGTACGCAATTAATCAAAGACATTAGTCCCGGCATAGTTTCATCCATGCCGACGAATATGGTAAATGCAGGCGGTACAGTTTATTTTTCTGCCGTTACTCCGGAAACCGGACGAGAACTTTGGAAAAGTGACGGAACTGCTACTGGCACGTCGATGATCAAGGATGTCCGATCGGGTTCAGGTAGTTCAATGACCTTTGCAACTTCAACCCTAATTGGAGTAGGCAACATTGTTTTTTTTCTTGCCGATGATGGAATGCATGGGCAAGAACTCTGGAAAAGTGACGGGACTGACGAGGGAACGGTATTAGTGCGCGACCTTGCTCCGGGGATATTATCTACCACTTTCGGCAGCTTTATAGCAGTTAATACAACCTTATATTTTTCCGCTAATGTCGCTGGTGCAGGACAAGAGCTGTGGAAAACGGATGGTACAGAATCCGGTACTGTAATGGTTAAAGATATTTGGACGAGTGGAAGCAGCATGCCGGGGCGATTTATAAATTTTAATGGTACTCTTTATTTCTCTGCACGTGATGGCAATGGCATTGAATTGTGGAAGACTGATGGCACGACGGCCGGTACTGTAATGGTCAAGGACATCAGCGCAGGCACTGGTTCATCGTTTTCCGGCATCAAGAATAACGAGGGTATGGTTGCTGTTGGGGATTACTTTTATTTCGCAGCAAGCGACATGAATATTCCGCAGCTGTGGAGAAGTGATGGCACAAGTGCAGGAACGATGATGGTAAAGAACATTAATGCATCGAGCGATCCTTCTATCTCTAATCTTATTGCAGTAGGCAACACTCTTTTCTTTAGCGCAGCAGGCGAAGGTACAGGTAGCACCTCAAACACTGAGCTATGGATTTCGGATGGAACGGCAGATGGAACTGTTGTTGTGCGCGAAATAAATCCCAATGCAGGTTCATCTCCCATGGATTTTTCGACAGTGAACGGTTTGCTATTGTGTACTGCTGACGATGGCATTCATGGTTTTGAATTGTGGCGTAGTGACGGGTCTAGCGATGGAACATTTATGGTGCATGACTTGAGCAACAACCCCTTCTATTCTCCTGATGGTCTGATGCAGTTGCAGAAAGACAATATTTTATTTGTCAGTCCGGGCGACAAAAAATATGAGCTGTGGAAAAGCAATGGGAGGCCCGAAGGGACAACACTCACGAAAGATATTGCTCCCGGATCGGTATCATTCGATTTACCCGGAGGCTCTACTACTGCTACATCTGGTAAAATTTTCTTCTCGATTAATGACGGTATGCATGGTAACGAGCTATGGGTAAGCGATGGCACTAGTGAAGGGAGCAAAATGGTAAAGGATATCCGCGTTGGATCTTCCAATGGCTTAGAACCTTACTTGTTCCATCCAATGCCTCAATTGCAAGAGAACGTTTATTTCATGGCAAATGATGGTACTGGTGGAGGGCTCTGGAAAAGCGATGGGACTGAGGCAGGTACCAAATTAGTTAAGCCATTTAACGATATGATCTTTTTTGCACCACGAGAAACGCTGGCGGTAGGGAACTTGTTTTATTTTTTCGATGACTATTTATTGTACAGAAGTGATGGTACATCCGGTGGAACGTTCGCGATAAAAAACATCAATCCTTCGGGCACAGGTCGATCAATTTCCGGGATGGTCAATAACAATGGCATTCTTTATTTTGCGACAGTCGACGCGAATAATAGTTGTCAGTTATGGAAAAGCGATGGAACGACTGTTGGAACAGTACTGGTCAAGGATATTTATAAAGGTGCAGGTGGACAGTTTCCTAATAGTCTCTTTGGTGCAGTCAATGGAGTTGTTTACTTAATGATAAGCGATGGCATAAATGGTCCTGCCCTATGGAGAAGTGATGGAACGGACGGGGGAACGTCCATGTTAAAACTTATCGCTCCCGGATCAGCTTCCTTAACCATGTTAATTGGGATGTGCGTCGTTGGAGATATGTTTTACTTTCAGGGTGAAGACAGTGAGCACGGAAGAGAGCTTTGGAAAAGCGACGGGACGGCAGATGGCACTCAAATGGTTAGAGATATTTTTCCCGGGCCGGCATCATCACGATCAGGAGGTGCCCGCTTCCAAGAGCTAAAGGGGATCGTTTATTTCTATGCCGAAGATGGTGTTCACGGAACAGAATTGTGGAGGAGCGATGGAACCTTCGATGGTACATATATGGTGGAAGACATAAATCCTTCTCAATATGGATCTATGCCGTCAGACCTGATAGCAACTGAAAACCTTCTATTCTTCACAGCCGATGACGGAACCCATGGCAGGCAGGTATGGTCATTTGATCCTGCGTTTATCAAGTTTGATCCAATCTCTGATAAGGTTGCTACAGATGATCCGTTCTCCATTAGCGCCATGAGTTACACCGGACTTCCGGTTTCACTGACGGTCGTCGAAGGATCAGCGACAATCTCCGGATCGACAGTTACTCTGTCAGGAAGTGGTAAGGTTACGATAAAGGCGTCTCAACAGGGAAACGCTGTTTATAGACCGGCCGCCGACGCTGAGAGATCATTTTTTGTGGCAAAGGCAACTCAGTCGCTTACTTTTGAGCAAATTGGAGATAGGTCAGTTGGTGATAGCCCCTTTTCATTGTTGGCGGCATCGACTTCCGGGTTGGCTGTAGTGTTTTCGATCAAGTCTGGTCCTGCAACAATAGCTGGAAATACGCTTACTATAACGGGAGCAGGAAATATAACTGTGAAAGCATCTCAACCAGGTAACAACATTTATGAGCCTGCAGCTGACGTGGCACAAACCTTCGATGCGATGGCAGTACTTTCAATCGAAAAGTCAGACCAGTTATTAAGAGTATTTCCCAATCCGTCAAATGATGTCGTAGTGGTTCATGTCGACCGGAAAGGAGTGTCGGCATCATTAATAAGCGTCGTTGGCAATATAGTTTGGTCGATGTCTGAAGTAAATGTGGACAGCTTTGTTATCGATGTCAGTAAAGTTCCTGATGGGCTTTACCTTTTGCAGATAGGAGACGGAGAATCAATTCATGTCACAAGGATTATGGTGAACTAGTAGGAGCATTTTTTTGAACACGTGCTAATTCTCTACATCCTTGAATCATATTGGAGCCTGGAAACTCATTTTCATTGGTGCTGGGACACACTATATTAGTTGGAGGATTTGGAACGGTTTTCGTGCAACTATATTTATGATGCTATCAGTTATGGATGCTCAGGAAATACGCCAACTATATCAGCGCTTAATCGAAGCCTGGAACAAAAGAGATGCATCTGCATTTTCAGAATGCTTTGCTGATGATTCAATTTGTATTGGGTTTGATGGCAGTGAAATGGCGGGTAAGGCAACGATTCTGAAGCAGCTGTCACAGATTTTCAATGATCATAAAACGGCTACCTATGTGACCATCGTTCGCGATGTAAAGATGTTAACGGACGATGTATTTCTTCTCCACGCACAGGTAGGAATGATTCAGCCGGGTAAGTCGACGATTGAGCCTTCAATGAATGCAATTCAATTGATGGTTGCGGCGGATCATCAGGGTGTTGCTAAAATATCCTCATTTCAAAACACGCCCGCACAATACCATGGCAGACCTGAAATGCAGAAACAGTTGACGGAAGAACTTCAAAAAGTGGCAGACGAAAACAGGCTAAGTAGCTAGTCTTTTCTTATGACAATTTCATATTCTTAAAAACATATTTGCTTCGTGTATTTACTTTGCTTGCAGGCCCGTGATCAATCTCATCCATTGACCTTGGCTTGATAATATCCACCTCTTCAAATATCAGCTCTTTGGGCCTGGACTCCTGATAGGGAAAGATAATATTCTTGTATTTGAACTTAATTCCTGTTAGCTGCTGGATCAGTTCGACCCTTGCCTGATAAGGTTTATTGTGTTTGTAGTCCATGAAGGCAGGAGCATCTATATTGCGCATAGCCCGGGTGATAATTTCCATCACCCTGTTGGTCTTAACCAAACCCGATTGCTTAACCAACGTCTTCTGACTCATTATAAAAGCCACTCCATAAAGCTTGTTGTCCTGGCTATAGATGACCACCTTCCAGAACAGTATTGGAACCTTGTATGACTTTCCATTGATCTTCTCAACGAGAACAGGGTCACTCTGTTGAAGCAACGGACCCGTGAAGAGACATATCCGAAGATTAAGTTTATCCGTCTCCTGATCGAGGATGTACTTTTCCAGGCTGCTCCACATACCGCGATTGAAGGTTTGATGCTGCGGTACGCAGTTTGGAAACCGGAAGGTTGTATCTCCAAGTTTCTTTAGCTCGGCTGAGATGCTCGTTCCCCACATCACGTCCTCGTATTTCGTAAGGTGACCTTTATCGAAGATGTCGTTTCTTCCCTCGTAAAATTCGTCGCCCGTTTGGAAGGAGGAATTAATTCTGGTTTCTGATTTGAAATCTCCGGAACGGTTGACATCATCAACAGAGTTGCCATCGATGTTACAGGCAGAGTAAAATGCAAGTTTCCGCGTCTTGTGCATAATGCAGCAATAATGTGGATACTCTATTATTGATGCATCGTCGGAGTCAATCAGCGTAGCAATCTGTGTTATACTTTTCGAAATCTTCGGAAGGGGAATGGAGAAGCCGCTGATGAAATTCTCCTGATACGATGGGAAGATCATTTCTTTAATTTTTTTGCGCCTTGCACGGCTTTGGCGGCATTTATTTTTCCATACCCATAGAATATGCTGTGCCCTTTCGCATCGTACTGACCTTTGGGTTTGTCGATCTTCGAGCAACTGTCTTTCAGAATCTTTTTGATCTGCGCAATGGTAAGGTTGGGATTAGCTGAAATCATCAGGGCGACTACTCCTGCTACGCCGGGCGTTGCGCTTGATGTGCCACCAAACTCGTCGGTATAGTTGGTTCTCTTGTATCCCTTGGCGCCTCGCCTGTCCGTTGTGTAAATTCCTTTTGTTAACGGTGCAGGATGGTTGAAGTCGAGGTATTCGAAATCATTGCTTGGAAAGCAACAGAATACTGACTTTCCGTAGTCGCTATATACGGAGCGCTTATTGGTATCGTTGCATGCGGCAACAGCAATGACATCATCGTTGCTTGAATAGCCATCGTTCTCAATGTTTTCGTTTCCATTACCAGCAGCGAAGAGGACGACGGCACCTTTTCCCTGACGGCCGGTAGTAACTGCTTTCCTTATAATATCTCTTGTAAGAGGAGGCAAAGGAAATTCGTCACCATCATCGACCTGGTCCCACCAGGCACCATCGGGTGGTCCCCAGCTGCAGGATATGACATCGGCGCCATTATTGATCGCCCAGGCGAATGCTTCAGCTTCTTCAATTGATCCGAGGTTAGAACTCAATCGAATGGGCATAAGTGTTGACTCCGGTGCAACACCCGACGCTTTCACGCCTGCCGCACAAGCTACTCCTGCGCAGGCGGTTCCATGATTGTCTTCCTTATACTTTGGATTAGGATTGGAGGTGCGGAGAGATGCATCGTATGGATGAACGATCTTGTCTTTAAATTCAGGATGTGAGTTGTCGACACCATCGTCGATGATAGCAATCACTACATTCTTTCCTCTGGTAGTTTTCCAGGCTTTCTCCACATCGATGTTTGCCTTTACCGGAGATCCATTAATGGTCGCGGGGATCAGATGCCATTGTAGCGGATTAACGGTTTTAAATTTTCTCTTTGTTATTAATTCCGGATATGCATACTCGACACTCTTGTTTGCTGATAACTCGTTCACAGTATCGAATAGCAATTCGGCGCCGGAACCTTCGGCGATCTTCGCGACATATACATTGTCGAGAAGACTGGTGAAATTCATATCACCCTTCTTTGCGCCGACAGTCAGCTTCTTTGACTTCAGGAGCTTCTCTGCTTCCTCTGCACCGATGCCACTTTTAAATTTTACTACGACATTCTCGGTGTATATGACCGGCCTTCCGGTTTTTGGATCTTCCAACGCCCGGCCGGCAAATCTTATCTTATCCTCCTTGTTTAGTTTTTCTCGGACATCGTTGCGAACTGTTATCGCGCGGGATGCTTCTTCCTGAACTTTCATTATATAAACGCCCTTATGCGGATACTCGTCAAAGGGTTCGAGCTTATCGAGCAGCGCTTTGCTCGATTTGTTCTTTACAGAGGTATTTAGTGCCTTGTTACCTTTTGTGCGGATCACCACGAACTTGTTGCTGTATTCAAGCTCGTGTTTCTTTCCATCAATTTCATAAGTAAACATATCGTGAGCATTAGAGGGTTTTACTATATCTTCTGACTTACTGTTTCGATTTAGGCTGTTGCTCTCCCAACAGGACCACCAGACCGGAATTGTGCTTAGACCTCGTTAAAGCCTGGAATTCGCCTGCAGTCAGCTTGTCGACTTTGTAAGGACCGAGATTCATTTTATTTAACTGGTTTCGGAGTATGGCAAAGTCATCTGCTACATTTCCCGAGAATGCACCTGCAATGTAAATCCCCTTCGGATACCTCGTGCCCTTAATGAACAGGTCGTTAATTCTGGCGGAGTTGTTGGTAAGCTCTACGTCCACAGTTTTTGTGCCTTTGCGAATTGCAGATACTACCCTTGCACCGTCGATGGAGTCCTGTTGAGATGTGAAGTACAACAGTATGGGTGTGCCGGAAAGCTTTGAGAAGTCGGCGTCGGTTGCTGTTCCCTGTGATTTCAAATTGTTCACCTCCCGCAATAGCGACGCGTATCGCGTGCGTTGATCTGCCAGGGTTTTCTTGAGAATGTCAAGACTGTCGGTTCTCAGAGAGAGCTGGTATTTTAAGTCTTTCAATTGTGTTTTCAGGTCTTCATTTTCCTTGCGGAGCATCGACACGTCTTTGGTGTTGTATGAACTTTGCTGCGCCTGTCCATCAGTAAGTCTTGTTGATGGTCCCTTTTGAACTGCGTTGCTGGCCGGTTTCAGATAGCGCTCCAGCTCACTTATTCTTTGACGAGCATCAGTAAGGGAGTTGTTTAGTTCAACAATCTGATTGGCTCGTTTAAGTGAGTCGGCCACCAGAGCTTTGATCTGCTCGTAATCCTTAGACCTGCTGAAGAGCACCTCGTTAGCGGCCTTTTCCGACTCCACACGGCCGATGTAGTACAAGTATCCGAATGAGAGCAGTGCAATTATGAATGCAGGGATGCCGGCGATCTTAAAGAGGTAGCTTCGGTAGTTCGAACTCTTGCTGCGTTGCAGGAAATCGAGCTTCCTGTTGGGATCTTTCGTGTAGATAGAAGCCCATTCCGAAAACTTTTTGTCGTTGAGCTTTTCCCACTTCAATAGCCCAGTTAACTGTCTATCTGAAAGTAGCCGTGCTTTGCCTGAGTCGTAGTCGTCCGAGTCTTCGGCCAGTTTGATCAACGTTGCTTTATCAAGTTGTTCCTCTTTCATCCAGGTATTCAGCTCTGGCCATTTCCGGATGAGACTTTCGTGGGAGATGTCAATGAATGTTTCAGGTAACAGAACCTGGCCAGGTGGCGGCATGAGAAAGTTTACACCTTCGGCACGGTAGGCATCGATCACTTTCTTCAGGTCTTCATAAGACGCACCGCTAACAGCCACCAGATCCTCCAGTTGCGTCGGGCGGCGTATACCCAGACCGTCGCTGTTGAATTCCGTCAGGCGCTGAAATATTACCTTGACTATTCGCAGGAGATTTGGAGCGAGGGAAGAAAGTATCTCTCCTGCGTGTTTCCCAAGTGCTGTTTGCATTCCTCCGACTTCTTCATAGACGTCAATATCTATGATGCTGGAGGTTTTGCCTTCCTGGCTTTTCGCCAGCCACAACTTCCAGGTCCTCATCAACGCATGTTGCAGTACCGGCAGTTGATCGGGATCATCCTGAATATCATTTAATACCCTTGAAGTTAAAGACGGTGACATATTCACCTTGATCCGCGAAACCTCCAATGGTCTTAAGATTGCCTCTTTGTACTGGCTGCGCGTTAGTCGCGGTACGAGAAACTGGCCTTCGTTAATTTTTTCCGGAAGTCCGGGGAACTCAGAGCAGCGGCCCAGAAAGTCGGAGCGCATGGTTACAATGATGTATACTTTGCTCACCGGATCGTTGGCGGCTGTAAGCAAAAGGTTAATGAATCTGAGCGATTCGTCGCGATTTTCTTCCTGGTCTTTGAACCTGAATATCTCTTCGAACTGATCAATGACTATTAAGAGCTTTTCCTGTCGCTTGCTTTGTCTCAATGAATCCAGTATGCCGCGTGAACTGTAGTCCAGGTTCATGCGCGTGTATTTGGTCTCATACACGTCTTCATGACCACCGAGTACTTCAGCTTTGTTGAGTGCAATAGCAAGATTTGAAACAGGAGCGTTTTCCGGACGTGATACGGCAATGAGCCAGTTACCCGCTCTTTCCAACTGAGGCACCAACCCGGCCCTCACCAACGATGATTTTCCTGTTCCTGAGGATCCTACGATGGCGAGAAAGTTTGAAGAAATCAGACGTGCCTTCAACTCGGCTATCTGAGTGTCGCGGCCGAAATAGTAAGGCGCATCGTCTTTGTCAAACGGCCTGATGCCCGGATAGATATTGAAGTCGTTGAGATTCATTTCTCCACTGTTTCCTTCAATCTCGTGGAAACTTCTGCCAGAAAATCCTGCAGCGAGCCTTCGATAAGGTCACTCGTTTCGCTGACTGAATTTCTGACGTTATCTATGAATGACTTTTGTCGTTCGTCCGTCGTCAACAATCCCTTTGGTACCCAGATTAACATGGGCAACCCGCGCTTTATCGCCTTTTGATATTGGAGATCATTGAGCGATTCGCTGGTCTCAGGCAGCAACAGTCCATAGTTTTTGCCAATGATATGGATCGACAGTTCACAATCTTTCAGATAGACGTCGAGTTGTGATTCTGCCTCTGTTTTGGAGTCTGAAAGATAGGTTGGTGGAAACACGACGAAACCCTGCGATTCCAGTTCTTTAACGATGTCAGCTCTTGCCGATTCTGAGTCCTTTGTTGTCTCCGCCACATAGACGTAGCGCTTCGAGCGTTGGCTTTGGAGATTTACCCAGATATGAACAAGCTTATTAGCCAGATTATTCAAAGCGGTGTCGAACTCCTCGCATTTCGGATCGAGGTGAGTCAGGTTGTTGTTCTTGTCGACCGTAAAGAAATTGAAGAAGAGCTGGCCGCGAAATTCGACAGGTAGTTTGTTGATGAATTCTTTGTCAACCTGATTATGGCCATGAAGCAATCGCTTAATGGCGACGAAGATGCGCTCTTCAGGATTTGTATCAGGCATCCTCTGACTTAGGTTTCGGATAAATTCGGTGCGCTCTTCCTGACACCATTCACGTTTGAGATACCAGGGCGAGAGCAGCGTTACGAGTATCTCTGCCTTTCTGATTTCGCCAATGATTTGTTCCCGAAGGAGATTTCCTTTAAAGTCGTATTGGTCGAGGAATACGGAAACCTCTTCGCCAAGGATTGATCCAAGACGCTTCCTGAGTTGTTCATGAAATTTGATCACCCATCCATCGGGATCTTCATTATCGGCCCGCGCATAACTTAGAAAAATCTCAGCCATAACTTTAATTTTTCAAGGTCTCATCAAACAAACTAATATGTCATTTATGATCGCATGCGAAAAAGGTAAGTAGCGCCGATCCTGAAATGACCATTGAAGCTCTAAGAACAGTCTGAGTAAAAGCCCTTTGATCAGGACTCTCAGGGATGCATATCATTCTTGCCAGAGGACAAAACCAACCTTCTCATCCTGTCAGTTGCTAAAAATTGATGATAAGATGGGTTATCATCTAAGTTAGCCAGAGTGAGAGAGTTTTGCAAGGCTAGGTAATGATTATGATATACCTGGTTACGGTGAGGAGAGAAATAATGGCCTCCAAACATTGGAATGAAGTTCCTATCTTTAATTTAGCTATGGTGCCACGTCGGGTGCCGATGTTGATCGTCGAGTTAGCTCGGTCCTTTTCTAACACGATCATTTGTTTTACGGTCGAAGTAGTTTTTTAGTCTGTACGAGTTGTCTATTCCTTTTGTGATTAATCCTGTGGACAGCTCAGCTTTGCCTTTGTGCTGAAGAATAGTTTGATATATGCCAACATTAACACCCCAATTGAGATCCGACTATCAGCGGCTGTTCGATAGCTGCGTGATCAAGCCGAATAGGTTTACCGAGATCGACAAGTGCATGCAAACGATCCTGTCGAAGAGACCAAACTATGAAGCTGTGGAGACCTCGACTGGTGTTCCATGGTATTTCGTGGGTATTGTTCATAACCTCGAATGCAGCAGCGACCTGACCAAACACCTGCACAATGGGGATCCGCTGGCTGCCAGAACAACGCATGTTCCGGCAGGAAGGCCGAGGAACGGAAATCCGCCCTTTACCTGGCCCGTCAGTGCTATTGATGCATTGCAACAAAAGGCATTGGATCAATGGACTGACTGGAGTATACCTGGGCTACTGTTCCAACTGGAACGATACAACGGCTTTGGCTACAGGCGCTATGGCATCGAATCGCCTTACCTGTGGAGTTATTCGAATCATTATACAAAAGGAAAGTTTGTTCAGGATGGCTTGTTCAGCGAATCGGCAGTATCGAAACAATGTGGTGCGGCCGTCCTGCTCAGAAGGTTAGGCGAGAGACAAATAGCCGTGACGGGTCAGCTGGATCTCATATCTCAGATAAAAGCGTTGGGAGGTACCGTTGAATTTGCTCCCAACAGATTCAAAGCAAACGCACAGGAGCTGCAGAGATTATTGAACAGGGCAGGGGTGCCGTTGCGAATTGATGGTAAGGCGGGAAGAATGACATCAGATGCCTACTTCGCAATCAGTGGCAAATACCTTCGTGGAGACAATCGATGAATATCTGAAAGAACATTTATAATATGAGAATCAGCAAAATTGTCATTCGGGGAGAACGGCAGGCTATTTCTGAAGTGAGGTCTACTGAGACTCAGGATGACCTTCAGCTTGAGGAATCGTTCGTTGTCAGAAGCGGCACCCGTGGTGCATCGGAAAGGCACGAAGTACCCCTGAACAATGACTCAATTGTAGAGTTTGTATTCGAAGATGGTACGACTTGGATTTGTAATTCGAACACGATCGACGAGATATTCCCTGAAGTAACGACTGCAAGCCGGTCCGCATCTGAAAAGGCAGAGATCCCACTTATGCTGGTGAGCAGCGACGTTGAACGGGGACTGATAGGAAACATCCTGTTAAAAGTTGTCAACATTTTCTCGAGGAAGAAGTTGACGAAGAAGGTTAAGGACCTGGCACAGGACCTTGAAATGAAGCAACTCGAAAATCAGGTCGGATTGTTTCGCCTTGACAGAAGTTTTAAACTGCAGCCGCTTATCGCAGAAACGTCTACGCGGCCTTACCTCCTTTTCATACATGGTACCGCTACGTCAACTAAAGGATCATTTGGCGGATTGGATGGAACTGATCCCTGGAACTTCATCCATGAAAACTATGGTGGACGTGTTATCGCATTCCAGCATGAGTCGTTGACGAAGGGACCGCTTCAGAACGTGCTGGAGTTAATTGAAAGCCTGCCGAAGAATTGTTTGCTGCATATTATCACGCAGTCTCATGGTGGGCTTGTGGGCGAATTGCTTTCACGATTTTGTAACTCCGACCAGCATCATGTTGGGTTTGGTGATGATGAGATCAATCTGCTGAAGAAGTCGAAGAGAACGGATGATGTAAAAAACATTAGACTTATCCGGGAGGCGATCGCTACAAAGAATATTACAATTGAAAAATTCATACGTGTTGCCTGTCCTGCGGGGGGGTCGACACTTGCTTCCCGAAGACTCGATCACCTGTTGAACGTGCTTGCCAATCTGATCACCTTCGGAACCGGCGGGGTAGGAGGCGCGATCACAACCGCATTCAGGAACCTGATCTCTGCTGTTATTGAGGCAAAGAATGATGTCGATACACTGCCAGGAGTTGAAGCATTGAGTCCTAAGTCGCCGTTTATTGAGGCATTGGTGTTTCCCGGTTCGCCTGTGGAGATCGACAATTCGCTGATCATCATATCGGGAAACTGTAAGATGAAGGTCAATCTCAAAGGCCTTCTGGTGATAGCTACCAAGCTTTTCTTTGGAGAGAAGAATGATCTCGTTGTGAATACGGATTCCATGTATCTGGGTACGCGCAGGAAAGGGAAGGTGCAATACTTTTTCGATGAGGGTGCCGAGGTGGATCATTTCCACTATTTCAAAAACAAGCGGACCAACGAAGCTCTTTTTAATGCGCTTAAGGCAAAGGAAGGTGAAACGATTAAGGATTTTAGAGTGCGGGAGGTACAGCCCTCTGAAGCAAGTCGTGGCATTTTTGGTTTAGAAATAGGACAGGTCTTTCAGAATCATGTGAGCGGCTCCAGGCCAATCGTTGTACTGCTACCTGGCATCATGGGTTCCAATCTGGCACAACAGAAAGTGCTGATATGGATTGACTATTTGAAGTTTTTAGGGGGAGACCTCAGGAAGCTTGATATCACGACAAAAAACATAGACGCGCCGTCGCTGGTGAAGACGTCATATGGAAAAATTGTCAGACATCTTTCCCTGGAATATGATGTGGTTACTTTCCCTTATGACTGGAGATTGCCCTTGACTGAGTCAGCGGCAAAGTTTAGCAATACAATCGAAGCGCTCCTGAAGTTCAATCAGCCGATAAAAGTGATCGGTCATTCGATGGGCGGTGTACTTGTCAGGGATTTCATGGTGTATCAGTCAGACACGTGGGAGAAACTTAATCGTTCGGCAGGTTTTCGTCTGATCTTTCTTGGCGCACCACTTGGAGGTGCGTTTCGGATTCCTTCTGTTCTCTTCGGGCACGATGGAATCATCGACAAGCTCAGCAAGATCGATATCTTTCATACGAAGAAGGAACTCGTGAAGATCTTTTCGCGGCTGCCGGGGATATTAAGTTTGCTGCCTCACAGCAGCGAACACGACTTTTCCGATCCGGATACCTGGGAGGCTATGCGCGCAGGTATTGACATTCCGGACTGGCCCGTGCCGGCGCCGGAAGATCTAAAGGCTTTTGGGAAGTATCGCGATAAGATACACAAGGCATTGGATGATATCGACTTCAGAAACGTTGTTTACATCGCCGGAAGAGACCGGGCGACAACATGCGGTTATAGGGTTGATGATGGTCCGGCAGGCAAGGAGTTGGTGTTTCTCAGCACTGCCGAGGGTGACCAAAGCGTGACATGGGAAAGTGGCATTCCTTCCAGGATGATCAAGAGCGATTCCGTCTATTACGTTGACGTTTCCCATGGTTCACTGGCGAATGAGCCGAGCATGTTTGAAGGCATCAGCGAGCTTCTGACAAATGGTTTTACAAACCTGCTCAGTCGGGTCAGGCCGACGGTCCGCGGCGATCAAAAGCTTTTCAGAAGTCCTGAGCTAATTGATTTCGATCTTACACCGGAAGGAGTCGAGAATAGTATTCTTGGAATTAAACCTGGAGAAAAGGTCAGATCAAGTCAACATTTGCTTAAGCTGTCTGTCTGCAATGGAGATTTGAAGTATGCAACGTATCCGGTACTCTGCGGACACTTTACTGGCGACGGTATTTTGTACGCTGAGAAGGCCATAGACTTCTATTTGAAAGGAGCCTTGAGTGAAAGGCACCGCCTCGGACTTTATCCAGGCCCCGTTGGTTCCAGCGAAGTAATGTTATCATTTTCAAAGGACGATTTCAGGGGCGCGGTTATTGTCGGTCTCGGGGACTTTGGCACCCTCACTGCGTTTCAACTCGCGAAGTCTGTAGAGCAGGGAACGTGTAACTACCTTCTTCAGTTGAACAATAAGCATGCGAAGGCAAAACTTCAACCGGGAATAACTTCATTGATCATTGGATGTGGCTATGGAGGACTAAGCATAGAAAGTTCGATCAACGCAGTTGCCAGTGGAGTCAATAACGCGAATAACAAGATCAGCAAGCTATATGGTGATCGCGCGCAACTAATCAACAATCTTGAGTTCGTTGAGCAGGATCGGCGAAAGGCGCTGAGCTGTCTTTATGCGCTGTATAAGATAGAAAAGAACAGCGACCAATCATTGGCGGCAGTTCTTGAAAAGAAGATCATCGTTGAAAAGCCCGGGTTAACGGAGAGCTATACGCTGGACAGCGGAATTGGATGGTGGACCCGAATTACTGTGAAACGTGACAAGAAAGAAAAGGGGAATGACAAGCTCCAGCATCTCATATTCAACATATCGACTGGCGGATCACGGGAGGAGCAGAGGTCCTTACAAACCAGCAGGGACATCATAGATCAGTTGTTGAAGGAAATCTCTGTTGAAAACAACTGGTCATTGGGTAAGGCCAGAACAATCTTTGAGCTGCTGATTCCTAATGATTTCAAAGAACAGGTAAAGAAGCAGAACAACATCGTTTGGGTACTGGATGAAGATACGGCTGCTTTTCCCTGGGAACTTCTTCAGGACAGCGTTGAATCGGGGAAGCCATTAGCGATTAATGCTGGCATGGTTCGCCAGTTGGTGACAGAAGATTATAGGATTAAGATAAACGCGGTCAACAATACTAAGGCGCTTGTTATTGGAGATCCTGAGTTGGGAGGAATGATCTCCCAATTGCCAGGCGCTTATAAAGAAGCGCAGGTCGTTTCTTCTTTGTTGTCAGCTGAGGGATTCGAAACAACACCGATGCTGAAGAGTTCATCGGGTCAGATTATCGAGGCACTTTTTAGCGCCGAATACAAGATCATTCACCTCGCAGGTCATGGCGTGTATGATCCCGAAAGACCCGAACATTCCGGAATGGTGATTGGCAATAATGCATTTCTCACCACAGGTGAGATCAGTCAGATGAGTAGTGTGCCGGAGCTGGTATTTGTAAACTGTTGCCATTTGGGTAAAGTCGATGGTGGCGATGAGCGTTATTATCAGAATCGGAACAAGCTGGCAGCAAACATAGGTGTACAATTGATTCAAAATGGAGTTAAGGCTGTGATCGCTGCGGGATGGGCAGTTGATGATTCAAAGGCATTAAAGTTCACCGAGGTTTTCTATAAGAGCATGTTTGAGGATTGCACGTTTGGTGACGCAGTGAGGAAAGCCCGTGCGGCGATTTATGAAGATCACGCGACCAACACGTGGGGTGCGTATCAGTGTTATGGTGACCAGTTTTATAAGTTCCGCGAATTTGATGCGGGTACGGGGAAGAAGAAGTATTCATTTGTTACTTCCGGAGAGGCACTTATTGAGCTGGCTAACCTGCACAGCGAAATCGAAACGAACAACTGGGGAAAGGATGTCTACCTCGACAGACTTGTGGAGATCTCCAAAGTTGTTGACGAGAGTTCTCTTCGTGATTACCTGATTACCGAAAAGGAGGCGATGATCTACGCCGACCTGTATGAGTATGTGCTTGCCATTTCGAAGTTTGAAAATCTGCGCGCAGAGAATGTATCCTTTTCACCCCCTGCGATGGAGCGCTATTGCAGCATCCGTGTGAAGCAGTACGTTCTTGATTTTGCAAAAGCACCTAAAGACGTAAATATCTATATCAAAAAGATTGATGATGTTGTTCAGGATTTCAACAGCATGTTAAGACTTGGAGCCACTCCTATGCGTTACGCCGGCTTGGGTGCAACGTTTAAGAGAAAGTCGATCTTGCTTCCAAAGGTGCAAAAGGGAAAGGCCTATGTGCAGACTGCACTCTTCTATCAGCTCGCATACGCAGCACCGAACAATCCATACAAAGCGAATTCATTTGCAAACTGGATAGAGGCTGAGCACGTGCTTGTGTTGTTAGGTCAGCGTAAGTGGGGTGACTCCGCGAAGACTTCCGGCAGAAAGGCATATCGTTTGCCAGCATCATTGAAAGCAGCTGCAGAGGACGTGACAAGTTTAAGAGATGCTTTAGCGAACATGCCCCCCGACAAGATGGACTATCGCGACCTGGTTGGTCATGCCTCGTTAGAATTATGCTTGCATTTGCTAGAGCCCAAGTCTGCATCGGCCGATGCGCTGCTTGATATATATAAGAACATCTGGAAGAAAGCAGGTTCAATAGGGAAGCGATCCAGTGAGATTGAGCACTTTGATTTCCTCATCGACGCTTATGGACAAGTGCCGAAGACCAAACGCAACGGCGCGCTGACGGTGCTCCAACACCTGAAGACGGAACTGTTGAAGCTCGTATGAATGTGAACTCCGATTGAATGTAAAAAAGAAAGCCCCGGTTACCCGAGGCTTCCCTTGCTCTGTCAGGTTTCAAAAAATCTATTTCAAGGCGAATGTCAGATTTCCATTCGTGGAAACACTTACGGGAATGCCACCACCATTAATCTTACCGGTGATGCTGTTTTCATCCTGATCTCCGCTGAAGTTCTTGAGATCAACAACGCTGATCTTATCGCCACGCAGGCGAAGGCTCAGACCTTTGTTAGAAGGCATCTTCAGGTGAACGTTTCCACCGGAGTTGTTCAATGTAATTGCAGCAACAACTTCAGTAAGCTCAACATCGATACTGCCGCCACTGGTAGAAGCATCAAGTCCACAAGAAAGGCTACGCATCTTTATTGGTCCACCGGAGGTGTGAGCATAAAGGTTTCCCCGGATTCCTTCTCCGCGAATTGATCCACCGCTGGTCTCAGCTTCGATTTCTCCATCGAGCGATTCAAGTTCAATACCGCCACCTGAGGTATTGAGACGCAACTTACCAGAGCAATTTGCTGCCTGAATGCCGCCACCACTTGTGCTGAGTACGATATCATCTTTGCAATCATTAAGGTTGATACTGCCGCCCGAGGTCTTTCCACGTACCTTTCCGGAAACTTTATTGAGTGTAAGTCCCCCGCCGCTGGTGCTGAAGTTTTGAAAACCTTTAAGGTTAGTCAGGTCAATGCCGCCGCCACTTGTAGAAAGGTCTGTAGTTACATCAGAGGGGACATAAATCTTGTAAGAAACATTCAACTGGTTTCTCCAGTTGCTGAATGAGTGTCTTGGTTCGGCTGTGGCAACCAATTTGTTTCCATCCATTTCAACAGTAAGCTCATAGTCGTCCTTCAGTCTTTTACTAACTTCTTCTTTAGAAAGATTTTTTCCGTTATCGGATATATAAACTTCAATGCGTGCTTCGCTGGCGCTCACGCCTGTTACCTGGATATTGCCGCCGGATGTACGCGCATACACAGAATTAACATTGCTACCCGACAAGGATTTTGTCAGATACGGTGCGCGGTCCTGAGCAAAGACCGTGATGTCCAACAGGCAGATGGACAGTAGAAGAGTGAAGATGTGTTTCATATTTCGAGATTTGGTATGTCTGATGTAGGTGGTTCTTAATGTTGTTTACTTGTTTTCAATTCGTATGCCACGGGAAAAAGGGCTGAAACAAGCTTATCTAAAGTTTGTCCGCGCTCCCTTGTGTCCAAATTCCATTGTTCGATGCGCGAATCCGGACGGTGAGACGTGTCGTTCCAGCTCCTGCGCTTTCTCAGGAACAAACTATAGACTGGCTATTTGTAAAATGGTTGCACCTGGGTGGCCAGAAAATTTCCGAAACGGTTGACCGGTTGTTTTGGGTGGGCGCTGATATAGCTTTGAAGTGCGTGAATGCTAGCTTTTGAAATATACCTTGAACGTCGAGCCTTTGTTTACTTCGCTTTCAATCTCTATTCTTCCTCCCAGCGCTGTGATTTGTGTTTTTACCAGATAGAGACCGAGCCCTTTGCCTTCAAGATGAATATGAAACCGGCTATACAGAGTAAAGAGTTTATCGCGATGTGATGCCAGGTCGATACCCAGTCCGTTGTCGGAGACAGTTAGACGGATCTCATTTTCAAGCCGTTCGGTCCTGACATGTATGACGGGCGAACGCAACGGATCACGGTACTTGATCGCGTTACTGATCAGGTTGTACAAGATGCTTTCGAGGTATGGTTTTACTGTGCGAATGCTTTCTACTTCTTTAAAGTCTGTTGTAATGAGTGCGTATGTGCTGGCAACTTCGCGCTCGAGGGTACTCAGAATCTTGGTGACCTCCGTGGCGAAGTCCACTTCTGTTAGGTGGAGTTCGCTATTCTTTCTGGAATCGAGAATTGTATTAAGGTCCTTTACGACACCATCGAGTTCATTGGCAGTTTGAATGAGCTTTGGATAGATCTCGTTCTTTTTCTCAGGTGTATTCTCCAGCATTCCGAGTATTTGTCCCAGGCCTAGTATCCGCGCTACAGGTGCCCGCAGGTTATGAGCGGCTATGAAGGCAAATTGTTGAAGCTGCTGGTTGTAGTCAACGAGTTCGTTTGTGCGCTTGGCAACCTCTATCTCAAGATTTTCATTTTGCTTTTCTACCAGGTCCCGTTGCTTGGACACCTCATCCTGACTCTGAAGCAGCTCTTCGTTCTGAGCTGCCAGTTCTTCGCTTTGCGCGGTTAGCCGTTTGTTTTTTTCGATGATCTCTTCCTCGCTTTTTCTTAAGGCGACGTTCGTTTTCTGGAGCTCTTCTGTTTTTTGATTTACTGCTTCTTCCAATTCACGGTTGGCAGTGAGGATGCTTCTTGTTCGAAGGAACGAGATAAGAGTAGCAATGCCGGCGGCAGTCAACAGCATGAGTGATCGTGCCCACCAGGTCTTCCACCATGGCGGCAGAACATGTATAATAAGAGAAGCTCCTTCTTCATTCCAAACGCCATCATTATTGCTGGCTCTTACGCGAAAGACATACTTATCCGGATCGAGATTCGTAAACGTGGCGAAGCGCTGCGTGCCAACGTTGATCCAGTTTGCATCGAATCCTTCAAGTTTGTACGCGTATTGATTCTTATAGCTGGACGTGAAGTTTATGCCAACATAATGTATGGTGAAGAAGAGTTGATCATAGTTGAGGTAGATCTCCTTTGATTCGGCAATGTCGGTCTTCAGAATTCCGTCGTCAGCATTTGGCTTTATTGAACGGTTGAATATTTTCAGGTCTGTGATATAGACGAACGGCTGGTTGGGATTGAAGGAGATGCTATCGGGATAGAATGCGTTAACACCCTTTCCACCGATAAGCATGCGTCCATCTTCCATTTTGAGGAATGCTTTTCTTCTAAGTTCGTTTGAGAGGAGACCATCGCTTTCATCGAAAGTCTTGAACTTTTTGGTTGAAGGATTAAATACACACAAACCTTTGCTGGTACCCAGCCAAAGATTGCCCTTATCATCTTCCAATATTCCCTGAACAAAATCTACTGGCAGACCGTCTTTTACGGTATAGGAATCAAACTTCCCTGGGGCCGCCATCCTGTGAAGGCCGCCGCTTGATCCGACCCATAGTGTTCCGTTGTGATCTTCGAAAATGCAATTGATCTGCTCGCTGGTCTTGTTCTTATCGTCCCAGACATTGACCTGCTTGATTCTTTTTGTTTCCAGTGAATAAATAGCCAGGCCGCTTCTTGCACCAACCCAAATGTTATGGTCCTTGTCTTCATGCAGAGTGAAATGGAATTGATCGCCTTCGTGTGGATAGATAAAGGGATTCTCGAAGATTCCCTTCTTCTCATCTTTGAGAATATTCAGTCCTCCAAAGGTTGACACCAGCAGCTCACCGGTTTGAGAGGACTGAGTGATGTTAAAGACGTTTGGATCTGAGAGGCTTTCGTTGCGTTGTGGATCGTGATTGTATCGTACGAAACTTCTGGATTCTTCGATGAACCGGTTTACCCCACCTTCCCACACTCCGATCCAGATCCGATGATTTCGGTCTTCAAACACACAGTTCACGGCATTGCTACTAATGCTGCCCTTATTCGCTGGGTCGTACGTAAAGCGGTGTGAGCCTGTCTTGTCTTTGAGTATAAGACCATCTTCCGTCCCTATCCACATCCGGTTTTTTGAATCTTTGAAAATGATATTGACGAGATCGTCTTTCAGCATTGGATCATAGATCGGAAGTTTATCCTCGAGGACATCCAGCACACATAAGCCTTTAGCGAACGATCCCACCCATATCCGACCTTGTGCATCCTTGCATACGGACCAGATAGAGTTGTTTATAATGGTGTTTGGATTCGACTTGTCATAAAGAAAGTTTGTTAAAGCGCCCGTCTCCATGTTCATGCGACTGAGACCGCCATTCTCAGTTGCCAGCCAAAGGTCATTCTCGCTTTCGATCATGCACCGGATGGTGTTGTTAGGTAATGAGGGTAAACCCTGAGCCGAGTGAGCCGTATAGTTGGTGTATTGATTGTCTCTGATGTTGAATTTCGAGAGGCCTCCATCGTGGGTTGCGATCCAAAGGTTTCCGCTTTTGTCACGAACAATTTTCCTCACATCATTCCCGGGCAAGCTGTTGGGATTGTTTGGATCATGGATGTAGTGCTTCTCAATGATATTAGTTTTCCTGTTCCACCTGAGGAGGCCGTTCGACTGCGACCCTAACCAGAACTCATTCTCGGAGATCTGAAATATGCTATAGATGCCCTCGGCGGCGCGGAAGAGGAGGAACTTTTCCCATTTATGGGTTTTGGCGTCCCTGACTGCAACGAAGGCCTGTTCGTTGAAAGCGCCGCCGATCCAAAGGTTATGCTGGGCATCTTCGGTGATGCGAAAGACCTGGCAATAGCGTTGTGAAAATTCAGGCACGCGGGTAAAGGCATCGGTAGTCCTGTTATAGTATTGCAATCCGGAGTTCAAAGTTGATACCCAAACCACCCCCTCCCTGTCTTCATAGACAGCCTCAACCCGATTCTTTGCGAGGGACGTCGTATCGTTTTCGATATTTCGATAGATTTTGAATTCATATCCATCGAAACGGTTGAGCCCGTCCATAGTCCCGACCCATAGAAATCCCTTTGAGTCTTGTTGTATCGTGGTGATATTAAGATTGGACAATTGAATATTTTCAACCAGGCGTCGGAATTTGGCGTCATGTGTGATACGCTGCGCACGGGACTGCTGAGCAAAAATGACTACTGCAAAAATTAAAAGGCGTGCGCGTAAGCACAGCTCAAAAGGCCAGGCTTTTCTTTTATGGAGACGTGGATACAGCATCGACTGGGTTAAACAAATATAGTGAGGGAAAGGCAATCGAAACAGATACCGCGGTTATCTTGATTGTGAGACTGTTTGGCCGCGCCATACGCATCTCAGAAACTGCCTGTTATTCTATACGAGCTATTCTCATAAATTGCATCATGAGAACAATCCTTGTAATGGCTTTCTTACTTGTTGCCTCCTTTAGTTCAAGGGGTCAGCAAGTAATAAGCGCAACTGACCCATCCATCGAATATGTGGGAAGATTTGACTTTGCCGACAGGCAGCGCCCTGCTTTTATGTATTCCGGTTGCATGCTCAGAACAGGATTTACCGGAACGTCGCTCACGGTGAGGCTACAGGATGACAGCCTCCGGAACTGGTATACCGTAAAACTGGATGATAGCGTTTTCATTTTTAAATCAGACCGAAAGGATGGACTGTATGAGCTTGCACATGCTCTGCGGAATACCAAACACAGCATCGAAATCAGCAGGAGGACCGAGTGGCACGGCGGTACGACAAGGGTTAACGGATTCGTCATTGACGACGGAAGCAAGCTGTTCAGTTTGCCGAAGTTAAAAAGAACAATTGAGTTTGTCGGGAATTCACTCACATGTGGCTATGGGAATGAAGGGAAAACCCGGGAAGAGCACTTTGCGTACGAAACTGAAAACAATTATCATACTTACGGGACACTAGTGGCAAGGGCGGTGAAAGCGAATTATGTAGCAGTATGCCGATCAGGCATCGGTATGTATCAGTCCTATGGCGGAGAGAAGGAGTTTGTACAACCTAAGTTGTATGACGAGATTGTTGTGGGCAGTAAGTCAGTGTGGGATTATAAAAGCTATCAGCCGGATGTGGTGGTTATTGAACTGGGCTCGAATGACCTTGCAAAAACTCTCGACAGTGCAGCTTTTGTCAATACGTATATTCAGTTCGTTAAAAAGATAAGGAGCCAGTATGCAGATGCCAGGATCATTTGTGCGGCAGGGCCGGATGGAGTTGACGAGAAGGAATCAAAATTCCAATCTTACATAAGAGCTGTGACTGACTATTTTGGTCCCGGCGACAAGCGGGTACATTATTTTTACTTTGGCAGGATTGATTCACATGGAAGTGACTGGCATCCTAACTTAAAGGAACACGAGCAAATGGCAGCCGTCCTTTTGCCTTTTGTTAAGAAGATCACTGGATGGTGATCGCATGGGATGCGTTCACGCTGCTGTGCGTTCTCACTGAGTCGTCGAGATCACGTGAGATGGCGACAAGAATTTCGTCGATGTCCCGGGCCTCGCCTTCTACTTTGTCGAAGATCCAATCGCTGTTCAGGTCCGTATTCAGTCGGGACACAGAGATGAGGCCAAGGATCCGAGCGACGGGTCCACGTACTTTGTGTGCATTGGTGAAAGATAACTTTACGAGCATGTCGTTTTGATCTCTGATGCTTCGCGTTTTCTTTTCCACGAGCTCTCCAAGATCGCTATTGAGCATGTTCAGCTCGTGGCTTTGTCGCAGCAGCGCCCGGTTCTGATCTTCAATCTTTTCGAGATTCCCCCGAACCTTGAGCATCAACTTTTCAGTTAACCGGTCATTGTATGAGATGATTGATTGAAATGAAATACATCCGGCGCTGATGACCAGGTATGATACCAATGTTCTCATCCACATAATTTGATAGTCACTGTCTCCTGAAATGCGTTCAGAGATATCAAGGCCCGCGAGATTCATCCACTTATTAAAGAACAGAACTGATAGTAGCGAAGGAAGAATTCCAAGGATGAGTAGAGGGAGCTGGCTTCTATCGAAAATAAGATAAGGTACAAAGCTCACACCGAGCAAGAAGATGCGAAGTCCATCATATTGACTTACTTCAATCGCAGTGGACGCATGCATCTGACCGATGAATGAGTACCACAGAAAAAGAATCGGGCCGATACAAAGGACGAGACGCCCTGCGGTAGTGAGATGCAGGCGATTCATGAAAATCGGAGATGTGAAAATGATAGTACCCAGTATCCAATGTATGTCGACATGTGGATTTGAAAACACTGTAAGCCTGAAAATAAATACTGCGTTGATGGCGACCGTGAGAATGAGAGAAAGATAGTTCGATATTAAAATTGATCGCTTCGTCTTATAGGTCATCCTTTCTTCAATGCCGGATCTCACGATCGTTCTAAAAAGGTCCATAGGTACGAGGTTAAGGACAACAGTTCAAAGAGCTCAAAAATAGCACATGGACGAAAAGGTTGATGCCCATATCACGACACATGAGGCGCAAAATGCGAGGTGATCCGGGAAGTGATCAAAAATCACAGTTACAAACGGTTACAATACCGTTCGCTATTTCTTCTTTCTCGGTGATTTCTTTTCTCTGTCGCCCGGTGAAGTGTCCGGATTATTGATTGGCGGAGGTGTGGAGTAGAATCCTTTTGGGTACCCTTGTACTTCACTTAGATCTAATTCAAGTACAGTGCCGTCTTCTGTGTAAGCGCCTAAAGTGAAATCTTCGTAAGCAATGAGTGTGATGCTCGCTTCTCCCCTCACGGCTCTAGCGTATTGAATTTCCTGTGAAAATGAATCGTGAACAAAAAAGGCAACATCGCCTGTGAGAGGGATGTCGTTTGTTGAAGAGACAATGGGTGTAACTTTAAATGCTCCAGGCACCAGCCGCTCATTGACGGTTGCATGAAGACGTTTGTTGTTGGATTCGGCCTTTCCTCCCCAGCGGTTTTTTTGAAGATCTGTGTTTATAGTAATAGCGTTCGATGCATAGAGATTGAGCACGGTTGCTTTGAAATTATCACGAGGGTAATAGAATCCTTTAGGATAGTCGACTCCTTCATTCAGATCCAGCTCAAGCGTTGTTCCATCTTCAAGCATGGCACCAACAGTAAAAGCCTCATACACCGCAGAGAGGCGCAGTATTGCCGCGCCCGATCTGAACCGCGTGAATCTGACCTGAGGCGTAAACGTATCATGAAGAAAAAAGGCTACTTCGCCATGCATCCTTGGGTCTGGTGCTTCAACGACGAGTGTAACACGATAATACTTGAACTGTCCGTCTTCAACATCGGCGAGAAAAGTAAATCCGTTTCTTGTGGCCTGGCCTCCCCAGCGATGTTTTTGAAGGTCGTCTTTGACTATTATCGTTCTGCTTTCGTTGTCCCCTCTTGCAAGTAGTCGGAATTCTCTTTCGCTCTCATTAATGGTATTTTCTGAAGAATCATTTTCCTTCCTGAAGTTCCAGTTGATGTGAAATGAGTTGTCTGTCATGAAAACTGAAAGCGGTCGTCTTAAACTGCCATGCGCCTGGTCTCCGCTAAAAGTGATGCGCTTATCTACATACGCACCGAATGTGCTTAGAATTCTTTCGTCTTCATATAGAATCCAGCCCACGAGTACTTCGGAGAATCTAATGGCGGTGGTGTCGTCGACTATTCCGTCGAAGCCGATCGCTGCCCTGGCCCCGAGCATGACCGCATATTGCGACAAGATTTTTGAGCGACAGGTATTTGAGACTATTAATTGAAGATTTCGCTGGTGATCTATTATACCACTGAGTTCGGCGATGCCGATAGTATCTTCCGGAAAACTCCAACGGCCTTTGTCGTCCAGCCCGCCGTAATAGATCATTTGGATGCGTCCCCTATTCTCAGGACTCAGGATGAAATCCATGACTTGCGTGAGAGGGACATTGAACATAAACTCTACACGCCATCTTGCAGGATCAAGGTTTTGAGAATCGAACATTCCTTTAATTACCTGATATTCATCATCGATTTGAAGACGAGCTTTGACCTTGTCCGAAAAGATGAAAAGCAAAATTGCGGGATTAGTTCTTGCGGGTTCTTTTTCAAGGTGAGCCAGGTACTCATTGAAATCAGTGCGTTCAGGCAGCGCCTTTTGTTTTCGATATTGTTCGATCACGCGTAAAGTGTTGGCATCTCGTTTTCCTGTCAGAGGCTTGTCCAGTAGCCCAACGTTGAAGAGGGCTGTTTGTAAACGGATCATGAAATTCGGTCCGCGGAGAAAGAATTGATCTTTAGCCTGTTCGCTTCCTATGAGTCGCGGGGCTTTAGTATCCCATACGGTGGCTTTGTTTCTGCCTTCATTTGGGACGAGATCAATCTGATCGTAGAAGTTCAGTGCAGACTGAAAGAGATCACGGTTTGAAAAGTGCAGTGAAGGATCTGACCGCAACGCCAAACAAAGTGAGTGAGTGAACGCGCAGATTGGTTTGTCATGTTCCATCACATTCATCGTATCGGCCGGTTGCTCGAGACCGCATGCGGCAAACACCATATGTCGTGGGTCCGTTTCGTCGAGCCAGTATTTTGTTCCGGCGTAATCGAGTTGCAGGACGATCGTAATTGAGTGATACTTTCCCGAGCGCGCGATATAGCTGATGTTGTCATCCCTCAATGCCTGAGAATCCGCCGTACGAGCCAGGCAATGGTCGTCTTCGCGTGTGCCATCGGTGGCGATGTAAAGGATGATGTCGTCTTTGTCAGTAGTGCTCTTCATTAGTTTGGTCCAGGCATCGAGGATTCCCGCGCGCGTGGCTTTGTCGTCATGAAGAACCGTAGCCTTTACGTTATTCTTACCAAAACAGTCTTCGATTGTTTTGGTGAACAGCATGGCACTGTTGACATCGAAAGTCCCATTTGCTTTTGCCATGGGATCCGGACCTGTACATACGACGAGCATCCTGATCTTTCTGTCAGAGTGATTCTTTGGAGCGGACTTGTCAATGCCGGTGATCTGCACGGGAACCGTGACGGCACCTCCCTCGTCAGTGTCGGCGATGCGCGACAGAATTGAAGGTTCGTTGTCGAGTTGCTTTTGAAAGGCAGGATCATTTTTTTCCAGTAGTGACTTTAGCGCGTCCATCCACGGCGATTGTGCCTGCACTTGCTTCAGAACGTTGTTCGGATTCGCACCCTGGAGATGTTGCCAGCGTTTAGTGGTATTGCCTACGGTGTCCAGCAACCGCAGCATATCACTTTCGTTGTTTTCCCGGGCTGCTATGTAGAACTTGTCGCGCAGCACCCTTATGTATTTGCCGGGATTTGTATTCGATAGTGCCTCGTTTACCTGGTGTTCGGTGTACGCCGTGCCCCAGCGTTGAGTGGCATCGTTGGGAATACGATAGTATTGTTCGGAGAAATCTGCGATCTCTTCAAGGCTGTGAAGTCCGCGCTCTTTCCACAAGCCGTCTTCATCGTCGTATGCGACCTTTAGCCAGCGCTGAAACTCGATCCGGATAGGATAGCTCATTTCATATAACTCAAACCCGACTTCATCGCACATAGGCGATAGTAGTACATCGGCCACGGCCACGCGGTGGATCATTGTTGGATTGCCCATCCATGTGTATTGATTGAAGTTCTGCCAGAGCTTGTAAAGAAGATCGGGCGTAAGTGTTGCCGGAACCGAGGCGTAGGCGGCGAAGATGAAATGGCCAAACTGATATTCAAGGAAGAAGTCATCGACAAAACGATAACAGAATGAGCGAACCTTCGATGCATCGAGGTCGGGCAATGAGTTGATCAAAAAGTCTTCCGGAATCATGATGTTGCCAGCTTCTTGTCCTGTTTCAAAACCAAACGCAATGTCTCCTGGAAATTATAGGCGTCGTGCTCAAGGATGGGAGCCATCAGATATACTTTGCTGAGGATCTGCTCTGCACAGCTTCCTTTCCATCGATGCGTTGGCATGGGATTTAACCAGATGGTGTGAGCACAGGATTTGTCGAGCGAATCGAGGAAAGGCAATGTCATCTTCATTCTTGAATTAACGAGCTGCGGATCTTTGTTGCCTCGTGCTGAACCTGCATCACTGATCACAATAGCAAGCGTGAAGTTTTTATTCGCGGAGGACAACGCCTCTTTGAGTTTGACAGGCTGCGTGAGATTGGATTTCCTGTAGACATATCCAGAAGGACAGTTTTGAAAGTACCATACCGAGGCTTTGGGATGTCCGCCTTCTGTGGTGGCAGTATGTATAAGACGGTTACTCAACTCGTGAAACGGTGCCATCGATCCACGATAGTCGGCAAAGATCATTAACGTGTCCTTTCGGTTTGCAAGACTGACCTTATATCTTGGATTGATAAAAAAGAAGTCACGTGCGATCTGCTTCGTTGTTTCCTGTACGTCAATTTCGTTTTCGAATCCCTGTTTATCCTTATGACGGAGGAATTGCCATGCCTTTACCATGTTGCGTCTGGTGATCGGAAAGTATTCATCTGTCTGCAGGTAATTCACGATAACCTTATCCTGAGTTGTGTCAGGCCATTGTTGCGCGTTTTGGAGCGATGGAAGTTGAAAGTATAACGGAACCTCGCGCGTGTGTTCGATGTCTTCGGGGGTCTCTGACTTTTCGCGTGTTGGCTTATTTATTATCGGCTGTTTTTTGTTCACATCAGATGGCGTTGACGTGCGATTCGAAGGATCTGATGGCGAAGAATTACTTGTGTTCGAGATTGTTTCGGCTTTCGTTAAAGCGTGCTGAATCTCCTTCTTCACGGCATCATTAAAAATCCGGACGAACTTTTCCTCATCTCTCAGATTTTGCAGGAAAAGGAATTTACAAATCTGACCCAACGCTTCCTTGTTTTCCAGTGAGGGCACTTTTTCTGTGACAAACTTTACGAACTCCTTGTATTTGTCAACGTCGATCGAATAACGTAGCTCGTGCCTGAGTGCCTCAAAGAAATGCCAGAACGGTAAGTCAGCTGTCATGATTGTTTCTTTTGTGCTGTATCAATAGCAACCTGCCGGCGGTTAACCGACTGGTAAGTTTTCAACAATGCCTGATAAAAGAGTGGAAGGTTAGTCAGATCCACTTCGTCGATGCGCTTCATTTCTGACTTGCCATTGACGCTCACCTCGAGTGATCGTCCTTCCTGAAGGTCATGGTGATACGTTCTCAACCAATCAAGTAGCTCGCTGGTTGAGACCCGTTTGTTGTCGCCCGGGTCTTTAAGAATTTCATCGCGCAATTTCACAAACCTGGTTATCGCTTTTCCGACAAATTCCTTATAGGTATCTACCATCCCGGGGATATGTGCGTCGATAATCCGCAGTAAGGTTGGCTCATCGGGAAACTTTATGTACAAGAAAAGACAGCGACGAAGAAATGCTTCGGGCAATTCACGTTCATCGTTACTGGTGATGAAAATAAGCGGAGGATATCGGGCGGCAATTACTTCTCCTGTTTCAGAGTCGGGAATCTTGAACCGTCGTTCATCTAACTCGAGTAGAAGATCATTGGGAAAGTCAATGTCGGCTTTGTCGATTTCGTCAATGAGAAGTATTGAAGGATTCTCCTCCGTTGAAGTCAGGAAGGCTTTGCCCAAAGGGCCGAATTGACGGTAAATTGTTTTGTCCTCCTGGGCTGCACTTTCTGAACTGCTGATAGGTGTACCGTTATCGCCGGCACTGCGTTCTCTGTACGAATCACGTAAGCGTGCAACATGATCGAAAGTATATAAGCCGTCAACTGCCTTGGACATTGATTTAATGGGCCATTCGAAGAAGTGATCCTTGTATTCGTCGCCATACCACTCGTAAGCTACCGACTTGGCGAGTTGTGTCTTGCCGCTTCCGGGTTCGCCTTTGATGAGTATGGGCCTTTGCAGGATTTGTGCGATACGAACAAGTTCAATGAGATCGGCAGTCGGTATATAGGGGAATAACAGCCTGTCCGGTTGCGTCCTTGGGACACCGTTGACCAGTTCATGCTGAAAGGTACCAGTGCCCGTGACTTTGTCGAAAGCAAAACGCGACACGGGGCACTTAGCCTGGACCGCATTTAAGATATCGACGGAAGTTTCTTTTCCGTTTTCTTTTATGGTCGTTGTGCCAGTGGCAAACCGTGAACGTGAGTTGGGAACCAGTGGATTGGGCGTTGGATAGCTTCTAATCTTCATCGGAGATTTTGTTAGGAATCAATGATTTGTCGCACGAGGCGTATAGCATGGTGAGTAAGTCGTCCTTTTCGGCTTGAGATAGTTTGCAGTGTTTACAAACAATGTTGATGAAGTCGGGAAGAGTCCATTCGCGCACAGTCCCGGCAAGTGAGCGGAGTATTGACTCATCATTGAGGTGGCTTATTCGTTCTTCAAATTGGTCACCACGGAAGGTTTCCATCCACGGCTTAAGATTCGGGAGTCTTACTTTTGAGACCGGACGTGTAGGGATGAAGTTGAACGTTGTCCTGTCAATGGTCTTCAACTCATTCGTGTTATCAACAGGCACGACATTCTCATCGGAAAAAATGATAAAGAGTTTTCCCATGCCATTTCTCGTTTCTTCCGGCTCCTGATCGAGACGGTCCCAGAACATTTTGCTGAATTGCTGAATGAACGAGCGAATGCGCTCCACAACATTCTTGCTTTCAGGTCGGAAATTTAACCAAAGGATCAAGTGACATTTGCCATCGAAGTCAGGCTCGTCACTCCTAAGTTTTTCGAAATACCATTCAAGTACATTTTCGCGGGTTACTTCTTCGCCGTGCGAGCGTATTTGCTTTGTGAGTACATTCCAGATTTCGTCTTGCTGATACTTATCGATTGTTACCCTCTCAATGCCATTGCATGCTGACGGCTCCCACTCAACGTAATTTGAATTGGAGAACCATTTGAGAATTACCTTCAGCAGTACGGCGTTGATCTCGCTGGATTCGGCCTGCGTGTAAATGAAGTTAAGACGATCGTTTGCGTTAGTGTAATAGTCTTCCAGGTCTGATTTCTGAGAACTGAAGTTGAGGTTATTGATGATTGAGTCTTTCAGGAATGTGACATCGAGCCGGTGATTTCTCTTTTCAAAAATAAACTTCGTTGGACCGGTGTCTGCTTCCGGAAGACGTTCATATAACAATTCCTGGTTTGCAACGGAACGCCTTCTTGCAATCTCAATATAGTAAGTAGATAGCCGCTGCCATTCACTTCTATCGAAGGTGAGAAAGGGCCATCGATAACTCCGCAAATATCTAACAAGAGCGTTGGCAAATGGGCTTCCCTTTCCAGGAGGCCCATCATTTGCCAACTGATACGGCAGGCATGAGGTGAGTACATATCTCGAGTAGTCGTGCTCGGTTAGCCGGCCGGTGCCCAGGGCGATTTGTCCGCCATAGCAGCAATCGAGAATCAAAAGATAATCCTTGCATTTTTTGTCTTCTGAATAGCTTTTGAAACGCTGATAGAGCAGTGAGACGTTGAACCACCTTGCCCATTTATCAGGTGGGCTATCGGCCATTGGGATATAATACTCATTGGAATCTTTATAGCCATGACCTGCGAAGTATACCAGAAGCGCGTCGTTCTCACCGATGACTTTGAATATCCTTCTCCATTTTTCATCGACGACATCCAGAGTAGCATCTCCATCGTAAATGCTTGTGATTTGGACATCGTCGTAAATGGGAATAGGGTCTTTGACATCGCCATACAACTTTGGGTACTTCTCTCTCAGGTCTCCGACAGGTTTCGGCGTTGGCAGTTTGTAGATTTCCAGTAACGTATTAAGGACGCGATTAGCATCAAGTACAGGATTCTTCAGTTGAGGAATGCCATCCTGGTAATGATCTATACCCACGACAAATACATAGTACTTGTCAATTTTCCTGGGAGGAGCTAACTGCGCGCTGTCGTTTTCGAAACCTACCATGATTCACTTTACTTAGCCACCGCCATCTTCAGATAGGTTGAAGCGTATGGCGATTGTTGAATACGTGTTGCAAAGTCGTCGCGATTGATCAGCTTCTTCACGGCTGTCGGATCGTCCATATCCAGGCATGAGAAATCTTTATAGAATGCAGGATCTGTTTGAAGGAGATCAAGCAACTCCATGGCCAGTGCATCTGGCTCTGGTCGCTCGGATTTGCCACGGAAGAGCTTTCTGTTTTTGAAGAATGCACCTACGGTTTCAGTAAGCCCGAATATGCTGCTTTGTGCTTCTTTTGATTTCTTCAGTTTTGTAATGTCAGGCACTCCTACTGAGAGTGCATCGTTTGCCCGGAGTATGCCGTTGCCAAAGTATTTCTCCCAATAGGGAAAGACTTCTCCTTTGGCAGCGGCGGAAAATAATGCATTGCGAACTGCTTCGACTTTCTTCCAACCATTGCCTTTGTCGTAGTAGCCCTTTTCTTCCAGTGTTTTTCGATGATGCGCGATCCACAATGCAGCTGCAGCGGCAACCTGCGGTGTGGCAGATGAAGTTCCACCGCCGCTACGGACGAATTCCGGGGTAACACATGCCCATGGTATGTTTGGCGTGTAGCCTGCCAGTGCTTTTCTCATTCTGGAAGGAGGTCCCCAACAGCCCTGCATGTATTGCGTTCCGATTGCCATTCGCGACTGTTGCACGTATTCAACATCGTATGGCATGTGGTTGAACATTGCACCTGTTGCAGCAATGACGCGTTCAAATGCTGCCGGGAACATCACACATTTTGGAAGTAGCGCACCAGTCCCCTTATACCAACAGTTGCTTGCCGCAGTGACTAGTACTATTCCTGCCTCATAGGCGGCGTTTACTGCCTCCGCCATTCGCACACTTGGCTTTCCTGCCATAGACATTGACACTACTTCACAATTATTTGCGATAGCGTAGTCCACCGCGTCGCAGAAGTTTTGAGTGTTCAGGATAACAACTGACTCCGAGATTCGAATGGGAATAACTTTGGCAAATGGAGCGCCGCCAACAAATCCTTCATACTCATCGAATGTCTGTGCCTTAGTGACTTTGTTGCCCGCCAGTAAGGTGAGGGTGCCAAGTCCGTGACCATCCTGACCCGAGTCGGTCTTGTCGATGGCTTTATTCGGATCGTCACCGGACACGAAACTTCGTGCTTTGTCGACTTGGAGATTCATTGGCAATGCCGGATGTCCAGGGATGTATCCCGTATCAAAGTGCCCAACGACGACCGTAGCGTCAGGGTTGGCAGTCATGACCGTGTTAAACGCTTTAGCCAGCTGAGAGTGTTTGTCGTCGAGGTGCCATCCTATTCTTGTGCCGTCCTGCGACTGATCTGGCGCCGGAGGCCATTCTTTGATGTATCCTGTATTGTTGGGATCGGCCGCACGTGTTACTGCTTCACGTTGGCCAGGAGTTTTACTGATCAACGGTTCCACCTTTACGCCGGGTGTTTCTTTCGAAAGTTGTGTTGCTAAAGCATGCGCTGCACTCCAGGCGCGCTCAACCGGTACGTTGTGAAGCTCGACGGTAATTCGATGCTTACCGTTCTTTTGTTCGTTCTTCAGGATCGTAGCCTGCGTTCCTTCTACAACATTCTCCAACTTTTGCGGCGACTCGATCAGCAGCACGGCCGGGCATTTCGAGTCGAGTGTGTCCCAGGGACCTTCGAAGCTTTTAACCACTTTCGGGCTACGCGATGACATCGGGTCGGGCTTTCTATATCCTGTTACTGCGCTGGCGTTTGGTATCTTTATTGAGAACGGAGAACCGTAGTCATAAGCGGCGATTATTCCGCCATACTGAAAGAAGTTGGGTGTCGGGAAGTGATATTTGTTAGTTACGCCTGCGATGATCTTTTCAGCATTACTGGTCGTGTACTCGGAGTCACCCAGCAGCGATAACAATGTTCCTGTAAACAATCCGTTCGATTTGCCATCCAGCGTTTCCTCATCGTCCTGGCAGGCAGCTAAAAGTTTTACTGACGCATTGATCTTGCCTGCAGTTGATGATTCGCTCTCCTTTTGACGATGTGCTTTTATTTTTTGCTGAACGCCTTTGTAAAGTTCTTCAGACGCTCTGTATGAGGCAGCAGCAACTTTCTTCGTCATCTTTCTCGAACGCGCACCTGATCGGTTGGTTTCAGTAGTCAAACCCTGTGTCAAGAGATCCGAGAGGTTTAATTCGCCCTGCACTCTGGTAACTGTTCCCGAGTGGCAACTATCAGAGATCACAGTGATGCGCACGCCGCTTTTGAACTTCTTCAGGCAATCGAAGATTTCATCATCGAGGAACTGTCTATCATAGAGGCACCAGGTTTGGTCAATCAATTCGTTATCACTGTCGGAACCATTTTCGTTGGGAATTTCCCCTCCGTGTCCGGAATAGGTTAAGAGAAGGATATCACCTGGTTTCAACTTTTTTGCGTGATCGTTTAAAGCCTTTTCTATGGCTTTTGACGAAGCCTGTTTGTCGTGGAAGCTCGTCGCTTTGAATCCGTTCTTAACAGCAAACGACTTCCAGTCTTTAGCGTCTTTTACGCATGCCTTGAGCTTTGGGAGGCCTGGGTACTTACTGGGGTCGGCGGTGTCGAGCCCGATATGAATAGAATAACCGACTGACATATATAGAGGGTTTTGTTATGGTTATCACTTTACTGATTTGATCAGTGCGAGCAGTTCGTCCTGACAGTTCTTTTCGCGGAAGTAGGCCAGGTGATTACTCGCAACAACTTTGTTTGTCGACACAGAACTATCATAGTTATTGATATCCTTCATGCTTTTTAAGGTCACAGCCATGTCGTTCAATTCCTTGTCGTATAGCCATTGAGTAAGGCCGGGATACACAGTGCCCTTTACCAACGCTTCGGACAAACGTTTAAGGAAGAAGTCATCGCCATCATACTTTTTCTTAAGGAGAGTTGTGTCTCCACCAATGATGCTAACCTTCACACCCGCTGGAAGCTTCGAGTGCGTCAGCTCTTTAATGAAGTCGGATGTAGGCTGCAATTGTTCCAGTGTGCCTGTGAGATTCAGTTCCATCTTCTTCAGCAGAAAGCATAGCCCTGAGATCGCAAGCTTAATAGGACCTGTCACATTCATTGCGTGTGTTAACAGACCGAGTACTGATTTGCCCAACGTCGCTATCTCGGATCCGCCACTTGGAACGCCCACGAGTATCAGATGCTTGACGAAGGCGTTTCCTCCCTCGTTTTGAATTAGTCTGCGACTGATCAGGCCGCCCATCGAATGCGCAATAATGGTGAGCGATGGCATGTCTTTCCCATTCCCAAAGCCCGCCGCCTGCAACGATTCACTCAGGTGCTTGCTCGTTTTCTCCAAGGGTGTGGCCAGATTTTCATAGTCATAAGTTAGTACATAGGGCACATCCTTGAAGAGATTCGACATCTCCTTCATTGACTCAACCATGTGTTTCGTGTCGCCTGTGATGCCATGAATAAGCATTACCGTACGGGCACCCTTCCCCTTTTGAAGAATCGACTTCATCTCAACAGGGTCGGTTGTTACGAGTGACCATACTTTGTCTTTGTCGACTTTATATAAAGCAAGTGTGTTGAGGTCCTTTTTGCGATTGATAAACTTTTTGAAAAACAATTTTACAGAACCAGCAAGACTTCTCGTCGAGATCAGTGAATCGCTATCGTGTAAAGTTCCAGGCGTTGGCTCTGGCAGATATTGAATGTGAATGTTGCCGTCTTTATCAGAATACCCCAATGGGAAATAGAGCTCACTTTTCGAATCATAGCCATAGGGGAGCACAAACTCGTCACTGCCTTCCAGTGAGCGTGTTCGGGACAAGGTCTCTTTAGGTTTGATCACTATCTCTTTACCATCCAGCGAAACCGGACGGCCATTGGCTGGAAGAAGCTCCAGTGCTTCAAGCGAATTTGACTGCATACCCAGGCCGTTGTTGAATGCATCATCTTCAACCAATGCATCATCGCCCCAGAGAGACGCTGGTGGTGAAATGCTCTTCAAAGCACGATCGGAAGCTTCATTCATTCCGCGCATGTTAGCTGTAGTTGCCTTTCTGTTTATGTCATTGCGGGTGATGAGGTAACTTTTGGCGGAAAAGTTGTCCGGAGCATTGAGTGTAAAAGATTGGAAGTCGTTGGTACCAGAAGACAGGGATCTGGATTTATTAGGGCCAAGTAATCGAATCGGAAAGGTGAATACCGCCCATTCCGATTCGTCCCGATCACCGGTTTTTGGTGCTTGAAATTCTATACTGCGTGATCCTGACTTTGGAACGTAAAGTTTCAGTCTATCCTGATCGTATGGCTTAAGGTTCAGGGGAACGCTTGAAATAATCACTTTCAGGTATTCGGACGCTTCGTTGATTCCCGCATTGCGATATTCAGCGGGTAGGGATAACGGTATTGTCTTATAAGTGATGTTCGACTTCGATATATAGTTGAGCGATAGCTCTTCACCCGCCCTTAGCAAAGTGCCTTCAGGTGTGAGGAATTGACTCGTGATGCCATATTCGAAATCGAGGAACAACGCGCCGACGTAGCACTGCTGTACTTTTGACACAGCGGGAATAGCGATCTTGAATCGCAAGGCAGGTTGCTGATCTTCTCCATTTGAGTCTGTAGCATAAGACAATGTCAGGTCGTCATCGGGCTTAACTGGTTCGATTTTGCCTTTTAACCTTTCGGCGTTTTCAGCGGTGATTCCTTCACCTTCGATTCGTTCTACAACGAACTCAAAATCATTCGGTGTGTATTTCGTTTGACTATTTATCAATGCAAGCGCCGACAACCACTTGCCAACGCTGTTTACCTGTCCCAGGAATTTTCCGGCGTCCTTTTCCGGCATGATCACCGGTGAACCTGCTCCGCGTTTTATCAATGAGTACTCGCTATCACTCGTGATATCGATGATAAAATCGGTCTCCTCCTTTCCATCATCGTTCAGTTTGAAATATGCGAATTCATTCCCCTTGTATGTTGTTCGAAGCTCAGTGGCTTTTGTTTTTGGCAGACTACTGGAAAAACCGACGCCCATTGATTTACCACCCATCGATGCAATAACACCACTGTATGACTGGTCACTTTTCAACTGCAGTGATTCTTTGATGTCAAGGATGGAGCGAACAGTCCCGGCGGATTCTACTTTGACGATAGTTTCCGTACCAGAAATGTTGATCAATGTATCGTTGGAGATTCCATGCATTTGTCCCGCAAAAAGCACCCACTTTGAGATGGATGCATCGCGTTTGATTTCAAATGAAGAAATATATGGTTTTAGCTTACCGCCTAAGAAAGTAAGGTTCAGATCTTCAGGGTCGCGGGCGAATGAGATGGGATTTTGACGACCAGATTTGCCCTGCACGGAGATGGCGAGGTTACCTGATAATTCCTGGTATGACTTTGATCCACCTCCACCTCTAAGCATTTCAACCAGCTTGCGAGTATAGAGCCCGCCGTTAAGATTCTCCTGCGCGAGTTCATTATCGCGACAGGCAGCCATATGTACATAGCGGGCTATGGCAATGTCGGCTCGTTTGTTCTTAACTCTGTAATAGCCAGTTTTGAATCCGATGTATTTCTCCAGAGGGATGTCGTTGCGTGAAGGCTGCAGCTGACGAACTCTGATGCCATTATTATTTTCAATGACGTTGCGGGTAATGCCACCCGAATGGCAACAATCGGTGATTACAACGCAATGCACATCCTTTTTGCCGTCGAGTGCGTCCCAAAGCAAATAGGCAATTTCCTTGTCGATTATGTCCCGGGATTTTGCAGTTCGACTATCGACACAAACCAACGTTTCGTTCTGACGATCCGGCTTTGTATGCCAGAACATTTCTGGTGCCTGCGTATGCGAACCGTGACCGCTGTAGTAAAGTAAACACACATCGCCCGCCTTTGCCTGCTTCAAGTGAGCGAAGGCTTTTGAGGTGATGTTATCGAACGTGGGACTTGTTGACTTGATATCGACACGTTTCTTGTCCTGGTATTCTTTTATGATTTGTTTGTCAGTACTGTTCGGCGCGAGCATATAGAGCGGCTCATAGTTGCGATCCTGTTGTTGAGCGGTAAGTTCTCGCAGCAGAAGGTCAACATCGAGCACATCGCGGATACAACCATAGAGTTCATGGTCGGGATAGGCATCTATCCCAATTAGCGTAGCGTAAAGTTTGGGAAGTGTCTTTGCAGCAGCTGGCCGGGCTGATGGTTTGCTCCTGGGAGTTGGAACTGATGGCTTCGTCGTTGTGCGCAAGGACGCGCTTTTTGAGGTGCGCTTAGCGGCCCCAGGGGCTCGCTTCGATGTGCGTGAAGGTGTTCCTGACGATGACCTGGTCGGTTTCTTAGCCATAGGTTTAACATTAACGGGCGACTTCAAAACTTCGCGTAAGCAGCCAGCTTACATTTGAAACAAGGGCTGCTCCATTGCGTGCAGGTTCGTCGTATAGCCTGCAGCAACAATGGGAAGCAAAATCCACTCACAGCCTGGACACAGAGATGAAATTACCGGGCAGACAAAAACGGGTCGAGGTGTCCTACTGCGAAGACTTCAAAAATTGTAATCCGATCGATGTCCTACCCTTCAAACAACCCGATAGCTGGGGTGCGGCAACGCGGAGCCCGCACAGTAGAATTCTCCCATTCATCAGGCGACGGCGATTGAAGCGCGGATGATGGATCAAGTTATTCAATTTTGATACGATGATCAATCTATACAGTTGAGATTTTTGAGAGGTAGTGACACAGGTTGTCGCCAATATCCCTGAAAATGTGGATCGGATATAATAAGGCCGTTGTGCCCTGCGCTTTGATACCAGAGCATCCGGGTCATAGCCATCCGTTGTGAGATCACGAAATAGTCTTAACTTAGTCATAAGATTCCCTGTCTATCTATATTTCATTGTTTGTTTTATCTATTGGGATTCTCCGTTTGTTAGAATTTAGATGAACATTCATGGTGCATGCCATGACTATCAATACCCCGATCGATCCAGATTTTTGATGCCGACTTTATTCATCAAATGATTTGAAATATTTATGGCAAAGAAACCATTGAAGAAAGCGAAGACAACAAAGAAGTCGGCGCCCAAAAAAAAGAAGTCCGCAGCGAGGAAGCGGACGCTCAGTAGTTCAAAGACAATGAAGAAGTCGTTGAAGAAAGTTGGTTCAGCGAAGAGCGTAATGGGTGGCAAGCGCGTAAAAATTGCGAAGAAGGCTGCGAAACGAAAGGCCAGTCCTGTGAAGGTTACTAAACGAAAATCCTCAGTTGCCAGGAAGGTTAAACCTGCAGCAGACATTGCAGTGTCAAGGTCACCATTTGTTGATGCCTTACGTTTCATTTCCGCATTGCCGTTGCCCGCACAACCCGACGGAACGAGAGGCTTGGATGGACAAGATGTGATCTCGTTCACTACTGAAAAATCAGAATCAGTGATGGTAGGATCTGACATCGTATCATTTGCTGCGGGACTGCCAGAGGGTATGCGTACCGTAATTACCAACTCATTACTGCTTGCACAACTGGCCGCTTCAAAGAAGGTTGGTGATTCCGAAAAGACAACCGAGTGGTACAAGACATACTTCAATGTGCTTACTACACTGGGATGGGTCATCCAGGAACAGGGCTTTACGGAACACGAGGAGAGTGGCAAAGAGTTCGAAGTCCATAAGGCGATTCTGGCAGTAGCTGCAACTGTGTTCAGTGCCGGCGCTACCGCACTTGCAATTATCACCTCGACATTGAATGCGTTGGAGAAGATGGGTGATGGTCCATGGCTGACGATCTTTAAGAAAAAGAGCGAACGGGGAAAAGTGGCTCAGTTTCAGGTTACGGTAGTAGAACCGATTGGTGATGGCGGATGCAAGATATCGTTGATGGCATTTGAACTTGAAGGCAAGAATAATTTGACTCAGGTGTTATTCTTCAAATTCAACTCTTCGAGTGTTACGTTGAAACATGCGTCGGGTACGGTTACATTAGACAAGGAGATGGTGGAGGATCTGGGGCCGGCTATTGCTAATAAGGTCCGGCCATTCCAGCTTGATTTTATCGCAAACATACCGGTGGGTTGAGGAACCGGATTATTTGGATGAATTTGATCAGACTTCTTCCATCAATTGTTCTGCTTCAATAATGTTGAGCAGTCTGTCCAAGTTTTTGTGTACGCCCATTCCCTTTTCGAACAGAAGCTTAGTTAACGGTTTCTTAATGCCCGCCGGCAGGAATCCATTCATTTTTATGTACCAGGTTAGTCGGCATCCTTCTCCGACACTCTGGAATTTGCAGGTGAGTGTGAAATCAACGGGACCTCTACCTAACGAGGATGTATAATAATCAAAAGGACGATAGTCAAGTATCCGCTCAATGACCTTGCTGTTTACACAGTGGTTGGTGGCTCCTCGTCCTAGCCGTCCCGTTGGCCGGGCGAGGATATCCCAGTTGGAGCCGTCGTTCCATCGTGTTTTCATCTTTGGGTCGTTGAACCATTCCCACAACAACGATGGTGCTACCGGAAAATCCCTCTGTACAATAAAGTCAGCTTCATCGGCGGTAACATAGACAACTCTTTCATCGACGAACTTCCTATACATCGAGTCCAGATCCATGCTGAAGGTTTCGACGGTTCCAATGTGATCGAACGTTTCGGTCTCGGAGTGTAATTGTGTAGAGTTTAGTTTAATGTGGTCGAGGCACTCCTTCGTGAACAATGCGTACGCTTTCCATCCGGTAGTTTCTGTGACATGATTTTTCAAAAGACGATGGGCCACATTTACGCAAGAACCTAATGGCTTGGTTTTGCCGCCAACATTATTGAGAATGTATTCACCATAGTGCACGATAAATTTCAGGTCCAATGTAGTTGCCATCTTGCAGGCTTTGCATTCGCATGTCATGGCGCGATTGACTGACTTTCGTTTATCTCTGAATGAATAGTATAACGACTCAATCATATCCGGTACGATGTCAGCGAGCCGTCCACGGCTGTTGCTATCAGTTGTTGAATTCGTATTGTTTTGAGGGTCCTTCGAATAAACAAACACGGCATCTCCTTCCACTTCTGCTAAAGTGAACACGGGCGTAAGCGTTGAGATGATGCTGTTGAGCATTCGCCGAAGGATCTCCTGTGAATGTTCAAGCTCTGTTTCTGCGACAAAGGGAGTATATCCCGTGATGTCAGCCAGAATTAAAAAACCTCTTTGAGTTCGTGGGTTCATGATTGGGCCCGGAACATTGTCGGTTGACAAATCTTAGGTTATTCAATATAGCAAAACTTTCCAGGATGGAATAATAGGCGACTGAGTTGCTAATGCCGATCAGTGTGTGGGGCAGCAATAAAATCTGAATTTTTCAACAAAGTTGTCGCCTCAACTTTGTTGCGGAGGCATGGTGTTCGAGCGATGCCGAGGCGATGCGTAATAAATTCCCCTTAATTGTTTATATTTATTTTGACCAGACAGCTATATGGGCGGACCCTTGCAGGTCGTCCTTGAATTCTACAAACCCTATCCCGTAAACCGATTAACAATCATGGGACTATTTAATTTTAAGAAAAGGGAGTCGGATCCAGCAAGAACTATTCAACGCATGATTGATTACATGCCCGAATTCTACCGCAATCATCGTCAGTTTGAAAACTGTGTTCAGTACTTTAAGCAGGGAGAATTGGGCCTTGCCTTGAATAGCCTGATAGAACTGACTGAGGAGACGGGGCACAATTTTTCAGAGGAGTTTTGGGCCGGATTATCAGACGCAGCCAGCAAAATGGGACTTAAAGAAGAAGTCCATTTTTGCAGGGAGCAGGCCGCCGGTAGCCAGAATGAGTTGAGATCAAAAATTCCATTTGGGTCAACTTTAGAAAAAATTGACGACACGCACGTTCAATATCACACTTCCACCAGACTGAAAGATGAGAACGCAGAAATGAGACGCAAGAAGGACAAGGTCATGGCTCTTTCTGCCGAGGATGGTGTACACTTAAAACTTCATGATCTCGGAGGTTTCATTTATCTCGTTGACAAGGGGCGGATTGCCGAAATAGACGTTGAACTAGCGGCGAGCAGATTGGTTCTTTGTCTGGAGAAAATCAATTATTGGTCAATTCCCACGCGGACTGAGATGACCCAGGAGGAAATAAGTCGAATTAAGCGGCAGCTCACATCGTGGTCGGCGAAGTCAAGAAACCCAGTGGAATTTGTCGAGTCCGTCTGACTATTGATAACTGAGCGATTCTCGAATTGCCTCCAATGAACTGTACCGGGGCATATAATTCAGAAGCCTTCGGGCCTTATCAATGCTTCCGATAGTACTGTGCATTAAATGATCCCAGGTGCACTGGGCATCGGATTCCGACACCATGGTTCGAAATTCATCCCAGGGTTTGAATAGGAGATTTGCCTTTTGATTATAACCTTCGGCTATTGCTTCTGCATATCCACGCCATGTTAACGCCTTATCCGAAAGCACATGGAAGCTTTGGCCGGTCGCCCTTTCTTTATTCACAAGTGCCTGCATGAATCCGGCTGCGACATCATCGGCATGAACATGGTGTAGCGTCTCCAGACCCAGGTTGGGCATAATCAGTTCCTGACCGCTGGCCAGTGCCGTGAATACTTCGCGGTTAAAATTCCCCTGGGGATTCAGAGGCGTCCATCCTGGTCCAACGATATGTCCAGGGTGTAATATTGTGACGGGTAAACGCTGCTGGTCGACCTGATTCAATAGATAGTCTTCTATTGCTGCCTTTCGGATACCATATTCTCCAAGGGGCCGCCGTGGATGTGACTCGTCAGAAGGTGCCTCGACCTTGTAGCCGTGTACCCACATAGTTCCACAATGAAGAAAGTGTTGCACGCGGTCCAGAAGCGCGCTAACCAGCTGATTTGCGCTTTCCACTGTAAAACATATCAAGTCGATGACAACATCCGGGGCGAGGTCGGCAACCATCTGCCCGAATCTTCCTTCTTTTTCCAGTTGACCACGATCGACGTTTATCCATTGAATCTTTTGCCATGTGGCATCCGAGACGTATGGCTTATGTTGCTGTCTGCTGATGACCGTCACCTCATAACCCTCTTTTACCAGACGGGGGATTAGAAACGTGCCGATGTGACCTGTGCCACCGATAACTACCACCTTCATACTGTGAACCTGCGAATTGTTGCTCTATTAGTCTCTGTTACATTATCAGTATTCGGCCAGTAGTTTAGCTGTCACTGATTCAAATTCCTGTAAAGTAGTTAATCCAAACCAAATTGACTTATTCGTTTCACGTAGGTGTTGGCGTTCGTAGAATCGCCGGGAGGTGAAATCGGCGTTTGGTTTGATCTTTGTGCTGAAATGCTGGAATGAATCAACTTCATATATAATGAACTCAACTACATTAATAAAGGATCTGACAGAGACACAGATTTTATCCGCAGTTCGGGAAAGGTTTAAGGATGAACTCGTGGCGGATATGGATATGGAAAAATTGATCGACGGTTCGAAAACTCTTGCTGATCTTTATTCCGCTATTCAGTCCGAGATTGATATGCGCGATCGAGGTGGAGTGATCCGCAAATAGACTACTTCCCTTTGAGCAAGAATATTTGTATGACGTGTTTAGCGCATGTCGCGGCTGGGCTTGAGCCCGCCGATCTGAACGAGCCCTTTGTCCGTGAAAAGTTTGCCCTCGGATTTATATCGAATTGTGACCTTTTCCAGTTGTCTCCCATCGGCTGCGAGCTCTATTGTGCGACTGCTCTGACCGGCATTAAGGCGATTATCCATTTGTGGTGTGAGCATGTCACCATTTATCAACGTGATCTTTACACTGCGGATTGAGATAGCCCGATCGTATACGTATATCCTCAATGCTGCAAACTTTTCTTTGCTCTTAATGTTGAAGACGTCTGTCTCGCGAATGTGATTAGCGTGGCCTTGAGCCAGGAACACCCAATCACCTTCAGGTTCACGCAAACGATTCGATGAACCACAACTATACAGAAATAGTACGCATCCGAATAATAATCCGATATATACATTTCTTCTTAAGGCCTCTATGCAGTTAGGAATAATCAATGTATTCATGCTGAACGTGCTCACCAAAGTTTCCATTACCCCCACTTATTGCATCTGATCTTTGATGTCTTTTATCTTTTCCAGATGTGACTCAAGTAAGGGTAGATATTTTTCCGCGAATTGACTGATCTTTCTGTCTGAGGATTGGGCTGCTTCTTCAAAGGAACTGATATCGCGTTCATGCTCTGAAATCATTATGTCGACAAACTTTTTGTCAAAGCTCTTCCCGCTTTCTTTTACGAGATCAGTACGTTCATCACTTTTTCCTTCGCTCATGTTGTCAGGAAGGGTGACATTTTTGGTAGCGGCCAGCAATTTGACTTGCGCCAGAAGCATCTGCTGATCCTTCATCATCAGCTTTCCGTAGTCTCGTATGAGGCCGTTGGCACTTTTTTCACTTGCAAGCTTCCCCTGCTGTAAGTCGGCCATTCGTCCGTCAGCTACCCGGGCCAGGAAATTTGCATCCTCTTCATTTACCTCCTTGTCGTCAGATTTTCGATCGTTGGATCTCTCTGCTTGCTCTACCGCGTCCGTTGATTGGGATCGTGAGGTGTAGGAAATTGTGGTTAAGGAGATGATAGTTGATACAATGACAATTACCGGTTTCATAGTAGTATTTGTTTTAGAACCGGGAACAAAGGATATGCCATCAGGCAGGGAGAAATTGAAGATCTGACGCTGAGTGTCGGCAGTCCTTTTGAACAGAATTATGCAGTATTACGTGCGTTGCTTTACTGTGAACTGGGTATCGTTTGGGAATAATAATCCCACGCGATGATTAAACTGCGCAACAATTGAGGCTGGTTACTTCATAGCTACTGATAAAAATAGCGGGTAATAGACTCAACATCGCTTTCCTTATAATGCTTCGTTGCCGAAGCAGGATATCCGTCACCATCGTAATTGTAGTCTGTGAATTCTGGTATGAAGCTGGGGAACGAGCATCCAACGTATTGTACCTGTTCGGTAATCCGGTTGTTGATAGAGAAGTTTCGCAGGAGGAAGTCCACATAGCCGAGGTGGCTGAACGGATTAATGCCTTTGTCGTAGCTGTAGGTCCCCTCACTGCAAAGTGCATCGCCGCGGGTAGTTTTATCGCTCTTTATGCTGCCCAGCTCATTCACAAGAGAGTATTCAAATTGCTGCCCATTCGAAGACTTGTATATCGTATTGACAACCCTTCCTCCAAATGAATATTGCAATGTGACTTCTGTCGAGATGCCAGAGGGCTGAGGTCTGTGTTGTATCTGTATAGGTCGGTTTTGTTCATCGTAAGCGTAAATGGTGGTTTCACTGGGTGTTGTGCGGTTTGCATTAAAGGTTTCTATTTTGCTTACGCGACCCGATTGGTAAGTAAACCTGGAGTTTCCGCTAATCACGAACGAGTTATTGGCACTTGAGTATTGATACTGTATAGTCGACGCTAAGGTTCCGTCGTTGTTGTATTGATAACTCGTCTTGCCATCAGTTGTAAGTGATCCATTGCTGCGGGTGTAATTAACAACGTACGCGAGTTTCTTAACCGCAGTGGAGCCTGAAAATACGAAGGTTGTTGGCACAACATCGGCCTGTACGCGACGCTCCCAAAGGTATGCGCCCTTAAACTCCTGCCTGCTTTTCACTTTCCATTTCTCCACTTCAAAAACATAATGGTCAAATCCGGTTCTGATCTTCAGATCGTTGTCGCCTGGGCCAGTATAGGGAAGCCTGGCTCTCCATTTTTCATTGTTAAATTCATCATAGCCGGTGATCATAAATTCGGCATCAATGTTGGCATAAAATATCTTGCCAACAGTAGGCTCGAATTTGACGCGAATATCCATCCATGAAGTGTTGCCTGGTTCTTCACCCACTCCGAAGCTGTCATATCCGAAGTCCTGCGCGCGATCTTCGTCGTGAACGACCATCACATGCTGTGTCAATAGTTTTTGACTTCCCGGCAAGATTTCGAAGCGTATAGGCGCTACGTTCGCGGCTGAGCTTGCCCGGGCTGATCCCTCTCGTGGAATGGCATAAAATGCCTTATCACCAGAAATCAAAACGACCTTCGTTATTTCGTAGTCACCCACGGGAAGCAAAATTGCTTTTTCAGTTTCCGACTCCTGGCCCGTAGTCACCAGGTTAAACGATTCCTGATCAAATATTTTCTGGCCATCGGAAGTTTCAAGACTTAGTAAGAGCATGGGCGTTGGGTGCTCCGCGCTATCGCCCGACCGTGGTGTAAGGCCTGTAATATGGAACGACAGATGACCATATTGTTCAATCGGTGTTTCGTGGTCGTCGCAGCTGATCGCAGCTAGTATAAGAAGTATTGAAATGAAGGAGAGTTTTGTTTTCACGAGTTGTAGTTTTCAATCTGATGAACTGAACTTGATGATGGCCCTTCAGGTTTCGATTCTGCTGCCGTTTCGGGTGGAGGGAGTGACAAATACGGTAAATCCCGTAGTGCTGATCACCGTTCCTACGGTAATCTCCGTATTTGGGCACCTTTCGAATAGAATACGCGCGGGACTGTACAACTTTGATGGTCATCCGTCAGTTATGGGCTTGCATACGATCACCATGAACAGAATCCCGGTTAAACGGCATCAATCTTTTGGACAGAGCAAGTCCGTAGCGCGACTGATCACGCTTGTTCTTGGGCTAGTCGTAGCCCTTGTAACGGTGTTCGTTCTTGTTAATTGTTCCGATTCATCCGACAGAAAATCTTACGGATACTGGCGCGCGTTGTAAAAACATGTTGTTGATCAAATGCTGGTTGACACCAAGGACGAAGCCGCTTATCTTTAGCGACCCCTTAATGATGAAAGTTCGTTTAGTATTAGCGATTATCCTTTCAGCGCTTAGCGTTCTGGTTTATGCGCAAAGTTCAATTTCTGACGTACTTGAAGCCGCAAAGAGACTCCAGCAAGGCGGGAAACTCCAGGCGTCCCGGGAAATGCTGGAAAAACATATTCGAGCAGAAGGATCGCTTTCAGAACCCAACGATGGAACGTCAAAGACAGCAGCGTTGTATTCAATGTTGGGAAGTGTATGCGAAGATCAGGGCTACATCTCATTGGCAGCGGTCGCGTATAGGAAGGGCGTTACCTCATCTAGCAAGATAAATGATCGCACGTGGGGGGCCAGTTCATTGAACGGGTTGGCCCGTATGCAAACTAATTACGGGAGCTACGACTCGGTGCTTTTGAATCTGGCGCTGAGTCGTGAGCTGGATTCGACACGCGGAAATCTCATAGAGGCCGATCAGGCAGAAGGCAGATACTGGCAGGCGCAAAATCAATACGACAAAGCACTTGAAGCTCTGCACCGCGCTCTTGATAATGCATCCGCCATACACGACGACAATATTCTGGCAATCATTCTGAGTAGCATTGGCAGCGTCCTATTCAGTCATAATCCCGACATGAATGTAGCGCTCGACTTTTATCGTCGATCCAACGACTTAGGTGATTCACTGAAGCCATCACCAATTTATATCCGAACGACGTGTCGTATGGCAAACTCGTATATGGTGACTGGAGACCTTAAACTGGCAGAACAGAATCTAAGGCGCGCCCGGCGATGGGTTGAGTCAACAGAATACCTTCCCTTAAAGGCATATGTTCTTTCCAGTTGGAGCATTCTTCTGGCAGAGCACGGCGATTATAAAGCCGCCGCCGACTTTGCTGATGAACCGATACGAATCAATCGTCAGCTTGATGACAAACGGCAACTTCAAAAGGACTTGCTTAACGTTGCTGAGCTTCGAATGATGATCGGGCAAAATGAGGAAGCCAGGAAGCTATTAGGCGAGGGTATATCCATCGGACACGATCTTCACGACGTTGTATTTCTGAAATACTTCTACAACATGCGCGCGCGGCTCGACACTGCAACCGGCGATTATCGACTGGCGTATAGCGATATGGTGAAAGCTGTGGCTTACAAGGACAGCACTTTCTCTGTCGATCACCTGCGGGCGGTGAATGAGATCAGGGAGAAATACGAGGCCGAGCAAAAGGAGAAGATAATTGCAGAAAAGGAGCTGCAGATTGAAGAGCAAAAGTATCAACGCGCAGTGATGTTAGGTGCGTTGGTGATTGCTGTCCTGGCATCTGCGGTAGTGTTCATTGTATTGAAAAGCCGCAGTAGCAGCCGATTACAAAATGAAAAACAACTTCGTCTTCAGGCAGTTGTTCGCACGCAGGAGGAAACACAACAACGAATTGCCCGCGATCTGCACGACGGGCTTGTTCAGGTACTCGGTGCTGCGCAGCTATCGCTGGAGTCAGTTAGTGATACCACAGATCCGCTTAAACTTCATCAGCAAATTAGAACCGCTTCGGGTATCCTTGACGATGCTGTAATGGAGGCGCGTTCCATCTCACATCAGGTGTTGCCTTACTCGATACTGAAAGGTGGATTGGTCGAAGCGCTGGAGGAGCTGATGTCAAGGAACTTTGATGAGTACGAATTCCAAAAGCCAGCCGGTGGACTGAACCTCAGCGAAAGTAAATCGATCAATGTATTTCGCATTGTTCAGGAGCTTGTTAACAACGTTCGCAAGCATGCCGAAGCATCTTTTGTCCGATTGGTGATCGTATCTGAGAGTGGTAAATTGAAACTGATCTTTGAAGATAACGGCAAAGGTTTTGATCCACAGATTCCATCACAGGGTGTTGGTCTTTCCAACCTGAAGACACGCGCCGAGATGATGAATGGATCGATAACGATCTCAAGTGCACTGCCGAAGGGAACACGTATTGAATTAACGCTCGGAATATGAAGAAACCGATACGCCTCTTCATTGCAGATGATCACCACCTGATGCTTGAAGGGCTGGCATCGCTCATTGGCAGCATTGAAGGCCTTGAGTTGACTGGCAAATTTGCATCGGGCCGGGATCTGCTGGATACCCTGCTTAAGACTGTGCGGCTCCCAGACGTTTGCCTGATAGACATAGAAATGCCTGGCATTGATGGTATTGAGACGGTGCGCCTGATCCGTGAAAAATTTGTTGATATGAAAATCATGGCCCTGACCATGCATGATGAGCAACACTTTGTGAATCGCATGATTGTTGCAGGGGCCAATGGGTATGTACTGAAGAACGTAAAGCGTCAGTCGTTCATTGATTCGATCAACCGCGTAATGTCGGGAAATAGTTTTGTCATTGAAGGACTGGCTCACAAGAAGGTCAACGTTCCGGACGACGAACTTACTGACCGCGAGAAAGACATCCTCAAGCAAATTGTTCTTGGAAAGAGTAATAAGGAGATCTCGGCGGAGCTCTACATAAGCGACCGGACAGTCGATACCCATCGCACCAACATTAAACGCAAGTTGAAGCTAACCACATTGTCGCAGCTCATGCAATATGCAAAGGAGCACGGGCTATCGTAGCCGGCTTTAGTGTCCTGTTGTAATATTCAGTCAATGTGACTACATTAACTAATAATTTAGTTATGATTCGATATTATGTTACCATCGCGCTGCGAAATATTGCGCGCAATAAGGGCTTTGCTGTGTCCAATATTGGAGGTTTTGCTATTGGACTTACGGCATTTCTTCTGATCATATTATTCGTCGCCGACGAATTGAATTACGACACCTTCAATGAGAAACATCGCCGCATATTTCGTGTGGATACGGAATTGAAATATGGAGGAGCCGTAACTTCTTTTGCGTTGGCGGCTCCGCCGGTAGCTGAAGCCATGCGCCAGGAGTTTCCGGAAGTGCAGAAAGCAGCACGCATAGAGAGGGCGTTGAATATCCAGTTGAAGATAGGACAGGAGGTCATACAGGAAGAGCGTGCTGTTTATGCGGACCAGTCAATTTTTGAAGTGTTTACATTAGACGTGATTGACGGCACACCGCAGAACGCGCTGACAGATCCTGCGTCCATTGTAATTTCTGAAAGCATCGCTCTGAAGTATTTCAACACAACAAATGCGGTTGGCAAAAGCCTGATCACAGCAAATGATAACTCTCTTTACACAGTTTCTGCCGTTGTAAAGGACATGCCACGGCAATCTCATTTTCATGCCGACCTGATTCTTCCTCTACAGGGAAATGCCAAGGCCGAAGGAACTCATTACAATCAGTTCAGTTTTAATACTTATGTCCTGCTAAATAGCAAGCAGAATGCCGAAGGCCTCGCAGCAAAACTGCCCCAGTTTCTAAGGAAGCATTTGGGGACCGACATGAATGTGGACGCTTTTGAAAAAGGCGGAAACTATATCAGGCTTGCCCTTACCCCGCTGGATGACATTCACCTGCTTTCGAACAAGCAGCGTGAGCTTGAATCAAATTCTGATATAGCTTACGTGTATATCTTCGCTGCGATTGCCGTTTTAATCCTCATTCTTGCCTGCATCAATTTTACCAATCTGTTCACAGCAAGATCAGCCAATCGACTCAGAGAGGTAGGCGTAAGAAAAGTTATGGGTTCCGTTCGGGGAAATATCGTTCTGCAGTTTCTCGTTGAGGCGTTTGTAATGACTTTGATCTCAATATTGATGTCCGTCGTACTGGCCGTGTTGCTCCTGCCTGCATTCAATGCTCTTTCAGGGAAGGAGTTTAAAATTTCATTTATTGATCTCGCAGCAATTGTTCCGTTATCCATCGTGCTCACTATGATTGTTTCAATCATTGCCGGACTTTATCCGGCGGTGTATCTCTCCTCATTTCAGCCAGCGAAGGTCCTGAAGAGCGAAGGAACTTCAGGTTTCAAAGGATCAAGACTCAGAAGCGTATTGGTCGTATTCCAGTTCGGCATTGCTACGTCTCTGGTGCTGGGTACAATTGTGATACTGCACCAGATGAAGTTTATTCAATCCAGGAATATCGGCTTTAACCGAGAGCAGGTGCTTGTGATCAACAATGCTGGTTCTATGGATGATCCGGTGTTGTTGCAACAGAATTTGAAACAGGTAGCCGGTGTCGTGAATGCATCGATTTCGGGTTATCTTCCAACTAACGATGCTAGGTGGCAAAGCCCTGTTTCCGTAGCCGGTCAGCAAGGGGTCATGACGGAGTTTTGGACTGTCGACTGCGATTATGTTTCAACTTTACAAATGAATATAGTTAGTGGTAGGAATTTCATTGCGGACGCCGTTGGCGATTCCACCTCAATAATCATAAACGAAACAACAGCGATAACTCTATTCGAAGGTGAAGATCCATTGCAAAAAGAGCTTGAGGCTAACGGCAAACACTTCACTGTGATAGGAGTAGTAAAGGATTTTAACTTCACTTCCTTACGGCAGAATGTCACACCGCTTGTGATGACTTTGGGGAGCGACTGGAGAGCAAGTTTGATTGTGAGGACGGCGCCTGGTCAATTTGAGCACGTGCTCGCAGCTGCCCGTGAATCATGGCAACAATTGAATCCTGATCATGATTTTGAGTTTTCGTTTATGGATGAGGACTTTGCGGCCGTCTATCGCAGTGAAAAACAGATGGAGAAATTGTTCACCATTTTCGCAGTTCTGTCAATTGTCATTGCAGGCATTGGGTTGTTTGGCCTGGCCGCGTATGCCGCGGAGCAAAGGACGCGTGAGTTGTCGATCAGAAAGGTTTTGGGAGCGTCAGTCAGTAATTTGTTTGTGCTGATCACATTCGACTTCATGCGCCTGATTATTATTTCAGTTGCTCTGGCGCTTCCGTTGGGATGGTGGACGATGGAACAGTGGCTCAATGGATTTGCTTACCGAATAACTATTCCAACGTGGAGTTTCCTCGTGTCAGCAGCGATGATTTTGATTGTAGGCGCTGTGACCATTTCGTATCAGATGATGCGTGTAGCGCTCAAAAATCCTGTCGACAGTCTGAGAAAGGATCATTGACGAAACTCAAAGCGGACTTATTGACTTGCCAGATAGGTGCGTTCCACATTCTTTCTGATGAACAGATCCAGTTCGTTTACCATGGTTGACAGGTGAAACATAAACTCTTCATCAGTGATCATCGCCTTTTCTGCCTTCTTTAGTTGAATGAGACCAAGGATACTGGCAACGGGCCTGCGCATCTCATGCGAATGCGACCAAGCTATGTTAATCAGCGCCTGATTTTTCGCTTCAATTTCCAGCTCCTGCATCTTCCGGGTGTGTATGTTAGTCATACTAATTGAAACACCAATCGATTCCTTTGCATCGTTGAGAACGGGGAGATAACGATGATAGTACCAGACTTTCGTTCCATCGTAACGCGTAACCTGATGCTCCGACTCAACAACTTCTCCAGCCAGTGCACGCTGAAAAAACTCAGGAGAAACTTCCTGAAGTTTGAATATATTTTCGAATGCAGTTTGCTTGTCAGCTAGCTTGTACGTTTTCACAATGCGCTCCAGCGACTCATCACCGGTGGAGTTTGTGGCCAGCAATTTCAAGTTGGGACTTACGAGAAAGTATACGTCAGAAGTCGAGTTGAGGATCGCACGATAATGATCTTTCGATTCCTGTAATAGTATTTCCTGGGTCTTACGAGCCTGTATGTCGGTAACTGAAAGTGACACACCGATAATTGCGTTGTTGTCATCGTACGCAGGCATGTATCTAACAAAATCCCACGCCTTAGATCCATCAAAATGTGTGGAGACTTTTTCTAATTCAACGATCTCGCCGTTCAGCGCGCGCCGCAGTCTTTCCTGGGAACCTTCCTGCATGCGCCAAAGCCGGAAGAAAGCCTCTCTGACATCTTCCGGATTGGGATGACCACCAAGCAATTTCAGCGCTAGTTTGTTGTATGCCAGTAGCTGAAGGTCGGGACCTATCAAAAAGAAGGCATCGTTGGTACTGTTAAATATCGAACGATAGCGTATTTCTGATTCCCGAAGTTTTAACTCCTGAACTTTTCTATTATGAATGTTCGTTAATACGATAGACACGCCGATAATGATGTGATCATCGCCGTAAGCAGGAAGGTGTCGAACGTGATGCCATATCCTTTCGCCGTCGAGTCGCGTGAGTTTAACTTCCAATTCGACGATTTCGCCAGCGAGCGCTCGTCTGAAATCATTCCATGATTCAGGATGTGTATTCAACGCTTTTAAAAGGGCAGCTTCATAATTTTCGCTGGCCCTTGCATCCCAGTACTCAGCCAGATTTTTTTGCCCGGCTTGATTGATATTCAATAATTTTGCCTCCGGACTAAGTAAGAAGTATATGTCGCTTGTACTGTTTACGATTGCCCGCATATGCACTTCGGATTTCGTAAGTGCTTCCTGTTGACTTTTGCTTTGAGTAATGTCGTGGCCGATCGAAACGAATTCTACAAGCTCGCCGTTGGTATTGTGATATGGATAGATAAACATGTCTACCCAGAAAAATGAACCGTCTTTGGCACGGTTACAGATTTCACCATGCCAGCTATTTCCGCCTGCAATGGTGCTCCACATGTCACTCCAGAATTCGGGTGAGTGGGTGCCTGAACTGACTATTCGGAATTCTTTACCAATTAATTCTCGGTTGGTGTATTGACTGATCGCTTCCAAGGCCTTGTTCACATAAGTGATTTTTCCAAAGCGATCTGTTCTGGATACTATGGAAGAGTGAAGCACCGCCTCGACAAAACTGGCATTAAAGTGAATGTTTTCCCCGGCAGGAATATCCTTTTCCATCAGAGTGTCATTTTATCAACTAATGTAGTGACTAAAAGGAGTATTCCAGTGATACCGTAACCGTCGTGTTAAAGGTGAAGGCAGGACAGAAAGCAAGTTTTTTTTGAAAAGATCTTTGGCCGTCTCTCCATGCGCAAGAAGTCGGGTTCCCGTGTAAAGAATCAGTGCAGTAAATCAAGCAGAACGCGAGATGGCAGGGCTGCTGTTAACGCTGTGGTCAGCAAGAGCGAGCTTTACAGTGAAGACGGAGCCAACATTTAACTCGCTGTCGACTGCGATGGTGCCATGCAGACGCTCTACAGCGCGCTTAAGAATATATAGTCCAAGACCAGATCCTTTAACCTTATCATTTGCGCGATAAAACATGTCAAAGATAAAATTGACATGTTGTTCCGGGATACCCTGACCGTTGTCTTTGACTTCAATTACAAGTTGGTTGCCCTCAGCAAAGATGGATATGTCGACCTTTGGGGTGATGTCCGTGCGACCGTACTTGATCGCATTCTCAATGAGGTTCTGCAAAATGCTGTTAATGATAGCCCATTCCGATTCGAATTCAACTTGCTCAATATTTTTGGTAATAACCACGTTTGTAGACTGATCGAGATAGTGACACGACTCGACACATTCATCTACAAGCTTATTGAAGTCGATCTTTGCCTTGAGCTGTTTCGTGTTTTTGATTTGAGTGAGATTGATCAACCCCATGACTATATTATTCATGCGGTTAACCTGACCGTTGTAAAGATCGAAGAACTTTAAAGCTTTGTTATCGCCGACCTCCGTTTGAACAAGATTGTGCAGTCCCAGCAATGACGAGAGGGGACCTTTCAGATCGTGTGATACGCGGTAGAAGAAAGAATCAAGTTCGGCATTCTTCTGCTCGATGATAGCATGTTTTTGCTTCTGCAAGCGGGCCTCGTGCTCCAGTGCTTCGATCTTCATGAGAGAATCGTAGCTCTTGATGATATTGAAGGTTTCTTTATTCACAACAGCATCCTTCATCTTGATCGATTGCTCCAGGTAGGATAGCGCTTCTACGGGCTGGTTTGCCGCTTTCATCACGAGGTACAGATTGTAGTGTGCCCTTGAAAGAACAAATGTGATGTTGTGCCGTCGTGCCACTTCTTCAGCCTGCAGAAAGCACCTTCGTGCACGATGGAGGTCGTTCTTCGCCAGCCATGCGGACCCCATCTTGTTGAGCACCATTCCCTGACCAAGTCTGTCGGCTGCTTGAACAGTTATAGTGAGGGCCACATTGAAATCTTCTAGCGCGTTTTCAAGTTCCTGTTTTCGCAGGTGGCCTTTACCTCTTGTGTAGTGGGCGAATGCAAGTCCCCGCTTGTCGCCCGTCATGGTTTTGATAGAGATACTTTTCTGTATGAGTTCAAACGCACGATCGATCTCGTTACGTTTGAGGAATATGCCTGCCAGTGGGTTGTAGGCGTTTGATTCCAGGTTGAGATCGTTAACCTCCTTGCTGATCTGAATGCACTGAAGGTATGCTTCGGCAGCATGTTCATAGTCACCGAAGTATTCGTAAACGGTACCGATGGGAATCAGCACCCTTGCCTGATTGTGTAGATCATCAATCGAACGATATGCTTTGAGGCATTCGAGCAGAATTCGAAGTCCTTTATGATAGTCGTTAGTCCTGTAGTAAATGCTGGCCAGGTTGTAGTTGGCATCGGCAATTCCTTTGATATCCTGGCGATCCGTAAAATAAGCGAGTGCCGATTCGGAAAAAGTGCGGGACTTTTCAAATTCACCTTTCACCAGGTGAAACAATCCAAGCAGATTTTCGGCCTTTGCTTTTCCGGAATGATTTTGAACTTCGTGACAGCGCCGAAGGGCCTCATCGGCCATCTGAATACTACCATGAATATCATTGCCGCGCGTGGCGTACGCCTGATCAAGCAATGTTTCAATTTCGACGTGTTCCATGAAATTCGTTGTCTAGGGTACAACGGAACTTCAAAAATACATGAGCTGATGATGTATTTTGGAAACCTATTGCGATGTGTGTGGCTTATGTAAGAAACAGGCGAGTATTTTAATTTTTCAACGGGTGGGGACGGCGTTGGCCGGCCCTAGGATCGTTTCCATCGCATAAAAACGCGCTTTGAATGTTCAGACATGAATTTGGGCAGTGATTTTTGGGCAAACACAACGCACACAAATGTCGATGTGGCTTGTAGGTGATGATTGCTTATGACTGTGTTGAAGGCACATGGAGCTCAAGGGAATAATGGAGCTCAAGGGAATAATAGAGGGCTCATTGTATGGTTGCAAATTCTTTGGTAGTTTAATTGAAGATCTGCAGGCAGGAACCAAAACAGTAACGGGCAATTTACGTTAACAGGTATCCAGGGCTCGCTTGTGGCTCAGATAGTTTTTGTACGTTAAATACATATCTTAATCCTCTCAACCTGTTCAAATATGTCGCATCAATCCGAACAACTGGTCGAAGAAGTACATCACCTCGCCAGTGCCAGAGACTGGAAGGGTATAATAGACGTTGTTGGCCCGTTTGCCGTCATAGAGCCCGGCAATCATTGGTTTCAAAGTATGACAGGCATGGGCTACTATTACACGCAGGATTTTGAAAAGGCTGTTCAGCATCTTGGTGCAGCATTGGAGATTCATAATGATTGTCCGATGGGATTGTGGCTAATGGGAAATCTTTTGAGGGATCATGGTGATCGGCAGAGTGCAGTTGGAATATGGGAATCGGTGGCTTGCCAGGATCCTGCAGATGAGAAGTTTGGAAAGTCCTGCCCTTGCATGTGGGAGTCGCTTGGCCGGACGCTGGTGGCTGATTCGAAACTCATGCTGGCAGTGACATACGATGAATTGGGTTATAAGGAACTGTCGAAGCGATATAGGAACAGCTACCTGAAGGCTATGTCCGATGGCGTGAAAAGCCTTGTGGATAAGGAAAAAGTCAGAGAGTGGCTGTTGAGTAAGGAAAAGGGTTAGAGTCTACCACCGGGCTGTTCTAGCGTCGTCTGATTGTTTGTTATCCCAAAACACTTGTAACTCGTCTTCCTCCGTTACAAGATCTTGACTTGTGTTCGTATAGCGATTTCCGAACGGAAGCGAGCGTCGTCCGATGTGTTTAACTGTTAACGGTGATTTCTAAAAATACTCTTTAACAAAGTATAGTAGTTTGCCAGCCTGTTCGGCTTTTCAACGGCATAGTTGGCACCACCTTCATAGAGCAATGATGAAGTTGTCATGGGCATGGAAGTAGAAATCAAAACGATGATGCTTTCCTGGAAGCGGTCATCAGCTCTTAGTTTTTTTAGTACTTCATCGCCGCGCATGATGGGCATATTATGATCGATAAAGATATACCTGGGTGGAGAACCTGAGATCGATAGTAGTTCGTTCACCGCCTCCACCGGATCTTTAAAAGTAAGGCAATTGACGGATGGATCAACCGTTGCAATGACGTCGGACATAATGTCGAGGTCGTCCAGGTCATCGTCGATTACAATTATGGTATTAGCATTTATCATGGGCGAATGCAAGATAGCAATCGCCGGATTTTGTACGCCAGTTAGAAGTATTGATTTGTTTCCCCGATGAGTGACTTCATCAGGTTCGATGCGCTTCGGTGTTTAAGTATTGGCGCGATCTGCCCACTCCACAAATAGATAAGGTCCCATCGTTGCTTTTCTATGGCAGCTTTTCTCAGATGGGACGTGAAATGCGATTGTAAGGGGAATGGCAGGAAGTTTATTTCCTGATGAAGCATTTCGTTAGTAACACGGTTGGCTATGCCCCTTCCGAGTCGTCCGGTGAAGGCGCGGGAGAGGGTTGTGGTTTTGGCCGCATCAGAGAACAACATCTCGCGGTGAATAGCCGGTGCGTTGGATTCATCTGTTGCTAAGAACGCGGTGCCTATTTGTACTGCATCAGCTCCGAGCTTGAACGCAGCAGCGATTCCCTTTCCGTTGGCTATGCCACCAGCTGCAATCACAGGAGCTTTTACTTTTTCTTTGATGAGTTGTATGAGTACGAATGTTCCTGTGACCGATGATTCCGCGGAGGCAAGGAATGATGGCCGATGTCCGCCGGCTTCAAAACCTGAGGCGATGATCATGTCGACACCAGCTGCGTCGAGTGCGATTGCCTCGTCCAGTGTAGTCGCTGCACCCGCGGTGATGATTCCAAGCCTTCTGCATTGTTCCAGGACATCTTGTGAAGGGATTCCAAATACAAAACTGAATACCGGCGGCTTTTCGTGAAGGATCACCTCCAGCTGATTTTCGAAGCGCGCCTTAAACGGCACTGGCTTCACCGGAAGTTCAGCATCAATCTCCTCGAAATAGGGACGAAAGAGTTGCTTAACTCTGTTAAAGTGCTCATCCGTGATAGTGCCATCAACGGCATCACTATCCGAAACCCAGAGGTTGATGTTATAGGGTTTGGTCGTCGATGCTTTGATTTGCCGGAACAGTTCACTTATCTCATGAGGTGTTGATGTATATGCTCCGTAACCTCCTAGTCCTCCCAGATTAGATACTGTAGAGACCAACTTAACGGACGAAAGGTTTCCGCCAAAGGGGCCCTGGAGTATTGGATATTCAATGCCGAGTTTTTTCGCGGCTGATGTTTTGTTCCACATATTATTAAAGTTATTGAATTAAAATTATACTATGTCCTTCCTGAAAGCGTATCCTTAATTGGTGCTTTAAGTTGGCAGTAGGGAGTAATTATTCTTACTTGTCTGTAATCATCTTGTTCACAATCAGCCATCGGTTGTCGATCTTATGGAGAGACAGGAACTCGTCGTAGTTGAAGGCGTACATTTTTACATGTACCCTTGCTATTGCAATGGAGTTGATCACCTCGACGGAGTTGATCGTACCATTGAATGGCGTACCGGATTCCTTAGGACTCTGGCGGTTTTTCACGCCGTCAAGGTAGACATCCAACGTCTTTGCATACGGCTGACCTTTTACATCTCCGAATAGTAAAGTGCCTGGATGAAAGACCTCTTGCAGTGCTTCTACATTTCCCTCGTAGATGCCCTTGAAGTAGAATTCTTCAAGAGCTTTTGAAATTGCGTTAGAATCTTGCTTGTCAGTGTTCATGGCCTTAGGAGTTAATTCTTGTCTGCGGTAATTCCTTTTGAGCGGAGGTCCGAGACCTGTTCTCCTGCATAGCCCCAGTCGTCCAATTCAACTTCCTGGATCACGACGTGAGTAAGGTGTGGATCTTTGTTCAAAACCTCTGTGACCAGTGTGGTGACGCCTTTGATGAGCGCTCTCTTCTTTTCCTTGGTCACCTCTTCGCGGGTAACTTCAATCTTGATATATGGCATGCTTTTGTTGTTTTATGATAGCACAGTTTCTGATATTGCTTTTGCCGTGAGACTGACATTCAATTCAAAGTCGTTGTAAATGAGCGTGTCGCCCAGGTTTTGAAAGAAGTTTCCCGAACGGAACTTCATGTCGTACTTCGTTCGATCCACGAGCAGCCTGGCAGAAACCGTCAGCGATGATGAACCGGTGTTGAGGGACACGTCGAAGGCGATAGGATGCGTAATGCCTTTGATGGTGAGGTCGGCATTTACATGATGGTTTTCTACTGAGGTGATTGTTAAGTATGCTTCCGGAAATTGTTCACTCGAAAAGAAGTCGTCGGAGGCAAGGTGACCTGTCATTTGTGTGTTGGTTGTGGGGTCGGTAATGTCCAGCACTTTGATACTTGTGGTGTCAACAATTACCCGGCCGCCAACAAGTTTGCCATCTGGAGATATTACGATTTCTCCACCTTTCAATTGGATCGTTCCATCATGCGTACCGGTAACTTTTTTTCCTACCCATTCGATCCTGCTCTGAGCGGGTGCGATTCTGAAAATTGTGTTTTCCATTTTTACTTTTGTTTAAATGTTATACACAAATGAACGCCGGAACACGAAGTTGGTCGAGTGATCTACATCACATTCAAATCGATAGTGATGTAGATCACATAAAAAAAGGCGCCGATTGACCGGCGCCTTCAGCGGTTACGTTGATGAGGTCAAATTTACAGGTCCGTGTGTATTGATATCGCTACGTCGATATTGCCGCGTGTGGCCTTTGAATAAGGACACGTTGCATGTGCGGTCTCGACAAGTGCTTTTGCTATGTCTCCATCAACGCCAGGAAGTGTTACATGCAGTCGTGCCCGCAGCGAGTATTGATCGCCAGTAAGCACCAGGTCTACTTCAGCATCTACAGCACCGTTTTCGGGAAATCGAACTTTCATCTTTGCGGCGGTCAGCTTTAATGCGCCAATGAAACACGCTGACCAACCGGCTGCAAACAATTGTTCCGGATTGGTGCCTTCCTGAGCGGTGCCTTCCTGAGCGGTGCCGGGTGTCGCAAGCCTGATGTTCAGGCGACCATCCGAACTAACGGACGACCCACCGTCGCGACCACCCACCGTTGTTGTCTTGCCGGTATACAGAATCCGTTTGCCCTCTTTCATTTCAACTTTGGTTGTTTCCATGTTTTTGTCTTTTGATTGTACACAAATAATTGTGATGCAGATCACTTTTCGTCGTTATAAAGACGACTCAACGTTTCCCGTGACACGCCCAGATAAGCAGCAATCAGGGTCTTGGGGAGAAGCTGATGAAGGTCAGGGTACTGTTTGATAAGCTCTTCGTATCTGGCCCTGACATTATTGTTCATCATGGAAAGCAATCGCTTTTGAGTAGCGACGTATCCCTTGTTTGTTCTCCACCGAAAGAAGTGCTCGATTGCATGAATTTCTTTGCAGAGCTTTTCACGTTCGCGGTTTGTTATCGAAAGCACTTCGGCGTCGAGTACACAGTCAACGCTTATAGTAGCTGGTGTTTCATTGTATAGTGCGGCATAGTCAGCAGTCCACCAGTTCTTCATGGCGAACTGGAGGATGAACATTTTCATGTCTTCATTGATATAGAAAGACTTCAGGCAACCTGAGACGACGAAGTATTCGGACTCTACGTGATCGCCTGCGGTAATAAGAGTTTGCCCCTTTTGAAACGACAGGAGTTTAAAATGAGAAAAGCAGTAGTCGAACTCGGCTTCTGTGAGTGTAATGATTTGAGAAAGGTGAGCTTTCAGGATGTCTTTAGCAATCATTGGAAACTCCAGGCTTTTGCTAAAGATATGTAAAAAGTCTCTTGGTTATCTGGTAAGGGCGACACAGTGAATTGCTAAAGTCGTGAGTGGAGTATGTTTAGATGACGTATGTGCGCTATCAACAGCTGCTCTTTACAGTTTTCGACTATTCATTCTTTAAACTGTCAGCAGGGTTTCTAAGTGCTGTATGAACAATTTTGTATCCCATGGTGAATAGCGTCACCAGGAGGATTGACATAATCGCGGCTAGTACTGTGGTAAGCTGGAAGTCTGAATGATAGGCAAACGACTCCAGCCATCGGTTCATAATGTACCAGGAGATAGGAATGGATAATGTTAGCGCGATGATAATTAGCAGGAAGAAATCTCTTGACATGAGTTGGACCAGGTGCGGCAACGAGGCACCCAATAATTTTCGAATGCCAATCTCCTTCGTCTTCAGATCGGTGAGATAGGTCACGAGGCCGAAAAGACCGAGGCAGGCAATGATAATCGCGATGGCTGTGAAGCCTGTTACGAGTTTTTGAAAACGGGTCTCTGCGATGTGAAACTGTGCCAATGGTGCATTTTGAAATATGTAGTCAAAGGGATGTTCTGGTGCATGACGCTTCCAGAGACCACTGACTTCGGCGATAGTTTGTTGCTGACGTTTTGAATTCACGCGCACGAAGAAGTTGCTCCCATTTCCTACTTCCAGAATGAAGCCGAATGGTTTAATGGTTTCCCGAAGAGAGCGGAAATGGAAGTCCTTCACAATGCCCAGAATTGTTACCGGATGAGTGCCCGAGGCATCGTCCCATTCGATTTGCTCACCTATTGCTTCGTGGTCAAGTCCTAACTGAGTGGCTGCTGTTTCGTTCAGGATGATGCCTGCTGAATCAGAAGGAAATCGGTTCGAGAAGTTCCGACCCGCAATGATGTCCAGCTGAAGCGTAGGGATGAATTCGTAGTCGATGCGAATGAAGTTGAGGGCAGTATGATTTGTTCCCTTCGTGCTTACTCCAGTCACAGAGTTGTTGAATCCGAGAATACCATCGGCACGCGACACATTTTCAACCCCCGCAAGTGAGCCCATTTCACGAAGCATCGCGTCGTTGTCCACTGGCGTGGCGCCTATGCCGCCGCGAACATTGGGAAGGATGAGTACGTCATCAGCATTGAACCCCATTTGCTTACGCTGCATGTAGTCGAGCTGATTGGCGATAGTAATGGATCCGATAACGAGAATAGTTGAAATCGCGAACTGACACACTACCAGCGCGCGCCGCAGTCCGACGCCCTCTGGTACCTGAAGCACGTTACCCTTCAATGCTTTCACAGGCTTGAAAGAGGACATGTAGAATGCCGGATACATGCCTGCCCCGATTGCAATAACGAATGCGACTGCTGGCACGATAAACCACACATACCGACTTTCATTAAATGCTGCGATCAGATCATTGCCAAACACAGAATGCGCCAGCGGCAATGAAAGTTGAGTAACGATTACGGACAATAGCAATGAGATGCTGACAACGATGACAGATTCCGTGAGAAACTGAAATATGAGCCAGCTGCGGAATGCGCCAGCGACTTTACGGACGCCCACCTCACGGGAACGGCGCAACGCCTGGGCTGTGCTAAGGTTGATGTAGTTGATTCCTCCGAGCACGACAATGAAGATTGCAATAACGACGAGTACCTGCACGCGAACGATATCGCCATTAACGCCGAGCTCCCATTTCAGATCGGAGTGAAGGTGTATTTCGTCGAGGCGCTGGATAATGTGATCGTCGATGCTTTGCGGTTTATTCTTTTTGAATAGAGTGGCTACGGATTGGCTGAGCTCATCAATATTGGTTCCAGGATGCAATTTAACGTAGGTATAGAAGACACTTCTATCCCAGTCGGTATCGGGATTTCGCCTGCTTTCAAACGGTAAGAGAAAGTTGAAACGAAAGTGTGATTGCTCTGGTATGTCAGCCAGCACAGCAGCGATCTTGTAGTCGGTACCTCCGTTGAGATTAACTCTTACGACTTTTCCAATGGGGTTCTCATCACCGAAATATTTCCTGGCCGTGCTTTCTGTGACGACAATTGAACGATTGTCCGCGGTTGCAGTTTTTGCATCACCCTTTACAAACGGGAAACTGAACACTTTAAAGAAGGACGTATCTATACGGATTACCTCCGTTTCATAAAATCGCTTGTCCTGGTACTCAAATAAGTAGAGACGGCCCGCTGCAGGAGAAAGTCGTGTAGCGCTTTCAACATCTGTGACTTCGTTTCGAAGTGCTGTGGAAAGGGCAGAAGGTGTAGTGGCATCAGGAATGATAGTGCCATCGGAATTGATGAAGTTAGTTACGACGCGATAGATGTCTTCCTCGCGATCGTGAAAACGATCATAGCTGCATTCATTCTCAACATAGAGCGCGATAATGGTGAAGCAAGTAAGCCCAACGGTGAGGCCGAGAATGTTTATTGCTGAGAATACTTTGTTCTTCGAGAGGTGACGAAGTGAGGTGATTAAAAAGTTTCGGAACATAGGACCGAAGTTAGGAGTTAGGAATGAGTAGCCTGCTGCTTGGCCGATCTTGTAATCGACTTTTCATGTCTGGGGGTCTTGCTATTCACGTGCCAGGGAAAGTGGCCCAATTTCGATGGAAATCAGGTATCAATTTCAAAATGGCTTCGAATGCGGGCATTATCGTTCGCAGGCGGGCGCTATCTTCACTCCCCCATAGGTCGTGATTTGATATCCGCGACTTCGAACTCAGTGGTAATTTCCCGAAATTCATTGAGTCCATCTCAAGACTCCAACCGAAAAGATCATGAAATCAATTATTGCTAAACTTAAACTCTGGCTTGTAGTTGCTGTTGTAGCAACGCTTCAGAATGCCCATGCAAAACCTGTTGAACCTTCGCCTGTGATGCTTAAGGGCGAGATTCAATTGAAGTCATTGACGTCGATCGCATTCAGCAAAGAAGGCGTCCTTTTCCTTGCGGACCCATTAGGAATGAAGATCTATGCGCTAGACGAGAAGCGCACAACGGCTGGGCCGGTGGAACAACTGGAAGTAACAAATATCGATGAGAAGATTGCTGCTCTGCTTGGAGTCAGCACGAAGGATATAAAGATCGAGGATATGGCCGTGAATCCGACTTCACACGACGTGTACCTCGCTGTTACGCGCCGTGGGGCTTCGCTGCAGCCGGCAATCGCGAGGGTTGACAGCAAGGGCAACATTTCTGCTTTCAACCTGAATAACGTGAGCTACTATGAAACATCACTTGCTGATATACCGGCCAAGTCTCCACATCAGTACTTTCCACTATCCTCGGCAATTACAGACATGGCGTTTATCGACGGTGAGCTTTACGTTGCCGGTCTCTCGGGAGATGAATTCAATTCAAAACTACGGCGTTTTCAATATCCCTTCACTAATAAAACGCAGGCAATTCAGTTGGAGATCTTTCATCCCTCACACGATCGTTTTGAGACCAATGCGCCGATAGAAACCTTTCTTCCATTTCCAGTGAATGGTAAGATGCACATCCTGGCGGGATATGGATGTGCGCCTCTGGCAAAATTTCAATTGAGCGACGTTCAATCCAAAGACCAACTAAGAGGTGTAACCGTTGCTGAACTTGGCGGTGGAAATCGCCCCCTCGACATGATTTCATTCAAGGATGGCAATGTTGATTACATGCTTATTGCAAACAGCGACAGAACACTCATGCAGATATCATCGGAAGATCTCGATAAACAAACTGGAGTCGTAAAGGGTGACACTCGAGTGCCTCCGTATGCTTCTGTGGGCGTAAAATATCTTTCCATAGCAGAGGTTGGTATTCTTCAACTGGATGACTTTAATGATCAAAGTTATCTCGTTGTTCAGCGCAATGTTGATGACGGTACTTTGAACCTGAGGTCAAAGGGAAAACTCAAGCCATCGACATTCAGAGTGCGCGGACTGGTTGAAGAACTTCGCCTTGCAGGCAAGTTGAAACAGGCCGAAGATGAGATCGTAAAGTATGAACCAACCGGCGATCGAAGAAGTACTTCGGTGATGTGGTACAATCTTGCATGTTCCTATGCATTGGGTAACGATACTAACAATGCATTCAAGTATCTGGACAAAGCACTGGTTCTTGGATACAATGAGCGCGGACAATATGAAAACGATCCAGACCTTGTCTCTCTGAAAGGTGACAAGCGCTGGAAGGAGCTTTCAACCCGGTTGAAGTAAATGAAGTATTCAGTCATAGCGATGGTGATGCTGGCCTGCTCGGTGTTTGACGCCGAAGGACAGCTATCGCCGCGCATGAACGTTGTTGATGGTGTTGTTTATGTCATTGGTCTCGGTGGTTCGACTGGTACAAATAACGTTTCCAATTTTTCGCTTAGACCGGGAGTAGACGGTTCCGTCAAATCCGACATATCCTCCGAGAAATGGGAAGACATATTTTCTGTCTATACCGAAGAAGCCTATGTCCGGAACTTGAATCAACCAGTTGCTGGTACCTACGCACTGACCTCCGACGGCGTGTCCTTCACTCCACTTTATTCATTTTCGGACGCAACAAACTACCACGTCATATTTTCTTCAAGTGGCTTTTTAAGGAATACGGGTGATAGCAGAGTGCTCCCACCGGCAGATAGAATGCACTTTGAGTTTCATGTTCCTCGTAAGAATGTTTCTCGCACTTTTGTCGAGTTTGTGTATCCGGAATCAGACGTGTTGCCGGAAAATATGTTGAGGATGTACATCTGCTTCTCAGGGCCGATGATGCCGGGCGAAGTTTATAAGCACATCAGGCTGGTCAATTCAAGAGGCGAACAGATTGAAAAGACATTCTTAATTATTGATCAGGAGTTGTGGGATTCAAGTCGAAAGCGTTTCACGCTTCTGTTCGACCCGGGAAGGATCAAGCGCGGACTAAAGGCGAACCTGGAAATGGGCTCGCCGCTTAGAGAGGGTGAGCAGTATTCGTTGATGATCGATTCATCGTGGACGGATGTAAACGGAAATCACCTTCAAAGAAATGTAGTGAAGCAGTTTCGCGTAGCGGAATCGGAGCGTAGCAGACTGTCCGTTGATAACATAAAACTATTCGCCCCTGCGGCGGATACGCGCGGACCATTGGTGATTCGTTTTGACCAAGTCCTGGATCAAATGCTGGCATTGAAGTATTTAACTGTTAGCGATGTTTTAGGGAATGCTATCAACGGAGAGCTTACCTTGGAGCGTGACAAGATTTTGAAGTTTACACCATATCTACCATGGGAGTCCGGTAAGTATTTTGTTAGGGTGGATCCGCTGTTGGAGGATGTTGCCGGAAATAACTTCAACAATTCTTTCGATATTGATCTCGAACAGACCAATCGACTCAATAGGAGAGAAGCAGTTTTGTTGGAAGTCTTCGTTGAGCCTGCGGCACGATAGCGCAGAGTTTGACTGACTAGTCTTCCACTATATCCTTGTTCCTTTCATCACTGAACTGCCAGTTCAACGCAAGCGCAGCACTGATCAATCCCAGATGTGTGAAAGCCTGGGGAAAGTTGCCCAGGTGCTCACCCTGCAGTCCCAGCATTTCAGAATAAAGTCCGAGGTGATTTGCGTATCCCAACATCTTTTCAAAGTACAGCCTGGACTTAGTCAAGTGACCTGCCTTGCATATACACTCGACGTACCAGAATGTACACATTGAAAATGTCCCTTCAGCACCGGATAAACCATCGAGCTTGTCGTTGTTTCTATAGCGATAAACAAGTGAATCTGATACGAGTTCGCTTTCGATTCTATTTAAGGTGGAAAGCCATCGCGGATCTTTTGGGCTGATGAACCTTATCAATGGCATTAGCAGTGTAGCGGCATCGACGGTGTCGGCCCCTTTGTACTGAACGAATGTTTGAAGCTTTTCATTCCAGAAGTCTGCATGAATCGAATTGAAGAGTTTGTCTCGTTCTTCTCTCCATTCATTTGGTATCGGATAGGAGTGACTGTCTGCGATTCGGATCGCACGGTCCAGGGCTACCCAGCACATGAGACGAGAATAGAGAAATTCTTTCTTTCCGCCGCGTACCTCCCATATGCCCTCGTCTTTCGCCTGCCAGTTCTTACACACCCAATTCACCTGACGTTAATGTTAAGCCAGAAGTCGTATGATATAGGTTCAGCGTGTTTGTCGAAGAGATAGACAGCATCCAGCAATTCACCATAAATGTCGAGTTGCACCTGATTGTATGCTCCATTGCCAATTCTAACGGGTGCAGATTGTTTGTAGCCTTCGAGATTTTTGAGTTCAGTTTCAAAAAGGTCCTTCTGGCCATCGAGTGAATACATCAAGCGTAAGTTGCCGGCCTCGCCGATATCATTACAACGCTTTTCAACCCAGGCGATGAATTCGCGTGCTTCCTTCTTGTAGCCAAGTTTCAAAAGTGTATACACAGTGAACGATGCATCTCGGATCCAGGTGTACCGATAATCCCAATTCCTGACGCCGCCGACTTCTTCGGGTAGTCCGAACGTTGGCGAGGCTACCATGGACCCGTACTTCTGCGAGATCATCAGTTTAAGCACCAGGGCAGATCGGTTTACCGTTTCCATCCATCGGCCGCGGTATGTGTTTCCGTTGATCCAGTCTTTCCAGAAGTTGATTGTTGCGTATAGGCTGTCATGAGCAAATTGGTTCAAATCGAACTCTTTCTTCTCGTCGTCTTCAACATACTCCAGCATGAACGTTGCCTTCTCGCCGGTCTTTAATTTGAAGCTAGCTGTTGCATCTTGATCACTTAATGAGACTTTCACAGTGGACGTCAGCCGTAGTTTGATGTTTCCTTCTTTACTGTGAAAAGTAACTTGATAGTCGCTTATTTGATCGGCGGTGTGGGCGGCGCGACCATAGTCGAAGCGTGGACAACATTCCGCATTGATGTCGATGTTGCCACGGACACATGACACCGTTCTGACCAATTCCTTACCCACGTTCATTGATTCGACCGGCATGAAGTCGGTGATTTCAGCGATGCCACCTTTGCCAAGGAAGCGCGTAAGCAACACATTGGTGTCGGGTAGATAGAGTTGTTTGTTCTTTAAACCGTTTTCCTTTGGTGAGATCCGGAAGAACCCGCCCTTAGAGGCGTCGATGAGCGAGGCGAATACAGAGGGAGAGTCGAAATCGGGGAAACACATGAAGTCGATGGAGCCGTTAAGGCCCACCAGGGCAATTGTGTTCAGGTCTCCGATGATTCCATAGTTTTCAATTGGCTGGTAGCTGGAGCGCGGTTGCATTGAGGTTGACCTTTAGCAGAGCGCAGCAATGTGTGTGCCATGAGCCGCTCGCACGAATTGCTATACCTCTCTGCTATTCATCGGCCATTCCCCGAATCTGATTCGTCGATCCAGGTCAACATATGTATGCCGTTGACGTTGTTTGTCGCTCTTATTTTCCGACCGGATTCTGATAACCTATTGTTGCATAAAACAACGATAGTGATGAAAATAAGAAGTATGACATGGCAATCTTTCTTGCACCGTGGACTTTTGGTTTCTGCGATTCTGGTAATGAACGCATGCGTAACGGACGACGCCGAACCAGACCCAAAGCCGTCAACCGGATCAGCGGATTTTATTCCCGCCAAAGGACACAAGTATGTGTACAAAGTTGAAAGCGAAGGTGGGTCAGCCGAGGCGACGCGTTGGATTTCTGCCGAAACCGATTCTGTGGGGATCAATGTATCGAATATGTTGACTGAAATCTCCGCATTCGGCCAAGCAATTGTAATCAACGACGCCATCTTTTCAATCAAGGGAAAGACCTACACGCAGATCAAATTGCCCGACGCATGGTATCAGAGCATTCAAATGCTCGATGCTCTTCCTGACATCGAAATTGTGAGCTCGACGACCTTAGGATACCCCGCGTATCTGACAATAGACAATGTTATCAAGGAAGGTAGCAAATTGGAAATTGACGGGCCTCTTCAGCAGGAACAGCACGTAGAGTACACTGATCATGGGAAGGCTGGCAGTATGGCGCAGGTGCTTCTTACACATGCGGGTGCCGCGACCGTTGAAACGCTTAGTCTGGCATCGGGAAGTTTTGTCTGCAGCAAGTTTACCTACAAAGTCGCGAAGACGATCACGATTACCGTCGATGGCAAGACCGATACAATGGATGGTGTTGAGGACATCACACTTTGGGTAGCTCACGGAATTGGGATGGTGAAGCAGGAGAGTAGCGAAGAGTCCGCTATTCTGATGCCCACCGCTACAGGTGGCGTAAAACTGGTGAAGACGAGCTCATCATCTACAACAACGTTACACAACATAAAGTAGGCAACGGAACCCAAGCCAATGAAACAGACGATAGTCAATCCGATACTAAAGGATGAGGTAACATTTACACAGCGTGCAATGCAAACGGATGGCCGTATCACGACACTTAATGTCAGGCTTATGCCCGGTGGCGGTCCGCCGATGCATCGGCACCGCGACTTCGAGGAGACGTTTATTGTCCTCGAAGGTGAACTGACGATTACTCTGAAGAAAGCAACGATTACGCTTCGCGCTGGAGAGGAGTTCACGGTGAAAAGGAATCAGGCACATAAATTCGGAAATGTTTCCAATCAACCTGTTGAGTTCAGTACTGTTATTCGTCCTGGATCGACAGGATTTGAAAATGCTTTGTGCATACTCTACGGACTTGCGCGTGATCGCAGGACACGTCCGGATGGAACTCCTTCAAGCCTTATTGAACTGGCGGTCATCGCCAGGATGAGTGACATGCGTCTTACCGGCATGGCGGCGATGATGTCACCGTTGATGATTTTGTTGTCAATCGTTGGCCGCTTTAAACGCATTGACGAGCAGCTTGTAAACACTTATTGCAGATAGTGACATTTTTCAGATAGCGGAGTCGCCCGCGCGAGTGATGCGAGCACATTGCTCTCAAGTAAGACGAGGAATAGCCGGTGAACCATATTGTTCCCGGCTATATTTTTCTGGCCTTAGCAATGATCTTTAAACAAATTTCAACTGATAGAGATTTGTAAGGACGCTAATCATCGACTGAATCTGTTCGGGAGAAGGTGGTTGAAGTGACTTTGTCACCTTAGGTTCACCTACACACGGTTCACTAAATGCCATGAAATACGCCCACATCGTACCCGGTGTGATCAAATTGAGGAGCCTTGCCTTCTCGCCCAGAATTTTGAAAGAATGGGGAACATTTCGGGGAGCGAAAATGGATTCGCCGGCCTCCAGTTTGACCGACGCGTTACCTATGCGCACTTCCATCTTTCCTTCCAGCACGACAAACGTCTCATCTTCCTGCGTGTGAATGTGTGGAGGAGGCTCGGCGCCAGCCGGCAGCACTAAGTCAAGGATTGCCAGGGATCCACCACTTTGTTCCGGAGAAATGAGCGTTTTGAAATAGCCGCCCTGATAGTTTCTAAAAGCATGCCGTTCCGTCTGAGCAATTGATTTTTTTTCGAGTTCGTTCATCACAGTTATTTTTTCTGCAATGATCCCGGGTTCGGAGTTTGTTTACAATGATTGGAGACGGACGTCGGCTTTTGTCGGCAGAGGCGTTGCTGTACGCTGCTTTTTGCAATGCATTACAACCGTTGAAATCAATTACTGCGGTTGCCCTGGCGGCGACAAGTACTTTGAGACGGTGCTTTTGTAGTTCCTGCCAATCGGAATGTTGTTGCCTTCAATCACGACATAGTTGGGATGATAACTTTCGATCCGGTTCAAGGGGACAATGTAAGACCGGTGGACGCGGAGGAATTCGCCAGACGGCAGTAGCTCTTCCGTGACACTGATTTTTTGTTTCGTGGTGTGTATCTTACCGTCGGTGACGACCTTCACATAATCTCTCACACTTTCGATCCACTTAATTTCCTTCGTGTTCAGCTTTACCAGGCGTCGCTCTATTCGAAGGTAAAGAAAGTGATCCATCGACATGCTGTTGGACTCGGAACCAGTTTGAATAGCAGGTAGTGACTGCGTTGGCAGTTGTTCAGATCGTTCCAGAGCGATTACTTTATCAACTGCGCGCAGGAAACGATCAAATGCTACAGGTTTCATCAAGTAGTCAACTGCGTTCAGGTCGAACCCTTCTACAGCATATTCCTGAAAGGCCGTTGTGAATACGATCCAGGGTGGGTGCTTTAAACTTCTGGCGAGGTCGGTACCCGAAAGTCCTGGCATTTTCACGTCCAGAAACAGTAAATCAACTTCTTCCTGCTGAATAATGTGAAAAGCCTCAATGGCATTATGGCACGTGCCTACAACCTCCAGGGTTGATATTTGCTCTGCATATTTTCTGATGATTTCGATGGCATGTGGTTCGTCATCCACGATGAGTGTCCGGATCTTCATTCAAGTTCAGCTTAGCGTGAGTTTTAATTCCACCACAAATACATCCTCCTCATCGTGCACGCGAAAGCTGTGCCGGCCCGGATACAATAGCTGAAGCCGCTTGCGCACGTTGGCGAGCCCTATGTGCGTACCTGAGGGTTTTAAAGCGCTCGACTGAGTATCGGGCTTACTATTGCTTACTTTGAAGGTAAAGTCGCTTCCGTTCAGGAGCAAGTCGATGTTGATCCACGGAGTGCCTATGGTTTCGCTAGCTCCGTGTTTGAATGCATTTTCGATCAGAGGCAGCATCAGCAGCGGCGCGATTTCCTGACTATTAACGGTACCCCTAACATTTAGGTTTAGCTCGAGTCGCTCTTCATAGCGGATCTTTTCCAACTCTATGTATGATTGAAGAACTTCTATTTCCTTTTTCAACGATACGTTGGCAGCGGAACCTTCATATAATACATACCGAAGAATCGATGAAATTCTCAGGATCGTTTCGGGTGTGCGAGGCGAATTGTCGAGCGCGAACGCGTATACATTATTCAGTGAATTAAACAGAAAATGCGGATGCAGTTGCGCCTTTAAGGCATCGAGCTCGGCGCGAAGCGCGGCCTGACGACGTTCGAACCACAGCGACACAAATTTCAGACTTATGCCAATCCATACCACCACGTTGCTGCGCTCAAGGGCGTTTACGAAATCCGTCGAAAGCATGAATTGTTGCCACCATGGAAGGTTGATCTCCGGCCATGTGATTTTAAAGTTTCTCTGTTGGTAGAAGTCGAATATGAACGGGTTGACGATGAATATCTCTGCTAACCGGTAAGCAATGACCACGAGAAACATGATGGCGAGTGTTGCGGCAACGGCGGGGATATACTTTCCGGTAAGCAGGAAACGCGGTAAGATCCACCGAACCATCACATAGAAATATCCCATGTGCACGGGCAGCAACATCAGAATTACGAGCAATCCTAAGCCGTAGTGGCCATACGCCGTGCCGTATATTAGCGTAAGCAACGCTCCTGCACATACCCAAAATAGAATATGTTTAACAAGTGGTCGATCAATTAGGGCAATAGCGGACGAGGCCATCCTGCAAAGATAGGCGAGGTCACAGGCCGGATAGTTACCGTAGACAGAAAACCGGTTTCGTCGACGAGTGCGATATTTACCGTCTTCTGATCGAAATGAAGTACAAACCAGCGAGTGACAACGCCGCGATGGAGAACACCTTGGCGATTACCTCCAGGCCAAAATTATCAGAAAGGATGCCCGCCAACCCTGGAAGCAACGCTGCCCCTAACATCGCCATTGAAATTTGCACTCCAATGGCGGTCGCGGTGTGTTCCTTTCCAATTTGTGCAGGCGTTACGGAAATAAGACTGGGGAACACGGGAGCATTTGCAAATCCCAATGTCACAACACCAAGAAGACTTGTTGCTGTCGAAATGTTAAGTGTGAATAGTATAATGCCCGCCAGGATGCCCATAATCGCACCGTTCAGGACTTTGTTCACGGGAATAGCTGTCAATACTATACCGAAGACGATTCGTCCGATTGTTAGAGATCCCCAGTACAGGCTTGTCCATAGACCGGCCTGCTGTTCATCAAGTGCGCGCGACTGTGTTAAGACCGTGAACAGCCACTGACCAAAACCCTGCTCTACTCCGGTATAAAGGAAGAATATGAACATGAATATCCATACGCGTGAGAGTTTCAATGTTTCGAAATACTCAGATCTCGAATGTGCTTCTTCATGCGCTGATACCGTGCCCCACCGACGTTGTGTTGCACCGAATAATACAGCCAGACCAATTTGAATGGTTGCCACAGCAATGTAGCCCTGATACCATTGCATGTCATTGGCGAGCATGAAGGTGACTAACAGTGGCCCGGCCGTTGCACCAACGCCGTAAAAAGCATGCAGCCAGTTGACGGTGCTCGCACTGAATCTCGAAGCAGCAAAAGAATTAATTGATGAGTCGATCGCGCCGCCACCTGATCCGAGGAAAAAGGCGGCGATAATCATTAGATACCAGTAGTCAGTAAATGCATAAGTCAGCAAGCTGAGTGCAGTGATCAGGCAACTGACCGTTAGCAGCGCGCCGAGCGATATCAGCTGCATGATCTTTCCGCTGGTGCTGCTCGTTACAAGGTACCCGCTGGTGAAACTGATCAGTAATGTTCCTAATGCCTCGAGAGGGACATTGCTCCGTGCACTCATGAACGGCCATGCAATACCCAGCAGGCCATCAGGTAGCCCGAGGCTCACAAAGGCCAGATAGGTAACAACGATCAGGAAGACTGATCCTGAAGTTGAGCTTTTACCGGTAGTCTGTTCTGCCATTGATGATAAAATGAAGGATAATAAAGTTAAGATCAAACATTTCTTTCCTTTAATCTTAGAATTGGAGCGTTCATAAAGTGTTTATCTTTCAAGGCAGTCTCATCACATCTACTACTGGTTAAGTTTAGGGAACTCCGAAATTGATCTATTGTTGAGGCTAACAGGGGAATAGTTAGTTCATCCTTCATACTTTTCTCGTTAAAGTATATTGCAACCAAAATCGTGAATCAAAGCATTCAAATCGTACTTGCTCCTTCCATTCTTGGTCTAAAGCCGACTGGAGTTGAACTACTGGCTGCAAGCTTGATTAATGCAGGTCTCGTCCAAGCATTGGAATCGCGTTCACCTATTATCGAGATACCTACTCCAAATGATCGCTACAGTACAGTGCGGGATGGGGAGACACAATGTCTCAATGCCTTCTTTCTCCGTGAATATTCCATTATTCTTGCGGATGCCATTTCAGAACAGATTAAAATAGGAAAGTTGCCGATTGTCTTCGGCGGCGACTGCAGCATATTGTTGGGCAACATGCTTGCCCTGAAAAGTCACGGGGAGTACGGGTTAGTCTTTTTAGACGCACATGCGGACTACTATCTCCCATCCGAATCTCCTACGGGTGAGGTAGCTGATATGGATCTTGCCATCGCGACCGGACGAGGTCCAGATCTGCTCACCAACATCAATGGGTTAAAACCTTATGTGAAGTTGGAGAACGTCATACATATTGGCCAGCGTGATGGCGCCGAGGTAGAGAAATATGGTTCTCAAGACATCAGGCGGACAGCCATGAAGTGTTTCGACCTTGAAAGTATAAGGACAAATGAACTTGATAACATACTGGCAGGTATTTTGGCGATCATGAGTCCGTCGCCGCTTCGATGCTGGTTACATTTTGATACTGATGTTATATCCGACGAGGAGAATCCGGCAGTAGATTACAGACTACCGGGCGGGCTATCCTTTTTGGAAGCAGAGCAAATATTGAAAGTACTGATGCAGACCGGGAAGATTGTCGGAATCAGCGTAACGATTTTTAATCCAACTCTGGATTTATCCGGTAGTATAGCAAAACGCATTTGTGCCTGCCTGAGTGCCGCGATGATCAGCAGCAGTGGCCAAAAACAGCATCCATGATTTTTTTCGGTTTTCAAAACCACTTCATTCTGACAAGATGCTATTACACACGCCGACTTTAAATCAGTGAGTATAGATTTGGAGTAACTTAGTACGTTGGAAAGAACCTCAGCCAATGCGAGAGAGAAATTCAGTTAAGAAGGCAATTATTGAAAACATTGATCAGAAAAGGCGGGATCCCAAAAGTAATTTGGATCGACTCGAGTTTTTGATTAACTCCGTCCCTGATTCCGATACATTTGAATTAGAGGAACCAATCCTACTGAGAAATTCGTGGCGAAAGAAAGCCGCCAACTACCTCTGGTTGGCGTTGTTCGGTTGCTTTTTCATATACTCCATGTTTAAATATGGATTCAACTTCAACTCCTGGTGGTCCTGGATAATATTGGTACTGGTCCTGATAGCAACGATCACTCTTTTTCGGCAATTTTTTGAGAACAAATTGATACTGGAGATTTCGTCTGAAGGTCTTACTATTGATGACTACATTTTCAATAAATGGCCGGATATAGAGTTTCTGTATTTCAAAACTGAGTATAATGGGGAGGGAGAATTTGTCGGTACTTATCTGGTAGAGAAGCTAAAAAATGAGTATGAGCATCAGGTATTGATTAGCGATTTGGTTTGGTCTAAGGAAGAGCTGGGAGAGATGTTGTATCGGTGTATGAGGAGATACCAAACAAACTAGCCAATTTTTTGACATGAGTCAGGCACCGTGACGATTTGGACTCCACTGTGTAGTATTTACCACGGTCCGACGTACGATCCATTGTCTATTGCGATGAATATTTAGGATCGCGCGCAATTGGGAGTAGACCTGGACACTGGTACGATTTTGTGATCTGTTGAGAGAGATTTGTTCAACCAAACTTTTATCAACGATGAAAACTCTTGCATCAGGTGTGCTGGTATTGATGATCAGCTTTTGCGCCGCCTGCACATCACGGAACAGTGAACAGGCAACTTCCCCAACATCGCCCGAAGATCAGGTGGTACCTAACGATGTTGCCGATAGTCTAAAGGCCGACTCAATAGGACAACACGCAGATACAGCTTCATTGCGGCGATAGATCAGGCAGAGCCTATCGAGATCCGGAAGCGTTTCAATTGCCGAAATACAGGCTGGCGTGCTTGACCTTGTCAATTTGTAAGTTTTGTAGGTTGTAGGCATTAATGTGCTGCGTTAAGGTGCGCCCTGGTTTGTGCCGGGACCAATGAAACGATTGAAACATATGCTTGAAAATCCACGAAAGGTGTTATAGCAGCCTCTATTCACTGTCTGTCGGTAGCACACATAGTTCGGGGTGACAATCGCGTAATATGTGCTAGGAGAATTTTATGAAGCACGTATACAGCAAGAACACCCTTTTCCTGATGTTAAGTTTGATATTTATCTCAGGATATTCGCAGAAGAAAACCCCCACCTCAGCAACGTTGGAGAATCCGTTCCGGAAATTCATTGGGGAATGGACTTTAAAGAATGACGACTGGTCTCAAAACTGGGGCAATGGAACAGAAAAAATAAAGATTCCTCATCACCACACCATTTGTAAAGAACTAAATACGACGAACAGTCTTCTGGCGGTCATCGATGGAACGCCTCCCTACGGCCATATCTTTTGGTCATATAATCCTGTTAAAAAGGAAGTGGATCATTTATCAAGCTTCGGGACCAGCAGGGCAGGAGTTGGCAAGGGATCAGTGAATGAAAATGGCGATGTATCATTAAAGATCACTTTTGCCGACGAACCGGACGGGACGTACCGGCTATATACCTACAAGTGGATATCCGAAAATGAATACGATTTGATGTCTGTTCAGTACGATGCGAACGGCAATCCAACTGGATTTTTTTATGGAGGAACGTTCGTAAGAGTAAGTGTAGAGAAATAATTGGATCATGCTCGCTTAGATGTGAGAGACATTTTTTGATCGATACTGTGCAGTCAGTAGGCAGGACATATATTTTCGACTGTGTGTTTGACTGAGGCCAGATTGAAACGTGTACAAGGAGAATGAGATTGCCGCTTTCTTTCGATTGAACGGAATTTTAATTGAAACACTAGCTACTGTTACCACGAACGGCCCACGAGACGTTATTATTTCCAGTTGTCTTCTGTTAACATTCATAGTTGGTAGGTTCTATTTTTTAAAAAGTGTTGTCGTTTACCGGCTCCATTGACGGCCAATCGCGGCGAAGAAGCTTATCGATCCATAGTATTTCATGACGGCATCAAACTCTGTTAGTTGATCAGACTGAAACGTGGAATAGTTCATTTGATATTGCGCCTTGAAATTCTTGAATCCTACCCGCAGCGTTATTCCGGGCTCAAAAACAAACGTGGTGGCCATTTCATTGAAGTAGTTGCGCACATCGTCGCGATATGATGCAGTGTTGGAAAGGTAGTCCACTACACCAAGCCGGGGCGTGAATGCCGCTTCGACAACCCTACCACTGAATCCTATGGAAGGCTGTAGAAAATACTTCATGAATTTTGCATCGATCGTCTCATACGTTGCTTCGTTGTCGATCGCGCCATAGCCAATACCTGCAAAGAGTTCGGCGGCAAAGTGTGAAACGGGATTGTACGTAAACAGACCGCCGCCAACCTCAAAGTAGTTCGCGTTGACATTCCAATCGCCTTCGCTGTCCACGTGATAGTAGTTCGCAAAGAGTGCTACATTGGAATCAATCGCTACTGCCGTCTGAAAGGCAACACCAGGGTTTGGAATTTCGGTGGGAACGAATGCCTCTGAGGTGCTGCCAGCGGACATCAAGCCGCCGTTCACGACGACCTCACCTTTATTGTGGAACAACGGTACGTTCTGACCAACGGTTGAATAAAATGCCGGCGTGCAAGATGTCAACAACAGGGGGGCTACCCAAACGACATGCAGAAACTTAGGAGGCATAGGTCTGTCTTTGTTGCCCAAATATCAGTCGCGTTAAGGCGACGGAGGGTCTTGATCAACGCAAGGGGCCGGATGAGACTTTTGCAGTTTTTGCCAGAGGCCCTTTTCTTTTCCGGATCATTTGCAACTCTTGCCAATGGACAGCCTTTGAACTTATTATCAATAGCGGGATACAGGGATGTTATTTGGAACTAGTCCTGAAATTTTGTATTGAGATCTGTAAAAGATACTTAGGAGAAACGTTAGATACCGCAGAGGACTTGCGTATAATACAAACTTTGCTGGCTACAGAAAGAATCCTGGTGGCGGTTTTGGTGATAAGTATCAATTCTTCTGTAATTTCATTCGAAGGATCAAAAGTATTAACATTATGATATCAGGGGTTCATACAATCATTTATTCGAAAAACGCAGAAGCCGACAAAGCGTTTTTCCGCGAAGTTTTGAAACTGACAAATGTTGATGTTGGTCACGGATGGCTCATTTTCGGACTTCCGCCTTCAGAGCTTGCCGTGCATCCATCAGAAGGCAGCCAGCACCATGAGATTTATTTGATGTGTGAGGATGTAAACGCCTTCGTTCGGCAAATGAACGATCACAAAGTTGCTTGTAGTGAAGTGAGAGACGAAGGGTGGGGACTGTTGACTGAGCTCACATTGCCGGGCGGTGGTAAGCTTGGCGTTTATCAACCAAGACACGCCAGACCAGGGCCAATGTGAAATGCGAGGCTAAATGAATTCTATGAAGGCGGGATTGAATTTTGGCGACGTAATGTTCATCAGCCATCTATGAAGCAACTTCCAATGGTCATTTATATCTTGTCGGGGTTGTTCCTTGGTTTGACTTTGATATACGGACAAATCAATGTTGACATTCAGTTAAATGAAGCATATTATGTAGTGTACCTTAGGTTTCTGACAATTCCCGCGATGATCTTATTATTGGCGCAGGGAATTGTCTATACCAGAGCAATAAGCACAAAGAGATCTCCTAATAAATATCTAGCCCTGTTTTATTTGGCGGGTACAATAATTTCAGTTGCCGGGATTGCATTTAAAGTATTTCAAAGTTACGCGCAGTTCAGCGGCAAGTCTTACTACATCTGGACTGAATTTGAGTCCGGGTCGGTCGCGGGATTTGTAGTCCTGTATGCGTTATCGCAAATTGGATATCTGTTGAGCTTGCTTTTTGCAAAGGAGGAGGATTTGACATAGATGGTGAGTTTGATGTCACTCTCATTTTTTCTTACCCCAGTTGCTCTCCATCTTTTTGTAAGCGGCCTTTGAGACCGTAGACTTCTTTTTACTTTTCGAAGTTCCGCTTTTCTTTTTCGCATTGATATTGTTGACCAGCGAGTTCTTTACACCGAGTTTGTTTTTCTTCGTGGCAGCCGATTTTGTGGATGATCTTTTTGGCTTTGCTGACTTCCTTGATTTACGCGAAGTTTTCTTTGCTGGTGCCATTAGAGAAAAGTTTGAACGAAGGTAGATGTTTTGGCATAGAGAGGAAAGGAATTCGGGTCCTGTGAATTCGTGATTCTTCAATTGTGTATGGGTTGCGCATGATGAAAGGTTGGATTTATTAGTGCTGCATACGGCACACGCATGGCGTGTAATCGAATCTTGTGTAATTGATTGAAGATTCCTATTGAATCTTATAAACGTTAGATGCTATTCACCTATGATCCTAAAGGGATTTGATTGATTGTTAACTTATCTCGTGAAAACTTAGTGCTCTGCTAACCTAAGCTTAACAGAGATAGTCATTTCCATACTCTCCTCCTCTTTAGTTTTGGGCCTCGTTTAGCCGTCGTTCGGCGTAACGGGAATACATCCAATCAAACCTTTAAAACTTTAGTATGAAAAAATTGTACAAGCTGCTTTGTGCATGCCGACCACTACCGCCATTTGGGTTAACATCCTCATTGGTAGTTGGACTGCTCCTCGTTCTCATCCTGCCATCGCAGGGCGTGATGGCGAAAGCCTCCGTGTATCTTCAGTCAAAAATTGTGACCGGAAGAATTATCGATGAACAGGGTGTAGCGATGCCAGGAGTGAACGTTCTTGAAAAGGGCACTACGAATGGAACAGTGAGTGATGCAAACGGTGACTACAAGCTGAATGTGGCATCATCGAATGCTGTTTTGGTTTTCAGCTTCGTTGGTGCTGAAACAAAGGAAGTTGTTGTGGGTGATCAGTCGGAGATCTCTGTGACGTTGCCTGCCAGTGCGTTGTCTTTGTCGGAGGTCGTTGTTATTGGTTATGGTACGCAGAAGAGATCAGATGTGACGGGCGCCATCTCTTCTTTAAAGAGTGAAAGCTTCAATCAGGGTGTTGTTACAAACCCAGGTCAGCTTTTGCAGGGAAAAGTTGCTGGCGTAAACGTTACCACTGCAAGTGGCGAGCCTGGTTCTGCACAAAACGTGATCATCCGTGGTGTGGGCAGTTTGCGTTCAGGAACACAGCCGCTTTATGTGATCGATGGCTTCCTGCTAGACAACGCATCGCAGGGCTTCGACACCAACCCACTTAACTTTCTCAACCCAAGCGACATTGAAAGCATGGACGTGTTGAAGGATGCCAGCGCTACCGCCGTGTACGGATCAAGAGCGTCGAATGGTGTAGTGGTGATAACGACGAAGAAAGGTAAGTCAGGCAAGACGCAAATGAACTTGTCGGCATCAACTGCGTGGTCTTCTGTGTCAAAGAAAATTCCCGTGTTCTCTTCGGATGAGTTCCGCACCGTTGTTCCAGCGGAAGGCGGAAACCTGGTTGACCTCGGTGGTGATACTGACTGGCAGAAGGAATTGACTCAAACAGGAGTATCGAGCCAAATCGATTTCTCCATTGGCGGGGCAGCCACTGAAAAGTTCTCTTATTATGCTTCGGTTGGCGTTCAGGACCAGGAAGGTATTCTGAAGACGAGCGATCTGAAACGTTATTCAGGTAAGCTGAACATGAATCAGAAGGCATTCAATGGTCGCCTGAGCATCGACTACAATCTCGTGGCCTCTCATACTGAAAACCTGCGGCCGAATATTAATTCGACTATCAGCGACATGCTTGCGTTGAATCCAACAATTCCGGCATATACTAACGGTGAGCCTACCCTGCTGACAACAAACGCTCTCAACCCGTTGAAGCGGTACGAGATCTACAGCGATAAGGCGCTCAACAACCGCATTCTTGCAGCCATTTCTCCTTCAATTGAGATTCTCGACGGCCTTGTTTATAAGCTCAACCTTGGTGTCGACTATTCAACAACAACACGGGATCAGCAGTATGAGCCTTATCCGGCTGTTGTGAACGAGTCAAACGTTTCAAATGGTGCATTGACTACAATTCTGGCCGCGAATACCAATAAGCTGGTAGAAAACACACTTACCTACAACTGGCACAAGGACGTTCACAACGTGACCCTATTGGCCGGACATTCGTACCAGAGCTTCCTTGAGGAGAACAGAACCTTTAACTACGCAGGATTCGCTAATAACAATATCGAGCCTAAATATCAGGACCAGACCAGCTCAACTACGTATCCAACCTCGGTGAATGCGTCGGCGGTTAAGAACGAGCTGCAATCGTATTTCGGACGTGTGAATTATTCCTTTAACGACAGGTATCTGCTTACGGCAACGCTGCGTGCTGACGGATCTTCCAAGTTTGGTGAGAACAACAAGTACGGTTATTTTCCTTCGGTTGCTGTGGGCTGGAACATCACCAATGAAGATTTCATGAGCAGCGGCTCATTCTTCAACAACCTGAAGTTGCGCGGAAGCTGGGGGCAGACCGGTAACCAGGACATTCCTGCCAAGATCACCAAGGCGAGCTATTCGGAAGATAGACTCATCACGGGTAATCAAAGTTTCAATACCTATCCGATTAATCCAACCGCGACTTCCATTTCTGGCTACCCATACGGAATTGTATTCACCCGTTTGGCAAACCCCAATCTGAAATGGGAAGTGTCGACACAGTTCAACGTCGGTTTTGATTTCGCAATCCTTGAGAATCGCCTGAGTGGTAGTGTGGATTACTTCAATAAGGAATCTTCAAATATCCTTTTGGAAGTTACGCCTGCCGATCCTGTTCAGCCAACGGCCACATACTGGAGAAATATTCCCAACATGAAGATCCAAAACAATGGTATCGAATTGGGCCTCGATTATAACGGGACTGCTGGTGGTAGCTTCTCCTATAATATAGGTGGTAATATTACTTACATACAGAACGAAGTAAAGGACTCGCCCTACAAGGTGCTGGCAACGGGTGCTGCGCAAGGTGCCGGCCAGACTGGTGCAACCATCAACGGGTATGTTAACGGTGAGCCTATTGGTGCATTCTATATGCTTCAGTTCGACGGCATTGGCGCCAATGGACTCAACGCCTTCAAGGACATCAACGGAGATGGCGCCATTCTCGATAACGACCGGAGCGTTGTAGGCAGCGCTATTCCTAAGTTCATGTATGCCTATCACCTGAATTTCAAGTACAGGAACTTTGATCTCGGTATTAACTTCAATGGCGTAGCCGGAAACAAAATCTACAACCATACGGCTATGAGCCTTTTCACCAAAGCGCAATTGGCCAAGTCTAATAACACGACTGACTTTGCTATTCAGTATCCGAACGAGTCTACTTCAAACTCCAACACGGTTTCCACGCGCTACCTGGAGAACGGCTCTTTCATGAGATTGAACAACGCGACACTTGGTTACAATCTATCTGCTGATAAGATCGGATTGTCGAATGTGTTCCAAAGCGTGCGTGTAGCAGTGACGGGCCAGAATCTGTTTACCGTTACAGACTATTCCGGCTTTGATCCTGAGATCAACACAGGATCAGCTATATCCGGAATTTCTACATTCGGGATAGACTACTTCACCTACCCTAAGGCGCAAACATTTTTGGTCAGCCTGAATGTAACATTCTAGAACAGAGATGAGCATCCACCCATCACGGATTACCAGGATGAATGACATGCTCAACTTTTCTAAAACCAACAATTACATAGTTTAATATGAAAAATATAAGATTCAATAGAGCACTACCCATAGCCATGGTGTTGCTAGCGTTTGTCGGCTGTACGTCACTGGAGGAGGAAATACTCGATGAGTCACTGACAGGTACCGGTCAGGCGGAAGTGGTCAGTGGTTCGATCGCGCCTGTTTATGGACTTCTTCGTAACGTATGGTTTCATACCGTGAATTTCGGACTTCAGGAAGTTGCTTCGGATGAAGCCATCCTTCCCTATCGCGGCGGTACCGATTGGTATGATGGAGGTAAGTTCATCGCTGTTCACCAGCATCTCATGACTCCCAGCAATGCGCTTGTATCTGATACATGGACGAACATCACCTTGTGCCTGTCAAGAGCGGTTCTGGCTGAAGAAAGACTTAGAGTAGAAGCTGAGAAAGGCACTCCTGATGCGCAGGATGCACTTTATGAAATGATTGCCATGAATGCTTACCTCAACATGCTGGCACTCGACAACTGGGGACTCGTTTTCAAGAAAGAACGTTCAGATGAAGTATCTGAAATTTTGAGAGGACAGGAAGCGGTTAGTTATATTGAGCAAAAGCTGTTGTCAGTAGTTGATGTGATGAGCAACAACATCAACCCAGGCCGGCTCACTAAAGATGCTGTGAGTGGTTTACTCGCCCGTCTTTATCTGAACGCTGCCGTTTGGCGCGATCCGTATGGCACTCCTAGCTTTAAGAAGGAAGATATGGATAAGGTGATTCAGTATACTAACAACATTATTGGCGGAAATCACGCGTTGTCTCCTGAATACTTCGATATTTTCAGCGATAACAATCACACCAACACAGAACTAATTTTCGCACTCGATCAAAGAGGTGTGCTTGAAAGTGAGAACAGCAGATGGGCATATTGGCCAATCTCCGGAGATCAGGTTCCAAGACCGGAGTTCCCAAGCACGAGAGGTACGGACGCAACGGCCGCTACTCCCGACTGGATTGCAACCTGGAGCGATGCCTATGGAAGTGTTGACGCTGCCGAAGCGGATGCACGCTTTTTCAAGAGAAATACCGTAATACCTGAGGACCTCAAAGATCTCACAGGTATAAATCCCACAAATGATGTGAATCACTACTATTGCGTTAAGGCTACTGATTTCGAAATCGACCGTGGAATACAACGTGGTATCATCTGGGGTCCCCGAAAGGATCCTGCTGGTAACATCATGAAGTGCGACGATGGATCTGTAAAGATTTATCCTGTTATCAACAGAAGAACAAGTGGAGCAAACCTGAAGTATGTTGATCACACTCTCCAAGTTGATTTTAGCGCTGCGGGTAGTCTGCACAACACAGGTCACAGATTTTCCAAATATCAATTCAGCCATACCGCTACGAACTGCTGCTCGTACAGTAGCGTTGACGTTGTATTGCTTCGTTTGGGTGAGATCTATCTGATGCGCGCTGAAGCGAAGTTGAGAAATGGTGATATTGCTGGTGCGTTGGCTGATGTCAATACACTGAGAACTTCAAGAAATGCCCGCGTGAATCAGATTCCTCCTGCGCTGGCTAATATTGATTTGGATATTCTCTTCCGCGAGAGTGGATTCGAGCTTTATTGGGAAGGACTCCGCAGAACTTATCAGATCAGGTTTGGAAAGTACGAAGGAGGCTGGACGGGTAAGACGGATGCTGATGTTCACAAGCGTTTGTTCCCGATCCCGCAAAGGGCTATGGATGGAGCGTCTAGCATGCCTGGCTTCCTGGAGCAAAACCCTGGATATTAACACTCTGGTTTGCATTTTATATTTAGAGTTTTACATTTTTTCGGTTAAAATGTTCAAATAACCTGAATGTTCAACTTAAGCAACTTATGATAAAAGGTCGGGGGATAAGTAATCCTTCGACCTTTTTTGGTTGGCATTGTGAAGAGCTTTTATATTTCCAATTGAAAATTCCTTAACACTATTGATACACAATGAATCTCAGTAATAACCATCGTGCACTAACAGTAGTTCTTTGTTTTCTATTTGGTGCAGTTTGTGGTCAGGATCTGAAGATGAACCAGACCCAGGTCATTGGAAGTCATAATAGCTATAAGAGCGGAATTGAAAGACCGTTGATGGAAATGATCATCGCGGATCGCCCTGAAGCAGCGGCGCTGGATTATATGCATCTGCCGATAGCGGAGCAGTTGGACCTGGGCCTCAGGGGACTGGAGATAGATGTGTTGTATGATCCTAAAGGGGGACGGTTTGCGCATCCAAAGGGACTGGAAATGCTCGCCGCGAAAGGCGTAGAAGCGAAGCCTTACAACGCTGAGGCTATGCTGAAGCCTGGTTTTAAGGTGCTTCATGCGCCAGATATAGACTTCAGGAGTCATTGCGCTACATTCAAAGCATGTTTGTTCGATGTCAAAGAATGGTCGAAGGCGCATGGTGATCATCTGCCAGTTGTCATTACAATTAATCCCAAGACATCGGGATTAGACAGGCCGGGGTTTGCAAAGGTTCTTCCGTTTGATAAAAATGTGTTGGATGCGCTGGATAACGAGATTTTAGAAGTTTTTAACGCTGATGAACTGATCACTCCAAAGGCTGTAAAAGGAAAGCTGAAAACCCTTCGAAGCGCGGTGGTTGATAAGGGATGGCCGTCACTTACCAGTGCGCGAGGAAAAGTGCTTTTCGTGTTTGACGCGGGAAAGGAGCTTACAGAGTTGTACATAGCTAACGATGATGATTATGCCAGGCCGATGTTTGCCAACACTACATCGGATCATACGCATGCTGCATTCCTGATCATGAACGATCCAGTCAGGCAGGAAAAGGAAATTGCTGCACTAGTTTCGCAGGGCTTTATGATACGCACACGTTCGGATGCTGATACGAAGGAAGCCAGAACGGGAGACAGGACGAGGTTTGAGGCCGCTATTCGTTCGGGGGCGCAGGTAATCACAACTGACTATTATTTGAAAGCGTTAAGTCCGAACAAGGATTTTGAAATCACCTTTAATGGTAAGTATAGCGAGTGCAATCCGGTGAATGCGAAGTCAGAAAGATGTGAGTTGAGATAGGCGGGAGATTTTGCATTCGCGCTATCCAATGCCGTTCATCATAAATTCAATGTTAATGAGATCAATCATGCGTGATCGATGACGTTAGTCATCACCATAAATCGGTATGCACTATACTTTGGTTATCACTTTCTGCTGGCGTTAATGCGTTAGGCCTGGTAAAGAACTGTCGTTACGCTTTTATTTTAGGTTATACAGGGTACTGCTTTTGTTCAGCGCGAAGTCTTTGTCGGGACTCGTTATTTTTTTATAAGTCCGATAATTCTTATTACCCACATTAGTAAGGAGAGCGGCTACCATGGAATTACAGTTGAATTGTTGTGACTATACAGCAACTGTCACATGGCCGAATCGTGGCAAGCATCGATTTCAACGGAGCATTTTGCTACACGATGTTTATGCGTAAATAAGAACCACGACCATTGACATGCACGTTAAGAGAATAACATTTTAACGCCGAAGAATTTCAACGGGAACCGTCCTAGTGTACCAGTTACACAACAAACTTTTAATTACTCAACAACGCCGAATGGACTAAACCAGAGCCATAAAAAAACCAACTCACACATGAAGACACTTTTATCAAGATTTTTAACATGGATGCTGGCGCCGGGTATATACATACTCACATCGATACCTGCCCTTGGTCAGGGGACGCCGCTAGTGAAGGTCACCTCGGAATCCACAACATCTGTAAGCAATGGAGGATCATTGCCAATTACATTTACCAGGTCGACCACTATACCCACAGTTACCACGAACGTGGCGCCGAATGCTGGTGCGGGTGAGAGCGCGTTTGACTTCGGAACAACTACGGGTAACTACTATGTTCAAAGCACCGTTCCCCTGGATGGACTGAAGAGTCTTTCTGCCTTCACCCTTACCGGATGGTTAAATGCGAAGTCACTAACTGCTGGGAGCGGTGGCAACAGAATTATTTCATGGATTAACAATGGAGGCGATGGTGTGGACCTCGTGCTTCAAAATAATGGAAGCATGCGCTTGGGTGTTGATGCCTGGCCCGATGCTTCTCCGGCTGTCAGCTCAGCGGGCAAGGTGACTGCCAACGCGTCGGCAGCGGCTGCAAACTGGGTGTTCTTCGCTGTGACGTATCAGTCGAACGGGCAGGTGAATTTTTATTTTGGCAACACTGCAAACAATGCGGTACTTGATGTGAGCAGAAGTTATGTAGCACCGGGTGTTACGGGAAGCAACATTGGCAAACTTGCTATCGGGGCGTTCAATGATGCTACTCGAAATTCTGGCACTTATGACAGGATGTTTCGTGGTGTGGTCGATGATGTGAGAGTATACGGATCGGCTCTAAGTGCGACTGATATTGTGAATGTGCAGAGGGCGGGCACAACAGACACAACGAATCCGACGCCGCCGTCAAATTTGAGAGCTACTGTTGTTAACGATAACACTGCCATTAATCTCATGTGGGATGCAGGAAGCGACAACGTGGGCGTTGTTGGGTATGAAATCTTTGACGACGTGGAGTGGCTTGCTACTGTTGGCAATGTGACCAGTCATACGCTGACCGACGTTAACAGGAACAAAACTTATAAATTCATGGTCCGTGCCAGGGATGCTGCTGGAAACTTCTCAACATTCTCGGCACCATCGTTAGTAAATATCACGGGCTTAGTGTCCGGCTATCCATTGGTTTCGTTGTCTTTTGACGATATGGTCAACGGTCCTCCTACCAGTAGTGGGACCGTTGCAGGACTGACTTTCACAACAGGAACAGCACCATCGGGAGCAACTCTGCCCGGTGTTAGCCTGGAAACGCCTCCCTTTGTTGGTGGAAACTTGTCAGTTGATTATGGAACGACACCGACAAATGCCTTTGTGGAAAGTCAAAATCCGATCAATGAACTCAAGAACTTAAGTTCATTTACCATCACTGGCTGGCTGAATTGTAAATCAAATACAGCGGGCTCCGGAGGAAACCGAATCGTGTCGTGGATCAACAATGGTGGAGAAGGTGTCGATCTTGTGTATCAAAATAATGGTAGTCTTCGGTTGGGTGTGGATGGATGGCCCGACAGCTCTCCGGCATTTAGTAATGCGGGAAAGGTAACAACTGATCCCAGCGGACAGCAGAACAACTGGGTGTTTTTCGCAGTGACCTATCAATCGAATGGTCAGGTTCAGTATTATTTTGGAACAAATACCGCCAAGGCAACGCTTGATGCGACGAGAAATTACCCTGGTCCTGGTGTTACTGGAAGTAATATCGGGAAGCTTGCAATCGGTGCCTTCAACAGTGCGACGCGAAATGCGGGCACGTATGACAGGATGTTCCGAGGAGTAATCGACGACGTCAAGGTATTTGGATCTGTGCTCCCATTGACTGACATCATCAAGGTGCAGGGCAAGAACTTAACAGATGTGACACCGCCTACTGTCCCAGGAAACCTTATGGTGACTGGCAAATCTGTTTCGACCATTTCCCTCTCGTGGACGCCATCGACTGATAACGTGGGTCTTGACGTAACACACGGTTACAAGTTGTTTAACAATGGAAACATTATCGCAAATGTCAACGAGTATAACAGCTTTGTGCTGACCGGTCTTGCGCCGTCAACATCGTATAATCTCACGCTTAAAGCCGTAGATGGCGCAGGCAATCTTTCCGCGGCCAGCAATCTCGTCACAGCAACTACGGATGCAACAGGAGTACCGATCCCGATTATCGATACAAAATTTGAAGAAGTCACCGGATCGTATGCGCTTAGCGAAGGTATTCATTCTTACTCACTTACCAGAACTCCCGAGACGCCAGCATCATCTACAAATGTGCCTAACGTTCCGAACGATCTGAGGTCGGTGGATTTCGGTACGACCCCAGGAAACTTCGCTATATCCAGTAATTACCTGATTGGAGACCTGGCTAATCTAAGTTCGTTTACGTTGACCGGATGGGTGAATACACGATCCAATACAACGGGAACCGGCGGCAACAGGATTATGTCATGGACGAACAACGGTGGTGATGGTGTTGACCTCGTCTATCAGAGTAACGGCAGTTTAAGGCTGGGTGTCGACCAACTGGCAGATGCTTCTCCGGCGGTCAGCTCCATTGGTAAAATTACTACTGATCCAAATGCGGGAGCATCGAATTGGGTATTCTTTGCCGTTACATATCAATCTGCAGGTCAGGTTCAGTTCTACTTTGGAAATAATGCAACCGATGCTTCACTCGACGCGACAGTAAACTACACAGGTAGGGGAGCCGTTGGAAGTGTTATTGGTGACCTGGCCTTCGGAGCATTTAACGATGCAAGTCGGACAGACGCAAACTATGCGAACATGTTCCGCGGGCTAATTGATAACTTTAAGATTCATGGGTCTGTTTTGAGTCTTACCGATATCCGGTCAGTGCAGCGAGGCATTTATTCTGATGTGACGGCTCCGACTGCTCCTACAAATCTCACGGCAAGTGAAAACACTGGAACCTCCGTCTGGTTGAATTGGACTGAGTCCACGGATAACGTCGGTGTTGTTGCTTATAACATATACAATGGCACAACACTAATTGCTACGACCCAGGGCCTGTATGGTAGTCAAATACTCTCAGGACTTACACCAGGTCAAAACTATCAATTCAATATTAAGGCACGAGATGCGGCAGGTAATCTGTCGCCGGCCGGTATTATTAATGTTTATACGCCACCAGTACCGCTAATTTATTTACCGTTCAGCTATGAGCCATCTTCAATGATGCCTAACCGCGGATCAATCGGAGGAAGCTTTCTTGCGTTGGAGACCAGCACCAATACACCAAATGGTGGAGGGGCATTTGCCTTGGCAGGAGCCGCGACCAAACTGAACGCAGAGGATATTAGTGATGAGCTCAAAAGCCTAAGTGCATTCACCGTAATGGGCTGGGTCAATAGAACGTCGGCCAGCGGTGGAGATCGCATTGTTGGTTGGATGCCCACCGGAGGCGGCGATGGTGCTGAACTCCTTCTTCAGGCTGATGGAAGACTCAGGCTTGGGGTCGATGGCGTAGCCGAAAGTTCACCGGCAGTCAGCAGTGCCGGGAAAGTCACTGTTGACGCATCTGCATCACCAAATAACTGGACGTTTTTTGCTGTAACGTATCAGGCGAACGGACAGACGCAATTCTATTTCGGAAATAACAACGTCAGCGCTTCCCTGGATGTGACTGTTAACTATCCAGGCCCTGGTACCACAGGTGCGAACATATCGTCGTTCTATCTCAATGCGCCTGCGGGAGGCATCATGGATGAGGTGAGAGTATTCAACTCAGCGTTGTCTCTTCAAGACATCCGTTCTTTTCAATATGGTCCAGAAGACAATATTGCTCCAACTTCACCAGGTCTTCTAACTACTACAAATGTGACTTCTACCTCCATAGCATTACATTGGTCAGAGCTGTCAACTGACAATATCGGTGTTACGAGTTACGATATTTTTAACGGCTCTACTATTGTCGCGCGTGAGGTGGTATATCCTAAAGGCTATGACTATCAGGATCACACTGTCGTCGGTCTAACTCCTGGTACCACGTATAACCTATACGTGAAGGCCCGGGACTCACGAGGTAATTACTCTGCACCTACCAACACCGTTACGGTGACTACTTCGGATGTTTCGCCTATCCCGCTGGTATGGTTGAAACTAGATGAGAACACAGGTACCGTGGCAGGCAATTCGGGATCGTCTGCGGCTTCATTCGTAAGGTCGTCGGGTGTGCCGGCAGCAAGTGACAATGTGCCAACAGGAATTTCCAGTGTCAAGTCGGCCGACTACGGGACATCGAGTGCCAATGCTTACATTGAAAGCACGACATCGGTCACTGATTTAAAAGGTTTGACAGGTTTTACTATTACTGGTTGGGTAAACAACAGATCCAACGTAATGGGTAGTGGTGGAAACCGCATCGTGTCATGGATCAACAATGGTGGTGAAGGTGTTGATCTTGTGTATAAAAACAATGGCAGCCTGCAGCTTGGCGTTGACCAATGGCCCGACTCCTCTCCAGCTACCAGCTCTGCGAATAAGGTAACCACCAATGGAAGTGCCCCAGGTTCGAACTGGGTGTTCTTTGCGGTAACGTATACCCAGGCCGGCACTGTTGAGTTTTATTTTGGAACTACATCGATAGTCGCCTATTTGGATGTTGCAATTGGTTACCCTGGTCGTGGCGCTGTCGGAACTAATACCGGCAAGCTTGCGATCGGTAACTTCAACGATGCAACGCGGAACAATCTTCCTGCATTCGACCGTGTATTCAGAGGCATGATCGATGACATTCGCGTATTCGGCTCTGTACTATCCAAGCAACAGATTATAGACATTCAAGGGTTTGGTGGGGTCGGTGATGCACGCCTGGCCATGACCCCCGAACCACTCATTCAGGACGAGACGATTGACGAGCCTGCTTTGACGCAGAACTATCCTAATCCATTTGCCTCAGGAACGAACATCGAAGTCAACATACCGCATAGCGTGAGGGTTGCAAAACTTACAATAGCTGATCTCACGGGTCGGACGATGCAAAACATCGACATCGAGGGACGTGGACCTACGAGCGTGGCAGTGTCATCGGACGGAATGAACTCTGGAGTTTATATCTACACGCTGTTGACAGATGGAAAGGTTGTCGGATATAAGAGGATGATGGTAAGGAAGTAGTGTGAGGCAGTGAAGAAAATGTAAGTTCGGTTTGAATGGAGGTCGAGGCATTTTGCTTCGACCTCTTTTTTGTGCCGATTGTTAGGTTGCGTTCAAGCCAGATGAGCAGTCTACCTCAAGTGCACCTTCCGGTACGCAATTGAGTGCGGCTGTCCATCCATGGTGCTTTCTCTCACTTCCCATTCGCCGTTCTTGTCAACTTTCGTGTAGTGAATTTTTCGACCGACAACACAACTCCCGTCGAATCAGTGGAGCGTTGTTGTATCAGATTTCCGATACTGTCGTAGATCATATAATTCGTTCCGATACTTTTTCCATCCATGTTGCCTCCCCGCTCCGTTTGTTGGTTGGCAGCATTGTATTTGTAATGGAAATCTGTCATTATTCGACCATCGCCATAAAGGGATGTCTCTCTGATCACATTGGCATTTTCGTCGAGGTAGTCGATGCCTCTTTTTATTCTATCGTTGTGTTCGGACACTTCAAATCGAACCGCTGTATTTTCTGAATAGTCGAATGCGTATTCTGTCGTTACTTCCTTTCGGGCATTCAGGAGATACTGTGCGACTTTCCTGTTTTCATTGTTATACTTGAAAATCAGGCCTCCGCTAGGTGCTTCATCAGCACCCCAAAAGTCTGCCTCTTCCAATACGTTATTGTTCTCGTCCACCTTCTTAATGTTCTTTTGGTGGCGTGTTGTATCGGGCTTGTTGAAGTCACTGTCAAGCACCAGGTACTCGGTTGTTTCTATGATCTTCTTTACACAGCTTTCATTTGTACTGACGTCGCGGGAACAACTGGAAGTGTAGAGTAGAATTGAAATCAGGAACGTGTGGAGTTTCATGAAGCTCAGGGTTGAATAAGGCATGAGCCTAAAGATGCGACATTTTGTGAGCTATCGTCGAAGATACCTACCGCATCGAACAATCAGAGTTCTGATCTGTACTGCTCCCTCCAATATTTAACGGAGCCGATAATGCGGCGTGTTTGTACGACGTTCTCATAACAACCAGGATGCTCCGGATCATAGCCGAGATAGGTAGCAAATGCATGCCATTTCTTCTGGTTCATTTGGCGGTTTAAGAAACTCATTACAAGGCGCTCCAACTGTAGATTGTCCTGGCTGTACAGTAGGTCAATGAACTCGAGCCTGAAGCCAACAAACAAGTTTACCTTTCCGAGATACTCATAGCCAAGAAAGTGAATAAACTGAAAGCGTTCTTCAGCAGTCATTGAACTGCGGCGAAGAAAGCAGTTGGCAAGTTTCTCAAAACGAAGATCGTGCGAGTCTTCGCTGTCGTAAACAGGTACGATTGGCGTCAGCGTTCGGTCGTCGGGTTCTACCTCGGCGAAGTAGGAATCACGTGCCGTCCTCCATTCCTCTATGGAGCGCTGCACTCGTTCAAAGTCTCCGTTTTCCTTAAACTCGCGGAAGTGGTCGCTTCGGAGATAAGACTTGAGGAACGATTCGAATTGAACTTCTTCAACGTCGTCCATCGAGTTGGTTACGAACTTGCGTAAAATGCTTGCAAGCTTCACGTCGTTTTTGGGATAGTCGGGGACAATTGTTGTCAACCCTGTTACACGAAGGTAGTGAATCCTCTCCCTGACGTCGCCTGCACGCAGCAGGCCCTGTGCTATCAACTCCAGACTTGTCATTTGGCGTGCCACTGATTTTGGGGGCGAAATGTTTTACAAGATCGGCATTAATGGAGGGTGTTGCAGATCGGTTCGGCTGCTTTAGCGGCGGTCTGACGAGCGCTTATTCAACCTTTACCCTTATCCCTTCACTATGACTGCTAAATTCTGGCGCGTACATGCTTTGGATAGTCGTGATTCCGTTGGAGAAGTTCCCTTTCACATTAACCCGAAGATCGTACTCAAAAACGTATACGCCCTTCGCTATACGATCGAAAAAGAAGTTAGTTGCCGCGTCGCGTGTGCTTTGGTAGTAGCCGAGCCCTTCCTGCCAGCGGTAATCCGACAGGACGTCAACGGGTTCGAAGCCAGCGGCGCGCATGTCCTTCATGTGGAGATATTCCATGGCACGGTCTGCCGTTAATTCGATCCTGATTCGCACAAGGTCTCCGGGCTTCAACATTTGATCGCCAATAAGATCGAGCTGTTCAACACCGCCTGTGCGGATCACCTTGTAGACATTCTTCTTCAGTTTGAGCGGTGTTTCTGCCGGTGTGATCTTGTCAAGATCTTCGAAGTACTGCCAGTACAGTCCGCCCCAGGCAATGCCTGCATCCTTTTTGGATAGCGTCACCGTTGCCATGTTGCGTGTAACGTTATCGCCGTTCCACGTTGTTTTAAAGTATCCGGTGCCGGCCTCGAGTTCAGTTGACGTAATATTGACCGGCGCGTTGGCAATTGAAACATCAACAGAGTTGTCGAGAGATAGCCAGTCGGAGCCGTTCAGTAACAAAGCGTATATAGCCTCCGTAGTGGCCTTCGTGGTTTTCCATGAATTTGTCTGCTTGTTTTTCAGCAGCCACATTCTCAACTCGTCGATCGTATGTTGCTTTTGTTCGGCATTGTGTGTCGGGTCATTTTCGCCGATTTCCACGAATGCCTCAATCATTAAGGCCTGTGTTTCAACTGCCCCTTCATTCCAGCGAAATCCTCCTGCGTTTTCTTTCCAGTACATGCCGAGCTCATCACTGACAATGGCATTTTCTTTAAGTGAGGCGATGATAGCCCGAGCAAGAGCGTTGTTCCCATCTCGCTGCTGAGCCAGAGCGATCAGGCATTTCTCGTATAAGGAATATTCAAGCCATTTCGAGGCGGTCTGCTTTAGGAGGTAATCGATCGCTTCCTTTGATTTTGCTGATGGAAAAATGTCAGGATAGAAACTACGCATATACAGATAATGCACGTCAGTACTTGAAGGGATGTGATCTTCGAGGTAACGGTCTATGAGTTGTTGCTTCACCGATTGTTGTGTCGCAGGTTGCTGTTTCCCGGATTTTTGCCTGGCGAGCTGTTGTTTCTCATCGCTTTTCGCAATTGCCGCTGACGCTTCAGCTTCCTTCATGAGGTACTCAAAATCTTTAACATTTTCAGCGTCGAGGTATTGAACTGCCTGGGTCATCATTTCTTTCATGCCGGGGTCCGTAGTGATGCCCATTTTTATAAGATGACCATACCCCGATGCGACGTGTTGAGTGATGAATCTGTTTGGCTCCTGCGCGCCGGCGAACCAGGGAAATCCTCCCGAACCAAATTGCATGTCTTTTAATTTTCCGGCGGCATCTTTCAACTGTGTGCTCATAGCATTTAGGTCAAACAGGAGGGCTACACGCTTTTTGGTTTCAGTTTCGCTTTCGGCGTCGCGTAGCCAGGGCGTTTCCTCAACTATCATCGACTTAAGCTCATTGTTGTTCTCAAGGTTGCTGACTAGTCCTCCTGTGGCAGACCATTTGTCGAACACTGCTTTTATCTTCGGATTGCTGTTAATAACATGACTCGCAATGCTGTTGGCATAAAAACGCGAGAAGAGCTGCTCAGCGCATTCGTGGGGAAATTCCATGAGGTAGGGCATCGACTGGATGGCGTACCACGCAGGATTGGAAGTTATTTCAAGTGTGAGCTGATGATGTTGTAACGTAGGTGACGACTGATTTTCGAGCTTTGTTAATTTGAAGGTCTTCGTTTGATTTGACCTGATGTATAGTGGCATTGTTTCAGTAACAAGAACATGATTCTGCAGAACGGGCAGAACGTTCTGTTCACCGTCACTGAAGTTACCTGCCTTAGCGACGACCTTGTATTGAATCGCGTCTATGCCATTGGGCACTTTGATGCTCCACGACACCTCGGCGTTACCTTTCGAAGTCACCCTGAACGTTTGATTTTTTACAATATTGGAGAGGAACTGATCGACCGATTCGTTGGTGGCCGGATTTGTCAGTTGAAGAGCAATTTTCCCATCGAGTTTGCGACCTGACAGATTTACAATTTTAACAGAGATGATGAGCTCGTCCCCGACACGCACAAAGCGGGGCACGTTAGGTGTGATCATCAGTTCCTTTTGAGTAACAGTCTGTAAAGTCCGGCTTGATGTGAGCAACTCCTTCGTGTGGGCCAACAGTTGAACCTTCCAGCGCGTCAGAGATTCGGGTGTCGTGAATGAGAATTTGATTCTTCCATTGTCGTCTGTTGAGAGGTGAGGATAGAAGAAGGCAGTTTCGTTGAAATTCTTTCGGGCATTTACCTTAGCCAGTGCGTTATCGAGTTTCTGTTGTCCTGATTTTGTTGTAATGATGATAACCCCGTTTGCTGCCCTGGCACCGTACAATGCAACTGCAGCGTCGCCCTTGAGTACCTGGGCACTTGCCAGATCGTCCTGATCGATAGTTGAAGTTGCTACCACTACGCCATCAACGACATACAACGGATGGGCGCCTGCTGCTATGGAAGAATAACCTCTTATGGTGATATTATACGTTTGATCTGAAGTACGCACCTGAACACCAGCTACCTTGCCCTGCAACGCCTGCACCAGAGTGATTTCGTCGGACGTTGTTGCGTTTGTAACAACTGACACTGATCCGACCAGCATTTTTTTCTCCTGAACACCGTAGCCCACCACAACTACTTCGGAGAGTTGAGTTACGTCCGGCTCCATCGCTACATCAATCATGTTCTTTCGCGCGACCTTCACATTGGCGCTCATATAACCGATGAAGCTGTACACCAACACATCGTCTTTGGCTGCCTCTAAACTGTAGAATCCGTCTTCGTTCGTTGTTGTTCCTCTGGTGGTACCTTCTACCAAAACATTAACACCCGGCAGCGGAGCTCCTGTATCGTCGGTGATCCGTCCATAGACAAAACCCTTGCGGCCGTTTTTACTGAGCGCCTGCGTGACTTTCGACGGCTTGCCTGTTGATATGGTACCGTAATACATTCTTTGCAGATACTTCCTTTTTGTTGCTTCGGGATTTGTAAGACTGAATCCGAACCAGTCGAGATCGTCATAATTTTGCAGGGAAACGTTCATTCGGTTGGGCTGTAGATTTTTTACAACAAAGTCAACAGTGCCGAAGCAATGTATGTCACTGATATAGTACTGCGAGTACTGGTATTGCTGCCCGATCGGATTGAAATTCCATTCGTGAGGCTTGAACGCATCTAGTGAAGCATCGTACATCGAGGCAACTACCTCGGCTTCTTTCATCGGCCCCTCTTCTCCGTTGATGGTAAAGCTCCACGTTTGCTTTGCTCCCGGCTGAAGTTTGTCCTTGAAGGTCCCGGTTTCGATGAATAGCTCCCTTTTATGCGACTCGATAACGAGCGTCTTGTGATACTGGATAAAACTATTGAGCATTGGAGCGCTGCAATGAATTGAAATTCCATTTTCGTATTCGTCGCTCACCGGTACCGTTATTTCATGTATACCATTGGACACCCGCTCCACCATTGTTTTTACGATCTTGTGATCCTTCTCAATGGCTATCGTGAGGTAAACATCCTTTAATGATGAGCCTACCTTGATCCTGGCCACATCACCGGACTTATAAGTTGCTTTATCAGGCTGAAAGATGAACAGCGAATTATCAGGTACTGCTTTTCCATTTGCGTCAATTAGTTCGAAGGTTGTTTTGTCTTCCACTATCTGGCCAAGCGAATCAGTCGTGTTCAGCTCGATCAGGTACAAACCGATATCCCATGTCTTAGCAACCAAAAGGTTTAGCTCTTTCGAGACTTTGGTATCGAACTTTAGGTCGCTGACAAGTCGACCTTTCTCCCAGGTTATCGGGTTGCCAGCATCGTTACCGTATGGATCATTTGGAAATAGCTTTTCGAACTCAGCTTTTTGAATAGATAGTATTTCAGGAGCGGGCCATGGACGTTTTCTCACAGGCTTACCAGGGCCTTTCAGCTTGAATACTTTGACCGTTCCTTTTGCAGGCAAGAATTGTCCATTCAGATTTTCAGTGGTGAGTGATATTTCAGTGATTGGCTGTTGAACATCGATCTGCAGTGGCGCTGTAATCGTTGCCTCCAAGCTGTGGTAGCCTACCTTGACCGTGGACTCAGAACTTCGGGTTTCGCCGTTGATATCGGTGACGTCGACCGAGATGGTAAACGCGTACACCGGTTTGGATTCAGGTTTTACATTATCGTCTGGTGTTGCTCTAAAGGGAATGATGAATTCACCTTTCTCATTTGTTTTTACCTCGCCGTCGATAATCTCGGCGGGGGATGAATTGTGATCGAAGGCCCAATAGTGCCAGCGTGGGAATCGTACGTTACGCGTTACTTTATAAGTAACTTTCGCTTTTGAAATTTTAGATCCGGCGTACGCTATGGCATTGCCGGCCACCTTTATCGTGTCATTTACTTTCACGGTACCGGTAAGCGGTCTGATGCTTACTTCGAAAGTTGGCCTTTTATATTCTTCAACAGAAATTTCTGCTTCACTGTATTCGAAGTTTTCGATATTGTCGTAGAACCGGCTGTCTTCTTCGTAGTCTTCGTCTGCATAAAGCGTATATTCTCCCGTGAGCCCTGATGCAGGTAATTTGAATTCTCCACTAAACGATCCATAGGCGTTTGTCTTCACTCTTAATGAGCCCACGTCATCGCCGTTTGGACTTTCGAGAAATACTTCGACAAACTCATTTTTGACGATACTCGACTTCCGATCTCGCTGCTGAATAAGAATTCCTTTGAAGAAAATAGTTTGCCCCGGTCGATAGATACTTCGGTCTGTAAAAAGGAATGCCTTCGCTGTGATGGCGTCGTTAGGTTCACGATAATAGCGGTGACTGTAATGGTAATAGTCGGAGACGAACAGTGTATCGCCAGCATTGGTCACAGTGACATCAACCTTCACATTGTCGCGAGCATCGGGATTCACGAAGCCTTGCCTGTCTGTTGAATAATGCTTATCAATCGCTACGTATCCAGGTTCGATATTGGTCGACTTTAAATGCACACCGGCACCAGCAATAGGCTTGCCGTTGTTCCGATCCACTACCTGGAACTGGTTGAAATTGTTGCTGTTTGCTTTCAGCAATACCAAATCGGTAACCATGACAGTCGTATATGCATAGATTGCTTCGCTTAATGAAACGAACTCGCCTTCAGTAGCAACTATCAGGTAGTTTCCAGAAGACATAGCAGGCAAAATCAATTCCGTACTGTGGCTGTCATGATCATCAGTTTCAGGCAATGCAGACTGCCAGGTTGTTTGATGCTGCAGACGGAGGAGAAATAGTGCTTTGGAAGAGTCATTCAGATTTCTGAATTCGCTTTCAGCATCAAGGGCAACTCTATAGACCTGGAAATGAAGGTTTGAAATGTTGGCATAATTCACCATTAATCGCGATGGCCGAGCGATGGGCAGGTAGCTTTCGGCCATAAGAGAAAGTTTTTTAAGAACGATAAATTCTTTCAGACCTTTGCACCGTTTGGCTCCGTCACTGTCGGGAAATTTTGACATAGCGGCATTGCATATGGTAATAGCTATGTTTTTGTCCAGCCTGTGCGCAATGTCTCTGCTGTGGCCCGATCCTGTTTTGAGAAGTTCTGATGCCAGCTCAAAATCAATAAGCGTAGAAGCGGGGTGTTGTTGATTTGCCTGCTTGAGATTTCGCAACGCCGTTGTATATAATTCGTAGCTATTTGATAGCGATGAATGCTGCTGAATAAACTTCAACCGTTCAATTTCCAGATTGACATATGCATTCGTATCGCGCCTTTGACGATGAAACAGGAGGAGGTCGCGGAATAGCTTCAGTGCTTCGTACTTTCCGGTGACGATGGTATCGACAAGCTGAAGATCGTCGATCGGAGAGAAGAGTTCTTTGTCCATGAAAGCTTTCCCTAATGATGGCGCCTGCAGTCCCTCTGCATCGGCCGCATAGAAGTCGAGGGCGAAATTCAGGATAAAGTCATACAACGTAGGGCGATATCGCTTTGATTGTTCGGCGAGTGCAAGAATGTCATCAAATGTTTCCAGTCGGGTATTTTGAAGCACGTTTTGATTTAACATCGAACGCTGGAAATGCAGGTCAATTTCGCCAAGCATGGCTGGTGCGTCCCACGTACGGAAGTCGGCGGGATTGGCAGTTAGGGTGACCGTTGAGCGGCCATAATACACCCAACTATGTGCCTGAAAGTATTGCCAGTATATCTGGGCGAGCATGGATTCGAGTAGGTTCTTCAGTGGTGCCTCGGTTGCTGCTATCTCCTTCTTGAATTTTTGGACGATGATGAGCTCTGCGTCCTCTTGCAGGTTAAGGGCGAACTTTGATTGATATAAAAGGCACTTGGTGATTTCAGTGATGTTCTTTTCCTTTTTGGCATTATAGTAGATTGTGTCAACGATCTTCAGGGCGGAAGCGGGCAAGTCTTTGACTTCGTTGTTGTAGACGTCACTCCAATTCCTGGAGTAAAAATCTTTCTGGGCGGAGGCAGAGTGGATGATGCAAAGAGTGAAAGTGAGAGTGAGAGCGAGGAAGTATGGGAAGGGAGCTGATCTCATAAGTTAGGCCGTTTGTGCTGAGATGCGGCCGGGAGAGGGATTCCATAACGTTTGGTTATTATTTTTTTGACGGCAGGGTTGAGGTAAACGGCGTTTGGGTTTTGGAGAATGTCTCCAAAATAAGGTTGGCGGATGTCGCGTACGTTGCGCACCGGGACGGACAAGGGGAAATCCGTGCGAGAAAGACAGTTGATTGTATTGCGGTGCATTGCGCTCAATACAATCAATTGTCTTTCACATAACACGTTGCGCAGCGCGCAGAATAATGTTCGAATATTTCTAAAGATCTAACATGCCTCCAGGATTAGATGCAATACGCTCGTCTCTTTTCAAAAATGGATCGTATAGCTGAGCACCGGCAATAGCGGCAACTGGTTTGATGACTCGACTTCATGGGTGTTATCATTATAGTAATAACCAAGCTTAGCATCATTGTTGGTGACATTTTGAATGTCGAGCTTCAGCTCCTGGCCGATTCTTCGGTTGTCAATCCGGTAAGAGATCGCGAGGTTTGCAAGAAACACGTTGTCACCCTTTAGTGAAAAGGCCTGATCTTCGAAGTACACCGTCTCATTTTTTAATGTAGACTGTTCGACGTCAATCGGTGTATAACGTCGTGCGCCCAAACTCGCGATTTTGGCATTGATGCCAATAACTTTGTTTTTACCTTTTTTACTGTTCAGATGAAATTCTTTTCCGACGAGTACATTGGCAATGACGTTGCTATTGAAGCGGGTGTTGCGCTCTACACCATCAAGAGCTTTGTATTTGGAGTCGAATATCGAGGTAGAAACGAGAAAATAGTAGTCGTTGGCGAAGTAGCGTTCAAGCGTTAGCTCCATGCCGATGTTCCTGCCAGTTCCTTTATTCACGAGTGCTCTGTCCGTAAATCCTTCAACCTGGTTGACCAGTGAATAGGAGCTGGAAGGATTGTTTTCCACTGGTAGATGATATAGCTGCTGATAGTAACCTTCGACTTTAAAGAAGAGGTTGTCTGAGAGTTTGTTCTCGTATCCTACTACGAAGTGCCTTGCCTTGTTCATTTTCATATCGGTGTTCGGCATAGTAGTCCCTCCGTTGCCGTCGTCGACGATAGCAAAATAGTTGGGTAATGATTCCATTTTTCCATGAATACCGAAGCCTGCAGTGATCGCCTGCGTCGGATGGAACTGCCATCTTGCACTTATCCGCGGTTCAACAGATACCTCACTGTTGAGGCTTACTTTCTGAACATGTAATCCGCTTACAAGGGAAATATCATTCGTCGGCCTGAAGCGCCAGCTAATATATCCCTGATACTGATCTGCCTTTCCCTTCGTATCCTGGCTGGTTACATATGAATCACTTTCGGTTTCATAGGAGTTACTGTAGAAATCGAACGAATGCCGTGTGAAGATGAATCCAGCCTGTACAGTATGCCGTGCGTTGAACTTGTGATTGATCGAGGATGCGGCCTTGATCGAGTTCTTGTCCATCGAGAAGTCGTCTACCTGTTGCAAGTTATTATTGTCATTGGGTTTAAATCCATCGTACCCGCTGCCATTGGTGGATAGCGTGAAGCTATTCTGCAGATAAGTCTTATCGGACAGAGGCCAGTACTGCGTGATGCCGGTTATGCCCATGTCGGCGTTGTAATAGCCGCGCTGTAACAGCAGGTCTTCATTTTCTTCGGCAAATTCTTCTTCTGTGATCTTGCTCTTACCGCCCAATCCAAAGAGGGAGAACGTCCCCATTTTTTTTGTGGGAAGATAGATTTTATAAGAGAGATCCTGATACTTGGGTACGCCATCGAAGTCCACGAGGCCCAGGTCGTTTAGAATGCTTAGCGTTGAATACCTGTAGTTGACGAGGTAGGAGGCCTTGCCACCTTTTATGAATGGTCCCTCTGCGGAGATATCGGTTCCGAGAACGCCAACGGAGAAGCTATACTCTCTTTTTTCGTTATTGCCTTTTCTCAGATTCATGTCGAACACTCCCGAGAGCGCGTTGCCGAACTCAGGTGCAAATGCGCCTGTATAGAACTCGGAGTTCGCCAGCATCTGACTATTCAGTGCGTTGATGGGACCGCCCGTTGAGCCTTCGTCAGCGAAGTGATTTGGGTTGGGGATGTCGATCCCTTCAAGTCTCCATTGGATTCCTCGGGGCGAGTTCCCACGTACGATAATCGAATTGTTTCCGCTCACGTCGGCATCAACTCCCGCATAGGCCGACACCATGCGCGCCGGATCATTAAAGGAACCGGCGTACCGTTTTGTTTCCTCTACACTGAATCCACGAGCGCTTGTTAAAGCCATTTCATTTGCGATTTCCGACTTGTCTGCTTTGATTTCTATAGCATCCATCATCATCAGAGATTCCTTTAAGGTCACTTCAACGACCGCCTCCTTACCGCTAGTAACGAGTATGTTTTGCATCGTACGAGTCTCGTATCCGATAAAGGTTAGGATGAGCGAGATTCGTCCAACGGGTATGTTTTGCAAACGAAAATATCCATCTGCATCTGAAGTGGTCCCAAACTTGTCGTTACCGACCACGAGAATGTTTGCACCGGGTAATGGCATCCGCGTATCTTCATCTATAATACGACCTCTTACGGTTTGCGTAATTGCTTGTGAGAATACTATTGGTGCGTAGCCAAATGCGAGCACAAGGCTAAACAAAATGAGATAACGTCTTGTGGGGGATAACATTTTTGGTAGGGTTTTATGATTTTAACACTGCCATGACAACTCAGAGACGACATACCCTTACTCGAGTGTAATTTTTTTTCAAATGGCTTGTTTTTAGATGAGGAGTTTGAGAAACCGAAGTGCAAGTGAAGGAGGCATGGGCAATTCCGGCTCAGCGTCATGACGGATCCTTTCTTCTGGCACTACCACCCCAACAGCGATGAGACCTTTTTAGTGACTGATGGTGTGCTTTGCATCGATCTTGAGGATCACACCATCGAGTTGGCAGCAGGACAGCTCTTTACGATCCCGGCAAATGTAAAGCATCGTACGCGTCCAAAAGAAGGACGGTCGGTCAATCTCACTTTTGAACGCGCCAGTATAGAGACCGTTAGATTTTAACGATGGGTTGCATTGCTATTCCCTGTCGTAGATCAATAACTCTACCCGTCTGTTCTTCTTTCGTCCTGCGTCGGTGGTGTTTGCGTCTATAGGTTTTGCACTGCCGAGTCCGAAAGTCTCGACACGATTGGTGTTGACTCCATTCTTAACCAGGTAGTCAGCCACTACGTCGGCACGTTTCCTGGATAAGGTCAGATTTTGAGTTTCATCACCGATGTTATCCGTATGCCCCGAGATCTTTACAGATCGTTCAGGATGCTGATGAAGATAGTCCACAATTGATTTAAGGGTTGCGAAATGCTCACTTCGCAGCGTTGCCTTGTTTGTTTCAAACAACAATTCTGCACCCAGCACAATGAGACTGTCTGCTGCTTTAGTGACGGGAACTGGCTTGTTGGTTACGGGTTCGACAACAGCGGGTACTGTGTCAGGTGTAACAGGCTTGGATGGTGTGCTTAGCGGTTTGTGATAGGCGCCTTTCTTTGCATTCTTCGCTACGTTCTTCCGGTGCTTTTTGAAACTTACCGCATGCAGCGACGACGAGTGCCCTGACTGGATCCGACACAATTTCCGAAAGCACAATACCTTGCCGAAGATTGAATGGTGCGAGTTTTTGTTCGCTCGCTTCAATCTTTCCTTGTTTGCACCTGCGAGGTGAGACACCATCAATGGCATCTTAGGATTGCCGTACTCACGACCTACATTATTTGGGGGGCCGACCTCTTGTGCGCTGGCACAAATGAAACCGAAGAGAAGAATGGAGACTAAGAGCGCTTTCATGGAATGGGAGTGATGCTAACCAACTACGTCAGGTACGCCCGTGCAGATCACTCGCGAATTTCCAACCAGGACACTTTTATACCTCGAGAAATTTCAACGGGAAGATGCGAATAATATTGTTACTGGGATATTCTCCAGACGCAAAAGGTGATAATTGAATTGAGAATTAAGAGTTAAGAATTGGGTGCCACGACCTGCGGTCGCGTTTTCCGTTCAGTATACCTTGATGATGGAAAGGCGATTTGAGTGCGATGGTTAGATGGTAGACGTCTAACTGTATTCTGGCTGGTATTTTTGTGGACTTGTTCAGGTGCGTTTTCTAAATTCGTTTAGAACATCTCCTCACCGTTATCAGTTATGTCTCGCTGCTTTTTTGTAGACATTTCGAGAAAGCAATGGATAAAAAAACATTGCCGCAGTTCAGCCCTTGTGGAGCTCTTATCTGCAAGTCAGGTAAAATCCGCAGATGCCTCCTTCCGAATGGTATTGATCTTTTCTGATTTTGTCCCCACGGAAACGGAAGTCCCTGGTATTATCTGGAACCTCATTGAAGAAGGGACACGCGCAATACTTGTCCTGGCTGAAAGTCCCAGACAGGCTGGTTTGTGCTGGGCGCTCATGTCGCGCGGTCTTTCCGATGTTGTTATATGGGAAGGTCTTGAGCCGCTGATGCGCATGATTGACGCCAATGAAAATCGGTGGAGAAAGATCACTGAAATTTTAAATTCTTCTGTCGTGAAAGACAACCTCGTTGGTGCGAGCCGGATATGGAATAGTTTTCTTGTCGATGTTATTGAAGCCGCGATCTATTCACAGTCAAATGTGTTGGTGTACGGAGAATCAGGAACGGGGAAAGAACTTGTGTCGCGATTGATCCATACACTCGATGAGCGTGAACAAAAGGGAAAACTTGTTCTTCTCGATTGCACGACAGTGGTTCCGGAATTATCGGGCAGCGAATTTTTTGGTCACGAGAAGGGATCGTATACCGGCTCCGTTACGACAAGGGATGGTGCGTTCGCACTTGCGGATAAGGGTACATTGTTCCTGGATGAGGTTAGCGAATTACCGTTGACATTGCAGGCGGAGTTACTACGCGTGATCCAGGAGAAAAGTTATAAGCGGGTTGGAAGCAATACTTGGAAAGAAACTGATTTTCGTTTGGTATGTGCAACCAACAAGGACCTGGAGAAACTTGTTGCTAAAGGAGAATTCAGGCAGGATTTGTATTACCGGATTTCGGGTGTCCAGCTTTCGGTTCCGGCACTTCGTGATCATTCCGCAGATATCGAATTACTTGCTACTCATTTTCTGACGCAGTTCTTTGAGGAACGAAATATCAGGGAAGTCCCGCGTTTTGATGATGCTGTTATCGATTTCATTGTTCACAAAGAATACGTAGGCAACATTCGTGAACTGCGCCAATTCATACGACGAACCGCCATGCGTCATGCAGGCGGTGCCTACATCAGTCTCGGAAGCATTCCTGTTACAGAGCGGCCTGCAAGCGATCGTGTGAACGACTTTGGAAACGTTATTGATGGATGGGAAGATTCAATCAAGAGGGCAATCATTTCGGGAGAAAGTCTGATGGACATTAAGAACATCGCGGCCTATCTGGCCATCAAAGTTGCCATCGACCTTGAGCAAGGCGATAAGCAGAAGGCAGCGCAACGCCTTAGTGTTACGGTAAGAGCGGTGCAGCAGCACCTGAAGAGGAACTTTGCCGTACATGAATGACTGTCGGACGTGAATGACGTTGCGTGCTGTAGCCAAAGACTGTCTTGCAACGGAGCAACGATTCAGAGCAGCCAGGGGTCACGTTGCTCGAGGACAAGTGCCTTTAATGCGTGCCCGCTCGTACGCCTTGTAACCAACCGCGTTGTTTTCGTTTTTGGGAGCTTAACCTGACTAATGAGTTCCAGGAAGTTTTCGGAAAGCATGCGCCGCTGTGCGTTCTCACCCGACCGAAGTGCAAATATCTTTTCAAGTTCTACACCAGGGTGAAGCCACGGACCATCAGAGCCGAACAGTATCTTGTTTGCTCCCGCGCGGCAAAAGGCTTCTTTCAATAGATCGAATCGCCTAACTCCGGAGGAATCCGTATAGATATTCGGGAAACGACTCAATGGATCAATGAATGCTTGTTGCGCTTTCCAGTCGTCGGCAAATGAACCGAGGTGCGGTATGATAAAGTTTACGTCGGGATACTCTCTGGCCAAAAGATGGACGGACGCTATTTCGCCCATCACGTCATACAATACAGGCAACGCGTATAGCCTTGCCGTTTCACAGACTTCCCGTGTGATGCGCGCATCATATCGATGAAGTTTTATCCCGCAAAATCCGAAGCTGGAGACTGCTTCCTGTATCATCGACGAGATTCGTCCTGCGTCTCTGGAGGCGTGCACGAAAGCAAACCCATAGAAACGCGCGGGATTTGCCAACACAATTTTGGCCACCTCACGATTTGCCAATGCATAGTCCGAATGAAAAGCCGCGAAGAAGACCGTTTTGGAAATTCCATACTCGCTGGCCCATTTCAGATAATCCCTGATCGCCGCGTTCGTGTCCCAGGGTCCCGTAAGGCCGTCGCCTTTTCCAGCGTGGCAATGTGCATCGATAATCATCAGATGATGTTTTAGCTACTCCGGAAACCAACAATCCAATGCAAGCTAGTAGTCTCTGCTTGAGAAGTGAGAAGTTGTCACCTAAGTTCTTTTGGTAAGAAAACTTCCCTGCAATCGCTCCGACCAATGTTTTATGGGAACCCAATTGTGTTCGACTGCAGAAGTCAATACAAAGACATTGGGTAACGTCGCCTTTTGAATCTTTTCAGCAAATACAGCGGTGCCTGACTTCGGCCTGTAGTACAGAAAAAGCTTTGCGTCGTTGCGCGATCTTGCCCACTGTGGCCAACCTGTTGGATCGGCTTTAAAGTAAGTGCAGTCAAAGCCCCAACATTCTTTAATCCTGGACGCGCATTTGTTAGCAGCCAATGCCAGTTCGCGCATCGGATGACCACCACCCGAGTGGCACGCCAGGACGATATTACCAAGCGAAGGCTTGTTACCTCTATACGGCCCATGCTGCGACAACGCCGTTAGCACCTGATCAAGATACTTGTCGAGACCACCTGGTTTTGTTAGCCAACCTGTTTGCCATTGTGAGCGTGGTCCAAGTGTTGGTGCGACCAGTATGGCGTTGACTTTGCTTTCATTCATGCGTTCGCGAAATGCAAAGTGTGAGTTTGATTTTTTATTCCAGTACTGTGCGATGTTCAGCGTTGGACTAGTCTTAATACCGTGCAGGTATAAAATGACGTCGACAGTTGCACCTGGAACAAAACCCTCCGGTATGTAGACGCCCGTCATCGGCACTGCAGGAGCTTCAGCTCCAAGACGAATGCCAACGTAAAGTGTTTGCGCGGGAGGAACTGATTCTTTCCGAATCAACCGGGGAGCAGTAGTTATTGAAGCGGGTTTGATGGATGTCTCGAACTCTCTACTCGTGGAAGTGTTAATTGTAGAAGCGTTGTTGATAGAAGTGTTGTTGTTTGAAGTGCTGATCGAAGTGCCTGCAGAAAAGTTGGTGGAAGTGCTTGAAGAAGCACCGAAGTCAGGAGCATTGTCGCTGACACCAAAGTTTTTTGCAATATCGAACTCGCTGCCGTGAACCTTACCCTTACCGCGAACAAACCACAGCTTTCGCACACGAACTTTTTCCCGCCAACTTTGAAGTGACACATCGGCAATCATGTTTGCAATCACTTCCATTTTCTCGAGCTCTGTAAGTTCACGACCGACTTTAGCTTTCCTGGCTTCCATCATCTTGTGCATAAGCGCCATGCGCCTGCCTTTGAACTTCGGCGCGTTCAACCACGCCCCGCCATGTGAGGAAACCAGGTCGAACATAAATGCGAATCCTCGCTCTGTCTTAAAAGCAAAATGGTTGAACCAGTACCGTGCGCGATCGAGCGCTTTGCGAACAGCCTTCACCTGTATTTTCTGAAACTCCGGATCGTTCTCAAGGCCTTTGAAATATGTCTTCCATGGATCAATAATCCTGTTAGAGGAGTTCATCTGTTTGGTGACGAAATTCATCTGCGCACTGATGTCGCGGATTCGTTTAGATGGCTTTTCAGGATCAGCTTTAGTGGCAAAGACCATTTGTCTGAATCGCTCCGCATCCTTTCCAAAGATAGCTGCATACCGAGCCTGATGCCTCGTGATAAATTCCTGCAGAAGAGGAATGAGACTTCCGGCTTTGATTGTAAAGTTCATCAATCCGAATGAAAGGCCCTGTCCATCGAAGTTTCCGGTCAGGCCGCCGAAGCTACCTGCGCGTCCTGTTTCAAATGTGCTGGTAATTCTTACCGCCTTAAGTTCGGATGGCGCCAGGATGCCTAAGGCACCACCTGTCACAACGGTACCTGTATTTGTTGGTCCGCTCGTTGCTCCACGTTTGTTGTTCGTTTTGCTTCCTCCTGGAACTTCCGAATTAAATTCGAATAGTTCGGGAGCTAATTCCAGTTCTTCAACTTCGCCATGTCCCTGGCATCCACATCGGCACATAGTTATTCGGGTTAATGGTGATATTAAAACTTGATTTGTTTCACATGTTGCACTATCTGCCGTTAACGGACCAGTGCCAGGCTTCGCTGGGGAGATTATATAGTCCGAATCGCGCGGCATTTTTTGCAAGCCATATATAACCGGGATTGCTATGGTCTTTAATCCCTCCTCCATTGTAAGTGAAGTCAATGGCAAGGCCCTGCTCATGCATCGATCGTCCGGGTGGAGCAGTGGGAGGCGTGCATTGAGAAGAAGGCTTCTCATAAATATTGTACTGCGTGTTGCCGCCGCAGTGAGCTATTCTCAATCGAATTTGCTCATCACCGGAGCGGTACCCGCCGCCACTTAACGAAACACCTTCCCTAGCTGCTGCTGTTAGCAATGCGTCTATCTGGGGTGCTATTTGCCGAGCTACGCGGATGCCCTTCACACTTACAATATCAGGTGTGCCGGTGGACGGCGTTGGCGAAGGACCTGAACTCTCAGGAGGCTGACCGGCACCGGAGCGAATCAATGCATCTTCGGTGATCGGCCCCACAATGCCATCGGCACTCAGCCCCTGCTTTTGCTGAAAACTGCGAATGGCGCTTCGTGTTTGTGATCCAATAATCCCATCGACGTCCAGACGCAGTCCAAGGATTTTATTAAGGGATGTTTGTATCCACATACCATACTGAATTGATGACCGATCTACTTCACCATCTAACTCAGTGTCTGCCTCGAATTCATCTGTTTCGAATTCACCTCCTTCGAACTCTGCTTCGGTGAAGAACTCCGGATCCAGCTCGAGCTCTTCTGACGGTTCTGAATTGAAATTTAATTTCATGTTGATTTACATTTGGAGTGACGACAAAAGAGATTAGTCCTGTTGCAGCTTGCTCTGAATTAACAGAGATGGGAGCGTATTTTTTGTCCTCGCATCTGTAGTCGATTTGAACGACAAATCAACGCCAGTCACAATACGATAACTGTGAATGTAGGTTTGAATCTCCATTCGAAACACCTGCGCCCAGTTGCCAGCGATGTTGGCATTGGTTACGCTGCCCCACGGACGATTTCTGATCGACACCAGAATGCGCTCACCATTTGTTGCCAGGTCATCAAAGTAGGTGACACTGGTCGGGTTCCAGCCTTGCAGGGTTTTCATCGTATCAACAATTCCCATCCAGGGTTGCCTGTAGGCAACCATCGGGCGTCCTCCAAGGAATTGCTGCATAACAGGGTTTGACAAAATGAGTTGCTCGGCGAACATCTCCACCCTCGCCGTGGTTGGCAGATCGCCAAATTGGTTTTGAGATCCTTCTGTCATCACAAGGTGAACTTCCTGGAGAGAAACCAACAGCGGGAACGGTTCAGGTAGGCGATCGAGGTCGTTGAACTCGTTATAGTAAATGGTGCATTGATAAAGCAGGTTGTTAAAAGCCTCCAGGAATTTGGATCTCCGATCTGCTGGCTGATGATCAGGAACAGCCTTTCCGATTAAGCGGAGTCCGTATTCGTGTTCGTATTCATAATTTCTCCTGGCGATCGTTAAACGGAATTGAGAAGTTTGAATGTATCCCCAAAGCAAGTTGTTCAAAGGTCTCAGCGGGTCAATCGTAAGGTTTGCCAACGGATCCCTATGCGCATTGCGAATATTCTGAAATCGCTTCGAGATGGCATTCATACTTTGAACCAGCATGCCTTCTTCCATCCAGTAACTCCAGATAAGTTCGAGAGGCATCAGGGACCTCCAGTCATTGAAGGAGCCGGTATTTCCAGCAAGGACATGATCGCCGTTGTTGAATCGATGTCTCCTCCAGTATTGAAACTGTTCTCCGATGATCTGCAGGTAAGATGTGTTTACACCCGGCAGGGTCGTCCAATCGTTCATTACGGGTGTGCCATCGTCATCGCCATAGTTGTTGCTGTGAGCGTGGATGTATTTTTCAGTCACGTATTGCAACAGGCTGAATGCGTTGGAAGAGGTAAGTGGTATTTTGTTTTTGGCGACGAATTTTTCCGTCTCAGGAGAGCCGGGATTGCTGAACTTAGGGTTCGCTCCTGTATTCAGTTTGTCACCGTTGAGCGGGTTGCAATCGAAGATGCTTTCAACAACCTTCCGATACTCACGGAAGTCCGGCTGTGATGCAACCACTGAGCAATAGAATTGTTTCATTTCAGGATCGATTTCATCGCGAGGTGCCAGCTTCATGATTTGCACGGCAGCAGGCTTTGTGTCCTGATCGGGATATTCTCTTCCAAATTTGACATCCATCCCTGGCGATTTGCACGCCGATGACTCAGCACTGCCGGATTTTGTCTGAATGTTCAAGGGATCTGCCAATGGTGTTGGCTTTGATTTGTCTGCCATGGTATTTCGTATTTTGGTTTTCTAAATTGTTTACCTGTTCATCGCCCAACGGTTGAGCTGGTGTTTGATTAATTGACTTTCCTCTTTTGTAGTGATGGAGTGATCGGCTTTGGCCTGGCCCAGAATGGCGAAGACCAATAGCGGTTCCGTTTGACTGATCAAGGCCGGAGTTTTCTTCCACTGCTGGAAGGTCTCCCGTAGTATTTGAGGTTGTCTTTGCTGAATCTCAAATACATCAATGAGTTGTTTCCCCTTTAATGCTTCGGGCATATGCGTTAGCACAAGGTCAATGAAGCGATCCATTTCATCATCAAGTTTTTGAAGGATGATCCTTTTCTCCTGTGGTAGTTTGTTCGTCGGATAGAACGTTTCCCAAAGTTTCCATAACCGATCCCACTGACTATCGGGAAAAAGCCGTGCACCCATTCTGCAACTCAGCTGTACCCGGATGTAGGGAACAGGATGTGGATCGGTCATGCTCATGCGGAATTGGAAATAGTCCGGAAGTGTCACCACACTCATGAGCCCCAGGGTAGCACTCACTCCGAGTTGAGCAACCGCCCAGAAGTCGGCAATGATTTCGGAGATCCACAGATCAAAGCAAAGCCACGCATCCTGCGCATCACCTGCGTCCTGTTTCACCATGTTGATATCGTGGCGAAGGGACGTTACAAGGTCGAGCAATGCTGCGGCCTGGTGTCCGACTTCATGAATCAGTGATGAGGCTATTCCGTTGCCGACCATCCGCTCGCGCGGAATCTGAATAACGGCAATGGGATTTTCATCTCCACCAGGTAGTCGTGTACGGGCGCGACGTATAGCTGCACCGTGCCCACGATCAAGATAGACCATCAACGAGGGCATCTCGTAATACTTCCTGCCCACCTCCAATCCATTCTCCGCTAATGCATCCAGCCCCGATAGCCAAATGCCAACCTCATGTTCACTTCGCTGTGAAAGGACATCAGCAAAAATGTCCAGCTGATCCAGTATCTGGTTGTATCGGAGTTTAAGGACCGTGAACTCACCCTGGAGATTTTCTGCAGACTGTTCCTCGGCTTTGCGAGACCTGAGTAAGTTGATGAAGCGATTTATTCCTCTGCCCAGCTCGGTCTTTCCGTGCAGCAACAACTGTCCGATAAGCTTTAAAGCTTCCGTTGATACGGATGCGCCTTTTACCATCGGCATTGTCAGTTCAAAGGGTTTCATCTGCTCCATACGACTCAGGAGTGCATAGGATTCCGATAACAGGAATGCCAATGGATATGGTCTGCGATTCAGCATCCAACGTGAGGGCTATCGACTAGTAGTTGTAATACTCCTGGTCGGACGACGAAGCGGTGTCAGTGCTGCTTCCGCCTCTTGCCTGGATCTGCTCGGAGAGGTCACGAATAACATGTTCCAGCCTGCTTATTCTGTCTGCGAGCTCGCCAAAACCTCTTCCGGAATATATGCCCGACCTTCCTCTTCGTCTTAGTAATCCGGGTGCATAACGTTTTGCTGACTTCGCCAACGCCTTACGCGCGATCTCCTGATCGGATTCATTCTGCGGCATTGACGCGGCGTGTTTAATGGCATTGCCGGCAAGTCTGATGAAAGCGCGCGCCATTTCGAACTCGCGGTCTTCCTGACTGAGGCCTTCCATCTCGAGTTCAAACAGATTGGTTGCAGCATTTCCCAGCGCGCCGCCAACAGCCGTTCCCACTCCCGGCAACAATGCCGTACCGATAGCACCTCCGGCAATGGGCAAAGCCTTCTTCGCCACACTCTTCAGCAGCCCTCCGAGCGCGCGTCCTGTTCCAGACTTAATAAGTCCCTTTGCCTTTTTGAAGAGGCTCCCAAGAAACTGATCGAGCTCAAACTCGTTGGAGATGGAAAGCAACTCGGAAGCAAGTTCCATTTGGCTTGCTTCGCCAAACGTTCCTTCCTGACTTGTTATTTCAGCCTCGAACTCATTGGCATAGCCATATTCCTGATCGTATTCATTAACATACTCAGGAGTTAATTCAAACTCTGATTGAGTGAATTGGTTGTGTAGATTGTGCATGCGTAAAACGTTTTGGTGTTTAGAACATAAGCGTGTTGTTCTCTATGTTCTAAACTTCGTGCCATGTTGAATCCGCGTTGATTTCGAGGATTTTGATCATAGCTGGCGAAGAAAAATTCGTTTATGCAGCGGTGAAGTAGAGTAGGAAGAAGTTTTTTTCGCGGGTTCGTTTAGCGTGGGGCGGATAGGATTGATCGGGAAAGACGGCGATCGATTTTGGTTGTGTGCGTTGCGCGCGGCGAAAGAATCGTTGCATTTATAACGCTGCCCGTCGCACGCGGAATATCGATTGATTTTCTTTTGCTATTGATCTGTGATGCCTACGGCATCGAAATGCTACTTCTTTTGCTATTGATCTTTGATGCCTATGGCATCGAAATGAAATGCAAACGGCTCCAAATGCAATTATTCCGTTTTTAACGAAACCGCCGGACTTGTTGCCGCAGACTTCAGCGTGACGAAAATGATTGTCACGAGCGAAATCACCAGCAACAGCATTGGCGGAAATATGAACATCTGCCATTCGTATCCGACGTGAAAGGCAAAATTGTCGAGCCACTTGCTTATGCCCAGGATGATCACAGGAAGCGATATTCCATATGCAATGACCAGCAACCACAACGAATCCTTTGAAAACAGAAATAGAATGCCGCCGATCGAAGAGCCAAGCACTCTTCTGATGCCGATCTCTTTTATTCGTTGTGATACACTGAATATTCCAAGGCCTAACAATCCCAATGAAGAAATGATGATGGCGAGAATCGTGAACACACCAAATATGCTGGTGAACTGCACGTCGTTCCTGTATTGGTTGTTGAAGTGATCATTGAGGAAAAAATATTCAAAGGCACTGTCGGGGAAGACATCTGAGAATAGTTTACCAACCTGACTGACCGTCGCCGACGCTTCCGATTCCCTTACATTCATTTTTATGGAATAGTAAGGCCAAAAGTCATTCTCAGGATAGTAATATATAACAGGTTGATATTTCTCGCGAAGTGATAGCTGATTGTGATTGCTGATTACCGCCGTGATCTCCCCAACGAATTTTCTGCCCTGCTCAAACACAACCTTTTCATGGATCGCATCGTCCGGGTTCTTAAAGCCGAGGCTTTGTGCCAGTTCTTCGTTGATCATAATCCTGTTCGGCGCGCCTGATATAAGGTATCCATCGTCAGTGATAATCTTTGGTTGATTCGGGTCGACATCCCTCGGGACATAGATAAACTTGTCCTGATCTGTCAGATTTCTTCCCGCCAGGATCTTCATCCCGTACGTAGAGAAAAAATGCTCATCCGTATTCAGAAAGAAAGTGCCGACGTTACCGGATTCATCTTGTGTAACGCGACGGACGTTGTTCCGTTCATTAATAACATGACCGGGAACGTCAGTAGATCCGGCTAGCTGTTTTACCTGCGGCAATTGTCGCACGGAATTCAAAAATTCATTTACACGCGTGCGATAAGTTGAGTCACCAAAAGGAGAGGCGCGAACGATAAGCATTTGTTCCTTGTCATATCCGAGATCCTGGTTTTGCATAAAGTTCATTTGCGTCGTCATTGTAACTGTTCCTGCTACCAGGAACATTGACAACACATATTGAAAAACAACCATACCTTTACGCAGCATTGATCCTTTGCCCGACCTGATAAACTTTCCCTTCAAAACAATGGCTGGGTTGAATGATGATAATACCAGCGCGGGATAAAACCCAACAACTGCGATACCGACGAGCAACGTCAGCACTACTGTTATCCAGAATGATGGGCTGTAAAAAGTACCGGATGCTATCAGCATCTGAAAGAAGTTCCGTCCCACAAGCGACTCAAAATAGGGAGTTACTACAATGACAAGGGCGGTCGCCAGTGCGATGGCGAATACATTAACCAAAAATGCATCAAAAAAGAACTGCGTCATCAATTGGAGCTTCGATGCTCCGGAAACCTTTCGCAGCCCAACTTCCTTCGACCGCTCCAGCGCCTTTGCTGTAGAAAGATTTATATAATTGATCCAAGCAATCACGAGAATGAAGATCCCCAAAAGAGACAAGAAGTAAACTGTTCTTTCACTTCCGTTTGAACTTTGTTCCAGGGTAAAGTTCGATTTTAAATGAATATCCGTGATCGGCTGAAGCCAGATGTGCGATTTAAATTTGTACTGCTCCCAGATCTTTGCCGAGTGTTTCTCCATAAACGCCGGCAACTTTGCTTCCAGGTTATCGCGACTTGTTCCTGGTTTCAACAACACATAGTTGTAGAACTCGGGCCACGACCATTCGTCGTATCCCCAATTTGGTCCCAGTAAGTTGGTTGACAACAACACATTGAACTGCAGATGAGAGTTCTCAGGCACTTCGACCACGGCCCCGACTTTCACTGGCATTCTGTTCAATAATAATGTATTGCCAACAGCTGGTTTGTCACCGAAATATTTTCTTGCAATCTCCTTCCTAAGCACCACTGACTTCATATCCCTCAACGCACCGGTATCGCCCTCCACTAACTTAAAGGAGAACATCGATAGTAGTGAGTTATCGGCGAGGAATACGGCCTCTTCATTAAAGGTTATAGGCCCGTTGGGATTGCCTTCGTAAGTGAATGTAGCGGCGGAGAAAAACTGTGATCCGCGCATCACTCTGGCGAAGTCTTCAACCTCAGGAAACTCGGCTTTCATCGCAGGACCAATGGAAGGATGGCTGGTGGCTGATGGTCCGGCTGCGAGTGCGCCGCCGTATTGAATAGGCACGCGATAGAGACGCGAGGCGTTTGCATGAAACAGATCATAGCTACGTTCCGCCTGGATGTACTGATAGATCATGAACACGACGGCCATGCCGATGGCGAGCCCGATGATGTTGATGAAGGAGAAGATCTTATTTCTCAGGAGGTTTCTCCAGGCGACGAGAAGGTATGATTTGATCATAGCAGAGGGATTCGATGATGTTACTGAGGGAGATGTTTAATTTGGGAGAATAGTTTGCTGGCGAACGGGAAATTTGTGAGAAGTTAAGGCTTTTTGGCATGGCGGGACATAATGAATATTACATCATACTTGTCGCAGGGCATGATTGTACTTCTCCCGGTGTTTGCTTCCCCACTCACTCAGTTGTTTAAAAATCGGGAATAGCTCAGAGGCTATTTCAGTGAGCTCATACTCTACGCGAAGTGGCACCTCGGCAAATGCGGTTCGCTTAATGAGTCCATCCTGCTCGAGAGCCTTAAGTTGAAGAGTAAGCATGCGTTCAGTGATAAAGGAAAATTCCTTTTTGAAGTCGGTAAATCTGAGTTTACCTTCTTCCAACTTACTCAGTAGCTGCAGTTTCCACCTACCCTCAATCTTTGCGATTACATATGTGAGGTCACAATTAAAAACGTGTTTTTCATTGCGTGCGTACGTCGTGTCTTTTTTTTCGGTGGCCATACTTACAGGATTTATAGTTCCATACAATTCATAGTAGAACACATATAATTAATTGAAGTTCGGTACTCTTGTCGAAATTTAATATCACCTCAAATAAAAGGAAGTATGGATCTGTATTTAAAGGGAAAGACTGCTGTAGTTACCGGAGCCAGTAAGGGAATGGGCCGCGCGATCGCTAAAGAGCTGGCCAGGGAAGGCGTAAAGGTATTTGCCACTGGAAGGAATGAGGAACTGCTGAGCAGTCTTAAAGATGAAATCATAGAATCGGGCGGTCCGGAACCAATCATCTTTGCGCAAGACTTTGTTGCTTCAAATGGACCTGACGACATTGCCTCGAATGCGTTTTCGAAACTGTCAAATATCGACATACTTATTAACAATGCGGGAAGAACCCGGCCACTCGATGTTGATGGACCGGACGATGAATGGAAAGAGGCAATGACGCTGGACTTCGATCGTCACCGTCAGCTCACGCAACGGTTCCTGCCACACTTTATTGGACGTAAACAAGGTAGTATTCTCAATATCATAAGTACGTATGAGCTGCGGTCAGTGAACGCCTCTGCGGTAGCTAAGGCAAGCATCACGGTTTGGGCGAAGCAGCTTGCCGGACAACTAGGCGCGCATAACATCAGAGTCAATTGCATTCAACCAGGATTAATTGATACCGACAATATTCGTCCTCTCTTCGCCGGTGAGGAAAGAAAATCATTTGCCAGCCGGGAAATTCCATTGGGCGATTTTGGTGATCCGCAGGATATTGCCAATATGGCTGTGTTTATGGTGTCGCAACGTGCCCGCTATATCACGGGCACGGTTGCTGTGGTTGATGGTGGCATGAGACACTTCCCCTTTTGACAGCACCCTACTTCCCCATGCGGTAACCTACAGGAGGCTACTGTTGCTTGGGGATTGGTGATGTCTAGTGCCTGGATTGCGTCATCAGATAACCGGTCTGATAACAGCATCGTTATACATCTTCAAGTATTTTTCGGCTTCAGCAGCACCATAAATTTTCTTCATCAAACTTTCAATGTCGTAGTCGCCACCCGGAACCGTTGGATCCATGAGGAAACAATAATTATAGGATCCGTCTGACTCTGCCTTGATGGGATGGAGTACCCGGGTTTGTTTGAACACGCGCTGCTCCTTGGCGCTCAACTTACTCGCCTTGTCGAAGAAGATTTCGTGAACGAATTTTTCAAAGTCAGCCTGTTTGCCAGGCTTTACCTTGGTGATGTAAATCCATACGGTATCTTTAGCTGCTGCCCGTTTAGCCTGCGAGAAACTTTCGGAGGATGCAAGACAAAGGAGAATGCAGAAGGGTAGGACGAAAGCCCGGCAAAAGGGAAATGATTTCATAGGATTGGTGTTTATTGATTAATAGAATTTCTGGCAATTGACAAATGATGAATAGCCCGCTTAACTTCTTCAGCTAACGATCGCTTACCCGTAACGCTACTCTACCAAAACCCACCTTATAGTGGCTTCACCAATTGAAGATAATTCTCCTACCGTGAGAAGTCAAGTGCCGGGCCCGGAGTAAATCAAACCATATAAACGTCTGACATATTTGTTGTGATGTTTGAACGGCATATAATGGCTCACACGGTCTGACCTCTGTTGTGTTTGAAAAGCATATGATGGCTCACATCCTGGTTCAAATTCGTTACATGATTAAGTAGGGCTTGCCACCATCCTGCTTAAAAAAGTGTATTCCGGGTTAACGAGTTTTGCCATCTTGTCTGAAGATGCATAGATGTTTCAATATGAAACAATGAGAATGAGTGGGAACATGACTGTGATCAATGATCTGCACTTCTATAGCTCGCGAGATCATAAGTCTTAGTGATCTCATAGGTTTTCGTAACCGAAAGTCTTAACTTAAAGTAACCCCTCTTGTTATGCAAAAGTATGTTGCCCTTCTGGCCGTGCTAGGCATTGGCCTGATCACCTGTAGTAATCCGGCTTCGATTCCCTCTGACGTGAACCCAAACATGGACTCCGTACAGAGGTTTATCCTCTTCTTTGATCCTTCAGATATAGCGCCGCTTTCAGCTGACACTTCGTGGTACGCCAAATCACCCGAGATGCTGCTCGACGCGCGTCAGAAAGTGTTGGACAAAATTTTTAACAAACTAAAGCCGCTTGGGTTTGAACCAGATTCGATGGATATGACGGCTGATGCCGCCGCCACTTGCACGATCACCACAACGCCCGACTCTGCGATGCAGGTAAGTCAGGCAATAGCTGGTTCTGTTCTCATTGCAGATGCTAAGATCGAGGGCAGGCCCATTCAACAAGGCAGGCCGATACAACAAGGCGATCCATTTGAAATGATGGATGCCGCCTATCAGGACTGGGGTGTTGACAGAACAAACCGAACCACCTATACAAGTTGTGCCGTGACAAAAGCTGGTGGCGCACTTCAGATGGATCATCCGACCAGGTCGATTTGGATTGTTGACACCGGCATAGCCACTGGCAACCCCTCTCTCTTTATTGACGGTACCCGCGGCGCGAACTTCGTTCCAGGCGATGTTACTACAAACACAGACGACAACAATGGCCACGGCACCATGGTTGCAGGAGTAGCTGCTGCACGACCCATCACCTGGACTATAAGAGACACCGTCCGACAAATCAACGCCGGCGTTGCGCCCGGGGCGCGCGTTGTGCCCATAAAGGTTCTCGATGACTCAGGAGAGGGATACTGGATTTCGGTTTATCAGGCACTCAACCACATTTACGCCCTCGCATCGGCCAAGGATGTAATCAATCTAAGCTTTGGCGAATACGATAAAGTTCAGGAGTGTGAAGACAGAGCGGGAATCACTGCTATTCTTCAGAGTCTTGCCGACAAAGGATGTTTCATCGTGATGGCCGCGGGAAACGACGGACGAAATGCGCGCTGGAATTTTCCTGGTTGCGTTAGGCTTACCAACAACAATAACAAGATGATAACGGTTGGCGCCGCTACATGCGGAAGGCAGTGTGCCCTTTTTTCCAATTATGGTAACAGGGTGGACTATGTAGCTGTGGGTACCGATGTGTTCTCGACGTATCTTAAGAACGGAGCACAGTGGCAATTTATGGTTGGATCGGGCACGTCGTTAGCTACCGGTATTATGTCTGGCGTTGTGTATCTGCGACAAGCAAGACCGTTGAAGAAGGACAAGATTCATTGTAAAGTTATTCCGAAGAAGAAACCTGATTCAGCTGGAGAATTTACTTTTGATTTTGGGGTTCATCGGCAGTAGATATGATGGCTTGTGGCGGCAGATGGATTCAAATGTTTAGCGCAGATGTTGAACGATTCAAAGCGTGCGTTGCGCGCGGGGATCGGATTGAATTTCAATTACAACGTTATACGTCGCGCGCGGAAGATCGATTAAATTTTTTTGCTATTGATCTGAGATGCCTACGGCATCAAAGACAATTCGTGCTACAGACCGAAGATCCCTCCGGGATCTGAATGCAAAAAAAGAGCGCTCTTTCGGCGCCCTTTACATTACTTCTTTGGTACGAAGATATCCTTCAGCTGATCAATAATCTGGTTGCCACCGGACAACGAAATGCTGTTGATCTTATCTGCGATCTTCTCGACGTACTCCATCTCTTTCAATTTGAAAAGCATGGAGTTCTCTTCCATCAGTTTGGCAGTGTTCAACAAGCTTCTTGTGGAAGCAGTTTCTTCCCGCCTCATGATGACGTTGGCCTCGGCTTTCTTCTGGGCCACCAAGACCTGGTTCATGATTTCCTTCACTTCGCCAGGCAGGATGATATCTCTCACGCCACAGTCTCGCACCTCAACACCCAGGTTGTAAGCTTTGTCTTTTAGCGTAGCCAACACGTAGACGGAGATGGATTCTTTTTTCTCCAGCAATTCATCCAGTGAAAGCGTACCAATGAATTCCCTCAATGCCAACTGCATCAGGATATACAATTGTTTCTCATAGTCCTTGTTCTCGATCAAAGCTTTGATTATATCAACTACTTTGTATTGAGTATAGAAGTTGAGCCGCAATGCAGCCTTGTCCTTCGTCAGGATCTCCTGACCAGAGACTTCAAGTTGCAATTGTCTCAAGTCCGCCTTCAATACAGAAATGACAACAGCATTCTTCCAGAAGTAATACACTCCGGTATCCAATACTTTAGAGAACTTACCATCGATCAACAAGATTCCTTTCTCATACGATTCGACAGCAAACACTCTGATGTATGGCAATACCTCTTTCCGCGTGATTGTGTTGGTATCGATCTTTTCGGTAACCTCGATCTTGCTCAAATCAGCTTTAATGAAGGAGTAATCCGTCACACCTTTCCAGTACGCGTATCTTCCGGGAGCCAGGACGTTTCTAAAGTTGCCGTTCTCATACTGCAAGGCGATTTCGTTATCCTTTACTTCAACTACAGTCAACATGCCTGCCAACAGCTCATCCTTCAACAGGATATTCAGATCGATGGAAGGATGGAAAGGCTTTGTTTGATCGTACTCGTACGCGTCCTCATTAGGGAGCAACCAATACGCACCTTCCGTAACTACTTTTCTGTAGTCACCGTTTCTGAACACCAAGCCAATTTTGCCAGTGTTAATTCTGATCCTTTTCATCTATCCTATAAATTAAATTCAAACTTACCTTTCTATTAAAATGACTCATACTTAGTGTGAGCGTTCTATCGTACCGATGGAATACTCATGCAACGCTTGGTGCATTTGCTAATTGATCACGTGAGCATTTCATCTTTATTAAAAATTAAATACTAAGTCTAATAAGAAAGTAGTTCACGACACATCATCATCTGATAACGGGAGTGTAATTGAGGACAGTTGCATCGGTTTAGTTTTCGGCACAGGACTTGGTCTTCAGGAGAGGTCCTGGCAGAGACAAGATTTTTGTGCAGAAAAGTAAACGAACTTACTATCCGGTATCCTTACACTTACAAGTTTTCAAACGACTGGTGTTCAATACCTGGTTTCCTCGCCCGAAGGTTAGGAGTTAGTATTACATCTGACATGCCCCAAACTACTTTCATGGTGGCCATCATTTTTATAGAAGCGATGTACTTCTGCTAAAGAATGGATTTACAGTCCATTGCTTGTTGCTCTACCCAATTGAGCTATCCCGATGTAATCGGGAGAAGGATTCGAACCTTCGACCCACAAGATGGAAAACAACATCAAGCAAGGCAGCATGTTATACTTAGTATGAAGTACAACACTATGGCGCCATACAGAAGCGCTCATCAGGTCCTCTACTTTCAGTTTTCTCCGCGCTTACTCCAGACATAGTCTTGGAGGAAGATTTTTAGTCCTGTTGCCAGAACAATATTTTTGATCAACGAACAAGTGGCCTTACTCAGATTCGAACTGAGATTTCTTTACAGGCAGTATGGCAGGCGCTATAAGGCCTTTTTCAAACCTCTCCGTCCAATTTGACGGAGAGGGTCGAGTGTTTATCACTCCTTTGAATGATGAATCAAAGTACCAGGCTTGCTGCGCAGCCTTTTTGCGTAGTTGAATTCTTTTAGGAAAAAGATCAATTTATTTATTTTAATGTCTGTAGCGCGGAGGGCTTTAACCTCGATCTTGGCGCGAAACTCGCCACGCATTTATCGGCGACTATGCTATCGCGCTACCGGCACTGTCCATTAAAAGAAAGTTCATTCTTATTTAATCAGGACTTGCCCTGGTGGAGATTACTGGTAACGCTCCAGTCCTTCCCGTTTTCAACGGGACGCTTCTACTTAGTTAGCTTAGTCTCCAATGTTGCACATGCAGGGTTCGAACCTGCGACCCCGGAGATGTAAGCTCCGTGCGCTACCGGCTGCGCTAATGTGCAATGTCGTTGTGACAGATGGACTTGAACCATCAACCTACATGGTATAAGCATGGTGCTCTTACCATTGAGCTATGTCACAGAATGTCCGGCCACACGGTAACGATCCGTGTTCTCCTGCTTAAAAGGCGGGAGCATCACCTTAATGCTTTGGCCGGGAATGTTTCGCGGCCTCCTTATCTGATTCCATATTTATATATACTTACAATTCTTCGACGGCACCATGCGGATACTACGGGCATCGAACCCGTCTGATTTTCTGGAGCGACAATCCAGTGGCCACACCGAGCAGCCCCAGTATCCAAAACACAATAGAGGACACAGATGGGCACGATCCACCGACCTGGGCGTTAACAGCGCCCTGCTCTACCGACTGAGCTATGCGTCCGAATAGTTATAAAAGCAAAAAGCCCCGGGAGATTTACCCGGGGCTTCTATTTATAATGAATCCAATTCTATGAATGCATATAACTTCCCGGGTATACCCAATAATCAAACTTCACAACAAACCATATGTGCTGGTGTGAAACAGGATTGATATTGTTGATACTCGTTTTCATTTTTGTCTTATTGTGATACAAAGGTAAATCAACTTTCCGATTGTTACCCAACAGGTAACAAATATTTTTTACCTTTGTCATCCCTAACGCAAAAAATGCGTTACAGGTTGTAGATGATCGTATCAATTCGTCATAGCGTTCTAAAAAGCCTTTTCGAAAAAGGAACAGCTGCCGGCGCATCGCAAGAGCTGAAGGACTTTTTATTGCTATGGCTTTCCGCGATTCATGCAGCGAAGGACGTGCGAGACCTCTCTATAAAGAATGTGAGCATTCTTGAGAAAGGTGCGAATAGCTATCGACTGAAAGTGCATGGAGTGGGAACATTTTCGTTCCGCTTTATTGATGGAGAGATACGACAGTTGGATTACAAACAGGAATTAAACTAAGTATCTATGCCACGAATGCACAGTCCAGCGCACCCCGGTCAGATTCTTGAAGAATTGTACATCAAGACGCATCATCTGACAATCACTGAGGTAGCGAGTGGGCTGGGCGTTGCACGTAAGAATTTGTACGCGATAATAAAAGGAGACTACTCTATATCCGTAGAGATGGCGTTTAAACTTAGCAAGGCATTCGATACAACGCCTGAATTCTGGTTGCAGGCGCAGATGAACTATGACCTGGCGAAAGGGTACAGGGATGCGGGTAAGATTAAAGTGAAGAGGTTGATCAAGGACTGATCAGCTTCCTGTTCATATACATTGGTATTATTTGAATGACGATAGATGAATAAAGAAATATATTGTTACCTAATAGGTAACAAATCTAAAAGACAATCGTATATTTGTGTCATGATCAAAGTGCATTCACACAGTTCGTATCGCCAACAACCGTCACACAATGAACGGGAGGACGAACTATGTATGCCTGAATGATGATATAGAATAAGGTCATTTAAACTCATACGAGCCTCCCTTCCGGAGGCTTTTTTGTTTTTATACATAGGGTAATGGAGGAGTTTGGTCGTCCTCGCCCGCTTTGGACGCGGGAGGTCGCTGGTTCAAATCCAGTTTACCCTACAATGTAGTGCATTGTCTTCGTAACATGGAAGTCATTACGAAGGTGGTTCGTGCAAATTCGGAGAGTAGACCGTAAGTGGAAGCGGGCCGCTCTGTAAAAGCGGTGCTTATGCCCTGGGTGTTCGATTCGCCCCTCTCCGACAATAGTCCGGGATCGTCTAAAGGCAGGACGGGTGACTTTTGGATCAGTAGATGCGTGGTTCGAATCCCGCCCCCAAGAATAGAGCGGGTGTGGAGGGTGAGAGGGAAGATTCATTCTCCGGAACATATGGCGAGCTACGAATTGATGCTATGGTAGGATACATGGTGATGTAACGCAAACTGGTGTCGCGGTAAGATTGTGGATCTTATGTTTATGAGTTCGAGTCTCATGCATCACCCAAGTTATTGCTCTGTCTTCTAATGGATGAGGATACAAGGCTACGGACCTTGAGATGCGAGTTCGAATCTTGCCAGAGCAACTATTGGAGAGCAGGTAAATATTGGTTTGTTGCGCTGTCCTGCTAAGACAGTTCTCATGAAAGTGAGATGAAGGTTCGAATCCTTCGCTCTCCGCAGATAATATTTTATTATTAGTATGAGAAGGTGTCACATTTACGAGCGGGCTTATTTTTGGGCTTTTATGGCGAATGAAATACCCATCGTTCCAATCAATTTCTATGCGTTGCGCGCGGTGATCGAATGCCTTTCAAATAAGGCTTTGCGCGGCGCGCGCAAAAGATCTATCGAATTTCTCTTTGCTATTGATCTTTGATCCCTACGTGATCTGAATGCAATTCGTGCTATTGATCTGTGATCCATATGGATCGGAATGCAAATTATGAGGCAGACAGAGGATCCTCTGGGATCAGAATACATTAACGAACTACGAATCGTTCAACCTTTACATAGGATCTCGAAACCAGCCTGGCAAAGTACAAACCGGTAGTCAGAGAGTTTTGAAAGGAGATTGATTGGAATGAATCTGTTGGCTCGTAGACGCCCACGACTATGCCGGTGTTGTTGAAGATCGTGACATGGGTATTTTCCTCTGGCACAAAGTTCATAGAGATCGATATGGATGAACCTGTTGACGGGTTTGGAGTCACCATGAAAATTTTCTCTCCTATATGGTCTACAAATGCGACCTCGGAATATTCACTTGAGCCATCGAAGTCGACAGACTTTAATCGATAATAATTTTTGCCGAGACAAGGGTTTCGGTTTTCGAATGAATAATCCTTTCTTTCCATGGTAGTGCCATGGCCTTTGACCTGCTCGATCTCTTTAAAGTTTATTCCATCAGTTGAGTGTTCGACTGAAAAGAAGGCGAAGTTGCGTTCGGAAGCAGTTGCCCACTCTAACGAGTGAATGGCACCAGTTTGTTTGACGTTAAAGAAGATAAGCTCAATCGGAAGAGGTCCGCCGGCAACGTAGTTTTTATTCATAATCCCTGGTCCGGTAATGTCAGGATCGTCACCATCCCAAACGGATCCATTGCCGAACCTGATTTTGTCGGAAGCTCCACCACCGACTGAGGTGATTTTGGCAGAGCTGGTCTTGAAGTCAATGATGCTGTTTGTAGCTAAATCCAGCTTACCACCGTTAAAGTTGATGATGGAGTAGAGATTGATCGTAATCGTTACGGAGTTCCAGTCCATAAAATTGGAAGTAATCTGAACATTATCGTCAATAACGATTACGTCACCAGCCACCAAAGCGGGCAGGAAGCCACCTGTACCGTTCGTTGTTGTTGCCCATATGCTGCCTGTTATGTTGCCGGCGGCCGTCGTGTAGTACGTTGTTGCGGAGGCTTTTCCAACGATCGCAAAGGATGTGAAGATTAAAATCAAAGTCCGCAACATATTCATACGCTTTATATTATCACTTGAGATTTCGCGACGTTCAATCAACTTGATGCATAGCAAACTGCAAAGCTACATCGACGCAGCAACTTTGAAAGACGAATACATTACATGCGTTAGATCGTGGGAGTCTTAATGGGTCAGGTAAAACCCGTACGGGAATTCACCTGAGCAGTGTGCAATGGTATGAAATGTTTTGTCGGTGGTTAGAGAGATTAATCGGGATAGTGATCATCCGCAGTTTTGTTCGTGAATCGTTGGAAGGAAAGTTGCATGATTAACACAAATGAAAGAGTGCGTTGCAGTTCGGAGATTCCTTATGTTGTTGACAGCTAATCGTTAATTAAATCGATTTTGTTGCGTGCGTTGCGCGTCGGGATAGATTTGTGTTTCATGGATGGTGCGTTCGCGACGCGCGGAAGATCGATTGAATGTTTTTTGCTATTTATCTGAGATGCCTACGGCATCTGCATGCAATCCGAAAGCAAAGTGCTACTTCTCCAGTCTCGTGCGAATTTCATCGATCCACCTTTCAGGACTCGTATTCTGCAGGAGTACGTCCGGTGTAAATCCTACTTTGTCAATAGGGTGGCGATCCGTCCAGCTTGACTTCACGATAGGAATGCTCACCCGAAAATGCGAACAAGGTAAGAGTGTTGACGATGCTCCTTCGTAATCCATCATGCCGAACGTGTTTAGGCCATACGTTGTAGTTTTGCCACTTGACTTTGAAACGTAGAAGAAATACTCGGTTGAACTTCCGCATAAATTGTCGACGACTAAAGCAATCTTCTTCGGATTCGAGGTTATTGAATCCAACGGAAACACAACTCCGGGAACAGGATAGAATTCCTCTTTGGTTATCGGCAATTCTTTGTACGCGGTTTTATATTGGTTCAATACTGATGAGGGGAAATATTTTTCATATCCAGCGGGAATTGGGTTGACTACGTAGGGTTCAATGTCCTTTAGTTTTAGCTGCACGTTCTCTTTCGATACCCTAACGTAGCCATTCTCCTGAACTATCGGCTTGGTCATTAAGTAGCTCAGGAAGGATACCCATCCTGTGCTGCCTCCACCATTGCCCGTTAAGTCAATGATGAGATTTGGTGTTGACCGTATCACGGAGTCATTCTTCTGTATCAGTTGCGAAATTTTCTCATCGTTATTCCCAAACGTAGGTATTCTTAATAAAGCAGTTTTCGAAGACAACTTTTCGAAATGGAGGCCATTGTTCCCGTTCTTCCAGGTCTTCATTTCGGATTTTTCAAGGTCATCCATCTGCTTTGGAAAAGTTCTTCCGAAAATTCTGTTGTTCCAGCCCAGCAATAGATTGCCTTTTACCTTTATAGGGTAATCGGTAGATGAAAAAGTATTGTAGTATTTTACAGTCAGTCCCCGGTCGCGAGGAGTGATTGTCATGTACACAAGTCCGTGGGGAATTTTGGAGTCCTTTGATTCAAGGACAATAGCCTTGAATATATTATTAGCATACCTCCGTATTCCGAGTACTAAACTGCTGTCCTGGTCTATCCATATACCTTCCAGACTGTATTTATCTTTTTTATTAATCTGCTTTTTGAAGACTTCGATGGATAACGGTATTGATTCCGAGTCAAAATCATTTTCATTGGTGTAGTTTAATGAAAAGTGACTATCATAAAAGAACTTCACATAGCTTCTCATGACAAAAAAGCAAGGCTTGTTTTCCTTCGTGCTTGCGGCCTTGTTTCTTAGGTCATCCCTGAGCGACTTGTATTGCTTTAAGTTTTGGGCGGTTACTTTGATTGGAAATCCAGCGTAGTCGGTTTCTGTTTTTGAAATCAATGTGTCGAGGTTCTGCAGGCAATTACATTGTGAATTTTGAGCATAAGCACGATCCTCAACGAACAGAAACATCACAAGCAGGATTACTGCAATGGTTGAATGGTTTAGCGTTCGATGTGCTTGAAATGGTGTGGTGCCTATTGATTTCATTGTGGGTGTTGGCGATTTTGATTTCCTTTTAGCACACCGCGCTAAGAGGGATGTGCAAAATATTCCAATTATACAGCCAATACCCACAGCGTTGCAAGTGGTCTTTTCTATATGCCTTAGATTCCTACGGGATCGGAATGCGTTAACGTGCGTGCGTTGCGCGTCGGGATGGGAATGTGTTTTATAGATAATGTGTGCGCGACGCGCGGAAGATCGATCGAATCTTTTCTTGCTATTGATATGCGATCCCTACGGGATCGGAATGCAATTCGTGCTACAGGTAGGGGATCCCTACGGGATCGGAATGCAGTTTCAGCGGACCGCCATCATGCGGAGATAATTCTGAAGCGTGGCGTTGCTGATCTGGCCGTAGAATTCTTCAATGTGCGATTTCACTTCCTGGAACGTGAGAGCTTCATCGTCGTTTGTGTACGCCCTGATGCCGTTGACCAGCACGCGCAGCTCGGCGATCGTTGATTCACTGAGCAGCGATGTGATCTTCAGGTCGGTGATCTTTTCAGAAAGATTCTTGCCTGCATCGTGGAAGTACAACTCAATCTGCTGCGCATTCGCAGGATCGATCAGTTCATCATATGAACGAAACAGACTGGTTGAGAGCGTCAGGTATGGCTGCGACGCACTCACGGCAATTCTTTGGGCCAGCTTGCGACCGTTGTATTGATAGCTTACGAAGAAATACTGATCAGTCTGATTATCGAGGTACGCGGCGCCCAGGGGCAACGATACAGAATCGAGAATAGAGAAGCGGCCGTCGCGGAGAAGGTCGTGAATGTCGGTTTCTGCTGATATGCGCTCGCCATCCCTTAGGGTAGGACAGGGCACAAAGTTTTCGCGAACACGAACTTTCACGACACCGTTTACCACCGTCGAGTTTCTGGCGGAAATCATGTATCTGCCTTTCTCGGGGCTAACCACTACAAGAATGTCTTGTGTCGAGGAAAAGTCCAATACGAGGTCGTCTGAGTAGGCGATCTCGCTGCCCACGTGTACAGGCATCCCGTTGTAGGCCACGCGGCCGTCTACACGGCAGACCATCAGTTGCGTTGCCTGGGCGATCGTAGCGAAACACATTAACAAGAGTGCCAGAACCGGAACGACCGTCAGGGCGCGGCGGCATCGTTGTGGAGTTACAAACATGGCGGCAAAAGCTTTAGGCTGGATCATGCGCGCTCAGTGCCACAAACGAGAAGCCAGTTTAAGCGGGTGGAAGCAAACAGCCTGTACGTTGGTTAACGGCACTTTTTGGTTGGAGCGGGTTACGGTTCTTTTGTGTAAGGTGATGACAATGTTCAACGTGTGGGTAATTGAGCCACAGTTTGGATGATCCCTCCGTAATCACCGTCCCCTTACTCCGTCTTCAAACTCTTCGCCGGACTCATCCTTGCGGCGCGGATTGCCTGATAGCTCACCGTGCAAAGTGTGAGCATTACGGCACCGCCAACCGACAGCAAGAATACCCATGGTGAAAGATCGACGCGATATTGATATTGAACCAACCAGGATGACAGCCCATACCACGTGATGGGTACTGCTATCACGCTGGAGATCAACACCAGCAAAACAAAGTTCATCGATAACATCCTCCAGAGGTTGAGAACCGTTGCACCGATTACCTTTCGGATGCCGATTTCTTTGGTGCGCTGTTCGGCAACGAAAGAGGCCAGGCCGAATAGTCCGAGGCAGCTGATCACTACCGCGAGCGTTGCAAACACGGAAGCGAGCGAGGCGATGCGTTCTTCGCCGGCAAACTTTCCGGCGTAGGCGTCGTCGGCGAATTCATATTCGAATGGAGCGGAGGGGATTACTGCCCGGAACACAGACCCAATTGCTGGTAAGGCAACGGAGGCACTAACATTCGGCTTGAGTCTGATGTTCATCCAGTGAAGGTTGTCACGCAGCAGGTAGACGGTGGGTTGTACCGATGCATAAGGTGAGCCCATCATCATGTCTTTGATAACGCCGATGATGTGGAAGTCTTTGTTCATGCGCCAGTTCTCGTTCTTCCAACTGACCACCTCCTCGACGGCATGGTCCATGCCCATAAATCTGGCGGCGGCTTCGTTGATGACGAGCGCGCTGGAGTCGGAGGCGATATCGGGGGAGAAGTCGCGACCTGCGATAAATTGCCACTTCATTGTAGAGCCGAATTCGGATGACACACCGAGTGTTCCGAAGTTCTCTTGAATTGAAGGGTCCTTGCCAGTCCACGTAAACCCGTCGTTGTTCGACCAGACGGACATGATCTTACCGGCAGATTCGGAAAGCTCCTCCACGAACCCCGTCTTCTTTAACTCGGCTCTGATCGCATCCGTCTTGCCGTAGAAGTCACCGGTCTTTTTTTGTATCAGTAGAAGTCCTTGGGGCGTATAGCCCACCGGTCGGTCCTTGGCAAACATGATCTGGCGGTATACGACAACCGTGCTGATTATGAGGGCAACGGAAACTGTGAACTGCAACACTACCAGGAGCTGCCTTGGGACGGAGGCGAGGCGGCCGGATCGGAAGGTTCCCTTCAATGTTTTCACCGGATTGAAGGATGAGAGGTATAAAGCAGGATAGCTTCCGGCGAGTAGTCCGGTGAGGAAGATGAATATTGTAATTGCCAGCCAGAACGGCGCATAGCCCCAGGGTAATGATACGTCTTTAGCGGATAGTTGATTGAACCAGGGAAGGGACAGCGAAGTGATCAGCAAAGAACAGCTGAAAGCAAGAATGACCACGAGGTACGACTCAGCAAAAAATTGCGCGATGAGCTGACGGCGGAAAGACCCCATCGACTTACGGATGCCTACCTCGCGCGCGCGACGCTCAGATCGCGCCGTGCTAAGATTCATGAAGTTGATGCAGGCCAGTACGAGGACGAAGCCACCGATGATGCCGACCAGCCATACCATGCGCATAGGACCACCGTCGGGCCTGCCGTAGTTCGGCCAACTGAACGAGGAACGCAGGTGCCAGTCATTCATAGGTAGTACACGCACCGAGGGCTGCTGACCGCGTAGTTCTTCCAAACCATCGACGTCTGCGATTGCCTTGCGTACGGAAGGAACTACCGCCGCTGCCACTTCCTCCATCGTCTTTCCATCTGCGCGTTCAAAGTATATGTGCAGAAAGTGATTCTTCCAGTCCTGTCCTTTCAGCCACGTAAAGTTTGTCTCGGCAAGCACGAAGGGAGCGATGAACTCCAGCTCGTGAAACCTTGAATTCAGAGGTATGTCGCGATAGACGCCGGTGACGGTCACAGCAATTGTTGAATTGATCATGACGGACTGTCCAATAGGATCACCGTTGCCAAACAGTTTGCGCGCGACAGACTCGGACAACATTACCGAGGCCGGCTCTTTCAAACCGTCGCGTGTGCCCCACACCATTTCAAGTGTGAGCATGTGAGGCGCATCCTTTGCCATGTACTGGCCATTGGCTGCAAACTGTTTATCGTCGCGGGAAATTATTACCGGATAGGGTTGCAGCGCCTCGACCAGGTACTTGAAGTTGCTACCATACTGCGTTCGGAGGACGTCGATGAGCGGATACTGAAGTGAGGTTCCGCCCGCCCAAGGCGTTCCATCCGGATCGATTCCCGACTTCATCAGCTGCCCGATTTTGTCGTAGTCTTTGTGATAGTGGTTAAACGTGAGCTCATCGTGAACCCAGAGTCCGATGAGCATGGCGACGCTCATACCGAGGGCGAGGCCGCCGATGTTGATGAAGGAGTAACCTTTGTTCCGGAGGAGGTTGCGGAGGCCGATGGTGAGATAGTTTTTGAGCATGGCGGGATAGGTTTATGTGGTTACTGATGAAGGGGGCGAAGGTTACATCTGAAATTAAGAATTAAGAGTTAAGAATTAGGAATTCGCTACCACGACCTGCGGTCGTGCATTTAGATAAAGCGAGAATGGTGCGCGGTGGCTCTTTTAAATGGTGGGCCACATTTAAGGGTTGTGGCAATTAAATGGTAATAAAAAAGTAATGAGGTCTTGAATGCTATCTGGACGCGCTTTTTGACACACCACTCCAAACCCAACTAAAGATTTAGCTGAGAATACTTGCATCATCCCAACTAAATCTTTAGTTTCGTTTCAGCATTCAGGCAACAACACAAAAAAAAACAACTCAATAAAATGAAAGAGCTTACCCGCGCTGAAGAGGAGATCATGCAGGTACTATGGACCATCGGTTCCGCATTTGTCAAGGACATCATCGACCAATTGCCAGACCCAAAGCCTGCGTATAGTACGGTCTCTACCATCGTGAGAATTCTTCAGCAAAAAGGGTTCGTCGGTCATAAGGCTGTGGGGCAATCGCATCAATATCATCCGCTCATCACCAAAGCGAACTATACAAAATCGTTTATGAAGGGGTTCGTGAAAAGATATTTCGATGGGTCGTATCAGGAGATGGTTTCCTTCTTTACCAAAGAGCAGAAATTGAGTGTGAGCGAACTTGAGAGTTTAGTCAAGGATCTGAAAAAACTTAAAACCAAGAAATTATGAGTCACGCCTTGAGCAACTACCTGATCGAGCTATCGGCGATCCATGTGACGCTGATGCTCGGCTACTGGATTTTTCTGAGGAAAGAGCGTCAATACGGCATCATGCGCTTTTGCCTCTTAGGATCTGTCGTGGTTGCTCTAATTATTCCCCTGCTTAAACTACCCAGACTCTTCAGCGTTGAGGAACCTGTTTATGAGTTTGCGTACAGCCCTGCCGTAGCGAGCTCCGTGGTCTCTGTCGCACCGGCTCAAACCTCTTTCTGGAGCTTTGAGTTATTGCTGGTGATTTATGGGATCATGAGTAGTGTCCTTTTGATCATGTTCCTCAATAGTCTACGGCAGCTGTTCTTACTTAGAAGGAAGGGCAGGTGTGAGCAAATTGAGAAACTTCGCATCTACCGAATCGCGAGCATCAAGGGAAGCTTCAGTTTCTTCAATTCGATCTTTATCAACAAAGAGATTGACCCAAACGGACAGGCGCATGAAGTGATGGTGGCGCATGAAAGGGCGCACGCCGTTCATGGCCACACTTATGATATAGTATTGCTGCAATTGTTCCGGGTGTTCTTCTGGTGGCTACCAACAGCATGGATTATTAACAGAGAAATCAAAAGAGTACACGAATACCAGGCGGATAATTGCGTACTTCAGTCATATAGTGTTGAGGAGTATTCAGCAGTCCTCATCAATTCAACCCTGACGCTACACGGCCTAAGCCTGGCGAGTTCATTTCATGACAGTTTAATTTTAAAACGACTTACAGCTATGAGACAACAAACAAAACGGGTGAGTGCCTGGAAACTGGGCGTTCTGAGCGGACTATGCACCTTGCTCATCATCGGCTTTGCCTGCACTGAAGAGGCGAAGAGTCAGCGCGCAGAAAATTCCACCGATCAAAGCAAAGCAGAGATTTTCACCATCGTGGAGAAGGCGCCGGAATATAATGGCGGCATAGGGGCTTTCAGGAAAAACATCATGGAAGAAATCAAGTATCCGTTGGAGGCACGACAAAAGGGAATTACGGGACGTGTCGATGTTCAATTCGTAATAGATAAAGATGGTTCCCTTACAGACGTTAAGGCGATCAACAACCCTGGGGGCGGCTGCGACATTGAAGCGGAACGTGCTCTCAGGAACATACCGCCGTTCACGCCTGCTTCACAACAAGGCAAGCCGGTGAAGGTGCGTATGATGGTACCGATCGTGTTCATGCTTGACGACAAGTCGAAGAATCCGAAGGGAGTGATCAGCATCGATGAGGTGCAGCCGTTGAACGCGAAGATGAAGGTTAACGCGAGCTATAGCGAGGGCGAATGGACCGGGTACTGTTTACGATGAAGAAGGTGAAGGACTTCCGGGCGTGAACCTGCTTGTGAAGGGAACCACAACGGGGACGGTATCCGATGGAGAGGGGAAGTTCAGGTTGAAGGCTGAAGAGACGAGTGAGGTTGGGTTGACCTTTATCGGATATGAGACCGCAACATTACAGAAAGGTAAGTGACAAGCTCAGGTAAGAATTGCGCGACGAAAGAATGAGGACATAACTTGAAAAGATAGAGCGACGCGTGGAAGATCGATGCGAAATTCTGTGGTAACGATACAGAATCTTACAGGAATTGCTTTCTCTTGTGTGCGAACCGATACATTAGAAGTTTCTCAACCTCAGCTTTGTGTCGGCGAGGATAAGCCATGGGGATCGATTTCATTCCCTGAGCTGCTCTCTTTGAGCTAATGTTTTTCATCGACGGTGTTAGATGACGCTGGCGGAATATCAATCGGAGGATAAGATTTGAGATACGTTTGATGATACTGCTTTACTTTATGTCTCAATGCCGCGCTTTCCAACAACGTCGACATTTCTTTAAAGGCCAATATCTCTCGTTTAAGGTCAGGATTGTGTTCGCACGCTTCATCTATTGCAAGACGCACGCTGGTAGCGAGCGTCCCTTCAAGATACTCTGGAATCAGACCGATAATTTCGTCGTTCGTCATTCGTAATAACGCGCACTTGAAGCACCCGTTGCAGGCACGCCATGCAACGGAATTTTTTAATTTTCATTACCTCGACCGATTTAACGTTAAACATTGCGCGTAGTTGTTCGAGAGACTGATTATTATAATAGAATTCGCGAATTATCCTTTGACAGTCAGGGCTCAATGTTTCAAGAAGTGATTCGACAGCCCGTACTCGCGAAAGGAAAATTTCATCGTCATCATCCCCGACCGACGACAAATTGGTGGCCGTGGCTATGTTGCGTCGCTTCTCGAGAGACTTGATCCACAAATTTCGACATATCGCAAACATGTAAGTACTGACCGATGATGTACCCTTAAACCGCGCGCCTGAGATACTGTTGATCAGCACGATCATCCCATCGTGGAAGGTATCCCTGGCACTTTCGCGGCAGCCACTATTACTTAATACAAATCGCTCCACCATAGGATAGAGGTTGTTGTATAGGGTTTGCCAGCCGGCTTCGAATTGTTTTTGATCTGATGATTGTAGTTGCGCCAGAATGGACGCATCTATCCCTGCATTGTGATGTTCTGCTGACATGCAACGTAATCCCCCTGTAAAACTTGTGTAGCGCTAAAATAAGACTTAACAGGTGGGCCGACCGTTGTATTCCGCAAACGGATGAGGCGCCGACAGACGACGAAAAGTCCGGGAATATTATAGGCGTTTCAACGCACAGATTTAAATTTAATCACCAACTGTAGCTCTGTTGGTAGCCAGTGGGTTACGAGAATATTGAACCATCAGTCCCCCGGAAAGCAGGGGTAAAAATATGATGAGTGGTATTGACTCTCGGCTTTTGAATGTTATGGGACTTGTTAGTTTGAAGCAGGGTTAAGCGCAGGACTGTGAAAACCATTGAGATTGAAATTGCTTTGTCGGTTCGGCGATTAGACTCAAATGTCGGGTGGAATAAACTTAAAATTTGGTCGCGGTCTCATGGATTCATTTCGAGTTATCAGAATGCTGCCATAATACTTTATGAGATGCCCAGGGTATCTCAAATTTGCATTGATGCGGCAATCATTTTTTAGGACGCTTGCTGCTTCCCTGAGGAAATTCAAAACCGAACCTTGCGCTCACGACGTCCTTATAGGGGCTTTGATCTCTTGGATCGACGAGCCGGAACATTACAGTAGCCGTGCCGTTGACACGTCCCAGCAATTTGTATTGCTTTTTGATACCGGCGAACATTCCATATACCCACCTACGACTATTTGGATCTCCCTTTGTCATCGTAAGCGGAGGAACTGTTGTGTTCATTACTTCAATTTCAAAACGCGGTGAGAAACCCTTTCCAATCAAATACTCTCCATAAGCGCGAGGGCCGAAGATACGCGATGAGGAATTGAAAGTATCGACACTCCTATCGTATCCCCAACGTTGATTCCAACCCAGTCCAGCCGTGATTTGTCTTGTGATCTTGTAGCCAACATATGGATTGAAATCCAGCAGTAGTATCTCGCCTTCGCCTTGGATTTCGATGTTGAAACCAAATACAAATCGTTTCCCTTCGGCCGGCCGGGTCAATACCTTTTTAAGACTATCGGTGAGATCGCGAATGTTGGGTACACTTTTAAATTTTGTCTTGTATTTGGATATCTGATCCATCGCTGCCTGGAGCTGCTCTTGCTGTCCTGCAAAATGATTAACGGCAGCAGTCCGAACCTGATTTATCATCTCTGATTTCAGTGCGTCTTCGGATTTCAGTGTTTCAGAATAAGGAATATTTGTTTGTTTCTGAATTTCACCGACTGGAGCATATCCGGTCAATTTAGATTCAGCAAGCTGGTCGATCGCAGTTCCATCCAAACTTTGAATGTCGCCCGCTGATATCCCGGAGACTCCGATTTCATTCGTGAGCTTGTCTGTAGAAACTAAATTGTTTGGGTTCAGTTGCTTCGTGACATCCAGTGCTTGATTGCCTGTTGGCAAATCGGATACTCCCGGAAGGCTTTGAGAGAGCTTTCCGGCGTCAATTGAAGGCAAAGAAGCTGTGTTGATATCAAGCGCAGGCAGGCGAGCGGTGTTTAAAGCACTTTGAACGTTCATCATTCCTGGCGACGCGCTAAGTGGATTCACTTTCGCGATCGCATCCTTCAACGCACCGACTTCCTTCTGCAGTTCCGGAGGAAGTCCTTCCACATCAAGGGCACTCATTGCCTTTGTTCGGATTTGCTCAATCTTCGTTTTCCCTTCTTCGTGAACCTGCGTTAGTCTTGAGCGAATGCTATCCAGCTTGCTAGTCAGCGCTGCCGTTGGTTTACCCAATCGGTTAAGGCTGTCCAATAAGCTCGTCAGCTCCTGCTCTTTCCGGTTAATTTTTGCTGAATATCCTTTGTACCAACTTCTTGTCTTTTCGATATCATTCGTGAATGATCCAGCTATTGAGTCAAGCCTGCTGCGGTATTGTGCAAGGGAGTCAGTGATGCCGGAAGGCATCCCTATCGTTGTGTCTGTCGCATAAAACACTGATGCAAACTGCTTAACCGAGCTTTTATTGATAGCGATGGACGCATACCCGGAAGTAGTTATGTTAATCAGTATATATAGAAGGAAACGTCCTCGCATGAGTGTGCAGCTATCCGGGTTTTAGTCCGGGCATTTTGAAAAAGTTAGCAGGTTCTTGAGAATTTATTTCAAAGGTTCGACATGCAATGTTGAAAAACTTTACTGCTTCATCCAAGACAGGTGCGTTCTGAACTTAGCATTAAACATATAAAAAAAAGTTTTCAACCCCTGCTAACCTTTTTCAGGTTTCCGGACTAAGTGCATTGACGGCGATGGTTTGCGATAATCATTACCCGATAATCCCCACTAGTATTACACCGTTCGAACCTAACCTGCTATGAAAACAAGTCGCCGTGGCGAAAGCATCCTGCTTGCCAGTCTGTTGATGCATTGTCTTGTACTTATCAGTACCCTTAATTCCATTGCACAGACAACCCCAGTCTTCCCATCGGTGAACATTGTTTCGCCCAACGCATCGGCTATTGCCAAGTTTGGTGACTATCCCGTCAATATGCATACAGGGGTACCGGAGATATCGATCCCAATCCATACCGTGAAGGAGGGTTCACTGGAGCTACCCATTAGTATTTCCTATCATGCCGCGGGCCTAAAAGTTCAGGAGGTCGCCAGTTGGGTCGGCGCGGGGTTTAGCTTGAACGCAGGTGGCGTCGTTAGCCGTACTGTGAAAGGTATGCCTGACGAGAAGGCCGGATTTGAGAACGATTCCTTCTTTTCGAACAACGGCTACTCCACCTATTTTATGGATGAGAATAATCTCACGGACTACCGCGATTTCCAGATTGGATTTCAGGACGGGGAACCTGATCTATTCTTTTTTACGGCCGGCAATCACAGTGGAAAGTTTTATATCCGCGGAGATAAGACGGCGGTGATGTTTCCGGAGTCGGATTACAAGGTTGAGATTCAGACCAAGACAGGTGCCAATACATATAATACCGTGGATTACATTCAAGGCTTTGTCATCACGGCACCCGATGGAACGCGTTATTATTTTGGCGTGAAAGCGGGTGGTAGTGACCCTCAGGCTATCGAGAAAGTGGATACGAAGCGGTATGAGTACAACGGGATGGCTACCTATTCAAATGTAATCAGCAGTTGGTATTTGTATAAAGTGGAGTCGGCAGACCGGAAGTACAAGATTGACCTCAACTACAGGGCCGAGACCTATGCCTACTATGATTACATCCCACAGCAATGCGCTAGCTGTTCAAGTTTTGTGCCGTTTAGTGTGGGGACGGAATACGTCAACCTGCTGAAAACCATGGTGACTGGCGTGGCGGTCAATCAGATCACGTCATCGAATGAGATCATCACGTTTGTAGTTCCGACTACAACGACTTATAGAGAAGATCTTGCGCGGAATACGGCGATCACTGCGGAAGAGGCAAACAATAGTGCGAAGGCCCTTTCCGAAATTAAGATTCAATCCACGCGGAGCACCTATTGCACGACGTACAAACTTACGCAGTCATACTTTACGAGCACGGCTGCTCAACCACAGAAACTTGATTTCTTCGGGACCTTTCAGTCCGATAAGAAACGCCTCAAGCTCGATGCCATTCAGAAGTTCGTATGCGAGTCAACAGTAAGTGAGCCACCTTACATTTTCAACTACTATGAACCCACTGCTGTTCCCAGACGATTGAGCTTTGGTCAGGACCATTGGGGATTCTATAATGGTGCCGAAACAAACGACAACCTGATACCGGCGCTTTCAGACGGAGTGACGACCGGCTTTGCATTGTTCGGTGACGATGATCGCGATTCACACTGGCCGCAGATGAGAGCAGGCACACTCCGGTCTCTGCGCTATCCCACTGGAGGAGGCACAGAGTTTATATACGAACCGAACAAAGTGAACACAAGTCAATGCCGGGTACAAAGCATTTCACCGACCGGCACGTCCACCAGCGCTGGCATGTCAACCGCTGCGGCGGAGTTTGGCACCGTTCTGCCCATTGATGTCGCCCAGCCCTCCATTTATTATTACACGTTTCAGTCACAGAGCACCGGTTCCGGCAGCCTCTACATTAACAATATGCTTGTCGCCAGTGTAGAGCCGGGACAAACAAAGAGTGATTACATTTTTCTGCCTACGGGAAGCCATACTGTGCAATGCAGCGCAGGCCCTGACAATGGCAGTGGCCAGGGCGTAACGGTGGTGATGTATACCACAACGTCCAATTGTGTGAGCGTTCCAAAAATAGTGGGTGGAATGAGGGTAAAGCGCATCGAACAATTTGGTATTGAGCGTTCACCAATACCCAGCAAGGACTTCGAATACGACCGTGCCAACTTATACAGTATCCCGGTCTATATCATGAAAATGAAACATGAGCTAGTTGCTGTGGGTGGCGAGCGACTTCTCGCGGGTGCAAGGCCGGATGGATGCCAGAATTCAGGGTTACCAACGGCGCCGCTATACGTTCGAAACTTCGTGTCGCCAACCACATTGCAACCGCTCCAAACGACACAGGGCTATCATATTGGTTACGGCTGGGTAAAGGAAAAGAATCCGGACGGAGGATACACGATCTATGAATATTCAGGCGCAAGCGTTCTTCCTTCCAACTGGCTTTCGCTGGAGGATGTAGCGGTCCGAAAGATCGATGCCTCCAAATGCCTGGTGAGCGATCCGAATTATTCTAGCGCACCGCTCCCGCATGATTTTACCAGAGGCAATCTGATCGGTAAAACCTTTTATGATAACTCCGGTCGAAAGATCACGCAAACTTTATATGAGCACCAATATGTTACCATGCCGGTTGGCATCTTCGGTGTTTCGACCTTAAGTCACCCTGACCCCGGAATTGGCACAGCGCTTCCAACACACTATTCAATGAAGACCTCAAAGCTGACAGCCAAAATTGAAACGCAACGGACATTCAATCCTTCCAATGAAGCCGAATATATTGAGTCGAAGACCCGAACGGATTATGCTTCAACGTGGCACAGCCAGGTAACCAAGACCACCGTTACGGATAACCTCGATGTAACAGAAGGCAGGTTTACCTATGTGCCTGATCTCACGGAGTGTAATGCTACGTGTGCAACATGTTCGCAGGACTATACAAATGGTGTTGCCGCACTCCAAATCTTTTATCGCGATAACACGACGGCCGTGTGTGGCTTTAATGGCGCAGGCTGTACGAACTTTGTGGGATGCGATCCGAATTATAATCCATGCAGTAATAATTCCGATTGCCGGATTTGTGCGTGGACGGATTACCAGTACAGGCTGAACGTTCTCCGTATGGCGTATACCACTTGCATTCAAACGTGCAAGAACACCAAAGACGGCTGTATCACAACGGGCATCGCCAACACCAACGCCGATATGAAGGCACTGCACAATATGGAGAGTGCCAACCAGATTGACATTCCTGTTGAAGTTTCGCAATGGAAGAATAACCAGCTTCTGGAGTCAACCTATTTCAAATTTGTACTGACCGATGCCAGCCCGGTTGGTGTTCGTGTGAAGGAGATTTATAAACGTACGCCGCTTACGCCAGCGACCGGACTCACTGCTATTGATTTGACAACTGGCGGCATTATTAAAGATGCTAAGTACAGTACTGTGCCCGAAGTGACCTATGAATATGCGAACGGACGCATCATTGAACAAACGGGTAGGGATGGCGTTAAGACCTCTTACATATGGGGATTCAGTAATACAGTCCCTATCGTGAAAGCCGTTGGTGTTAGTTACACTACTCTAAACACGGCCTATACGGCGGATCCGATCAACTTCAGATCGAACAGCACACTGGTTAATGCGCAGATAACGACATACGATTATGACCCCGTTGTTGGGATCGTCTCGATCACCGATCCTAACAGCCGAAAGCAAACCTACAACTATGATTTGTTAGGGCGATTAGTCCGCATCAAGGATCATGAAGGCAATGTTGTTGAGCAATACAAGTACTACTACCAGGGCCAGTAATCAGCAAACCGTTATGAAAATCAATTCAAAGAAATTTAGAATGTTGTTGAACATTCGCGTTTTGCTGGTCATGGCAATCATCATTGTCTCGAGCACCAGTTCCTATGCACAGTACTGTGTTGGACAAACGATAACTGTATCGCTTCCGCGCAACGTTGGGTGTGGTAGTGGTTTGGGTAGTAATGCTATGTGGGATGGAGCGAGCGGAGGAACTATATCGGACCCCGGCGGAACAGCCAGCGACTTCACCGTTACGTTTACAAGTACCGGAACCTTTCGTTTGATGCGGACCTTCTCGGGATGCGCGGTTTCTGTCGTGACCTCTGGCTGGTATACCATTTCAACAAAACCCGTTGGTCCGGTCGCGGGTGAACTCAGTCAGACAGCGGCCTGTAGTCAGGTAACGCTTACTGCGTCCGGCTCGTCAGCGGGTGCATATTGGCAAACGGCGCCATTGAACGAAGATCAAACTTACCAAACGACTAAGGTTGTCACAGCGACCGGCACCTATTATGCGAGGATGAAGGGTGGCGGTGCCTGTTGGAGCGATGCTGTTGCCGTAACGGTCTCTACGATACCCACGCCGACGACCAGCTCAATGATTGGCGGCAAGACAAAGCTTTATACGTTGAACGAAACGTTATCAACGATGGGGGTTGACGGTACAATTCAAGGGTACAGGTATGTAGAGAATGGAAGTACAACTGTTGACATTCCCAGCACAAGTTCAACTATCTCTGTCAGCATCACGAATACGGGCTCATCTATCATTTCACGCGAGTACAGAGCGAAAATAAATAAAGGCGGTTGTGTTTCTTATTCACAACCCACCACTGTAGTTGTCAATCCCCTCGGGACACCGACAAGGACAGCGTGCGTTGGGACGCAGACATCGCATTCGCTCAACTCGGGACCGTGCGGTGCCGGTACTGGAACCATTCAGATAATAGGCTCGGGGTCGGGTGGAACACCCAGCAGCAATGCAGCAGATTTTAACGTCACCTGGTCGACACCTGGTATTTATACCATCATCCGAAACTTCGAGGGTACCGGCTGTTCAACAACCTATATGACGGGCGAAACTGTGCAGGTGTACGCTCTGCCGGCAGCACCGCTGGCGAATCAAGTTTCTCAAACAAACTCCTGTGGACAAGTTACACTTTCCAGTTCGCTGTCTAATGTTTACTGGCAAAATACAGCACAGGAGATGACAACAACGTATCCGTCTCCAAGAACGGTTACGACGGCCGCAGACTACCATGCAAAAGTCAAAGATGCGAATGGTTGTTTCAGTCCTGCACGTACCGTGACCGTTTCAACTATTCCAGGTGTGCCAGTAGGGGGGCAGTTGGCGGGCGCAGGCACCTATGATGGATTTGCCAACAGGGATCTGAATCTTACGAATTATACCGGAACCATAAAAGAATATTGGTACAAGGAAAATGGAGGAACAGCCGTGAAGGTGACCTCCACAACGACACCGCTACCGGTACTTTTTTCTAATACCGGTGCTGTCAATTTGGTGCGGGAATACTGGGCCGTTGTTCAACTCAATGGATGTGAGGCGTTATCGTCAGTGGCCTTACTTACTGTGAAACCGCTCCCGGTTTCAGAGTTTCCGGTTGTCACCTATGAATGTCTAAGCGCAACAACCGTAAAACTGACGTCGAACGTGGCCTCCGACCAATGGTTCAATGCACCCACAGGAGGGACTCTTGTCAGCGCGACAAATGTGCTGAACAACGTTGCCGTCACCGCACAAACGCTATACATTGAACGCACGCTTCCGGGGAATGTAAAGTTCCGGACCCGTTATGACGTTGATGCCACCTTTGCTGAACGTTGTAAAGATCACCTAAACTATGTAAAGACATTTAAAACGCAAACCGCTCTGACGGCGCTCACTGAATCGGAGACGGCGGCCGCTGTGAAAAAGGACATTCAATATTTCGATGGCATTGGCCGGTTGGTACAGACCACGTCAATTAATGGCTCACCGTTATCCTTCGACATTGTAACACCGACGGTTTACGATAACAACGGGCGTGAGTACAGGAAGTATCTTCCTTTTGTCGCCACCGATGGAACCGGCTCATTCAAGACAATAACGTATGCAGCCAACGGAACTTACGCCAACAACTTTTATAATACTCCCACGAACAATATCATTGATGACACTCAACCATTCAGTGAAACGAACTATGAGTATTCGCCGTTGAACCGGACCTTAAAAGAATATGGGCCAGGATCGAACTGGTCGGCCGCCGACCAGAATCGTCCCATCACGTTTAAATATCTGCTCAACAACTATACTTCGTCCCTTGCCAATTTGACATTGCATGAGCGCGTAATTGCCTGGAAGATCAGTGCTACAGGGCTACCCACGAGAGCAGGCGTGAAGACAAACGTGATTGCAACAAATGGTTACTATGAGAGCAAACAGCTGACTATAAAATCAACGAAGGATGAAGACGGTCACGAAACGCGCGAGTATACCGATCAGGGTGGCCGCGTTATTCTCAAGAAAGTGCAGGCCATTGACAACGCCCACATGGACAGCGTTAATCATTGGGCTCAAACGTATTATCTATATGACGACTTCGGGCTTTTGCGATACGTGTTCCAGCCGGAACTGACGAAACACATCCTGTTGCAAACGGGATCCTACAGTCCGTCGACAACGGATCTGAACCGGTTTGCCTTCCAATATAAGTATGACAGTCTGAGACGCATGATTGAAAAGGTTGTGCCCGGTGCAGACGTGCAATACATGGTGTACGACAAGCTCGATCGATTAGTGCTGACGCAGGATGGAAATCAAAGGCAGGGTAAGAACGAATGGACGTTCACAAAATACGATAACCTGAACCGACCTGTGCTGACGGGTATTGTGGACATGGGCAGTAAGACCGTGGCCACCATACGCAACGATGCAAAGACTGCTATGCTTTCGGAGGCCCGCGGAACTATTGTTCACGGGTATACCAACAATGCCTATCCGTCGGTCGCGGATGAAACGAAGTACTTAACGGTGACCTATTACGATACCTACGATCAGGGCTGGACGGGATTTTCATATGTGGATGAAAATCTTCAGATGATTGTCAATGGCATTACGTACGATCAGCGGGACAACGCGCGCGCTACAGCAAAGGGATTCCAGACGGCATCCAAGGTCAAAGTATTAAACGGTACAACCAATACGTGGCTTCGTTCGGTCACGTGGTATGATGAGCATTACCGCGTCATTCAAACCATCGCCGATAATGTTCTTACCGGAAAGGATCGCGTCACCAGTTTGCTCGATTTCGATGGAACATTGCTGAAGGAAAGTGCTTCCTTCAACGGCTATCCGGTGGTTAAGCGTTTTGAATATGATCACGTGGGCCGACTTCTTAAAACCTATCACCAGGTAAATGGAACAACAGAAGTATTGCTGTCGAGCAATACCTATAATGAATTAGGACAACTCGTTCGAAAGGAACTTCACAGCAAAAACAGCGAACCTTTTAAACAACAGATCGACTATCGTTATAACATCCGCGGTTGGCTGGAGCGGATAAATGATAGTCAACTGAGTACTGCCGACGGCGGACCAAAGGATTACTTTGGTATGGAACTAGGATATAACAAGGCCACCACCGGTATACAGCCCAATGGCTTGTTCAGTGGAAATATAAGTGCCATGAAATGGAGTACCAATTTAGGGCTGGGCGGAACGGCACAGGCACCGAATGTTGGATCGCCGAAGGCTATGGCGTATAAGTTCACTTACGATGCATTGAATCGTCTTAAGGATGCTACCGCCTTTAGTTCTGAAAACTTTTCTACCTGGGATGATGGGAAGTTTCACGAACGTGTCCTCAAGTATGATCTTAATGGAAATATCGGTCGACTGCAGCGCGGGGCGAAGAGCGCAAGTTTGATTGATGATCTTTATTACTGGTATGGAGCCGCGGGTGCGAACACGAACCGGCTTCTTTATGTGCGTGATCTTGTTGCCACCGGTAGCGATCGCATCCAGGGTTTTGTTGATGGTCAAACCGGATCGGCAACCGACTATGACTACGACAACAATGGAAACCTCAAACATGATTTGAATAAGGGTATCGGTACAACACTTGCTGATGCCAGCAATCTGATCACGTATAATTTTCTCAATCTGCCACAAACCGTGACGAAAGGTGGCAACACAGTTAAGTACACGTATGATGCCACCGGACGGAAGTTGTCGCAGGAGACGGTGTTTGGTACAGTGACGAAACGCACCGACTACGTTGGTGAAGTAGTTTACGAAAACGGCGTGGCACAATTCGTATCGCACCCCGAAGGCAGGGTCGTACTGGCGAGTAACAAGCTGCTGTACATGCATGACGGCAAGAACCCTGGTGGCATGGATGTAGTCGGAGCTACACTTACACCCGTTGAAATAGACAAGGAGACATTCATCAAAGTTACTTCGAATGGAACCGTTAAAGCCGGAGCATTCCCGATAGGCGGAACGTTGGCTATAGGGGCGGGCAGCTATAAGATAAGGGTGAAGGGCTACACGCAGGCGGCCGGAAGTGCGGCTTATGTTCGCGTTCAGGTCGATGGTGTTGACTTGAACTGGCCGGGAGCGAAACTGGCAACAGGCCCGGTAACTGAGGCATGGACGGAACAGGTGGTCACGGTTGCTGCCAATGCACAATTAAAAGTTGGTGTCGCATGGAATACATCTACGTCGGGTGAAACGCTGCACATCAATGCGTTTGAAATCATTCAGGTGGGAACACTAACAACCCGCGACTACCAATACAACCTTAAGGACCATCTTGGTAACGTTCGCGTGACATTCAGTACGACCGACGAATTGGATGAAAGCACAGCAACATTTGAATCCAACAAAGTTGCCGAGGAGAGCAGCAAGTTCGTTTACTATGACGAAGCTGTAAGAATTAATGCACCGCTTTTCGATCACACTGCTCAATCAGGCAGTGATGCAGGTATATATTTTTATCGTGGTATAAATCTGAATGGTCCTGCAACAACTATCGACGGAAATCCCTGGGTTGCCAGCGCAACAGCACAGAACTTCACCTGGACTGGCTATGGCACATTTGAGAACCAAAACATTCCGTTGATTCCTGCTACCGATGCGAACCGCACGTCGATGCTTCGTGCATCGATTTGGGGCGACGTGAACATGACGGTGTCCAGTGTTCCTAACGGTACTTATGATATTTACCTGTACGTGTGGGAGGACAGCTATACACAGGATTATGTAGTGAATGTTGAAGGTGTACAACGCCTGTCCAACTATAACAGTGGTACCCCAGGTACATGGACAAAGCTTGGACCCTTCCGCACCTCGATCACCGATGGCAATATTACCCTTTTCGCTTCGGGTGTTTGTAATCTGTCGGGACTTGAATTGTGGACCGTGAGTCAGGCCGCTGGCAATCAGGCACCGGTTGTCGCTTCGTACCTGTTGGATAAATCTGTGGTAACAGGGCAGACGCTTACGTACCAGTTTCCCTTGCACAGTTTTATGGATCCTAATGCGGGCACTACATTGACTTACACGGCTACGCTTGCGAGCGGTGCAGCATTACCATCGTGGTTAACATTCAATGCCGCCACACGAACATTCACGGGTAGCCCGGCCGCTGCGAACGCCGGATTCTATGATGTTAAGGTAACAGCGAACGATGGTGCAGGCGGAACGGTGAGCGACGTGTTCATGATTACCGTGACGCAACCCGGCACAACGGCATTTTATCGCGGCATCAACATCAACGGCCCTGCACTTACGATTGACGGCAACAGTTGGCAAGCTGGATTATCCAATCCCAACCTCACGTTCGCTAACCAGGCAGGAGTATTTGAAAACCAGAGTGTAACGTTGATCCCGGCAACCGATGCGAACCGTGCAACGATGATACGCTCTTCGGTATGGGGTAACGTTCCTTCCGTTACGGTTTCAGGGATTGCAAATGGCATGTATGACATTTACCTCTATTTATGGGAGGATAATGGTGCGCAAGACTATAGCATTTCTGTTGAAGGCGCGGTTGTGATCAACAACTATAACAGCGGCGTCGGCGGTACATGGTCAAAGCTCGGTCCGTTCCGTGTTATCATTGGAGATGGTAACCTGAACTTTTCGGCAGCGGGTGGTCATGCGTGCTTCTCCGGCGTTGAGCTGCGGTCGGTAACGACAACGAATGTTGCCGTGACGGGATTGACTATATCGCCTGCAAGTCTTGATGTTCTTGTCGGCAAGCAGGCACAGGTTAGTCGTACTATTGCACCAGCGACTGCTACCAGCAGGAGTGTTACGTGGTCGTCAAACAACAACGCGATTGCCATCGTGAACAATGACGGATGGGTTACGGGTGTAGCGCCAGGTGTAGCCATCATCACGGCGAGCATCAATGGCTTCAGCCAGCAGGCAACGGTAACCGTGAAGAACACGCCCAGCAGTTATTCTACGCGACTGAGAGGTACGACGACTAACGAGAAGTATGGAGTGGCGAAGAGCCTCAGTGTGATGCCTGGTGACATCATTACCACAGAGGTATTTGTGAAGTATTTGGATCCTGTATCCACCAATTGGAACGCAGTTGCCACAAACCTCATTTCGACTATTGCAACGGGTGGGGCACCGGTCAACACGTTAGTTGACGGCGGCGCCGCGGGAAGTATCGGATCGTCCGTGTTTCCGTTCCCGGGACTGGTATCGAGAACTACTGATCCGGGCACAGGACCAAAGGCGTACCTGAACTACATTGTGTTTGACAGGAACTACAACTTCAAGACGGCCGGCTTTAAGCGTGTAACAACGGCGGCAAGGGAGACCGGCACCGACGTGCCTCATGAACGACTCGCGTTTGAGGGTACGGATAAGATCGTGATTGCAGAGCCGGGATATGTGTATATTTATCTGAGCAATGAGAACGATACGCCGGTGGATGTATTCTTTGATGATTTCAAGGTGACGCATCAGAAGGGAAATATTATAGCGACGAATGAGTACTATCCGTTTGGGTTGACGTTTAATAGTTATCAGAGGGAGAGTTCGGTTGAGAATAGATTCAAATTCCAGGGACAGGAGCATGTTGACGATCTGAATCTTGGATGGGAATCGTTCGAATGGAGAAATCATCAGCCTGAAATTGGAAGGTTTTTTAATGTGGACCCTCTAGCAGAGGAGTTTTATTACAACTCTTCTTACGCATTTAGTGAAAATAAGGTGACAAGCCATATCGAGTTAGAGGGTTTGGAAGCGTGGGATATCAAGAATGAGTGGAGTGAGGAATATACTAAGAAGTACAGTGCCTTTGTCGGACAAAGGGCTCGTGAAATTCAGGATTCTGGAGTGGAATGTACTTGTGAGGACTTTGCAGTAAATGTACTTATCGACTTTGCTTCAGAGAATAACCTACCCGTCACATTTGAGAATGGTACGGGCACATATGATGCTTCAAATGTTGCCTACACAGATATTGAAGCATTTAAGAGTGATGTTCTAAAAACTACTGGAGCCGCCGACTTGGCCAAAACGACAACAGAAGTTTCTAAAACGGATGTTGCCCCAGGCGATTTGTTCCTTCATAAAAATGATAAAGGTAGAATTAATCATACTCAAGTTGTCACAGGAACAACAAATGATGTAATTACAATTAAACAAGGCAATTTTAAAGAGGCACCCGAACTACTCTGGAATAGATCTTCAGATCCAAAATCAAAATTTTATATAGGTACTGAAATCCAGAATGGTACTTATCTTCGCCTAAACGGAGATTACATAAGAGGCAACAGTCGAACTGAAGGCTTGCTCAATTCGGATAGAATTCAAGCAAGAAAATGGAACTTCCAGTTATTCAATTTTAGAAATAAATTGCATCAAGTAAGTAGTGGAAAATGACATTAAGAATTTTGAAAGGATTACCGATGATGATTGCTGGTCTAATAGCATTCTTGTGTCTCACGCTAATTGTCTTTGCAAAGCAATTGCCTTTGGAATTTCGAACAGACTACTCCGTTTACTTTCTACCGCACACTGACCTGCTAATCGTAATTAACTTTTTAATAGGGATGATTGTGTATTTTCGAAAGCGAATAATGCTTTTTTCCTTTATCCTACTGTCCTTGGTGACCTACTATTTGTTCTTTAATGTCTATTCATCCTTGTCTCCTTGGTGAATATTATTCATAACTGTAAAGAAAAAAGGCAGTCTCCGTTATATGTAAGCTACCCTGAAGTTCGGCCAATTGGTAGACATGAAAAATCAAAGTCACGAGACACAAATCGCCAAGGCGATCAATGAAGAAGAGGCCATCAAGAAGGCATAGGAGGTCTCCCGAGAGATATGCAGGCCAGCGAGGTTAACAAGATAACGAATTTACAAAAGGTGGTGCTTGCGCAACATAGGCTGATGCTTTGGTACTATATAAATGGTATTCTGGCTGAATGCGTGAGGGCCGGTATGATCCCACGAAGCTTATTGGGCAGCTGCTGGCAGTCATTCACTACCTGAAATTATTCTTGAAATCACCTTTGCCTGAAGAGTATCCTAGTCTGAGGGAAAGATGACTTTAAGTATTCACCTTCTGACATCGATGCTCCATAAGCTTTTAAAGTACGCAGTTTCTTGAGGTTCGCCAGTTTTTCAACTTCAGCCCAGAGATCGAGGTCGTTGAAGCTGATGTCAAGGGTTTCGAGGTGAGGCAATGTAAAAAGACTTTGAGGAAGCTGTTTCAATCCAAGGCCCGGTAATGACAGGCTTGTCAAACCTGTCATCAGGCCTATGGTCTCGGGGATTTCGATGTGTTGTCCCACGCTAACTTTTGAGACAACACCTTCCATGTATCCATATCCGACCCAGCCTTCCTCGGCAATCTCAATGTTGAGGACTTTTGTCGACTGGTGATTGCGAAAGACCTCGGACAGGTATGCTGTTGAGAGAGTATCGTCCAAAAGCAGAATACTCAGGCTGTCGCGGGAAAATTTAATACTGTTTTGTTGAGCGTTCAATGCGAACGGGAATAAGAGAACGGATGTTGCAAACAACAATAATAGTTTCACTATTCGAATGTCTCAACTTTGCCGGAGAACGGAAATAGATGGAAAGCAATAGTGTTGTAAAAGCAATTTTTAACAAGGCCCTGGTATACCTATTAAGCTGCACCTTCTCCCGACCGAGTCGTCCGAGTCATCCTGTCTTAATATCATTTGGCGGCCATCAGCATCGGTGAATACTATCTCGAGAACACTAAGGTCTGTATTCATCATGCCCGTATATGCAGTGCCGTCGTCATAGTGTATCTCGACGGTGCCATGGTCCCAACCCCCACCGCCACTTGCCATGGAGAGTGGAATCCAGGAACCATTGTCGTACTGTATAACATACTTGCTGATTGTGCAGAAGGTTCCGCTTGGCTGACCTTGAAACGAGGCGCGTAAATGATAGCAAGACATTTGTGTCGTTCCATCGGGGCCTACGAAGTTCACATCGTACCAGTAGTTGCTCAGGTCAACCTGTACGTAGGTGCTCGGTATAGGAGGAGGGAGCACAATATTTGCCGGCGGATATACGCCAGGAGGTGGTGCGGCGAGTACGGTAAACGGATAAGACACATACGCATTGGCGTCGATGCCGTAGTAGAGTCTAACGGTACGATTACCCGGCGGAATGTTGCCCGGCACCTTCGTGGTGACATAATTAAATGCCTGTTGATTGATGCCTGTTTCGGGAAGGCTTGCTGCCATATAAGGAGTTTCACCCACCATCATGACGACCTTCCTGACGATGTCGAGATTCGTGCCCGTCATGAGGAAGGGCCAGTTCACCGGATTGTCTTTAGGAGCGAGCTTTGTTACGTTAGGAAGGCCGAGCAGGACAAACCCTCTGCTGGCAGTTACCTGTGCTGCTGTTGATACCACGACGTTCACGGCTCTTGAAACAACGGCAGGGATAGTCGCAGGAATCTTCACTTTGATGCGGGAATCGGATTCTCTTGTGAAGGCAGCCGTGGTGCCATCGATCGTTAAGGTGCTTACGTCGTTAAAGTTTTCGCCCGTCAGTTCGATCTCCTGATACCACGTTGCGCGCTGCGGACTGATATCGTTGATCTTCGGCGCACCTGCAACGGTAAAGCTATTCTGACTCTGAACGCCAGCAGCGCTTGCATCAGTTTTCACAGTGATCCTTCCGTTAGATGCGCCGGCCGGGACTGTAACAACCAACTGCGTCGGTGTAATTGATTTGATGAGCGCCTGGATTTGTCCTCCGAAGAGCACGACAGGATTGTGTTGAAGATTGGTTCCTGATATCGTTACATCGGACCCGATACTGCCCGACGAAGGAGAAAAAGAACTGATCATCGGAGCTGCAAGCACTTCGAAGTTTGACGCACTGGTGATGGTTCCACCGATAGTTGTAATTGTGATGGGACCTGTGACGGCACTGTTGGGTACTGTTACGACGATGGTCGTCGCGGTGTTGCTCTTCTTTACGGCGGTGATGTTAGAAGAAAACTTCACCGTGGCATTTAAAAGATATTGTCCGATTAATGTTACGTCTGATCCGATCCCACCGCGCGCAGGAGCTATGCTCGTCAGAACAGGCTTAGTGATCACGGTGAAGTCTTCCGGGCCTGGTGCGTTGTTCACCAGTATCCTTCCCGTTGTAGCATTGGCAGGTACCTGACATATAACTTCGGTGGCCGTAGAAGAAACTACAGTAGCGAGAACGTGATCGGCGAAATGAACTTCAGGATTATCGGGGAAGTTACTTCCCCTGATCGTTACCACCGTTCCCGGGGAACCTTCCTTCGGTGTCATGCTTGTCACGGTGGGCGTGCCGGCAATGACGAGGGTGTTCTTCGACTCGGCCGTAATTGATCCGAGGCTCACCACCACCTTAGCACTTACTGCATTCTGCGGAACGACAAACTGAAATGAATTGGCGCTGCCCTGAGTGACGACGATATTTACATTACCCAGCTTTGCCGTTACACCATCAAGGTTATATCCTGTTACCGTTACCGTTGCGCCGCGAGTTGTAGACGAAGGACTCACCTCTGTTATATAGGGAGTTCCCTTCACATTGAAGACGGCATCGGACTCCGCTATACCTGCAGGTGTCTGAACACAGACATGGCCGCTCTTAGCTCCGTCCGGTACGCGCGTCTTAATCTGCGTGTCGGTGTTATCAATTATCTCCGCCTTCGTATCGGCGAACTTCAGCAGAAACGCGTTGCCAAGATTCTTTCCCGTTACGATTACTTCGGTGTCTACGCTGCCGGAAGTCTTGCTAAGCGTTAAACTCTCAGGTGCTCCTGCAATGATCAGTTTTTCATTCGTCTGATCGAATCCGGCGTTGCTGGCAAAGTATATCGTGTCGCTCTTTGTTCCCTCGGGAATCCGAATTTCTGCAACATCGGCTCTAGAGCTTAGGATTTCAGCCTGAACATCACCAATCATAACATAGTTGGGATTGTCGAGATTCGAACCGATTACCCGTACCGTTGATCCGATCGGCGCCGACTTCGGATTCATTGATTGAATATCGGGAGGTGGCAGGATATTAAAGTTAAACGGTTGCTCGCCAGTGCCGGAATCTGATTTGAGATACAGATCAACGGCACCCGGAGATAAACCTTTCGGAACAATGACGAATACCGTATCACCTTTTATCTGCAATGGCTTGACTGTAATAGATTTATTGTTGCCTGAGAATTCAACGCCGGTAGTTCCATTGGTAAACTGAGCGACGATCTTTATCGTAACACAGGCGCAGCTTCCGGCTTCATTGGGATACACGTTTCGTATTCTCGGTGAAGGAGGAACCAGAACTATCTCCAGTATTTCAGAGCTGCCGAAGTCGGTCGTGACGTATAGTTTGGCCGTTGTTCGCTCGCTCACCTTTGGAACAACGAATTGTAACGAGGTAGTTTCGATATTAACGGCTTCATGGGGAGCATCGTCGATGATCACTTTTGCGCTTCCATGAAAGTAATTGCCGCTCAGCGTTGCAAGCGATTCAGAGACAAAGGTTGGATCGGCGGGAGCTTCTACCTGAGGAGGAAAGCTCACGTCGTCACGAATGCAGCCAGCGACCAGCAGCAATATTGTCAACAAGCGGGTAACTAGTGCTTTCATTGTGTCAATAAAAATCTAACACTGGAGAACTTGCCTTTTTTGTCGCGCGCGACGACAGTATACGCACCGGACGACCACGTTCGGGCGTTAATGAATGATTCGCCGCTGCTTTCAGCAAGGCCCTTGTGCACCAGCTGGCCCTGAGCGTTAATGATATCAAAGCCGGTAAGCGCCGAAGGTTCATATTGCATGTGAATTTCACCGATGGCAGGATTGGGTGCTATGGAAACGCTGATGATGACCTCGTTCGATACAGCAGTGATCATGCACTCGTTTTTCCAGCTAATAGAAGACTCACAAAACGCCGTCTTCTTATGAATGATATAGTTTCCTAGCGACTTTAACTCTGTAAGGTCGAGGTGTTCGTTGCTGCCCTCTTTGGTGAGATACCAGTCGCCGTAAGTGTTGTTGAGGTCTTCCACGATGTCGGACCAGCGAAATTCTAAGTCGCTACCTATATCACAGCTGTTATTATTTTTCAGACGAAGATCCGGTTTCGGATTCACTGTGATCAGTGTGCTTTCGGAGATCGTGGTGCCCGAGCATCCCCGAACCTGGCAGGTATAATAGCCAGAGCGTTGAACGTCTGCCGCTGTTAAGTGAAGTTCTTTCGTCTTTGATCCAGCTACGCCGTTGCCGTCACTGATAGCCGTCCCGTTATGCAGCCAGATGATCTCGTTCACGTCGCCCGTTACGTCGATGCTCAGCTCAACGTCTTCATCAGAGCAGATCGTTGTTGATGCGGCCTGTTTGGTGATGGCAGGCGCAGAACGGAGTTCTACAACAGACTCAGGGGAGGTCTTCTCTGTATTACAACCTGATGTGATGCGGCAACTGTATTTGCCCGCGTCGTCCTTTGAAAGTTGTGCGATGTACAGCTCGTAGGTTTTGCTGCCGCTGATCCTGTTATTATCACTTAAAGGAGTGCCATTCTTCAGCCATTGATAAGCGCGCACGTCGCCCGAGACACTGGCCGTCATGACCAGCAGATCGCCGGCACATTTCAGGCCGCCACCATCGACAGACAGTATCGATGCCGTTGCACCGATCGCCAATGTGCTTGCCTCGCTGATCAATTCTTTTCCGCAGGGACCGGTTACAACACAAACATAGGCACCTGCTTCTGCAGCCGTAGCGTTGCTGACTACCAGTGTTGATGTAAGTGCTCCACTATACTTTCCGCCATTTGAAATCAGTACGTCGCCCTTTTTCCAACGGTATGTAGATGATGCTCCGCTGGAGGTAACGCTGAACATTGCCTGACTTCCAGCGCAGACCGCTATATCTTTGGGATGGCTGGTGATCTGTACATCGCCGGGTATAGTTACCGTTGATGCATCCGAAATAACATTCACGCCACATCCTCCGCTCACTTCACACCGATACTCGCCCGCATCATTTGCTTCGAGGGCAGTGATGGAAAGTGTGGGTGATGAGGCTCCTGTTATCCGGGTATTGTTTGTAATGTAGACATTGTTCTTCTTCCATTTGTAGGTGAGGCCGGAGCCCGCCGCGACCACTGTGAGCGAGAGATTGCTTCCAGCGCATCCGTTGTAATTATCCGGAGAATCGACGATTGTAGTAGGGGACAGTAATGAAAGTTCTGCAGGCTGAGACATCAATGGTGAAGCACCACAGTCGTAGGTGATCTCGCATCGATAGGTGCCCGCCTGATTTGCGGTAACAGACCTTATTGTGAGAGTCGGAGTAGAAGTGCCAGTAGTCTGGGCGTTGTCTGTCAGTGCAACGTTGCCTTTCATCCATCGGTACCTTACGTTTCTTCCGCCACTCGAAGCTACGGTGAACGATGCATCGATTCCGCTGCAGACAGCCGCGTTGTCGGGTTGATCTGTAATCTGAGGAGCGACGCCGACGCTGATGTTAATGTCGGCAGTTTTGGCTCGGGTGCCGTTGCACTCGTCGACCACTTCGGCAAAGTAAGTACCCTGATCATCGAAGGAGATGTCGTTGATGGTAAGGGTAGTAGTGCTGGTGCCGGCGTACTTAACAGAATTAGGAAGTTGGATGTTGCCTGAGGGTGTCTTGCGATACCAGTAGTATAGCGGCTGAGTTGCGTCGGCTTGAAACGTGAAAGTGATGTCCTGGCCGGAACAGGTTTCTACTGATGCTGGTGAATTGATGATAGTTGCAATTCTATTTGCGCAGGATACTAACTCCGACGCGCATCCATCTCCTACGAGGATGACGTTACCATTCTGACTGTTGTAACCCATGAAGATACCCTGACTCGGATAGCGCCAGTTAAATGTGCCGTCGATCTGGTACTTTGCGTACAACCAATTTCTCTGAAGAAAGCTTATTCTGTAATTTATATAGTACGCGCCGTTATAAACATCAGATAGGATGACTTCAGCAAACGTTCCGTTAGCGCTCAGCACCAGAACGGGATCGAGGTTGTCGTCAATTTTATACAATCTGAAAGGTTGCTGGAACTCAACTTGTGAGATGTATAGATTGCCCCGAACGAAAGTGAAAGGCGAACCAAAAGAAGGGATGTCCATTTGAATTTGTTTCTCGGGTGCCACCGATGCGGAATTTGCATCGACTGCACCAACGGAGTATATGTCACGAAACAGAATGGGATCATAACCCTTGTAAAGCAAAAGGAGATTGCCATTGGAAGAGATATAGAACTCGCCTGTTCTGTTCTGTGTGTCTGTGTCTATAAAAACCCAGGGATCACCTGAGGTGTTTAGAGCCGCAACGCCAAAACCAGTATACTTCTTCACTACCCATTGAGCCTGAAGTGATGAGGTGTACTCCTTGTAAGAAACATAGATTTCTCCGGCGTCGGATTCACGAATAGTTGGTGTGGTTATATAGTTGTTTCTCGCATCGACAAAATCCGATATAATCGGACGGCGAACCTCATTGCCATTGGGATCATATACAACAAGCATTGCTTGTGCATTGTCGGCAGACAATCGTGCAGTTTCGAATGTGAAGATATAGCCCGTCTTAGAGACGTAACAGTAACTGCTACTAAAAGTAATCGCTTTTGCGTCGTTCCAGACGGGAGTTCCATTGCTGAGAAATTTGTCAAGGCGATTATCATAAGTGTCAGTCACCTCATTATAACGGCTCGACCTTACGTATGCGTTGTCGGCGTTATCAATCCACACATCCCCTTGATACCAATAAGCAGGCACTTCACGACGCCAACCGCCGCCATTTATTCCCGACTTGACAAGGTAGTCCTTGCCTTGATCCATATCGTGGCCGTAGATATAATCTCCATGGCGCAGATAGGGCATCATCATGTCGTCGATTGGATGGCAGACAGGGTACACGTTGTACTGCCCAAAGGAATCGATACACCCCAGGAGGGCAAGCAGCATCAGGCAGCGCACAACGAGATTTCGCATGAGGAGGGGAGCAATGGGTTGACTAATCTATCGAAAAGGGAGGAGAAAGCAATAGAGAAATTAAGAATTAAGAATTAAGAGTTAAGAATTAGCTGTCACGACCTGCGGTCGTGCAGTCGGTTTAAGAGGGTGTGTAGGTGGAAGCGGATGCGGGGGGAACCTACTTAGTTAGAAATATTAAAGGCAGGCTTCGAAGGCTTGCGTCAAGTGAAAGTTGTGATAACAAGCTGTGATAACAATTACTTCATGCAAAACCGAATTCAGGGATACCACGTGAGCCCTATTTGAAGTAGCTTTCTTATAGATCAACTGTTACCCCCTATGTTCACCCTAATGACCTGGAATCTTGAAAATTTGTTCCGCCCGGCGCAGGCGGACTCGTCCGATGTGAAGCAAGCCTATCAGCTCAAACTTCAACTGCTGGGCGCCGTCATTGCACAGCATGATCCTGACATGATCGCGCTTCAGGAAGTTGGCGGACTGGAGCCTCTCAGTGATTTGCAGGCTGCCTGCAGTGGCAACTATCCGCATGCCGAAGTTTCCTTGTTCCCCGACGACCGCGGAATACGGGTAGCGGTGTTGTCGAAGAAGGCGATTGTCGAGCGTGAGGACCTGGTTGACTTTCCTCCCGGGCCGGCCTGCGACATTAACAACCTGACGGCTGGAGGCGGAACGATTCCTATTGTCCGAATGGGACGCGGCGCGCTACGCGTGCGTGTAGCCCATAACGGAGGAACGATCGATGTTATCGCCGCGCACCTGAAGTCCAAGTTGCTGACATTTCCGAGGCCAGGAGGGAACAGCGCGTTCTCCACCAGCGACGAAAGGGAGCGCGCTCAGGTTGCCGGCATTGCGTTGATGAAACGATCGGCCGAAGCAGTGACCTTACGAACAAGGATCAGTGATTTTCTGAAAGGCAACAAGACGAATCCTTTGATACTCGCCGGTGACTTCAACGACGTTCCGGAAGCACAGACGTCGCTGATACTGTGCGGTCCTCCGGGAAGTGAAATTGGGACGAGAGGATTTGATCAGACCGATGCAGGTGATGATCAAAGGCTGTGGAACCTTACGAATGCGATAACTGATCCGGCGAGGAGGTTCTCGCGTATTCACAACGGTCGGGGTGAAATGCTGGATCAGATATTTGTATCGGAGGAACTGCTTCCGGTTCAAGCGAACAACAAGCGGAAGTTGCCGACGGTTGATAGTTTGATTGATTTTGCACAGATGCCGAGCATTGGTGATAATCCTAACGAGCGGGCTACAGCACCGTCACCGGATCATGCGCCGGTGAAGGCAGTGTTTGATGTGTAGAATTTTAGTCGATGAGAATTTCTAATAGGGACGTTAAACAAAATAGAAAAGGCGCTGACTCAACATCAACGCCTTTTTGGTTCCTGAGAGTTGTTAATCCTGTTATTGATCTATCATCACCCGTTTGAGTTCTGTGCCTTTTTCTGTTTGATACATGAAGAAATATAAACCAGGAGCAAATCCCTTCGCCGGTATTTGAATTCTCTGTTCAGTTATCTCGCGCTGCAGTAAAGCCCTTCCCAGGCCATCGATGATCTTAAGCTCACCAGGAACGGATTCCAATTCAACGTTGAAAACGGTACTTCCATTTGACGGATTTGGCGACACATTAAAAGAGGTAGGAGTTTCTTTCGCGGGCTGTTGCATCATTTCTTCCTGAGGCATGGCCATCCTTCCTCCGGTATAGGCTGTTCCGTATACTTCGAGTTCAAAGAACGAATAACCCCAGTTGGTTGCCCGCGTTAATCCCTGAACACGAATGTATCTACCTACGCCACTTAGGCCGGTGAGGTCAGTTAACATGGAAGTGTTGCCACTGACGCTTGTTACATCAGTCCACGTGCCTGGAGTTGTAGCTACCTGAATTTTGAAACTCGATGCGTACGCAACATCCCATGTGATCTTTACCCGCTTGATTGTATAAGTGGACAGTAAGTCCACGTAAAGCCATTGTGCATCGGAAAACGCGCTGCTCCAACGTGTGCCGCCGTTGCCGTCGACGGCATAGTTGCCGAGATAAGAAGAACTTTCTGTAGAAGAAACCGAGGTATTCTTATTCAGTGCGAGGTTGGTGAGGAAGTTGATGGTAACATCATCGGATCCGGTAAGCCCACCGTTGTCGGTAACCGTGAGACGGTAAACATATGTTCCGGCAGTCATTCCGCTGATGGTAAGGTTGGCTGTGTTAGCGTTAGTCAACGTCGGGTTATTAGGCCCGCTGATCCAGGTCCACGAGTAGGTGGAAATTGTTCCATCAGTATCAGATCCAGATCCGTTGACTACAACACTATTTGTATAATTATCTTTATCAGGTCCGGCGTTTGCTGTAGGGGCCACGTTAGGTACCAGTGTGCCGTAGACTTCAAACTCAAAGAATGAATAGCCCCAGTTCGTAGCACGTGTGAGTCCACGCATTCGGATATATCGTCCTGCTCCGCTTAAACCCGTAAGATCGTTTATCATTGTCGTGTTACCTGAAATGGTTGTTACGTTAGTCCAGGTCCCGGTTGTGACATTAGCAACCTCAATAGCATAGCTTGATGCATAAGCGACGTCCCAAGTAATTTTAACCCGGTTTATGTTGTAGATCGCCTGCAAGTCGACGTACAGCCACTGAGGATCTGAGAAGGCACTGCTCCATCGGGTTCCCAGGTTGCCATCAACGGCATAGCTTGAAAGATACTGGGAACTTTCTGTTGACGAAACGACGGTTGGCTTGTTTAACGCGATGTTTGTAGAGTAAGTGATTGAGACATCGTCGGTTCCGGTAAGCCCACCGTTATCTGTCACTGTAAGGCGATACACGTACGTTCCATTGATCATGTTGTTGATGGTAAGGTTCGCAGTGGTTGCACCGGTCAATGATGGAGTATTAGGTCCGCTGATCAATGTCCAGGCGTAGCTTGAAATTGTTCCGTCAGTATCAGTTCCCGAGCCATTAACGACGACACTATTCGTTGACACATTTTTGTCGGCACCTGCATTTGCTGTGGGCGCTGTATTTGCGGCAGTTCCGTTAACCTCAAATTCATAGATGGAATATCCCCAGTTTGTGCCGCGGGCCGTTCCGTTCATTCGAATATATCTGCCAGATACCGATGAGTTGATATTGGAAAGATCATTGATCATGGATGGATTGTCCGTAACGGTTGTGATAGTGGTCCACGGTCCGTTTGTTGCGTTGGCGACATCAATGGTGTAGTTTTTTGCATAGGCTACGTCCCACGTTATCTTGACGCGCTGAATGGTATATGCGGCCTGCAGGTCGACGTATATCCATTGAGGATCGGCAAATAAACTGCTCCAGCGAGTGCCTGCATTACCGTCGACAGCTAACCCGGCGCCGTACTGTGCGGCTTCAAGAGAAGAAGCGGTAGCGGGTTTGTTCAAGGCGATGTTGACCTGCGCTGCGTTGACAGTTACCGTAACGTCGTCCTGAGCGGTAAGGCCACCGTTGTCGGTTACTGTTAGTCTGAATACATAGGTGCCTGCAACAAGGCTGGCGGCGGTGAGATTTGCTGTGTTAGCATTCGTTAACGTGGCAGCGGGACCACTTTGTTTCGTCCATGCGTAGGTTACTATTGTTCCGTCGGGATCGGATGCTGTTCCATTGATGACAACAGAATTTGTAGGAAGGTTGATGGTTTTATCCTGGCCAACATTTACCGTCGGTGCTAGATTTTGCAATTGCACCGGAACATAGCCAGCTGTCCATCCCGCCTGACCATAGTAATAGGCTCCAATGTCTTTCGGATTGACATCGGCGTCATTGTAACCCGCTAATGCCACGCCGTGATCTTTAGCTGGACTAGTTGAGGTGAGTTGAAAGTAGGTGGATGGTGAACTTAACGGTCCTCCGGCAAGTTGAGCACTCACGCCTTCATAGGAGTTAAGCGCTGGACTTTGAGCTGCTTGTATATAGTCCTGATCTGTTTCCATCAAAGCATATTGAATGTTTTTCTGTGCATTTGTACCTACCCACGCAAAGTTCAATTCCTTTCTCGATATGTTATTCCGAAATACTGACTGCACATTTTGTTGGTAGGTTGTATAGCTTTTCGTGGCTCCATAGAAAGTATTATTATATATTCTCGTCGGTTGCTTTGTGGAATATTTAAAGGACGGTAGTTCATATAGGTCAGAAACCTCGGTTCCTTCCATGTCAGATTGTTCAACTATTCCGTCATCGTCGTTGCCCATATTCCAAAAAACGTTGTGATCGACAACCAACGGTGGTTCTCCGACAGTTGCCCCAGAGCCCATGTCGAAGTAGATGCCCGCCATGATTCCATCGGTAAGTTTTGTCCATCCTTTCCAGCAATCGCAGCCATCAGGGTTTTCTGGTGTCTTCTTATCGAAATATGGACCGCCTTCTGCTGGAGTTCCTACTGGAGGTCTGAAAGAAACTAGGTCATGTATCCAGTTGTGGTGGATCCGCGTACCCGAAAGATTTTGATAGCCCCACGAATAGAATGCGCCGCCATCGTGGTTGAGTCGGGCGAAGTCGTAGATGTTGTTATAGGCGATTTCGTTGTTTGTTGTATTCTTTACCTGGTCCTGTACAAACGCATATCCATTATCAATTCCGCCACGACCCAAAGTGTACATCGTATTGTTTAACACTTTGATGTTCCACACATTGTCATCGCCCCAGAATTGAACAGGGGCACCCCACATACCATCGTAGCTGATGTGATGGAATAAGTTGTTTTGGACTGTACCGTTAGCACCGATCCAAACCGCGGCCGAGGCACTCCACTGAAATTCACTGTTCTTAACAACATTGTTAGTTCCCAGCAGTTTCGTGCCCATGTGCTGCGACATGCCATACCCCTGAAACTTAAAATCTCTATGGGTAACATTATGATTCATGTATGATGCGCGGATGTTGTCGAGTGTGCAGTAAGTCGTTGAAGTATTTCCTGTTGCTGGCTCGCAGCCGACAAATGTCAATCCGAGTAATTGGATGTATGATCTATTCCTCAAGTCAAAGCCCCAGTTCCTTTCCTTGTATTCAATCGTTCCCGTTGGAGCACCACCACCCGGCTGCCAGTAGTATAAATAGGTACCATCATAATGGAATTCCCGCTCCTGCGTAAGGAATTGGAGTTGGCCTGTCAGATAATAATACCTTCTTATCTGTTGATCGTTGATGTTGTCGCCCCACACACCCTGATCCCATCCTATTAAGCCCGTAGCAGGATCATACAAGTTAATTGTCCGACTTTCTCTGATGAACCAGCCCTGAGTTACTATGGTCGCACCTGCAATTGTTGACGTAAATCCAGCAGTAATGGATGCGGCCCCTATGTCTTGTATCCTTGTAGGTGTAAATGTCCGACCTCCATTGGTAGTCCCGGCCGTCCCAAAGAGTGAAAAATGTCTCCAGCCACTGTTTGCGAGATTGTGATTTATCTGACTGCCATCGCCATTAGGGTTACTGGTACCCGTAGTCATATTCCATAAGTCATCTTTTGTTTTCACGCCATCGGGCCAGCGCGCTTCAATTTGCATATCGCCGTCCTTAAAAAGTTGATTGGCCAGGATATCAGTGTTGGTGGAAATGCCGAGTGGTGAAAATCCGTTAACCGGAAGCTGTAGCGCTGTCTTATATATATTTGAATTCGGGGTACCCGTGTTACTCCATCCACTGTTTGGGATCACCTTGAGTCCGGAGATTATAACTGTTTCGCCGGCAGCCGGACGGAAAGTGATGGGCTGACCGCTGCTTCCATTGTTTGCTGGAGTGATCGTTTCACGATAGGTCCCGCCACGTATGTAAACTGTGGTGCCAGCTACCGCGACCGTTGCGGCCTTGTTAATGGTTGCAAAAGGAGCTGCGGCTGTTCCGGGATTATTATCTGAAGAACCGGGGCCGCCAACAAAATAGTTTTGCGCTTGAAGACTACAGCAACAAGCAAGAGCGAGAATTGTAAAGATGTATTTCATAAGATAACCTAGTAACACAACCATACCCCTGAAAGCAGGGGTGTATAGGCAGCAAGTGGAGAACTTATTGGATCTAAAGAGAGATTGTTAAAGCACCTTGAGTCAAGGTGCGTTGAAATGATTCACTAAGATAACACCCAACAGTTGCATTTTTTTGCTGACATATGAAAGTAAAAAAATCCAATCTCTCTGCAAGCGAACTGAAAGAAAAAACTATCGTGTAATGCTACCGTTGTGAAAATAATTCTACACTGATTGGAGTGGAGAGAGCGTAATGTTAAGCGACTGTATTGCTGATGTGAATGAATCGTGAACGTCAAAGCATTGAAAGTGTAGCAGGCATTGATGTATATACCCCCATTAATTGGGGGTATTAAGTTGATTTGTGGATATGTTCGAAGGTATACCAATCAGAAGGTCTGATCCTTGAACGATAAGAATAATTATCGTCGGGTTGAAAGTGCCGCCTAGTATTCCTCAAGGAAGTGTTTTAGAATCGCAATAGCAGCTTCCCCTTCTTGCTTTGCGGTTCTTTGATATACGATCGCACTATTGGCGAGATTGCGCGCATTGACCAACATGCTGCGAAACTCCGGGTCCATAAGTGAAAGCGCGAAATTATTTTTAAAGTTCAATGAATCCATAAGGCCAAAGCGTTCGTCGTTTCCCTTTTGTGAAGTGTAAAACATAAGGTGGAATTTAGGAAAATAGTGTTGCCTTACATAAAGGTTATTGCTTGCATAATTGTTTCTAGTTCGTTCAACAGCTTTATAACTAATTTCGTAAAGATTAAAAATTGATCGCCGGGCCGAATCAGGAAGTTGCTGCCAAACGCTTGAAGACAGCAGACCAACGTACGCTGATGATTCCGATGGGGAAAAAGATTGCACGTCGCTTATATAGTAAAGGAAATCATTCCGCAGCTGGCCCTCTATTCGCTCATTTCTGAGCGACATCTGAAGACATTTGTCGATTGTATCAACGACGTTGCTGGCATATTGACTACCATTTGACATATCGATCGTATAGATTTCGATATCACCAACGAGAGAAGCGATAATTTCGCGAATATCTTGTTTCTCGTTTCTGTTTTCCCGGACATCATCAAGATAGAATGATAGTGTAACGGCTATAAAGATGCAAGCTATCTCTATAGAGAGTGAGATAAATTTGGCCTTCATTTGATTGGTGTGGTTTGATGGCGGTGTACCTAAGATACTTACTGTGAGATATTGTTGCCAGCATTATGAAAAAAGAAATACGCACTATCTTACCAAATGAGCCCCAATTCATTCAGACCGTAATTCCTATATGGAATGAGAACCGAAGACAGGGTGTACATGCAGGTTATTGCCGATCCCTTGCCAGGATTGTAATCGTGACAGATGTAGATTTTTGTTCGTGGGACAGCTTTCTTCCTTTCGGAGTCTTTCAATGATCAATAGCGCAGGAAGGATATTGTCATGGAATTTGTCAGTGATTGCTCTCCTTGATCAACATCCAGTTCGCCACCCACTGGAATACAAAGAAGCCAATCATAAAGATTGCCGACGCTCCGTTGACTAGCACACCCGTTGTAAACGTATTGGCAATTGCAACGACGCCGACCACGCCCAGAACGATCGTATAAATCAGTAAACCGTATTTGTTCTTCGACGGCGCGAACATCGTACCCAGCGGAGGCATCATGGCGAAGCCAAAGGCAGCGGTGGTGAGGTATCGTTCGTCTGATAATGCGGCATAGATAATTAAACTGACAACGCATATTGCCAGACTTACAGCCACGAGGTTTGAACTCAACTTTTCCTTCTTATCGAGAAGCAGCAGTCCGTATTTGTTGAATCGCAGGAACAAATTACTGATGGGAGTCATGATCCACGTCGAGAAGGCTACGACGAAAAGTATTACGAGGATCGGAATGAGGAACGGCCGCAGTGCTTCATTTTGAGTCGCGAGCCGCTTCAACACTCTAAATACAAACGAATAACCGATCAGCACGACCCACTGATATTTAGCCGTGAGGTTGCCCATCCAAAATGAATATCTCAGGAACAAGCGATAAACAGGATTCGTCGCCTTAATTGCTTCCAGCATCCCGGCCTGCGCATACTTGAAGTTCGGATCGTTAGTGAGCGATTCCTTGAAATGCTCCAATGCTTTCTTATGATCACCTTTCTCCAGCAATCCCCAGCCATAGTTCGCATGCGTGTATGCGTTGTTGGGATCTTCCCTCAATGCGCCCTTGATGGTCTGATAAGATTCTTCTTTTCTGTCGAGCTTTATTAACGCAGAGCTCCGCGTGTTTAAGGCCAACAGGTTTTCGGCGTCGATCTCCAGGGCGCGGTTGGCGGTTTCAAGTGCTTCCTCGAATTTCTTGCGCGCCAGTTTGATGTTTGCCGATAAGGCGAAGTAGGCGGCTTCGTTCGGGTCTAACTCGATGGCCTGAGTGATTTGTTTTTCGGCGTCGCTCAGGTTGTCCTGCTCGATGGAGATACGCGACTTCATATAAAACAACTCCGACGCACCGGGCGAAAGGCCGATGGCATTGTCGATGATGCGTGTAGCCTCATCGTATTTGTCCTGTTGCAGGAAGACCTCGGCGAGTAAGGAGAGGAGGTGAGGGTTGTTGGCATCCTCGCGGAGTAAGTCGGCAATGATCTTTTCGGCTTCGGCGTATTTTTGATATTCAAGGAGAAACTGGATCTTCTGGAAGCGGGGGTCGGCGGACATAATAAAAATTAAGAATTAAGAATTATGAATTGGGGTATCGTAACCGCAAAATGTTAAACTCAAAATGTAAAGTGTTAATGGCTATCGGGCTACTTTTTGAGTTTCATGTAAGTGAGAATATCGTCGTAGAGGCCAGAGTCGTTGGCGAACATGGCGAAGTTTTTAGCTGTCGAGAACCACTCCTGAGTGCTCGGTTTATGTTTTTTCAACGCGTTCAGGAGGTCGCTCGTTTCGAGAGGTTTGGGAACGCCATCCGTGAATGAGCTTTCCAGCTTTTGTTCGATGGCGATGTCGATGATTGCATCGAGGTCGGCGCCGGAGTAGTGCTCCGCTTTTTTGGCGATCGACTGGACGTCTATCGATGCCGTTGGTTTGTTCTTCAGCTTCAGATTTAAGATGGATTCTCTAGATGATGCATCGGGGGGAGGAACGAATACGATCCTATCGAAACGGCCCGGACGCCGGAAGGCAGGGTCGAGGTTCCAGGGAGTGTTGGTGGCGCCGATGATGAGCACGCCTTCGTTGGTGCGGTTGATGCCATCGAGTTCCTGGAGGAATTGATTTATTAAATGCCGGCCGCTGGATTGTTTCATGTCGCTGCGGCTGGCTCCGAGTGCGTCGATCTCGTCGATGAACAGCACGCATGGTGCGTTGCGTCGGGCGAGCTCGAAGATGTCGTGGAGATTCTTTTCGCTGCTGCCGATCCACATGTCGAGGATGTCGTTGAGTCCGACGCTGATGAACTTTGCGTTTACCTGTCCCGCGGTGGCCTTCGCGATGAATGTCTTGCCGCATCCCGGAGGACCATACAACAAAATACCACCACCGATTTTTTTGCCGTATGCTTTATAAAGTTCGGGGTGAAGAAGTGGCTTGATGATCTTCAGGTCGATCTCCTTCTTCACCGTTTCCATTCCACCGACGTCGGCGAAGCTGATGTCGGGCTTTTGAAGGAAACGACCGTCGTCTTCATCTTCGGACTCTACCGGTTCCGTTGTGCCGCGAAGGCGCAGTTGACTATCGAGTTCCTCGTCGAAGAAATTGTTGTCGATCGCCAGTGCACGTTTGTATACCTCGATGGCTTTCGCGATAGAGTTTTCTTTCAGTAATGCCTTCGCATAGAGGGTGAGTGCGTTGATGTCGTTAGTGCCGTTGTCGATGACTTCCTCCAGGATGACGTTGCACGCCGAGTAGTTGGCCTTCCTAAAGAAGACGTTCGCCAATCCGATTTTTGGTTTGGTATCGTCGGTGAGTTTTAACAGCGTGGAGTATTCAATCTCTGCTTCTTCGAGGCGGTTCAATGACAATAATGTGTCGGCCAGCAACATTCTTAACGGGATGTTGTCGGGGGAGTGGGAGAGGGCCTCGCGGAGAGTGGAGATGGTGGTGTCGTTCATAGTGTCGATATGAGCTTTGAGCAAGATTTGGCTTGCGGCAACGTGGGGTGTATTGGACCACCAATATAGCTCAAAAGGGCGAGCGCAACAATGTGGCGGAGGACGATAGAATTTATTGCGAAGCGTTGCGCGGTGATCGAAAGTATTTCATAGATAACGTGTGGGCGGCGCGCAAGATCGATTGAAATTTTGTGCTACAGAGAGAAGATCCCCTCCGGGGATCTAATGCAAATTCGTGCTACAGAGAGAAGATCCCCTCCGGGGATCTAATGCAATTCGTGCTACAGAGAGAAGATCCCCTCCGGAGATCTAATGCAATTCGTGCTACAGAGAGAGGATCCCCTCCGGGGATCTAATGCAATTCGTGCTACAGAGAGAGGATCCCCTTCTATGTTAAAAAACAACTTCCTTAGAGAGTATATTTTCTTTTTTGGCAGTTTAAAGGGTTGCAACTTTAAGT